>NZ_JARPAF010000002.1:769672-884863 GCF_029594735.1 Nitrospirillum amazonense
GTATCTTCATGTCTCAAGCCATCCTTTGGCACTTCTTGGAGGGCGCCCGCCCGGTGTGACGCTCCACCCTCGATCTGGCGGGTTCTGGTTATTTTCCCCGTCCGGCGGATCGAGCCATACGGACGTGGTCGGCAAAAATAGGATTGTCCCACAAAGCTGTCAACGCTGCCCTGTTGCACTGCAATATGGCCTAAACCCAAGGGTTTAACGTCCCTCGCGGTTGGCGCCGGGCACCCATAGGACGTCGCCGGCGCCCCTGTCATTGACATGGCGCGACAGCACGAACAGAAAATCTGAAAGCCTGTTCAGGTACTTGAAGGCAGCCGGGTTCACCGGCTCCCGCTCCGCCAGGCTGGCCACCAGCCGCTCCGCCCGGCGGGTGACGGTACGGGCCTGATGCAAAAAGGCGGCGGCGGGGGTACCGCCCGGCAGGATGAAGGAAGACAGCGGCGCCAGGTCGGCGTTCAGCGCGTCAATCTCCCGCTCCAACCGGTCGACCTGGGCACCGACGATGCGCAGGGGGGGGTATTTGGGGTTTTCCTGTTCCGGGGTGCACAGGTCGGCGCCCAGGTCGAACAGGTCGTTTTGAATACGGGACAAATAAGCGTCCGCCGGGGTTCCGGCGGTGTGCAGGCGCGCCAGGCCGATGGCGGCGTTGGCTTCGTCCACCGTGCCGTAGGCCTCGACCCGCAGGTCATGCTTGACCACGCGGCGGCCATCCCCCAGCGAGGTCTGGCCCGTGTCGCCGCCCCGTGTGTAGATGCGGGTCAGTGTGACCATGCCGCCCCGCGCGCCGTCATGCGTGGTGACTCAGGGCCAGCGCCGTCAGGATGAACAGCACCACCGCCAGGATCTGCAGGCGGATGCGCCACCACATCAGGCGGTTACCCGTGGTGCCGGCCTTGTCGCCGCCCCGGGCCATGGTGAACAGGCCCAGGATCAGGACGCCCAGCACGGCCAGCATGGTGGCGCCCAGGCAGAAGAAGAGGAATGTGCCCATGGCCGCGATTATAGCGTGCGCTGGCGCGCTTGCCCATCGGCTTGGGGGGGCGTCCCTCCTCAGGGGATCACGCGCTTTCCCGCAAGCGGGTGGCGAAGGTTTGCGCCCCCTCGCGCAGGCGCTGGGCCTGAAGCCCCAGATCGCCGGACGACTGGCTCAGGCGGCCGGCCGCCGCCCCCGTCTGGCGGGCGGCGTCGGCCACGTGGCTGATGTTGGCCGAGACGCTGGCGGTGCCCGTGGCCGCCTGGGCGATGCTTCGGGCGATTTCCCGGGTGGCAGTGCTTTGTTCCTCCACCGCGCTGGCGATGGAGGTCGCGATCTCATCCATGCCGGCGATGACGCTGCCGATCTGGCTGATCGCCGAGACCGCCTCTTCCGACACGTGGCGGATGGCGCTCACCTGGGCGGAAATCTCCTCCGTTGCCTTGGCGGTCTGGGTGGCCAGCGCCTTGACCTCGCCCGCCACGACGGCGAAGCCCTTGCCGGCCTCACCCGCCCGGGCCGCCTCGATGGTGGCGTTCAGGGCCAGCAGGTTGGTTTGGCTGGCGATGGTGTTGATCAGGCTCAGCACGTCGCCGATGCGGGCGGCGGCGGCCACCAGGCCGCGCACCGCGCCGTCGGTGCGCCGGGTCGTTTCCATGGCCTGCGCCGAAATCTTGTTGGATTGCACGACGCGGGCGCTGATCTCGGTGATGGAGGCCGACAGTTCCTCAGTGGCGCTGGCCACCGACTGGACATTGCTGGCGGCACTGCCAGCGGCCGTGTCGGCCTGTGTGCTTTCCGCCAGCGACTGGTCGGCGGCTTGCGTCAGCAGACTGGCGTCCTGGCGCAGCCCGCCCACGGCGCCGCTGATGCCATCGATGACCCCGGTCATCGTGTCGGTGAAATTCTGGGCCAAGCCTTCCAACATCCGCTGCCGGTCGCGGCGCCCTTCCTCGATATAGACGGAGATGGCCAGATCCATGTCCAGCATGACGGCGCGCAGCAGGGCCTGTTGCAGGCGGGCCACGTCCAGGCGCGGCCGCAGCCAGGCGAAGGGCCCCCGCTGGTCCATGCGCGTCACCATGGTCAGCAGTTCGCCGGTGATGAAGGCATAGCCGCCGATGTACCAGCGCGGCTCCAGTCCCAGGCGGTTGTGGGCGCGGCCCACGCGGATGACGCTGTCCAGGTAGGTGGCGTCGAAGGTGCCGGTGACGATGGCCGCCCAATGCCGCATCTGCATGTCCTTCACGTGCGACAGGTGCTTGTCGCCGCCGAAGAGTTTGAAGATCTCCGGCTGGGTCCGCAGCTTGGCGTAGAACCGATCCAGAATGGCGGGCAACTCGCGTTCGACATGCGGGCGCAGGCTGCGCAGGGCGTCCCGGGTCAAAGCGTCGATTTCCAGGAAGGCCAGGCGTTCCTGGAACTGGCGCTGCATGGAGTCGTCACCGGCGGTCATGATTTTCTCCTGGTCGTCTATGCGGCGCTGGCGAACAGCGTGCGGCCAGGTCAAAATCATGCCGGGTTGATGAATCATCCGTAAAGACAACTGGGCACCCAGCGCGACCCTAACCTTTTGGCAATAGTAATTGATGTAGATCAACCGGAGCCTGTGTGCCGCGACGGGCGACATTGCATCCGCGCCGTGACCGGGCTAAACCGGGGCATGGCCTTCATCCGACACATTCAGGCGTGCAACACCCACGACGCGGCCGCCTTCCTGCCTTTCGCGGTCAATGGCCGGCCGGTGGGGTACGTGCGTTCCGCCTTCGCCGACCGGGTGGCCAGCCTCAGCGACGCGTTCCGCCTGATGGGCGGGGCGGCGCCCCTGCTGGATCTGCTGCCCCCCGATCCCGCGCGCCGCAGCCAGGCGGTGGCCGAGGTGGTGGCGGTGCTGGCGGCGGAGGGAATGGTGCCCCCCTTGCGGGGAGAGGACTTCCCGGTGCTGGCGCAGTGGGGCCAGCCGGAACTGCTGAAAATCGACCGGGCCGCCGTTCCCGGTTTCGGCGTGCGCGGCTTCGGCCTGCACGTGAACGGCTATGTGCTCGGCCCGGATGGGCGCATCGAGATGTGGGTGGGACGCCGCGCCCGTGACCGTGGCGTAGCCCCGGGCAAGCTGGACAACATGGTGGCGGGCGGCCAGCCGGCCGGCCTCAGCCTGGCGGAAAACCTGGCGAAGGAGGCGCATGAGGAGGCGGGGCTGGATCCCGGCCTGGCCCGTGCCGCCGTGCCGGTGGGCGCCATCACCTATGTCTTCGACACGGTGGCCGGCCTGCGCCGCGACACCCTGTTCTGCTATGACCTGGCGCTCAGCCGCGATGTCATCCCGCGCAACACGGACGGCGAGGTCGAGGCCTTCGAGCTCTGGCCCTTGGCCCGCGTGGCCGACAGCGTGCGCACCACCGACGACTGGAAGTTCAACGTCAACCTGGTGGTGATCGACTTCCTGATCCGCCACGGCCAGCTCAACCCGGATCACGAGCCGAATTACATGGATCTTGTGACTGGCCTCAGGGCCACCGACTGACGCCCGACGCTCTTTTTGTTCCTAGGACGCGACGGCGTCCGCCGGAGCGAGCACCGCAGGGCGCAGCGAGGATCAGCCAAGGGGCGGATGCCCCGCCGGCGCCTGAGGCGCCTAAAAAAGCGCGTCGATCGCGTCCTGGTCCAGCGTGGCCTGTTCCGTGGCGCCGTGGACGATGGCACTGCCCCGGTCCACCAGCTTCTGCAGGCGCTGCCAGTAATCCGACGCCATGAAGCCCAGCACCTCGGGGGAGCCCAGTTCCGCCTCCAGCACCACCACCGCCTCGGCGATGGTCGCCTCCAGTTCCGCGATGACGCGATCGAAGGACTGGCGATACTCGGGCGGCACATGGTCGTAGGCATCGATGGCCAGGGCGGCGAAGCCCAGGCCGCTGCCCTCGAAATGCTGCTTGTAGGTCTTGGGCTGCCAGGCCCGGATCTCGTCCAGCATGTCCGGCATGTCGCCCAGCATGGACAACAGCATGATCACTTCGTTGAAGTGATTGAAGTAGTCCGTCGACAGCAGGGTGTTGCCGTCTATCGTCGTGTCTTTGACGAGGGTGCGGTAGTGGGCGAGGGTATCGGCATCAGGCATGGCGCGTTCTTACCACGGGGCCTTCCGTCTGGGTGGCGAAAAATTCGCTAAAAAGCGTAGCGTGTGCGCATGGCTAGATGAGCGCGACCCATTCTTGATCAAGTCGATTTGCGATCAAGGCGTTTCCATGCCCAGGCGATGATAGACCTCGGCCGGTGTGGCGCCGCTGTCACGCAGGGCCGCCAGGCTGGCGGCCCCGTCGCGCTTGGCCAGCCGCTCGCCCCGCTCGTTCATCAACAGGCGGTGGTGGTGCCAGGTGGGCACGTCCAGGCCCAGCAGGGCCTGCAACAGGCGATGCACGTGCGTCGCCTCCATCAGGTCCCGTCCCCGAGTCACCAGGGTGACGCCTTGCAGATGGTCGTCCACCGTCACCGCCAGGTGATAGCTGGTGGCGACGTCGCGGCGGGCCAGCACCACGTCGCCCAGGATGCCCGGCTGGGCCACCTGGGGGCCGGCATCAAGGTCGGTCCAGCCCAGCGGCCCGGTCTGGTGCGCGGCGGCCGCGACATTCAGGCGCAGGGCGTGCGGCGTGCCGGCGGCCAGCAGGTCGGCCCGCCGGCCCGGGTCCATGTGGCGGCAGGTGCCGGGATAGAGCGGCCCCTCCGGCCCATGGGGCGCCGCCCCGGCCCGCGCGATCTCGTCCTGGATGTCCTTGCGTGAGCAAAAGCAGGGGTACAGCACGCCCAGGCCCGCCAGCCGGTCCAGGGCGGCGCGGTAGTCCGTCATATGCTCCGACTGGCGGCGCACCGGCTCCGGCCAACTCAGGCCCAGCCAGCGGAGGTCACGGGTAAACGCCTCCTCGAACTCGGGCCGGCAGCGGTTGGGGTCGATGTCCTCGAAGCGCAGCAGGAAGGTCCCGCCCGCCTTCTTCGCGGCGTGCCAGCCGAACAGGGCGGAATAGGCGTGGCCCAGATGGGGCAGGCCGGTGGGGCTGGGGGCGAAGCGGGTGACGGGCTGGTCCATGTCCCCTGATACCATCGGCGGGCGCTCGCTGCCCATCCCGCCCCGTCAATTCAGTCATATGCGACCGAGTCCCGCGGGTGACCTATGCTGGCGGGCCTATAAAAAGGGTTAGGTGAGCCCATTGGCCCCACATCTTGTGGGTAGCGGTATGACGTTATCGTGAAATAGCGGGGTCCCCACGAAGGCGAGGATTGCCGAGAGGGACGGGAAAGGCTAATAAGACGGTGATTTCTGGCCGTGGGTTCGGCCCGCGGCCGTCCTCGGGAACGGTGCGGGGGTGGTATTGTCTCCACCACTAGACAGTTGTCCGGCCTTGGTGCTGAACGCCGATTTTCGGCCGCTCAGTTATTTCCCCTTGTCCCTTTGGTCCTGGCAGGACACCGTCAAGGCGGTCTTCCTGGACAGGGTCAACATCATTTCCGTCTACGACCGCGTCGTCCGGTCGCCCACCGCGGAAATCCGAATACCCAGCGTCATCAGCCTGAAGGAATACATACCGGCGACGCGAAGGCCGGCCTTCACCCGCTTCAACGTTTTCCTGCGCGATCACTTCTGTTGTCAGTATTGCGGTGAGCCTTTCCCCACCCAGGAACTGACCTTCGACCACGTCATCCCACGCTCCCGCGGCGGACGCACCACCTGGGACAACGTCGTCACCTCCTGCTCCGCCTGCAACCTGGCCAAGGGCAACCGGCTGCCCCACGTGTGCGGCATGATCCCCTTGAGCCCCCCCTTCCAGCCCACGGTCTTTCAGCTGCAGGAAAACGGCCGGGCCTTCCCGCCCAACTTCCTGCACGAGAGCTGGCGCGACTTCCTCTACTGGGACACCGAGCTGGATCCGTTCTGACGGTTTCAGCGATGGGGGGCGGTGCAGGCCAGGATCCAGTCCTGGAACGCCCTCACCCCCGGCGTCAGAGGCTTGGAAAACAAGCGGGTCAGCCAATAGCACCCGGTATCCACCGACACCTGGAACGGCTGCGCCAGCCGGCCCTCCGCCAACTCCCGCCGGAACATGGCGGGCGGCGCCAGGGCCACGCCTTCCCCCACCATGGCCGCCTGGATCATGAGGGTGGAGGCGTCGAACAGGGGCCCCCGCGCCGGGATGCCGGGCACGCCGGCGGCTTTCAGCCATGCCGGCCAGTCCTGGGACCGATAGGACCGCAGCAGCGGATGCCCGGCCAGGTCGGCGGGCGTTTTTAGAACGGCGGCCAGGGACGGCGCGCACAGCGGCGTCATGGGCGCGTCCATCAGGCGGTGCGCTTCCACGCCATGCCAGGCGCCGTCGCCGAAGCGGATGGCCAGGTCCAGGCTTTCCGTCCACAGGTCGACCTTGTTGTTGTTGGTCATGATACGCAGGTCGACGCGCGGATGGTGGGCCCGGAACGCGGCCAGGCGTTCGAACAGGAAGCCCACCGCGAAGGTGCCGACCACGCCCAAATTGACGATCTCCGCCGGGCCCGTCGCGCTGACGGCGTCCAGCGTCCGCTCCATCATGGCGAACGCCTCCAGGATCGTGGGCGCCAGGGCCTGCCCCTCATCGGTCAGGATCAGGCCCCGGGTGCTGCGGCGGAACAGGCTGACGCCCAGTTGCTCCTCCAGCCCGCGCACCTGATGGCTGACCGCCGATTGCGTGACGTGCAGCTCCGCCGCCGCGCGGGTCAGGCTCAGGTGCCGTGCCGCGGCCTCGAAGGCCCGCAGCGCGTTCAAGGAAATGGCGCTGAGCGGCATGGTCCCATCCTTAGAAAAATTCAGGATCGCGCCAAGGTATCGTCGTTTGCGCCGGCAATCAAATGCTGGAATTTTAAGGCATTACCGACTGACGGGGGCGCGACGATCTGAGAAAAGCGTTGGGAATGTCCCGCTTTTCCCAAGGGCCGTTCCCCTCGTTTCCACTACGCGCCCGTGCCTTGCGACCTCCCGGCCCCTGCTGTCGGGAGTATGCGCCCATGTGCCCGCGCCAAGACCGCCTGAAGGGGGAACAGTGTGAAGGTCAGGGGGTTTCAAAACGCGGTCATCGCCGGCCTTGCCCTCACCGCGCCATCGGCGCTGGCGCAGACGGAAATCACCGTCACGGCCACCCCGCCGGAGGCTACGCGCCTGGACGACCGCACGGTGTACGATTTGGCGAACAACCTCCAGGCCAAGGGGGGCGGCAGTGTCGCCGACGTCCTGACCACCCTGCCCGCGGTCAGTGTCGACCCGGCGGGCAAGGTCCGCGTGCACGGCGCCGCCGTCACGGTCATGATCGATGGCAAGCCGTCGGCGGCCTTGCGCGGCATGCCCTTGGCGACGGCCCTGCAATCCATGCCGGCCAACACCATCGCCAAGATCGAGGTCATCACCGACCCGGGGCCGGAGTTCCGGGGGGATGCCGGCATCGTCATCAACCTGGTCACGCGCAAGCCGCGCGGCCCCGCGGCCAAGGCGGACCTGGGGGCGGGGATCGGTTCGCAGGGACGGCGCAGCGGCTCCGCCGCCGGCTCCTTCGGGGTGGGCGCCTGGACGTTCAGCGGTTCGGCCGATGTGCGGGACGACATCCGCTACGACCTGCTGGACACTGACCGGGCGGCCAAGAACGCGGATGGATCGGCCGCCGGCCATCTGGTGGAGCATCGCTCCACCTTCGTGCCTTACACCAACACCACCGGCACCCTAGGGGTCTCTTATGCCGCTTCGGCCCACGACACCGTCAGCCTCGGCGGGGAGGGGGCCCTGCGCCGCCGGCCGCGCCAATACCGGGATGATCTGGACGTCTATGGTTCCGATGGCGGGCCGACCAGCCGCAGCGTGACTCAGGATCGCGCTCCGCAGCACTTCGACCACGCCTCCCTGACCGGCGATTACGTCCGCAAGGGGGTGGTCGGCGGCGACACGCTGACCGTGAAGGCCAGCCACGAGGATCATGAGACGCTGCGCGACCAGACCGACGACCAGCTCTTCCAGGTTCCGGCCTTCGTGGAGGACATCTATCGCCAGCGGCACACCGAACGTGAGCTGATCGATACGGTCAGCGGCGACTACGTCCTGCCGCTACCCCGGGAGGGGCAGCTCAAGCTGGGCTTCGAGATCGAGTCGGGCCGGGTGCAGTCGGCCTACCAGGCGGGGGCCGTGGGCGGTTCGGGTGATGGCGGGTTCGGCGCCTCCCCCGCCGCGCGCTTCGGTCTCAACCGCACCCTCAGCGCCGGTTACGCCAGTTACCAGCGCCTGTTGGGCCCCTGGCTGGTCAAGGGCGGGCTGCGGGTGGAGTCGATGGCGACCCGGTTCCTGGCGGCGGCGGATGGCATGCCGGACTCGAACGACCTGCGCTGGTTGCCCAGTCTATCCCTGGGCCGGGACCTCAGCCCCGAAAGCCGCCTGACGTTCAGCTACACCCGGCGTATCGACCGGCCGACGACCGAACAGCTGAACCCGCTTCAGACCATCGTGGGCGCGACCACCATTCTGGGCAACACCGGCTTGCGGCCCAGCCGGACGGACTCGGTGGCGGCTGGCTACACCTACACGGCGGCGCAGGTGACGGCCAGCGGCACCCTGTATGCGCGCCGTCTGAGCGACGATATCGTGGACTATCGCTATGCTGCGGCACCGGGCGACACGGCCCTGGTCTCCACGGTGGAAAACGCGGGCAGCGGCACGTCGGCCGGCCTGGATCTGGCGGTGGATTTCCATCTGGGGCCGGACTGGGCGGTCGGCCTCAGTTCCGACCTGTCCCACGTCCGGGAATCCATCCCAGTTAGCGGTGGCAACTATAACGGCGCCCTGTTCACGCACCTGACCAAGGTCAACCTGACCTGGACGCCGGCGGAGGGCGACCGCCTGCAACTCCAGGCGCAACTGCATGGCCGGTCGCTGGAGGCGGGCGGCACGCGGTCCGGCTATCAGTCGGTGACCCTGTCCTATGGCCATGACGTGACGTCCCGGCTGAAATTGATTGTCACCGCCAACGACGTGTTCAACAGCGTGTGGCGCGTGACATGGATCGACACGCCGCAGTATCGGGAACGGTCCGAATTGGCCGTGCCGGGGCAGATCGTCTATTTCAAGCTGACGTACAGGCTGGGTGGCGATGAGAATAAGGCGGGCGACGCCGCGCCATGATCAGACCCGTTCCGCCACCCAGATGACGGCGCGGGTGCCCGCCTTGATCAGGGTGTACAGCACGGGATAGCCGGTGGTCAGCTCGGCATCGTGGGCGATGCCGATGTCGCGGTGCTCCAGCTCCTCGGCCCGGAATTTCTCGATGGTGGCCTTCAGCTCCGCCTCGCCCGGGCCCAGGCGTTCTGCCTGCTCGGCGTAGTGGGCGTCGATGGCCTCCTCCACCGCCACGGTGCAGGCCATGGCCGCCCGTTCGCCCATCAGGGCGGTGGCCGCACCCAGAGCGTAGCCGGCCACCTTCCACAGTGGCTGCAGGGCCGTGGGACGGACCCGGCGCTTCACCATCATCTGGTTGAAGGTATCGAGGTGGACGCGCTCCTGCTCCTCCATATGGCGGATGGTGGCGCCCACCGGGCTTTTGCCCAGCACCGACAATTGGCCGGCATAGATGCGGGCGGCGCCGTACTCGCCCGCCTGGTCCACGCGGATGATGCGGGCGATTTGCGCCTCGGTGCCCAAATCGCCCGGCAAGGGGCGCCGGGCCAGGCGTTCAGCCTGCTTAGAGGTGTCAGCGGGGGCGGTGTCGGTCATGACCATATCCTCAGGCCCGCTTGGCGCCGGCGCGGGCGGCGGCCCAAGCCACCAGGCCCAGGACCAGCGAGGCCGGGAAGTTGAAGGCGGCCATGGAGATACCGTGGAAGGTCCACTGCGCCTCATCACACCGCACCAGCGGGGCGGACAGCAGGCGCTCGCGCAACTGATCCAGCGTCAGGTTCTTGGGCATGCTGCTGCTGCAGGTGGTGAAGCCTTCCCACCAGTGCTGCTCCACACCCGCATGGAAGCCGGCGATGGCGGCACCCGCCAGGAAGGCAAGCCCGCCCAGGACCAGCGAGGCGGTACGGAACCGCGGGTTCGCCAAGCCGGGCAGCAGCGCCACGATGGCGGCGACATAGGCCCAGCGCTGCCAGATGCAGAACTCGCACGGGTGCAGGCCGCCCACATACTGCGACAGCAGCGCCGTGCCCAGCGCTCCGACCGATGCCAGGACTAGCGCCGCCTGCGGCAGGCGGGGGTGGGCCAGCGGGGACGGGGCGGCGGTCGGGCTGGGCGCGTAAGCGGTCATGGGGTGGTTTCCGGATGGGGCGGTGGGGCTCTAGAGATGCAGGTACTTCACCAGAATGAAGCCGCTGATGATCAGGACCAGGGCCGCGGTAGTGACCAGCGTCAGGCGCTTTTCCACGAATGTGCGGATCGGTTCACCGAATTTCCAGAGGAGTGCGGCGACAAGGAAGAAGCGCAGGGCGCGGGAGATGAGCGAGGCGCCGGCGAAGGTGGCCAGGTCGAACTGGAAGGCGCCGCTGGCGATGGTCACCAGCTTATAGGGGATGGGCGTCATCCCCTTCAGGATGATGATCCAGGCGCCCTTCTCGTCGAAGCCCTGCTTGAACTCCATGTATTTGCCCATCAGGCCGTAGGCTTCGATGACGCGATGGCCGATGGTGTCCCAGAAATAATAGCCGATGGCATAGCCCAGGAAGCCGCCCAGGACCGAGGCGACGGTGCAGACCGTGGCCAGGAAGAAGGCGCGGCGCCGGTCGGCCAGGATCAGCGGGATCAGCAGCAGATCCGGGGGAATGGGAAAGACCGAGCTTTCGATGAAGGAAATACCCGCCAGGGCCCAGACGGCATGGCGGTGGCCGGCGAGGGCGAGGGTGCGGTCATAAAGGCTACGCAGCAACGGGCATCTCCGACAGCGGGGCCGCCCTTTGGGATAAGGGGCGAGCCGGGCGCTACCCGTCTATCAGGTGCGTCCCGCGCCTGCAACCGCCGCCCCCGCCCCGCCGCGTGTCAACCCCGTGGCGCAACCCCATGACCCGCCCCTGACCCGGCGGTGCTATGCGGCGCTTGACCCCCGGCTTTCTATCGCTATGATCCGCCGCACGCTTGAAAGCGCCCGGTGCCTCCGTGGCGAAATGGTAGACGCGGCAGACTCAAAATCTGTTGGCCGCAAGGTCGTGTTGGTTCGAGTCCGACCGGGGGCACCACTTCCATCCTTTGAAATCGCTGACTGCCAAAGATGGCCCTTCCCGGGCCATTTTTTATGTCCGGGTCCTGCGCTCCAATGCCGCCCCCGACATGACAGCGCAATGTTAAGCGGTTAATTTGGCGGCCTTCTCCAGATCGGGACTCTCCATGACCGCCTTTCGCTGCCTCGCCATCGCCGCCGTTATGTCCACCGCCGCCCTCGCCCTCACCGCCGGGCCGGCGCTGGCCTGGGGCCCCAACGGGCACGCCATCGTCGGCGACATCGCGCAGGACCGGCTGACGCCCAAGGCCAAGGCGGTGGTGGACCAGCTGCTGTCGCTGGAAGGGCATCACACCCTGGATGAGGTAGCGAGCTGGCCGGACACGGTGGGCCATCTGCCCAAGGACAAGGGCGGTCTGCCCGACACGCTGCCGTGGCACTATGTCGACGTGCCCACCGACCAGCCGGCCTATGATCCGGCGCGGGACTGCGCCGACGACAACTGTGTCCTCGCCCGCCTGCCGGAGCAGGCCCGGATCCTGGCCGACACCAAGGCGGCGCCGGAGGCGCGGCTGGCCGCACTGAAGTGGGTGGTGCACCTGGTGGGCGACCTGCACCAGCCCCTGCACGCCGCCGAGCGCAACCACGACAAGGGCGGCAACGACGTCAAGGTCCGCTATTTCGATGAGGACCGGAACGGCCACCTGAACCTGCATTCGGTCTGGGACGGCTCCATCGTCGACCGCGAGCTGGGCCTGTCGGTGAACAAGGACTATTCCATCGACTTGGCCAAGGCCAAGTCGGCGGCCGCCACGCTGGAACCCGGCATCACCGCCTATGACGTCAAGGCCTGGACGCCCAAGACGCCGTCCACCAAACCCCCGTTCGAGGGTGCCGGCCTGGACAAGGCGGTGCAGGCCTGGGGCGAGGAAAGCCATGGCCTAGCCCGCGACGTCGTCTACGGCCTGCTGCAGGCGCCGGAATCCGATGGGGTCGAGCGCCTGGCCCAGGGTTATGAGACCGCCGCCTGGCCGCTGGTCCGCATGCGCCTGGAAATGGCCGGTGTACGCCTGGCCTGGGTGGTGAACCAGGCGGTCGGGCACTGAACCCACGGGGCATCCGCACCTGACGCGGGAGCGACGGTTCCACGCGGCTGCGCCAGGTGGGCGCTGCCTCGGGATGGATTGCCGTTGCCGCCCTTCACGCGATGTTAAGCATGCCGGGACGAGGATGCTGGGCATGGGGCCGCCGTCGCGGCCGTTCGCCCGGAAGAAGCAGTCAGAATGAAGCCGGTTCAGCGGTATCTGGGATTCGCGTTCGCCAATGCCGACCTGCTGATGGAGGTGGATGGCGACGGCGCTTTGCACTTCGCCGCCGGCGCCGCCCTGGCGCTGACCGGCTACAGCGACGCCGAACTGGCGGGCCGCGCGCTGGCGGACCTGCTGGTGCCGGCCGACCGCGCCCTGGTGCGCCGGGTGCTGGACGCCCTGGGCGACAACGGCCGCAGCAGCCCCCGGCCGGTACGCCTGCGACGGCGGGACGGCCGCGTGGTGGTCTGCGTCCTGGCCGCCTACCGCATGCAGGGCAGCCCCCTGTTGAGCGTCACCTTCTGCCAGCTGGTCGCCGGCGTGGCGGCATTGCCGGCGCCCCATGATGTGGATGCCGCGACCGAGTTGCTGACCCCGGCCGCCTTCGCCCAGGCGGCGGCCGTCAACTTCGCCCCCGGCGGCGTGGAGCCGCCGGCCTGTGGCGCCTTGACCCTGCTGGAGATGAACAACCTGGCCGACATCCGCAGCCGCCTGACGGCGGAGGCGGACGGCCAGCTGATGACCGAGATCGGCGCCGTCTTCCGCCAGCATGGCGGAGCGGTGGCCGGCCGCGTGGCCGACAACCGCTTTGGCGTCATGGCCCCCGCCAGCCTGGCGGAACAGATCACCCGCGACATCGCCCGCGTCGCCGCCGATTTGGGCCTGGACCAGCCGTTGGAAGTCGATGCCCGCACCCTGGACAGCAACAGCTTCGGTCTCAGCCGCGCCGACCGGTCGCGCCTGCTGCTGCACGCCCTGCGCCGCTTCGCCGAGGCGGGCGCGGGCGCGGTGGACATGCTGTCGGGCCAGTCGGCCGCCGCCGGCTTCGTGAAGGACGCTGTGGGCTGCCTGGCGCGCCTGCGTGACGATCTGGGCGGCAACCGCCTGTCCCTGGTGTTCGAACCCATCGTCGACCTGAAGACCGGGCGCATGCACCATCTGGAGGTGCTGAGCCGCTTCAATGGCGACCGCCCGGGTTCCGTCATCACCCTGGCGGAAGAGCTGGGCGTCATCAACGACGTGGACATGCTGGTGTGCAGCCTGGCGATGCGTGAGCTGGAGACGGCTCCCCCGGACATCATCCTGGCGGTGAACCTGTCCGCCGTGTCCGTCGGCTCGGACCTGTTCATGCAATCGCTGCTGGCGCAGCTGAAGGCCCAGCCCGGCCTGTCCGGCCGCCTGATGTTCGAGGTGACGGAGACCGGCAATCTGGGGGATCTGGAAAGGGCGCGGAACGTCCTGGGCGCCGTGCGCCGCTTGGGCCATCCCCTCTGCCTGGATGATTTCGGCGTGGGCATGGCATCGTTCACCTACATTCGCGCGCTGGACTTCGACCATGTGAAGCTGGATGGCAGCTTCATCGCCAAAATGTGCGTGAACAAGCGGGAAGAGGCCATCGTGACCGGCATGCTGGCCCTGTGCCGGGGCTTGGGCGTCACCGCCATCGCCGAGCATGTGGAAACCCCGGAACAGATGATGCGCCTGCGCGGCCTGGGGTGCGCCCTGGGCCAAGGCTGGCTGTTCTCCAAGGCGTTGGAGCGGCCGCAGCGGACGGATGTGGACTTGCGGCCCCTGAGCCGCCCCTCAGGCTGGCGGCCCACGGTGATCGACGCCGGCGGCTGAGGCCATGGTTTGGCGATCGATCTGCTTTATCAGATAATATTCGCGCCGATTACTTGATGTGCGTCAAATAGGGAGACCAATACGAGAGAACAGTTGCGAAGGAGCCTGCGCAGGATTTTCATGGAAGCACAAAGGTGGAGGTGTCCCATGACCCAGTACAGCACCTATTCCCTCGTCTTGAGGGAGCACATCGCGGATCTCGACCCCCTCATCGACCGGTGGACCAGCGGGCATTTCCGGCTGACCGGCGCCGCCCATGACGAGGCCGAGGAATTCGTGGATCGTCTCAAGGATTTGCGGGCCGAACTGGTCAGCCGCATGAGCCGGCCGGATCTGGACGGCCGCATGACCTCCCAGGTCGCCGACGGCATGACGGTGCGCTAGCGGCGGCTCAGGAATTTCCCTCACCCGCGATCCGCCCCGGCGGCGGACGCGGGGGCGGGTGGTTTTGTGCCGCATGGTGTCCGATCTTCAGCGCGCCGGGTCGGCTGTCAGGCCCAAGTAGCGGTCTGCGCGGTGGTTCATGGCTACGATCATGTTGGCGACAATCGCGCCCATGACCGACAGGGCCAGGCGCTGGGGCGTCAACACGAAGCAGGCGGCCGCCAGGATGGCCGCGTCCAAGCCCAGTTGGAGATAGCCGGCGCGGATGCCGAACCGTTCCTGCAGGTACAGCGCCAGGATGTTGATGCCGCCCAGCCCGATGCGGTGGCGGAACAGGATCAGCAGCCCCGTGCCGATTAGCCCGCCGCCGGCCAATGCGGCATAGACCGGGTTCAGCACGGCGAAATCCACCCAGCCCGGCGTCAGCCGCGTTTCCACCGTCACCAGGCAGACGGCGGCGAAGGTGCGCGCCGTGAAGCGCCAGCCCATGCGCCGCCAGGCCAGGATGTAGAAGGGCAGGTTCAGCACGAAGAAGAACAGCCAGAATCCCTGGTCGGTCACGTAATGCAACAGCAGGGCCAAGCCGGCGATGCTGCCCACCAGCAGCGTCGCCTTGGCATATAGCACCGTGCCCAGCGAGACGAGCAGTGTGCCGATACCCAGCGCCGCCAGGTCCTCATAAGATTTGTGGTGGTGTTGATTGATCGGATTCATCATTTATCAACCGACGAACACTGTGTATTTCATAAATTATATTGAAATGACCTGGGGGATGCTCTTCAATAATTACACGGCAGGTCATTTGGCTGGGAGGGATCGCCAGGGGCGCGGGTTGCCGCCATAGGTCATCGCTCCCCTGGCCAATATCGTCCGCCGGACGTAGCCGGCCGCACCTAGTCGGACCGCATAGGGACCGGGGGATGTTACGGGCTTTCGGCGTAGGGGCCTTGAACCATTGCCCCGTTGCCGATCTTTCCGGCGTTTGAAAGGCTTGGGATACGCATCACAGCAGGAGGAAAGCCATGAGCACGAACCAGAGCGCCGCGTACGCCCGCATCCTGCAGGAGCGCATCGCCGACCTGGATCCCCTGATCGAACGGTGGAGCAGTGACAGCCTGATCCTGACCGACACCGCCGGTGACGAGGCCGAGGAATATCTGGAACGGCTGAAGGTGGTGCGCGCCGAGATGGCCGGTCGCCTGGGCCGCCCGGACCTGGAGGTGCCCACCCCGGGCATCACCAACAGCATGCTGGCGCGCTGACCGCCATCACCGTGTCGTCTGGCACGAGGAAACGGCCCGGACGCCTTCGCCCGGGCCGTTTGCCTACCTACAGGCCCGCCTCCGGCAGCGCCCCGCCGGCCGGGCGGCGCAAGACTGTCAGGCGGCAGTACAGCCAGCCCAAGGCCAGCAGGGCCACGAAGACCCCAAACAGCAGCAGGTTGTAATAGACCATGGCCGCCAGGCACAGGCAGGCCAGGCCCAGCGCCACGGCCGGCGCCAGGGGATATCCCGGTGCCCGGAAGGGCCGCTGCATGTCCGCCTCGGTGCGGCGCAGGCGAAACAGGCTGGCCATGCTGATGATGTACATGACGATGGCGCCGAATACCGACAGGGTGACGATGTTGGCCGTCAGCGGCTGGCCGCCGAAGGCCAGCACCTCATCGGAAAAGATGGCGGCGATGCCCACCACGGCGCCCGCCAGAATGGCCCAGTGCGGCGTGCGCCGCGTGGGGTGCAGGCGGCTCAAACCCGCCGGCAGGAAGCCCGCCCGGGCCAGCGCGAAGATCTGGCGGGAATAGCCCATGATGATGCCGTGGAAGCTGGCCACCAGACCGAACAGGCCGATCCATACCAGCATGTGCAACCAGCCGCTGTCCGCCCCCACCACCGCCTTCATGGCCTGGGGCAGGGGGTCGTTGATGTTGGCCAGGTCGCGCCAGTCGCCCACCCCGCCCGCCAGCACCATGGTACCGAAGGCCAGGGCCACCAGGGTCAGGATGCCGGCGATATAGGCGCGGGGGATGGTACGGGCGGGGTCTTTGGCCTCCTCCGCCGCCATGGCCGCGCCCTCGATGGCCAGGAAGAACCAGATGGCGAAAGGGATGGCGGCGAAGATGCCACCCAGGGCCGTGGCCGACAGGGGACCGGTCTCACCCGACCAGCCGTGGGCGGCGAAGTTGCCCCAGGTGAAGCCCGGCGACACCACGCCCATGAACACCAGCAGTTCGGCGATGGCCAGCAGGGTGACGCACAACTCGAACGTGGCGGCGATGGTGACGCCGGCGATGTTCAGCGCGGCGAAGACGCCATATGCGCCCACGGCCGCCAGCTTGGGGCTGAGGTCGGGGAACTGGACATTGAGGTAGGCGCCGATGGCGAGTGCGATGGCAGGCGGGGCGAAGACGAACTCGATCAGCGTGGCGTAGCCGGCGATGAAGCCGCCCAGCGGGCCGAAGGCGCGGTGGCTGTAGGCGAAGGGACCGCCAGCATGCGGGATGGCGGTGGTCAGCTCGGTGAAGCTGAAGATGAAGGTGGTGTACAGCACCGCCACCAGGATGGTGGTGACCAGGAAGCCCAGCGTGCCAGCTTGGGCCCAGCCATAGCTCCATCCGAAATACTCGCCGGAGATCACCAGCCCGACGGCGATGCCCCAGAGATGCCACCCGCCCAGGCTCTTGCTCAGCCCGGCCCCGTTCCCAGCCCCGTCCCCAGCCCCGTCCCCAGCCCCGTCCACTGCCATGCCCCGCGCCCCCATGTCGTTTTCCGGACCAGTATGCCCAGGAAACAGCGGTATGGGGGAGGGGATTTGCCCTTGTTTTAGGCGAAGGCGGGAATGCCCAATGATTGGGCGTCGGTGGTGCCCGCCGTCAGTTGCGCCAGCTGCCGCCGCAGGGCGGCGTTCTCCTCCTGCAGCCGCGTCAGGCGGCGGCGCAGGTCGGCGTCACCGGGCGCGCCGGCCTGGTCGCGGCGCCAGCGATAATAGGTCATGCGGCTGACGCCCAGGATGCGCGCCACGTCCACCACCTTCACGCCTTGTTCCAGCAGGCCATCGGCCTTGGCCAGGCACTGCGCGATCTCCTCGGCGGAATGATTCCGTTTCATTGCCCCTCTCCCGCTCTTGGCCCTGCTCGTCCTCTCAAGCGTTACCGTTCCGTGCCGGCGCTCCACACCCGCCGCACGGTCAGGGCCTGCGACAGCTCCACGAAGTCCGCCCGCGCGCCCGGCTTGATGCGGCCCAGTTCGTCCAGCCCCAGGAAGGTGGCCGGCACGCGCGCCGCCATGGCCAGCGCCGTCTCCGGCGCGACACCCATCAGGCGCACGGCCCCGCGCACGGCCGCCGCCATGTCGATATCGGCCCCGGCCAGCACGCCCTCCGCCGTCACCAGGCGGCCGTCGCGGCGGTAGATGGTGTGGCCGTAGAGTTCGAAGCTGTCGACATCGGTGCCGGTGGGCGACATGGCGTCGGTCACCAGGAACAGCCGGTCGGGTCCCTTGGCAGCCAGGGCCAGGCACAGCACGGCGCCATGGACATGCACGCCGTCGGCGATGACGCCGCACCAGCCGCGCGGGCTGGACAGCGCCGCGCCAGCGATGCCCGGCTCCCGGTTCATCAGGGGCGGCATGGCGTTGAACAGGTGGGTGAACCCGGTCAGGCCATGGTCCAGGGCGCTGTCGGTGCGGGCGTAGGTGGCGGCGGAGTGGCCGCCGGCCAGGATGAGGCCGGCTTCCGCCAGCTGTGCCAGGGTCCCGTCGCTGACCACCTCTGGGGCCAGGGTCAGCAGCACGCGGCCCTGGGGGAAGCGCGTCGGCAGGCTCAGCAGGAAATCGATGTCCTCGTCGGTGGGCGCGCGGACATAGGCGGCCTCGTGCACGCCCCGGCGCTCCATGTTCAGGAAGGGGCCTTCCAGGTGGATGCCGACCACACCGCCACCGGGAACCTGGGCGGCCTCGGCGGCCGCATCCACCGCCAGACGCCACTTGCCGGCGGCATCCGTGATGAAGGTGGGCAGCAGCGATGTGGTGCCGAAGCGGCGGTGGGCGCTGGCGATGGCCAGGGCGGCCTCGACCGTCGGCGTCTCATTGAACAGCACGCCGCCGCCACCGTTCACCTGGGTGTCGACGAAGCCCGGCGCCAGCAGGCTGTCGGGCTCCAGCGCCACCTCTTCCACGGACGCCGGTGGCTGGGGCAGCAGGTCCAGCACGCGGCCGTCCTCCACCAGGACGCCGATGCCCTCCAGTGTCTGGTCGCCGGTGAAAACCGGGCACCCGTGGAAGAAAGTCCGCATCACACCGTCTCCGTCACCTTGCGCAGGTTGGGCGGCACGTCCGGGTCCAGGCCCCGGGCGCGCGCCACCTTGTGGATGGCCATGTAGAAGCTGGCGACCGCCGCCAGGGGGCCGACCTCGGCCGGCAGGCCCGGCACCACGGGCAGCGCCTCGACACCGTCGATGCCGGTCTCGGTGGCCAGGATGGGGGCGCCCAGGCCGGCCGCCTTGGCCAGGGTGCCGCGCGTCACCTCCGCCGTCACGTCGTCCTGGGTCAGCGCCAGGATGGGGAAGCCGGGCCCCACCAGGGCGAAGGGGCCGTGCACCACCTCGGCGGCGCTGAAGGCCTCGGCATGCAGGCGCGAGGTCTCCTTGCACTTCAGGGCGATCTCGGCCGCCGCACCGCTGCCGACGCCCCGGCCCAGAACGTAGAGGCCGGTGGCCAGCTCTAGCCGGCGCAAGGCCGGATACCAGTCCAGGGCCACGGCGGCGTCCAGCCAGCCGGGGACCTTGGCCACGGTATCCATCAGGCCGGCATCCTCCCGCCAATGGGCCACCAGCTGCAGGAAGGCGACGCAGGCGGTCAGGTAGGATTTGGTGGCGGCGACACTCTTCTCCGGCCCGGCGCACAGCGGGATGAAGACGTCGGCCAGCTCGGCCAGGGGGGAGGTCTCGTCATTTACGAAACCCACCACCAGGGCGCCACCGGCCTTGGCCGCCTCCGCCAGGCGCAGCAGGTCGGGGCTGCGGCCGGACTGGGACACCGCCACGAACAGCGCGCCCTCCATCTGCAGCGGCGCGTTGTAGAGCGAGATGACGGACGGCCCGACCGAGGCGACCGGCACGCCCACCCGCGTTTCGATCAGGTACTTGCCGTAGGCGGCGGCGTGGTCGCTGCTGCCCCGGGCGCAGGTGATGACCACCTTGGGCTTCAGCGCGCGCAGGCGGGCGCCCAGGTCGCGGAACAGGGGGCTGGCACGGTCGATCTGGCGGGCGCTGGCGGCACCGGACTCGGCGGCCTCGATGGCCATCAATGGGGCCATTGGGTGTTTAGGGGGCTTGGCGGCGGCGGTCATGATGGTTCCTGTGTGGCGATATCGGGGTGTGTCGTCATGCGGCGCGCTCCGCCGGGTGTCGGGCGGCGATACGGGCCAGGTGCAGGCCGCCATCCAGGGCGTCGCCCCGCGCCGGCACCAGCAGGCGCCGGGCCCAGGGGGCCATCCACGGCTCGATCACCGGCGCCAGGCCGCCCATCAGGCAGACCTTGGGGGCGCCCAGGTCTATCAGGCGGCGGACATGGGCGGTCAGCTGGCCGGCGGCGGCCTCCACCAGCTGGGTGGCTACGGGATCGCCGGCAGCGGCGAAATCCAGGGTCAAGGGCGCCAGGGTGCCATAGTCGGCGGGCTTGGCCGTGCCGGCCCAGGCGACCACGGCGGCGGGATCACCCCCCAGCCGGGTCAGCACATGCAGGGTGAAGGGCGTGTGGGGGCCCAGGCCGTCATGGCCGCGCAGGGCGGCGCGCGCCGCCTCCCGCCCCAGATGGGCGCCGCTGCCCTCATCCGACACCTCAAAGCCCCAGCCGCCCACCGGCCGGCCGACGCCGTCCACCAGGGCGTAGCCGATGCTGCCGGTGCCGGCGATCAGGATGGCGCCGTCCGCTCCGTCGAAGGCGCCCAGGCAGGCGGTGTGGGCATCGTTGCGGGCGGTCACGCCGGCGCAGCGGACGGGCGCGCCAGCCTCGACCGCGCGTTCATCCTCCACCCGGCAGATGCCGGCCAGGCCCAGGCCGACATGGGTGCGGGACAGGGCGTCACGGTCCAGGCCGGCCTGGGCCAGCGCCTGGTCGCACGCGGCCAGGATGGCGGCCCAGCTGACGCCCAGGCCCAGCCGGATGTTGGCGGGGCCGCCCCGGCCCTCGCCCAGCCGGTCGCCGGCGGCGTTGGTCAGACGCGCGCGGCAACCCGTGCCGCCGCCATCCACGCCCATGTAGAGAAAGTCGCCCATGCCCAGACCCGTTCGTTTGCTGATGGTATGATACCAGATGTGGACCAGATCAGAAGATCGAGCTTTCGACATCCGCATTCAGCTGCCTGATCTCATCCGCAAAATAACGCTGAAACCGTCAAAAATGGCGTTCTGAAACCATAAAAAACAATGCACTAACGCAGACCGTCCCGATGGCCATTTGTCGAGCCGCGAGACTCGGCTTTATAAGGCCAGGAAAAGACCACATCAGGACGTCGCCGCCGAAAGAGCGGCGCGCAGCCGGCCGCCGGATTGCGTAAGGGCGGCTGCGGCGCCCTCCGGCGTATGCCCGGCCAGCAGCAGGGCGGCGGTCTTGATGTCGCCGGCGGCACGGTCCAGGGCGGCCAGGGCCGCGTCTTCCGCCGCGCCGGTGATGCGCACCAGCATGTCCGCCGCGCGCTGGCGCAACTTCACATTGTCGATGCGGACATTGACCATCAGATTGTCGTAGGTGGCGCCCAGCCGCACCATCAGCGTGGTGCTGAACAGGTTCAGGATGGCCTTCTGCGCCGTGGCGGCACCCAGGCGGGTGGAACCCGCCACCACCTCATCCCCCGTCACCACGGCCACGCGGTGGCGGGCGGGATCGAACAGCGGGGCGGTGGTGGTGCAGGCGACGGCGATGGTCAGGGCGCCGCGCCGGGCCGCCTCGGCCAGGGC
The DNA here is from genome assembly GCF_029594735.1 of Nitrospirillum amazonense. Taxonomy (NCBI): domain Bacteria; kingdom Pseudomonadati; phylum Pseudomonadota; class Alphaproteobacteria; order Rhodospirillales; family Azospirillaceae; genus Nitrospirillum; species Nitrospirillum amazonense. The sequence goes on from NZ_JARPAF010000002.1 coordinate 791,120, forward strand.
CTCGACCACGAAGGCGCTGCGCCCGCCAGCCGACACGGCGATGACCACGTCGCGGGGGCCGCAGCCGGTTGCGGCCAAGCGCCGGGCGCCCTCATCCGGATCATCCTCCACCGTGCCGTCGAAGCCGACGGTCAGGTCTGAGATGCCGGCCAGCACCAGACGCAGGCGATCGCGCGGCCAACCGAAGGTGGGACCCAACTCCAGCCCATCCAGGGCCGCCAGCACGGCGGAGGTGCCGGCCCCGACATAGATCAGCGTGCCCCCGCCCTCCAGCCGGGCCAGGGCCTCCTCCACCGCTGCTGCCAGGGTGGGCAGGGCGGACAGGCAGGCGGCCACGGCCCGGCTCTGCCCGGTCCATAGCGCCTCCAGCACGTCCTGGGTGCTCCAGGTGTCCAGGCCCTTGAAACGCTGGCCCACGCCTTCCGTCGCGGCATTCATGCGGCAACCCTTTCATCCACGGTCCGGGCCTTGTGCCCCGGTCCCACATAAACCAAGTCTCCCGGCCCTTCGCTCAGGCGCCGCACGGCGTCGGCGCGGCTGATCAGCGACCCTCCTGCGTCGAATGGCCGGCCGGCATCGGGCACGGCCGATAGCAGCAGCCGGGTGTAAGGATGCCGGGGTCCATCGATCACCGCGGCGGTGGGGCCGGATTCCACGACACGGCCCCGGAACAGCACCGCCGTCTCCTCCGCCACATAGCGGGCGGTGGCGATGTCGTGGGTGATGTACAGCAGGGCGATGCCCCGTTCGGCCTTCAGGCGCTGCAAGGTGTCCAGCACGCTGAGGCGGATCGAGACGTCCAGCATGCTGGTGGGCTCATCGGCGATGATGACGGCCGGGTTCACCGCCAGGGCACGGGCCAGGCTCACCCGCTGGCGTTGCCCGCCGGACAGCTCATGCGGGAAGCGATGCAGCAGGGAGCCCGCGTCCAGTTCCACCTGGGTCAGCAGGGCGCGCACCTCGGCGTCCCGGCCGGCACGGTCCAGGTCCGGCCGGTGCAGGGCCAGGGGCCGGGCCAGATGATAGGCTACGGTGTGAGCGGGGTTCAGGGCGGCGAAGGGGTCCTGGAACACCATCTGCACGATGCGGCGGTATTCCAGCAGTTCCCGACGGCCGGACAGGCCGGTGACGTCGCGGCCCTGGAACAGGATGCGGCCGGACGTGGGCCGCAGCATGTGGGTCAGCAGCTTGGCGCAGGTGCTCTTGCCCGATCCGGACTCGCCCACCAGGGCCAGCGCGCGGCCGGGCTGCAGAGTCAGATCCACGCCATCCAGGGCTTTGTTCCCGTTGGCGAAAACCATGGAAAGCTTTTCGGTCTCAAGGACGGGCGCTGTCATGGCATCACCAGGTCGGGCTGGGCGCGGACGGGTTCGGACGAGTGCAGCGGCGGAATGCTGTCCCACAGGCGGCGGGTATAGGGATGGTTCGCACCCCCTTTCCCTTCTCCGGTCGCGATGGCGGCGGGCGTGGTCAGTTCCACCAGCCGACCCTGCAGCATCACGCCCACCCGGTCGCAGAACTGGCTCATCAGCGCCAGGTCATGGGTGATGAACAGGACGGAGAAGCCCAGGCGGCGGCGCAGGTCGGCCACCTGTTCCAGGACCTCCCGCTGCACCACCACGTCCAGGGCGGTCGTCGGCTCATCCATGATGACCAGCTTGGGCTTCAGGGCCAGGGCCAGGGCGATCACCAGGCGCTGGCGCATGCCGCCGGAGAATTGGTGGGGATAATCGCGCAGCCGGTCGGGGGAGATACCCACCAGGCCCAACAGGCCGGCGCTGCGTTCCGCCACCTCGGCCTTGTTGGTGATGCCGTGGGCGCGGAACATGTCGCGAAACTGGTCGGACACGCGCAGCACGGGGTTCAGCGCGTTCATGGCGCTCTGCAGCACCACGCTGACCTCGCGCCAGCGCCATTGGCGCAGGTCTTTGGGCCCGAGGGCCAGCACGTCGGTGCCGGCCAGGGTGACGCTGCCGCCGGTGACGTGGGCCGGCGGACGGTGCAGGCGGGCGATGGCGAAGGCCAGCGTGCTCTTGCCCGATCCGGACTCGCCGGCCAGGCCCATGACCTCGCCAGCGTCCAGGTCGAAGGACACGCCGTCCACGGCACGGGTGGCGCCTTGCGGTGTCGCGTAATCGACCGTCAAGCCGCGAACCTGAAGCAGGGGCGCGATCATGCCGGTGCCCTCAGCTTCAGGCGCAGGGTGCGCAGGCGGGGGTTGGCGACCTCATCCATGGCGAAGTTGATCAGCGACAGGCCGCTGCCGAACAGCACCAGGGCCAGGCAGGGGCAGGCGACTTCCCACCACGCACCCACCTGCAGGGCCGACGTGGTCTGGGCGTTGTACAGCAGGGTGCCCCACGAGACTTTCAGCGCGTCCCCCAACCCCAGGAACTCCAGGGTCGCCTCCGTCACCACGGCGTAGAGCACGCTGCCGATGAAGTTGAAGCCGATGATGGAGACCAGGTTGGGCAGCAGCTCGCAGGCCAGAATGCGCCAGGTGGGCTCACCCAGCAGCTCGGCGGCGTGGATGTAGTCGCGGCTGCGCAGGCTCTGGGTTTGGGCGCGGGTGACGCGCGCGCCCCAGCCCCAGGCGGTGCCGGCGATGATCAGGGCGATGGTGGCCGGGCTGGCCGCGCCGATGAAGGCGGCCAGCACCAGCATCAGGGGCAGGTTGGGGATGACCAGCACCACGTTGGTGATCAGGTTCAGGGACTCATCCACCCGGCCGCCCAGGTACCCGGCGGTGACACCCACGGCGGTGCCGATGGCGGTGATCATCAGGCCGGCCGACAGGCCCACCAGCAGCGAGGTGCGGGTGCCATGGATGGTCTGGGCCAGCACGTCGCGGCCCATGCGGGTGGTGCCCATAAGGTGGGCGGCGCTGGGCGCCTCGTGCGGGCGGCCCACGCGCTGGTTGGGGCCGGCGGGCGCCACCAGCGGCCCGAACACCGCCAGCGCCAGGAAGAACGCCACGATGCCGGCGCCGATGCTGGCCTTGCGGTTGGCGAGAAGCGAGGTGAAGAAGGCGCGCATGGCGCTCAGGCCCTCCGCAGGCGGGGATCCAGGGCCAGGCACAGCAGATCCGCCGCGAAGTTCGCCGTCAGCATGGCCAGCGTCATGAGCATGAGCTGGCCCTGGATCAGGGGATAGTCGCGCGCGGTGATGCCCTGGTACAGGGTGTAGCCCAGGCCCGGATAGTTGAAGACGATTTCGGTGATCAGCGCCCCGCCGAAGGTGGCGCCCAGGGTCATGGCGAAACTGGTGACGGTGGGCAGCAGGGCGTTGCGCGCGGCATAGGCGTAGCGCACGCGCCCGTCCGACAGGCCCTTGGCCGTGGCCAGGGTGATGTAGTCCTCGCCCAGCAGGTTGATCATGCTGTTGCGCATGGTAACCACGTAGCCGCCGATCTGCGCCACCACCAGGGTCAGGATGGGCAGGGCCGCGTGCACCAGCACGCTGCCGACGAAGGCCAGGGTGAAGCCGGGGTCCAGCTCCGGCGCCCAGGCGTAGCCGGTGGGCAGCCACTTCAGCCGGATGCTCAGCACGAACAGCGCGACCAGCGAGGTCACCAGCGGCGGCACCGCCTGGATCATCAGGGCGGCCGGCGCGCCGAAGCTGTCGAAGGCCCCGCCCCGGCGCCAGGCGGCGCGGATGCCCAGAGCCGAGCCCAGCAGGAAGGCGATGAGGGAGGAGGTCAGAACCAGCAGCAGGGTCCAGGGCAGGGCCTGCATCAGCACGGCGTTGACCGTCAGCGGGTGGAAGCGCACCGACAGGCCCAGGTCGAAGGTGAAGACGCTGGCCAGATACCGGCCGAACTGCACCGGCCAGGGCCCGTCGACGAAGCCGAAGGTGGCCTTCAGCGCCTCCAGGCTTTCCGGCGGCAGTACGGTGCCCGCCTGGGCGAACATGATGTCGACCGGGTTGCCGGGCATCAGCCTCGGCAGCAGGAAGTTGAAGATCGCGGCCACGACGAAGGCGACGACGTAGAACCCGGCCCGGCGAAGCAGGAAGGACATAGGATATCAGCCTTGGCCTTTAGGTGTCTGAGGGACCGCCCGAAAGCGTCCAGTCATCTGACGAGGGGCGGCGGGATCACCCGCCGCCGGCGGAGGGGATTGGCGGCGCCGCCGCCGCGGCCTGGCCCTTCACCGGTTCCAGCGCCAGCAGGTGCAGCAGGCGTTCGGGTGTGCCGTCGAAGACGTCGGGCCGGGCCACGGGGTTGTCGGCGTTGAACCAGCCCTTGAAGCGGCGGGTGTTGTATTCGTACCAGGTGGGGTTGCTGAACAGCGGGACGTAGGGGCTGTTGGCTGCCACGATCATCTGCACCTTGTCCATGGCGCGGCGCTGCTCCGTCGGGTCGATGGTGGCGACGAAGGCGTCCAGCGCGCTGTCCAGGTCGGGGTCGGTGAAGCGGGTGGGGGCGAAGCGCGTCTTGCCGCTGTAGCGGGAATGAAAGCCGGTGTCGAAGCTGCGGTAGGGCGTCTCCCCCGGGAACAGGCCGTTGATGGCCATGTCGTAGTCGCCGCTGATCAGCTTCTGCGCCCAGGACGCGGGCTCCACGGTGGAGACGCGGACGTTCAGGCCCAGGGCGTTCAGGCTTTCCGCCACCAGCTGGGTGGAATTCACCCAGTCGGTCCAGCCGGTGGGCACCAGGATGTCGAAGGCGATGGGGCTGCCGTCGGCATTGTCGATGTAGCCGTCGCCGTTGACGTCGCGAAAGCCGCTCTCCGCCAGCAGGGCCTGGGCGCCGTTCTTGTCGAAATGGGCGTAGCGGCCGTACTGGCGCTCGGCTTCCGGGTTCACCCAATCCTGATAGGTGCGGCCGATGCCGCTGGCATACTCGTTGACCTCGGGATAGCCGTAGCCGGCGATGTCCACGATGGCGCGCCGGTCCACCGCCATGCTGACGGCACGGCGGAAATTGACATTGCGGAAGGCGGCGCGGTTGCCGCGCGAGGGGCTGTTCAAATTGATGTCGATGGCAACCGTGCCGCCCGGCGGGAACCAGTAGCGGTGGTGCTTGGGATCGGCTGCCACGTAGGTGCGCTCGATATCCGGCAGGAAGGCGCCGAACCAGTCCAGCCGCCCCTCGGCGGCGGCGGTCAGCAGCTGCTCGTTGTTGCGCACCTGGGGGAAGCTCATGCAGTCGACCTTCAGGTCGGCGCCGTCCCAGTAGTTGGGATTGCGGCACTGCACGTAGACCTGGGGGGTGAAGCGCTTCACCTCTGTCATCGGGCCGGTGCCCACCGGCGTGTCGTTGGTGAAGGTCACGGGGTCCGCGACCTTGGACCAGACATGGCGGGGCACCACCGGCACGCGCACGATCTCGAACACGATGCTGGTGTTCACCTTCTTCAGGGTGAAGACCACGGTGTGGGCGTCGACCGCCTCCACCGCCGCGACGCGGTTGCCCATGTCCAGCGTGTCCAGCGCCCGGAACCGGCGCAGCAGGTCGAAGGTGTAGGCGACATCGGCGGCGGTGAAGGGCTGGCCGTCCGACCATTGCACCCCGTCGCGCAGCTTGAAGGTCAGCTTCAGCAGGTCGGGGGAGAAGGCGTAGTCCGTGGCCAGACGGTATTCGGGGCGCCCGCCGTACATGGAATTGAAAACCACCAGCGGCTCATAGATGAACTCGCGCACGCTGGGCAGGCGGCTGGTCTCATTGAACGGATTGAAGTTGCGCACCCAGCCGCTGGACATGGCAGCCAGCACCGTCAGCGTCGCCGGGGCAGCCTGGCCTTCCGGCGCCGCGGTGGGCGCGGTCGCTGTCGGGGCCGCCAGCGCCGTGGCGGCCAGGGTCAGGGCAACACCCGTGATGGAAACGAAACGTCGGATCAAGGCCGTCCCCAAAGGTACTGAAGCTCCCGGACTGGAGCGCCGCTGGACTCTAATCGGTCTCTGGCGCCCCGTCCCGCCTTTCACTGTCGCCGCCCGGGCCGCCCCAGGCCAGGGCGCAAACTCGTCAGTTTCGTCAGAGCACCGTTTACGCCAGCTGGGCCGCCAGGTCCCGGGCGGCCGCGGCCACGTCGTCGATCAGGCCGCCGGGGGCGCCATGGGCGGGCACGGCCGTGTGGGTCAGGCGCGCCAGGCTGTCGGGCGTCAGGGGGCGGGCGGCGGCCGCGATGGGCCGCCACTCATCCACATCGCCATGGCTGGACAGGCAGATGTCGATGCCCGAGGCCAGCACGGCGGCGCAGCGTTGGGCCAGGGTGCCGGCCAGCGCCTCCATATAGATGCAGTCGGAAATCAGCACGCCGCCGAAGCCGATGCGGCCGCGGATCACCTGCTCCACCACCAAAGGGGAGATGGAGGCGGGGCGGGCGGTGTCCACCGCGCTGAACACGATGTGCGCCACCATGGCCCATGGGCCCGGACCCTGTATCGCCCCTTGGGCCAGCCGGCGGAAGGGCAGGAAGTCGCTGTCGGCCAGGGTGTCCAGGTCGGTGTCCACCACCGGCAGGCGCTCATGGCTGTCCACCATGGCGCGACCGTGGCCGGGAATGTGCTTGATGATGGGGGTGACGCCGGCGGCGATCATGCCGGCCATGAAGGCGCCGGCCAGTTCCGCCACCTCGCCCGGCTTGTCGCTGAAGGCGCGGTCGCCGATGACCTCATGGCTGCCCGGCACTGGCACGTCGGCCAGGGGGGCGCAATCGACGGAAATGCCATGCTGGCGGAGCAGGCTGCCGATGGCCGCGCCATCCAGATGGGCCGCCGCCAGCCCGGCCGCGCGGTCGCGGCGATACAGGGCGCCGATACGGGCGGGCGGGGGGAAGGCCGGCCACACCGGCGGGTCCATGCGCTGGTGCTGTCCCCCCTCATGGTCGATCAGGATGGGGGCGTCCGCACGGCCCACGGCGTCGCGGAAATCATCGCACAGGCGGCGCAGCTGATCGGGTGTACCGCAGTTGCGCTTGAACAGGATCAGGCCCAGCGGGTCGGCGTCGCGGAAGAAGGCCTTCTGGTCGGCCGTCATCTCCAGCCCCGGCACCCCGAAGACGACGGCGAGCGGCGGTTGGCGGGTGCTTACGGTCATGGGACGTCACCTTTTCTGATGCCGTGCGCGGGCGCGGCTAGGCCCCGCGGCGCGGGCGGTGCGCCGGAAGCGGTGGGGGGCGGAATATCGAGGAAATCCGCGCTTCGGCGGGCCGGTCGCGGTCCCCGGCAGGGGAGCCCGGGTAGGCCCTGGCGATCAAGGCCCGCTTTGCGGATTGACGAAATTGACGGTATGCTCGCAGCCGTGCGCCGGTAAAGCCGATTTAAAAACAGTGATGTCGGTGGATTTGGATGTATTCCTGTCCCCAGCAAAAAACAGGGGGTGATCGGGGTGGTCGGGTTTGAGAGGTGGGCTATCAAGGCGCCGGCCAGCCTCGTCACGCTTGCGGTGCTGCTCTGCCTGTCGCTGATGACGGCGCTGTACGCCGTCATGGATCGCACCGACACGGCCGTGGCCACTGCCCGCGACATGGCCGCCCATGATCTCGGCATCCTGTACGAATCCGCGCGCGACCAGAGCGCCGCCTTCTCCAGCACCAGCTTCATCGGCTACAGCGTGGGCCGTTATTACGGCTTCGCCTCCGCCTTCGCGCAGATTTCCCCCAATCCCGAGCGGGCCGCCGCCCTGCTGCGCACCGCCTTCGCGGCGGGCGACGCGCAGCAGCAGGGCGCCTCTTCCGCGCTCGCCCCCTATATGGCTGTGCACGATCGCTTCCACGCCAGCTTCGTGGACATGATCGGCTCTTCCGTTTTCAGCGACCTCTACCTCATCGATCGCCTGGGCCGCGTGGTCTACAGCCTGCGCAAGGACGGTGCGTTCGGCCAGGACCTGAACGACGCCCGCGCCCGCGACACCCCGCTGGGCGAGGTGTTCCGCGAGATCATGGCCCGGCTGCAGAAGGTGGACGACCCCACCCAGGTGCTGGTGGTCACCCCGCCCAAGGATCTGGATGGCGCCACCGCCAGCGATGGGCCGGAGGGAATAGGCATGCTGGTGGCCCGGCCGGTGGTGCGCCATGGCTCGGTGGAGGGTGTCGTGGCCTTCCGCCTGCCGCTGGCCACGGTGGATCGCCGCCTGGGCACCCTGGCACGCCAGGGTGTCGGCTTCACGCTGATCGATGCCGGCGGTCACCCGGCGGACCAGCCGGCGTCGGCCCGTGGCCTGTCTCCTTATGGCGTGTACGGCGTGCCCGGATCGCCGTGGCAGTTCCAGGTGCTGTCCAGCGGCTGGGCCCTGTCGGGCTGGCTGGGCTGGTGGACCTGGGGCTTGACCCTGGCCAGCGCGGCGGCCGGCGGCTGGACCTGGCGCCAGTCCCGCCACGCCGCGCCCAAGGTCCCTGCGGTGGCCGAGGCCCCGGTTCCCGTGGCGCCGCCCGTCGTGGTGCCAGCCCCGGTCACCCCGCCGCCGGTGATCGCCGCCGTCATGCCGGTCCCCGAACCGGTGCTGGAGGCGGCAATGCCGGCGCCCGCCGCGGTGCTGGAGGTTGAGCCGGCCAACGACCTGGACGCCAATGAGGAATTCCGCCGCTGCATCGTCGATGTCATGACCCTGGCGCTGGACTTCTGGCACCACGCCAAGCGCAAGGGGAAGATCGAGCTGGCGGAGGAAAGCGGGCTGTGGCGCGTCTATATGGATCGCAGCTCGCTGCAGACCCGCACGCTGGACAAATACCTGCTGGTGGAAACGCTGCCCCGCAACCCCCGCTGGCGCGATGTGGTGCGCACGGCGGAATTCGTGCTGCGGCATTGCCCCGACGCGGGGGCCGAGCGTGAAGGGGTGCGTGAGGCCCTGGGCCGGCTGAAACAGCACCTGCGGCATGCCGAGCGCATATAGCGTCGCCCAATCCGCCGCCCAGTCCATAAGTAATACATTGTAATGTTACAGGTTTCACCGGCCCCGACAGTCAAAATCCCCGATTTTGCCGTCATTTTCGACATTCTGCCGGAACCAGCCTTTCGCCCCCGCCCCTCTCTCATGCCTGATATGCCGGAACGCACGGTCACCCCGGGTTGCCCCGGTGGGCTCCCCATTCGGGCAAGAGGGGGATGGCGGTGTCTGGTTCCAGGCGTGGTGCCGTCGGTTGGGTCTGACGGTTGGCCGCGCCGGTAAACACAAAAGATGGGCCAGAGGAGGGTTTGATGGGATTTGGGAGAAAGATGCTGCGCGGTTCCGCCAGCGTGGTGGCGGTGCTGGCCATGTCGGCCACGGCCTATGCGGCCGACGCGCCCGCCCCGGCGGCGGACTCCAGCCTTGATGAAATCGTGGTGACGGGCTTCCGCAAGTCGATCCAGGACAGCATCGACGTCAAGCGCGACAAGACCGCCGTGGTCGACGTGGTCAGCGCGGAAGACATCGGCAAGCTGCCCGATAAGAACGTGGCCGACGCGCTGCAGCGCGTGCCCGGCGTCATGATCCAGTCCGCCGCCTCGGGCGAAGGCGGCTTCGACGAGGCCGACCGCGTCAGCATTCGCGGTTCCAGCCCCTCGCTGACCAACACCACGATCAACGGCCACGGCGTGGCCACCGGCGACTGGTTCCTGCTGGACCAGTTCTCCACCGTTGGCCGCTCGGTCAGCTTCTCGCTGCTGCCGTCGGAAATCGTCGACAAGACCCTGGTGTACAAGAGCCAGCAGGCCGACCTGGTCGAGGGCGGCGTCGCCGGCTCCATCGACATCCTCACCCGCAAGCCGCTGGATTTTAAGGACAACTTCACCGCCGCCGCCGATATCGAGGGCGTCTACGGCGACATGGCCGAGAAGGTGTCGCCGCAGTTCAACGGCCTGGTCTCCTGGAAGAACAAGTCCAACACCTTTGGCGTCCTGGCGCAGGCCTTCTATGAGGAACGCGACGTGCAGCGCGAGGGCCAGGAAGTCCTGGGCTATTCGCAGTTCGCCGCTACCGACGCCGCCGTCAAGGCGCACCCGGAGCTGAACGGCGTCTACTACCCCACCCTGATCGGTTCCGCCCTGTTCCAGCAGAAGCGCAAGCGCATGGGCGGCGACATCGATGTGGAGTTCACGCCGACCGACAAGCTGACGGTGGACATCAACGGCTTCTACTCGCACATGGACGCCGACAACTCCAACCGCAACTTCATGTACTGGGGTTCCAGCATCTTCTCGACGCAGCAGGCGGTGCCCACCGCCTACACCGTCAAGAACAACACACTGACCTCGGCCACCACGCCGTCGGTGACCAACGCCATTGTCTACGACCAGATCTCGCGCCCCGGCGCTTCGGCCGAGACGTCCTACATCGACGCCGATGTGACCTACCAGGCGACCGACCGCCTGAGCTTCTCCGGCAAGGTCGGCTACACCTACGGCCTGGGCGACACGCCCAGCGAGCCGGCGTATGAGGCGGTGGCCGCCTCGTCCGCCAGCTACGCCCTGAACGGCCTTTCGGCCCCCGCCACCGTCAATTTCGGCATTCCCACCGGCACCCAGAACGGCAATTACGCCACCGGCTGGGCCTGGACCGACGTGCTGACCGCCGTGGACCAGGAGTATTACGGCCAGCTGGACGCCAAGTATGACGTCAAGTCCGGCATCTGGGACTCGGTGAAGGCCGGCGTGCGCGTCAGCGCCCACCAGCGCAACACCCAGTTCAAGGTGGACGGCGGCTGCTGCGCCAACGGCGGCTGGGGCGTGGCCACGCCCTCGTCCAGCGGCACCTATCCCGCCGGCTTCGGTTCCAACCTGGGCGGTCCGGTCCTCACCAACATCTGGACCCTGTCGAACGACCAGATCGCCGCCTTCTTCAATTCCTACGGTATCGGCAACGCTGATCCCATCAACGGCGCCGATGGCACCTCACGCTATTACTGGCCGGGTTCCTTTAAGGTGTCGGAGACCGACAGCGCCGCCTATGTCATGGCCAATGTCGGCGGCGCCGGCTGGTCGGGCAACTTCGGCGTCCGCTTCGTCGACACCAACCTGACCAGCCTGGTGTATTTCGCCTCCACCGCCGGGGCGCCGGGGGCCATCAACACCTCCGCCTTCGGCCCCTACGTGCCGACCAACATCAGCCACGACTATATCAACGTGCTGCCCAGCGCCAACCTGAAGCTGGAAGTGACGGACGATGTGGTGGCCCACCTGGCGGTGGCCAAGACCATGGCGCGGCCCGACTACAGCGCGCTGGGCGGTTCGGTCAGCCTGAACGACGTTGCCTCCTCCGGCTCGGGCGGCAACCCCGACCTGAAGCCTATCGAGTCCACCAACTACGACGCGTCGCTGGAATGGTACTACGGCCCGCAGTCCCTGCTGTCGTTCGCCGTGTTCTACAACGACATGAACTCGTACGTTACCTACGGCGTCACGCCGCAGACCTTCTATTCCGACTTCTACAAGGCTAACCACACCTACCAGGTGACCCACCCGTTCAACACCTCGGCCAAGAACCGCGGCTTTGAACTGGCGATCCAGCAGCCGATCTACGGCGGCTTCGGCGTCCAGGCCAACTACACCTACGCCTACGGCACCGAGGAGAGTGGCGCGCCCATGATCGGCAACTCCCGTCACACCTACAACCTGACGGGTTATTACGAGAACGACTGGATCAGCGCCCACCTGTCCTACACCTTCCGCTCGCACTTCGTGGTGGGCCTGGACCGCAGCACCCTGGAAAACCAGGATGACTTCGGCACCCTGGACGCCTCGGTCAACATACCGGTCAATGACTACCTCAGCCTGACCTTCTCGGCCCTGAACATCACGGACGAGCTGATGAAGTACTACGCCAACAACACTGACCAGCCGCGCGCCATCTACGACAACGGCCGTCAGTACTACTTCGGCGCCCACTTCAAGTACTGAGGTTCATGAGTGTGTGGCGGCCGGCCCAGGGGACGTTCCCCTGACCCCCGGCCGCCGCCAGTGCCCCGTCGGCTGGTTCGTCACGGACGGCGGGTTGTTTCCGTGAGGGCGTACTTTCTTTGGATTGTGCTCTCGATCTCCCCGAACTTGGAAGGGCCCGGGCGTCCGTCCGGGCCCCTTTTTCCCGGGGCTGGAGTTTCGCGGGATAAGGCGTCCCGCCGCTTGCCCGCTACCGGGGGCGGCGTGCTTTAGTCGGGTTGAATGCCGAAACGGCGCCCCAGGGTGCCGGGAAATGAGGAAAGGCGTGGGCGGTTCGATGGTGGGAAATGGGGCGCCGGCCGGTGCGACGCCGGGAACGGCCAACGTGACGCGGCTCACCTTGCTGGCCCCGCTGGACGGATGGGCGACCCCGCTGGATGAGGTGCCCGATCCCGTCTTCGCCCAGCGCATGATGGGGGAGGGGCTGGCGCTGGACCCGACGGGCGCCACCCTGCGGGCCCCTTGCGACGGCGTGGTGCTGACCGTCCATCGCGCGTGCCACGCCGTGACCTTGCGCGCCGATTGCGGCGTGGAAATCCTGATGCATGTGGGGCTGGAGACCGTGGCCCTGGGCGGCCGGGGCTTCACCGTCCATGTGGCCGAGGGTGCCTTGGTGCGGGCCGGCGACGCCCTGATCGACTTCGACATGGACCTGCTGGCCCGGGAGGCCAAAAGCCTGCTGACCCCGCTGATCATCGCCGGCGGCCCCGCCGCCACGGTGGTGGAGGCCAGGACCGGCGGGCCGGTGCGCGCGGGCGAGGTGCTGCTGACCCTGCTGGTGCAGGGCGACGGCGCCGCCAGCGCCGCCACCGGGGAACGCACCCAGAGTGCGGAACAGTCGGTGGTGCTGCCCCTGGTGCACGGCCTGCACGCCCGGCCCTCCGCCGTGCTGGCTGCCGCCGCCAAGCCTTACGCCGCCGCCGTCTTCCTGGCGGCGCAAGGCCGCCGCGCCAATGCCAAGAGTGCCGTGGCCGCCATGTCGCTGGGCCTGCGCCATGGCGACGCCCTGACCGTGCTGGCGGAGGGCGAGGACGCCGCCGCCGCCGTCGCCGCCGTCGCCGCCGCGATCTCCGCCGGCCTGGGCGAGACACCGGTTCCCCTTGCCGAGGCGCTGCCCGTACCCTCATTGCCCAGTGCCGCCGTGCCGCCGCACGATGAACCGCCGGCGCTGGAGGCCCAGCCACCCTTCGCCCCGGGCGAGACGGCCGTCATCCGCGCCGTCACCGCCGCCCCGGGCCTGGCGCTGGGCCGCGCCTTCCGCCTGCAGGAAGAGGAGGTGGAGGTACCGGCCAGCGGCCTGGGCGCCGAGGCCGAGCAACAGGCCCTGGCCGCCGCTTTGGATCGCGTGCGCGCCCGCCTGGCCGCCGCTGTGGCGCACGCGGAAGAGACGCGCCAGACCCAGCGCCGCGACATCTTCCAGGCGCACCTGGCCATCCTGGACGACCCTGATCTGTTGGACGAGGCGCGCGCTGCCATCACCGCCGGGGTTGCCGCCGGCCCCGCTTGGCGCGCCGCCACCGATCGGTCCGCCGCTGCCCTGCGCGCCCTGGGCAATCCGCGCATGGCGGAGCGGGCCGCCGACCTGATCGACCTGCGCCGCCAGGTCATGCTGGCCCTGGCCGGACGGGAACCGCAGCCGGTGATCCTGCCCCAGGGCGCCATCCTGGTGGCGGAAGAGCTGATGCCCAGCCAGCTCAGCAACCTGGACGCCGGCCGCCTGGCCGGCTTCTGCACCGCGCGCGGCGGTCCCACCAGCCATGTGGCCATCCTGGCGGCCTCCATGGGCGTGCCGGCCCTGGTGGCGGGCGGGGCCGCCGTGCTGCGCATCCCCGATGACGCCCCGCTGATCCTGGACGCCGACCGCGGCCTGCTGCATGTGCAGCCGCCGGCCGACGACCTGGCCAAGCTGGAGCGCGAGACGGCGCGGCGCAAGGTGCTGGCCGAGGCCAACCTGAAGGCGGCGGCCGCCGACTGCGTCATGGCCGACGGCACCCGCATCGAGGTCTACACCAATGTCGGCAAGGTGGCCGACGCGGTGAAGGGGGTGGCCAAGGGGGCGGAGGGCTGCGGCCTGCTACGCACCGAATTCCTGTTCCTGGACCGCCAGACGGCGCCCGATGAGGATGAACAGGCGACCCAATACCAGGCGGTGGCGACGGCCTTGGCCGGCCGGCCGCTGATCATCCGCACCCTGGACGTGGGCGGCGACAAGCCCTTGCCCTACCTGCCCCTGCCGCGGGAAGAGAACCCCATCCTGGGCCTGCGCGGCGTGCGCATCGGCCTGCGCCGGCCGGAGATTTTGCGCACCCAGTTGCGCGCCATCCTGCGCGTCCGCCCGGTGGGCCAATGCCGCATCATGGTGCCCATGGTCGCCACCCTGGATGAGGTGCGGGCCGTGCGCGACATGCTGGACCACGAGCGTGAGGCTCTGGGCCACGCCCCGCCGGTGCAGCTGGGCGTCATGGTGGAAACGCCGGCGGCGGCGGTGACCGCCGACCAGCTGGCCACCGAGGCCGACTTCCTGTCCATCGGCACCAACGACCTGACGCAGTATGTGCTGGCCATGGACCGGGGCAACCCCGACCTGGCCGCCCGCCTGGACGCCCTGCACCCCGCCGTGCTGCGCCTCATCCGCCAGACGGCGGAGGGGGCGGCCAAGCACGGCCGCTGGGTGGGCGTGTGCGGCGCCCTGGCCTCCGACCCCGCCGCCGCCCCCCTGCTTGTGGGCCTGGGCGTGACGGAGCTGTCGGCCACCCCGCCCACCATCCCGGACATTAAGGCCGCCCTGCGCCCGCTGGACAAGGCCGCCTGCGTGGCGCTGGCCACCGAGGCCCTGGCGCAGGAGTCCGCCGCCGCCGTGCGCAGCCTGCTGGCCCGCGCCGGTCTCGCCGTCGCCATCACCGAGGGAGCCGCCTGATGCGCGACCGCTTCGCCCTGATACAGCAGCTGGGCCGCGCCCTCATGCTGCCAATCGCCGTGTTGCCGGTGGCCGGCCTGCTGCTGCGCCTGGGGCAGCCCGACCTGCTGGGCATCCCCTTCATCGCCGCCGCCGGCGAGGCCATCTTCACCAACCTGGGCCTGGTCTTCGCCATCGGCGTGGCGGTGGGCCTGGCGCGGGAGAACAACGGCGCCGCCGGCCTGGCTGGTGTGGTGGGCTTCCTGGTGGCGACGCAGGGGGCGCAGGCCCTGGTGCGTGTGCCGCCCGAGGTGGTGGCCGGCCTCACCGGAACGGCGCTGGACGCTGCCGCCACCAGCTACAAGATCAAGGCGGTAGCCAAGATCGGCGTGCCGGCCGGCATCCTGTCCGGCCTGCTGGCCGGCGGCCTTTACAACCGCTACAGCGAATTGAAGCTGCCGGAGTTCCTGTCCTTCTTCGGCGGCCGGCGCTTCGTGCCCATCGCCACCGGCTTCGCCGGGCTGGGCTTGGCGCTCATCTTCGGCTTCGGCTGGCCGGTTCTGGAGGCCGGGCTGGACGGGCTCAGCCGCGCCGTGCTGTCGGCCGGCGATGTCGGCCTGTTCCTCTACGGCCTGCTGAACCGGGTGCTGATCATCACCGGCCTGCACCACATCCTGAACAATGTCGCCTGGTTCATCCTGGGCGATTACCAGGGCGCGACCGGCGACCTGAAACGCTTCTTCGCCGGCGACCCCACGGCCGGCGGCTTCATGGCCGGCTATTTCCCCGTCATGATGTTCGGCCTGCCGGCGGCCTGCCTGGCCATGTACCGCGCGGCCAAGCCCGAACGGCGGGCGGCCATCGGCGGCATGCTGCTGTCCATGGCGCTGACCGCCTTCCTGACCGGCGTGACCGAGCCCATCGAGTTCACCTTCATGTTCGTGGCCCCGCCCCTCTACGCCTTGCACGCCGTGCTGACTGGCCTGGCCATGGTGGTGATGGACGTGCTGGGGGTGAAGCTGGGCTTCACCTTCTCCGCCGGGCTGGTCGACTACGTCGTCAATTTCGGCAAGGCGACGCGGCCCCTGCTGCTGCTGCCCGTGGGTGCCGCCTACTTCGCCGTCTATTACGCCGCCTTCGCCTTCGTCATCCGCCGCTTCGACCTCAAGACCTTGGGACGGGAAGATGCGCCGGTGGCGGTCGTGTCCACCCAAGCGCTGGCCGAGCAGGGTCGGGGCGGCGGCTTTGTCGTGGCCCTTGGCGGCGCCGGCAACATCCGTACCGTGGACGCCTGCACCACCCGCCTGCGCCTGGTGCTGGCCGACAACCGCGCGGTGGATGAGGCGGCGCTGACGGCCCTGGGCTCCCGCGGCGTGGTCCGCCCCAACGCCACCGCCTTGCAGGTGGTGCTGGGCCCCGTGGCCGACCAGGTGGCGGGCGAGATCCGTAAGGCCCTGACCCATCTGCCGGCGGGCGGCGCGCTTGCTGTCGCCGTTGCGGTGGAGGAACCGGCGCCGGCCACCGCTCCGGCCCCCTTGCCGGATGTTGCCGCCGTGCTGGCGGCCCTGGGCGGTACGGGCAACGTCCAGGCGGTGGAGGCCCGCGCCACCCGCCTGTTGCTGGGGGTCGCCGACGCCGCCGGCGTGGACGAGGGGCGCTTGCTGTCCCTGGGCCTGCGCGGTGTGGCCCGGGTCGGCTCCGGCCGCCTGCACCTGCTGCTGGGGGGGCCCGCCGCCCCGCTGGCCGATGCCTTGACCCACGCCATGGCCCGGGGCTGACGGCCCACCCCCATCCACGATTCCGCTTTCCTCAGGGACGCTTACCCATGCGATTGAAGGCCTTGCTTGTCTCCGGCGTGACCCTGATGGCCGCCAGCGTCGGTTCCGCCGCGTACGCCCAGCCGGCGGCGCTCATGCCCCTGCCGGCGGCCATGAGCGCGGGCACGGGGCAGTTGCTGGTGGATGGCGGTTTCACCGTGGCGTTGGCGGGGCCCGCCGATCCGCACTTGACCGCGGCGGCCCACACCCTGATCCAGCGCCTGGCCGCCAAGACCGGGCAGTTCCTGGCCGGCACGCCGACAGCGAGGGGGAAGGCGACCCTGATGCTGACCGTCACGGGCGTCAGCGCCGCCGTGCCGGCGCCCAAGGAGGATGAGGCCTACACCCTGACGGTGACGCCAACCGGCGCCAGCATCACGGCCGCCACATCCGTCGGCATCAACCGGGGCATCGCCACCTTCGCCCAGCTGGTGGCCAACGGGCCCCAGGGCTGGGCCGTACCGGCGGTCACCATCCATGACCAGCCGCGCTTCCCCTGGCGCGGCCTGCTGTTGGACGTGTCGCGCCACTTCATGCCCATCGCCACGGTGGAACGCACCATCGACCTGATGCAGGCGGTGAAGCTGAACGTGCTGCACTGGCATCTGGCCGACAACCAGGGCTTCCGCGTGGAAAGCAAGGTCTTCCCCAAGCTGCATCAGCTGGGGTCGGACGGCGACTTCTACACCCAGGACCAGGTGCGCCAGGTCATCCGCTACGCCGCCGACCGGGGCATCCGCGTGGTGCCGGAATTCGACATGCCGGGGCACACCACCGCCTGGCTGGTGGGTTATCCGGAACTGGCCAGCGCGCCCGGCCCCTACGCCATCGAGCGGCACTGGGGCGTCTTCGATCCCGCGCTGGACCCGACGCGCGACAGCACCTATCAGTTCCTGGATCGTCTCGTTGGCGAAATGACCGCGTTGTTCCCCGATCCTTACTTCCACATCGGCGGGGATGAGGTGAACGGCGAACAGTGGAAGGCCAGCCCTGCCGTCCAGGCCTATATGAAGGCCCATGGCCTGACGGACACCGCCGCCTTGCAGGCCCTGTTCACCACCAAGGTACAGGCCATCGTCGCCCGCCACGGCAAACACGCCATCGGCTGGGATGAGATCATGGACGGCGACATGCCCAAGGACGTGGTGGTGCAGTCCTGGCGGGATACGGAATCGCTGAAGAAGGCGGCGCTGGCCGGCCACGCCGGCATCCTGTCCGCCCCCTATTATCTGGATTTGAGCTGGCCGGCCGGCCGCCACTACGCTGCCGATCCTATGCCGGAGAACCTGCCGGCGGGGTTGGAAGGCCTTATCCTGGGCGGTGAGGCCTGCGCCTGGAGCGAGCGGCTGTCACCGGAGAACCTGGACATCCGCCTATGGCCCCGCGCCGCCGTGGTGGCGGAAAAGCTGTGGTCGCCCAAGGATATGACGGCCGATGTCCCGGCCATGTACGCGCGTCTGGACCGTGTGGCCGATGACTTGGCCTTTGCCGGCTCGCGGCACAGGGCGGCGAATGAGGCCATGCTGGCCCGGGTGGCGGGGCCGGCGGGGGGTGGCGCCCTGTGGCCCCTGGCTCAGGCGGTGGAGCCGCTGAAGGACTATAACCGCTCCACCCAGCGGCCGGACGCCGTGCAGTCCACGCCCCTGAACCGCCTGGTGGACGCGATCCCGGCGGAAAGCGCCGTGGCGCGGGAGTTTGGGCTGGCAGTGGACCGTCTCATCGCCCAGCCCGGCGACATCATCGCCCGGACGCAGGTGCGGGGCCTGCTGGAGCGGTGGCAGACGGCGGAGACATTGCTGGCCCCCTACCGCCAGGCTACGCCGTTGCTGGCGGAACTGGCCGCGCCGGCGGCCAAGCTGACCCGCCTGGCCGCGGCGGGGCTGGCCGCCGCCGATGCCGTGGCCACGGGCAAGCCCCTGGCCGACCGCGCCGCGGCGGACAAGGCGCTGGCGGAGGCGGTTGAACCTGGCGCCGAGTTGGAGTTCGCCATCCTGCCGGCGGTGGCCAGGCTGGTGAAGGCTGCGCGCTAATGCTCCATCCCCGGGATGCCCGGCACGGCGTCCGCCAGGAAGTCGATCAGCAGGCGGACGCGGGCGATGCCCGCCCGTTCCGGCACGATCAGCATGTTGAAGGGCACCGGCGGCGGACTATGGCCGGGCAGGACGATCTCCACCCGGCCATCGGCCAGCAGGTCATCCACCAGCCAGTGGTGGGTGGGGCCGATGCCCCGGCCGGCCGCCAGCGCCTCGCGCGCGCCCAGGCCATGGTCGACGCGGAAGCGTCCGCCCGCCGGCACCTCCGTCAGGCCGCCATTGGGTCCGTGCAGCACCAGGGTATCGCTGCCGGACACGTTGGACATGCGGACGATGTCATGGCCTGCCAGGTCCTGCGGCCGGGTGGGCCGGCCCCGCCGCGCCAGATAGCCCGGCGAGGCCATCAGCGATCGGCGTGAACGGCCCAGGGGCTTCAGCTTCAGGGTGCTGTCGGTCAGTGGGCCGAGGCGCAGCGCGATGTCCACGCCTTCCCGCACTAGATCTACTCGCTCATCCGTCAGGTTCAGGTCGATGCCGATGTCCGGGTGACGATCCTGGAAGGCGAACAGCAGGCGGCTGATATGGCGCACGCCCAGGGCCGCCGTGCAGGATAGGCGGATGGTGCCGGCCGCGCCCTGCCGGCCACCACGCGCCTCATCCGACGCCTGATCCACCAGTCGCAGGATCTGGGCGCACTGGGCGTGATAGCGCGCGCCTTCCTCCGTCGGTGTGACGCGCCGGGTGGTGCGGCTCAAGAGGGGCACGCCCACCGCCTCTTCCAGCTCGCGCAGCTGGCGGGTGACGGTGGACTGGCCCACGCCCAGTTCGCGGGCCACGGCCGACAAATTGCCCCGCTCCGCCACGCGGACGAAAGTGCGCATGCGCTCTAGCGTGACGCCGGACTTATCCATAATTCGGCAAGATCTTATGCATTGCCTATCTGTAGCGCATGGATGGGATCAGGTCTACCTGAGGCGTCGGTTCGCTAATCCGGAGCACTGACCCAAATGAACGTCCTCATCGTCTTCGCCCATCCCGATCCCCGATCCCTGAACGGCGCGTTGCGTGACGTCGCGGTGGCCGAACTCGAGGCCCAGGGCCACACGGTCCAGGTATCCGACCTCCACGCCATGGGGTGGAAGGCCGTGGTCGACCACGCCGACTTCCCCGACCTTAAGCCTGAGGATCGCCTGGTGCCGGTGCTGGCGTCGCGTGATGGTTATGCCGCCGGCCGGTTGACGGCCGACGTGCTGGCGGAGCAGGAAAAGCTGCGCTGGGCCGACATGCTGATCCTGCAGTTCCCCCTCTGGTGGTTCACCATGCCGGCCATCCTGAAGGGCTGGGTTGATCGCGTGTTCGCCTACGGTTTCGCCTATGGCGTGGGCGAACACAGCGACCGTCGCTGGGGCGACCGCTATGGCGAGGGCGTCTTCCAGGGCAGGCGCGCCATGGTCATCACCACCGCCGGCGGCTGGGCACCGCACTACGGCCCGCGCGGGATCAACGGCCCCATCGACGACCTGCTGTTCCCCATCCACCATGGCATCCTCTACTACCCCGGCTACGCCGTCCTGCCGCCCTTCGTCCTGTACCAGGCGGATCGGCTGGACGCGGCGGGCTTCGAGCGCGAGGCCGAGCGTCTGCGGGAACGCCTGCGCACCTTGGAGCAGACGGCTCCCATCCCCTATCGGCAGCAGAACGGTGGGGACTACCGGATCCCCAGCATGGAACTGCGGGAGGGGCTCAGTGAGGGCGCAACCGGCTTCGGGGTGCATCTGCGAGAGGGGGTCAAATCCTGATCTTCAGCCGCGCCCCGATCTCCCCCACCAGGCCCCGGCGGAAGACCAGCACGCAGGCGATGAAGACGGCGCCGATCACGGCGGCGACGGGCAGGCCGCTGGTGGCCAGAGCGCTTTCCAGGCCCACGGACAGGAAGGCGCCCACGGCGGGGCCGGCCACGGTGCCGATGCCGCCCAGCAGGGTCATCAGCACCACCTCGCCCGACATCTGCCACTGTACGTCGGCCAGCGTGGCGATCTGGAAGACCAGGGCCTTGGTGCCGCCGGCCAGGCCCGCCAGCGTGGCCGACAGCACGAAGGCCGTCAGCTTGTAGCGGTCGACCTCATAGCCCAGCGACCGGGCGCGGGCCTCGTTGTCGCGCACCGCCTTCAGCACCTGGCCGAAGGGCGAATGAATGATGCGATAAAGCGCCAGGTGGCCCAGGGCCGCGATGGCCAGCACGGCGTAATAGGCGCTGGTGGGCTGGCCAAGGTCGACCAGGCCCAACAGGCGGCCCTGGGGGACACCCTGGATGCCGTCCTCACCGCCGGTGAAGGGGGCTTGCAGGAACAGGAAGAACAGCATCTGCGCCAGCGCCAGCGTGGTCATGGCGAAATAGATGCCCTGGCGGCGGATGGCCAGCGCGCCCATGGCCAGGCCCAGCAGGGCGGCCGCCAGCGTGCCACCGAGGATGGCCAGTTCCGGCGGCCAGGCCCACACCTTGGCGGCATGGGCGGTGACATAGGCCGCCCCGCCGAAGAAGGCGGCATGCCCGAAGGACAGCAGGCCGGCGTAGCCCAGCAGCAGGTTGAAGGCGGCGGCGAATAGGGCGAAGCACAGCGCCTTCATCAGGAAGGCGGGGTAGACCACCCAAGGGGCGGCCAACAGCAGGGCCAGGGCGGCCAGGGCCAGGAGGGCGAGGGGAGGGAGGCGCATCAGTTTACCCGCCCAAACAGCCCGGCGGGGCGGACCATCAGCACCAGTGCCATGATGACGAACACCACGATGTTGGCGGCGGGGGGATAGAACACCTTGGTCATGCCCTCGGCCAGGCCCAGGCCATAGCCGCTGAGGATGGCCCCAGACAGGGACCCCATGCCGCCGATGACCACCACGGCGAAGACGACGATGATCAGATTGCTGCCCATCAGGGGGTTGGCCTGATAGACGGGGGCGGCCATGACCCCGGCGAAGGCTGCCAGCGCCACCGCCACGCCGAAGGTGACGGTGACCAGCAGCGGTACGTTCAGGCCCAGGGCCTGGGCGACGTCCGGCCGTTCCGTGGCCGCGCGCAGGCGGGCGCCCAGGGCGGTGCGCTCAATGGCCAGCCAGGTGGCCAGGCAGACGACGATGGAGGCCGCGACCACCCAGCCGCGATAGAGCGGCAGGAACATGAAGCCCAGGTTGACGCCCCCCTGCAGCGCCTCCGGCACGGGATAAGGCTGACCGGAGGACCCGTAGACCTGCCGGAAGGTGCCTTCCAGCACCAGAGCCAGGCCGAAGGTGGCCAGCAGGCCGTACAGC
This sequence comes from Nitrospirillum amazonense, assembly GCF_029594735.1. Lineage (NCBI taxonomy): Bacteria > Pseudomonadati > Pseudomonadota > Alphaproteobacteria > Rhodospirillales > Azospirillaceae > Nitrospirillum > Nitrospirillum amazonense. The sequence goes on from NZ_JARPAF010000002.1 coordinate 813,025, forward strand.
GGATCCAGGCCGGCCAGGCGCTTCAGCATCAGCCGCTCCACCCCCATGCCCAGCAGCCCCATCGCCAGGGGCACCAGCACCAGGGCCGGCCAGTAGCCGACGTCCAGGTAGGTCGCCAAGCCCCAGGCGGCGAAGGCGCCCACCATGTAGAAGGCGCCATGGGCGAAATTGATGATGCCCAGCACGCCGAAGATGACGGCCAGGCCCAGGCTCAGCAGGGCGTAGAAGGCGCCGTTGATGAGGCCCAGCAGCAGCTGTCCCGACAGAACCTGAACGGACATCTCACACCCCCAGGAAGCGGTCCAGCCGGCCGGGGTCGGCGGCCAGCTCGGCGTTGTCAAGACTGTCCACCACCCGGCCGTTTTCCATGACGATGTGGCGGTCGGCCACGGATGCCGCGAAATGCACGTTCTGCTCCACCAGCAGCACTGTGTATCCCCGGCTCTTCAGATCGCGAAGGATCGCGCCGATCTGCTGCACAATGACGGGGGCCAGGCCCTCCGTCGGTTCGTCCAGCAGCAGCAGGCGGGCCCCGGTGCGAAGGGCGCGGGCGATGGCCAGCATCTGCTGCTCCCCGCCCGACAGTTTGGTGCCGGGGCTGGCGCGCCGCTCCCTCAAGGGCGGGAACAGGGCTTGGATCTCATCGTCGCACAAGCCCCCCTCGCGTCCCCGGGGCGGCAGGGCCAGGTTCTCCGCCACCGACAGGCTGGCGAAGATGCCCCGGTCGTCCGGGACATAACCAATGCCGGCCCGGGCGATGCGGTGCGGGGGCAGGCCGATCAACTGCCGGTCGCCCAGCAGAATGGAACCGCCGCGGCGGGGCAGCAGGCCCATGATGGCGCGCAGGGTGCTGGTCTTGCCCGCGCCATTGCGGCCAACCAGGGTCACGACCTCCCCCGCCTGGACGTTGAACGCCACGCCGTGCAGCACATGGCTGTCGCCGTAATGGCCGTCCAGGCCGCTGACCGACAGCACCGTCTCAGGCATGCCCGGTCCCCATGTAGGCCTCGCGCACCGCGCGGTCGGCGGCGATGTCGGCGTAGCTGCCCTCGGCCAGGATTTCCCCCCGCTGCAGCACGGTGATGCGGTCCGACAGGTCGGCGACCACGCCCAGGTTGTGCTCCACCATCACCACCGTCCGCCGGCCCTTTTCCCGCTGCGCCGCGCGGCGGATCAGGGCGGCGGTGCGGGCCACGTCCTCCCGTCCCATGCCGGCCAGCGGTTCGTCCAGCAGCAGCACGTCGGGATCCAGCGCCAGGGTGGTGGCGATCTCCAGCGCCTTCTTGGCGCCATAGGGCAGGGTGCCGGCCGCTTCCTGGGCGCGCGCCTCCAGCCCGACCTCGGCCAGCAGGGCCAACGCCTGGTCGTTCAGCGCGGCCAGTGTGGATTCCGGCCGCCAGAAGTGGAAACGGCCGGGTGTGCGCCGCTGCAGCGCCACGCGCACATTCTCCAGCGCCGACAGGTGGGGGAAGGTGGCGGATATCTGGAAGGACCGGCCTATGCCCCGCCGGGCGATGGCGGCCGGGCTGGCGCCGGTGATGTCCACGCCGTCATGCAGAATGTGGCCGGATGTCGGCGCCAGGAACTTGGTCAGCAGGTTGAACACGGTGGTCTTGCCGGCGCCGTTGGGGCCGATCAGGGCATGGATGGTCCCCCGGCGCACGGTGAAGTCCAGGTCGCGCACGGCGGTGAAACCCTGGAAGGACTTGGTCAGTCCCCGTGTCTCCAGGACCACGTCCGGTATCGGATCCACCACTGGGGGGTCCGTCATTGCGGGGTCGGTCATCGGGCCTGCCCTGTCGCGCATCCTGGCCGGCAGTGTCCGCCGGGTCTTTGGTCTCCCGCGGTCATTAGGCCCAGGGCAACAAGATATTTCAAGGTGTTGCATTCCCGGATCGTCCGGGATGCGGCATAGTGGTGGGCAGCGGCGCCGGGATCGGCAGGGTCGGGCGTCGACCATAACGATATCGGGAGGAAGCGGATGAGCGGAACTCTGACACGGCGCGGCCCCGTGATCCTCGGCGCGATGCTCGGGGCGGCGTTGAGCCTGATGCCGCTGGGCGCGGCGCGGGCGGCCGCCGAGGCGGACACGACAAAACCGGTGCGCATCGGCATCCTGAACGACCAGTCCGGCACCTATGCCGATTTCGGCGGGCGCGGTTCGGTCGTGGCGGCGCAAATGGCCATCGACGATTTCGGCGGCAGCGTGCTGGGGCGCAAGATCGTGCTGCTCAGCGCCGACCATCAGAACAAGCCGGACACCGGCGTCGCCATCGCCCGCCAGTGGTTCGATGCCGATGCCGTCGACATGATCGGCGAGCTCACCACCTCTTCCGTCGCCCTGGCGGTGCAGGACCTGGCCAAGGCCAAGGGCAAGATCGACATTGTGGTGGGGGCGGCGACCTCCAAGCTCACCAATGAGGCCTGCTCGCCCACCGGCTTCCATTGGGCCTACGACACCTATGCCCTGGCGCGCGGCACGGGCGGGGCGCTGGTGGAATCGGGGGGCAAGTCCTGGTTCTTCATCACCGCCGACTACGCCTTCGGGCACCAGCTGGAAAAGGACACCACCGACTTCGTGACCGCGAAGGGCGGCACGGTGGTGGGGGCGGTCAACGCACCCTTCCAGAACAGCGACTTCTCTTCCTTCCTGTTGCAGGCGCAGGCGTCCAAGGCCCAGGTCATCGGCCTGGCCAACGCCGGCACCGACACTACGAACGCCATCAAGCAGGCGGCGGAATTCGGCATCACCAAGGGCGGGCAGCGGCTGGCCGGCCTGCTGTTCACCCTCAGCGACGTGCATGCCCTGGGCCTGAAGACGGCGCAGGGCCTGGTGCTGACCGAAGCCTTCTACTGGGATCGGGATGACGCCAGCCGGCAGTGGGCGGAGCGCTATTTTCAGAAGGTGAAGCGCATGCCCAACATGATCCAGGCCGGAACCTATTCCTCGGTCCTGCATTACCTGAAGGCGGTCAAGGCGGCGGGCACCACCGACGCCAAGGCGGTGGCGGCCAAGATGCGCGAGCTTCCGGTGGATGACATGTTCGCCAAGGGCACGGTGCGCGAGGACGGCACCATGGTGCACGACATGTACCTGTTCGAGGTGAAGAAGCCCGAGGAAAGCAAGAAGCCCTGGGATTATTACAAGCTGCTGCGCACCATTCCGGGGGAAGAAGCCTACCAGGCCCAGGACAAGGGGGCCTGCCCCCTGATCAAAGCCCATTGAGGCCAGGCAAAGCGCATTGAGGCCAGGAAGGCCTTCTGGTCCGCCGTTTGGTTTTTGAAGCCCCATTCGCCGCATTGCCGCCCCGACCGCCCCAACGGTAGAAGGTCGGGCAGGGCGGCTTATCTAGGGTAGGCGACCCTTTGCGGGGATTGGGGCGGGGACCGGACGGATGAGCAACGCGGAATCGATGGCGAAGGATGAGGGCGCGGCCGCCCCGGCGGCCGATGGCCTGCATGAACAGCACGGCCACGGCCATGTCCATGGCAGCCAGGGCATGCTGATGCTGGGCGCGCTGGGCGTGGTCTTCGGCGACATCGGCACCTCCCCCCTTTACGCCATGCAGACGGCGCTGGGTGCCGTCACCCATCACGGCCGCCTGCCCAGCGAGGGCGACGTGCTGGGGGTGGTCAGCCTGATCATCTGGGCGCTGATCCTGATCGTGGCGGTGAAGTACGTGGCCCTGGTGCTGCGTGCCGACAACGATGGCGAGGGCGGCATCCTCTCGCTCCTGTCCCTGGTGCATCCGCCCAGCGCCAAGGAGATGGTGCCCATGGTGGTGTTCCTGGGCATCTGCGGCGCCGCCTTGCTGTTCGGCGACGGCGCCATCACCCCCGCCATCTCCGTCCTGTCGGCCATGGAAGGACTGGTCGTGGCCGACAGCCACCTGGCCGCCTTCGTCCTGCCCCTGACCGTGGTGGTGCTGGTGGCCCTGTTCGCCATCCAGTATCGCGGCACCGGCGCCATCGGCCGCCTGTTCGGCCCCATCATGGCGCTGTGGTTCGGCGTGCTGGCCGCCGTCGGCCTGTGGCATGTGGCGCAGCGGCCCGACATCCTCATGGCCTTCAACCCGCTGTCGGCGGAACATCTGCTGGTGCATGCGCCGGGCGTGGCCTTCGCCGTGTTCGGCGCCGTCTTCCTGGCACTGACGGGGGCGGAGGCCCTGTACGCCGACATGGGCCACTTCGGCGCCGGCGCCATCCGCCGGGCCTGGTTCGTGGTTGTCTTCCCCGCCCTGATCCTGAATTACCTGGGCCAGGGCGCCCTGCTGCTGGAAAAGCCCGAGGCGGTGGACAATCCCTTCTACCGCCTGGCGCCGGACTGGGCGCTGGTGCCCCTGGTCATCCTGGCGACCATGGCCACGGTCATCGCCAGCCAGGCGCTGATCTCCGGCGTCTTTTCCATGACGCGGCAGGCCATCACCCTGCGCCTGCTGCCGCGCATGTCCATCTCCCCCACCTCGCGCAAGTCCTACGGCCAGATCTACGTCGGCGTGGTCAACTGGCTGCTGATGATCGCGACCCTGATGATCGTGCTGGGCTTCCGCCATTCCGAGGCGCTGGCCGCCGCCTACGGCATCGCCGTGTCGGCCACCATGCTGATCACCACCATCCTGCTGCGCCGGGTGATGCGCGAGCTGTGGAACTGGCCGGCCATCCCCACCAACCTGATGATGGGCTTCTTCGCCGCCGTGGACCTGGCCTTTCTGGTGGCCAACAGCACCAAGCTGCTGGAGGGCGGCTGGCTGCCGCTGGCCATCGGCGGCTTCATCGCCTTCCTCATGGTCGCCTGGCGCAAGGGCACCGCCATCGTGCAGATCAAGCTGAGCGAGGGCGGCACCACCTTCGCCGACTTCATGCGCCAGGTGGAGGAGACGGTGGTGCACCGCCTGCCCGGCACGGCGGTGTTCGTGACCCGCACGGCCGACCGGGTGTCGCCCATGCTGGTGCACCATGTCACCCACAACCGCGTGCTGCACGAACACGTCATCCTGCTGACCCTGGTGCCAACCAAGCGGCCCCGAGTGCCGGCCGGTGAGCGCCTGTCGGTGGAGCAGGTGGGCAATGGATTCTGGCGGGTGACGGTGCGCATCGGCTTCATGCAGAAGCCGGACGTGCCCACGGTGATGCGCGGCCTGGCCCGCCTGGGCCTGGCCTTCTGCCGGGAAGAGGTGACCTATTACATCTCGCATGAGCGGCTGATCCGCGCCGAGCGGAACCCCGCCCTGTCCGGCCCCATCTGGACCGCCTATCACCTGATGCAGCGCCTGGGCCTGCGGGCGTCGGATTACTTCCACCTGCCGCCGGAACAGGTGATGGAGGTGGGGTTCAGGCTGGAAGTCTAACTTTCCCCGCAGACCTCGCGCACGCAGCCGCGCAGCCAGCGGTGGGCGGGGTCGGCGTCCAGGCGGGGGTGCCACAGCAGCGACACGGTGATCTCCGGCACCTCCACCGGCAGGGCGAAGGTGAACAGCCCCTCGCGTAGGGTCAGGGTATGCCGCTCCGGCACCGTGGCCACCAGGTCGGTGGCACGGGCCAGGGTCAATGCCGCGGAGAAGTCGCCGACGATAACGGCCACGTCGCGCGCCAAGCCCACCGCTTCCAGTGCCGTGTCCACAGGGGCGTGGCGCCGGTCCGGGTCATGGTCGCGGCGGGCCACGGCGATGTGGCGGGCGGCGGCGAAGCGGGCGGGGGTGAGGGTACCCAGGCCCAAGGGGTGCCCGGCCCGCGCCACGCCGACGAAGCGGTCGCGGAACAGGGCCTGGGCGCGGACCTCCGGCCCCATGCCGTCGCCCACCACCCCGGTTTCCAGGTCCACGGCGCCGTCGCGCAGGGGCGTGCTGCCCTTGTCGGGCTTGGGGGCGAAGCGCAGGCGCACGCCCGGCGCTTCCCGCGCCACCCGGTTGACGAGCGCGACGCCGAAGCTTTCCACGAATCCTTCCCGGGTGCGCAGGGTGAAGGTGCGGGTGAGGCGCGCCAGGTCCAGCCCCTCCGCCGGGCGCAGCACGGCCTCCGCCTCCCGCACCAGGGGCGCCACCCGCTCGCGCAGGTCCAGGGCATGGGGCGTCGGCACCAAGCCCCGGCCCGCCCGCACCAGCAGCGGGTCGCCGGTCACCTCCCGCAGGCGGGCCAGCGCCCGGCTCATGGCCGAGGGGCTGAGCCGCAGGCGGCGCGCGGCCTTGGCCACGCTGCCCTCGCTCAGCAGCACGTCCAGGGTGATCAGCAGGTTCAGGTCGGGCAGGGTGGCCATGGCGCATCCTAACACGCGGCGCGGCGCGACATAGCGCGTGGCGTGCACGAATATGCTGCAACCCATGCGCGTTCCGCCATGTCACCATGCTGGCTACCGTCCGCCCGAACCAATGAGCGGAGGGTGACATGGCCTCAATGAGTGTGGATCAACCAATCAAGATGGCGGAGGCGGCACCGGTGGGGACCCGGTGGGTTCTGGCCACGCTGTCGCTGTGCGTGCTGTTGTCTTCCCTGGGCACCAGCGTGGCCAACGTGGCCCTGCCCACCCTGGCGCGGGGCCTGGGCGCGCCTTTCCAGCAGGTGCAATGGGTGGTGCTGGCCTATCTGCTGGCCATGACCACCCTGATTGTCAGCGTCGGGCGGCTGGGGGATCTGGCGGGTCGCCGCCGCCTGTTGCTGACCGGCCTGGCCCTGTTCACCGGCGCCTCGGCGCTCTGCGGGCTGGCGCCCGGCCTGGGTGTCCTGGTCGCCGCCCGGGCGGCGCAGGGGCTGGGCGCATCGGCCATGACGGCGCTGGCCCTGGCCTTCGTCGGCGGAACGGTGCCCAAGGATCGCATCGGCCGTGCCATGGGCTTGATGGGCACCATGTCGGCCGTAGGCACCGCGCTGGGCCCGTCACTGGGCGGCGCGCTCATCGCCGCCTGGGGCTGGCGGGCCATCTTCCTGGTCAACCTGCCGCTGGGTGGTCTGGCCCTGCTGCTGGCCTGTCGGACGCTGCCGACGGATAGGGGGCCAGCGGATAGGGGGCTGGCGGATAGGGGGTTGGCGGACGGGCCGTCGGCACCCTCCGACAGGCCCCGCTTCGATGCCGCCGGCACGGTGTTGCTGGGCGGCACCCTGGCGTTGTACGCCCTGGCCATGACGTTGGGACGGGGGCACTGGGGCATGCTGAACCTGGCGCTGCTGGCGGCGGCGGTCCTGGGCGCCGGGCTGTTCGCACTGGTGGAGGAGCTGGTGCCGTCACCCCTGGTGCGCCTGGGCCTGTTGCGCGACCCGGTGGTGGGGCCGGGCCTGATGGGCAGTGGCGCCGTGGCGACGGTGATGGCGACCACCTTCGTGGTGGGGCCGTTCTACCTGGCCCGCGCCGTGGGCCTGAGCCCCGCCGGGGTAGGGCTGGTGATGTCGGCCGGTCCCCTGATGTCCGCCCTGGCCGGCGTGCCGGCGGGCCGGCTGGTCGACCGCTTCGGCGCGGCGCGTGTGAGTGTCGCCGGCCTGGCCGCCATGGTGGCGGGGGCGGTGCTGATGGCGTTGGCGGGGCTGGGTCCGCAGGGGCCCACCTGTGGTGTTGCCGCTTATGTCGGGTCCATCGCCGTGCTGACCGCCGGATATGCCCTGTTCCAGGCGGCCAACAACACCGCGGTCATGTCGGGTGTTCCACCCGACCGGCGGGGTGTCGTCTCCGGCATCCTGAACCTGGCCCGCAACCTGGGCCTGATCACCGGCGCCTCGGCCCTGGGGGCGGTGTTCGCCGTGGCCTCCGGCGTGCCCGACATCACCACCGCCCCGGCGGACGCAGCCGCCGCCGGCATGCGCGTCACCTTCCTGGTGGCGGGCGGCCTGGTGGCCCTGGCCCTGCTGGTGACGGCCAAGGGGCGACGGCATTCTTCCTTTGAAATGTAATGTTATAACGTTACATTTCTAAATATCCCTTCCAATGCCGGAGCCCGAGCCCGATGTCCACCCTCACCGCCGCCCTTGGACTGCCCCCCGGCGTGGTGCCGCCCCGCTTCGCCGAAGCCCTACTTACCTTCCAGGGCGCGCTATCGCGATGCGAGGCGGCGGGCATCCCGGCGCACAGCGCCTTGGCCGCCGGCCTGGTGGAACTGCTGCCCCGGCTGATCGCCGTCTATGGGGCGGAAGGGGTGGCCGATGTGCTGGCCACCCTGGCGGCCCATGTCAGCGGCGATGTGGCGGGGGACGACCTGGTGGCCGGGCAGACGCGGCAATGACCGGTGCCGGCATTGTCGAAGATGCCAGCCCCGCCGTGCTGGGCCGTGTCTCGGATCCGGCGGTGGGATTGGCGCTGTGGCGGCGGGACCGGTTCCCCGGCGCCGCGCTGGCCCCTTGGCTGGACGCCCTGCCGGCGGGCCGCTTGCCCCGAGGCCGTTTCCTGGCACGCCTCGGTGACGTGGATACCGCCCTGGCGCCACTGCTGGACGGGACCGGTGCGCCGTTGGCGCTGGCCGCCGACATCGTGGATCTCAGCCGCCGCTTCCTGGACGTGGCGGGCGGGGAGTGGGTGGACCTGCGGCTGGAGGTGGTGGAGGGCGACGCCTGTTGGAAATTCCACCGCGACCATGTGCGGCTGCGCCTGATCACCACCTATCGGGGCCCGGGCACCCAGATAGTGGCACCCATCGATGCCGCCCGCGCGCTGGCGGAGCAGCGGCGATACCGGGGGCCGTTGTATGAGATGCCACGCCATGCCGTGGCGCTGTTCAAGGGCAGTGGCGAAACATGTGGCGAGGGCGTCGTTCACCGCTCTCCCCCCATCGCCGGCACCGGCCAGGCACGGCTGGTCCTGTGCCTGAACCTACCCTCCGCCGCGTCGCCCAAGGCTTGGGTGCCCATCTAACCTTTCGCGTATATATCCCGTTGGTGATGTTAACGGTGTGCGAACATTAATAAGCCGGCAAGGTTTTTGTCATACTTCATGAAATATCCAATCCCCGACGCATTCCAGGCATTGGCTCCGGCAACCGCGCCTTTTCGGAATATTGCGAATCCGCCATTGCGGCCGATCTGGAATCTTGGATCTTTTTTTGGAGTGTTGAAATGATGTTGGCGGGTTTCCTTAAGCAGTTCCGCGTGATGGCGGCCACCCTGACGGCCCTGGACCGGTCCCAGGCGGTGATCGAGTTCGCCATGGATGGCACTGTGCTGACCGCTAACAGGAACTTCCTGAAGGCCATGGGCTATACCCTGGCGGAGATCCAGGGAAAATCCCACAGCATGTTCGTGGAAGAGGCGGAGCGGAACGGCGCCGCCTATAAGACTTTCTGGGAGGCGCTGCGGCGCGGGGAATACCAGGCGGCGCAGTTCAAGCGCATCGGCAAGGGCGGCAAGGAGGTCTGGATCGAGGCCTCCTACAACCCCATTCTCGACACCAAGGGCCGGCCGCTGAAGGTGGTGAAGTACGCGACCGACGTCACGGCGCAGAAGATGGAATACGCCGACCTGCGGGGCCAGATGGACGCCATCCGCAAATCGCAGGCGGTGATCGAGTTCACCATGGACGGCACCGTGCTGACCGCCAACGACGGTTTCCTCAACACCCTGGGCTATACGCTGGCCGAGGTGCAGGGCAAGCCGCACGCCATGTTCGTGGACACCGCCTACCGCGACAGCGCCGATTACCGCGCTTTCTGGGATGCGCTGCGCCGGGGTGAATACAAGGCGGCCCAGTTCCGCCGCCTGGGCAAGGGTGGGCGCGAGGTCTGGATCGAGGCGTCGTACAACCCCATCTTCGATCTGAACGGCCGGCCGTTCAAGGTGGTGAAGTACGCCACCGACGTCACCCGCCAGGTGCAGATGCTGGCCGACCTGAAGGTCTTGATCGACAAGAACTTCGGGGAGATTGACCACGCCATGGACCAGACCACGCGGCAGTCGGGTGACGCCCTGACCGCCGCTGGCGAAACCTCTGGCGCCGTTCAGATGATGGCGTCCAGCGCCGAGGAACTGGCGGCGTCCATCCGCGAGATTTCGCAGAGCATGGCGCAATCGCGGACGGCGGCCGAGAGCGCCGCCAACTTGGCCGATAAGGCCGATGCCTCCACCCAGCGGTTGGCTGAAGTGGCGCGCTCCATGGAAGGGGTGGTTGAGGTCATCCGCGGTATCGCCGGACAGATCAACCTGCTGGCCCTGAACGCAACCATCGAGGCCGCGCGAGCTGGCGACGCCGGCAAGGGCTTTGCCGTGGTGGCGACGGAAGTGAAGAACTTGGCCACCCAGTCCGCCAATGCCACCCAGCAGATCTCCGATGAGATCGAGGGGATGCAGGCCGTTTCCGGTGAAGTCGTGGGTGCCTTGAGCACCATCCGCCAATCCATCGGCACGGTGCGGGAATATGTGACCTCCACCGCCAGCGCTGTGGAGGAGCAGAGTGCCGTGACCCGTGACATGTCCTCCAACATGCAGCGCACGGCGGTGGCGGTGGAGACGGTCACCAACAACCTCGGCGGCATCGCCGCAGCCATCGGCCAGGTTGGCGAGGCCGTCACCACCACCAAGCGGGCCGCGCACGTGCTGGCGCGGTAATGGAGGGTACCAGCGGCGTGAGAAGGTGCCCACGCCGCTGTAGGCCCGAACTACGCCCGGAACAGGGCGGGATCGCCGCTGCCCGGGTGGAAGCCGGGGAAAACGGCGTCCACCTGGCCAACGCCCATGCGATGCTTCAGCACGCTGGTCAGCACGTCGCGATAGTCGGAGGTGACAGCCAGGTCCACGCGCTCGTCCAAGTCCTGCGGCTGCAAGCCCGGCCAGCGGCCCAGCAGGCGGCCGCCCGCCACGCCCCCGCCCAGCACCATCATCAGCGAACCATGGCCGTGGTCGGTGCCGCCGCTGCGGTTGGCCCGCAGGCGGCGGCCGAACTCGCTGACCGTCACCAGGGTGATGCGGTCGTGATAGGCCGACAGGTCATTCCAGAAGGTGCTCAGCGAGCCCGACAGCTGATGGACCAGGCTCTTGAATCGGCCGGCCTGGCCCTCATGCGTGTCCCAGCCGCCCATATCGACGCAGGCGACCTTCAGGCCGGCGTCCATGCGGATCAGGCGGGCCACCGTCTCCAGCGAGCGGCCGACGTCGCCGTCGAAGGCGCCGCCATGCTCCGGCTGGTAGGCCAGGACCTTGCCATCCGGCCCCTTGGGCAGGGCGGCGTTCAGGCGCAGGGCGGCGTCCAGCGCCACCCGGCCACCGCGCGCGACATTGGGATTGAAGGACGCCGCTTGGCCGCCGGCCGGGTATAACCGCTCCAGCACCGCCTGGGTGCTTGGCCCCCCGGGCAGGCCGAAGCCGCCGCGCAGGTCGGGAATGGACAGGGCTTCGGGATAGCCTTGCAGCAGCTTGGGCACGCCGCCGGCGGTGCTGACCGCCACCAGCTCGCCATTGCTTCCCATCTGGCGCAGCAGGCGGGCGACCCAGCCACCCTCCGTGCCCAGGACGCCGTTGCCCTTGGGCTCCTCCGCCAGGCCGCGCTCCATCAGTTCCTGCGCCTCGAAATGGCTGCGGGTGGCGTTGGACAGGCCGGTGGCGTGGACGATGGCCAGGTCGCCCTGGCGGTAGATTTCATGCAGAGCGGCGGCTTCGGGATGCAGACGGAAATCCACACCCTGCGCCAGGTCGCTGTCCATCGCGATGCCGGCCTTGTCGCCGCTGTCCAGCAGCCGCAGGTCGGCCGGCCGCGCGTCGATGTAGACCGCGTCATTGGCCGGGCCGATGAAATTCAGCACGTCCATGCCGCCGCGGAAGAACAGCACGACCAGGATTTTGCCGTTCGCGCCTTGCGCGCCGTTGGTTGGGCCACCGGGCGCGGCGAAGGCCAACTGCCCCAGGCCGGGCACGGTGGTGAGGGCGCCGGCGGCGGCCAGGGTCTTCAATATCTCGCGTCGATTGAACGCCATGATGGTCTCCTCCTCCCGCTCAGCGCAGCTGGAACGCGGGGCTCATGGCCACATAGGCGGCCAGGCGGCGGTTGGCGAATTCGCCGGTTTTATTGTCCACCATGGGCGGCGCGTCGGCGGTCAGGGACAGGCCGCCCAGCAGTGCTGCGGCATCGATGGCCGTGGGGCTGCCCAGCAAACGGTCGGACCAGAAGGCCACCGCCTGGCCGCTGTGGGCGGCGGCCGGCCCCATCTGGGCCGTGGCGGACAGGCCGGGTGGCATCCACCACCCCTCCGCCAGGCCCAGCGCCAGGTTCCAGCGCGCCCGCATGTTCTGCGCGCCCAGCCAATAATCGTCCGCCACGGGATGCCCGTCGGGGCTGGGCCAGGCGTACAGCTTCTGCCCGGCGCTATCCATGGTGCCCACCAGCGGCTCGCTGGCGGTGACGGGGATGCCGGTGGCGCGCGCGAAGCTGGCCACCAGCTCCAGCGGCCGCTTGGGCCGGGCGCCCCAATTGGCCGTGGCCTGGGGCGACAGGGCGATCAGCCGCACCACCCGAGCGATCTGGTCGGGGCGCTGGCGGTTGTCCAGCCAGGTCGCGGCGGCGGCCCTGACCAGCTCCGGCGACGGTTCCCCGCCCAGCAGGGACCGCACCATCTTAGTGCAGATGAACTGGGCGGTGGCGGGATGGTTGGCCACCAGATCCAGCACCTTGTGCCCGTCGTTCTGCGGCGGCTGGTAGCTGTCGAATTCCGCTGCCAGCACACGCTTCTGGTAATTGTCGTGCCAGGATTCGATGTAGGTGAAGCGACCGTCGTTGGGCGCCTTGTAGCCGCCCAGATCCTGGCCGCTCTGGATGCTCCACCCGGTGAAGGCGCGGCTGGCCTCATAGACGTCCTGGTCGATATAGCCTTCCGGCGCGCCCTTCAGCGCGCCGGGCACATCGCGCCAGCGGTCATACTGGGTGTTCAGGTAGGCGTCGCGCCCCAAGGTATGCAGCTCGAACAGCTCGCGGGCGTAGTTCTCGTTGGCCGCCCCGCCGCGCGAGGACCGGTTGTTCAGGTAGATCAGCATGGCGGGGCTGGTCGCCACCGCCTCAAGCAGATCGCGGAAATTGCCCAGGGCGTGGGCGCGGAGGGCCGCGTCGTAGGCGGGCAGCGCCGGGGCTGTGTAGCTATCGGCCGCGTTGACGGAGAAATGGTCATGCCAGAACAGCGTCATGACCTGACGCAGCTGGGCCGGGTCGTAGACGGCGCGGATGACGGTGGCCGCCGCCAAATCCAGACGCGGACGCACCCGTTCCTGATAAGGCAGCTTGCGATCCGGCTGGTTCAGCGACCACAGCGCGTCCACCGGCTGGTCCAGGGTGCGCAGCGGGCGCATCTCATCCAGCGCGGCCCATCCTTCGCCGGCGTCGTACTTGATGCGCATGACCGCGCTGTCCAGCTTCTGCTGGCATTCCGGCCCCGGGCCGGTGCCGGCGGCGGCCAGGCGCAACTGCTCATCCAGCCAGTGGGAAATGCCCTGCTGCTTCAGGGCCTGGGCGTCGCCGGGCCGGGGGCCGTAAGCGAAGCGGTTCAGGAATATCCATTCCTGCGACGGGGCGGCGCCAACGGCCGCAACTGGGGTGGGGACGACCATTCCCGGCCCTCCTTGATCAATCGATCCGACCCCCATGCTACTCTATTTCCGGTCCGAACCCGGCGTCCGCCAGTAGCGGTAGGAACTATGGATAGAAAAAGGGGGCCCCAATGGGACCCCCTTTCTAACCCTTTCGGGATGAGGCTTTTCGCCCCACTTGATATTGGGTGCCGGTTACTTCCGTTCGGCCAGCACCCAGCGGACGCTCCACAGGCAGGCCACCAGGAAGACGGCGCCGCCCAGCCATTCGGCCGCCCCAGCGAAGCCGTCGCCCATGACCGCCAGCGGTTCCTGGTTGCCGGTCAGCGAGATGATGGCCGCCTGGGCCACGCCGAACAAGCTTTCACCCACGATCATGCCCGAGGCCAGCAGCATGGCGCGGCGCTGAGGCACGTCGGCGAACTTCGCGAAGGGTACACCGGCCGCCTTGGCCCGCTGGGCCAGCACGCGGTCGACGATATAGGCCAGCAGGGCGCCCAGGCTGACGGGCACGGTGACGGTCATGGGCAGGTAGATGCCCAGGGCCACGGCCAGCGGCGGCAGGCGGAAGCGGCGGGTGGTGGCCTTCAGCACCTCGTCCACCACCACCAGGCAGATGCCGACCACGGCGCCGATGCCCAGCATGGACCAGTCCAGCTTGCCGCTGAGGATGCCGGTGGCCAGGGTGGCCATCAGCGTCGCCTGCGGGGCGCCCAGGGTCTTGGCCGGGTCCATGCCCGGGTCCAGCGGCGCTCCGGCGAAGCCGTAGGCGTGCTGCAGCAGGTTCAGCACCGGCGGGATGACGGCGGCGCCGACGATGCAGCCCAGCACCAAGGCCACCTGCTGGCGCCAGGGCGTGGCACCCACCAGCTGGCCGGTCTTCAGGTCCTGCAGGTTGTCGTTGGCGATGGTGGCGATGGTCAGCACCACCGAGGTGGTGAACAGCGCCAGCGCCACGGCGGCGCCGCGGATGACCGGATCGGCCACCCCGTCCTTGCCCAGCAGGCTGACCAGCAGCAGGGACGAGGCGATGGCCGCCAGGATGCCGATGCTGGAAATGGGGCTGTTGGAACTGCCGATCAGGCCCGCCATGTAGCCCGAGGCGGCGGCGACGATGAAGCCCATGACGGCGGCGAAGACGACGCCGGCCAGGACCAGCACCACCAGGTGGGTGGACAGCGGCGTGCCCAGGATGAAGGAGATGAACAGGCCCGCCAGCGGCACCAGCAGCACGGCGGCGATGGCCATGACGTAGTGGAAGGGGATGTCCTGCTCCACCCGGGGGACGGAGTGGGCGTTGCCGGCGCGCACGGTCTTCATGGCGTTCAGCGAGGCGCGGATGCCGTCCGTCATCGGCTTGGCCAGGACGATCAGGGTCCAGATGGCGGCGGCGGCAATGGCGCCGGCGCCGATCAGGCGGACCTGCTGGCGCCACACGACGCTGTTGGCGTACTTGATCAGGTCCATGCCGTCGACCGGCGGGTGCAGCCAGGTCAGGATGGGCACGGCGCCGAACCAGGCGATGGCCACGCCCACGAACATGGCGAAGCCCACGGTGGCGCCCACCAGGTAGCCGGCGCCCAGCAGGGCCATCGACAGACCGGTGCCCAGGCCCGTGACGGCGTTGCCGATGCGCAGGAAGCCCTGGAACTGCTCGGTGAAGAAGCGCATCGCCGTCATCAGGAAGAACCCGATGGAAACGAGGGTGCCGGCGATCACGTCGCGCAGGCCCGCACCCTTGGCGGCCTCGTCCGCGCCGGCCTCGCCGGCCGTGTCGGGGGACCCGACCTTCAGCACTTCCGCTGCGGCCACGCCCTCGGGGTAGGGCAGGTTGCCCTGCACCACCATGGCCCGGCGCAGGGGCACGGTGTACATGACGCCCAGGATGCCGCCCACGGCGCAGATGCCGGCGGACTGCCAGAAGGGGAATCCGGTCCAGTAGCCGACGATGACCAGGCCGGGCAGCACGAAGATGACGGACGACAGGGTGCCGGCGGATGAGGCCAGCGTCTGCACGAAGTTGTTTTCCTGGATGGTGCTGTCCTTGGCCAGGCGCAGCACCGCCATGGAGATGACCGCCGCCGGGATGGAGGAGGCGAATGTCAGGCCCACCTTCAGGCCCAGGTAGACGTTGGCGGCGGTGAACACCACGGTGATCAGGGCACCCAGGATGATGCCGCGCAGGGTCAGTTCCCTAATCGAGCTGCGCGCGAACCGGGTCATCGGATGAAATCCGTCATATGTGAGGAATCCCCATCTGCGTCGTATCGACGTCGTCGTGTAGGCGCCGGCCGCTTTCGTGAGCCCCTTCAAGCGGGCGCCGGGCTGGATGGGCCGGGAGTTTAGCGGGCGCCCCCGGCCCCGTCGAGGCCAGCCGGACGGACCAGGCCAGAATCCGGGGCTTTCCCGCCAAAAAGCAACGGGGCCGGCACTGGGCCGACCCCGTTCCTTACTTTATTGCGCTTTTGGCGCGGTTCCCTCAGGCGCCGGGCGCCGCCATCCGGCGGCTTGGCTATCCTCGCTCCGCCCTCCGGTGCTCGCTGCGGAGCCAGCGGTCGCTGGCTGTCGGCATGAGACGCGTGGTCAGGGGCGCCTGGGAGATGGCATCAAGCCGGCTGGTTCAGGTACAGCAGCCAGGCCTTGGCCAGTTCGCCGACACCTTCCGGCGCGCTGGTCAATTCCTGGAAGGCCTTCTGGGCCTGGTCCTTCTGGCCGGCGTTCAGGTAGGCGACGGCCAGGTGCAGCTTGGCGTCGTTGGGGTTCTTCAGGCCGCCCTTGTCGATGCCCTTCTGGATCAGCTCAATGGCCTTGGTGTAGTTGCCGTAGCTGGCATAGGCCTCGCCCAGTTTCTCCAGCGGCAGGCCCGTGGGGGCCTTGGACACTTCGGCAACCTGCTTGTCGATGCCCTTCTGGTCTTCGGCCGCGGCCTTCGTCGCCTCAGCCAGCATCTGCTTGGCGGTCGGGTTGCCGGCCAGCTGGCTCTGGCCCTTTTCCAGGATGGCCTTGGCTTCGCCCGGCAAGGTGGCGCGGGTGGCCAGGTCGGCGTACTCCAGATACTCGTTGCTGCCCTTGATGGCGCCGACGCGCGCGCTCAGGCGGTACACGTCCAGGGCCAGGCGATCGGAGGCGGCGGGGCCGAGTTTGCGCGGCAGGAAGCCCAGGTAGTCGGCCCAGTAGTCCGGCTTCTGGTAGTGCTGCAGCAGAATGGCGATGTAATCGACGTAGCTGCCGTAATCCTTGCGCTGCGCGGCGCTGTCCACCAGCATCTGGTAGACCTGCTCCTGCGCCGGCTTGCCGGCCTTCTCATCAGCGTCGATGGCCTGCTTGCAGTTCGTGTCAGTCGCGGCCCAGTCCTTCAGCGACCAGGACGCCTGGCAGCGCAGGGTGTACCAGTCGGCCGGCACCGTGCCC
This sequence comes from Nitrospirillum amazonense, assembly GCF_029594735.1. Classification (NCBI taxonomy): domain Bacteria; kingdom Pseudomonadati; phylum Pseudomonadota; class Alphaproteobacteria; order Rhodospirillales; family Azospirillaceae; genus Nitrospirillum; species Nitrospirillum amazonense. Next base: position 829,912 of record NZ_JARPAF010000002.1, read on the forward strand.
TTTTGGACCATGACCTCCGACTTCTCCAGGAACTTGGCGTAGTCCTTGTTCTGGTAGTACATGCCGGCCAGGGTCTTCTCGCGCTTGGCGGCGTCCGCCTCCGGCAACTGGCCCGAGGCCAGTTCCTTTTCCAGCGATTCGATGATGTGCGGTGTGTCGTTCAGGCCAACATAGGCCTGCAGGCGCATCTCGTTGATGTAGAAGTTTTCATACGGGGTACGGTCGGCCTTGGCGTCCTCGGCCTGTTTGGCAGCATCGAGCGCGGCTTGGTAGTTCTTCTCGTCCAGTGCCTTGCCGGCCGCCTGCAGCGGCGGCGTCAGCTCCTTGCTGATCTGCTTCTCCGGCGGCGTGGCGTCGGCCTTGTCCTTGTCCTTGGCCTGGGCGGACCCGATGCCGGCGGCCAGCAGGGCACCCAGCATGAGGGGATAGAATTTGGCGCGCATTCGGTCCTCGTCGATGGCAATCACGTGATGGCCCGGTCCGGCGTCGCGTCGAAGGGGCCAAGGTCGACTTCGGGCAACCGTCTCCCCGCCGCCGCGATCCATCCCCGATGGGGACACCGCTGCCACGGAAGGATAGGGTTAATCCCTGGCGGGGCGACCCTGCGGGATGGAACGGGTGCTCGTCAACCCCTACACCCGTCTTCTGTCAAAAGCGAGGCGGCGCAAAAGGGCCAAGTGCGACACGGGCGGCTTAGCCGAAAGTAAGGTCCAACAGGTACAGGGCGGCGCCGATCAGGGCGCCCAGCACCGTGCCGTTGATGCGGATGAACTGTAGATCCTTGCCCACGCCCTCTTCCAGGCGGCGGGCGAAATCGGCGGCGTCCTGCGCCTTCAAGGTGTCGGTGATGAAGCTGCGGATCGACACGCGCCAGCCCGGGATGGCGGCCAGGAAGGCCCCTTCCACCGCCGCGTCCAGCCGGGCGCGGGTGGCCGGTTGCTCCAACTCCTGCGCCAGCGACAACAACATGGCGTCCAGCGCGTCGCGCAGCACGCCGTTCGGCTTGGCCGCGTCCTCCAGCGCCGCCGACTTCAACCGGCCGATGAGGTGGTGCAGCAGCAGCCGCAAGGTTTTGATGTCCACGGCGTTGCGCAGCACCGACGCCAGCCGGTCCCCCAGCGGGTCGCCGTCCAGGATGCGGTCGGGGATTTCCGCCAGCCATTGTCGCAGGGCGTGACCGGCCTCGCTGTAGGGGCTGCGCAGGTCGAACAGGTGACCGGCCAGCGCATCCGTCACCTGGTCGGCCAGGCTGCGGTCCAGGGTACGCGGCATCCACCATTTTGACCGGGTGGCGACCGCGTCGCGGATGTGTGGCCGGCTGCCGTGGATCAGCACCACGCCGTAATCCGACACCTCCTGGATCAGGGCTTCGAACAGGGGACTGTTGATGGCGTCGCGCAGCAGGCGGGCGACCATGGGCCGCAGGTCCATGGCGCGCAGACCCTCCATCGCCGCCCGCGCCAGCGCCTCGCGCAGGGCCGCCTCCCGTCCGCGCGACAGCAGCCGTGGAAGGGAGGCCAGCGCCAGGTCCGCCAGTTGGGCGCGGTTGGCCGGATCGGCCAGGGCGCGGGCAAGCTGGTCGGCGGCGTTCAGGCGCTGCACCTGGCCGCGCAGCCGGTCGGGGGCGAGGAATTCGCTGTCGATATAGGTTGCGATGCCGTCAGCAATGCGGTCGCGGTTCTGCGGCACCAGGGCGGTGTGCGGCACCGGGACGCCCAGCGGATGGCGGAACAGGGCCGTGACGGCGAACCAGTCGGCCAGCCCGCCCACCAGTCCCGCTTCCCCCACGGCCCGCAGCAGACTCCAGAACCCGGGCCAAGGCCAGCCGATATAGTCGGGCAGCAGACGCGGCACCAGCCGGGCCGCCAGCCACAGGCAGGCGACGGTGCCGAGGTAGAGGCCGGCGATGCGCCGCCAGCGGCGCAGGGCGGCGGCGCGATCGCCGGCGGTGGCGGGGTCGAAGGGCAGGGGCAGGGAATGGTCAGGCATGGGCATCCCGAGAGGGTGTGACGGGCCTCATGATGACGGCGCCCGGCGGCCCTGTCCCGGACCATATGGCCCCGACGGGACGGAACCACCCGTGACGTCGAAACCGCGGCGCCGGCCAGTCGGTTCCCTGAAAGCCGCGGGTCGCGGCGATTGGCCGCCAGCCTCAGTCGGCGGCGGCGTCCTCTTCATGGAAGGGGAAGCCGCGCAGCGCGCCGTCCATATCGCCGCTGTCGGAATGGAAGCGATAGGTGCGGTCGGCCGGCGGGCTATAGCGGCCGGATTGCAGGCCGTCCAGGATGCGGGCGGATATCCAGCCCGACAGCAGGCTGGCGGGGCCGGCCAGCGCCCGGTCCGGATCTTTGAGATAGGCGCGATCGTACAGCGCGGCGCCGATGGCCGCCCCGTGGTGGGCCAGGAACTCCGCCAGCAGGTCGACGAATTCCACGGGCTCCAGCATGGGTTCCACCGTCCCGGCGGCGCGCGCCAGCACGGGGTACAGCAGGTGGGTGCGGTCGGCGAAGCGGCCGTCGCGCTCCACCCGGTCGGCGACCAGGTTCAGGTAGCGGCTGCGGGGGGCGGGCTGGCTACGCAAGGCCGCGTCCAGGATTTGGCGATGGTTCATGCGGTCGGGTTCAGGGCTGCAACTTTTCCTGGCGGACTAGCTTGCGGGCTTTCGGTCCGCCGGGCCATCTCTTTATGTGGCACCCGCCGACCGGGTTAACCAGGCCGTGGAGAAGACCGGTAGCCGCCGGCGCGCGGGCCCGTTCCGCCGACGGGACTGGATTTTGCCGCCATCAGCCAGTAGACCAATGGCCGACGGCCACCAATCGGGGCGGCTCCGATGTTCCGGCAACGACATCGGGCCAGCACTTCGGGAGACACCTTTTATGCGGAAGCTCATCGAGGGATTTCTGAATTTCCGCGCTAGCGCCCTTCCCGAATATGCCCGCCGCTTCCAATGGCTGGCCGAGGTCGGGCAGAACCCGCGCGCGGCCGTGGTCGCCTGCTGTGACAGCCGGGTGGACCCGCAGATGATCTTTTCGGCGGGGCCTGGCGACCTGTTCATCATCCGCAACGTCGCCAACCTGATCCCACCCTACCAGCCCAACAGCGATTTCCACGGCACCAGCGCCGCGCTGGAATTCGCCGTGCGCCAGCTGCGCGTGGGCGACATCATCGTCATGGGCCACACCCACTGCGGCGGTGTTAAGGCCCTGATGGCGGAGGGGGAGGCCGACGGCGACTTCATCGGCCATTGGATGTCCATCGCCAAGAGCGTGCGCGGCAAGGCGAACGACGTCGCCGATGCCGAGCGCGAGGTCATCCGCCTGACCATCGCCAACCTGCTTACCTTCCCCTGGATCAAGGCGGCGGTGGAGGCCGGCGGCCTGCGCCTGCACGGCTGCCTGTTCGACGTGGCCGACGCCGACCTGCTGCTGCTGAACCAGGCCACGGGCCAGTTCAAGTCGGTGCAGGAGGGCATCGAGGGTATTCCCCTCTAACCGGTACGCGACCGAAACGACAAAGGGCGCCCCTCGCCAGGGCGCCCTTTTTTATTCCTGGAGCCAACGGGCGGGGGCAAAGCCGCCCGGCGGTTGGGGCACCTAAACAGGCTGCGCCGGGCAGCCGATGAACCGGCTGCCGGCCGGCAGGTGTTCGCCCTTCATGGCCAGGGACAGGGGGCCCAGCTCGGAACCCCGGCCCAGCACGGAATCGTACAACACCACGGACCCGGCGCCGACATGGGCGCCGGCCTCGATGGTGACGGGGCCCAGCTTCATGACCCGGTCCTCGAACAGGTGGGTCTGCAGGGTGACGCCCGGGCCCATGGCGGCATCGTCGCCGATGTGGATCATGTCCAACTCGCACAGATAGGCCGTTTCCAGATAGACGCGGCGGCCCACCGTCGCACCCAGCAGGCGCATGTACAGCGGCAGGAAAGGCGTGCCCAGGAAGGGGCCCAGGACCCAGCCCGCGAGGGCGTCATACAGCGAGGTCACGAACTCGATGCGCCAGACGGCTGTGCTCCACAGCGGATGGATGCCGGGGCGGAAGCGGCCAATCACCCCCCACTTCACGCAGGCCAGCAGCAGGGCGGCGCTGATGCAGATGACCAGCGGGCCCAGGCCCAGCCACAGCAGGGCCAGCCACAGGCTGGAGACGGCCAGGGCATGGGCCGCCAGCCACAGGGCGCCCACGGTGGCGGTGCCGGTGATGGCGCCCTGCACCAGGATGCGCAGCGCCTCGATGACGGCGCGGGTGGCGATCAGGCGCGACGTGGGGGCGACGGTGTAGGCCTCGGAAATGCCTTCCACCTTCTGGCGCCGGGGCAGGCGCACCGGCGGCAGGCCCAGCCAGTCCGTCTGGCGGCCGGCGTCCGAGGGGGCGGTGGACAGCACGCCCACCAGGCAATTGTCCGGCAGATCGGCGCCGGCCGGCAGGAAGGCGGAATTGCCGACGAAGGTGTCATGGCCCACCCGGGTGGGCGCGAAGCGCACCAGCCCGCCGTGGATGGCGGGGCTGCCCACCAGCGAGGCGTCGGCCAGGAAGGCGCGGTCGCCCACCTCCAGCTGTTCCGGCACCACGTGGGCCACGGTCGATACCTCGCAGGCATGACCGATCTTGGCGCCCAGCAGGCGCAGCCAGGTGGCGGAAAACAGGCTGCCATAGACGGTGTACAGCTGCTCCACCGCCATGCGGTGCACGCGGTCGGCGAACCAGCGGTGGCATTCCACCATGCTGTCCAGGCGTACGCTGGCGCGCCCCACCACCGGCGGCACCAGGCGGCGGGCGCCCAGCAGCACCAGGGCGGTCCAGGGCATGCACACCGCCCCGCCGACCACGCCGGCCAGCACCAACAGCGGGCCCATGCGGGCGATGGGCAGCTCGGTGCCCAGCACCAGGGCGAAGGCGACGGCCAGGGGCAGCAGGGTCAGGAAGCGCACCAGGCTGAGCCCGGCCAGGCCCAGCAGGTAGCGGCCGGCGCGGGGACGCAAGGGCCCATCCGCCCGGCCCACCATCCAGTCCGGCCGCGACGACGGCGCGGCGGGAGAGCCCGCCCACACCGCGTCCGCCGGCACCACGGCCCCGTCGATCAGGCAGCTGCGCGCGTCCAGGCCGGCCCCGGCCTCCAGCGCGCTGCCCAGGCCGACGATGGACGCGGCGCCCACCGTGGCGTTCGAGCCGATGGCCACGGTGCCGATCTCGATATGGCCGGCGCGCACATGGTGGGTCAGCAGCAGCGTGTCCTCGCCCACCGTGGCGTGGTCGCCGATGGTGATCAGGTCCCACAGCATGCCGCCGTGGCATCCCAGGAAGCTGCCATGGCCAATACGCCCGCCCATGGCGCGGGCGTACAGCCGCATGAGCGGCGTGCCGGCGATCCAGGACATGGGCAGGGCGGCCTCGATATGGCTGACCGTCCACCAACGCCAATGCCACAGGCCCCACAGGCGGTGACGTCCGGGGCGCACGCGGCCCAGCAACAGCCATTTGGCGGCGATGGACAGGGCGAAGGATACCGGCAGGGCGGCGATGGACAGCCCGGCCATGATGACGAAGGACAGCGGACTCAGCCGCCCGGTCATGCCGTGGTGGACCAGCACGCCCAGCATGACCAGCATGGGCAGGCCGCCCAGCGCCGTCACCAGCGGCAGGGTCAGCGCCTGGGCCAGGCCGAAGGCCAGGTGGCGGCGGGTGCTGGCGCGCCGTGTCTCGCTGGTGATCTTGGGCGTCGGCGGCGCCGCCAGGACCTGGGCCAGGCTCCGCACGGTGGGGTTCAGGTACAGGGCGCGAACGGTGGCGCCGGGGTGACGCTGACGCAGGCGGGAGATGGCCGAGGCCGCGGCCAGCGAATGGCCGCCCAGGTCCATGAAGAAGTCGGCGTCGCGGGCACGGATGGGCCGGCCCAGCGCCTGGGCGAAGGCGTCGGCCACCTCTTCCTCCGCCTCGCCCTGGGGCGGGTCGCCGATGTCCTCCGGCACGTCGCGGGGCGTGGGTTCCGGCAGTTCGCGCCGGTCGATCTTGCCGCCCACGGTGCGGGTCATGGCCGGCACCTTCACCAGGAAGCTGGGGCGCATGTAGGCGGGGACGGACGCGGCGACGTGGGCGGCGATGGTGTTGCGGTCCGCCGTGCCGACGTACCAGATGACGATGCTGTCGACACCGGCCACGGGGCGCACGGCGGCGGCGGCCAGCTGCACGCCGGGGCAGCCGGCGGCGATGGCCTCGATCTCGCCCAGCTCGATGCGGAAGCCGCGCAGCTTCACCTGGTTGTCCACCCGGCCCAGGAAATCGACGCGGCCATCGATCAGGGGCCGGCCCAGGTCGCCGGTGGCGTAGAGCCGCTGTCCGGCGGCGTCCACCTTGAAGCGCTTGGCCGTTTCCTCCGGCCGGTTCAGGTAACCGTCGGCCAGGGCCGGGCCGCCGATATGGATCTCCCCCGTCTCGCCCACCGGCACCGGCAGGCCGTCCGGGCCCAGCACCAGCACCCGGTAGCCGGGCAGTCCCCGGCCGATGGTCACCGGCTGGCCGGCGCGGGCCTCATCGGCCGTCGCCACCACCGAGGCCTCGGTGGGCCCGTAGGTGTTCAGCATGCGCCGGCCCGGCGCCCAACGGTCGACCAGGGCGGCGGAACAGGTCTCACCCCCCACCACCAGCAGGCGGACATCGGGCAGATCCTCATCGATCAGGCCCAGCAGGGTGGGGACGGTGGAGAAGAAGGTGGCGCGGCGGCAGCGCAACTCGCTGGCCAGCAGCTGCGGGTCGCGCATCACCAGGCCCGAGGCCGGCAGCAGGCAGGCGCCCGCGGCCACGGCCAGCCACACCTCTTCCACGGAGGCGTCGAAGGCCAGCGAGAAGCCCTGCCATACCCGGTCCGTCTCGGCCAGCTGATAGACCTGCGAGGCGCCGCGCACATAGGTCATGACGGCGCCGTGCGACAGCACGACACCCTTGGGCAGGCCGGTCGTGCCGGAGGTGAAGATGAGATAGCAGGTGTCGGCCGGCGTGGCCGGCAACACCGCGTCCGGCAAGCCATGGGCCGAGACGATGGGGTCGTCCAGCAGGGCTGTGCCGATCAGGTCTTCCGGCGCCACCGAGGCGACGCCGGGCACGGCGAAGTCGCCGGCGGCATCGACCATCAGCACGCTATCGGATTGTTCCGCGATGCTGGCCACCCGAGCGGCGGGCCAGCTGGCGTCGATGGGAATATAGGCGGCGCGGCGCAACAGGATGCCGAACAGGCAGGCGTATAATTCCGCAGTGCCACGGCCGCGCAGCATGATTCGGGCGCCGGGGCCCACGCCCCGGGCGGCCAGGGTGGCGGCGACACGGCGAGCCCATTCGCCCATGTCGCCCCAGGTCAGCATGAAACCGTCGCCGGTTTCCACCGCTGGCAAGGCCGGCGTGGCGGCGACGCGCGCCAGGAACAGCGCCGCCAGCGTCTGGGCGCCGGCCAGGCCGTGATGCGGGCCGCCCGGCTGCTGGCCGGGCCCCTCCGCCTCCATCCGTTCGGCGATCAACGAACCGCTGAGCATCAACGTCCCACCCTTGAGCCCCGGGGGCGAGGAGCCGCCCGCCCGGGGGAACCCGGTATACGCCGGTAAAGGTCCACATTCCCATGACCGTTTTCATCCCCTACGTAGGGATGGGCACCCCGAATTCGTGTGAGCGCAGGGGACCTCGGTACCGGTCCGAACCTATCCGATACACACCTGTTGTAGATGGCTGATCGACCCCCCATGTCAAGCGGTTGGCCTCTGGACCCAGGGTCGCATACAAAATAAAGGGGGGCGAGGGGGAAAGCCTACTTCCCTGGAGGTACCGGTCCAGGCCTTCCGGAACGCCACGTAAAGCTCCGTTACAAAACGATACAAAGAGCGGCTTTTCCCGTAACACAACCCTCTGTAGGTTCAGCCTCGAAACAGGCGGACCTGCGGAGATTAGGCTTTTGGTCAGATCTTCCGCTGTAAATCAGGCGTTGTCCGCCACCACGGTCGCGGGGGCCGTGGGTTCGCTGGCAGGCACGCCCCTTTTGGGTTTCCCCAAAAGCGCTGGTCCGTGCCCGCACGAGCCCTTGCTTCCATCGTCCGTGCCACCGCCAATCCCGACATCCCAACGCGGCAGCGGTTTGGGTGCCGGCTGGACAAAAGGCTAAAGACGATGACCATCCATTCCGCTGAACTTCCGGCCGACCGGACCGACCTGGGCGCTTATGCACCGGCGGGGGCCCCTGGCCGCCTGCGGGGCCGGTCGGGGCTCAAGCGCTACCGCTGGTGGTTGCTGGCCGGGGGTGTCGTCGTCCTGGGCGCCATCGCGGCCGCCGTCCTCATGCGCTCGGGCGCCAAGCCGGCGGCCCCGGCCGCCGCGCCCGCCAAGGTGTCCGCCCTGCCGGTGACGGTGGCGCCGGTCGTCGTGGCTCCCGTTACCCGCACCCTGCTGGTCACCGGTTCGCTGGCCGCCTTCGATGACCTGCCCATCGGCACGGAAACGTCGGGCCTGGCCCTGGCCGAGGTGCTGGTCGACATCGGCGACACGGTGAAGAAGGGCCAGCTGCTGGCCCGCTTCAACGACAGCGTGCTGCGCGCCGACCTGGCCGAGAAGGAGGCGTTGCTGACCGAGGCCAAGGGCAACGTGGTCGAGGCCGACGCTAACTACGCCCGCGCCCAGGACCTGGTGCGCACCGGCGCCATGAGTGCGCGTGACCTGGACAACCGCCGGGCCCTGGCCGTCAGCATGCGCGCCCGCGTCGGCGTGGCCGAAGCCAACCGCGACCTGTCGATCGCCCGGCTGAAGCAGTCCGAGGTGCGCGCACCTGCCGACGGCACCATCACCGCCCGCACCGCCCGCATCGGCGCGGTGCTGTCCGCCGGCGGGACCGAGCTGTTCCGCATGATCCGCGAGAACCGCGTGGAGCTGGTGGCCGAGGTGCCCGAGAACGACATGATGGTGGCCAAGGCCGGTCAGACGGTGAACGTCACCATCGATGGCGACAACATGTCCCACCACTACGTCGGCACCATCCGCGTGGTGGAGCCGACGGTGGACAACAAGACCCGCCTGGGCCGCCTGCGCATCGACCTGGAACGGAACCCCGACCTGCGCCCCGGCATGTTCGTCACCGGCCGCGTGGCCGTGGGCCAGGCCGACGGCCTGGTGGTGCCGGAAGCCGCCATCGTCTATCGCGAGGTGCGGCCGGTCGTGTTCGTGGTGGACCAGGAAAACAAGGTCACCGCCCGCAGCGTGACCACCGGCGCCCGGCAGGATGGCAACATCGCCATCGTGTCCGGCGTGAAGGCGGGCGAGAAGGTGGTGCTGTCCGGGGCCGGCTATCTGAAGGACGGCGACGTGGTCACCGTGGTCGACAAGGCCGTGGAAGGCGCGGTCAAGCCGCTGCCGGTGCAGCAGTAAACCGGGAAAAGGGGGCCCCATCATGAGCAGCGGCAATATCTCCGCGGTCGCCATCCGCCATCCCATCCCGCCCATCGTCCTGTTCATCGTCCTGATCATCGCCGGCATCGTCGCCTATTTCAGTCTGGACGTGACCGGCAGCCCGGATCTCGATTTCCCCGTGGTCACCGTGACGGTCAGCCGTCCGGGTGCCGCGCCATCGGAGATGGAAGTCCAGGTGACCAAGCTGGTCGAGGATGCGGTGTCCAACATTGTGGGCCTGGACCACGTGTCGTCCGACATCACCGACGGCCTGTCCAACACGGTGCTGGAATTCAAGATCGGCTATGACACCGATCGCGCCGTGAACGACGTGCGCAACGCCGTGGCCCGCATCCGCGCCAACCTGCCGTCCGACATCTATGAGCCGCAGGTGGAACGCCAGGACGTTACGGGCGACGAAATCCTGACCTACGCCGTCTCCTCCGACACCCGGTCGGTGGAAGAGCTGTCATGGCTGATCGATAACGACATCAGCCGCGCCATCACCCATGTCTCCGGCGTGGGCGCGACGGATCGCTTCGGCGGCCTGGACCGCGAAATCCGCATCAACCTGGATCCCAACCGCCTGATGGCGCGGGGCATCACGGCGGACGAGGTCAATTCCCAGCTGCGGGCGCTGAACGTCGACCTGCCGGGCGGGCGTGGTGCCGTCGGGACCAAGGAACAGTCCATCCGCACCCTGGGCTCCGCCCGGACGGTGGAGGATCTGGCCAACACCGAGATCACCATCCCGGTCTACTTCGGGACCTTCGCCGGCTCCGCCGCCAAGGTCCGCCTGAGCGACCTGGGCACCGTGACCGACGGCACGTCGGAGATGCGCTACATCTCCCGCTATGACGGCCATCCCACGGTGGGCTTCAGCATCCGCCGCGCCCCCCACTCCTCGGAAGTGACCATCGCCAAGGGCGTGGACGAGGAAATCGACCGGCTCAGCAAGCAGTATCCCGACGTCCACTTCAACCTGATCTTCGACAACGTCAAGTACACCAAGCAGAGCTTCGCCGGTTCGGTGGAGGCCCTGGTCCTGGGCTCCTTCCTGGCGGTGCTGGTGGTGTGGTGGTTCCTGCGTGACGGCCGCGCGACCTTCATCTCGGCCGTGGCCATGCCGCTGTCGACCATCCCGACCTTCCTGGCCATGAAGTGGTTCGGGTTCTCGCTCAACGGCATCACCCTGCTGGCCCTGTCGCTGGTGGTTGGCATCCTGGTCGACGATGCGATCGTGGAGATCGAGAACATCGTCCGACACATCCGCATGGGCAAACGCCCCTTCCAGGCGGCCCTGGAGGCGGCGGACGAGATCGGCCTGGCGGTGGTCGCCACCACCATGACCATCGTCGTCGTGTTCCTGCCCGTGTCCTTCATGTCCGGCATCGTCGGCCAGTACTTCAAGTCCTTCGGCGTGACCGTGGCCGTGGCCGTGCTGTTCTCGCTGCTGGTGGCCCGTCTGATCACGCCCTTGATGGCCGCCTACATGCTGAAGCCGGCGCAGCCCGACCACCATAACGAGGGCGGCCGGTGGATGCGGCAGTACAGCCGGCTTCTGGGGTGGAGCATGAACCACCGCTGGCTGACCGTGCTGGCCGGCATCGGCATCTTCGCGGTGTCGCTGTTCATGGCCGCCATGCTGCCCTCCGGCTTCGTGCCGCCCAGCGACAACGGCCTGTCCACGGTGCAGGTCATCCTGCCCCCGGGCGCCACCCTGGCCGAGACCGACGCCACCACCCAGATGGTGGGCAACATCCTGGCCAAGCGGCCCGAGGTGCTGCACGTCTGGACCCGTGCCGGCCGCAACAACCAGCTGCGCAACGGTGCCGTCACCGCCATCCTGAAGCCCAAGTCCGAGCGCATGAGCAAGCAGGACTTCGAGGCAGCCGTGACGCCGGAACTGAACCGCGTGCCGGGTGCCCACATCGGCTTCAACTCGTCCATCGGCTGGGGCGCCAAGGACATCAGCGTCCTGCTGACCAGCAACGACGGCCCGGCGTTGGAACGCTTCTCCAACCAGGTGCTGGACGAGATGCGGCAGCAGCCCTTCCTGGCCAACGTCACCTCCACCGCGGCCCTGTTGCGTCCTGAAATCCAGATCCGTCCCTTCTTCGACCGCGCGGCGGAGCAGGGGGTGTCCGTGGCCGCCATCGGCCAGGTGGCCAAGATCGCCACCCTGGGCGACCTGGACACCAGCGTGGCCAAGTTCAACCTGGGTGACCGCCAGGTGCCCATCCGGGTGCAGATCGATCCCAAGTACCGCGCCGACATGGACGTGGTGGAGAACCTGCGCGTCCGCACCTCCGCCGGTGACCTGCTGCCGCTGCGCGCCGTCGCCAGCATCGGCATGGGCGCCGGTGCCGTGGAGATCGAACGCTTCGACCGGGCCCGCAAGATCGCGGTCGAGGCCGACCTGCGCGGCATCGAGGTGGGCGAGGCCATGAAGAAGATCAATGAGCTTCCCTCCATGGCCCACATGCCGCCCGGCATCTCCAAGCCCGCCTATGGGCAGACGCAGGAGATGCAGAACATGATGATCGGCTTCGCCATCGCGCTGGCCACCGCCTTCCTGCTGATCCTGGCGGTGCTGGTCCTGCTGTTCCGCAACTTCTTCCAGCCGCTGACCATCATGACCGCCCTTCCGCTCAGCTTCGGCGGCGCCTTCGCGGCCCTGCTGATCGGCCACATGTCGCTCTCCCTGCCGGCCCTCATCGGCATCCTGATGCTGATGGGCATCGTGACGAAGAACTCCATCCTGCTGGTGGAATACGCCATCGTCTCGATGCGCGACCGGGGCATGAGCCGGCGCGAGGCCCTGCTGGACGCCGGCGCCAAGCGCGCCCGCCCCATCATCATGACCACCATCGCCATGGTGGCGGGCATGGTTCCCATCGCCATCGGCGTGGGCAACGACAGCTCCTTCCAGCAGCCGATGGCGACGGCCGTGATCGGCGGCCTGATCACCTCGACCCTGCTGTCCCTGGTGTTCGTGCCGGCGGTGTTCACCATCGTGGACGACATCAACAAGTGGCTGACGCCCAAGTTCGGCCGCTTCATCACCCCGAAGGAAGGGCCCGCCCAGGCCGTCCCCCTGCATCCGGTGGTGAAGAGCGCCGAGTAAGCGCCGGCCGTTCAAGCGATATGCGGGCGGGTCCCTTCGGGGGCCCGCCCGTCTGTTTTTGGTCAGTTGCCCAGCAGACCCGCCCCCAGGTTGACGCCCAGGGCGAGGATGGCGGTGTTGAAGATGAAGGACAGCAGGCTGTGGGCCAGCACGGCGCGGCGGATGGCGGGCCCTTGCGTCGTCACGTCCGACACCTGGGCCGTCATGCCGATGGTGAAGGCGAAGTACAGGAATTCCCAATAATCGGGCTGCTTGCAGCCGGGGAAGTCGATGCCCTTGCCCTCCAGCCAATAGGAATGGGCGTAGTGCTGGGCGAAGATGACATGGACGAAGCTCCACGAGCAGAAGACGGTGGCGCCACCCAGGGCGGCGCTGGCCGCCGCATGGGCCGTGCCCTTGGCGTCCGCCACCTCCATGACGATGGCGGCCAGGGACGCCAGCGCCGCCGTGCTGGTGACCAGCAGGATCACCCACTTGCCTGATTCCAGCTCGCGGGCGCGGGCGCGGATGCTGTCCAGGTTGGCGCGGCCGAAATGGATCAGCACCAGGGCGATATAGAGGATGATGCCGGCGCACCAGCCGATCAGCACGGCGCTGACGGGCGCCGTCGCGCGCGACGCGGCCAGGCCCACGGCGACGCTGAACGCCAGGCCGATGTACAGGCTGGGGTGGTGGCGGAAGGGCTGCAGCGGATTGAAAACGGCCATGGACGACGGCCCCGGCGATCTGGGGAAGGGAAGTCCAGCGTTAAGCCGCTGGCCCACGCGGGGCAAGAGGACAAGAGGAAAGGCCGGCCCGGCGTTTCGACCGAGGGAATAAGCCGCGGGTGAAAGGCGGTGCGGGGGCGCCTTATCGCCATTTCACCCCGTTTCACCACCCGCTATGGCCTTTGGCCTACCGGGGCAAGGTCGAATGGCGGGCCGTACCGACAACGCGCCTGTTGCAATACCGTCCAAAACATCGTCCTCTGGCGCCCTGACTGGCCGGATGTCCATCTATACGGGCGCCGGTCCTCCTGGTTTCTTGCCGTTATTATCTATCGGGGTGGAGGCCCCGCTGCCCATGGTGCGTAGCTTCGCCGCGGCCCTCGCTTTGGCTGTCTTCCTGCCCGCCGCCGCCACAGCTTCCCCCCAAGAGCGCGCGCCGGCGCCGCCGCCGACCGCCCCGGCCCAGCCGGCGAAGCCCGGCCTTGGCACGCCTCCTGGTGTGCCCGCGGGCACGCCCCCTGCGGGGGCGACTCAGGCGCCGGCCGATACGGGCCCCTTCGGCCTGACGGGGCTGGAGGTGAACGCCGAGCGGGACGATCCCGAGGCCTGCTTCACCTTCAACCGGCCCCTGGCCAAGGCGCGCGCCGGCCTGCAGGACCCCTACGCCGGCAAGGTCGAGGTGCTGGCCAAGAACGCCGGCCCCGCCGCCGGGACCGACCCTGGCACGCCCATACAGAAGCCGGTGGTGGTGCGCGACCGCACCCTGTGCGTCCAGAAGCTGGAGCACGGCCACCACTACACCGTGACCCTGAAGGCCGGCCTGCCCGCGGCCGGCGGGGCGGAGACCCTGTCCGCCCCGCAGTCGCGCGAGATCGAGGTACTGAACCGCCGGCCGGTGCTGTCCTTCCGCAGCGGCGGCTACATCCTGCCGCGCATCGGCCGCGACGGCCTGCCCCTGCGCACCATCAACGTGGACCGCGCCCGCCTGCAGGTGCTGCACATCAAGGACCGTTCCTTGGTGGAGCAGATTTATTACGGCCGCCTGAACCAGACGCTGAATGACCTGGACGTCGGCTCCCTGGTGGAAAAGAACGGGGAGCTGGTGTGGCGCGGTGAGATGGCCGTTGGCGCCAAGCGCAATCAGGCGCAGGTGACGCCTTTCCCCATCGATGCCGTCCTGGGCCAGCTGAAGCCGGGCGTCTACGTGGCGGTGGCGGAGGATGCCGGCGCCAAGACCGCCGGCTGGGAAGGCCGCGCCACCCAGTGGTTCATCGTCTCCGACCTGGGCCTGACCACCCTGTCGGGCAGCAACGGCCTGCTGGTCTACGTCCATTCCCTGCGCACGGCGACACCGCTGGCGGGGGTGGAGGTGCGCGTGGCCGCCCGCGACAACAAGGAACTGGGCAAGGTGCTGACCGGTGCCGACGGCGCCGCCCGCTTCGACCCGGCTTCCGGTGCGGCCAAGGGGCAGGCCCTGTTCGCGAGCACCAAGGACGGCGACTTCAGCTTCCTGGACCTGTCTGCGTCCGGCCTAGACCTTGCCGCGCGCGGTGCCGCCGGCCGGCCCTCCCCCGGGGCGCTGGACGCCTACGTCTTCGCCGAGCGGGGCATCTACCGCCCGGGCGAGGTGGTGCACGTCACCACCCTGCTGCGTGATGCCGCCGGCCTGGCGGTGGCGGGCCGTCCGCTGACCCTGAAGGTGCAGCGGCCCGACGGGCTGGAGATTGAGCGCTTCAGCTTGGCCGACCGGGGCATGGGGGGGTACGCCGCCACCGTAGACCTGCCGGGCAACGCCGCCACCGGCACCTGGACCGTGACCGCCCACGCCGACCCCGACGGCCCGGCCGTGGGCACCTTGCGCTTCCAGGTGGCCGACTTCGTGCCGCCGCGCGTGAACCTGGACCTGACCGCCGACCAGTCCCGTGTGGGACCGGACGGCGCGCTGACGCTGGACATCACCGGCCGTACGCCCAGCGGCGCCCCGGCGGCCAACCTGGCCGGCACCCTGTCGGTGACCCTGCGTCCGGCGGCGGATCCTTTCCCCGAGCTCAAGGGCCCGCAGTTCCAGGGCTATCGCTACGGCCTGGCGCAGGAGGATGCGGTCCCGCGGCAGGAGACGCTGCCCGGCTTCGCCACCGACGCCAATGGCGTGGCCAGCGTGGCCGTGTCGCTGAAGGGCAAGCTGGACGGCTCCCGCCCGCTGGAGGCTGTGGTCCACGCCGCGCTGTTCGACGTGGGCGGCGGCACGACGGGCCACGACCTGGTGGTGCCGGTGGAACGCCACCCCTACACCATCGGCATCCGTCCCCGTTTCAACGACGACGCCGTGCCGGAGGGGGCGACCGCCGCCTTCGACGTCATCGCCGTGTCGCCGGACGGCAAGCCCTTGGACAAGGGCCAATTGTCCTACGACCTCTATGAGGAACGCCTGGATTACGTCTGGTTCGAGGCCAACGGTAGCTGGGACTACAAGCCCCAGGTGCACGACCAGAAGGTGACGGGCGGCACGCTGGCGGCCAGCGCCAAGGCGCCGGCGGGTGTCGAGGTGCCCGTGTCCTCCGGCCGCTACCGGCTGGAGGTATACGACCCGGCCACCGGTGTGGCGGGCAGCGTGCGCTTCGCCGCCGGTTCCTGGGTCAGTGCGCGGTTGGGTGAGACGCCGGACGCGGTGGAGGTGACGGTGAAGGGGGCCGTGGGCGGGGGCCCGCTGGCGCCCGGGGGCAAGGCCGCCGTCTTCGTGCGCCCGCCCTACCGCAGCACCGTGCTGATCACCCTGGCCGACCGCGCCGTGCGCCAGACCCTGACTCGTGAGATCGGGGCTGAGGGCGCCCTGGTGGAAATCCCGGTCGATGCGGACATCGGTGGCGGCGCCTACGTCATTGCCAACGCCTTCGCCCCGGTGGAGGCCGGCCGCCGCTCGCTGCCGCGCCGCGCCGTGGGTGTGGACTATCTGCCGGTGGCCATGGCCGGCCACACGCTGACGCCCAAGGTGGACGGCCCGGCGGAGGCCAAGCCACGCCAGACCGTCCACATTCCCATCCAGGTGCCGGGCGTGGCAGCGGGCCAGGGCGTGCACCTGGTGCTGGCCGCCGTCGACCAGGGCGTGCTGGACCTTACGGGCTACAAAACGCCCGACCCCGAGGCCTGGTTCTTCGGCCAGCGCCAGCTGGGCGTGGACATCCATGACGTCTACGGCCGCCTGACGGCGCCCCATGGTGCCGCCGGGGCCGCGCCGCCGGCGCCGGTCCCGACCTCTGACGCCGTGCCGCCGCGCGGCGCCCCGGTGGTGGCGCTCTATTCCGGCATCCTGCCCGTGGGCAATGACGGCAAGGTGCAGGTGCCGCTGGCCCTGCCGGACTTCCAGGGCCGTCTGCGCCTGATGGCCACCGTCTGGTCCGCCGGCGCGGTGGGCCACGCCGACCGGGTGCTGTCGGTGCGTGACCCGGTGCAGGCCGACATGGCGCTGCCCCGCTTCCTGGCGCCGGACGACACGGCCCGCCTGGCCCTGACCTTGAACAATGTCAGCGGCACGCGCGGCAGCTACACCGTCACCCTGCAGGCCGAGGGCCCGCTGTCCTTCCCCGTCGACACCGCCAACCGTGGCGTGGGCGCCAAGAAGCGCAAGGGCAAGGACGTGGTGCGGCCGGAACCGCGCGAGATCGTCGTCGTCTTCCACGGCCTGGCCAAGGGCGGCAAGGTCACCCTGAATCGCGTGGTGAAGGGGGTGGCCGTGGGCTCCGGGCGCCTGCTGATGACGGTAAAGGGGCCGGAGGGCGTGGTCCTGACCCGCGAGTTCGCCGTGCCGGTGCGGGGCAACCTGCCCGTGGTCACCCGGCACCAGACGGTGGATATCCGCCCCGCCACGACCGTCCAGGTTTCGGCCGAGTCGGCCCAAGGCCTGCGCCCGGAAACCGCGGTATCGGGCCTGGCGCTCAGCCCCCTGCCGGAGCTGGACGTGCCCGGCCTGCTGATGACCCTGGACCGCAACCCTTACGGCTCGTCGGAACAGATCGCCAGCCGTGCCCTGCCATTGCTCTATCTGGGCGACGCCGGCAAGGCGTTGGGGCTCTACACCGACGCCACCTTGCGGGAACGCATCGACCGCGCCATCGACAAGCTGCTGACCCTGGAACGGGCGGATGGCGGCTTCGCCCTATGGTCGGCCGACGGCGCGGCGGAGCCCTGGCTGTCCGCCTATGTCATGGACTTTCTGACCCGGGCGCGCGACGCCGGGCATGCCGTGCCGGACGCGCCCTACCGCAAGGGCCTGGACTGGCTTGTGCGCAGCATCGGCAACAGCTGGGTGGAGCCGGCGGACCTGCCGGCCCGCGCCTATGGTCTGGCCGTGGTTGCCAAGGCCAAGGCGGTGGACGCCACGCCGGTCCGTTATTTCTATGAAACGTTCTGGGATAAGCTGCCCACCCGCCTGGCCCGCGCCCATGTCGCGGCCGCCCTGGCCGCCGTGGGCCTGCCCCAGGCCCAGGACGCTTACAATCGCGTGGATGGCCTGCGCATCACCCTCCCGGGCATGCGCGACTTCGGTTCCGACCTGCGGGACCGGGCTGCCAGCCTGGCGCTGCTGGCCGAGGGGAACGCCCCGCTGGACCGCGTGACCGCCCAGGCCAGGGAAGTGCAGGGTCTGCTGCGTGAGCCGGCGCTGATCAGCAGCCAGGAACGCGCCTGGCTGCTGGTGGCTAGCCGTGGCCTGATGCAGCGCTCCGGTTCCATGACGCTGGGCTTGGCCGGCCAGGCGGCGGCCGAGACCCGGCCGCTGGTCCGCCGGCTGGAGATCGGCGGCCGCCCCCTGGCCGTCCACAATGGCGGCCAAGCGCCGATACAACGCACGGTTGCTGTTGCCGGCATTCCCCTGGCGGAAGGCCCGGCCACGGCGACCCCCGCCGGGAACGGCCAGGGCTATACCATTGAACGACGCCTGCTGGACCTGAAGGGGCATCCGGTGGACCTGGCGCGCATCCACCAGAACGATCTGCTGGCCGTGGTGCTGTCCGGCAAGGTGGAGGGCACGGCGCCCACCCAGGTGCTGGTCAGCGACCCGGTGGCCGCTGGCCTCGCCATCGAGACGGTGCGCATCGCCCGGGGCGGCCTGCCGCCCGAGCTGGCAGGCGCCGTGGGCGACCTCAGCGACGCCACCCATGTGGAAGCGCGGGAGGACCGCTACGTCGCCGCCGTGGATCTGGCCGGCGACCGCCGCGAATTCCGCCTGGTCTACCTGGTGCGGGCCGTCCTGCCCGGCACCTACTCCCTGGCGCCGTCGCAGGTGGAGGAATGGACCTCCCCCAACCACCAGGCCATCGGCACCGCCGGCAGCATTAGTATCTTGCCGTAGCCGGGCCCATAGGCGATTGCGGTAAAGAAACAGCCCCGGAGGCGATGGCTTCCGGGGCTGTGATCTTTCCGGGGCAGGGGAGAGAGGCGCGGCCTCAGGCCAGGGCCACCCAGACCGCTTCACGGCCCTTGGGCGCGTCAGCGATGCGCATCTGCACCCGCTGGCCTTCGTCCAGGTGGTCCATGCCGCAGCGGCGCAGGACGCTCTTGTGCACGAAGACGTCCTTGCCGCCGTCGTCGGCCAGGACGAAGCCGAAGCCCTTGTCGGCCTTGAACCATTTGACGGTGCCGTCGATCTCGATCTCCGACCCGGTGGGAACCCGGTCGCGGGTGCGGGGGGCGGGGCCGCCGCTGCGCTCCGGCGGTGCCGCGGTGCCCGTCACTTCCACGATGCGCAGCACCTGGGGGCCCTTGGGACCCGCGCCGATGGTGCACAGCAGTTCCGTTCCCTCGGTGATGTCGGCCAGGCCGGCGCGGCTGATCACCGAGATGTGCAGGAAGGCGTCAGGCGTTCCATCCTCCAGGGCGACGAAGCCGAATCCCTTTGAGGTATTGAACCATTTAACCTGGGCCTTGGCCGGGAGACCCTCCTCCTGGCTGAAGGCGTCATACGATCCGAAGCGTGGCACGAGGCAGTACCTTCCCGATTGCGCCGGGTTCGCCCGAACGGGCGCCGGCCCGATGATCTCACCTCCCAACAACCGCCGTTCCGGGTGCGTCCGGTGCGTCCGGAACTGTCCCTGGTTTTCTTCCAATGCGGCAGCTTAACCCGTCTTAATGGTAAACATAAACTCCTGGGGACCGCTACTGTAATGTGTGGGGAAATGTTGCGCTGCGGCAGGGGCTTCGTTCCTTTCATCCACAGGGCTTGGGCACCCGGCCGGGGCCGGTTTCATGGCGGCGCCCAAACACCGGCGGCAACTTGGGGTTGCCGGCTGCCGGGCCTGCGGCCGGGCCCCCGCACCCGTCCGCTGCATGAAACGCTTGAGTAGCGTCCCCGATGCAGGCACGTTACCGCCCTAGACCGGGGATGGATGCCCCGGCATATCGGTTGCCGATACGACCGCCGGGTATGCGTCCCTCGTCGCCAGGTCGGCACCCTGAGCTTCAAATCACGAATTGGAGCGGTGGCACCCCATACCTGAGAGGAGGGCCGCCCCTGGGGAGAAAACGTATGATGGCCGACCCGGCCGTGAGTGCGGCGCACATTTGGGAACATAGCTATCCGACGGGCGTGGACTGGAACGCGCCCATACCGGTGAAGCCCCTGACGGACCTGTTCGACAGCTCCGCGGCGCGCTTCGCAGACCGGCCCTTCATCGATTTCCTGGGAAAACGCTACACCTATCGCCAGGGCGCCGACATGGTGGACCGGGTGGCGAAGGGGCTGCAGGCGCTGGGTGTCGGCCGGGGCAGCAACGTGGGCCTGTTCCTGCCCAACACCCCCTATTCCGTCTTCTGCTACTACGGCATCCTGAAGACCGGCGCCACGGTGGTGAACTTCAATCCGCTGTACGCGGAGCGCGAACTCGTCAAGCAGATCAATGACTCCGAGGTGGAGATCATGATCACGGTCGACGTGCCGCAGTGCTACGACAAGCTGGTCCTGATGCTGGGCCAGACTTGCCTCAAGACCATCGTCACCGGCCGCATGGCCGACATCCTGCCCTTCCCGAAAAGCCTGCTGTACCCGCTGGTGAAGCGGAAGGACATCGCCCACCCGCCGTCTGATGGCCATAACCTCAGCTTCCGCGCCCTGACGGCCAACGACGGGCGCTATGCCCCCGTGACCATCAACGCGGTCGAGGACGTGGCCGTGCTGCAGTACACCGGCGGCACCACCGGCGTGCCCAAGGGTGCCATGCTGACCCACGCCAACCTGACCGCCAACACGGTGCAGTCGGCGCTGTGGTTCTACCAGGGCCGGCCGGGGCAGGAGCGCATGCTGGGCGTGCTGCCCCTGTTCCATGTCTTCGCCATGACGGGCGTCATGAACCTGTCGATCTACCTGGGCGCGGAGATGATCCTGCTGCCCCGGTTCGAGATCGAGCAGGTGCTGGACACCATCGACAAGAAGAAGCCGACCCAGTTCCCGGCGGTGCCCACCATCTACACCGCCATCAACAACTACAAGGACCGGGCCAAGTACGACCTGTCCTCGCTGGCCTTCAGCATCTCCGGCGGCGCGCCGCTGCCGCTGGATGTCTGCCAGACCTTCGAGGGCCACACCGGCTGCAAGCTGGTGGAGGGCTACGGCCTGTCCGAGTCGTCGCCCGTCGCCACCGTCAACCCCATCGACGGCCCGGTGGGTGGCAAGGTCAAGGTGGGCTCCATCGGCCTGCCCGTGCCCGGCACCGTCATCGAGATCATTGATGTGGAGGACGGCAAGACCCCGGTGGCCCAGGGCCAGCGGGGTGAGGTCTGCATCAGCGGCCCGCAGGTCATGAAGGGCTACTGGAAGCGCCCGGATGAGACGGCGCAGACCCTGCGCAACGGCCGCCTGCACACCGGCGACGTCGGCTACATGGATGAGGACGGCTACATCTACATCGTCGACCGCATCAAGGACATGATCCTGGCCGGCGGCTACAACGTCTATCCCCGCAACGTGGAGGAGGCGATCTACCTGCATCCGGCGGTGAACGAATGCATCGTGCTGGGCGTGCCCGATCCCTATCGCGGCCAGACGGTGAAGGCCTACATCAAGCTGACCGAGGGCCACACCCTGACGCAGGCGGAGCTGTGCGACTTCCTGCGCGACAAGCTGTCGGCCATCGAGCTGCCCAAGCAGGTGGAATTCCGTACCGAGCTGCCGAAAACCATGATCGGCAAGCTGTCGCGCAAGGCCCTGCTGGATGAGCTGGAGGCGCAGAAGAAGGCCTCCTGAGTTTAGCTAAGCCGCCCTCAGGCGCCGGGCGCGGCCATCCGGCGGCTTGGCTTCCTCCCTTTGCAGTCCGCTCCGCTCCCCGCAAAGGTCCGGCGGATGCGGTCGCATCCTGTAGCTGCATGAGATTCAAATCTCATGCAGCTGATATTAGACTGAAGCGCGGCGGCGGTGCCCAGGCAACGCCGCCGTTCTCTTTTGATCCATCCGCCCTGTTCCGAAGGTTCCCATGCCCAAAGTCGTCGTCGCCGGCAGCATCAACACCGATGTCCTCACCACCATGCGGCGGGCGCCGCGCCCGGGGGAGACGGTCAGCGGTGAGACCGTGGCCTTCGGCCGGGGCGGCAAGGGCCTGAACCAGGCCATCGCCGCTGCCCGCCAGGGCGTGGCGGTGGAGTTCGTCGGCCGTGTGGGGCGCGACGCCTTCGGCGACCAGGCGCTGGCGTTCTTCCAGGCCAACGGCGTGGGCACCAAGGGCATCGCCCGGACCGACACCGCCACCGGCACCGCCATCGTCATGGTGGACGCCAGCGCCGAGAACAGCATCGTCGTCATCCCCGCCGCCAATGGCGAGGTGTCGCCGGCCGACCTGGAGGCCGTCACCATCGCGGCGGGCGACATCCTGGTCAGCCAGTTCGAAATCCCCCGCGCCACCATCGCCGCCTTCTTCCGCCGGGGCCGCGCCGCCGGCGGCCTCACCGTGCTGAACGCCGCCCCGGCCCTGGATGACGCGCCCGACAGCCTGTGGGCCGACGTCGACATCCTGGTGGTGAACGAGACGGAGCTTGGCCACTTCGCCGGTGTCGAGGTGCCGGGCGACGCGGCGGAGGACGCCGTCGCCGCGGCCGCCCGCCGCCTGATGCGGCGCCCGGGCCAGACCGTGGTGGCCACCCTGGGTGTGCGCGGCGCCCTGGCGGTCACGGCGGATGACCAGGTCAGCGTGCCTGGCCGCAAGGTCAAGGCGGTGGACACCACCGGCGCCGGGGATTGCTTCGTGGGCTCCCTGGCCGCCCGGCTGGCCCTGGGAGATACGCTGCCCCAGGCCATGCGCCACGCCAACGGCGCGGCCAGCATCGCCGTGACCCGGGTGGGCGCCGGCGACGCCATGCCCACCGCTGACGAAGTGCTGGCGATCCTGATCTAAACTGCCCGGCAAGCTTTGCCCGGCGGCGGTTCCGTGCCACCGCCGGGCCGCCAGTTTCTTGCAATCGTGTAGGGAATCCAAGCCTTTCAGGGGCAGCCCCAAGTGGCATACCCCTTGCTCTCCTCCTCGCGCAAAGACGCGACCTAGCCCCCGAGGAGGAGTGGATGTCCTTCGTCCAGGATTGTGTGGACCTGTCCCGCCAGCACCTGATGGCCGGCTTTCTGGCGGAAGCGGAGATGAGCTGCCGCACCGCGCTGGCGACGGAGCCCGTCCATGCCGAGGCCACCCACCTCCTGGGCGTCATCGCGCTGAAGGCCAACCGGCCGATCGAGGCCAACGACCTGTTCGAACGGGCCATCGCGCTGGATGGCGAGAACTTCCAATACCACAACAGCCGTGGCGTCCTGCTCTACGGCTGCCGCCAGTTCGAGATGGCGGAGGCCTGCTTCCGCACGGCCGTCACCCTCAACCCCGATGACGCCATCAGCCAGAACAACCTGGGCAACGCCTTGCGCGCCCTTGGCCGCCTGGCCGAGGCGGAGGCCCGCTTCCGCGAGGCGGTGGAGATCAACCCCCGATATGCCGAGGCGCATAACAACCTGGGCAACACCCTGCGGGAGCTGGGCAACCTGGAGGAGGCGGAGTTCTGCCTGCGCCACTCCCTGGGCCTGTTGCCCGACAACCTCGACGCCCTGTACAACCTCGGCACCCTGCTGCTCTACACCGGCCGGCTGGACGAAGCCGGCGGCTTGTTCGCCCAGGTCCTGGCCGCCGACAGCAGCCGGTACGAGGCCGCGATCTGCCTGGCGCAGGTGTTCCAGGGCCAGGACCGCACGGAGGACGCCGTCGCCCTGCTGACGGGCGTGCAGACCCGCCTGCCGGAAAACCAGGCGGTGCAGTACGCCCTGCAGCTGCTGCGCAGCACCCAGGTGCCGGCCTGGCATATTCCCCGGCTGAACGATCACGAGCGCAACGACGCCTATGAGGCGGCGCTGCTGCGCGCCATCCGGCCGGGCGATCTGGTGCTGGAGCTGGGCGCTGGTTCAGCCCTGGTCAGCATGATGGCCGCCCGCGCCGGTGCCGCCCGCGTGATCGCCTCCGAACCCCTGGCGGCACTGGCCACTGTGGCGCGCGAGACCGTGGCCCTGAACGGCTACGCCGACCGCATCACCATCGTGGCCAAGAAGCCCCAGGATCTGAAGCTGGGCGTGGACCTGCCGCGTCCGGCCGATGTGCTGGTGTCCGACATCGTCAACGTCGGCATGCTGGCGCCCGACATGCTGGCCATCCTGGACCACGCCCGCCGCAACCTGGCCCGCCCCGGCGCCCGCGTCATCCCCGCCGCCGCCACCGTCTGGGCCCAGCTGATCCAGGCCGACGACCTGCGCAACGTCAGCCCGATTCGCAGCGTCAGCGGTTTCGACATGAGCCGGTTCGACCAGTTCCGCGCTCCGGGCTACCAGCAGATCGACCTGGCGGCCGACACCCACCAGATGCTGTCCGATCCGTTCCCGGCCTGGTTTTTCGACTTCCGCGTCAGCATGCCGGACAGCGACCTGAAAAGCCTGACCATCCAGGCGACCCGGCCCGGCCTGGTCCAGGGTGTGGCCTTCTGGTTCGACCTGCACATGGATGAAGAGGTGGTCTACAGCTCCCGCTCCGCTGCCCGCACCAACCACTGGAAGCAGGCAGTCTACTTCTTCGGCCACGACTTCCCCGTGACCCAGGGCCAGCCCATGCTGCTGGGCACCGGCTACGACCGCACGCAGATACACTTTTTCATCTAAGTTCCCTCAGGCGGCGGGCGCGGCCATCCGGCCGCTTGCCTTCCTCGCTGCGCCCCCTTTACACTAACTGGGCGGTGCTGCGGCGGACGCGGTCGCGTCCTAACCAAGTTCCGAGCGGAACAGGGTCTTTTGCGCCTTTTTGTTCCTAGGACGCGAGGGCATCCGCCGGAAGTTTCCGGGGAGCGGAGCGGACTGGAAACTGAGGATAAGCCAAGGCCACCGATGTGGCTTGGCGCCTGAGGGGCACGATTTACCAACCCAACCATTACCCCGAACGGGTGAAGTTGAAAGTTGATTCAGGCGATTGACATCGGCCGCCTCTCACTTTACGTTTACGTAAACGTAAGGCGCCGACCCTCCGCTGAAAGAGAGGGGTTCGGCCAGCCCAGGGAGAGGACCCATGCCCGACGGAGCGCCCGTGACGGCGGTGGAAGAGACCTACACCATCAGTCAACTGGCCGAGGCGTTCGAGCTGACGCCCCGCACCATCCGCTATTATGAGGACGAAGGCCTGCTGACCCCGCGCCGCGAAGGGCAGCAGCGGGTCTATACCCACCGCGACTGGGCGCGCCTGAAGCTGATCATGCGCGGCAAGCGCCTGGGCTTCACCATCGCCGGCATCAAGGACTTCCTTGACCTCTATGAGGTGGGTGACGCCCAGGTGCCGCAGATGCGCTTTTTGCTGAACAGCGCCCGCGACCGTATCGCCACCCTGGAACAGCAGCTGCGCGACGTGCAGCAGACCCTGGTCGACCTGAAGGAGATCGAGGGCTTGGTGGTCGATCACCTGGCCCGCAAGGGCGCGCTGGACGCCTGACGGCGCCCCGCCCGCACCCGCTTTTTCGCTGTGCCGGGGACGCATCCCGGTCCGGCCTTTCCCGCGTCATCCCCCATCCGGCGCCCGCCAAATGAGGCGCCGCCCCGTTTGCCAAGGCGAGGAATACACCAATGACTAAAGCCGTTATCGCCGGTTACGCCCGGTCCCCGTTCACGCTGGCCAACAAGGGCGACCTGGTGAAGGTCCGTCCCGACGATCTGGCCGCGACGGTGATCAAGGCGCTGGTCGAGCGCACGGGCGTGAACACCGCCGATCTGGAAGATCTGATCGTCGGCTGCGCCTTCCCGGAAGGGGAGCAGGGCTTCAACGTCGCCAAGCTGATCGGCATGATCGCCGGCCTGCCCCAGGGTGTGGCGGGCACCACGGTCAACCGCTTCTGCGGTTCCTCCATGCAGTCCATCCACATGGCGGCGGGCGCCATCGCCCTGGGCGCCGGCAAGGCCTTCATTGCCGCCGGTGTCGAGAGCATGACCCGCATCCCCATGGGCGGCTTCAACCCCATGCCCAACGCGGCCCTGCACGCCGCCAACCCGGGCGCCTACATGGCCATGGGCATCACGGCCGAGAACCTGGCCAAGAAGTTCGGCTTCAGCCGCGCCGACCAGGAGGCCTACGCCGTCACTTCGCACCAGAAGGCCGCTGCAGCACAAGCCGCTGGCCGTCTGGCCGATGAGATCGTCGGCATCGATGTGAAGGGCAAGCTGGTGGACAAGGACGGCTGCATCCGTCCGGAAACCACCGCCGAGGGCCTGGCCGGCCTGAAGCTGGCCTTCGACCAGGAAGGCACCGTCACCGCCGGCACCTCCAGCCCGCTGACCGACGGCGCCTCCGCCACCCTGGTGACCAGCGAGGAATACGCCAAGGCCCACGGCCTGCCCATCCTGGCCCGCATCCGCTCCATCGCCGTGTCCGGCTGCGACGCCACCATCATGGGCTACGGCCCGGTGCCGGCCTCGCGCAAGGCGCTGGAGCGCGCCGGCCTGACGGTGAAGGACATCGACATTGTCGAGAGCAACGAGGCCTTCGCCGTGCAGTCCATGACCGTGGCGCGCGAACTGGGCTTCGACCCCGCCAAGGTGAACCTGGACGGCGGCGCCATCGCCCTGGGCCACCCCCTGGGTGCCACCGGCGCCCGCATCACCGGCAAGGCCGCCAGCCTGCTGAAGCGCGAAGGCAAGCAGTTCGCGCTGGCCACGCAGTGCATCGGCGGCGGCCAGGGCATCGCCACCGTCCTGGAAGCGGTCTGATCGGCCCCCGGTTGAGGAGAGACCCCATGGAAATCAAAAGCGCCGCCGTCATCGGCGCCGGGGTGATGGGCAGCGGCATCGCCGCCCACATCGCCAACGCGGGCATTCCCGTCTTCCTGCTGGACATTGTTCCCCAGGCCGTGAAGGACAGCGGCGGTGACCGCAGCGTCGTCGCCAAGGGGGCGGTCGAAAAGCTGCTGAAGGGCGAGCCCGCCGCCTTCATGCACAAGGACGCCGCCCGCCTGGTGACCCCCGGCAATACGGAAGACGACCTGGAGAAGCTGAAGGACGTCGACTGGATCATCGAGGCGGTGATCGAGAACAAGGACATCAAGCACGCCCTGTACCGCCGCTTGGACGCGGTGCGCAAGCCGGGCTCGGTCGTCAGCTCCAACACCTCCACCATCCCGCTGGAGATCCTGCTGGAAGGCGCCAGCGACCAGTTCGCCGCCGACTTCATGATCACCCACTTCTTCAACCCGCCGCGCTACATGCGCCTGCTGGAGATCGTGGCCGGGCCGAAGACGCGCAAGGATGCGGTCGACACCATCCGCCAGGTGTGCGACGTGCGCCTGGGCAAGGGCGTCGTGCACTGCAAGGACACCCCCGGCTTCATCGCCAACCGCATCGGCACCTACTGGTTCCAGGCGGCGGTGAACGCCGCCGAGGATCTGGGCCTGACGGTGGAGGAGACCGACCTGATCACCGGCAAGCCCATGGGCCTGCCCAAGACCGGCACCTTCGGCCTGCTGGACCTGGTCGGCATCGACCTGGGGCCGCACATCGCCAAGAGCCTCCTGTCCACCCTGCCGGCGCAGGACGACTACCGCCGCGTCTATCGCGAGAATCCGCTGCAGGCGAAGATGATCGCCGAGGGCTACACCGGCCGTAAGGGCAAGGGCGGCTTCTACCGCCAGACCAAGACGCCGGACGGCAAGCGCATCCGCGAGACCATTGATCTCAAGACCGGCGCCTACCGCCCGACCGTGAAGGCCGAGCTGGCGTCGGCCAAGGAACGCAGCCTGAAGGGCCTGGTGACCCACAGCGACAAGGGCGGCCAGTACGCCTGGAAGGTGCTGAGCCAGGCGTTGGCCTACGCGGCCAGCCTGGTGCCGGAGATCGCCGACACCATCCTGGACGTCGATGCCGCCATGCGCCTCGGCTACAACTGGAAGCAGGGCCCGTTCGAGATGATCGACGCCCTGGGCACGGCCTGGTTCGCCGAGAAGCTGACCGAGGCCGGCCTGCCGGTTCCCGCGCTGGTGACCCTGGCCGCCGGCCGCCCCTTCTACAAGGTCGAGGACGGCCGCCTGCACTACCTGACCACCAAGGGCGAATACGCCGTGGTCGAGCGGGGCGAGGGCGTGCTGCTGCTGTCCGACATCAAGCGGGCGTCCAAGCCGGTGGCCAAGACGGCGTCGGCGGCCCTGTGGGATATCGGCGACGGCGTGCTGTGCCTGGAATTCACCGGCAAGATGAACGCCCTGGACGACCAGGTGATGGCGCTCTACCGCAAGGCCATCGACATCATCGGCGACGGCACGTCCGGCCCCTACAAGGCGCTGGTCATCCATAACGAGGGCGACAACTTCTCCGTCGGCGCCAACCTGGGCCTGGCCCTGTTCGCGCTGAACATCGCCCTGTGGCCCCAGATCGAGCAGGCGACCGCCGAGGGCCAGCAGACCTACAAGGCGCTGAAGTACGCGCCCTTCCCGGTGGTGGGCGCGCCCTCGGGCATGGCGCTGGGCGGCGGCTGCGAGATCCTGCTGCATTGCGACGCGGTGCAGGCGCACGCCGAAAGCTACATCGGCCTGGTCGAGGTGGGCGTGGGCCTGGTGCCCGGCTGGGGCGGCTGCAAGGAAATGCTGTTCCGCCACACCTACAACAAGAAGCGCCCGGGCGGCCCCATGCCCCCCATCGCCAAGGCCTTCGAGATGATCAGCACGGCCAAGGTGGCGAAGTCGGCGTTCGAGGCGAAGGAGATGCTGATCCTGCGCCCGACTGATGGCATCACCATGAACCGCGACCGGCTGCTGGCCGATGCCAAGGCCAAGGCCCTGGAATTGGCCAAGGACTACAAGGCGCCGGAGCCCCTGGAGATCCGCCTGCCCGGTCCCGGCGCCCGCACGGCGCTGGAAATGGCGGTGGACGGTTTCCACAGCCAGGGCAAGGCCACCGACCACGACGTGGTGGTGTCCGGCGAACTGGCCTGGGTGCTGAGCGGTGGCGACACCGACATCACCACGGTGCTGACCGAGGACGACCTGCTGGACCTGGAACGCGAGGCCTTCATGCGCCTGGTGCGCACGCCCGGCACCATCGACCGCATCGACCACATGCTGTCCACCGGCAAGCCGCTGCGCAACTGACGTTGTCCTCTTGGAAGCCGGGGCGGGGAACTGCCCCGGCGTCTTCCAACGCTCAAGGAATTCTCCGATGCCGACCTACAAGGCGCCGCTCGAAGACATCGATTTCGTCCTGAACGACCTGCTGCAGGCCGAGAACCTGACCAAGCTGCCGGGCTTCGAGGACGCCACCCGCGACCTCGTCTCCAGCATCCTGGAAGAGGCGGCCAAGCTCTGCGAGAACGAGCTGCAGCCCCTGAACCGCCCCGGCCATGAGGAAGGCTGCCACTACGAGAACGGCGTGGTGCGTACGCCCAAGGGCTTCAAGGAAGCCTACCAGGCCTACGTCGACGGCGGCTGGCAGGGCCTGTCCATGGATCCGAAGTACGGTGGCCAGGGCCTGCCCCATGCCATCACCTTCGTGCTGGAAGAGTTGCTGATATCCGCCAACATGGCCTTCGCCATGTATCCCGGCCTGACCCAGGGGGCGTGGAATGCCATCCACACCCACGCCAACGATCAGCTGAAGGACACCTACCTGCCCAAGATGACCACGGGCGAGTGGTCCGGCACCATGTGCCTGACGGAGCCGCACTGCGGCACCGACCTGGGCCTGATCAAGACCAAGGCCGTCCCCAACGACGACGGCAGCTACAGCATCACCGGCACCAAGATCTTCATCTCCGCCGGTGAGCATGACCTGACCAGCAACATCATCCACCTGGTGCTGGCCAAGCTGCCGGACGCGCCCCCGGGCGTGAAGGGCATCAGCCTGTTCCTGGTGCCCAAGTTCCTGCCGACTGAGGACAACCAGCCCGGTCCGCGCAACGGCGTCATGTGCGGCTCCATCGAGCACAAGATGGGCATCATGGCCAACGCCACCTGCGTCATGAACTTCGACGATGCCAAGGGCTGGCTGGTGGGTGAGCCTCACAAGGGCATGCGCGCCATGTTCACCATGATGAACGCCGCCCGCCTGGGCGTGGGCATGCAGGGCTTGGGCATCGCCACGGTCGCCTACCAGAACGCGCTCACCTATACCAAGGAACGCCTGCAGGGCCGGTCGCTGACCGGCGCCAAGGAGCCGGAGAAGGCGGCCGACCCGCTGATCGTCCATCCGGACGTGCGCAAGAACCTGATGACCATCAAGGCCTTCACCGAGGGCGCCCGCGCCCTGGGCTACTGGGTGGGCATCCAGCTGGACCAGGCCGACCACAACCCGGACCCCAAGGCCCGGGCCGAGGCGGACGAGTTCGTGGCCCTGCTGACGCCGGTGGTGAAGGCTTACTTCACCGACATGGGCTACGAGTGCGCCACCATGGCCCAGCAGATGTACGGCGGCCACGGCTACATCCGCGAATGGGGCATGGAGCAGTTCGTGCGCGATGCCCGCATCGCCATGATCTATGAGGGTGCCAACGGCATCCAGGCGCTGGACCTGGTGGGCCGCAAGCTGGGCCAGGACATGGGCCGCCTGCTGCGCCGCTTCTTCCACCCCCTGGCGGGTGAGCTGGAGTCGGCGATGGAAGACACCGACCTGCTGGAATTCGCCGGCCCGCTGGCCAAGGCCTTCGGCAAGCTGCAGCAGGCCACGGCCATCGTCGCCCAGAAGGGGATGAAGAACCCGGACGAGGCTGGTGCGGCCTCCACCGACTACCTGCGCATCTTCGGCCTGGTCGCCCTGGGCTGGATGTGGCTGCGCATGGTGAAGGTGGCGAATGCCAAGCTGGCCGAAGGCGGTAACGGCAAGTCCGGCTTCTATGAGGCCAAGATCAAGACCGCCCGCTTCTTCGTCCAGCGCCTGCTGCCGGAGGTGGATTTCCGCTTCAAGGCCCTGATGTCGGGGGCCAAGACCGTCATGGACCTGGAGGCCGACCTGTTCTGAGCCCCACACCCGCTTTTTCTCCGTCGATGCCGGTTCGACAGCCATTGCGCGCCGTCCCGGCATCGACCAAACTATTGAAATGAGAGGATCAAACGCCAATCCCGGGACGGTTGTCCAAGAGGTGGGGGGATCCTTGAATTGGGCGTTTGGGAATGTGCGTTTAAACCAAGACCCACTCGGCTAATGAGACGCGCGTGTCGGCGGACAGCCGGCCGCATAAGGGAGGAAAAAGGATGAAGTGGAGCAACACCGCGTTGGTCGGCGGCGCCTTCGCCGTCTTTCTGGGGGGCATGGCGGGCGTCGCCATGGCGCAGTCCGCGGCTGATCTGGGCAAGACCCTGACGCCGAACGGCGCTGAGAAGGCGGGCAACAAGGACGGCACCATCCCGGAATGGACGGGCGGCATCACCGCCCCGCCGGCGGGGTACAAGGCTGGCGGCGTCTACGTCGATCCCTACGCCAGCGACAAGCCGTTGTTCACCATCACCGGCCAGAACATGGCCCAGTACGCGGACAAGCTGCCGGAAGGCCTGAAGGCCCTGCTGAAGCAGTATCCCGACTACAAGATGAACGTCTATCCGACGCACCGCAGCGCCTCGCTGCCCAAGAGCGTCTATGACGAGACGCTGGCCAACGCCACCCGCGCCAAGCTGGTGGATGACGGCAACGGGGTCGAGGGCGCCAAGGTGGGCGTGCCCTTCCCGGTTCCCAAGACGGGTGTGGAGGTGGTGTGGAACCACATCCTGCGCTGGAAGGGCAAGCAGCTGGAGCGTAGCTACGGCGCTGCCAACCCGCAGGCCGACGGTTCGTACACGATGATCAACATCAACGAGAAGTCGAAGTTCCTGTACTCCGACACCGGTCCGGAAGGCCAGACCTCGCTGTACTTCCAGCAGGAAGTGACGGCGCCGGCCCGCCTGGCGGGCGAGATCCTGCTGGTGCATGAAACCATGGACCAGGTGAAGGAGCCGCGTAACGCCTGGACCTACAACCCCGGCCAGCGCCGCGTGCGCCGCGCGCCCAACGTCGCCTACGATAATCCCGGCACCGCCTCGGACGGCCTGCGCACCTCCGACCAGTTGGACGTCTTCAACGGCTCCCCCGACCGGTACGAGTGGAAGCTGGTGGGCAAGAAGGAGATGTACGTCCCCTACAACGCCTATCAGCTGCAGAGCGACAAGCTGACCTACGACCAGCTGATCAAGGCCAAGCACATCAACCAGGACTACGCCCGTTATGAGCTGCACCGGGTGTGGGTGGTCGAGGGCAAGCTGAAATCCGGCACCAGCCACATCTATCCCCGCCGCACCTTCTACGTGGATGAGGACAGCTGGGGCATCCTGGTCGCCGACCAGTACGACAGCCGCGATCAGCTGTGGCGCGTGACCGAGGCCCACGGCATCAACTTCTACGATGTCCAGACCTTCTGGGCGGGCCTGTTCGCCGTGTACGACCTGCAGTCGGGCCGTTACACCGCCAGCGGCTTCACCAATCAGGAGAAGCCCTACAACTTCAACGTCAACCTGACGGCGGCCGACTTCTCGCCGGACAGCCTGCGCCGGTCCGGTGTTCGTTAAGGCATAAGGTTGAAAGGGTTGGCGGCGGGGGGAGACACCCCCGCCGCCGATACCCGGCCCTCACGGGCAGGCTACCACTGGGATCGCATCCGGTCGGGTTCAGGTCCACCGGAGGCGTAAAGCCCGCGGGAGGAAGGACGCACCTCCCGCGGGCTTTTCCTTTTTCACCGGTGGAAATGGTGCCGGTCAAGTTTCCCTAAACGTAAAGGGGTGGTCGCTGAAGGGCCGGTCCCGGCCTCAGGCGGTGGCGCGGGCGCTGCCGGTGTCGTTCTCCGGCGCAGGCAGCCGCACGGTGACGATGGTGCCCCGGCCAGGAACGCTGGCGATGTCCAGGCTGCCGCCCAGCATTTCCACAAAGCGTTTGGTCAGGGGCAGGCCCAGGCCGGTGCCGCGCACACCTGGCTGCTGCGCGCCCCGCACCTGGCCGAAGGGCTTGAGCGCGATGGGCAACTCGTGCGGGGCCATGCCCACGCCGGTGTCGCGCACGATCAGGATCAGCGCGCCGCCCTTGTCGTCGGCCTGCACCTCCACCGTCACCCGGCCGCCACGCGGCGTGAACTTCAGGGCGTTGGAGCCTAGGTTCAGGATGATCTGGCGCACCTTTTCCGGGTCGGTGCGCAGGCGCAGCGGCTGCTCCGGCACCTTCACCGTCAGGTCCACGCCGCAATCGGCCGCCAGGGTGCGCAGCATGCGGGTGCTGTCCTGCACGGCGCGGCCGATGTCGATGTCGCGGATGTCCAGGGTCACCTGGCCCGACTCGGCGCGGCTGAGGTCCAGCGTGTCATCGACGACGGCGGCCATGTGGCTGGCCGCGGCGTGCACATCCTCGGCATATTCCAGGTAACGGGCGTCGCCCAGCGGTCCATGGAACTCCCGCCGCAGCAGGTCGGCGAAGCCCAGGATGGCGTTCAGGGGCGTGCGCAGTTCATGTGTGGCATGGGCTAGGAACTCCGACTTCTGACGGATCTCCGTACGGGTCTGCTCAAGCGCCGCCAGCAGGGTCCGCTCCCGCTCCTGCATCGTTTCCAGCGACTCCAGCAGGCGGGCGGTTCGGTCCTTGACTTGGATGTCCACCTGCCGCTGCTGCTGCGCCACCTGCCAGCTCAGGAACTGCAGGTGAGCGGCGCCGGCCACGCGGGTCACCACCTCCATCGGGTCGCAATTGTGGGCGATGAAATCGCTGACGCCCCGCCGGCGCGCTTCCTCGCGCGCGGCGGCGTCCAACACGCCGGTGCGCAGCAGCAGGGTGGGACGCTCCCCCGCCGGCATCCGGGCCAGCGTGCCCAGGGCGGTCATCAGGGTGTTGACGGCGGCGGGGCTGTCGCCCGGCTGGTTCAGCACCAGCACGTCGGGCGACAGGTCACGGCAGTACTGCGGCAGTTCCATGAGGTCTTGCCGGCAGTGCACGAAACGGAATCCACCTTGGCGCAACAAATCCACCAGGGAGATCAGCAATCCCTGGTTGCCATCGACCAGCAGGACGGTGGCATTACGTTGATCTTGGGCCAGAAGGTTGGCCGGCGTCTTGAATAGTTCGGGCATGGGGTCTCTAAAGCTGATCCCCCACTTTACAGGATTCCCGCACCTTTGTCCCAGGCCGTGAGCGTGGCCGGCACTAAAAGCAAAGTCTTGGCCAAAGGTTTAGTTAACGAGTCAGAGACTAGGCAAGAGGTATTAGATTCAGCATGTGAACCGGGCGTAAACGACTCGGTTGACTCGTTACCTAAAAATTTCCCCATATTTTCCGGGGCTTTGTAAGTGCTTAGGACGATGTGACTGCTATCACGGCGTGCGTTTGTACCAACGCTCCGCTGCCTGGTCGTCGTCCTCCTTGGCCGCCACCCAGCGGGCGCCGGCCGGTGTCTCCTCCTGTTTCCAGAAGGGGGCCTTGGTCTTCAGCCAATCCATCAGGAACCAGCAGGCCTCGAAGGCGGCGGCGCGGTGGGCGCTGGCGCAGGCGGCCAGCACGATGCGGTCGCCGGGCAGCAGGCGGCCATGGCGGTGGATGATCAGCACGCCGTCCAGCGGCCAGCGGGCCCGCGCCTCCGCCTCGATGGCGGCCAGCTGCCGCTCCGTCATGCCGGGATAGTGCTCCAGGGTCATGGCGCTGACGCTGTCGCCGCCCCCATCCCCTTTGGACATGTCGCGGACCAGGCCGACGAAGCTGGCCACGCCGCCGATGGACGGGTTACCGTCGCTCAGGGCCGCCAGTTCGGCGCCCACGTCGAAATCCTCCGCCTGGACGCGTATGGCCATGTCAGCCCCCGGTCACGGGCGGGAACAGGGCGACCTCATCCCCCGGCGCCAGGGGGTGGTCCATGCCAACATAATCCTGGTTCACCGCCACCTTGACCACCGCGCGGTTGGCCAGCGCGTCGGCATAGTGGGGCCCGCGCGACTGCAGCCAGGTGATCAGGTCACCGGTGGTGGCCACATCGGCGGGCGGCGCCACCTCTTCCTCCGCGGTGCCGATCTTGGCGCGCAGCCAGGCGAAATAGAGGATGCGCATGGCGGTCAGGCCCCCGTGCGCACAGGGGTGGCGGCCGGCGCCTTAGGCGCCGCCGGCTCCACCTGGGTGGGGGCGCCCACCGGGGCTAGCATGTGGCGCAGGCCGGCGCGCAGATAATCCCAGCCGGTGATCAGGGTCAGCACTGCGGCGGCCCACAGGCCGACCTCCCCGATGGGGCGGACATACAGCCAGTCGGGGCCATGGTCGCCCACGATCAGCCAGCCGATGGCCATCAGCTGGATAGCGGTCTTCCACTTGGCCAGGCGCGAGACCGGAACGCCCACGCGCAGGCCGGCCAGGAACTCCCGCAGGCCCGACACCATCACCTCGCGCAGCAGGATGATGACGGCTGGCAGCACCGCATGGCCGGCGATTTTGTGGTCGGCCACCAGCAGGAACAGCACCGCCGCCACCAGCAGCTTGTCGGCAATGGGGTCCAGGAAGCGGCCGATGATGGATTCTTCGTGCCACGCCCGCGCCAGGTAGCCGTCAAAATAGTCGGTGATGCCGGCCAGGGCGAACAGCCCGGCGGCAGTCCACGCCGTCCACGTCGCCGGGAACCACAGCAGGGCCAGGATGACGGGAATCAGCGCGATCCGCGACAGGGTCAACAGGTTGGGCAGGCTGGTCAGCATGAAGCGGTCCGGCGATTTCAGGCGGCACGGCGGGGCGGCGGTCTCTTGAAGGTGGAGTTTAGCCGTCCGGATGGAAGTGGTCATAGATGATTTTGGCCACGGCGTCCGATATCCCGTCCACCGCGCGCAAGTCGGCCAGTCCTGCGCGCGAAACGGCCTGGGCGGAGCCGAAATGCAGCAACAGGGCCTTCTTGCGCTTGGGTCCAATGCCCGCCACCTCGTCCAGCGGGCTGGCGCTGATGGCCTTTTCCCGACGCTGGCGATGGCTGCCGATGGCCCAGCGGTGGGCCTCGTCGCGCAGGCGCTGCAGGAAATAGAGCACGGGGTCGCGCGGATCCATGCCGAAGGGCGCCCGGCCCGGCATGAAGAAACGCTCGCGCCCCGCGTCGCGGTCGGGGCCCTTGGCGATGCCCACCAGGGCGATGTCGGACAGGCCCAGCTCGGCCAGCACCTCCACCACCACGCCCAGCTGGCCCTCGCCGCCATCGATCAGCAGCAAGTCCGGCCAAGTGTCGCCCGTGCGCTCCGGATCTTCCTTCAGCGCGCGCTCGAAGCGGCGGGTCAGCACCTCGCGCATCATGGCGAAGTCGTCGCCCGCGGCCTTGGGGTCGCGGATGTTGAACTTGCGGTAGGCGTTCTTGATGAAGCCGTCGGGCCCCGCCACCACCATGCCACCGATGGGGTGGGCGCCCTGGATGTGGCTGTTGTCGTAGATCTCGATGCGGGTGGGCGGCGCCTCTAGCCCGAACAGCTCGGCCACGCCGGCCAACAGCTTGGCCTGGCTGCCCGTTTCCGACAGGCGGCGGCCGTGGGCCTCGCGCGCGTTGGTCAGGGCGTGGTCCATCAGGCGCTTCTTGTCGCCGCGCTTGGGCACGGCCAGCTCCACCTTGCGGCCGGCCCGCAAGGTCAGGGCCTCGGCCAGCAGCTCCTGCTCCTCCGCGTCTTCGCTGATCAGCACCAGGCCGGGGGCGGCGCGGTTGTCGTAGAACTGGGCGATGAAGGCGGACAGCACCTCCGCTGTGCCCTGGTTCTTGTCATGGCTGGGGAAGTAGGCGCGGTTGCCGTTGTTGCGCCCGCCGCGGAAGAAGAACACCTGGATGCAGGTGCTGCCCCCGTCCTGGTAGGCGGCGATGATGTCGGCGTCCTCCATGCCCTCGACATTGATGTCCTGATGGGCCTGGATGGCGGTCAGCGCCCGGATGCGGTCGCGCATCTTGGCGGCGGTCTCGAAGTCCAGCGCCTCGGACGCCTCCATCATGGCGGTGGCCATGCGGGTCTGGATGTCGCGGCTCTTGCCCGCCAGGAAGGCCGCTGCCTCGTCCACCTGCTCGCCATACTGCGCGCGGTTGACGCGGCCGACGCAAGGGGCGGTGCAGCGCTTGATCTGGAACTGCAGGCAGGGGCGGGTGCGGGTGGAAAAGACGCTGTCGGTGCAGTTGCGCAGCAGGAAGGCGCGCTGCAGGGCGGTGATGGTGCGGTTGACCGCGCCGGCCGAGGCGAAGGGCCCGAAATAGTCGCCGGCCCGGTCCCGCGCGCCCCGGTGCTTGATCAGGGCCGGGTAGTCATGATCCCGGGTGATCATGATGTGGGGGAAGGTTTTGTCATCGCGCAGCAGCACGTTGTACCGCGGCATGAGACGCTTGATCAGGTTGGATTCCAGCAGCAGCGCCTCGACCTCGGTATGGGTCGTGACGAACTCCATGGTTACCGTCTCGGCCACCATGCGCTGCAGCCGCACCGGCAGCTTGGCCGGCACGGTGTAGTTGGCCACTCGGCGTTTCAGGTTGCGCGCCTTGCCCACATACAGGACGTCGCCGCCCTCGTTCATCATGCGGTAGACGCCGGGCGTCACCGGCAGGGTGCGCAGGTAGGCCTTGATGGTCTCCACGCCCCGGTTCAGGTCGGCCACCGTGCGGCGGCGCACCTTTGGGGTGGCCTCTGGTGGTGCGGCCTCAGGTGGTGTGGCCCCTGAGGGCACCGCCTCGGCCGGCACCGCTTCGGCGGGGACGGGCTCGGGCGTTTCAACAGGTGTGTCGGGGGTGGTGTCGGTCATGGCCATGGGGCGGACACTCTGCCCATTGCCGGCCTCGGGTCAATGGCCATCGCGTCGCGTTCGCGCTCCCCCGGTTGTGCGGCGGCCCGGCTGGAAAACGTCCGGTCTCCCCTATCGCTTCCGGGGTAAAGGGGAACGAATCATCCCCCGTCCGAGGGGGTGGGGAAAACGCTGCCGTAGTCCACGGAAGCTGTGGATAAGTTTGCGGAAAAGCCTTTGATAGCGTGTGCCGACGCAGGCGCCGCAAGGCTTTCAGGATTTTGCCTATAAAATAGGCACAAAACACTAACATATTGATTTTTATGGAAACATGGTCTGTCAATATCTAACAAATAGTTCATTATAGGCAAAAAAGGGATTGACAGGGTTGGGCCCCGACCGCGTCCGGCCGTTGTGTAAAACTTGGCGCGCACGCCGTTTTCGACGGATTCCCTGGGGCGGACTTGAACGCCGGGAAAGAATCACCAAGGCGGACCAAGCTCATACGCAAGTATGCCTTGCCACCCATGGTCGATTTTCCGCCACACTCACATCCTAAGCTGGGTTTAGATCGCGATCGGCGATGGCTGGTATTCCCGCCGACGGTGGGGCCGCCCAACACGACAAATAAGAATGGAGTACCCCATGCGCGTCCTGAAGACCCTGATGCTCACGACCGCCCTGCTGGCGTCGGGTGGTGCGGTGGATGTTCTGTTCAACCAGGCGGTGGCGGCCGTCCCCGCCGGCACGCCCGTCACGATGAACGCCGCTGACCGACAGGCGGCGGAGACGCTGGTCGACTTCCTGCAGAAGACGCGCATCCAGGCCGGGCTGCCGGCGCTCAGCCGCCAGCCGGTGCTGGATGACGCCGCCGCCGCCCGGGCCATGGCGCTGGCCAGCGGGACGCAGACGCCGGACCTGCGCCAGGGCCTGATCCACTCGCTGTACGTCCCCATGCAGGATATCGCGCTGGAGGCGCGGGCGTCGGGGGACCCCGGCCAGCCACTGGCCATCTGGCAGGACACCGGCTCCACCGTTGGCGCCCTGGCCACCCCGGGCATGACCGACGTGGGCGTGGCCCGTGTGGCCAACCCCGCGCCCAACGGCCCCAACGACGCCTACATCTGGGTGGTCGTCCTGGCCCAGCCCCTGCGCACCCCGGCGGAATCGCCGGATAGCCCGCGTTGGAGTCCCAAATAGGTCGGCGGGCCGGGCCTGCCAGCCGGGCCCGGTGGAAATAGAAACGGCCGCCCCATCGCTGGAGCGGCCGTTGCCGTTCGCTATGAAGCCGATGCTCAGCGCAGGGCGGCGGTCGCCCGTTGGATGCGGCGGCAGGCTTCCTCCAGCGCCTCGGTCGAGGTCGCATAGCTGATGCGGAAGTGCGGGGCCAGGCCGAAGGCGCTGCCCTGGACCACCGCCACACCTTCCGATTCCAGCAGATAGGTCACGAAGTCCTCGTCCGTGTTCAGCACGGCGCCGGCGGGCGTGGTCTTGCCCAGGGTGCCGGCGCAGGACGGATAGACATAGAAGGCGCCCTCGGGCCGGGGGCAGTGGATGCCGGCGGCCTGGTTCAGCATCGACACCACCAGGTCGCGGCGCTGGCGGAAGACCTCGGCGCGTTCCTTGATGAAGTCCTGCGGGCCCACCAGGGCCTCCACCGCCGCCGCCTGGCTGATGGACGACGGGTTGCTGGTGGACTGGCTCTGCACGTTCGCCATGGCCTTGATCAGCTGGACGGGGCCGGCGCCGTAGCCGATGCGCCAGCCGGTCATGGCATAGGCCTTGGACACGCCGTTGACCGTCAGGGTGCGGTCGTACAGGGCCGGTTCCACCTGGGCCGGGGTCACGAAGGTGAAGCCGTCGTAGACCAAGTGCTCGTACATGTCGTCGGTGAACACCCAGACGTGCGGGTGGCGCACCAGCACGTCGGTCAGGGCCTTCATCTCGTCATAGGTGTAGGCGGCACCCGACGGATTGGACGGGCTGTTCAGCATGACCCACTTGGTGCGCGGGGTGATGGCGCGCTCCAGCTGATCGGCACGCATCTTGAAGCCGCTCTCGGCTCCGCACTCCACGAACACCGGGGTGCCCTCGGCCATCAGCACGATGTCCGGGTAGCTGACCCAGTAGGGGGCGGGGATGATGACCTCATCGCCGGGCGACAGGGTGGCCATCATGGCGTTGAAGATCACCTGCTTGCCGCCGGTGCCGACGCTCACCTGCTCCGGCTTGTAGTCC
This sequence comes from Nitrospirillum amazonense, assembly GCF_029594735.1. Classification (NCBI taxonomy): domain Bacteria; kingdom Pseudomonadati; phylum Pseudomonadota; class Alphaproteobacteria; order Rhodospirillales; family Azospirillaceae; genus Nitrospirillum; species Nitrospirillum amazonense. The sequence goes on from NZ_JARPAF010000002.1 coordinate 869,633, forward strand.
AGGCCGTTCTCGCGCTTGAACTTCAGGCAGACGGCGCGCTTCAGCTCCGGCGTGCCGTCGACGTCGGTGTACTTGGTCTGCCCCTGCTGAATGGCGCGGATGGCGGCCTGCTTGATGTTGTCGGGCGTGTCGAAATCCGGTTCGCCGGCGCCCAGGCCGATGATATCGCGGCCGGCGGCCTTCAGCGCGCGGGCCTTGGCGGTGACGGCGATGGTCTGGGACGGTTTAATCCGGGCGAGACGCTCGGCAACGATCGACATGACGGCTACCCTTGTTGGGAAAGGAAAATCCGCGGCGGACCTTACGCCCGGCAAAAAATGGGCACAACCGCAGCCCGCGCATGCCGCGCCTGCCCCGCCGGGGGACCCGCGACATTAAGATGCGCGGCTGGCCGAGCGCCCGGGATGACAGGTTGGGCGCGGATGGGGTAATCAACCGGCATGGCGCAAGATATCAGCGATCAGGCCCCCCAGCTCATGGGCGTCAGCCAGATGGTCACCATCGGCACGGTGGCGCTCGTCATCATCGTGCTCATGCTGGTGGTGATGTGGGCCCTGCGGCCCAAGACCCGCACCCTGTCGCGCCGGCGCTACAACGCCGAGGCCTACCGGCGCAAGCTGGCGCTGGACGACGCCGGCTATTCCGTGGTGCATGGCATCTACATCCGGGACAAGCAGGGCAAGGCGCTGCGTGTCGACCACCTGATCCGCCTGCCGGCCAGCGTGCTGATGGTGATGAGCGCGCCGGCCGACATGGGCGGCCGCATCAGCGCCCAGACCAAGGCGGGGCAGTGGCGCTATCTGGCGGCCAGCGGCCGGGTCGGCTTCTTCGTGAACCCGGTGGTTCAGGTCCAGCCGCTGATTCACATCATGAAGGCGCGCTTCCCCATGGTGCGCCTGCGCGTGCTGGTGGTGTTCCCTGACGGAACCGAGTTCACCAGCGGCGTGCCCAACACCGCCTGTCTGGCCAGTGACTTCCTGGCCACGCTGAAGTCCATGGCGCGCGAGGACGGGACGGAAAGCGAGGCCATGGCCGCGGCGTGGGAGCCCCTGTCCAAGGCGCTGGCGCGCAGCGGTGCCAACGCCAGCAACGCCGGGCGCGACGAGGAGGGGGGCGCGAAAGGGCTGCCCCCCGCAAAAGCCGCCAAGCGGCCTGGAAAAGTGGCACGACGCAGCCTACCTTGAGGCCATGCCGCACGATGCCCACACGATCGAACCCAACCTGCCGTTGCCCATGACCATGCCGCGGGGCAGCGCCCTGCCGCCGGCCATGGACGGCGTCCCCTTGCGCATCCAGTCTGAATTCCAGCCGGCCGGCGACCAGCCGCAGGCCATCAAGGAATTGCTGGAGGGCATCCACACGGGGGAACGCGATCAGGTGCTGCTGGGCGTGACCGGCTCCGGCAAGACCTTCACGATGGCGCACGTCATCGAACGGCTGCAGCGTCCCACCCTGATCCTGGCGCCCAACAAGACGCTGGCGGCCCAGCTGTATGGCGAGATGAAGAGCTTCTTCCCCGACAACGCGGTGGAGTACTTCGTCAGCTATTACGACTATTACCAGCCCGAGGCCTACGTCCCCCGCACCGACACCTATATCGAGAAGGAAAGCTCGATCAATGAGCAGATCGACCGCATGCGCCATGCCGCCACGCGGTCGCTGCTGGAACGGCGCGATTGCATCATCGTGGCCTCGGTGTCGTGCATCTACGGTATCGGCTCGGTCGAGACTTATTCGGAGATGACCCTGCCGGTGAAGGTGGGGCACGTGCTGAACCGCACCCATTTCCTGCAGCGGCTGGTGGAACTGCAATACCGGCGCAACGACGTCGGTTTCGGCCGCGGCTCCTTCCGCGTGCGCGGCGATACCATAGAGCTGTTCCCCGCCCACATGGAGGATCGCGCCTGGCGCTTCTCCCTGTTCGGGGATGAGCTGGAGGCCATCCAGGAGATCGACCCCCTGACGGGCGAGAAGATCGCCAGCCTGAAGGAGGTGCGCATCTACGCCAACAGCCACTACGTCACGCCCAAGCCCACCCTGCTGCAGGCGGTGGAGCAGATGAAGCGCGACCTGAAGCTGCGGCTGGAGGAGTTCTCGGCGCAAGGCAAGCTGCTGGAGGCCCAGCGGCTGGAGCAGCGCACGACCTTCGATATCGAGATGATGGTGGCCACCGGCTCGTGCGCCGGCATCGAGAACTATTCCCGCTACCTGTCGGGCCGTGCGCCGGGGGAGCCGCCGCCCACCCTGTTCGAATACCTGCCGCCGGATGCTCTGCTGATCGTGGATGAGAGCCACGTCATGGTGCCCCAGGTGGGCGGCATGTATAAGGGCGACTACATGCGCAAGTCGACGCTGTCGGACTATGGCTTCCGCCTGCCGGCCTGCATCGACAACCGCCCCCTGAAGTTCGAGGAATGGGACGCCATGCGGCCCCAGTCCGTCTTCGTCTCCGCCACCCCCGGCCCCTGGGAGATGGAGCGGACGGGCGGCGTCTTCGTGGAACAGGTGGTGCGGCCCACCGGCCTGATCGACCCCGAGGTCATCATCCGGCCCACCGAGACCCAGGTGGACGATGTGATGGCGGAGTGTCGCGAGTGCATCGCCAAGGGCCAGCGCGTCCTGGTCACCACCCTGACAAAGAAGATGGCGGAGGCACTGACCGACTATATGCACGAGGCGGGCATCAAGGTCCGCTACATTCATTCCGACGTCGAAACGTTAGAGCGTATCGAGATCATCCGCGACCTGCGCCTTGGCGCCTTCGACGTGCTGATCGGCATCAACCTGCTGCGCGAAGGCCTGGACATTCCCGAGTGCGGCCTGGTCGCCGTCCTGGACGCGGACAAGGAAGGCTATCTGCGCTCCCGCACCTCGCTGATCCAGACCATCGGCCGCGCGGCGCGCAACGTCGATGGCCGTGCCATCCTGTACGCCGACAAGACCACGGCCAGCATGGCGGCGGCGCTGGAGGAAACCAGCCGCCGCCGGGAGAAGCAGCGCGCCTATAACGAGGCCCACGGCATCACCCCGGAATCGGTGAAGAAGCAGATCGCCGACGTGCTGAATTCGGTCTACGAGCGCGGCGACCGGGTGAACGTGAACACCGGCTTCGCCGAAGAGGGCAGCCTGGTGGGCCACAACCTCAAGGCCGCCATCGCCGACCTGGAAAAGAAGATGCGCACCGCCGCCGCCGACCTGGAGTTCGAGGAGGCCGCCCGCATCCGCGACGAGATCCGCCGGCTGGAGGCGATCGACCTGGGTCTGGATCCCGGCGCCACTCCCCTGCGGGCCAGCGCCATGGGTGAAAAGGGTCGCGCCAGCACGGTGGGCGAGAGGTCCAACATCAAGGCGCCCATCCCTGCCGGCCGCCCGGCCGGCAGCAAGCCTGGTGGACGGCGGCGTAAAGGTCCGTAACTTATTTTACCCGGGTATTATTGACTTTCATATCCTTCGGGCCTAGGTATCGCGTCGTTCATGGGAATGGAGGACGTGATGGGCCTGGATCCGCACATGCGCTGCACCGCTTTCGCGGGTACCCGCTTTCTTGCCACCGGCACGCTGGTGGAGGCGGCGCTGGCGGCCAAGGCGGCGCAGGACGCGGGCGACGACGGCCTGATCTTCATCTTCAACGAGGCGACGGGCCGGGCCGTGGATGTGGATTTGCGCGGGCCTGTGGAGGCGGTGCGCGGCCGCCTGGCGCCGGTGTTCCCGGCTGACCTGGCACCGGCACCCGCCCGGCCGGGCCGTCCCAAGCTGGGCGTGGTGGCGCGCGAGGTCACGCTGCTGCCCCGCCATTGGGAATGGCTGAACAGCCAGCCGGGCGGGGCCTCCGTCGCCCTGCGCAAGCTGGTGGACGCCGCCCGCCACGCCAACGAAGGCGCCGACCGTGTGCGCCAGGCGCAAGAGGCCGCCTACCGCTTCATGTCCACCATGGCCGGCGACCGCACCGGCTTTGAGGAGGCGGCGCGCGCCCTGTTCGCCGGCGATCGCCTGGGGCTGGAGGCCCACAGCCGGGGCTGGCCGGCCGACGTGCGTGTCCACGCCCTGCGCTTGGCGGAGCCGGCTTTCGCTGTCTGATGCAGGGGTGTCCTCAGAAGAACAGCCGGACGCCTAGCTGCGCCTGGTTTTCGTGCGCCTCGATGGGCAGGTCGACGTTCAGGCGCTGCTGCCGGCGGCTATCGACATGCACCCATTCCAAGGTCCAGCGCATCCAGGCCAGGGGGCGGTACGACATGGCGGCGGTGTAGGCTTTGCCGTGCTCATCGAAATGGGGGCGGGTGGTGACGGGCGTATCCTCGTGCGTGCCGAAGGCGTCGAAGCGCCCGCTGAGGCGGAATCGGCCCCATTCCTGGCTGGCCAGCAGGTAAAGCGCCTGGAAGTGGCCATCGCTCTCACTGGCGGCGGTGGGGTAGATGCTGGTGCCACCGCGCATGGCCTGGGCCAGCAGGGTCAGGCCCTGTGCCGGCGTGATCCTGTAGCCGACACTGTCGAAGTCGGTGTCCCAGGCGTAGCCCTTGCCGTTGGTGACGCTGGGGTCGCCCCGGTTGTCCCAGTGCAGGTAGGACAGCTCGCCCCCCAGCGGGTCAGTCCAACGCCCGCCGACATAAAAGCCCGGCTGGTGGTCGATCTCCGCGAAGGGCTGGAAGCTGGCGGGCGGGCTGCGGTGCTGGTGCTTGGGCACCTCGTCCGGCAGGCGCAACTTGTCCAGCAGGCCGGCCGGCCGCTCGATCAAGGCCCAGCCGCGATAGTCCAGCATCTCGCCCGTGCCGTCATTGCCGGCGAAGACGGCGCCGATGAGGTCGAAACGGCTGCCGCCCGGTCCGTCCGGCCGCCAGGTGAGCGTGACCTCCGACCCTTCGGTGCGCAGTTCCTCCCCTACCCAGCTGTTGATGGCGCTAGGCGTCAGGGTGTAGCGGCTGGTCCAGGCGATGCCGTCGTTTTCCAGGGAGATGGGCGGGAAGAAGGCGCCGGCCTTCAGCTGCCAGGACAAGGGCCCGGTGGGCGCGGGGCGCCAGCGGACGAAGGCCTCGATGATGTCCACCGCCGTGCGCTGCTCCCCCTCCGCCCGAACATGGGTGTAGACGTCAAGGCCAGGGATCAGGTGGGCGGTCGCCATCAGCGACGCCTCTTCCAGCGTTGTGGTGCGCGCTCCCGGGTCGCCACCGGTACGCAGCTTGCCCAGGCCGCCGTCGAAGGTGCTGCGGTCATCGGGGGTCCGCGCCACCCGCGCATCCAGCAGGCCGTGGAACTCGATATCCGGAAAGCCGTCCGCCGCTTGGGTGGGAGGCGCGGCCAGCAGCATCGCACCGGCGGCCAGAAGGAAAGGCCGTACGCCGATGCGCTGGCTCATGCGTGCGCCTCCCGCAGGGTGGCCTGCCAGGGGATCTCGCCGGCCGCGTGGCTGGCCAGGAAGTCGGCAAAGGCGCCGGGCATGAGGGGGCGGGCGATGTAATAGCCCTGGGCCAGGTCGCACCCCATCTCCGCCAGCAGGTTCAGGCTGGCGCCGTTCTCCACGCCCTCCGCCGTGACCTTGTAGCCCAGGTTGTGACCAAGTTCGATGATGGAGCGGACGATGGCCTGGTCCTCCGCCGTCTCATCCAGCGCCTTGACGAAGGAGCGGTCGATCTTGATCTCCCGCACCGGCAGGCGGCGCAGATAGGCGAAGGATGACTGGCCCACACCGAAATCGTCGATGGACAGCTCCACCCCCCGGTCGGCCAGGCGGCGCAGCATCGCGATGGCGGCCTCCGGCTCACCCATGATGGCGCTTTCGGTGATCTCCAGCATCAGGCGGTCCGCGTTCAGGCCGGTCTCCGCCAGCAGCGCGTCGATGCGATCCGGCAGGCTGGCGTCACCCAGGTCGCGGACCGACAGGTTGACGGACATGCGCAGATCCTGGCCCGCCGCCGCCCAGGCGGCGGACTGGCGCAGGGCGCGGCGCAAGCCCCAGCGGGTCAGGTGGCGGATGGCGCCCGTCTCTTCCGCCAGGGGGATGAAGCTGTCAGGCGGGACGAAGCCGCGGCGGGGATGCGTCCAGCGCACCAGCGCCTCCGCCCCCACCACGCGGCCGGTCTGCGGCTCCAGCTTGGGCTGATAGGCCAGTTCCAGGGCGTCCTGCTCAATAGCGACCTTCAGATCGCCCATCAGCGACAGCCGCTCCGGCCGATGCGGATCAGCGGCATGGTCATAGAGGCGGACATAAGGCTCGGCCGCGCGGGCATTCAGCATCGCCACGTCGGCGTGGCGCAGCAGAATGCTGGCGGTGTCGGATGGCGGTGCGCCGGGGGTGGGGTCGGGGTAGACGGCGATGCCCACGCCGGCCGCCAGGTCCACGGTCACCTCCGCCTCGCCATAGGGCGCCTCGCTGTAGGGCGCATCGAAGGCGGCCACCAGGGTGGGGGCCAGCGCCTGGGCGGCCGCGGCGTCGCGATCCACCAGCAGGATGGCGAAGCCGTGTTCCGACACCCGGGCGATCACCGCGTCGCCGGCGCCGTTGACGGCCAGGGTGCGGGCCAGGCGGTCGCCGGCGTCACGGGCGACGCGGTCCGCCAGGTCGTGGCCCAGGGTGTTGGTCACCTCGCGCAAGCGGTCCAAGCCCACCAGCAGCAGGGCCACGCCGTGGCCCTGGTCGATGGCCTGGTCCACCTGTTCCTCCAAATTCAGGCGGTTGGGCAGGCCGGTGATGGCGTCATGCAGCGACTGGTGGCGAATATGCTCCTCACGGTCGGCGATGGCCTGGGCCATGTCGTCCAGGGCCGTGGTCAGCTGCCCGATCTCATCGCTGGTGCGCACGGGCGGCAGGGGGGTGTAGTCGCCATCGGCGATGCGCCGGGCCACGGCGGCCAGGGCCGTCACCGGGCGGGTGACGCCGCGCGCGATCAGACCGATGCCGATCAGCGCCGCCACCAGGCCGCCGGCCATCAGCGCGCCCATGTACAGCATGATCTTGCGATAGGGGGCCAGCGCCTCGTCCAGCGGGTATTGCAGCACGGCCATCATGGGCAGGCTGCCCGGGGCGGTGGGAATGGGCGTGGTCAGCACCAGGTATTCGGCGCCGTGCTTGGTCAGCAGCTGCGGTTCGGTGGCGGCCATCTGGCCGGGCGCGGCGATTCCCGCCAGCGGATCCATGGGCTCGCCGGCGGCGGCCACCACGGACCAGGGCGCCTCGGGCGCCGTTTGGCCGGCCAGGGCAATGTCCTTGCGCAGGGGGGAAAGGGCGCGCAGCTCCTCCGCGAAGCGGTCGTCCACCCGCACCATGATGCAGATCCAGGCGATGGGGTCAGGCAGCAGCACAGGCACCACCACCAGGCGGTAGGGCACGCCGTCCACGACGCCGGACGCCGCCGCCCGGCCGGACTCGCCCGCCAGCGGCAGCAGGTCGGGGAAGGCAAAACGGCCCAGGCCGGTCAGTTCCCGCGGGCGGGCGGTGTCGGCGGCGATGGTGCCGTCCAGATCGATCAGCAGCATCCGGCTGGCGCCCACGCGCCGGCCGAAGTTGCGCAACGCGCTGATGGCCGTCCCGCTGTCGTGCACGGCGATGGATTGGCGCAGGGCGTAGTCCAGCGACATGATCTTGGCATCTTCCGCCAGATGGCCGGCCAAGGTGTCCAGATGGCGCGAGAAGGACTGGGCGCTGGTCACCAGCTGCTGCTTGCCGGTGTCGATCAGGGCCGAGCGCGCCACGCTGTACAGGATGACCATGGTGCCCAGCTGCACGACGGCCAGGCTGGCGACCAGGAACAACACCAGTCGATTTCTAAAGCCGAGAGCCACGGGGGCGCGTCCTGTCGTTTCTTAGTAACCGCCGCGTTCAGGGTCGACGCCCTGCCGGGTGTCGGGCAGCAGGGCGGGCAGGGTCAAGGTGACCGGCGTGCCCAGCGCCGAAGCGGCAACGGTCTGCTGCGGCGGCGTGCCGCCGGGCTTCAGGCGCGGCTGCCAGGCGGCCACGGCGACGCCTGCCGCGGGCAGCCCGGCCAGCACGGCCTTGCCATCCTTGCCCGTGACGGCGGCGAAGGGGGCGGCCGTCACATACAGATGGGCGATCATATGGTCATGGATGTTGCAGCCCAGCGCCACGATGCCGGTCTGGTCGAACTTGCGCTGACCGATCTGTCCTGGCGACAGCACGAACTCGAACTTCGCGGCTTCGGAATAGGAATAGACGTGGTGGCGGGTCAGGTCGCTGTTGCGGAAGGTGACCGTGCCGCCCCTGGGCACCACCATGACATAGGGCACGAAGGTCTCGTCGATCTGGTCCACGATCAGCGGCGACGGCGGGGTGGCGGGCGGCAGGGCGGGGCCGTCCGGTGTGGCGGTGACCACGGCGTCGGCGACGGGATGGCCGGCGCCGTCGACCACCATGACCGTCAGGTCGGCGGCGGCAGCGCGCACCATGGGGGCCAGCGCCAGGCAAGCCACTAAGCAGAAACCCAGGGCGGTGCCGGCCCGCCGGCCGGTCTTCATTATCGCGCGACCGTGATCGGTGCCGCCGGCGAAACCCATAAAGCGCCCCTCGAAGGCAGGTTGTTTTTTCAACGCGCAAGTGTGCCACAATCCGCGCGCCGATCCGTGGACATTTTCCCTAAGCATAGGTGCCGGAAAAGTCCATCGGGGGTGACAAACCGCCTCGGCATTCCGGTACCCCGGGAGACGAAGCGGGGGGCGGAATGATGCGGCGGCGGATTTTAGAATAATTCTAAATTATCTTGCCCGCCACTGTCCAAGGGGTTACCTTGACCGGCAGACCAGAACGGAAGGAAACAAGAATGGCTATCGACATCGGCATCTCCGAACAGGACCGCAAGGCCATCGCCGAGGGGCTCAGCCGCCTGCTGGCCGATACCTACACGCTGTACCTGAAGACCCATAACTTCCATTGGAACGTTACCGGGCCGATGTTCAACACCCTGCACACCATGTTCATGACCCAGTACACCGAGCTGTCGGTGGCGGTGGATGACATCGCGGAACGCATCCGCGCCCTGGGCTTTCCGGCCCCGGGTTCCTATGCTCAGTTCGCCGAGCTGACCGTCATCCGGGAAGAGCGGGGCGTGCCCAAGGCGGAAGAGATGATCCAGCAGCTGGTCGAGGGCCAGGAGGCGGTGGCCCGCACCGCCCGCTCCATCTTCCCGGTGGCCGAGAGCGCCAGCGACGAGCCGACCTGCGACCTGCTGACCCAGCGCCTGCAGGTGCATGAGAAGACCGCGTGGATGCTGCGCGCCATGCTGGAAGGCTGACCGGCCGATCAACGGTACTTATGCGAAAGGCGGCCCCCGCCCGGGCCGCCTTTCGTTTCAAGGTCAGGACCTCAGCGCCGCCTGCCGTTCGATGCGTTCGTGCAGGCCGGCGGGGGCCAGGCCCAGGGCGACCAGGGCCTCAGTCGCCACGAACATAGGGCCGATCAGGGCCTGGAACAGGTTGTCCACCAGGGCCGGCTTTCGGCCCTCATAGACATGGCCCAGCAGCTGCAGCGCCCAGCCGCCGACGAACAGGACGCCGGCCAGACCTTGCACGGCGCCGACGGACAGCCGTTCCACCAGCCAGGCCGATAGCAGCACCGACGGCACCACCAGCAGGCCCAGCGCCAGGCCCACGGGGCGGTTCAGGGCGATCCACAGCGCCCAGACCACGGCCGACAGGGCAAGGCCCAAGGTCACCGTTCCCAGGCCTGCCACCGCGCCCAGGCGCACCAGGCTACAGGCCAGCACCACGGAAAAGACGATCACCGGAATGCCCACGGCGTGGGTGGCCTTGTTGCGGCTGTCGCGATGGTAGGTCGTGTACATGGCCATCTGGCGCTCGAACACTGTGTCCGCCACCGGCCCCTCCCTGTCGTTCAAGTTATCGATCGCTAACTATAACGCCAATCTTTCCTCATTGCGCGGCATATCCGGCCTGGTGCCCTTCCACCACGCGGTCGGCCAGGCGGCCCATCAGTTCCGTCAGGTGGTCGAAGCGGGCAGTATAGCCGCCCAGGCCCAGGGTCAGGGACCGCAGGTCGACGATAAAGTCACCCATGTCCGCCTGGGGAACGTAGGCCGTCACCTGGTCCCAGCCGGACCAGCCCGGGCGCACGTCGAAGCCCAGGATCTGCCCGCGCCGGCCGCTCAGCAGCCGTTGCGCCTTGGCCGTGAATTCGGTGGGTGTGACCACCGTGACCAGCAGAACGGGTTCCAGCAACACCGGTTCGGCCTTGGTCAGAGCCTCCTGCACGGCCATGCGGCCGGCGGTGCGGAAGGCCTGCTCGCTGCTGTCCACGGCATGGAACTGGCCGCCGGTCAGGGTGACCGACACATCCACCACGGGGAAGCCCAGGGGGCCGCAGGCCAGGGCCTCGCGCGCGCCATCCTCCACCGCTGGGATGAAGGACCGGGGGATGGCGCCGCCCACCACCTTGTCCTCGAAGCGGAAGCCTTCGCCGCGGTCCAGCGGCGTCACCGTCAGCTGCACGTCGGCGAACTGGCCATGGCCGCCGGACTGGCGTTTGAAGCGGGCATGCTCCGCCACCATGCGCCGGATGCTCTCGCGATAGGGCACGGCCGGCGGCCGGCCGGTGACGCCCAGGCCAAAACGGCCGCGCAGCCGGTCCAGCGCGATGCCCAGATGCACCGTGCCCTGGCCGGACAGCACCATCTCCCCGCCCTCCATCTCCAGGCGCAAACCCGGATCCTCGTCCAGCAGCTTGGCCAGGGCACCGGTCAGCTTGACCTCATCGGCCCGCTGTTCCGCCCGCACGGCCAGGGCGTGCACCGGTTCCGTCGTCGCCGGCCAGGACGGGGGCGTGCCCGCCTCACCCCTGGCGGACAGCAGGGCGCCGGGCTGGGCATGCTCCAGCTTGGCCAGCGCCACCACCGCCCCCGGTCCGGCGCCGGTGATCCTGGCGGGGGTGGCGCTGCCCAGGGCGAAGATGCCGCCCACCCGGTCGGGGCCCAGGGTTTGGCCGTCCGTCACCTCTCCCTGCCAGACGCGGCAATAGGCCAGGCGGCCGCTGTGCGGGGCGTGGTGGATGCGGAACGGTTGCACCAGGACCCCGTTTCCCTCCAGCCCCAGCCGCCGGGCGGTCATGCCCACCGGCGGCGCCTCATGCCGCAGAGCCTTCAGCAGGCGGCGCACGCCATGGTCGTTCTGGGCGGAGCCCAGGAAAACAGGGACGATCAGATCGTCGGCCAAGTCGCGGCTCAACTGGCGGTACACGTCGGCTGGCGGCGGCGACACGTCGTCCAGCAACTGCTCCAGCAGGGCGTCGTCGAAATCGGCCAGGGCCTCCAGCAAATCCTGGCGGGCGGCCCGCTCCCGCGACAGTACGGCGTCGGGCATGGGCACCGTCTCGGACTTGGCGCCGGCGCAATAGCGGTAGGCGCGCTCGCTCACCAGGTCGACATAGCCGGTGACGGCCCGTCCCTGGCGAATGGGCACCTGGCGCAGCACCAGGGGCCGCTGCGACACGCCTTCCAGCGCCGTCATCAGATCGGCCACGCGCACGTCGCCGCCGCCCATCTGGTCCACCTTGTTCACGAACAGCAGGTGGGGGATGGCGTTCTCATCGAGGAAGCGCAGCAGGGGGGCCAGCATGGCGGCCTTGTCCGGCACCGGCTCGCACACCACCACGGCCACGTCGGCCACCATCAGGGCGCGGGCGGCGTCGCCCGCCAGCTCAATGGAACCCGGACAGTCCAGGATGTGCCAGGGGTCGCCCAGGTACGCGCAGGTGTGGACGCTCACTTCCGTGCTCATGTGGCGCGCCCGGGCCTCGGCGCTGGCGTCGCCGGCGCTGGTGCCGTCCTGCACGCTGCCCTTGCGGGCGATCTGGCCCGTGGCCATCAACAGGCTTTCCAACAGGGTGGTCTTGCCGCTGAGGTAGGGCCCCACCAGGGCCGCGCACCGCGGCGCCGTTCTTGTGCCGTTGCTCATCCTTAGCCTCCGGATCTCGTTGTCCGGGGCCTGGTGCTGGGCGGTCATGCCGGGCCGGGGGCGCCGTGGTACGCAAAGGGGCACTGACGAGATGCTGGCGGTGGAAACGCGGCTGACAGGAACGTTGTTGGCGCCCGGGGAACGGCGGCCGGAACCAGTCCGGGCACCCGCTTCCTCCTGAGGCATGATGACACACCCGCCCCGCCCGGCTGTCGAGTGAAAAGCGCGTCCGGGGCCTATTCGGCGGCACGGCGGACCCGTCTATCGATTCCATAGCCGGCTGGGTCCTTGATATGGACGCGGCCGTTCCCTCTTTATAAGGGGCGCCGGGAATGGGCTGACATCGGCCAGTGCGACGGAAACAAGGGAACGGCATCATGCTGATCAGGACCAAGCGTGACTGGGAATTGCCGGAGTCGGCGGCGACGCCGGAATCGGTCTACATCAACCGCCGCGCGCTCATGGCCGGCGCCGGCGCTATCGCCGGCGGCTTGGCCCTAGGGGGCACCGCCCGGGCGGCGGATGTCCCGGTGGCCGCCCCGGTGCGCAACCCCGCCTATACGCTGGATCGGCCGGTGACGCCGGAGGCCGCCGCCACCAGCTACAACAACTTCTATGAGTTCGGCACGTCGAAGGACGTGGTGACGGCGGCGCAGAAGATGCCGCTACGTCCCTGGACCCTGCGCATCGACGGCATGGTGGAAAAGCCCCTGACCCTGGGCGTCGATGATCTGCTGAAGGCCATGCCGGTGGAGGAGCGCCTTTACCGGCACCGTTGCGTCGAGGCCTGGGCCATGGCGGTGCCGTGGATGGGCTTCCCGCTGGCCAAGCTGGTGGCTTTCGCCAAGCCGCTGTCCTCGGCGACCTATGTGGAGCTGCAGACCTTTGGCCGCGACACCTACGCCGCACCCGGCCTGCGCCAACCCTTCTATCCGTGGCCCTATGTCGAGGGCCTGACGATGGCGGAGGCGACGAACGACCTGGCCTTCATTTCCACCGGCCTCTACGGCAAGCCCTTGCAGGGTCAGAACGGCGCGCCGCTGCGCCTCACCCTGCCGTGGAAGTATGGCTTCAAGTCGGTGAAGTCCATCGTGCGGATCACCTTCACCGACAAGAAGCCCAAGACCTTCTGGGCCCTGTTGAATGCCGATGAATACGGCTTCTGGGCCAACGTCAATCCGGCCGTGCCCCATCCCCGCTGGTCCCAGGCGCATGAGCGTTTGCTGGGCAGCAATGAGTCGGTGCCTACGCAGATATTCAACGGCTATGGTGCCCAGGTGGCCGGACTATACAAGGGATTGGAAAAGGAAGCGTTGTTCATGTAGTCGCGTGAACCGGCCATTAACTATAGTGGCCGGTTCAAATAATCGCTTGCTGCCGCCGCCGGATAATTTACAGTATTGGGGGTTGAGAACATCGCCAGGGGGCGTTGGGGTGGGCGAGGGCGTTATCGCCATATTGGAGTTCGGGCTTTTCGTTTTTCTGGCCACCGCCGGAATAAGCGTGGTCGTGTCCCTGGCCGCCCATGTCTATAGCATGGTGCTGGAGCATACCGCCGACGTCAGCGGCCTGCGCCAACGCCTTGCCCGCTACGCGCGGATCGCCAGCGGGCTGTCGGACCGGGTGGAGGCGCGCAAGTCCACGGCGGCCGGGGCCGCCACCGTCCTGTTTTCCACCCAGCGCCAGGAGGCCCAGCTCAAGAAGAAGGTGCGGGAGCTGGAGGCGTCGCCCCACCGTTTCGTGCGCATCCTGGGGCATGAGTTGCTGCCCAACCGCCCCTTCGAATTCCTGGTCATGAACAGCTCCGTCTCCCACCAGGTCAAACGGGGGGAGCGGCACGCCTTTTTCGACAGCAGCTGGGCGCGGCCGGTGCCGGTCCATGTCTGGGCCACCAATATGGAAGAGGCGCGCGCGGAGTTTGAGCGCGCCTTTCCCCGGACCTTGGGTTTCAAGATCACCCATGCGCAGTCCCTGCCCACCGATGTGGCGCTGACCGACCCGGCCACCATGGCGCTGGAGGCGGCGCCGTGAACTGGTTCGGCATCGTCCTGGGCGTGATGATCGTCCTGATCGGCGTGAAGCCCGCCTTCCAGAAGGCGCAGCGCCAGATCAAGCGCACTCGCCGCAACATTAAGGATCTGCAGCGCCGGCGCTTCGTGCTGAGCCAGCAGGTGCGGACCCTGGCACGGGAGAGCCTGTCCCAGCGCCTGACCAGCGCTGCCGATGACGTGGAGTCGGCCGAACTGACCAGCCATGTGAAAGGGCTGACCGACCAGGTCAACAGCCTGGAATCGGTGGACCGCCGCATTCTGGTGACGGATGAGCGGCGCGGCCTGCAGGAAACCGGCTGGATCGTCCTGATCCGCCGCACCGAGGGCCTGCCCATGGAGCCCACCCGGGTGGTGAAGCTGTGGGAGGAGGGGCGCTACTTCTTCTTCTTCGCCAGCGACCTCACGCGGGCTCGGCGTAAGGCGCAGCTGCGTTTCCCCGCCGCCCAGGGCTATGAAATCCTGGATGTGGTGCCGCATGAGGGCGACCTGTCGGAAAACCCGACCTTCGGCGCCAAGAAGCAGAGCGCGTGAGGCGGGCCACCAGTTTATGCCCCTGGCGGCCGCCCAGCTAATTCAAGCCGGCGACATGCCGAATTCGCTCAAGGCAGCCTTCAGTGGCCGAGGAGCGAAAAGGGTGAAGAAAGCGCTTTACAGCCCCCGGACCTTCCCCTATAACCCGCCGCCCTGACCCCAGGACGGTTGCCCAGCAATCGAACGGCGGGTTGGGTGTCGCCAGTAAAGGCGACATGGTTCTCTGAAAAGTGAAAACATCTAACGCTGCATCGGCCAGTAACGATGGCTTCGTCGCGAACACAATGATCTGAAGATGGCCAAAATGGGTCGCATTTAGTTTGTTGAGTTTCCTCGAATAGCCACATGATGGCTTGGTTGGTATCTGTGGCGTCGACGTTTATTTGAAAAAATGAACGAAGATGAAAAAAGATACTTGACGGCGATGCGATGAGCGACTAGATGTTTGGTCATCGACGCGGTGAACGCCGCACGATGAAGCGACGACGAAGCGCCGGTTGACGCCGGATTGGTCGTCCGGCGCCGTGAGCGGCGCCAGGCTCTTGAACAAGTGAACGGAATTCGAGAAGGGATACGCGGGCGGCGGTGCCGACATTGCGATCTGGATCGCAACAAAGGCAATCAGCCTTGTCCACGTATCTTAAGAACATGCTCTGAAAATGTCCCTTCAGCGATGAGGGGGACAGGAACGGACTTGGGTTTGAGGTGCCGACTGAGGTTGGTTTCCGTCGAGGTTCTC
>NZ_JARPAF010000002.1:886711-887062 GCF_029594735.1 Nitrospirillum amazonense
GATCTGGTGGTCATAGCGGGGGTCAATACACCCGATCCCATCCCGAACTCGGCCGTGAAAACCCCCAGCGCCAATGGTACTGCGTCTTAAGACGTGGGAGAGTAGGTCGCCGCCAGGTCTACCGACCACATGCGCCCATCATGCGAACAGAATAGCTCCGGCAGGAGATCAGTCAGCTTCAACGGAAGCTGGCCGGTTCTTGGACATTGTGAATGAGGTCTTGAGTTTAAACCGAGGGGTCGGTTGCCTGAAGTATTCAGGCGGTCGATCTATCGTAAAACGCACCAGGCCAACTGACGACACCGCACGGGCTTGCCCTTGCGCGTGGCGCCGGGAGGTCGATCAAGTGAA
>NZ_JARPAF010000002.1:892162-1040414 GCF_029594735.1 Nitrospirillum amazonense
GCTGAACCGCTTCGATTCCGACTGGCGCTGGTTGCGCGACCGTGACGACAGCCCCTGGTATCCCACCCTGCGCCAGTTCCGGCAGGAGGTGGCCGGCGACTGGTATGGCGTGCTGGCCAGGGTGGCGGCATCCCTGGACAAATGGAACCCGAGGGCATGAAAAAAGCCGCCCGGGCCTCAACGGCCCGGCGGCTTCGTTCAATTCAGCAGGGCCAATTCAGCAGGGCCAATTCAGCAGGGCCAATTCAGCAGGGCCAATTCAGCAGGGCCAATTCAGCAGAGCCAATTCAGCAAGGCTTGGCCAGTAGGGCCCGGGATCACGCGGCGCGGTTCAGCTTGCGCACCTTGGCCCACAGGTCGGACGGCTGGCGGTCCAGCTCGAACATGGAGACCTTGGACGGCTCGCGGCCCTGAACGGCGCATTCCAGCAGGAACATGTTGGTCTTCTGCGGGTCCAGCCCGTGCGCTTCGCAAGCGGCGACGAAGGCGGGATCCAGTTCCAGGGTGGACATCGGAATTGCTCTCTAGGAGGTTGGCGGTTGGGTACCCGCTTGGGGTACGCTCATAATATCGCGATGCAACATGGCTTAACTAGGGCGATTTCGCATCTGCGGCATGACAAATCGGTGGCCGGCACGCAGGAACAAGCCGCCGTTCGGGAGAAGGTTCCGATGAGGTCCTGGGTCTACCCCTTCCTGGCCGGGATGGCCGTCCTACCCGCCGCCTGCCAGCCGTCACCGCCGCCCTTGACCTTCGACGGTCTGGGCCCCGTCCGCCTGGGCATGACGGTCGTCCAGGCGGAGTCGGCGCTGAACGTTTCCTTTCGTCCCATGGGCCAGGCCCAGTCGGCGGACTGCTGGCTGACCGGCCGCAGCGACGGCAAGGACAAGCAGATCAGCTACATGGTGGAAAAGGGCCGGATCACCCGCATCGACGTCTTCGCCCCACCGGGTGGGGAGGCGACCATCCGGACGGCCCAGGGGATCGGTGTGGGCGCCACGGAGGCGGCAGTACTGAAGGCCTATGGCCCCACGGTGGCGGTGCAGCCCCACGCCTATGAGGACGGGCACTATCTCCGTATCGAGGAGCGGGGGCGGGTCCTGCTGCTCGAGACAGCCGACGGCCGGGTCACCCGCTTCCGCGCGGGCTTGCCCCCGGCCGTTGACTATATTGAAGGCTGCCTCTGACGCTGGCCTCCTTGGGGGCCTTGATCACTCTGCCAGCAGGATCGTGCGGGCGGGCACGGTCAGCTTGCGCAGCGTGTTGCCTGCATCGTCGTTCTCGAACAGCAGCACGTCGTAGCCCCAGAGATTGGCGACGTGCTGCAGCACGGACTTGGCGTCCTCCTCCGCCAGCAGCACCCCGTTCTGCACCTTGTGCTCCAGGATCAGCCGGCGGTCGCCAGCCAGATCCACGTCGGTGATCTGGATGTCCGGGTCCAGGGAGGAGAAGTCGTACTGCGCCGCCAGCTGCTGGCGCACCCGGCGATAGCCGCGTTCGTCATGGATGGCGGCGACGCGGTAGACGTTCTCATCACTGTTGTCGTGCAGGTGGAACATCCGCATCTTGCGCATCAGGTGCGGGCTCAGGTACTGCAGGATGAAACTCTCGTCGCGATAGTTGGCCCAGGCGTCGCGAAGCGCCGCCATGGCGTCGCCGCTGCCGGCATAGCCGGGGAACCAGGCGCGGTCCTCCTCCGTGGGGTTGGTCGCGATGCGCTCGATGTCCTGCATCATGGCGAACCCCAAGGCATAAGGGTTGATGCCGGAATAGCGCGGGTCGTCGAAGGCCGGCTGGAACACCACGGCGGTGTGGGAGTGCAGGAACTCCATATAGGCGCCGTCGCTGATGCGCCCCGTTTCGTGCAGGCGGGTCATGATGCGGTAGTGCGTGTAGGTGGCGCACCCCTCGTTCATCACCTTGGTCTGCCGCTGGGGGGAGAAGTACTGCGCCACATGGCGGACGATGCGCAGCACCTCGCGCTGCCAATTGGCCAGGCGCGGCGCTTTCTTCTCCAGGAAATAGAGGATGTTCTCCTCCGGCAGGTCCAGCAGGGCCCGGCGCCGTTCCTCGTCCGACGGCGCCTTCTGGCCCTTCTTGGTGGGCACCGTGCGCCACAGGTCGTTGTACAGCTGGCGCTGCATCTCCTGCCGCTCCTGCTCCCGCCGCGCTTCGGACTGCAGGTCCAGGCGGCGGCGGGGGTAGCGGTGGATGCCCTGGTTCATCAGGGCGTGGGCGGCATCCAGGGTGCGTTCCACCAGCTGCTGGCCATAGCGCTCCTCGCAGCGGGCGATGTAGGCCTTGGCGAAGTCCAGATAGCCCAGGATGCCCTCGGCATCCGTCCACTGCTGGAACAGGTAGTTGTTCTTGAAGAAGTGGTTGTGGCCGAACGCCGCGTGGGCGATGACCAGCGCCTGCATGGTGATGGAGTTCTCCTCCATGATGTAGCTGATGCAGGGGCTGGAGTTGATGACGATCTCATAGGCCAAGCCGCGCATGCCACGGCGGTACATGGCCTCGTCCCGGGCGAAATGCTTGCCGAAGGACCAGTGGCGGTACAGCAGGGGCATGCCGATGGAGGCATAGGCGTCCAGCATCTGCTCGGACGTGATGACCTCGATCTGGTTGGGGTAGACGTCCAGTCCCAGCTCGCCCAGCGCGATCTCCTGGATGGCGTCGTGGCAGCGCTTGATGGTGTCGTAGTCCCAGTCGGCACCGGTGTAGAGCAGGTTGGCATCGTCCGGTGGCGGCGCCTTCTCCCCCGGTTCCGATCTCTTGACAGGCTTCAGGCGTTCAACGGGGGCTAAGGTCAAGGTGTCGCCTCCTCCGACTGTTTCGCGCCATCGCGGGCGAACAGCTCACGGAATACCGGGTAGATTTCCCGCCGATGGCGGACCTTCTTCATGACGAAGGGCGTCTCGGTGCCGGTGACCTGCTTGTAGGTGCGCCACAGGTCGGTTTCGCGGGCGTGGGTGGCGAAGCCTGCGGGCATGGCGTCGGGGTCGGACCCGACCTCGACATAGGCGTAGTACTGGCAGGCGGGCAGCAGGTCATGCTCCAGCAGGGCCGCCGTGCGGCCGCCATCGCTGGTGGTGTTGTCGCCGTCCGAAGCCTGGGCGCCGTAGATGTTCCAGTCGGCGACGGGGTAGCGCTCCTTGATGATGCGCTTCATCTCCTCCAGCGCCGTCGACACCATGGTGCCGCCGGTCTCGGTGGAGTGGAAGAAGGTGTCCTCGTCCACCTCCTCCGCCTCATGGGTGTGGCGGATGAAGACCACCTCCACCTGCTTGTAGCGGCGGGTGAGGAAAAGGTAGAGCAGCATGAAGAAGCGCTTGGCCAGGTCCTTCATATGCTCGGTCATCGAGCCCGAGACGTCCATCAGGCAGAACATCACCGCCTGGGCCGCCGGCTTGGGAATGGGCGTGAAGCGGTTGTAGCGGACGTCGATGGGGTCGATGTAGGGGATGCGCTTGGACCGCATCACCTGGCGTTCCAGCAGGCCGCGCAGTTCCATCAGCCGGTCCGGGTCCTTTCCCGGCTGGGCCTCCAGTTCCGCGATCTCAGCCTCCAGCGCCAGCATCTCCTCGGACTTGGGGCGCTTCAGCGCGATGCGGCGCGACAGGCTGTTGCGCATGGTGCGCACCAGGTTGAGGTTGGTGGGCGATCCTGAAACGGAATAGCCCGCGCGCTGCCACAGCACGGCGTCGGCCGCCTTCAGCTTGCGCTTGGCGAGGTCGGGCAGTTCCAGGTCCTCCATGAAGAGGTCCATGAACTCCTCCCGCGTCAGGACGAAGCGGAACTCGTCCTCGCCGCCGCCGTCGGGGCTGCCATCCGTGCCACGGCCGCCGCTCTGGCCGCCGGGCGGCTTGGCGATGGTGTCCCCCTCCATGAACTCCTTGTTGCCGGGCACCACGTGGTCGCGGATGCCACCCTGGCTGGAGCGGTGGAAGGTGGGTTCGGAGATGCCGCCGGTAGGGATGGAAATGTCGGCGCCGCTCTCCACGTCCTTGATGCGGCGGTTGCTTGAGGCGCCATTCACGGCACGCAGGATCTGTTCCTTGGCACGCCGTATGAAGCGCTGGCGGTTGGCCAGGCTCTTGCCCTTGGGATTGCTGCGGCGATCGACAATGATCATCGACGACAAGGCATTACTCCCCGGTACCCCGTCCCCCGGGAACCGTACCGGCGGCGCCGGCGCCCCGGCGCCTTCGAACGGGCCGGGCGGGAGAGCGCCACCGGCGGTCAGCCGGGCGGGGGTGGTGTCCATTTCGCGTTTGAACGCAGGGGATTGCGGAGACCGGGCCCGGCCGGTGAAGCCGGGCCCCTTCCTGTCCGAAGGTCCCGGATCAGCCCGCCTGCTTCACCCGCATGTACCACTCGACCAGCCGGCGCACCTGGCGCTCGGTATAGCCGCGATCCACCATGCGCTCGACGAACTCGTGGTGCTTCTTCTCCGTCTCGCCATCCTTCTTGCTGCCGAAGCTGATGACCGGCAGCAGCTCTTCCACCTGGCTGAACATACGCCGTTCTATGACCAACCGCAGCTTCTCATAAGAGGTCCAGCTGGGGTTGCGGCCGGCGTTGGCCGCCCGCGCCCGCAGCACGAACTTCACGACCTCGTTGCGGAAGTCCTTCGGGTTGGCGATGCCCGCCGGCTTCTCGATCTTGGTCAGCTCCTGATTCAGCAGGTCCCGGTTCATCAACTGGCCGGTATCGGGATCCTTGAAGTCCTGATCCTCGATCCAGGCGTCGGCGTAGTCGACATACCGGTCGAATAGGTTCTGGCCGTAATCATGGTAGGACTCGAGGTAGGCCTTTTGGATTTCATAACCGATGAACTCTGCATAGCGCGGCGCCAGCTCGGCCTTGATGAATTCCAGGTAGCGCTTTTCCGTCTCATCCGGGAACTGCTCGCGGCGGATGGCCTGCTCCAGCACATACATCAGGTGCACCGGGTCGGCCGCCACCTCCACCGTGTCGTAGTTGAAGGTGCTGGCCAGCACCTTGAAGGCGAAACGGGTGGAAATGCCGTTCATGCCCTCGTCCACGCCGGCGGCGTCCTTGTATTCCTGCAGGGTGCGGGCCTTGGGGTCCGTCTCCTTCAGGCTTTCGCCGTCATAGACGCGCATCTTGGAGAAGAGGTTGGAGTTCTCGTGCTCCCGCAGGCGGGACAGCACGGTGAACCGGGCCAGCATCTCCATGGTGCCGGGGGCGCAAGGGGACTTGGCCAGCTCCGACCCGCCGATCAGCTTCTCATAGATGCGCTGTTCCTCGGTGACGCGCAGGCTGTACGGGACCTTGACCACGCAGATGCGGTCGATGAAGGCCTCGTTGTTCTTGTTGTTCTTGAAGCTCTGCCACTCCGCCTCGTTGGAGTGCGCCATGATGACGCCGGTGAAGGGCAGGGCGCCGATATTCTCTGTGCCGATGTAGTTGCCCTCCTGCGTGGCGGTCAGCAGGGGGTGCAGCATCTTGATGGGCGCCTTGAACATCTCGACGAATTCCAGCAGGCCCTGGTTCGCCCGGTTCAGGCCGCCGGAATAGCTGTAGGCGTCGGGATCGTTCTGCTGGAACATCTCCAGCTTGCGGATGTCGACCTTGCCCACCAGGGAAGAGATGTCCTGGTTGTTCTCATCGCCCGGCTCTGTCTTGGACACGGCGATCTGGCGCAGGCGCGACGGTCGCAGCTTCACCACCCTGAAGCGGGTGATGTCGCCGCCGAACTCATCCAGGCGCTTGATGGCCCAGGGGCTGACCAGGCCGGTCAGGCGGCGGCGGGGAATGCCGTAGCGTTCCTCCAGCGCCTCGCCCATGGTGCCGGGGTCGAACAGGCCAAGCGGGCTTTCGAACACCGGGCTCAGCTGATCGCCAGCCTTCAGGACGTAGATGGGCTGCTCTTCCATGAGCGCCTTCAGACGCTCGGCCAGCGAGGATTTGCCGCCGCCCACCGGGCCCAGCAGGTAGAGGATTTGCTTGCGCTCCTCCAGGCCTTGGGCGGCGTGGCGGAAGAAGCCCACGATGCGCTCTATCGTCTCCTCCATGCCGTAGAACTCGGCGAAGGCGGGATAGATCTTGATGGTACGGTTCATGAAAACGCGGGACAGGCGGCTGTCCTTGGCGGTGTCCACCACCTCCGGCTCGCCGATGGCGGCCAGCAGACGCTCCGGCGCGCTGGCGTACATCATCGGGTCGTCGCGGCACCCTTCCAGGTATTCCTGCAACGACATCGCCACTTCGCGGCGCGCCTCATAGCTTTGGGCGAAGGTTGTGAATAAATCGGTCGACTTCGGCATGGGTTCACCCTTTCAGAAGGATCACGCCTATCAGGCAACTCGACGGGCGGTCCCAACACGCGAGACCGCGACGGCTCCACTCTCCCCCGTTCCAACGGGGTACCAACCTCGTGACTGACGTTTCAGGAGAGGCAAGTTCCGTACCAGATGGTCCGTCCCGGTGGATCGAACCCTCGCACTCCACTTGTTAAACACTCACCTGCCGTCCTTCGTTCTCCCTGTACCCGGATGCCTTGGGTCTTGATTTAGATATTGGTGGATGATTGCGACGGAGTAGAGGCAGATCGGGGAATTTTTCAGCGAAAACCAAACGTTGTGCCGATCCGCCTGGCGTCGGCCTCATCCATTCCACCTATCCCGCGGGCTATCCCCGGGCGCCGGATCAGCGATCCGGTCAACCTTGTCCGTTTATAATCGGGCCCATGCAGCGGCGCCCTGTGCCACGCGTTCCTCCGCCAAATGGCCTAGGCCCGGGTTGTTCCCGCGACCACCGCGCCGGCGGCATTTCATGCGTATTCCCTACGGGCAGGGTGAGCTCCAAGGCCTCACCAAAATGTTAACGATATGCCCTGGGATACATGTTTTTGGCCGCCGCGGCCCATCTGTGGGGGACCGCTCGGCAGGTCCTGGCCAGTCCTGGAAATCCCCTGCAATACCATGGCAGAGCGGGCGACCGGCTATAGGTAGATGCTAAACCACGATCCGGGCCTAACGCTAGTCCCTCTATCCATAAGGCGGAGGATTTCGGGCCGTGCTGTCCAAAGGACGGCGGCTGCCCGCCGCTTGGGCATCTGCCCCACAAAGGGGCAGCGTCAGCGTGCCGGCGGCTTGTTGGACAGGTGGACGACGTCGTCGCGATAGGGCGCCAGCATGGCCAGGAAGCGGTTTTGCGCGCGGTAGGGAATGCGATGCAGGTCCATGGCGTCCTGCAGATCCTGAACCAGGGCGTTAAACTCATGGTCGCCGATGCCATAACGGGCGTGTGCCATTTTCATGTCCATGCCCTTGTATTCACAGGGGCCGCCCAGGGTGGCGCAGAACTGCGCCACCAGTTCCGCCTTGATGTGGGGACGGTTGGCGTTGACGAAATAAGGGCGCAGGTCGGGGTCGCGCATCATTCCGTCCATGAAGTCGTCCACAAGGGAGACCAGACCCGGCTGGCCGCCGAAGGTCTGGTAAAGGTCGGGCGAGGGGCCGGAGGCGCATCCGGCGATCGCGCCGGCCAGGGTGATTGTCAGCAGGGCGGCGGCGGTGCGGCGCGTCATGGTTCAGAACCCCGCTTGCAAGGACAGATAGACGGCGTTCTGCCGCGTGGGCGTCACCACCCGCCCCAAATTCACATAGGCCAGGGTGAAGGCCAGGTTCTTGCCGGGCAGCCAGGCGACGAAGGCGTCGTACCAGTCGTCTTCCGGCGCCAGGCCGGGGTTGGCGCGGGCCAGGGTGTTGGGTTTCATGCGGTATTCCACGCCCGCCACCAGGGTGCGGTCCAGCAGCAGGGCCGCGCTGCCCTCCAGTTCCGCATAGTAGTTGTCGTCGGCCCCGCCGAAACCCAGCAGCCCGGTCTGGTTGGCCTTGGTCAGGCGTACCGTGCCGCTCAGCAGCAGGCTTTGCGCCAGCAGCACCTTGGTGGCGCTGGCGTAGAGATCGACGCCGTCGCCGCTGCGCGCACCCAGCGCCTTCACCAGGCTGCCGCGGTCGTTGGACTTGTACTGCGCGCCCAAGGACAGCTGGGGCAGCCAGTTGTCCTGGTCATAGACAGCGTCGCCGGCGACCCGCACCTTGACGCCGGCGATGGTGTTGGTGAAGGCGTAGCCGTCTCCCAGCCCCAGGGCGCCGCCGATGGCCTGGGTGTCGAACCTGTCCTGGGCCACCGACAGCTCCACCCGGTCCCACAGGCCGATCAGGGCGCCATAGGCGTTCATGCCGTAATCATGGGTGCGCACGGCGGTGAAGAAGGCGGTGGCACCCACCTCCTCCCGCGTCCCACCGCCGCCGATGACAGCCCAGGGCGTCAGGCCGCCACCGGCCGCCCCCTCTACCTGAGTGACGCCGCCAGTGGCGATCAGCTTGCCGCTGACGGTCAGGTCTTCCGGCCGGCTGACGGTGGCACCAGCGGCCGGCGGGGCGAGGGGCAACCCCGCGGCCAGCAAGAATGCGCCGGCCCACGCCGCGACTCGGCGCTGACGCCGCACATCCGAAAACCGCCCCAGCATGCCCATCCCTTGACCATATCCGTGCCGGGGACCATCCCCAGGCCGCGCCCCGCCGCACGGGCGGTGGCGCGGGGGTAGATGGCGGCGGCGGCGGCGTGGTCAAGGCGCCACTATCCGGAAGATGGCCCGGAAGATGGGCCGGAATTGGGGGGGCCGCCGGTGCAGGGTTTCAACGCTGCCGGGCGCCGAACAGGTTCTCCCGCGTCTTCTCATCCAGGGCCTGGCCGGCGGGGCGGCTCTTGTCCTTCAGCAGCTCCAGCCCGCGCTGCACGGCGGGGCGGGCGGCCACGGTGTCGATCCAGCGTTTCACATGGGGGAAGTCGGCCAGATCGATGTCGTAGCGTTCATGCAGGCGCAGCCAGGGGAAGGTCGCCATGTCGGCGATGCCGTAGTCACCGGCCAGGAATTCCGTCTTGGCCAACTGGGTGTTGGCGACACGGATCAATCGGCGGGCCTCATTGGTGTAGCGATCGATGCCGTATTGGATGCGCTCGGGCGCGTAGTTACGGAAATGGCCGGCTTGGCCGAACATGGGGCCGACGCCGCCCATCTGCCACATCAGCCATTGCACATGGCCATACCAAACCGCGGCGTCCGCAGGGCGGAACTGGCCGGTCTTCTCCGCCAGGTAGATCAGGATGGCGCCGGACTCGAACAGCGACAGCGGCCGGCCGTTGGGGCCGTCGGGATCGACAATGGCCGGCATGCGATTGTTTGGTGAGATGGCCAGGAAGTCCGGTTTGAACTGGTCGCCGGCGCCGATGTCCACCGGGTGCACGGCATAGGGCAGGCCCATTTCCTCCAGGGCGATGGAGATCTTGTGGCCGTTGGGCGTGGGCCAGGCGTATAGCGCGATGGCTTTGGGATCGATCACCATGGGGCGGCGGCTTTCGCTGAGAGGGGGTGGGACGGCAGCCTCCCGGAACGGGTGACGGGCCGCTGCGATGGTCATCACAGCGGCCCGTCCATCCCTTGCGGGTGATGCCTTTCACCCGGTGCAGCCAACTCCCTTCCCCGGTGCCGTGGCACCGGGGTGGCGCGGGGGCGGAGGATGCGCCGCTCAGAAACCGCCGGCCACGTAGACGCGCATGCTCTCCACCTCGCTGGTGGCCTCGGCAAGGCGATGCTTCACCACGTCGCCGATGCTGATGAAGCCCACCAGCCGGCCGCCGTCCATCACCGGCATGTGGCGGAAGCGGCCTTCCGTCATCCGGGTCATGATGGAGGAGACGCTGTCGCCGGGAGCGCAGGCCACGACCTTGCGGGTCATCAGTTCCGACACGCTCTGGTTCAGCACGGCGGGACCGTGGGTCGCCAGACCGCGCACGATGTCGCGTTCCGAAATGATGCCGGCCACGCCGCCGCCGGGGTCCAGCACCAGCACGGCGCCGATGCGATGGGCCGCCAGCAGGGCCGCCACCGTTTCTATGGTGTCGCCCGGCTTGGCGCTGATGATGGTGCTGCTGTCCTTGTGCTTCAGGATACCGGAAACATGCATAGGCGCTTCTCCCGTTCAACACGGGGAACGCGGGCGGGGGCGGTCTCGCGCCCTGGTCGGCCTTCCCAAGGGCCGGTCTTCCGCGTGCCCAGTGGATTCATGCCAAGGAAACCAGCGCCGGTTTCTGTCGACCGGTAACGGCCCCCTCCGGAAGCGGGCCGCAACCGGCGGCCCCTCCTTCCAGGGGACTATGAAACGTCATGTTGCGCCGCGTCCGCAATGGGCCAAACGGCGACGGGCCCGGCCGAGGGCCGGGCCTTAAGCATAGGTCGAGGGATATGGGCACCCAATGCATCGCGCCGTGCCTAACAACCCCTAGCGACCCAGGGATTGTTTCGGCAAGGGAATATTCGGTCCCTTAACGGGCGCGGCTGCCGGCGCCGGTCGCGGCGGAGGCCGCCGGGCCCGACTGCTGCGGCACCAGCGGCAAGCAGTTCTGCACGATGGCGTAGCATTGGGACAGGCGGCCAGCGGGACTGTCGGTGGAGCTGCCGTAGACCAGCTGCTGCACGGCGCCGTTCTTCAGGGTGAAGGTCGCGTTGCAGTTGCGGGCCGACACCTCGGTGGGGCCGAAATCGGCGCCACCCCAATACCCGCGATGCCACGGGCCACCGCCGAAACCACCCCAGTAGGACGGGCCCACGCGGGTCTGCAGGCTGTCGCTGGAGTAGGTGAAGTATTCCACATTGTCGACCGCCGTCTGGCGGGTGGGCACGCCGGCGCAGGACAGCAGGGTCTGCTTCGGCATGCCGATCAGCGCGCGCTGGGCGTACGCCGCCTGGTCGGCGTCGGGGTTGGTGGCGCAACCGGCAACGGCCAACAGGCCCACCGCCGCGAGTGCCAAGGAACGGTACCGCATTTCAGTCTCCCTCACACGTCCGGTTCGGCCGCTGCCGCCGGATGAAACAAGCCCCAACCGCCCGGGCCCTGCCCCAGGGCCCTTGCCTGTTAAGATAGTGCAGCGCGCGCTTTCCCGCCAGGGCCGGACTGTTGCGGGCCAGCGCGCCAGTTGTCGCGGGTAACGGGGTTAACACCCTACCGCAGCTCCATTTTTACGCCTATTCGGCGGCCTGGAGCTCCTCGGCGGTAGCCAGATCGACGGACACCAGCTGCGATACCCCCCGCTCCGCCATCGTGACGCCGAACAGGCGGTCCATGCGCGACATGGTCAGGCGGTGATGGCTGATGATGAGGAAGCGGGTATGGCCCGCCCGCGCCATCTCCTCCACCAGGTCGCAGAAGCGGCCCACGTTGGCCTCGTCCAGCGGCGCGTCCACCTCGTCCAGCACGCAGATGGGCGCCGGGTTGCACAGGAAGACGGCGAACAGCAGGGCGATAGCGGTCAAGGCCTGCTCGCCGCCCGACAGCAGCGACAGGATCTGCAGCTTCTTGCCCGGTGGGCTGGCGTAAATCTCCAGGCCGGCGTCCAGCGGATCCTCGGTGTCGGTCAGCTTCAGCTGGGCGCGGCCGCCGCCGAACAGCTGGGTGAACATCTCCTGGAAATGGGCATCCACCTTGTGGAAGGCGGCCAGCAGCCGCTCGCGGGCCTCCTTGTTCAGACCCGAGATACCCTGGCGCAGGCGGGCGATGGCGGACACCAGGTCCTCCCTCTCCGTCTTCATGACGCCGATCTGCTCGTCCAGCTCCTGCACCTCCTGCTCGGCGCGCAGGTTGACGGGGCCCATGTTATCGCGCTCGGCCTCCAGACGACCCAGGCGCTGCTCCACGGCATGGGCCTCGGGCAGGGGCTCGCCCTCGTCCAGGCCGGCCAGGGCCAGCACCTGTTCCGGCGGGCAATCCAGCCGTTCGGCGATGCGCTCCTTGACCGTGTCCAGATGCTGGTGGGCGGAGCCGACGGCCGCCTCGGCATGGGCGCGGGCCTCGCGCGCGTCGGCCAGGCCGTTCTCCGCCTCCTTCAGGGTGCGCTCGGCCGTGGTGAGCGCGCCCTCGGCTTCCGCCAGGTCGTCGCCGGCACGGCTGCGCACCCGCTCCGCCTCATGGATCAGGTCGGCCAGGGTCAGGCGCTCTTCCTCGATCTGGGCCGGGCGTTCGGCCAGGCGCTCCTGCTCCTCCCGCGTCTCTTCGGCGCGTTCGGTCAGCTCGGCCAGGCGGCCGCCGGTGCCGTCGCGGCGCTGGCGCCACGATGTTTCCTCGGCGGCGATGGCGTCCAGCCGGCGGCGGCGGTCCTCCGCCTCGCGCAGCAGGCGGTCCAGGGCGTTCTGCGCCTCCGCCTGTGTGCCGCGCGCCTCGGTCAGGCGCAGGCGGGCCTCCGCGATCTGCTCCCGGCCCTCGCCCGGGGGCGGCAGTTCCTCCAGCGTGGCGCGGGCCTCGGCCCGGCGTTCCCGCAGGTCCTCCTCATCCGCCGTCATCTGGTCCAGGGTCTCGGACAGGGCGGCCAGGCGGCTGGCCAGGGCGGCGGCGGCCTGGGCCACGCGGGCGTGGGTGGCGCGGGCGTCGGCCACGGCGCGGAAGGCGGCGCTGACGGCGTCGCGGGCCGCGCGGTCCTTGGCGGAGGCCTGGTCCACGGCGCGCAGCGCCTGGGCCACGCGCTCCTCCGCCGCGTCCTTCACCGCCTCATAGGCGGCGCGGGCCTCGGCCACCAGGGCGTCAGCCTCCGCGATCTCCTGCGTCAGTTCGGTCAGGCGGTTGCGCTGGCGCAGGCGCTCGGCGGCAGCGGTGGGCGCGCCGGCGGCGATGCAGTGCCCGTCCCAGCGCCAGGCGGCGCCATCGCGGGTCACCAGGATTTGGCCTGGCACCAGGTTGGGGGCCAGGCGCGTGCCGGTGGCAGTGTCGGCGACGATGCCGATATGGGCCAGGCAGCGGTCCAGCGCGCCCGGGGCCTTGACCTTGGCGGCCAGCGGCTCCGCCCCGGCGGGCAGGGGGACAATGGTGCCCAGGGCGGGCAGGGCGCGCCAGTGCACCGGCGCCGCCTCATCCAGCGGGGCGGTCAGCGCGTCGCCCAAGGCGGCGGCCAGGGCCTGCTCATAGCCCTTGGCCACGGTCAGCGCGTCCACCAGCGGCGGGAACAGGTCGCCGGCCCCGGCCTTCAGCAGGCGGGTGATGGCGTCGGCCTCCGCCGTCAGGCGGGCGCGGTCGCCCTCGGCCCGCTGCAGGGCGTCGCGGGCCGTCGCCTGCTCCTGCGTGCCCAGCGCGCGGGCGGCGTTGGCGGCCTGCTCGGCCCCGGCCTTGGCGGCTTCCGCCTCCTCCGCCGTGCCCTTGGCCAGTTCCAGCCGTTCCTCGGCCAGGTGGATGGCCTCTTCCGCCTCGGCCACGTCGTCGCGGGCGGCCTGCTGGCGCTCCAACTCCGCCTTCTGCGCCTGCGTCTCCTCGACACGGCGGCGCAGGGTGGCGACGCGCTGCTCCAGGTCCTGCGCCTGACGCTGGATCTGGGCGCGTTTGGCCTCGTCCGCGGCCAGCCGCTCGGTGGCGGCCGCCAGCTCCGCGTCCAGGCTGGCCACCGTGTCGCGGATTTCCTCCAGGCGGGCCTTGGCCAGTTCCTGGCTTTCGGCCTCGTCCCCTTGCGCGTCGACGATGGCTTGGCGTTCCTCCGCCAGGCGGGCCAGCGCGCGGTCGGCGTCGGCGGCCAGATCCTTTTCGCGCGCCAGGTCGCCCTCGATCTGGGCCAGACGGCGCTGCAGGGTGGCCAGCGCCTCGGTCGCGCGCCGCTCCTCCGCGTCCAGCTGCTCCCGCGCCACCAGCAGGCGCTGCAGGGCGGCGGCGGCCTCGGCTTCCGCCTGGCGCTTGGGCGGCAGGCTGGCGGCGAGATCCGTGCGCTTGGTGGTGGCCTGCGTGACGGCCAGCATCAGGCCGCGCACCGCCTCCTCCGCCTTGTCGAAGCCGGCGCGAGCCTGCATGACCTGGGCGGTTGCGGTGGTCCAGCGCAGGTGCAGCAGCAGCGCCTCCGCCCGGCGGATGTGGTCTGAGATGTTGCGGTAGCGGGCGGCCTGGCGGGCCTGCTTGCGCAGGTTCTGCAGCTGTGCGTCCATGGTGACGACCACGTCGTCCAGGCGCGTCAGGTTGGTTTCCGCCGCCTTCAGCTTCAATTCCGCCTCATGCCGGCGGGAATGCAGGCCGGTGATGCCGGCCGCCTCCTCCAGCAACTGGCGGCGGTCGCCGGGCTTGGCGTTGATCAGGGCACCCACCCGGCCCTGGCTGACCAGCGCCGGGGAATGGGCGCCCGAGGCGTTGTCGGCCAGCAGCAGCTGCACGTCGCGGGCGCGGGCGGGCCGGCCGTTGATGCGGTAGTCGGAACCGGCGCCGCGTTCCAGCTTGCGGCTGATCTCCATTTCCGTCTGGACGGCGTCCGCTTTGACGCCCGGTGTGCCAGCGGTCAGGTTGGGGCTGTCCAGGTGCAGGACGACTTCGCACAAATTGCGCGCCGGCCGTGTGGCCGTGCCGCCGAAGATGACGTCGTCCATGTCCTCGCCACGCATCTTCTTGGCCGAGGTCTCGCCCATGGCCCAGCGCAACGCCTCCACCAGGTTGGATTTGCCGCAACCGTTGGGGCCGACGATGCCGGTC
The DNA here is from genome assembly GCF_029594735.1 of Nitrospirillum amazonense. Taxonomy (NCBI): domain Bacteria; kingdom Pseudomonadati; phylum Pseudomonadota; class Alphaproteobacteria; order Rhodospirillales; family Azospirillaceae; genus Nitrospirillum; species Nitrospirillum amazonense. The sequence goes on from NZ_JARPAF010000002.1 coordinate 906,688, forward strand.
ATCCCGGGCTCGATCAGAAGCTCGGTGTGGTCCACGAAGGACTTGAAGCCGGAGATGCGAAGCTTGGTGAATTGCACGGGGTCTTACTTCTTCGGTGCCTTGGCGCCCGCCTTGATCAGGGCGGCGGCCAGCTTGTCATAGTCGTTGGGGCCGGCGATGCGGTCCACTTCCTTGCCACCCTTGCGGATGATCAGCGTGGGCGTCTGTTCGACCTTCGCCTCGGTGGCCTCCTGGCTGCTGGCGGCGATGTAGTCCTGGATGGGCTTGCTGGCGACGCAGGCGTCATAGGCCGGCGCCGGCAGGCCGGCCATGCCCATCATCTCCTTGAGGCCCGCCTCCGGGTCCTTGGCGCCCAGCCATTGGTCCTGGGTGCTGAATAGCAGGCTGCGGGCGTCATTATAGCTGCCGACGGGCAGGCAGCGCGTGGCCATGTGGGCCAGAAAGCCGACACGGTTGGTGGGCGTGTCGTGGAAGATGAAGCGCACCTGCCCGGGATTAATGAAGTCGGCCTTCAGGCGGGGCAGCATCGTCTCCTCGAAATGGGCGCAGTGCGGGCAGGAGAGGGAGGCGTATTCCTCGATCACCACCGGGGCGTTGCCGCTGCCCAGGGCGCGGGTGCTGGTGGCGGCCGCGATGTCGATGCCGCCACCCGTGGACGGGGCGGGGGCAACCGCTGCCTGGGCCACGGCGGGCGCGGGCAGGGCCAGCGGGGCGGCCAGCGCCGCCATCCCCATGACCAGGCCCTGGGCCATGCCGGCTCGATCACGCATCCAACGCCCTGCCATATCCCCCTCCATCCCGACTCCAAAACGCGACTGGTTCAAAACGCGACCGGTCCAAACGCGACGGGCACGAAGACGGCGCCCTTGGGATCCCCGTCCCCAGGGCGCCGCTGGTCTCACTTCTTGCGGCGGGTCAGCATGAAGATGCCGCCCAGCACGACTAGGGCGGCGATGATGCCACCCACGATCAGGCCGGTGTTGGGGCCGGTGGACGCGGCCGGCGCGGCGGCGGAGGCCGCCGGGGTGCTGGCCGGCGTGGTCGCGGCCTGGTCTGCGGGGGTGGCTGCGGCCGGCGCCGGCGCCGGGGCCGGGTTGGCCGGGGCCTTAGCGCCCGCCTTCACCAGCGCTTCCGACAGCTGGCTGTATTCACGCAGGTTGTCGATCTTCTCCACCATGGCGTCGCCCTTCTTGATGAAGAAGGTCGGGGTGCCGTCTACCCCCAGCTTTTCCGACGCGTCCAGCCGGCTCTGGGTGATGAAGTCCTGCAGCGGCTTGTTGCTCAGGCAGGCGGTGAAGGTAGCGTCGGACATGCCGCCCAGGCGCAGCGTCTGCTGCAAGGCCTTCAGCGGGTCGTCGGCGTGTTCCCACTGCGCTTGCGTCTTGAAGATCAGGCCCTTGGCGGCGGTGTAGCGATCGGGCGGCAGGCAGCGGGCGGCCATTTCGGCGGCGAAGGCCAGCTGGTCCAGCGGGAAGTCGTGGAACACCAGCTGCACCTGGCCGGTGTCGATGAAGTCGGCCTTCAGCTGCGGCAGGAACGCTTCCTCGAAATGGGCGCAGTGCGGGCAGGTGAACGAGGCGTATTCCTCCAGCACCACGGGCGCCTTGACATCGCCCAGCACGCGCGGGCTGGTGGCGCTGGCGACGTCGATGGTGACCGGGGCGTCCGCCGCTTGGGCGTGGGCCGCACCGGCCGCCAGGACACCGGCCAGGGCACCGGCGGCCACCAGGGCGGCGGCCAGCGAATTACGCAGATGTAGGTTCACCTTAGTTCCTCCGATACCAACTGTAGTGACTATAGGGGGCGGCGCCGGGGGCCGGCAAGCCGCGTCCGAGGGGCTATCGCTTCGGGGACCCGACCGGCTTTTCGGTGGCCAGGATGGCGCGACCCAGGCTGGTCAGCGCCTCCCGCAAATCCCCGTCTTCCACGGCCGCCGTCTGGGTTTCCAGCGCCGCCGCCTCGCCCGCCGACAGGCGGCGGGGAATCGGCGCCGGCCGGTCGCGCCGCCGGTTGGTGGCGGGGGGCGCCTGCAGCAGCTTCAGCCGCGCCACGGCGCGGAAACCGAAGAAGCCGTTCAACCGCTGCAGGATCTGCGGCTCCTCATGCTGGATGAACAAAGCGGCGGGTCCGGCCACGCCCAGGTGCAGCACGGCATCATCCTGCCGGCCCTTGGGGAACTGCAGCTTCAGCGGCAGGGCCACGCTGGCCAGGCGGGGACCCACGATGGCGTCCCACTCGGCCAGCAGGGTGGCGAAGGCCGGGCCATGGGGGCCCAGCGCCTTGCCGGCGATGGCGTTCAGGTGGCGGCCAATGGGGCGGGGGCCGGGCATGGGTGGTGGTGGACCTTGAAACGGTTGCGGGGGCGGCGTATCCGCTAACGCCGACCCCTTTGTCTGGGACAGTGTTTGGGGGCAGTTGAACCATGGCGCAAGGGGCTTTGACCACACAATGATCGTCGCAGGCGACTCCCTTCCCCCCGGCAACGATTTGCCCGCCCCCCGGCCCGCCGACCTGCTGGCCTGGTACGACGCCCACCGCCGGGTGCTGCCATGGCGCTCCGCCCCCGGTGCCAAGGCCAACCCCTACCATGTCTGGTTGTCGGAGATCATGCTGCAGCAGACGACGGTGGCGACGGTCGGCCCCTATTTCCAGCGCTTCCTGACCCGCTGGCCCACGGTGGCGGACCTGGCGGCGGTGGACCTGGACGAGGTGCTGAAGGAATGGGCCGGTCTTGGCTATTACGCCCGTGCCCGCAACCTGCACGCCTGCGCCAAGGCGGTGGTGGCGCGGCACGGCGGCCGCTTCCCGGCGGACGAGGCGGCGTTGCTGGATCTGCCCGGCATCGGCGCCTACACCGCCGCCGCCATCGCGGCCATCGCCTTCGACCGGCCCGCCACGGCCATGGACGGCAATGTCGAACGGGTGATGTCCCGCATCTATGCCGTGACCGATCCGCTGCCAGGCTCGAAGCCCAAGCTGAAGGCGCTGGCCGCCGCCCTGGTGCCGGAAAAGCGGCCGGGCGACTACACCCAGGCCCTGTTCGACCTGGGCGCCACGCTGTGCAGCCCCCGCAGCCCCCGCTGCGTGCTGTGCCCGTGGATGGCGGCCTGCCGGGGCCGGCGCGACGGCCTGGCGGAACTGCTGCCGCTGAAGGCGGAGAAGGCCGCCAAGCCGACCCGCCGGGGGGTGGCCTTCTGGTTGACCAACGCCCGGGGGCAGGTGCTGCTGCGCCGCCGCCCCGAATCGGGCCTGCTAGGCGGGATGATGGAGGTGCCATCCAGCGCGTGGGAACCTGGCGTGGACCTCGCCTACACCCGCGCCCTGGGCTGGGCGCCGGCGGCGGCCGACTGGCAGCGCCTGCCCGGTGTCGTCCGCCATACATTCACCCATTTTCACCTGGAACTTACCGTCGTTCGCGGCCACCTGGATGACGATGGGGCGGCGGTTGAGGGCGTGTGGTGCGCCCCCGCCGACTTCCATGACCAGGCCCTGCCCACCGTCATGCGCAAGGTCGTCGCCTGGGCGCGCGGCGGCGGCAAGGACTGATCCCGCCCAGGTGCCGCCGCGTTTCTCCATAGGACTACGGGTAGATGGGACGAGACGTGAGTGAGGGTGGTCAAGGAATGGCCAAGCCGACGCGGCGCGCGCTGCTGGCCGGCATGGGGGCGGCACTGGCGGCTCCCACCTTGCCGGGGCGGGCCTGGGCGCGGGCCGGCGGTACGCCCGTGGACCTCGCCCTGGTGATGGCGGTCGACAGCTCCGCCAGCATTTCCAAGGTGATGCTGGACTTCCAGCTGCGCGGCCACGCCGCCGCCTTCCGCGACAAGACGGTGCACCAGGCCCTGACCGGCGGGCCGAAGGGCAAGGTGGCGGTGCAACTGGCCCTGTTCTCCGGCCCCGGCACCCTGACCACCCTGGTGCCCTGGACCCTGCTGGCCGGGACCCAGGACGCGCTGGCCCTGGCCGACCGCATCGATGAGGCGCCCGGTGTCGCCATGGGCGGCAACACGGCGCTGGGCGATTGCATCGTCCAGGCCGTGCGCCAGCTGGACGCCTGCCCCTACAGCGCCGACCGGCGGACCATCGACCTGGTCAGCAACGGCTTCAACAACGGCGGCATCGATCCCCGCTCCGCTCGGGCGCACGCCCAGGCCGCCGGCGTGGGCGTGAACGGCCTGGTCATCCTGGACGAGTACGATTGGCTGGAACCCTACTACCGCGAGAACGTGGTCGCGGGGGAGGATGCCTTCGTCATAACCGCCGCCAACCGTCACGCCTTCGCCGATGCCTTCCTGTCCAAGCTGGTGCGGGAAGTGGTGTAGTTTTTGGGCGGCCGCCCAGGCGAAGGGCCGGGGCCCAAAAGAAAACGGGAGGGGTGTTTGCCCCTCCCGTTCTTATTTCAGCCAGATCGCTGGTCTTTACTGCTGCTTGCGGGGGCCAGCGGCCGGGCGGGGGCCCTGGGCGGGCTGCTGCTGCTGCGCGCCCTGGGCGGGCGGCGGCTCGTTGGCCTTCTTGCGCAGCACGCCGGCGATGGCGTTGCCGGCGTTGTCGGCCACAGCCTTGGACGCCACCGGCGCCTCATGCGAGATGATGAACAGCTGCCGGTCCTTGGTCAGGTACAGGATCAGGTTGGCGTAGAACTCGCCCTTGTCCGTCTTGCAGCTGGCGGAACCGGTCTGCATGTCGATCTGCAGCAGCTTTTCCAGCTTGCCCTTGGTCGGGGTGTAGGTGCCCTGGCAGCCCTTGGACAGGCTGTCCAGGTAGTTCTGCATGATCTTTTCCAGGTCGCCGGCCTCGGGCTTCAGTCCGACGGACCGCAAGGAACCGATGACGTCCTTCTGGATGGCCCAGGCGAAATCGCCCGGCCGTTCCTGCGGCGACATCTTGTCGACGGGCAGGGGGTGCGCGTCCTTCAGGCCGGCGTCCATCAGCAGGGCGGCGAAGGCCGGCGGGATGGCGGGCGGCGGGGCGGGAAGCTGCAGCTTCCCGGCCATGGCCTGGTCGAAGCAGGCGTTCAGGTCCTTGAACGCCTTGGTGCCGCCCTTCAGCACGAAGGTGGCCGTGTCGTTGGGGCTGGTGATCTCCAGCTTGTTGGCCGCCGGCAGCGCCTTCATGAAGTTGGCGTCCATCGGGTCGAAGCCGGTCATGATGGCGTTCGGCTGGATGACCTGCGAACCGCGCGTCTGCTCCAGCTTGCCGTCGAGCTTCAGCTTGATGGCCGGGCCCTGGCCCGGCGGCATGTTGGCGCCGGGCACGCCGATCACCAGGTTGATGATCTTGGGCGGCAGCTTCTTCGCCTGCTGCTCGGCCTGAGGCACGGGCAGGGCCAGGAAGACTAGCGCCAGGCCGTTGTCGAAGCTGGCCTGCGCCTCGCACAGCTTGAAGCTGCCGTCGGTATAGACCTGCGGACCCACCTGCCAGTTGCCGGTGACGGTGCCGACCTTGGAGGCGGCCGGCGCGCCGGAGGGCGCCGCCGGGCCGGTGGCGGGGCCGGCGATCGGGGCCTGCGCGGCCGGGGCCTGGCGCGGGCCGGCGCTGGGGCCCAGTGCCGGGCCCGCTGCCGGACCCACTGCGGGGCCGGCGGCCGGGCCGGACGGCATGGGGGCCTGCTGGGGGGCTGCCACGCTGGAACCGGAGGAGATGGCGCCCGGCAGGATCAGGCCGCCGTTGTCGCCACCGCCGGCCGGCGCTTGGCCCCCCGAGGCTTGATCCGGCTGGGGCGTGGTCTGGGCAAGGGCGGAACCGGCCAGGACCAGAGCGGTGCCGGCGGCAAGAAGACGGGCGGTGAAGCGGGACACGGGGCTACGTCTTATCCTAAATGAAACCCATGGGTGCGACGGGACCCTAGGGCACGTCATGGCATCATTCAAGGGGCATGCGCGATCGCGCCGCAGGCCTGTCCTTGCGCGCTCTCCGGAAGAGTTTGCGCCAAGCGCTGCGGCGGCCATACCCCCGCCATAATTCTTCAATTCTACTCTCCACTTACAGGCTTTCCGCTGGAAATGTCGTTGCGTGCCCGATATAAGAAACGATCACATTTGGCGCGCGAACGTTTGGGGGCAAACGATGCGTTTCGCAGCCGCGTTAGTGGTTCTGATGGTATCCGCGCCGATGTTGGCGCATGAGCGTCTGGACGCCGCCGAGGTCGGCCGCTACGTCAGCGCGGCGGAGGCCCTGGTCGCGTCCGCGCCGGACGATGGACAGCCCGCTTTCGTCCTGCTGGCCCACCCGGGGCCGGAGGCGAAATCCCTGCTGGCCAGTTATGGCTTTGATGAGCGGCGCTGGCGCCAGGTGACCCAGCGCGTGCTGGCCGCCCGGCAGGCGGCCCGCGCGGCGGAGGAGCCGGTGGAAAAGGGGGCGGCGGCGCAGAAGCTGGCGTCCGCCTCCAGTCTCAGCGCCTTCGACCGGCAGGAGATGGCCGCCCTGGTCCGCTGGACGGAGCATGACCGCGCCGCCCTGGAACAGGAAACCAAGCAGGACCGGTCGGTGATGGCCCCCTTCTTCGAGCGGCTGGATCGGCTGGACGCCAGCCATGTCCGTCCCATGGGGCGCTGACCGGGGTGGACTAACTGGCCATATCCGGCGCGCTTAACCCCTATATCCACCCGCGCGGGCCTGCGGTTGATGCGCCCATGCGCGCGAGGCCCCTCGCCCCCGGCGGGCAAACATCCTATATAGGGGCCGTGAGCCTGACGGATCCCTCCCCCTGGATGGCGGGCCGGTGGTTTCCTGCCTTTGCTTTAGGATAAGTGCACGCGATGACGGACTATCGGCTGCAGGCCGCGACGGTGGACAAGATGCCGGCGGCCGGCCCCGGGGCGCCGCCCTCCCACACCGCGCCCGGGGGGCAGCCTACCCCCTCCCACGCCGCCGTGCCGCCGAACCAGATCCGCGGTTTCAAGCGCTATCTGAACAGCTTCTTCAAGGATCACGCGTTCATCCGCATGATCTACAAGAACATGTTCAAGATTTCGCCGCGGCTGTACCGATCCAGCCAGCCGACGCCGCGCCACATCGCCCAGGCCGCCCGCCTGGGCGTGCGCACCGTCATCAACCTGCGCGGCCGCCGCGACAATTGCGGGTCCTGGGTGCTGGAGGATGAGGCCTGTACCCGCCACGGTCTGACCCTGGTGAACTTCGCCGTCAATTCCCGCGACGCGCCCAAGAAGCACATCCTGCACCAGGCGCGGCAGATTTGGCGCGACGCCCAGTACCCCGTGCTGATGCACTGCAAGGCCGGGTCCGACCGCGTCGGCTTCATGAGCGTGCTATACCAGTTCGTGCATGAGGGGGTACCGCTGAAAATGGCGCTGGGTCAGCTCAGCCCCAAGTATGGCCACCTGCGCCATGCCAAGACCGGCATCCTGGACCACTTCTTCGAGACCTTCCTGGCCTATGCCCAGGCCCAGGGGATCGAGCCTAGCGTCGACGCCTTCTACACCTGGGTGGATGACGTCTATGACCCGCCCGAATTCAAGAAGACCTTCATGACGCGCTGGTGGGCCAGCGTGCTGGCTGACAAGGTGCTGCGCCGGGAGTGACCCCGGCGCCAGCCCAGCCTTTCCGGCATATACGCGCGGCATTTGATCGTGACCGCTCAAATGCTTCCTCAGGCACCCGCAGTCGCGGGCTACAGCGGCACGAGTCGCTACCTCGTGCCGCTGGCGTTACTTCACTTCATAAAGCGCGCTGCCGTGCGCAGGTAGCGTGACGCTCAGGCTGTCCGCCGCCGGCAGGGCCTTGTCCGTCCACAGGTCGTGGGCGGTGAGGTTGCCGCCGGCCAGGCCCAGCTTTCCCCAGGACGCCGACAGCGTCGACGGCTTGTCGTCCAGGTTGAACAGGGCCAGGTAGCGTTGGCCCTTGGCGCCCGTGGCTAGCCAGACGCGCGCGTTCTCGAAGCCGGCGGGCAGGTCCGTCACCGGGTGGCTTTCCGTGGCCGTCTGGTCCACCTGAATGACGGCGCGATTGGTGATCAGGGCGCGCGTGGCCTCGTCCAGCTTGGTGAGGTTGGCGCCCAGGATCAGCGGCGACCGGGCGATGGCCCACAGGGTCACCTGGGTGCGCTGCTCATCGGCCGTCAGTCGCGACGTGCGCGGGTCGCCCCAGCCGGGATTGGGTTCCAGCACGCCTATGGGCAGCATGTCGGCGTCGGGCCAGCGGCCATGCTTGGCATGGGGCGCCCAGCCCGGCAGGACGTCGAACAGGTCGCGCAGGCCATAGGGGAAGCCGTCCGTGGGCTTGTCATGCGGGAAGGTCCAGCCGTCCCAGACGTCGTTGGTGATCCGCCACATCTGGCCATAACGGCTGATTTCATCCGCGTGGGACAGGTTGGTGGGACCGGGGGAAAGACTCAGCACGATGGGCCGGCCCGTCTTGGCGATGGCGCTGCTGATCTGCCGGATTTCACTGACCTTGTAGGGATGGTCGGCGATGCAGTCGACCTTCAGGAAATCCAGCCCCCACCGGGCGTACTGAGCCATCATCGAATCATAATAGGCTTGGCCGGCAGGGGTGTCGCGCACCCCGTAGTTGCCATCGTCCCAGGGGCAGGTGTCGGCGGTGTCCGCCGCGTCGGCGGCGTGGAAGGACGATCCCGCCACCGGCGTGTTCCGCTCCACGGCCTGCTTGGGGATGCCGCGCACGATGTGCAGACCGAACTTCAGGCCCTGGGCATGCAGCCAATCGGCCAGCGGCTTGAAACCCTGGCCACCGGTGGCGGAGGGGAAGCGGGCGGGTACGGGAACCAGCAGGCCGTTGCCGTCCAGCAGGTATTGCCGCTCCGCCAGCGACTTGCCGAAGGGGTCGGCCATGTACCAGCCTTCATCCACCACGGCGTAGGTCCAGCCATAGGGTTTCAGCGTCGCCAGGACGCCCGCGTTGGCCTTGAAGTCGGCCTCGTCGATGGTGAAGCCGTAGGCGTCCCAGCTGTTCCACCCCATTGGGGGCGTGGGGGCGGGCGACTTGGCCGGCGCGGCCAACGCCGTGCCGGCGGCCAGTAAGGACGGTAACAAGCTCGCGATGCGCAGCCAACGCCGCATGGGGTCCTCTCCCTCTTCCATATTGTTAGCGATAACAGTACGGAAAAGCGGGGCGGCCGCAAGGACGGAGATCGGATTAGTCGTACTAATGCAGCGTCGGCGGCCGGCCGTTCAGATCCTCATAGCCGCTGGCGTCCTCGAACGCGGCGATGGAGGAGATGGGCGTGGCCTGGTGATGGATCATCTGCCAGCCGCCGCCGGAACGGGCGAACAGGTTGGTGACCACCAGCGCCGTGTTGGCCACGAACTCCTCGCACACCACCCAGCCGATGTCGCCGCACACCGTGGCCTGTTCGCTCTGGTGACGCACGCCCGGCGACCGGGGGTTGCCCAGCAACTCGCGCCAGCTGCGCATCACGGGCTCGCGGCCCGACAACGCCGGCCAGCCGGGATGGACGCAGCGCACGTCGCGGTCCTGCGCCCACAGGGCCTCCATGCCGGCCACGTCGCGGTCCGCGAAGGCCTGGTAGAAGCGGCGATTGGCGGCCAGCACATCCTGGACATCCGTGTCGCCGTGTTCATGTTGATGGGTGTCACCCTCCGCCGTTTCGGTTTCCGGTGCCTGGCATGAAAGCGCGTGGGTCTTCACCATTGCGTCCCCTGTTGACGGCATTCCGGCCGGCTCTCTCAGCGCCGATCCACCGTCAGCTTAGCGTGGGCGCGCGCCGCGTGTCCCCGACTCGGGGTCCTTGGTCACGGAATTGTGCCCGAAAAGGAAGGGGGCGGCAGGTTGCCCCGCCGCCCCGGCCTTGTACCAGCGCTTGGATACCAGTGCTTGGCGACCGCCTCATTCCGCCGGGGCGGTGGCTTCGGCCCCGCCGCCCTTGGGCAGCGCGTTCAGGGTGCTGAGGAACAGGGCCGCGATGTAGGGGAAGGACTGGACGACCAGCATGGTGGCCCAGACGTAGGCATCGCGGTTGTCGCTGCCCTTCAGCAGGGCGATGGCGGCGGCGGCCAGCCACAGGCCCAGCATCAGCCCCACCTCTTCCCGCGCGTGCAGGAAGCCCTGGATCAGGGCGGGCTGATCCTCGCACTTGGGCGTGCGCACGAAGGGGCGGCCGCTGGTGAACAGGCCCACCCAGACGGCGCGGCCCACGGTGTGGGTCAGCGCCATGCCGGCGATGGCGGCGCCCAGCTTGTCGATGAAGCGGCACTTCACCCGCTCCCCATACAGCCACAGGCCGCACAGCACCTTGAAGAAGAAGACGCTGAGGGTGGGCAGGATGAAGACAGTGGGTGGGAACTCGATCCACTGCGGCAGCAGCAGCAGGCCCAGCGACCAGATGATGCCGCCGATGACGAAGCCCATGTGGGCGGCGTCGGCGAACCAGGGCAGCCAGCCGGTGATGAAGTGATACTTCTGGCCGGCGGTCAGCTTGGTGCCGCCCGGCATCATCTCGCGCCAGTGGCGCTTCAGGATCTGCACGGCGCCGTAGGCCCAACGGAAGCGTTGGGTCTTGTAGCCGGCGAAACTATCGGGGACCAGGCCCTGGCCGAAGCTGTCGGGCATGTAGACCGCTTCCAGCTTCTCCTCGAACAGGCGCAGGCCCAGTTCCGAATCCTCGCAGATGCACCATTCGGCCCAGCGGCCCACGCCGTCCAGGGCGCTTTTGCGCACCAGGGTCATGGTGCCGTGCTGGATGATGGCGTTGCGCTCGTTGCGCTGGATCATGCCGATGTGGAAAAAGCCCTGGTATTCCCAGTTGATCATCGACTTGAAGGCGTCGTCGGACCAGTCGCGGTAGTCCTGCGGCGACTGGACGAAGCCCACCTCCGGCCGCTTGAAATAGGGAATGGTGGCCGATAGCCAGTCGGGCGTGACCTGGTAGTCGCTGTCGATGACGCCCACCACCTCCACGTCCGGGGCGGTGACGGACAGGCCGAAGTTCAGGGCGCCGCCCTTGAAGCCCGGCCAGCGCGGCAGATGGAAGAAGCGGAAGCGCGGCCCCAGCTTGGCGCAGTATTCCTCCAGCGGGCGCCACACCGCCTCGTCCTTGGTGTTGTTGTCGATCACCAGGACTTCGAAGTTGGGGTAGTCCATGGCCGCCAGGGCGTCGAGGGTCTCGATCACCATGTGCGCCGGCTCATTATAGCAGGGCACGTGGATGGAAACCTTGGGCGTGTAGTCGCCCAGCGGCTCCCGCACCGGCGTGTAGCGCCGTTTCCATCGCTGGGTCCACACCACCTCCGTCAATTCCAGGCCGTCGATCAGCATGACGGCGAACAGGATCAGCTGGGCGAGGATCAGCACCATGAAGGCGGTGAAGGACAGGGTGCCCATGCCCACGGTCAGGGCCTGGGTGCCCGTCCATACCAGGACCGAGGCCACCGTCTGGATCAGGAAGCCGTAGAACAGCTGGCCGCGCCATTTCAGGTCGTCGCGGGCCAGCACGAAGAAGAACATGGGCAGGAAGGCCAGGGCGGTGGCGATGGCGCACAACACCCGCCACGACGGCACCTCTAGGATGCCGCCCACCATGGGGAACTTCTGGTGGCGGTGGGCGTCCCAGATGCCCCAGGCCGTCTCCGCCGTGCCGCCCAGCGTCCGTTTCCAGGGCTGGTCGAAGGCCTCCATGATGTAGAAATCCAGGCGCTGCTGTCCGGCGATGTTCAGGAAGCTGCGGATGTACTTGGCCTCGTTCACCAGGCCGGCCTCGGCCGCCCCGCGATAGGCGCCGTCGGACGGCCAGCCGGTCTCGCCGATCAGGATGTGTTTGTTGGGGAAGCGTTCCTGCACCTGGCGGTAGGCCGCCATGGCGTCCTCCACCGCGCGGTCCACCGACACCTTGTTCCAGTAGGGCAGCAGGTGGATGGTGATGAAGTCGCAGGCGTCGGCCAGTTCCGGATGGTCCAGCCAGACGTAGGACGGCTCGGCCGTGGACACCGGCACGTTGACCTGGCGCTTCACGCGCTGGATGTAGTCGATCAGTTGGGCGACGCTGAAGTCGTCGCGGAACAGCACCTCGTTGCCGACCATGACCCGCTTCACGTTGGCGTTGGCGCGCGCGACGCGCACCAGGCCCGCCAGTTCCGCCTCGTTGGCGGCCATGTCCTTGGACAGCCAGGCGCCCTGGGTGATGGTCAGGTTGGGGTAGCGCTCCAGGGCGATGGGCGCCACCTGGTCGATGCCGTTGCCCACCTGATAGGTGCGGATGGACTGCACATGCGGCGCCACCACGTCCAGGTCGCGCTTGATGTCGTCGGCGGTGGGACTGTCGCCGTTCTGCGGGGTCTGGTTGGCCTGGAAGGGCACGAAGGCCACGCCGGCGATGGTGCCGGCCCAGGGGCGCTCCACGGCCGGGCGATTGACGATCGCCCACGCGCCGATGTTGCCCAGCACCAGAAGAAGCAGGACCGCCCAGGCGGATTTCTGCATCCTCAAAATCTTACGCATTGTGAACGACCCCTGCCCCAGGAACGGGAGAACGATGAACGGGATGACGGCGACGGAATAGCAGAACGGCGGACCCGAAACATATGAACAAACGGGACGGTTCCCTGCCCCAGGGCACCGGCCGCGTGCGAACCATCCCTTCCATTGGCATGACTATGGGGCAATTTTGTGGACGAAGGGCCGCCCTCCGGCCCTCAAGCCAGGTCAGCAAGCCAGGCTACCAGGTCAGGCCCAGTCATCCACCCCACAGCCAAACCCTTTGGACGGGCGGCGTCGGGCAGTAGTACATAGCCATCCCGGCGGCGGCGTCCAGCGGTATTGCGGACACCGTCGTCCGCATCGCGACGCCGGGCCCTAGCCACCGGTCCAGGAACGGATTTCCCTGAAATGACAAGCGCCGACGACTTCACGCTGCACCCCCGCCTGGCCGCCGACACCGTGGCGCTGGGCGACCTGGCCCTCTGCCGCGCGCTGCTGTCCCGCAACGCCTGCTGGCCCTGGCTGATCCTGGTGCCGCGCCGTGTCGGCGCCGTCGAGATCCATAGGCTGGCCACGGCCGACCAGATCCAGCTGATGGCTGAGATCACCCAGGCCTCGCAGGTCATGGAGGCGGCGTTCGCGCCCGACAAGCTGAACGTGGCCGCCATCGGCAACATGGTGCCGCAGCTGCACGTCCACGTGGTGGCCCGCACGCGCGGGGACGCCGCCTGGCCGGGCCCCATCTGGGGTTCGGGCCATGAGCGGGCCTATGCCGCCGGCGAGGCCGAGGCGCTGGCCCGGCGGCTGGCGGTTGATCTGGGCCTGTAAGCGGGCCGTAAAGGGTATTCCATAACCAGAAAGCCGGAGGGCGCTTCCATGATCATCGTCCATCACCTGAACAACTCCCGCTCCCAGCGTGTGCTGTGGGCGCTGGAGGAGCTGGAGCTGCCCTACCAGGTGGTCCGCTATGAGCGCGATCCCGCCACCCAGCTGGCGCCGCCGGCGCTTAAGGCCGTCCATCCGCTGGGCAAGTCGCCGGTGATCGAGGATGACGGCCTGGTGCTGGCGGAATCGGGCGCCATCATCGAGTACCTGGTGCGCACCTATGGCGAGGGCCGCCTGGCCCCGGCGCCGGGCGACCGGGCCGCCCAGGCGCGCTACCTGCACTGGATGCACTTCGCCGAGGGGTCGGCCATGCTGCCCCTGCTGCTGCATCTCTACACCAGCCGCCTGGGCGAGGCGGCCGCGCCCCTGCAGCCCCGCATCGCCAGCGAAACCGCCAACCACCTGGGCTACATGAACGCTGAACTGGCCCAAGGGCCCTGGTTCATGGGCGACCAGTTCACCGCCGCCGACATCCAGATGAGCTTCCCCATCGAGGCGGCCATGATGATGCCCGGCACCGGCCAACACTTCGCCCACCTGGCCGCCTTCGTGACCCGCATCCAGACGCGCCCGGCCTATCGCGCGGCCGTGAAGAAGGGCGGGCCCTACCGCTATGACCGAGGGTGATCGAGGCGCGCCCTTAGCCAATCGGCCAGGGGCGCCCACACTTGGTCCGGTGCGCCGGCGCTGACCACCATGCCGATATGGCCCAGGTGGGGCTCCAGCCGGTCGCCGCCGGGGATGGCGTCGATCAGGGCGCGGGCGGCGCCCGGTGGCACGATGCGGTCGCGGGCTGGGATGATGGCCAGGGTGGGCAGGCGGATGGCGCGGGCGTCGATGGCCTGGCCGCCCACCCGCCAGGTGCCCTCCGCCGGGTCATTGCGGCCGTACCAGCCGCCCAGGCATTCCCGGGCCACGGCCGCCGCCAGCGGCACGCCATCGTTCAGCCAATCCTCCAGCGCGACGAAGTCCTGAGCGTCCTGGCTGTCCGGGTCCAGGGTGGCGTAGCGGCTGAACTTGCGCAGGGCCAGCAGCGGATCCAGCCCGGCGAACAGGAACTGGATCATGTCCACCGGCAGTTCGCCCAGCCAGGTCAGCGCCGGCTCCACCAGGGGCAGGACGGCGGCCGTGCGCAGGGCGGCGGCGGGGTCGTCGGCGTGGAAGTCCCAGGGGGCGGCCAGCAGCACCAGGGATGAGATCGCTTCGGGCCGCAGTACGGCGGCGGCGGCGGCCAGCGTGCCGCCCATGCAATAGCCCACCAGGGCCGGTGCCTGGCCCATCAGGTCGCGCGTGGCATCCACCGCGCGGGCCAGGCGGCCGGCGACATAGTCGGTGAGATCGAACCCCCGCTCCACCGCCCCCACCGTGCCCCAGTCCAGCAGCAGGGGGCGGAAGTTCTGGGCGGCCAGCCAGCGCACCAGGCTCTTGCGCGCCGACAGGTCCAGCACATAGCCGCGGTTGACCAGCGAAGGCACGAACAGCAGCACGGGGCCCTTGGCACCGGGCAGGCTGTAATCCAGCAGGCGGCTGTTGCCCTCCGTCCACACCGGCGGCGGGTCGGTGACGTCGCGCTGGTAGGGATTGCGGCGGTAGCGTTCCAGCCCGGCCAGCAGTGTGTCGAGTCGGCGCCGGGTCTCACGCTCAACCGCCGCTTTCACCGCTTCCGGGTCGGCGCCGGCGAGATCGGCGCGCAGTTGGCGGCACCTCGGTTCCAGCTCCTTGCGCCAGATCGGCGAGCTGCCGTTCAAGAGCGGCAATCCGGCCTGCGAGTTCAGCAAGACGGCCATCGCCGCCGTCAGATGCGTCGCCAACGGCCGAGGGCCCTGGCGGGGCTTCGGCGGGGCTGTCGTGGCCGGTCCGGTCGGTGGTGCTTGGTGTGCTGGCATGGGGCCCCCAGGGGAAGGCGGCGGGGGTGAAGAAGGGCACGCCCATCCAGGCGCCGGCCCCAGGATTCGTGCCGCTGGCGGCGAAGGGATTGCCGCCCGGCCAGCCGGTTTGGCCCCCTCCCGTCGGCCAGGCGGTGGCTTGGCCCAACGCGCGCACCAGGCGGGCGAAGGCGCCGGTCATGTCGGGGTCGGCGGCCACGGCGGCCCACTGGTCCTGCCACAAGTCCAGGTAGCGGCGGGCCAGCGACTCCACGCTCGGCGGCTCGCCGGGGGTGGGGGCGGCCTCGTCTTCCGGGGCGCCGGACGGCGGTGGTGGGGCGTCGGTTTCGCGGGGCATGGGCTTCAATCTACACCCCCCGCCGCCGCCTGGCAAAGCGGTGGCGGAACGACATACGCGCATTGGTTCTTGGCAGGATGCTTGCACGTTCCGCACTGCATGGATTAGCTATGTGCAGTGCACCCGTTGTGCGGGTGATAAACATCGCCGGGAAACGCCGCCTATGGTCGACAAAGAAGATCCCAAGCCCGCGCCGATCACCATCAAGAAGTACGCCAACCGGCGCCTCTACAATACGGCCACCAGCTCCTACGTGACCCTGGACCATCTGTGCCAGATGGTGAAGGACGGCACCGACTTCGTCGTCTACGACGCCAAGACGGGTGACGACATCACGCGCTCGGTGCTGACCCAGATCATCGTGGAAGAGGAATCCAAGGGCGGGCAGAACCTGCTGCCCATCGGCTTCCTGCGGCAGTTGATCAGCCTCTATGGCGACAACATGCAGTGGATGGTGCCGAAGTACCTGGAATACAGCATGCAGTCCTTCACCCGTAATCATGAAAAGATGCGGGATTACTTCCAGGGCACGCTGGGCGGCATGTTCCCCTTCGGCTCTTTCGAGGAAGTGGGCAAGCAGAACATGGCCATGTTCGAACGGGCCATGCGCATGTTCTCTCCCCTGGCCGGGGCTGAAGGCGGCAAGCCGGAAGCGGCCGAGGCGCCCAAGGCCAAGTCTGCCAGCGGCGGCGGGCAGTTCGATGAACTGCAGAAGCGGCTGGACGAGTTGCAGCAGCAGCTGGTTTCCCTCACCAGCCTGACCCGCAAGCCGGACTGATCCTGATCCGGCTTGCGGCGACTCAAAGCCCAGGCGCTTGCCAAAGGAAGTCCCGGTCCGCCCCGTCGCGGCCGGGATTTTTTGTGCGCCTGCGATAAAGCCGGCTTCAGCATTCGCCCGAGGAAAGACAGCCACAGGTGGTGCGCCGCCCGGCCCCGGTGGTGGGGCTGGGGGTTGCGCCAACGGCATTTCACGGGGTGCCGGACCCTGGGCTAAGGTTTGCGCCCCGGACGACAGGCCCGGTTCCAAGCGAATAAACGGGGACCACCCGGCAGAGGGTGACGCCCCTTCTGAAGGAAAAAGAGGAAAGACATGCCGCTGAACCGCAGGATTGTTCTGGCCTCGCGCCCCGAAGGGCTCCCGACGGAACAGAACTTCGGGATGGAGCAAGCGTCCATCCCCGTGGC
The DNA here is from genome assembly GCF_029594735.1 of Nitrospirillum amazonense. Classification (NCBI taxonomy): domain Bacteria; kingdom Pseudomonadati; phylum Pseudomonadota; class Alphaproteobacteria; order Rhodospirillales; family Azospirillaceae; genus Nitrospirillum; species Nitrospirillum amazonense. The sequence goes on from NZ_JARPAF010000002.1 coordinate 923,392, forward strand.
GGGCCCCGGCCAGATGCTGCTGAAGACGCGGTGGCTCTCCCTCGACCCCTACATGCGCGCCCGCATGAGCGCCGCCAAGTCCTACACCCCGCCCATCGAGGTGGGTGGCCTGATGGTGGGCGGCACCATCGGCGAGGTGGTGGAAAGCAACGTCCCTGGCTTCCAGGCGGGTGATCTGGTGCTGTCCAATTCCGGCTGGCAAGAGTACGCCGTCGCAGGACCGAAGTCGGTGCATAAGCTGGACACCGATGGCCTGCCGGTGACGACGGCCCTGGGCGTGCTGGGCATGCCGGGCCTGACCGCCTATGTCGGCCTCTACGACATCGGCCAGCCCAAGGCGGGCGAGACGGTGGTGGTGTCCGCCGCCGCCGGTGCCGTCGGCTCCGTTGTCGGCCAGCTGGCCAAGCTGAAGGGGGCCCGCGTCGTCGGCATCGCCGGCGGGCCGGAGAAGTGCGCCTTCGTGGTGGAGGAGCTGGGCTTCGACGCCTGCGTCGACTACAAGGCGGAGAATTTCAAGGAAGCGCTGGCCGCCGCCTGCCCCAACGGCGTCGACGTCTATTTCGACAATGTCGGCGGCCGGGTGACGGACGCGGTGTTCGATCTGCTGAACACCTTCGCCCGCGTGCCGCTGTGCGGCCGTATCGGCAACCTGAACGACACCGCCCTGCCGGCCGGCCCGGACCGGACGCCGGCCCTGCTGTCGGCCATCCTGACCCGCCGGCTGCATGTGCAGGGCTTCATCGTTTCCGACCACTGGCACCGCAACGACGCCTTCCTGGAAGAGGTCGGCGCCCTGGTGAAGAGTGGCCAGCTGCGCTATCGCGAGGATGTGACCGAGGGCCTGGAAAACGCCGTGCCGGCCTTCCTGGGCCTGCTGCAGGGCAAGAACCTGGGCAAGGCGCTGGTCAAGCTGTAAGCCGGTTCCAGCACACTCCTGAAGGTCAAGCCCCCGCCTCGGTGACCCCGGCGCGGGGGCTTCGTTTTTCTTACACCCTGATTTCGGCGCCCAGCACCTTCAGCAATTGGGCCAGCCAGGCGGCGTGGGCGGGCCAGGCGGGGGCGGTCACCAGCTTGCCGTCGGTGACGGCGCCATCCACCGGGATGTCGGCGTACTCGCCGCCGGCCAGGGTCACCTCCGGCCGGCAGGCAGGGTAGGCGGAGACCTTGCGGCCGGACAGCACGCCGGCAGCGGCCAGGATCTGGGGGCCGTGGCAGACGGCGGCGATGGCCTTGTCCTGGGCGGCGAAGGCCTTCACCAGAGCCAGCACGCGGCTGTCCAGGCGCAGGAACTCCGGCGCGCGGCCACCGGGGATAACCAAGGCCACGTAATCGTCGGCCTTCACGCTCTCGAAATCGGCGTTCAGCGTGAAGTCGTGGCCGCGCTTCTCGGTATAAGTCTGGTGGCCCTCGAAATCATGGATGGCGGTGGCGATCTTGTCGCCCGGCCGCTTGCCCGGCGCCACCGCGTCCACCTGGTAGCCCACCATGGACAGGGCCTGGAAGGGCACCATGGTCTCATAGTCCTCGGCGAAATCGCCGACGATCATCAGGATGCGTTTGGGGGGCATGCGGGTTCCTCCTGGTGGGCCGGTTCGGGTCCGGTCAGGATGCGGGGAAACGACGGGGGCGCCTACGGACCTTAAGGGGATGGGAGGAAGCAATTTTGACGAGGAATCAGCGCTGCTGCGGCCATCTCCACAAGGTGGCGCCAAGTAAGAATCCACCTGGTGCGCCACCGAGCAATCCGGCGACGAGTGGCGACCAGTCTATCACCAAGAATGGCAGCCAAAACAGACCAAGCAAGGTCACACGACCATCTTGGTAAGCTGCGATGACAGGCAAAAGCTCGCTAAGAATCCAATTGATGATCAATCCCGCCAAGGCACAGGCGATAGTGTAGATTGCAGGGGAACGCCACTGTCTTCTTATGGGAAATGCCAACAGGAGGGGGCCGATGAGCGCATAACCTATGGTATCGAATATGAACATGGCCGCGAGCGCTTCAGGGCTGATTTGATCGAGCCCTTCCTTCATCGCGACAGCTTGTGTCGTGATAGCCAATAATGCGGGGAGCACGAAACTCGCGAGCAGAATCGGAATTGGCCTTATGTTGAGACCCTGGCGAGGGTCAGGGTGCCGCCCGGACATCACCGATCCGCCTGGCGGTTCACCACCGCCGTGACCGGTGCCAGCACGATGCCCCGATCGCGCAGGCCCACGGCCCAGCGGGCGATGCCTTCGAGCGTCACGGGATAGGGCTGGGCATAACCCACGGCGACGCCGTTAAGCTTGGCCAGCCGTTCCAGTTCCGCCAATTGGGCGGCGACGCCGGCGTCGGACGGCGCACGGTCCACCTGCACGTCCGACACGGCCCGGGGCAGGCCCAGCTGGGTGGCGATGCGGGTGGCCTGGCTGGCGGTGGTGGGCCAGCTGTCGACATAGATCAGGCCGCGCCGCTGCACCTGGCGCAGCACGGTCTGCAGGCTGTCGTGGCTGGCCAGGAACTTGGTGCCGGTCAGATTGGTCAGGCCGACATAGCCGGTGGCGCTGGCCATGGCCGTTTCCAGCCGGTCCACGTTCTTCTCGTCCGGCAGGCTGGTCAGCAAGGTGCCGGGGCCGGGATCGTTCTGAGGGAAGCCCTGCGGCTCCATCGGCACCTGCAACAGCACCTCGTGCCCGTCGCCGCGCGCCTGGTCCACCGCCTTCTGCAGGTTGGGGGCGCCGGCGGCGAAGGCCAGGGTGACGGCGGCCGGCATGCGGGCCAGCACCTTCTCCAGGGCGCTGGGCGACCAGCCCAGGTCGGCCATCACCAGGGCGATGCGCGGGCGCTTGTCATCCTGGGGGAAGGGGCGGCTGTAGGCCTGCCAGGGGGCGGGGCCCTTGGCAGGCATACGCGGCAGATAGCCGGCGCGGGTCTTTTCCAACAGGTCGTCGTTGCGGCTGGGCGCCAGCTTGACGGCCACGTCCATGGGGTCGGGGTCGTGCGGGGCCGCGGGCTTGGCGGTGCCCTCCGCCGGGGCGGCCGGGTGCGGGGCCTCCACCGGCCGCGCGCCGCCCTGGGGCAGGGTGACGGGGATGTCGGCCAGCATGGTGGCTTTGCGCCGCGCGGCGGCCGTCTCCTCCGCCGTGGCGGCCAGCCAGGCGACCGTGCCCGCCACGGCCAATACCGTCAGGGCCACGGCCACGGCGAACAGGTTCAGCCGGCGGCGGGGCTTTTCAGGGTCGTCCCCGGCTGGTCCAGTGGCGGCCGCCCCGACACGACCGGCGCGCTTGGGCACGCCCAGGCGCGCCGCCAGCACATCGGCGGACGCGTCCTCGTCCGCGCCAGCCAGCAGCGCCTCGAAGGCGTCGTCATCGCCGCCCTTCTTGCGTTTTGTTGTCTTTGCCGCCTTGGCGGGCTTGGTCTTGCGCGGCGTGCTCGGGCGCGAGACCAAGGCCTTCAGGCGGGTGGGTAGGGCGGCCAAGGGGTCCCCGTCGGTTGGCTAGTGCCGGGTGCGTTCAATCAGAAACACACTCGGCCCTAAATGCTTGTTCAAGGAGCGGATTCACGCCGCAAAGCGCTTCCGCTTTTCCGCGATCCGCTCGAGGGCGTCGTCAGTTCGTGGCCTTGGACTGCTGCAACAGCGACAGGCCACGCAGCAGGTCCAGGGCGCGGGTCAGCTGGTAATCCTGGGGTGTGGCGTCGCCGGTGGCGGCCGGCGGCACCGGCGTGCCAGGCGCGTCCTGGCCCTTGGTGCCCGCCTTCGGATCCTGGGTCTTGGAATCGACCTTGGCCTTGTCGGCGCCAACCCCCTTGTTGTCGGGGGTCTTGCCGTCGGGCGCCTTCGCGTCCGGGGCCTTTTCCGAAGTCTTGTCCTTGGCGTCGTCCGGCTTGGCCGGCTGCTTGGCACCCGGATCGGTGTTGCGCAGGGCGTGCGGTAGGTCGGCCTCGCGCCGGCGGATGACACCGGCGGGCGCGCCCACCTCTTCCACCTTGGCCTGCTGGACCTCGATGTCCGGGGTGATGCCCAGCTGCTGGATGGACCGGCCGGAGGGCGTGTAGTAGCGCGCCGTGGTCAGCTTCATGGCGTTGCCGCCCGGCATGGGCATGAGGGTCTGGACCGAGCCCTTGCCGAAGCTCTGCGTGCCCATGAGGATCGCGCGCTTGTGGTCCTGCAGCGCGCCGGCCACGATTTCCGAGGCGGAGGCGGAGCCGCCGTTGATCAGCACCACCAAGGGCAGGCCGTGGATGGCGTCGCCCGGCTTGGCGTTGTAGCGCTCGCCCTGGTCCGGGCGGCGGCCGCGGGTGGAGACGATCTCGCCCCGCTCCAGGAAGGTGTCGCTGACCGAGATGGCCTGGTCCAGCAGGCCGCCGGGGTTGTTGCGCAGATCCAGCACATAGCCCACGACCTTGTCGCCCAGCTCCTTCTGGATGCCGGCCAGGGCCTTGTCCAGGCCCACCTGGGTCTGCTCGGTGAAGCCGGACAGGCGGATGTAGCCGACATTGCCTTCCACCCGCCACCGCACCGACTGCACCTTGATGACCGCGCGGGTCAGGGTGAAGTTCAGCGGCTGGGGCACATTGTTGCGGTGGATGGTCACCTTGATGTCGGTGCCCGGGGCGCCGCGCATCTTCTCCACCGCCTCGTTCAGGCCCAGGCCCACGATGGCTTCGTCGTTCAGGTGGGTGATGTAGTCGCCAGGCTGCACGCCGGCGCGGGAGGCGGGGGTGTCGTCGATGGGCGAGATCACCTTGACCACGCCGTTTTCTTCCGTGACCTCCAGGCCCAAGCCGCCGAACTCGCCCTTGGTCTGGACCTGCATGTCCTCCCAATTCTTCTTGTTCATGAAGTTCGAGTGCGGGTCGAGAGAGGCCAGCATGCCGTTGATGGCGGCCTCGACCAGCTGGTCGTCCGGCACCTCCTCGACATAGTCGGACTTCACCCGCTCGAACGCTTCGGTGAACAGTTCCAGCTGCTTATAGGTTTCCGCCTTGATCGGCGGCTTGGCGTCCAGCGGCCGGGACAGGGGGCTTGCCAGATAGACCAGGGCCACGACGGCCACGGAGGTCAGCAGTTTCTTCATCTCACCCTTGTCCTTTACCCTCGGTGCCCGCGAAGCCGCGCAGGGGATTGATCGGCTGACCACCCCGCCGCAACTCGAAATACAATGTGGGGGTTCCGTCGCTGGCCATGGCGCCCATGGGCTCGCCGGTCAACACACGTTGTCCCACCCGCGTATCGATCCGACCCAATCCCGCGATCAGGCTATGATAGCCATTGGGGTGCTCGACGATCAAGATAAGGCCATATCCCTTGAAGGGTCCGGCGAAGACCACCGACCCCTCATACGGCGCCACCACCGGCGACCCGGCGCGGGCGCTGATGCGGACACCGCGGCTGGTGGTACCCACGGCGTCCTGCTCGCCATAGCGCTGGGCCACGGGGCCCGCCACCGGCAGGGTCATGCCACCCAGCGCCGTACCGCCCGGCACGTCCTTGGGCGTGCGGCCCATGGCGGCCAGCCGCTCCTGCGCCTTTTTCTGCCGCGCCTCCTCGGCCAGCTGGCGCTTCTGCGCCTCCGCCTGGCGGGCGCGTTCGGCGGCGGCCTTGCGCTCCGCCTCCAGCTTTTCCACCAGGTCGCGCAGGTCGCCGGCCTGGGCAGTCAACACCGCCATGTGGCCGGCCACGTCCTGCAGCTCGGCGTCGTTGGCCTGCGACAGGGCCTCGCGGCGCGACACCAGGTCGCGCAACTCCCCCTCGCGCTTTTCCAGGTCCTTCTTCGCCGCCAGGGCCTGGGCGCGCTTGTCCGCCAGCTTCTGGCGCAGGGCGGCCAGGTCGCGCAACTGCACGGCCAGGGCGTCGGCCCGTTTCTTCAGCTGGGGAATGGCCTCGCGCAGCAGCAGGGCGCTCTTCACCATCTCGCCCGGTGCCTCCGGCCGGGCCACCATGGCCTCCGGCGGCAGGCGGGACAGGCGCTGCAGGGCGCCCAGCAACTCGGCCAGGGCGGCGCGGTCGGCGTCGATGCGGGCCACCTGCTCCTGCTCGTTGGCCGCCAGTCCGGCCAGCGACTGCTCCACCGCGCGCAGGGCGTCGTCCTGGCGGCGCTGGTCCTCCGCCACGGCCACGGACTTGGCGCGCAGGTCGGCCAACTCGCGTTCCAGGGCGTCGTTCTTGGCGTCCAACTCGGCCTTGCGGGCCTGGTCGGCCTTCAGGTCCTTTTCCACCTTGTCCAGCTGGCGCTGGGCGTCGCGGGGGACGCCTTGCGAGGCCGTCGTCTGCGCGACGGGCGTCAGCACCACCGGCGGGGCGTGCTCAGCCCACACCGATCCCGGTGCCAGCAGGGCCAGCGCCAGGGGGAACAGTCGGAACGGGGCCTTGTGCGGGATCACGCCGGGGCTGCGCTCACTCGGGTGTGGGCTTACTCGGCCGCCGCGCGCGCCGCGTCGCGGACCAGCAGGGAATGGCCCGTCATCTCCTCCGGCTGGGGCAGGCCCATCAGCTCCAGCAGGGTGGGGGCCACGTCGGCCAGCTTGCCCCGCTCCAGCCGCACCACGTCCGCCGGGGCGTTCACCAGGATGGCGGGCACCAGGTCCAGGGTATGGGCGGTGTGCGGGCCGCCCGTCTCCGGGTCCTTCATCAGCTCGCAATTGCCGTGGTCGGCGGTGATCAGCAGGGCGCCGCCCTGGCGCTTCACCGCGGCCTCCAGCCGGCCGATGCTGCGATCCACCGCCTCCACCGCCTTGACGGCGGCGGCCAGGATGCCGGAATGGCCGACCATGTCCGGGTTGGCGTAGTTGACCACCACCAGGTCGAAGGCGCCGCTGTCCACCGCCGCCACCAGCTTGTCCGTCAGCTCATCGGCCGACATTTCCGGCTGCAGGTCGTAGGTGGCCACCTTGGGCGAGGGGATCAGGATGCGCTCCTCCCCCTTGTAGACCTTTTCCTCGCCGCCGTTGAAGAAGAAGGTGACGTGCGGGTACTTCTCCGTCTCGGCAATGCGCAGCTGCTTCAGGCCCTTCTGCGACACGATCTCGCCTAGGGTATGGCGGATCTCCTTGGGCGGGAAGATGGCTGGCAGGTATTTCGCCAGGGTGGAGGAGTATTCCACCATGCCCAGCTGGGCGGCGAATTTCACCGGCGTGCCGCGATCGAATCCGCTGAACTCCGGCTCTACCAGGGCGGACAGGATTTCGCGGGCGCGGTCGGCGCGGAAGTTGGCCATCAGCACGCCGTCCCCGTCCTTCATGCCGGCATAGTCGCCGATGACGGTGGGCAGGATGAATTCGTCATGCTTGTCGGCGTCATAGCTCTGCTTGACCGCCGCCTCGGCGCTGTCGGCCCTCTCGCCCACGGCCGACACCAGGGCGCGGTAGGCCTTTTCCACCCGGTCCCAGCGCTTGTCGCGGTCCATGGCGTAGTAGCGGCCGTCCACTGTGGCGATGCGGGCGCCGGGGGCATCCTTCAGGCCGGCCTCGATGGCGGCCAGCTGTTCCAGGGCGCTCTGCGGCGGCACGTCGCGGCCGTCGGTGAAGGCGTGCAGGGCCACGGGGATGCCGGCCAGGGCCAGGGTGTGGGCCAGTGCGACCATATGGTCCTGGTGGCTGTGCACCCCGCCGGGGGAGGCCAGGCCCAGGATGTGCGCGGTGCCGCCGGACTTCTTCAGGGCGGCCTTGAAGGCGGTCAGCGCCCCGTTGGTTTCGAACTCGCCCTGGGCGATGGCGCGGTCGATCATGGGCAGATCCTGGAACACCACGCGGCCGGCGCCCAGGTTCATGTGCCCCACCTCGGAATTGCCCATCTGGCCGGCGGGCAGGCCCACATCCTCCTCGCTGGCGGACAGCAGGCCGTGCGGGCTCTCCTTCCACAGGCGGTCGTAGTTGGGGGTGTTGCCCTGGGCGACGGCGTTGTCCGCCACCTCTTCCCGATAGCCCCAACCGTCCATGATGCACAGCACCACGGGGCGGGGGGCTTTGCTGGTCTTGTCGGTGGCGGCCATGGCTGTCTGTTCCCTGATCCTGGTGGGGGGTAGGAGATGCGAACCTATTGGGAAAATCGGGATTTCCGCGCGCGATGGCAAGCGGCGCATCCGAATTTCCGACCTGATAAACCGTTATAGGCGCCGGTGGTTCGCCCGTCCCGTTCCTTTCCCATGCCGCAGGCGCAAAGGCGGCAGGACAGAAACGGTGTGCCCGGCGCACCACCCGCTGCCCGGTTCTGTCGCGCCACTCGCGAACTTCGACCGTTTCGGCTGCCCCGCCCATGCCACCATCCAGGCAACGAGACCGGGATAAGGTGGAGGACATCATGGACCAGCGGCTGAACGGCGACATCGTCAATGCCTCGTCCCCGGGGGCGATCGCCCTGGAGGACCGGTGGTGCGCCCACACCTACAAGCCGCTGCCCGTCGTCATCACCCGTGCCCAGGGCGCTTGGGTGCACGACGACGCCGGCCGCCGCTACCTGGACATGATGAGCGCCTATTCCGCCGTCAACGTCGGCCACAGCCACCCCCGCATCTTGAAGGCCCTGACCGAGCAGGCGTCCAAGGTGGCGGTCGTCTCCCGCGCCTTCCACACCGACAGGCTGGGTCCCTTCCTGGAGCGCCTGTGCGCCCTGACCGGCCTGGATGGCGCCTGCCCCATGAACAGCGGGGCGGAGGCGGTGGAGACGGCGGTGAAGGCCGCCCGCCGCTGGGGCTACCGCCATCGCGGCATTCCCGCCAACCAGGCGGAGATCATCGTGGCCAGCGGCAATTTCCACGGCCGCACCACCACCATCATCAGCTTCTCCTCCGAAGAGGCCTATCGTGAGGGCTTCGGCCCCTATACACCCGGCTTCCGCGTCGTCCCCTTCGGTGACCTGGAAACGCTGACGGCCGCCATCGGTCCCAACACGGCGGCCGTGCTGCTGGAACCCATCCAGGGCGAGGCCGGCATCGTCCTGCCGCCGGCCGGCTATCTCAAGGGTGTGCGCGACGCCTGCGACCGGGCCGGCATCCTGATGATCCTGGATGAGATCCAGTCCGGCCTGGGCCGTACCGGCCGCTGGTTCGCCCACCAGCATGAAAGCATCAAGCCGGATGGCCTGTGCCTGGGCAAGGCGCTGGGCGGCGGCGTGCTGCCCGTCTCCGCCTTCGTCGCCCGCCGCGACGTCATCGACGTGTTCGATCCCGGCAGCCACGGCTCCACCTTCGGCGGCAACCCGCTGGCCGCCGCCGTGGGTCTGGAGGCCCTGGCGGTGATCGAGGAGGAAGGCCTGGTCCAGCGCAGCGCGGAGCTGGGCGCCCATCTGATGGACCGCCTGCGCGGGCTGAACAGCCCGCTCATCCGCGACATCCGCGGCATCGGCCTGTGGGTGGGGCTGGAGATCGACCCCGCCCGCGCCACCGCCCGCCAGGTGGTGGAGGACTGGATGCGCCGCGGTGTCCTGTCCAAGGAAACCCACGACACGGTGGTGCGCCTGGCGCCGCCGCTGATGATCGCACCGGAGGATCTGGACTGGGCGGTGGACCGCCTGGCCGAGACCCTGTCGGCGTTCGCCTGACATCAACCGACAACAACATCCCGGGGAATCCCAATCCATGCCCGATACCCGCCTGACCGCCGCCGCTTCCGCCGTGGCCGACGCCCTTCCCGGCGGCCGCATCCTGATGTGCGCCCCGGAGCATTTCGAGGTCAGCTACGCCATCAATCCGTGGATGCGGCCCGATCGCTGGCAGCAGGAGGGGGCCTTGCTGGGCGCCCGCTCATCCAGCGGCTGGGAGCGGCTGGTGGCGACCCTGCGCGGCCTGGGTGTGGAGCTGGAGTTCGCGGTGCCCCATGCCGGCCTGCCCGATATGGTGTTCACCGCCAACGCCGCCGTGGTGCTGGACGGCAAGGCGCTGGTCGCCACCTTCCGCCATCCCCAGCGCCAGGGCGAGACGCCGGTGTTCCGCCGCACCTTCGACGCGCTGAAGGACCGGGGCCTGCTGACCGAGGTGCACGACATGCCGGAGGGCGTGGTGCTGGAGGGGGCGGGCGACTGCGTGTGGGATCCCGTGCGACGGACCTTCTGGCTGGGCTATGGCCAACGTTCCGACAAGGCGGCCGCGCCCGTGGTGCGCGACCTGTTCGGCATGGAGGTTGAGGCGCTGGAGCTGGTCGACCCGCGCTTCTATCACATGGACACCTGCCTCTGCCCCCTGACGGGGGGGGAGGTGCTGTACTTCCCCGGCGCCTTCTCCGCCGAGGGCAACGCTCGCATCCTGGAGCGCTTCGGCGCCGAAAACCTGATCGTGGCGCCGGAGCCCGACGCCTGCACCCTGGCGGTAAACGCCGTGAACCTGGGCCGCGACATCGTGCTGGCCACCGCCAGCCCCGCCCTGCGCGGCATGCTGACGGAGCGCGGCTACCGCGTGCATGAGACCCCGGTCAGCGACTTCGGCCTGTCCGGCGGGTCGGCCTTCTGCCTGATCCTGAAGTTGGATCGCACCTCCAAGTAAAGCCTTTGGGCAAGTAAAGCCTTGGGGGGTGGAGGCGAGGGCGCTTAAGCTGGCGTCCTCGCTTTGGCCTTTCCGGACCCCGCCTTGAAGCCGCGCAAGCTCGACGCCATCGACATCAAGATCCTGACGGAACTGCAGGCCGATGGCCGCGTCACCAACCAGGCCCTGTCGGAACGGGTGGGCCTGTCCGCCCGCCCCTGCCTGGAACGGGTGCGCCGGCTGGAGCGCGAGGGCGTCATCGTGCGCTACCAGGCCCAGGTGGACGTGCGCCGCATCCAGTCCTGCGTCTTCGTCCTGGCCCAAATCTCCCTGGAAAAACAGGGCCGTGCCCGCACCAGCACCTTCGAGCGCCGCCTGCGCGAGGTGCCCGAGGTCATCGAGTGCTTCGAGGTCAGCGGCCCCTACGACTATATCGCCAAGCTGGTCTGCCGCGATCTGGAGACCTACCAGGAACTGACCGACAGCTGGATCGACGATGCCGAGATGGGCGTCGCCCGCGTCGTCAGCAACGTGGTGCTGCGCCCCATCCGGGATTTCGGGACGTACCCGGTGTTCGAGGAGGAGGCTTGAGCGGTCTTGACCGGCGGGGCGTTGAGGTTCACATGATTACAACGTAATCACCTGTAATCGTCACGGCTTGAGGGTGTGGACATGGCCACCCAAAACTTCTCCATCCGGACCGAACCCGCCACCCTGGCGGAGCTGGACAAGCTGGCCGAGGCGCAGAACCGGTCGCGCAATTTCGTGGTCAACGAGGCCATCGAGCGTTATCTCGCCGAAGAGCGTCGGTGGGCTACCCAAGTGCAAGCGGGACTGGCGGCGGCGGCGGCTGGCGACTTCGTCACGGATGTCGAGATGGATGCCTTGTTTGAAAAATTCGAGGCGGCAGCTGATCGATGAAGGTGCGGTGGACCAGGCCGGCGACACGAAACTTGGTGGATATCCACGATTACCTGAGCCAGTTCAATTCAGCGGCCGCGCTCAAGCTGGTCAAGTCGCTCCGCGCGCAGGCGCAAGGGTTGGGTTCTCATCCTCAAAAAGGGCGCCCCGGCCGCATCAACGGTACGCGCGAGTTGGTCATTTCAGGCACGGATTTCATCATCGCTTACCAAATAGCGGAAACCTGCGTGGATATTCTGGCGGTTCGTCATACCGCTCGTGAATGGCCGGCCCGGTTGAATCGATAGCGGTCCCGCGTCGTTGCGAACCTCCCGCCCCTACGAAAACGCTTCCCCTCTCGCATCCTCATACGCTCAACTGCCGGCACCGGCGGTCCCAGGCAGGGGGCCGTTTACGGCGCGCCATATGGACCCATGAGGAAAACACCATGGAATATCGGCAACTTGGACGGTCGGGCCTGAAGGTTCCCGTCCTCAGCTTCGGCACCGGCACCTTCGGCGGGGCGGGTGAATTCTTCAACCGCTGGGGCAGCACCGACGTGGCCGAGGCCACGCGGCTGGTGGATTTGTGCCTGGAGGCGGGCGTCAATTTCTTCGACACCGCCGACGTCTATTCCCGGGGCGCGTCGGAGGAGATCCTGGGCCAGGCCGTCAAAGGCCGGCGGGACAAGGTGCTGATTTCCACCAAGGCCACCTTCACCATGGGCGATGGCCCCAATGACGTGGGCTCGTCACGCTATCATCTGATCCGTGCGTGCGAGGCCAGCCTGAAGCGGCTGGGCACCGACCATATCGACCTTTATTTCATGCACGGCTTCGACGCCACCACCCCGGTGGATGAGACCCTGCGCGCCCTGGACGACCTGATCACCGCCGGCAAGATCGGCTACATCGGCGCCTCCAACTTCTCCGGCTGGCATTTGATGAAGGCGCTGGCGACGTCGGAGAAGTACGGCCTGGCCCGCTATGTCGCCTACCAGGGCTACTACTCCCTGGTGGGGCGTGAATACGAGTGGGAACTGATGCCCCTGGGCCTGGACCAGGGCGTGGGCCTGATGGTGTGGAGCCCCCTGGGCTGGGGCCGCCTGACCGGCAAGATCCGGCGCGGCCAGCCGGCGCAGGCCGGCCGCATCGCCAGCGGTGGCGCCGCCGGCGGGCCCAAGGTGGACGATGAATACCTCTACACGGTGGTCGATGCCCTGGACGTGGTGGCGGCGGAGACGGGCAAGACCATTCCCCAGGTGGCGTTGAACTGGCTGTTGGCCCGGCCCGGCGTGGCCAATCTGGTCATCGGCGCCCGCAATGAGGAACAGTTGAAGCAGAACCTGGGCGCTGTCGGCTGGTCGCTGACGCCGGACCAGGTGGCGCGCCTGGAACAGGCCAGCCAGAAGGACCCCATCTATCCCTACTGGCACCAGAAGGACTTCAACCACCGCAATCCCAAGCCTACCACCTGGTGAGGCGCGGTCCCGGGAAGGGGCGCTCTGGCGGTCGCCCCTTCTTCACCACCCCATGGCCAGCGCGCCGGCGCCCAGGGCCAGGGCGCTGACGCCACCCACCACAAGGCCGAGGCGGCCACCCCCCACCCATGCCGCCATCGCCGCCTTGGTCACGGTGTTGACGGCGGTGACGATCAGCACGCCCTCCATGGCCACCTGGAGGGTCAGGCCATGCCCGCCCAGATGGGCCATGGACAGGGTGACGGCGTCCACGTCGGCCACGCCCGACAGCGCGGCCATGACCAGCACCCCCGGGGCGCCCATCGACTGCGCCAACAACTGGCTAGCCAGCGCCACCGCCGCGATGAAGGCGGCCATCTTCAGGGCCATGCCCACCTCCAGCGGGTTGGCGATGTTCAGCTTGGGCACATGGTAGTGCCGGTTGCGCACGATCAGGGCGGCGGCGCCGACCACCTGGACGAGCCCGGCGCTGGCCAAGGGGGGCGCCAACGGCCTCAGCAGGTCGGGGTTCAGGACCATCGCCAGCACGCCCACCCGCGCCATCATCACGGCCCCGGCCAGCAACACCCCGGCGCCCAGCAACCGTGATGAGGTGGGATGCATCCGCCCCAGCCGCGCCAGCGTCAGCGTGGTGGCGGTGGAGGAGGCGAGGCCGCCGGCCAGCGCCGCCATCAACACCCCCAACCGATCGCCCAGGCCACGGACCGCGACATAGCCGCCGAAGGAGATGGCGGCGACCATGACCGCCAGCAGCCAGATGGAATGGGGGTTCAGCGCACCCCACGGGTCCACCGGCCGGTTGGGCAATACAGGCAACAGCAGGAAGGACATGGCCAGCAGCGTGAGGATGGCCCGAACCTCGTCCCCGCTTAGCGCCGCCACCCAGCGGTGCAAGGGGTCGCGCAAGGCAAGCAGGCCGGTCACGGCCACGCCGGCGGCGATGGCGACGCGCACGTCGGCCAGGATGGCCAGCGCCCCCAGCAGGAAGGTCACCAATCCCGCCACGACTGAGGTGATGCTGAGATCGCGCTCCGGGTTGGGATCGGTGTCGGCCTTGGCTTCCAGCCAGTGGAAGGCGGTGAACGCGGCGGCATAGCCCAGGAACACCAGGCCCAGGATGTAGGGTTGCTGCGCCAAGGTCAGCGCGCCGGCGATGCCCCCCAGCAGGCCGGACAAGGCGAAGGTGCGCAGCCCCACCGCCCGTTGGTATTCCTGGCCGCTACGGCTGTGCCATCCCCGTTCCAGCCCCACCAGCAGCCCGATCGCCAGGGAAACCGCCAGGCGGCTGAGCAGGGTGGTGGGGTCGTCCATGAAGGCGGTCCTGGAAAGGGTATGACCCGCCCAGTCGGCCCCAACCGTTCACCCGGCGCATTGATCCACCGCAAGGGGCACCGGCGCCGGCGCGGGCTTGGGACGCAGGGTCTGGGCGAAATGCGCCACGGTCTCGGCGTAGGTGCCGCTTTTCATCTCGGCGGCGGTGATGGTCACGCGCGCCTTGGGCGGCTTTCCCACCCAGGCCTGCAGCGCGTCCAGCGACTGTTGGCCCGCCGATCCGCCGTGGGTCAGCAGCAGGGCGGTTTCCGGCAGGTCCGCCCGCTCGCGCCGCACATAGGCGCGCAGGGGCGGGCAGGGGTGCCAGGCCCAGATGGGGCCCGCCAGCACCACCAGATCATAGTTGCGGGCGGCGTGGGTCGCCGGGGCGATCGGGGGCAGCCGGCCGCGCCAGCTATCCGCCGCCGCCCGCCACCAACCCCTGAAGCTGACGCCGTAGCGCTCGCAGCGGATTTCCTCGATGTCGGCCCGCAGGTGCCGGGCCAACTCCGCCACCACGGTGCGGGTTGTTCCAGTCAGCGAGTAAAAGGCGATCAGCACGGCCATGGTCCCCTCCATTTCCGGTCGCCCTCACCGGGCGGTCGCACACGCTGGGGAAGAATGGCCAAAGGGGACGGCGCGTGCATTGACGCACCGCAAGCGCGGCACGCTCACACCCGGTGGTAGGGATGTCCCGCCAGGATTTGCTGGGCGCGATAGAGCTGTTCGGCCAGCATGCCGCGCACCATCATGTGCGGCCAGGTCATGGGGCCGAAGGCGATGAGCAGGCTGGCGCGGCGGCGCACCTCTTCGGCCAGGCCATCGGCGCCGCCGATGACGAAGGCGAGGTCGGCCACGCCGGCGTCGCGCCAGGTGCCGACCTGGCGGGCGAAGGCCTCGCTGGGCAGGGCCTTGCCGCGTTCGTCCAGGGCCACCAGGGTGGCGCCCGGGGGGATGGCCTCCAGCAGCAGCTGGGCCTCCAGCCGCTTCAACTCATCGCCCTCCACCCGCTTGCGGCACTCGACCTCGCGCAGGGTGAAGGGCCAGGTGATGCGGCCCTTGTACTCTTCGAACAGGTCGCGGGCGGGGCCCGGCCGGCTGCGGCCGACGGCGATCAGCCAAACGCGCATGGGCCCGGTCCCGCCGACGTTCTTACTTAAACAGACAAAAAGTCGCCGGCGGGCGCGCCGAATCCGGCGAAGTCGGGCGGCAGTTCCACGCCCCACATCTTTTCCAGGTTGTAGAAGGCGCGGACCTCGGGACGGAACAGATGGACCAGTACGTCGCCGGCGTCGATCAGCACCCAGTCGCACTGGGGCGTGCCTTCGGCGTCGAGACCGACCAGGCCGACTTCCTTCAGCTTGGACAGCAGGTGGCCGGCCATGGCATCCACCTGCCGGGCGGAACGGCCCGAGGTGATGACGATGTAGTCGGCCAGGGTGGACTTGCCCTTGAGGTCGAGCACCACGGTGCCTTCGGCCTTGTCATCCTCCACACTGGCGACGATCAGGTCGCGCAGCTGCTCGGGGAAGTCGGGGGCCGCCATGTCCGGAAGCGGCTGGGGCGCCGTCCGCCCAGCGGTCGGCGTCGGGAAATGGGCGATGGTGGAAATGATCGTTACCTCTAAGCAAAAAAGGGCGCTGAGGATCCGGCATGGCCGGCCCGCACCCTGATGATAGTCCGATGATGTCCGTGGGCAAGCCGCACGGGGCGCGCTTGCCTACGGGATTAGTCCTAGCAGTCCGCTTTTCCCGTCACCGGCCGGCCCACCACCCCTTCCGCCGGATTTCGGTGGCGGAGGCGGGATGCAGCGGCCCGTCCAGGAAGGTCCAGGCCGGTGCCGATCGTGCCGGCAGCCCGCCCGCGTCCCGTGGAGGAACCCGATTGCGGAGATAACGCCGCGCGGCCTTGCCGACAAGCGCCTTTAGGGAATAGGGGCGGCGCGGAAACACGGCAACCGGCATGCGGCCCAGGATGCGCGTCCATCCCCGCCAGCGCGGAATCTGCAGCAGGTTGTCGGCGCCCATGATCCAGACGAAGCGGGTGCGGGGATAGCGGCGGCGCAGGGCCTCCAGCGTGTCCACGGTGTAGCGGGTGCCCAGCTGTGTCTCCAGATCCGTCACCAGGATGCGGGGATCGCGGGCGGCGGCGCGGGCGGCATCCAGCCGGGCGTCCAGCGTGGCCATGCCGTGCGTCTGCTTCAGCGGGTTCTGCGGGCTGACCAGCCACCACACCTGGTCCAGGTTCAGGCGGCGCAGCATCCATTGGCTGACGTGGCGGTGGCCGGCGTGGGCGGGGTTGAAGGACCCGCCCAGGATGCCGATGCGCCGGCCGGCCCAACTGGCCCCGGTCAGCGGCCGCGGGCGAATCCAATAGCGGCCGTGGTGGGAGGTTGACATGGGGGAGACGCCGGCCGGTCGCTTACGGGCGCGTCTGGCCGTCGCCGCGCACGACGTATTTGTAGCTGGTCAGCTGTTCGGCACCCACCGGGCCGCGGGCGTGCAGCTTGCCGGTGGAAATGCCGATCTCGGCGCCGAAGCCGAACTCCCCGCCATCGGCGAACTGGGTGGAGGCGTTCCACAGCACGATGCCGCTGTCGACACGGGCCAGGAAATACTCTGCCGTGGCGGCATCCTCGGTCACGATACTGTCGGTATGGTGGCTGCCGTGGCGCTCGACGTGGGCGATGGCCTCATCCACGCCGTCCACCACCTTCACCGACAGGATCGCGTCCAGATATTCCGTATCCCAGTCGGCGTCGTCGGCCGGCAGCACGCGGGCGTCCAGCGCCTGCACGGTGGCGTCGCCCCGCACCTCGCAGCCGGCACCGACCAGATCCTCGATCAGGGCGGGCAGCTGGGTGGCCGCCACGTCGCGGTGAACCAGCAGCGTCTCCATGGCGCCGCAAATGCCGGTGCGGCGCATCTTGGCGTTGAGGGCGATGGCGCGGCCCTTGGCCGGATCGGCCGCCCGGTCCAGGTAGACGTGGCAGATGCCGTCCAGGTGCTTGATGACCGGCACGCGCGATTCCGCCGCCACCCGCGCCGTCAGGGACTTGCCGCCACGGGGGATGATGACATCGACGAAATCGGTCATGGTCAGCAGGATGCCCACGGCGGCGCGGTCGGTGGTGGGCACCAGCTGCACGGCGTCGGCGGGCAGGCCGCCTTCCACCAGGCCCCGGCGCATGGCCGCGACGATGGTGGATGATGAGTGCAGGCTTTCCGAGCCGCCGCGCAGGATGGCGGCGTTGCCGGACTTCACGCACAGGCCGCCGGCATCGGCGGTCACGTTGGGCCGGCTTTCATAGATGATGCCGATGACGCCCAGCGGCACCCGCACCCGCTGGATGCGCAGGCCGTTGGGCCGGGTCCAGTCGGCCATGACGGCGCCCAGGGGGTCGGGCAGGTCGGCCACCTCCTCCAAGCCCCTGGCCATAGCCTCCAGCCGGCCCTCGTCCAGGCGCAGGCGGTCCAGCAGGGCGGGGGTCAGCCCCTTGGCCTGGCCGGCCGCCATGTCGCGGGCGTTGGCGTCCAGGATGGTGGCGGCGTCGGCGCGCAGGGCGGCCGCGGCGGCGCGCAGGCCCGCGACGCGCTGCTCCGGTGTGGTCACGGCAAGGTCGGCGCTGGCGGCGCGCGCCCGCTGTCCGATATCCTGCATCAATGCCGTGAGGTCGACCGTCTGCCCGTCCATGATTCGCACGCCCTGATCCGTTACGCCGTCACGCCCCAGCCCTAGCTTTTAGCGGGGAACACCCGGGCGTGACGGAAGTCCACAGTACACCAGCTGCCCACCTCCAGCGCCAGATCGCTCAGCCGGTCGCGGGACAGCTGTGCTTCCAGCGCGCGGCCGGCCAGGTCCAGCTCCAGCCGGGCCACGGGGCCGGCGGCGTGCAGGCTGCTGACCCGGGCACTCCATTTGCCCTCCGGCACGCCCTCGGCCGGGGCCACGCCCAGCTCCACCTGGTGGGGGCGTACATAGATGACGGCCGGGCCGTCCGCGCCGACGGCGCCATCCACCCGCACAGCCTTGCCGTCCAGGCGCGCCACGCCCGCCTCGATGACGCCGTTCAGGCGATTCACGCCGCCCAGGAAGTCGAAGACGAAGCTGTCGGCGGGGTGGTCGTACACCTCCGCCGGGGTGCCCACCTGGATGATCTGGCCGTGGTTCATGACCACCACGCGGTCCGCCAGTTCCAACGCCTCTTCCTGGTCGTGGGTCACGAAGATGGAGGTGATGTGCATGTCGTCGTGCAGATGGCGCAGCCACTTGCGCAGATCCTTGCGCACCTTGGCGTCCAGGGCGCCAAAGGGCTCGTCCAACAGCAGCACCTTGGGCTCGATGGCCAGCGCCCGGGCCAGGGCCACGCGCTGGCGCTGGCCGCCGGACAGCTGGCTGGGGTAGCGGGTGGCCAGGTGCGACAGCTGCACCATGGTCAGCAGCTGGTCCACGCGGCGGCGGATGTCCATCTCCGCCGGCCGCTCCGCCTTCTTCTTGACGCGCAGGCCGAAGGCCACGTTGTCGAAGACGGTCATGTGCCGGAACAGGGCGTAGTGCTGGAAGACGAAGCCCACCTTGCGGTCCCGCGCCGCGCGGTCGCGGGTGTCCTGCCCGTCGAAGCTGACCTCGCCGGCGTCGGCATGGTCCAGGCCGGCGATGATGCGCAGCAGGGTGGTCTTGCCGGAACCGCTGGGCCCCAGCAGGGCCAAGAGCTCGCCCGAGCGCACGTCCAGGCTGACGCCGCCCAAGGCGGTGAAGGCGCCGAAGGTCTTTTCCACGTTGCGGATTTCAATGGCCATGCGCGCCGCCCGTTTGCTTGATCGTCATCGTCGCTGCTACTCTCACCGGTCTGGTCTCACCGTTTGGCGGCGGCGATCTGGTCGGCGAAGCGCCATTCCAGGGCCGCCTTGGCCGCCAGGGTCACCAGCGCCAGCAGCGCCAGCAGCGAGGCCACCGCGAAGGCGGCCACGAAGTTGTATTCGTTGTACAGAATCTCGACATGCAAGGGCATGGTGTTGGTCTTGCCCCGGATGTGGCCGGAAACGACGGACACCGCCCCGAATTCGCCCATGGCGCGGGCGTTGCAAAGCAGCACGCCGTACAGCAGACCCCAGCGGATGTTGGGCAGGGTCACCAGGCGGAAGGTCTGCCAGCCGCTGGCGCCCAGCACGATCGCGGCCTCCTCATCCTCCACGCCCTGTTCCTGCATCAGCGGGATCAGCTCGCGCGCCACGAAGGGGAAGGTGACGAAGACGGTGGCCATGACCACGCCCGGCACCGCGAAGATGATCTGCACCCCGTGGTCGCGCAGCCAGGGGCCGAAGCTGCCATGCAGGCCGAACAGCAGCACATAGACCAGGCCGGAAATGACGGGCGAGACGGAGAAGGGGAGGTCGATCAGGGCCAGCAGCAGGCTCTTGCCCCGGAAATTGAATTTGGCGATGGCCCAGCTGGCGGCCACGCCGAACACCAGGTTCAGCGGCACGGCGATGGCGGCCACCGTCAGGGTCAGCCGGATGGCCGACAGGGCGTCGGGATCGGTCAGGCTCTTGAGGAAGGCGCCGACACCCTTGGCCAGGGCCTGGCTGAACACCGCCACCAGCGGCAGGGCCAGGAAGGCCGCCAGGAACAGGATGGCCAGGCCGATAAGCGCCAGGCGCGTGAGCGGGCCCTCGCCCACGGCGGGGCGGCGGGAATGTGGATCAGCGGGCATGACGCGACCGGGTCCAGCGCTGCAGGAAATTGATGCCCAGCAGCATGAGGAAGGAAACCCCCATCATGGCCGTGGCGATGACGGTGGCGCCGGCATAATCGTATTGCTCCAGCCGGGCGACGATCAGCAGGGGCACGATCTCCGACACCGCCGGGATGTTGCCGGCGATGAAGATGACGGAGCCATACTCCCCCACGCCGCGGGCGAAGGCCAGCGCCACGCCGGTGATCAGCGCCGGCAGGATGGCGGGCAACAGCACCTTGGTGAAGGTCTGCCAGCGCGTGGCGCCCAGCGAGGCGGCGGCTTCCTCCACCTCGGCGTCCAGATCCTGCAGCACCGGTTCCACCGTGCGCACGATGAAGGGCATGCCCACGAACACCAGGGCGATGACGATACCCAGCGGGGTGAAGGCGATCTTGAACCCGGCCGCCTTGGCCAGGGCCCCGATCCAGCCGTTCGGGGCATAGATGGCCGTCAGCGCGATGCCGGCGACGGAGGTGGGCAGGGCGAAGGGCAGGTCGACCATGGCGTCGATGAGGCGTCGGCCGGGAAAGCGGTACCGCACCAGCACCCACGCCACCACCAGGCCGAACACGGCGTTGATCAGGGCGGCCGCCAGCGCGCAGCCGAAGCTGATATAGAAGGCGTGCAGCACCCGGGGGGCCAGGGTAATGGCCCAGAACCGGTCCCAACCCACGTCCGCCGCCCGCAGGGCCATGTGGCCCAGGGGGATCAGGACGATCAGGCAGAGATAGGCCAGGGTGAAGCCGAAGGCGGTGCCAAAGCCGGGCAGGATGGTCGGGGCCAGGAAGGCCCACCCCCGCCTGGCAGGCTTGGTCGCCGTGGTCGACGCGGCGGCCGTCACGAGGCTACCCCGCCCGAAAGGGATAAGTCGACGTGAGACGAACCCGGTCGGGTCATGAGCGGCCTTTCCCCAAATTCGAGACGCGAGATTAATGCATAAGCCCCGGAGCGTGTACAACCTTCACGCCGTGCGGGGCAGGCACGTCTTTCACAACGGTGCCATGCATCTCCCAATAAATCACCATCACAAAAGTGTGAAATTTGACCCTATCGGGTAAGCCGAGGGTGGCGATGAGAATCCGGCGCGGTAGCGGTCACATGACGTGTGACAGCGTTGTCCGGGATGGGGTAAAAGTCGTCCTGGGAGGAAGGGCATGACAAAAACCAAGGCTGGCACCGTTTCCAGGCCGTTTTATCGGCCGGATCGATCACGCCGGCGCGCCCTGGCCTTGCCGTACAGCCGATACCGGATCTTGCCGTGGGATGAGCGTTCGCGGCGGGCTCCGTGGGGATGAGGCGCTACCAAGGAACGGAGTGTTGAAAGCATGATGAATCGTCGCACCCTTTTGCAGGGCGCCGCCGCCCTGGCCGGTGTGGGCGCCCTGGGGGGGACGGCCGCGACCTGGCGGTCCGCGCTGGCCGCCACGAAGGCGGGCCAAGTCGTGTTCCCGAAGGACTTCCTGTGGGGCGCGGCTACCGCCGCCTATCAGGTCGAGGGCGGCTGGAACGCCGACGGCAAGGGGCCGTCCATCTGGGACACGTTTACCCACCAGAAGGGCCTGGGCCGCATCAAGAACGACGACACCGGCGACGTGGCCTGCGACAGCTATCACAAGTACAAGGAAGACGCGGCCCTCATCCGGCAGATGAACCTGAAGAGCTATCGCTATTCCATCGCCTGGTCGCGGGTGCAGCCGCTGGGCAAGGGGGCGGTCAACCAGGCCGGCCTGGACTATTACAAGCGCCTGACCGACGCCGTGCTGGAGGCGGGGGCCCGCCCCCTGGTCACGCTGTACCACTGGGACCTGCCGCAAGCCCTGGACGATGAAGGCGGTTGGACCAACCGCGACACGTCAGACCGTCTGGCGGAATACGCCGACATCGTCGGCCGCGCCTTGGGCGACCGCATCAACCATTGGGCCATCCTGAACGAGCCCAAAACCTTTACCCACCTCGGCTATTGGGAGGGCATGTTCGCCCCGGGCCACAAGGACCCGCTGCAGATGCTGAAGGCCACCCACGTGGTGAACCTCAGCCAGGGCAAGGCCTTCCGCGCCATGAAGGCCATCAATCCCAAGTTCCAGGTGGGCAGCGTCTGCGACGTGGCCAACATGGTGCCGCGCACCGACAGCGAGGCCGACAAGGCCGCGGCCGAACGCTACCACCGCTTCCTGAATCTGTGGTTCCTGCAGCCGGTGCTGGAGGGCACCTACCCCGACGTGCTGCCGGCCGACCAGCGCGATGCCTTGCTGGGCTTCCAGCCGGGCGATGAGAAGATCATGCGCGCCGACTACGACATGGTGGGCTTGAATTACTACACCCGCTGGGTGGTGGCGGATAAACCCGAGGGCAACGGCGTCCCCGGCCTGAACACGTCGCACGAATGGGGTGAGGGCCCGCACGCCAAGACCGACATCGGCTGGGACATCGATCCCGATGGCTTCCACGACACGCTGGTGCGCATGGCCAAGGCCATCGGCAACCGCCCCATCGAGATCACGGAAAGTGGGGCCGCCTACAACACGCCGCTGGTCGACGGCCATGTGAAGGATGAAAAGCGCATCGCGTACATGAAGGCTTATTTCGCGGCCCTGTCCCGCGCCATCCAGGACGGTGCGCCGGTGCGCGCCTATCACGCCTGGAGCCTGATGGACAATTTCGAATGGGCCCAGGGCTATACCCAGCGCTTCGGCCTGACCTACGTCGATTACAAGAACGGCCAGAAGCGGACCATCAAGGACAGCGGCCTCTGGTACGCCAAGGTCGCCAAGAACAACGGCTTCTGATTGCCGTGGACGGGGCTCCGCGCCCCGTCCGCCCTTGTGCGCGATTTGGAGATGATTCTAAATAAATGATCCCAGAGTTAATCAATAAAATTGAGTATTAACCGGATGTAAATGCGCCCATTTGACTACAGATGTATTAAATATCGAATTGTTCTCCGGTATTAATCTTATCTTAAGTGAGCAAGGACAGAAAATTCCCCAGCGTTGACATTTCGTGTCGCACTTGTGATCCGAGGGGGATTTCATGTCTTTATCGAACATTCGTATTGTCCATAAGATATTGATAATCGTTGGCTTGTTGTCCGCCATCTTGATTTATGTCGGTTACACCGGGTACCACAGCGCCGTTACCCTGGGCATGGCAGGGCAGGACATCGACGATGCGGATGGCCAGGCCCTGCGGGCCTCTCGCATGAACAATACCCTGTTGGCTCTCAACCGCTCTCAATACCGGATGGGCCTCGACGCGTCGCAGGAATCGATGGCGGTGGTGGAAAAGTCGGTGGCTGAAAGCCGTGCCCTTTTCGAACGCAGCCTGGATGACCTGCGGTCCAGCGCCGATTCCCAGGAACAGGAAATGCTGCGCGGGGTCGCCGACGGTTATGCCGCCTTTATGACCAGCCTGGAAACGACGATGCAGAAGGCGCGCGCCCTGGGCGGGGTGGCGCCGACGGCGGACCAGATGGCCCTCATCACCTCGGTCAAGGAAGGCCGGACCCTGGTCGATCAGCTGCAGCAGCGGATCCGGGCGCTGGCGGAACATTATGACAAGACGGGTACGGACATGGCGCACCGGGGCCAGGTCATGGCGGACGGCGCCAAGCGCACCATGCTGATCGGCACGGCCGCCGGCACCCTTTTGGGCATCGCCCTGGGCCTGTTCATTGGTCATGTCGGCGTGGCCCGCCCTATCGCCGCCACCGTGGAGTGCCTGCAGCGCCTGGCGGCCGGTGATGTTGGCTTCACCGTCTTCGGCATCGGCCGCAAGGATGAACTGGGGGCGGTTGCGGAGACCATGCAGGTCTTCAGGACCAACATCTTGCGCACGCGGGAAATGGAGGCCGCGGCCAAGGAACAGGAGCAGCGCGTCGCCGCGGAAAAGAAGAAGGCCATGGACGAGTTGGCCGACCTGTTCGATGCCAAGGTGGCCGGGGTGGTCCAGGCGGTTTCTTCCGCTGCCGAGCAGCTGTCGTCCACCGCCAGCGCCATGTCGTCCATCGCCGAGGAGACCAACCGCCAGGCCACCACCGTGGCGGCGGCGGCGGACCAGACCACAGCCAATGTCCAGACGGTGTCAGCGGCCGCCGACCAGCTTTCCTCCTCCATCGGCGAGATCAGCCAGCGGGTGGGGCTCTCCAGCGAGGTATCCAGCAGCGCCGTGGAGCGGGCGCGGCTGGCCAACGACATGGTGCGCGGCCTGGCCTCCAACGCCGAACGCATCGGCCGGGTCATCGAACTGATCAGCAATATCGCCAGCCAGACCAACCTGCTGGCCCTCAACGCCACCATCGAGGCGGCGCGGGCGGGTGACGCCGGCCGGGGCTTCGCGGTCGTGGCGGGCGAGGTCAAGACCTTGGCGACCCAGACCGCCAAGGCCACTGACGAAATCGTCGCCCAAATCGCGGAGGTCCAGGCCTCCACCCGGCAGGCGGTGGGCGCGATCGAGGGCATCGGCGCGGTGATCGACGAGTTGAGCCAGATCTCCAGCGCCATCGCCTCGGCGGTGGAGGAGCAGAGCGCCGCGACGCAAGAGATCGCCCGCAACGTCGACCAGGCGGCCCACGGCACCCAGGACGTGTCGCGCAGCATCGCCGGTGTCACCGTGGCGTCCGCCGAGGCGGGACAGGCCGCGTCCCTGGTGTTGGCGGCGGCCAGCGGCCTGGGCCGCAGCTCCGACATCCTGCGCACGGAGGTGGGCAGCTTCATCAGCCGCGTGCGCGCCGCCTAAAGGGCATGCCCCAGGGACGTGATCTTGAGGGCGTAACGACGCCGAAAGGGGCGGGGCCGGCGGTGATGCCGCTGGCCCCGCCCTTTTGCCGTCAGAACACATGCAGCTGGGGCAGGGCGTAGAGACGGGTGGGCGTGCCATCCTCCGCCGTGGCGCTGAGCTGCAGGGTCGGATTGCGCCGGTCCAGCTTGCGGCCGAATTCCAGAATGGGCCGTCCCTTGTCGTCGGCTTCCAGCGCTTCCCCTGCATCGAGGGCGGCATGGACGTGGCAGTGGGCGTCCGGTTCGCAGCTGAAATCCAGTTCGTCGATGCTGGGGACGAAGAAGCCCATGACCGGCCCCACGAATTCCTCGATCGCCTGATCCAGCACCTTGGCGCCTTGGCGCAATTCGCTGTAGGCGATGGGCTGCTTCCCGTCGGACAGCACCTCCAGCATCACCGTGGCGCGCAGCGACCCCTTGGCCTGATTGCTGACCAGCTTGGCGTCGGCGGCTTCCCAGTCGGCGCGGTAGGGAATGTAGAAATAGCCGTCGGGCGTGGATTCGATGGCCTCCTCCTTGCCGTTGTAGACGGCCCATAGCTGGATAGGCAGCGGGCCGGACTTGTCCTTGTCCAGTTGCACCTTGAAGATCATGCGCAGGTGCCGGCCGCTGGCGCCCTCCATGCGGTCCAGCACCTTCAGGGCCTCCGCCAGCTTGGTGTAAGAGGTCTTGCCGAACTGCTCCCGCGAGGTCACTACCATTTCCGGCACCGCTTCCGCCGGGGGTTCGGTATGTGCCGTCGCTGCTTGATCCACCGCTGGCTGCCCCGTCGTTTGGGCACCGGCTGCGCCGGCGCACCCCAAGGCCAGGGCGATCAGCACCGCCCGCCCATAAAGTATGGCTTTCAAGGATATCCCCGTCCTGTCCATCACCGGCCCCCATCGGCCGCCCTCTTACTAAGGGTTGTGATTGGGGCGAGTATAGGGCCGGTTGGCGGTCAATTTTAGTGGTCGCGCCGACTTGCCGCTGCGGGCCGCCGCGCGATTTCCTTGTCAGGCGGGGACACACGGGCGCTATATCAGATTGAATATAGCGGCGTGTCAGGGAAGGGATCGGTCATGCTGTGGAGAACTGCGATCGGGGTGGTAGCGGTGATGATGGCGCTGGCGGCGCCGGCCTGGGCCCAGATGGGTGGCCCGGCCGACCCCTCCTGCAAGGGTGTCGCCGTGGAATGGCCGGCCGACCTCAAGGCTTGGGGACTGGCGGCGGTGCCGGTGACGGCCGCGACCGCCCCGGGCGTCGCCCCCGCCCTGACCCCCGGAACGCCGGCGCGAGTGACTCTGGTGGCCAAGGAAGGCGTGACCCTGGCCGTCACCCCACCCAAGCCGGCGGGGGAGAAGACCTACGCCGGCACCGTGGCCTTCACCGTGCCCGCCGCAGGTCCCTACCGCATCGCCATCGATGGGGCAGCTTGGATCGACGTGGTGGCGGACGGCAAGTCGCTGGACAGCACCAGCCACAAGCACGGCCCCAACTGCTCCGGCATTCACAAGGTGGTGGATTTTGGTCTGGCCGCCGGCACCTATCGGTTGCAACTGTCCAACAGCCCGGCGGCCACCGTCACCGTGCTGGTGGTGCCGCCACAAAGCTGAGCTCCGCGCCTTTCCGACGCGGCCCCTGTGCCAGGGCCGGTGGCGATGCTATATTCGGGGACATGACCAGCATCTCCGCCCCCAACCCCTACGCCACCGTGGCCGCCGGCCTGCAGTCCAGCAGCGCGCGCGTGGACCGGGACGCCACGGCCATCACGGCGTCCAAGGGCGGGGACATCAATCCCACCGACGTGGTCAGCCTCAGCAGCGACGCCCTGACCTTCAAGGCCCTGACCAAGGTCGCCCAGACGGTGGACGACAACAGCAAGCGCCTGCTGGACATTTTCGCCTGAGGCGGCTTATACGCGTGGCATTTGATCGTGACCGCTCAAATGCCCCTCAAACGCCGGCTGGGCATCCGCCCCTTGGCTTCCTCGCTGCGCCCTACGGTGCTCGCTCCGGCGCCCGCAGTCGCGGGCTACACCGGTACGAGTCAACATCTCGTGCCGCTATAGTATTATTCGGAAATCAGGGGTGACGTCGGCGCTTCGTGCGGCCAGGGTGCCTTTGCTCAGGCCTTGGGCGCCTTGTCGGCGGCAGGGGGCTTGGCCGGCTTGGGCGGTTGCGTGACCAGGGCGACGCGGCTCTGGAACTTCTCAGGCTCACCCTCGGTCATCAGGCTGAAATCGCCCACGACCGCGTCCAGGAAGGGGACCAGCCAGGTCTGCTCGGCCTTGGCGAAGTTGGACAGCACCCAGCCGTGCACCAGGTTCTTGTCCCCCGGATGGCCGATGCCCAGGCGCACGCGCCAGTAATCCTTGCCGATATGGTCGTCGATGGAGCGCAGGCCGTTGTGCCCGCCGTGGCCGCCGCCCTTCTTGGCGCGCAGCTTGCCCGGGGGCAGGTCCAGTTCGTCATGCAGGACGATGACTTGGTCCGGCGTCATCTTGTAGAACCGCATCGCCTCCCCGACCGATTGGCCGGACAGGTTCATGAAAGTCTGCGGTTTCAGAAGGTAGATCTTTTCGGGGCCGATCTGCCCCTCGGTGATCAGCCCCTGGAAGCGCTTCTTCCAGGGGCCGAACCGATGGCGTTGGGCAATCTCGTCCACCGCCATGAAGCCGACGTTGTGCCGGTGGTGCGCATATTCCGGGCCAGGGTTGCCCAGACCGACCACCAGCCGCATCGTCTATCAGGCCTCGGCAGCCGCCGCCGCGTTCTCTTCGGACTTCAGGCCCGAGGGAGCGGCGATGGTGGCGACGGTGAAGTCGCGGTCGGTGACGACCAGGCGGGCGCCTTCCGGCAGCTTCACGGCGCTGATGTGGATCGAGGCACCCACGTCGAAGCCTTCCAGGGACACGGTCAGGTGTTCCGGAATGTCGTTGGCGCGGACGTGCATCTCCACCTCGTGGCGGACGATGTTCAGCACGCCGCCACGCTTCAGGCCGGGGCTGGCGTCATGGCCGGTGAACTCCACCGGAACCTTCACCACGATTTCGGTGGTGTCGCTGACGCGCAGGAAGTCGACGTGCAGGGGACGGTCGGTCACCGGGTCGAACTGGACGTCGCGCGGCAGGGTGCGGGTGGTCACGCCGTCGACGGTCACGTCGTACAGGTGCGTGAAGAAGCCCGGCTTGTGCAGCACGCGGGTGAAGGTGACCGCCTCCAGGGAGATCGTCACCGGCTTTTCCTTGTTGCCGTAAATCACGGCAGGGATGCGGCCATCGCGGCGGGTCTGACGGGCGGTCCCCTTGCCTGCCCCGTTCCGCGCCTCGGCGGCGAGCGCGATAATCTGGGTCATTGGTACTCTCCTTAAGAAAATGCGCCAGCCTCCAGGGGTGCTGACGCGGTCGGAATGCGCGGGTGTATGCGCGCGACGGCCCGGAGTCAAGCCATAGAGTCACGAAGGCGGCCATGAGGCCGCCTTCGAGGCACTTGGCATTGGTCGAGGGAAGGTTCAGTCGAACAGGCCGGCGCGGCTGACCGTAGGTTCAGTCGAACAGGGAAGACACCGACTTCTCGTTGCTGATGCGCTCGATGGCCTCGGCGATCAGGGGGGCGACGGTCAGGTGGCGCACGTTGCGCGAGACGCGGACGGCCTCGGTCGCCTGGATGCTGTCGGTGGTGATCAGTGCCTCCAGCGGGGACTGGGCCACGCGGGCGACGGCGCCGCCCGACAGCACGCCATGGGTGACGTAGGCGCGCACCGACTTGGCGCCCCGCTCCTTCAGGGCAACCGCGGCGTTGCACAGGGTGCCGGCGCTGTCCACGATGTCGTCGACCAGGATGCAGTCGCGGCCGCTGACGTCACCGATGACGTTCATCACCTCCGACACGCCGGCGCGCTCACGCCGCTTGTCGATGATGGCCAGGTCGGCGTCCAGCCGCTTGGCGATGGCGCGGGCGCGCACCACGCCGCCCACGTCCGGCGACACGATCATCAGGTTGTCACGGCCCATGGTGGCCTCGATGTCCTGCACGAACACCGGGGCGGCCACCAGGTTGTCGGTGGGGATATCGAAGAAGCCCTGAATCTGGCCGGCGTGCAAATCCATGGTCAGCACGCGGTTGGCACCGGCGGTGGTGATTAGGTTGGCGACCAGCTTGGCCGAGATGGGGGTGCGGGGACCCGTCTTGCGGTCCTGGCGGGCATAGCCGTAATAGGGCAGCACAGCCGTGATGCGCCGGGCCGAGCCGCGACGCAGGGCGTCGATGGTGACCAGCAATTCCATCAGGTTGTCGTTGGCGGGATAAGAGGTGGACTGGATGACGAACACGTCCTCGCCGCGGACGTTCTCCAGAATTTCCACGAAGACTTCCATGTCGCTGAAGCGCCGGATGCTGGCCTTCGTCAGCGGAACCTTCAGGCAGACCGAAATGGCCTCGGCAAGCGGGCGATTGCTGTTGCCGGCGATGAGCTTCATGGGGTCGCTCTTAATAATAGGAAGTGGGCGACGCCGGGGCGTCTTCATACCTTCATAAAGGCGCGCGGACCATATCAAGCAAGGCCTAGGCTGTAAACCGCCGCCCCCCGCTGTCTGGGCACGGGGGGCATGCGCTGATAATAGGTGGCCGGACCCCCGCCGGGGACGGTCTCAAGGGAAAGATTCCAGGGCTATGACGCTGATATGGCGGCCATAATCAACCTCGCACCGCAGGGTGGACCGCCGGTAGCTGAAGAACAGATCCTCCCGCTCAACCGTATCATGACCAGTATGCGCCACGCTGGCCAAGCCGCATCCGGACAGCCGGTGCCCGACGTAGGCCCCGATGTCGAACAGGGGGTGGTCCGCCCGCTGGCCGGCATGGAAGAAGCGGGCGTTGCCGGCGTCGTCCTCCAGGAAACGGGCCTCGAACTCAGGCCCCACTTCATAAGAGGCGGCGCCGATATGCGGGCCGACGCCGGCGACGATGCGGGCGGGATCGGCGCCCAGATCCGCCATGGCCCGCACCGTGGCCTCCAGCACGCCGGTGAAGGCGCCCTTCCAGCCGGCATGGGCGGCGCCGATCACCCCGGCGGTCGAATCGGCAAACAGAACGGGCACGCAATCCGCCGTCAGGATGCCCAGGGCGATGCCCCGCCGGCGGGTGACCATGGCATCGGCCTGGGGCGCGTCATCCCGTGCCCAGGGGTGCTCTACCGTCACCACCGTGGGGCTGTGCATCTGGTAGACGGTGACCAGGCTGTCCGCCGGCAGGCCCAGGTCGGCGGCGCACCGCGCCCGATTTTCCGCCACCGCGGCCGCTGCGTCGTTGGAGCCGAAGCCAACATTGCGCCCGGCATAGAGCCCAGTGGAGACACCGCCACGCCGGGTGAAATAGCCATGGCGCACGCCGGGCAGGTCCAGGGCGTCCAAGGTCAGGTAGGGGCGGTCTTCAGGGATCGGGGCGGCGGGGGGTGACGGTGTCATGGATCAGCCTTCGCTGGGTTCGAAGCCGGCGGGCGGCGGCGCGCCCGGGCTGGTCAGGGCCAGGGCCTTGAACAGGCGGCCCATCTGGTCGGGGGCGGTCAGGCGGTCCAGCGCCAGGTCGATGACACGGGCCTGCGGGGGCATGGCGCCCCGTTTCAAGGTGGCGGCGCGCTGCTGGATGCCCAGACGGTGCAGCAAGACTCCCTGTCCGACGATGCCATGGGACTGGGCGCCGACCGCCACCGCCGTTGCGGCCAGGGTGCGGAAATCCACATGGGCGGTCAGATCGGCTTGGCCAGGGGCGTCCAGCACGGGGGCGTAGGCGTGGCTGCGCACCGCCTGCAGCGTGTCGCCCAGGGGCGGCGCGTCATAGCCATAGTCCACCACCAGCGCGGCGCCCGGGTAGGTGGCCAGGCGGCGCCCGATCTCCCCCGCCACGGTCAGCGCGGCGGGGCACAGCTCCACCACCGCGCCCAGGGGCGCGTCCCGAAGCTCAGGCGGCACCAGCAGTTCGGCGCCGCCGCTGGCGTCCAGCGTCCAGGCGAAACGGCTTTCCGGTTCAAGCCAGGTGACGCAGCGCTCGGCCCAGCCGCGCGCCGTCCTCTGCATCTGGCGGATGGGCAGGGCGTCGAAGAATTCGTTGGCCAGCAGCAGCATCGGCCCGTCGGGCACCGCCTCCAGGCTGTCGGCCCAGGCGATGGGTTGGGGCGGCTGTGCGGCGGTGGGCAGGGCTGCCAGCGTCGCACGCTGCCGTGCGCGCAAGGACGGGCTGGTCTCCACCATGTGGACGCGCAGGGCCTGGGTCAGGCCGGGAACCCGGGCCATGGCGCGCAGCGCGTCGGCCATCAGCGTGCCGCGCCCGGGGCCCAGCTCCACCAGATGCAGAGGCGTGGGGGAGCCCAGGGTCAGCCACGCTTGCGCGCACCACAGGCCCAGCAGTTCCCCGAACATCTGGCTGATCTCAGGCGCGGTGGTGAAGTCGCCAGCGGCGCCCAGCGGGTCGCGGGTGGTGTAATAGCCCAGCGTGGGATGGCCCAGCGCCTCGGCCATGAAGGTGGACAGGCGTAGGGGGCCTTCGCCGCCGATGCGGCGAATCAGGTGTTCAGCCAGGGTCGCCGGCGCCGCGGTGGCCGGGGTCGCGCCGGACATCAGGCCGCTGCCGGCACGCGCCGGCGGGCCAGGGCGACCAGGATCACGCCGATCAGCAGCATGGGCACCGACAGGATCTGGCCCATGGTGACGCCGCCGCCCAGCAGGAAGCCGACCTGCACGTCGGGCTCGCGGAAGAATTCGGCGGTGATGCGGCACAGGGCGTAGCCGATGAGGAACGCGCCGGTCAGCGTGCCGGTGCGGTCCCGGACCGACGGGATGCGTGACAGCAGGAACAGCGCGGTGAACAGCACGATGCCCTCCAGCCCCGCCTCATACAGCTGGCTGGGGTGGCGGGGCAGGTCGTCGGCATGGGGGAAGATCATGCCCCAGGGCACGTCGGTGGGACGGCCCCACAGTTCCCCGTTCACGAAATTGGCCAGGCGACCCAGGAATAGGCCGATGGGGGCGGCCACGGCGGCCAGGTCCCCCAGGAACAGCGGGTTGAAGCCGCGCCGCCGTGCAAACAGCAGCACGGCCAGGGCCACGCCCGTCATGCCACCGTGGAAGGACATGCCGCCGTTCCAGACCTTCAGCATGTCCAGCGGATGTTGCAGGTAGAAATCCAGATTATAGAACAGGATGAAGCCGAGGCGCCCGCCGGCCAGCACGCCGACCACGGCCCAGACCAGGAAGTCATCCAGCTCCGCCGGGGTGGGGCGGCCGTTCACGCGCCGGGCCATGCCCAGCGCCAGGCGGTAGCCCAGCGTCACCCCCACGATGTAGGCCAGCGCGTACCAGCGCAGGGCGAAGGGGCCGATCTCGACGATCGTCGGGCTGATGTTGGGAAAGGCGAGGGCCATGATGCTGCGGATATCCCCGTGGACGTCTTCTTCCGGCCTGTCATGCGGTGGGTGCCGGGCACATCGGCGCGCCCTTGTCCCGGCGGGCGTCCGCCCCCACATGGCCGACCGTATGAAAGAAATGGACTCGGCTGTCCGGCTTTATAGGGGCCCCAGGCCCCGGTCGCAACCAGCGGCCGGAATCCGGGCCCTGCGGCATGCCCCGTAACGCTCCCCCGGGGCGCTCCCGAGGGCGCTTCGAAGGTGCTGTTGCACGTGCGAACGTGGGGCGCGATAATGGCGGCTTGATGGCCGTTCGCTTTCCGGGTCCCGCCGCAACGGTACCGGGGCGTCGGCGGTACTGCTTTGAGGATCGAGGCGATGCAGGTGGACAACAAGGTGCTGGACGATTTGGCCCGTGTGGCCGGGGGCGCCGTCGGCGCCGTGGCCGGGCTGAAGAACGAGGTCGAGGGCCATGTGCGCCAGCGTTTGGAACGCGTTCTCAGCGGCCTGGACATGGTCCGCCGGGACGAGTTCGAGGCCGTGAAGGAAATGGCGGCCCGCGCCCGCGCGCAGGAGGATGAGATCAACCGGCTGATGGTCCTGCAGCAGGCGCTGCTGGATCGCGTCGCCCATCTTGAGTCGGTTGTGGCCAAGGCCGCGGCCGAGGCGGATAAGCCGGCCTGAGCGTGCACCTCCCTGGCCGAAAGGGGTGCCTTGGGCCGAAACCCAAGGGATCCCGGGCTTCCGGCCCTGCTCACAAGGGGTGGGCACCGAACGGGCCCGGCGGCCGGGTAGAAGACGGTTGCGAGGGCGGTTGTCCTCTGGCACCGTACCCCTGGTAGCTCCCACGCCCGGCAGCACCAGATTTTGTTTTTGAGCGGATCGGACGTTTTCGGTCCGGCGCCGGGTGGGATGGGTCGTCCCTTGCCATCGCGCGCGACAGGAGGGCGTATCATGTCGGCACTTGCCGTCGAGACTAGCAGCACCACACACAATCCCCTTGATATCGTCGAGGAGATCGTCTCGGCCAACGAATGGCCGTTCGAGCGCGCCAGCGAAGACGAGATGATCGTCGAGATCAACGGCCGGTGGTGCGACTACCGGCTGTTTTTCGTGTGGCAGAACGAAGTCAGCGCCATGCAGTTCTCATGTCAGTTCGACATGAAGGTGCCGCCGGCGCGCAAGCTCGCCGTCACCGAACTGCTGGCCGAAGTGAACGGCAAGATGTGGCTGGGCCACTTCGACGTGTGCAGTGAAGAGCACACGCCCATGTTCCGCCAGACGCTGCTGCTGCGGGGCACGCGGGCCGCCAGCGTGGAACAGATCGAGGATCTGGTCGAAATCGCGGTGGCGGAGTGCGAGCGCTACTACCCCGCGTTCCAGTTCGTCATCTGGGGCGGCAAAAGTGCCGCGGACGCCGTTTCCGCCGCCATTCTGGACACGCTTGGCGAAGCTTGATACAGCCCACACCCCGGGACCTCCGTTGGAATGTCATAAATTGGGTGCGGGGATGACGGCTGTGAATTTGTTGTTGGTGGGCTTCGGCAAGATGGGCGGCGCCATGCTTGCCGGCTGGCAGGCGGCGGGCACCGTCCGCCGCGTGGTCATCGTCGACCCCGTGGCCCCTGCCGCTTCCGCGCCGGAGGGGACGGTCCTGGTGTCCGATCCCGCCGCCATCCCGGCGGATTTCAGTCCCACCGCCGTCGTGCTGGCCGTGAAGCCCCAGATGATGGATCAGGCGCTGCCGGCCTACGCCGCGTATGGCGGCAGCGCTGTCTTCCTGTCCATTGCCGCCGGCAAGACCATCGCCTATTTCCAGAAGGTACTAGGCGCTGGCGCCGCCCTAGTACGGGCCATGCCCAACACGCCGGCCGCCGTGGGCCGGGGCATCTCCGGCGCCTATGCCACGCCGGCCGTCTCGGCCAGCCAGCGCGACCTGTGCCAGGGGCTGCTGAGCGCCGTGGGCGAGGTGGTCTGGGTGGAGAATGAGGGGCTGATCGACGCGGTCACCGCCGTGTCGGGCAGCGGCCCCGCCTATGTCTTCCACCTGGTGGAGGCCATGGCCGCCGCCGGCGCCGCCGTGGGCCTGCCGCCGGACCTGGCGCTGCGCCTGGCGCGGGCCACGGTGACGGGGGCGGGCGAGCTGCTGTACCGCAATCCGGATACCACGGCCACCCAGCTGCGCATCAACGTCACCAGCCCCAAGGGCACCACCCAGGCGGCGCTGGACGTGTTGATGGACGAGGGGCAAGGCCTGGCGCCGCTGATGACCCGCGCGGTCGCCGCCGCCAACCGGCGGTCGCGGGAACTGGCGGGCTGACGCGTCATGGCCGGACCCCTCAGCCCCAGCGCGCAGAAGATCCAGAACCTGCTGAACGATCTGGGCCAGCCCATCCACGTCGTGGAATTCGCGGCCACCACCCGCACGGCGGCGGAGGCCGCGGCGGTGATTGGTTGCGATGCGGCACAAATCGCCAAGTCAATCGTTTTTCGCACACGCGAAAAAAACGCCTCCGTCCTGGTGGTGGCGTCGGGCGCCACCCGCATCAACGAGGCCCTGGTGGCCAAGGCCCTGGCCGACACGCTGAATGGCGACCGGCTGCTGCGCGCTGATCCAGAGTATGTGCGGTTGACCACGGGTTTTCCCATAGGCGGCGTTCCGCCGCTGGGCCACGCGGTGACGCCTGTCACATTATTCGACCGCCGTTTGCTGTCATTTCCCACGGTCTGGGCGGCGGCCGGCACCCCCAATGCCGTATTCGCCATCGCCCCCGATGTGCTGGCCCGGCTGAGCGGCGCCCGGGTGGTGGACGTCGCCTAGGCGGAAGGACCGGGTGCCACCGGTGTCTTAGCCGGTTCGACCTATGGCGGTGCTTGGCCGGCCTGTACTAGCCAAAAGAGTTTATTGTGCGGTGCACAAAAACGATTGACCGGCTGGCTTACCCCAAGCATTATCCCCCCCGGAATTGCCGCACCGCAGCGGCGCAAGCCGTATAGGGATCTGAACACTATGGCGACCAATCCGTTCCTCGACTTCGACATGACGAAGTTTTTCGACCCGTCCAAGTTCGCGGAGTTCACCAAGGTGGACTTCAGCAAGACGCTGGCTGACTACAAGGTGCCGGGCATCGACGTCGATGCCTTCGTCGCCGCCCAGCGCAAGAACATCGAGGCCGTGACGGCCGCCAACCAGCTGGCCGTGGAAGGCATCCAGGCCGTCCTGCGCCGCCAGGCCGAAATCCTGCGTCAGAGCCTGGAGGAGACCTCCTCCGTGGTTTCCGATTTCCTGTCCACCGGCACTCCGGAAGACAAGGTCGCCAAGCAGGCCGAGCTGGTGAAGACCGCTTTCGAGAAGGCCCTGGCCAACGTCAAGGAACTGGCCGAGCTGATCGCCAAGTCCAACAGCGAAGCCGCCGACGTGCTGTCCAACCGCGTGAAGGAAAGCATCGAGGAAGTGAAGGCCGCCATCGCCAAGGCCCAGACCAAGCACTAAGCCTGGTTCCAGCCTCGCGCTGATAAATGGACGGGCGACACCTTCGGGTGCCGCCCGTTTTCATTTCCGCTGTCCCGCTGCTTACACAGGCAGCCTGATCACCGCTCGCAGGCCGCCCCGGGGGCTGTCTTCCAGCAGGACGTTGCCACCGTGACGGTTGGCGATGTCGCGGGCGATGCCCAGGCCCAGGCCGACACCGCCGGTGGCCTGGTTGCGGGAGCTGTCCAGGCGGTGGAAGGGACGGAAAACCTCCTCCCGCATCTCCGCCGGGATGCCGGGCCCATTATCGTCAACCAGGACATAGAGGTGGCCGCCCTGGCGCTGTAGGGTCACCCAGGCGCGGCCGGCGTAGCGCACAGCGTTGCCCACCAAGTTGGCGACACAGCGGCGGAAGTCGTTGGCGCGCAGCGGCACGATGATGGTGGCGTCCGGCAGGCTCAATTCCACCGACCGGCCCTCGCGCAGGGCGTTGGCCACCACGTCGCTCAGCAAGGCGCCCACATCGGTGGGGGCGGGCGGTTCGGCGCCTTCGCCCCGGGCGAAGGCCAGGTAGGCCTCGATCATCCCCTCCATCTCGGCCACGTCGGCCTTCAGCTCCTCCACCTCCTGGGCCTCGGGTAGCATGGCAAGCTGCAGACGCATGCGGGTCAGGGGGGTACGCAGATCGTGGCTGACCCCGGCCAGCATCTCCGTGCGCTGGCTGATCTGGCGCTGGATACGTTCCCGCATCTGCAGGAAGGCAGTGGCGGCCTGCCGCACTTCCGATGCGCCCTCCGGCTTGAACAAGGGGGTGTCGCGACCCTTGCCGAAGGCCTCCGCCGCGATGGCCAGGCGGCGGATGGGCCGGATCTGGTTGCGCATGAACATGATGGCGATGGTGAACAGCAGCAGCGAGCTACCCGCCATCCACAGGATGAACACCCAGCTGGTGAAGCTGAACAGCCGCCGCTCCGGCGACAGGACGTGCAGCACGCCGTCGGGCAGCTGCACGTTGATGCCGTACCATTCGTGGGCCACGTGGGTGTCTATGGTCCAGGGGCGGCCAACCTTCTCATCCAGGGCCCGGCCCAGCGTGTGCTCCAGGATGCCGAACAGGTGCTGGCGGTGCCAGTTGGGCAGCCGTTCGCCCGGGCGG
Source organism: Nitrospirillum amazonense (assembly GCF_029594735.1). Classification (NCBI taxonomy): domain Bacteria; kingdom Pseudomonadati; phylum Pseudomonadota; class Alphaproteobacteria; order Rhodospirillales; family Azospirillaceae; genus Nitrospirillum; species Nitrospirillum amazonense. Next base: position 960,040 of record NZ_JARPAF010000002.1, read on the forward strand.
AAGGTTACCATCAGGTCGGTGGTGCGGGTCACCATGTCCAGGGTCGCGCTCTGGTCCTCCTCCGTCTGGTCGCGGCCCAGCTGCTCAATGACCATGGCAATCTCGCCCGCCACGCCGAAGGCCTGGTTGTTGGTCACCCGTTCCCAGTGCTGGTCATAGAAGTAGAAGGTCGCGATGGCCTGAGCCAGGATCACCGGCGTGGTGATGATCAATAGCGACCGGCCGAACAGCGTGCGCGGCAGCAGCCGCTTCACGACGCCGGACGGGTTGATCACCGGGGGCGCCCCCAAACCCTGGCGCCGAGGCGCCTGTTCACGCGTCATGCTCATGGGGCGTCCTTCAGCGACTAAAAAGGGGGCCTCAGTCGGGCCGCAGCACATAACCTTCGCCACGCACCGTCTGCAGATAGCGCGGCTGGCGCGGGTCGGTCTCGATCTTGCGGCGCAGGCGGGTGACCTGCACGTCGATGGCGCGGGCGTTGCTGTCGATGCCGGCGCGCCCCAGATCCTCCCGCGTGAACACCACTCCCGGCTGGGCGGCCAGGGTGCGCAGCAGGCTGGCCTCGCCGCTGGTCAGGCGCACGGTCTCCTCGCCCGACCGCAGTTCTTCCCGTTCGGCGTCGAACACCCAACGGCCCAGGCGCACCTCCGCCGCGACCGACGCCGGCTTGGGCAGGCGGCGCAGGATGGAGGTGATGCGCAGCACCAGCTCGCGCGGCTCGAAGGGCTTGGGCAGGTAGTCGTCGGCCCCGGCCTCCAGCCCGGCGATGCGGTCGTCCGGTTGGCCGTTGGCCGTCAGCAGCAGGATGGGCAGGCCGCCATCGGCGCGCAAGCTGCGGGTCAGCTGCAGCCCCGACTCGCCGGGCATGCGCACATCCAGCACCATGAGGTCGAAGTGCAGGGAGGCCAGCATGCGCCGGGCCGCCGCCGCGTCCGCCGCGGCCGACACGATAAAGCCGTTCTGCGACAAATAGCGCCGCAGCGCCTCGCGCAGGCGGTCGTCGTCGTCCACCACCAGGATGTGGGGTTGCTCCTCGGGCAGGGCCTGCTGCGTCATCGTCATGGCCGAATGCTCTCCCTAACGGTCGCGGGGCGGCAGCATAACATAATGCGGGCTCAGCGCTTCGCCAGCGCCGCCACGGCCGGTCGGGCCTGGGCGAACGTGTCCCGGTCGCTGTCGTCCATGATGCCGACCATGACCTTGCGGAAGCCCTCCACCGCTTCCGCCCCTGCCCGGCGGTAGGCCCGGGCAATGAGCTGGCGCTGGGGCTCGGACAGCTGGCGTTCCAGTTCCTGGCCCTTGGGCGTCAGGTCCAGCAGGCGCTGGCGCCGGTCACGGGTGCCCTGGCGCTGCACGATATACTCCTCACGCACCAGATCCTGCAGAACGCGCGACAGGCTCTGCTTGGTGATGCGCAGGATGCCCAGCAGGTCGGTCACCGTGATGTGGGGATGGCGCCCCACGAAGTAGATGACGCGGTGGTGCGCCCGGCCCAGGCCGATCTTCTCCAGCATGGTGTCGGGTTCGGCGGTGAAGTCGCGGTAGGCGTAGAACAGCATCTCCATCGCCTGCCGCAGCTCCTCCTCCCGCAGGAACAGGGGATTTACGCCGGTTTTCATGTCGGTCATACGATGCAGGCTTTCGGTACTGGCACGAATAACGGGCGGCATTATGCCAGTTGCGCCCGTGAAGGGGAGCGGTTTCACGAACGATCCGTCGCATCCCACCGGGCTCGGCCCTTCGGCGGGATACCGCCTTTCGGGCTCTGGCTTTCGGGGGTCGGGCTTCGGCAGGGATTGCGCGGCGGGCGTCACCTTTGGCAAAAGGGGCGCTCAATCGGGGCGCCGTCGATTTTGGGGGGCGTTTACCAGGGGATGCAGGAGCCAAAGGGATGAAGATGAAGCTGTCGGTCGCCGGACTGATGCTGCTGGCGCTGGCGGGTTGTGCCGCCAAGCCCGAGGAGAAGCCCGCGGCGCCGGCCGAGCCGCCGCCGGTGGAGGCGCCCAAGCCGCCACCCACGGACATCACGCTGGACGCCAGCGACCTGACCGCGCTGCAGACGGCGCTGAAGGAAGCCACGGGCAAGCCCATCCAGGAAACCGTGAACTGGACGAACCCGCAGACGGGCCGCCAGGGCACCGTGAAGATGCTGCGTGACGGCTTCGACGCCAAAAACCGCCCGTGCCGCGAATTCCACTCGGTGGTGTTCCAGGGCCAGTTGTTCCGCCACCAGACCGGCTTCATCTGCCGCCAGCCCGACGGCAGCTGGGAAGTGGTTGATGGCGTCGATTACCCGGTCCGCGAACGCAAGTAAGGCGGCCCCCGCCGACTCTCGCTGCCTTGGCCGTGCCACAGTCACGGCCAAGGCTTATGCCGGAGTTCGTGCCGGGCCGGCGCCCGGGCGGACCCGTCCGCCTTCGGGGAGCGTTGCGTACTGATGTCCCAGTCACCGAAATCGGGGGCCACCCCGCCCAAGCCCGGCGCCTCCAGGCCCGGCACCGCCAGGCCCGGTGAGCCCCGGAGCGGCTACCTTCGGGTGGCCCTGCTGCTGGCGCCGGTGGCGGTGGTGGCCATCGGCGGCGGCCTGCTGCTGGCCCATTGGGGCAGGCATGTGGAAACGCCGCCACCCTCACCGCCGGCGGCGGCGGAGCCCCCGAGCCCTCGCGGTCCGGTGACGGTGGAGGTGGCGGGCGGCGACGGTCCGATCCTGACGGTGGCTTCGCCCGATGACCGCCAGATTTCGGATGAGGGCCTGAAGGCCCTGCACACTTTCGAGTCCAACACCGGCACCACGGCCCTGCTGGTCTGGTATCGCGGCGCCCTGCAGGTGGAGGACTACGGTCCCGGCACCCGACCGGCGGACCTGATGGACGGTGCCGGTCTGCAGGCGGGCCTGCTGACCTTCCTGACCGGCAAGGCCATCCAGGATGGTTTCTTCACCTCTGCGGATCAGACGCTGGGCCAGATCTTCCCAGACTGGAAGGACGATCCGCGGGGTCGGATCACCGTGCGCGACCTGCTGGTGGGCAGCAGCGGCCTCGGCTTCCCGCCCGATAACGGCACCCCAGGCGGCGCGGCGGCGGCCGATGCCGGCGTCTGGCTGAAAGGCCTGGCGCTGGAGGCGGAACCCGGCACCCGCTACAAGCCGGCGGAAGGTGAGTTGCAGGTGCTGGCCCTGGTGCTGGAAAAGGCGACCAGGCAGCCGCTGGCGGCCTATTTGTCGCAGGCGCTGTGGGCTCCGATCGGCGCCCGCCCGGCGGAGATGCTGCTGGATGACAGCGGCCGCGCCACCCTGGTGGGCTGCTGCGTCAAGGCAACGGCGCGCGACTGGCTGCGCCTGGGCCTGCTGTTGAAGGATGGCGGCCAGGTGGAAAACCGTCCGGTCCTGCCCATGCCCTGGGTGGAGGAGATGCAGCGGCCTACGCTGTTCGCCCGTAACGAGGGCATGCGGGTGCGCCTCGCCTGGCCGCGGGAAAAAGGCGGCCCCATCAAGGCGGCCGAAGCCTTCGCCGAGCCTGACACCGTCTTCATGGCGGGCGCCGGTGGCCAGCGGCTTTACGTGTCGAAGGCGGCCGACCTGGTGATCCTGCGCCTGGGCCGCGCGGTCGAGCCTTGGGATGATGCTACGCTGGTGAACTTGGTGACGCGCCACCTGGAACGTCCGCCGGAGCCTAAGCGCACGCCGTATTCCTCCATCGCCGTCCAGCCGCGAGGGCTGGCCATGCCGCCCATCGTCACGCCGCGCAAGCCGCCGACGGTGGTGACGGTGCCGCTGGACGCGGTCCCTTCCCGCGGAAAGGATGCCCAGCCGGCCTTGCCGATCGCCCCCGGCTTGCCGGGAGGCGCTCCCGGCAAGCCGGGCATAGGATCGCCGCCGGCGGACAAAACGCCGCACCGGCGGTGAGGCGCCTTAACCATTATCCGCCACTGGAAGTGGTGCTTCGGAGTGGAATCCCTGCCGTCTGTCCGCCGGCCCCGGGAGGGGCGCGGCGGAATGGCGGGCGTTAGGCATTATTTGGACTTGAAGGCTTTCAACTGTTTGTTGAATTCGCTCGCGAGCTTCTGCATCTGGTCGACGGCGTCGTTGTACTTCTTCTGCCAGTTGCCGTTGCCATTTTTGCCTTCGAACTCGACGCAGCTCATGTAGTCCTGGGTCTCTGCCATGAACTTCTTCACGGCTGCGGATGCCGCCTGCATCTCCGCTTCCGCCGCCTTGCTGCCGTCCGGCACGGCGGGGGGCGTGCCCAGCGAGCACTCCGCCCGCGCCACGCCCGCAACCCCCAAACCAGCCATCAGGACGATGGCTGCCACCCGCTTCTTCATCTGCACCAACCTCCCAGAGTCCAGTAAGTACACGGTCTAAAAAAGACTATCCGTCAAGGGTTTACGGATTGTTACCTACGTTTGTCTTCACTTCGGGCCCGTCCGTTGCGGGCCCGAGCCCTGTTCACGATCAGCCACCGTCCCGGTCGCCCAGCCGCTGCCGGGTCGTGATCCGATATGACGGAGTGGTGACGTTTTTTGTCACCTCTGCTGAATTTTTATTACTTAAAATGCTAAGAAGAACTCCGGGGCCCAGCCCCTTTCCCCCCGTTTCGTTTATCTCACCCCGTTAGCGCTTTGGATTCCGGGGTTTTAACCAGAGTCTGACGCTAATGGATCCAGGCTGAAATCCTTTCCGCATTGCGAAAGATAAATTTCAGTCGTCATGGTCCTCGGCGGCGTTAACTGTAGTTGAGGTTATAAGTCAGTTTACAGGTCTGCAAAAGCATGTCTAGGTATTAGCCCAGGGCCTGGGCCGAGCCGCGATCGCACTGTGGGCGAGGGGTTCGGGGGCGCGCACCGGTTTGATAGGGTGGTTGTCGGTCTTGGCGACGACAGCGGCGCGGGGCAATGAACAAAGCAGGGGTAGTAAATAATGTCGTATGAGGCAGATGGGTTTTTGGGGCGTGTCAGTGGCCTGGTGAAGAAGCCGGAAAATTCGAGAAGCTGGTTTACCATTGGGCGCAAGATCGCCCCTGCGGTCGCCATTCCCACGATTATCGGCCTGGGTGCTGTCATCTGGCTCAGCGCCAATCAGATGCATAAGGCCATGCTGGCCCAGTCCGTGGCGTCTGAGCGCCAGGAAACGGAAATGCTGGCGCAGCAGATGAGCGCCGCCGTCCGCTTCAAGCAGCAGGACTCGATCGCAGACGCCTATGCCGACCTCAGCACCCGCGCGGGCGGCAGCCTGGCGGGCGTGCGCGTGAACGACGGCGATGGCGAATCCCTGGACAGCTTCGACAGCAAGACCCTGCCGACCTACGCCATCGACAAGGACAAGGACCTGCCCAAGAAGGTCACCGAGACCAAGGCCTTCGATCGCGGCGACCACCTGATCGTCATGTCGCCGGTGAAGGCCGGCGCCAACCACGACCAGGTCGGCACCCTGGTCGTGGCGTGGAGCCGCCAGGGCCTGAACGAGGCCATCTCCTCCACCGTCAAGGGCTCGCTGCTGACCGCCATCATCGTGCTGGCGATCCTGGTCGGCGGCCTGGCCGTGCTGCTGCACTTCCTTGTCAGCCGTCCGCTGACCACCCTGCAGACCGCCATGGGCCGTCTGGCCAGCGGCGACCTGACCGTGGACATCACCGGCACGGAGCGGGGCGACGAGATCGGCGCCATGGCCGCCTCCGTCCAGGTGTTCAAGGACAACGCCCTGGAAGTGGAGCGCCTGAAGAAGGTGCAGGAGCAGGCGGAGCGGGAGTCGGCGGAAGAGAAGCGCCGCACCATGAACCGCCTGGCCGACGAGTTCGAGAGCACCGTGAAGGGCGTCGTGGCCCAGGTGTCCGAGGCCGCCACCCGCATGCAGTCCAGCGCGCAGACGCTGTCCGGTTCGGCCGACGAGAGCCGCAGCCAGGCCGGCGCCGTCGCCGCCGCCACGCAGCAGGCCTCGGCCAACGTGCAGTCGGTGGCCAGCGCCACCGAGGAACTGGCCGGCTCCCTCGCTGAGATTTCCAACCAGGTCAACACCTCGGCCCGCATCGCCAAGGCGGCCGCCTCCACCGCCGAGAAGACGAACGAGACCGTGCAGTCGCTGGCCTCGCGCGCCCAAAGCATCGGCGACGTGGTGAAGCTGATCTCCGACATCGCCAGCCAGACCAACCTGCTGGCGCTGAACGCCACCATTGAGGCGGCCCGCGCCGGTGAAGCCGGCAAGGGCTTCGCGGTCGTGGCCAGCGAGGTGAAGAGCCTGGCCAACCAGACGGCCAAGGCGACGGAGGAAATCTCCGCCCAGATCTCCACCATGCAGGACGCCACCCGCGACGCGGTTGACGCCATCATCACGATTTCCAGGACCATCGCCGAGATCAACGACATCTCCGACATGGTCGCGGGCGCCGTGGAAGAGCAGGACGCGGCGACCAAGGAAATCGCCCGGAACGTCCAGCAGGCCTCCATGGGCACCATGGAAGTGTCGCGCAACATTGGCTCGCTGCAGCATGCAGCCGAGGACACCGGCAAGTCGGCCACCCAAGTCCTGGGCGCGGCCACCGGCCTGGCCCAGCAGTCCGACACCCTGGCCGGCCAGGTGGACCGCTTCCTGCAGCAGGTCCGCGCCGCCTAAGTCGGTCTGGTGCATCGAAAACCCCGCAGGAGCGATCCTGCGGGGTTTTTTATTGGAAGGGGGCGGCAAGTTCTCAGGCTGTCACCCCCCACAGCTTCCGGGCCTCCTCCGCGATGATGTCCGGATATTCCTCTGGGAAGAACAGCTTGGCCTGGGGCAGGTGGCGCACGCCCTGGCAGTTAGGCAGGATGCCGGCCAGATAGTCGCCGCCGGCGGGGTCGAAGATGGTGTCGGCCGTGCCCCAGACGATCCGCGTGGGCGCCGTCACCCGGCGCAACTCCTTCTCGATCCCCGCCAGGGGGTTGGGGTCCAGGCCCAGGGTGTAGGCATGCACCAGGTCCTTGCGCCGGGGGCTGCTGACCAGCGGACCCAGGTAATAGTCGATGGCCTCGTCCGTGGGGCGGGCGGGGTCGCTGAAGGTCTGGCCGCCCAGGCCTGTGGGGCTGCGCGCCAAATCCTTGTCCGCCACCCAGCGCGCCAGCCAGCGGTCGGCGAAGGTGCCGGCCCGCGCCATCTCCAGCACTGGCTGAAGGGCCGGGGGTGGGCTGTCGGGCTCGGTATCGCAGTTGGTCAGCAGCAGGCTGCGCACCCGCTTGGGGTATTGAGTAACGAACAGCTGGGCCACCGCCCCGCCGCTGTCGTTGGCCACGATGTCCACCGTGTTGGCGCCCACGCTGTCCAGGAAAGTAGCCAACATGCGCACTTGGACATCCGGCGTCACCGCCTGGCCGTCCGGCACCCGGCTGTAGCCCAGGCCCAGGAAGTCCGGTGCCAGGCAACGGCGATGGGCCGACAGCCGGTCGATGGCGCCCCGCCACTGGAAGCTGTTCAGGGGGAAGCCGTGCAGGAACAGGGCGTCGGGGCCGTTGCCCTGGTCCATGTAGGCGACATGGCCGAAGGGGGTGCCGGCATAGCGGCGCAAGCTGCGGTAGGCGGCGGCGTTCAGCGGCCCGGTGCCGGACAGGGCGGCGGCGCCGGCACCGGGGGTCCCGAGCGCCACGGTGGCGCCGATCCCGGCCAGGCCCTGCAGGAAATGACGGCGGTCGAACGGTGCGGAAAGCATCTCTCATCCCTCAAGGGAAGGTTGTTCGGATGCCCCAGGGATACGCCCGGGCCTTATTCGCGGTCGATAACCCGCCAGGTCATGGTTTCTTGACCTCCGAGGTCATGGCTTTTGCCCGGGGACGCCGTATCATTCCCGCACCATGACCCATGCCGCCGCCGCGACCGTGACCGTCCTTCCCTCCCAGCCGACGCCGCTGGGCCTGCTGCTGCGCGAATGGCGGGCGGCACGGCGCATGAGCCAAATGGACTTGGCGCTGGAGGCTGGTGTCTCAACCCGGCATCTTAGCTGTGTGGAAACCGGCAAGGCCCAGCCCAGCCGTGAACTGCTGGCCCGACTGGCCGATACGCTGGACATGCCCCTGCGCGAGCGCAACGCCCTGCTTGTGGCCGCGGGCTATGCCCCGCGCTACAGCGAGGCGACGCTGGCCACCCCGGCCATGGCACCGGTGCGCCAGGCCATCGACTTCATCATCGGCCAGCAGGAACCCTACCCGGCCGTGGTGATGAACCGCCGCTGGGACGTGGTGCGCATCAACCGGGCCACCGCCCGCATCGTCAGCCTGGCGCGCGGCGGCATGCCCCGGCACAACAACATCCTGCGCCAGGTGTTCGATCCGGAGGACATGCGGCCCGTCATGGGCAATTGGGAAAGCCTGGCCGGCGACCTGATCTGCCACCTGCACAACGAACTCGCGGCCACCCCGCTGGACCAGGGGTTGCGCACCTTGCTGGACGATGTGCTGGCCTATCCCGGCGTGCCCGCCCGCTGGCGGTCGCGCGATCCCGACGCCTACCCCTTGCCGCTGTGCACCACGGTGTTCGCCGGCGGTGCCTTGGACGGTGAGGGCCACCCCCTGCGCTTCTTCTCCACCATCACCACCTTCGGCTCCGCCCGCGATGTGACGGTGGAGGAACTGCGCATCGAGTGCATGTTCCCGGCCGACGAGCGTACGGCGGAGCGGTGCAAGGCGCTGGCGGCTGCGTCTGCCTGATAAACAAACAGCGGCATGGGTCGCCCCATGCCGCTGCGGTAAACATCCGCCTGGTGGAAGGCTTATCCTTCCACCTTGCCGCCGTTGGCAGCCGACCATTCGGCCGGGGCGTGCAGGAACTTCTCCACTTCCAGCATCGTTCCGGTATCGAAATAGTTGTGGTCTCGCGCCACCTTCAGCACGTCCCACCAGGTGGTCAGGGCATGAAGGGTGACGCCGATCTCGCGCATCGTCTCCACGCTCTTGGGGAAGATGCCGTAGTGGAAGACGACGAAGGCGTGCTCGCAAACGGCACCCGCCTGGCGCAGGGCGTTGACGAAGCCCACCTTGCTGCCGCCGTCGGTGGTCAGATCCTCCACCAGCAGGATGCGGTCGCCTTCGGCGAACTGGCCCTCGATCTGGGCGTTGCGGCCGAAGCCCTTGGGCTTCTTGCGCACGTACTGCATGGGCAGGCCCATGCGGTCGGCCATCCAGGCGGCGTAGGAGATGCCGGCCGTCTCACCGCCGGCCACACCGTCGAACGCCTCGAATCCGGCGTCGCGCATTACTGTTTGCACGGCGTAATCGATGATGGCCGAGCGGGCGCGGGGGAAGCTGATGACCTTGCGGCAGTCGATATAGACCGGGCTGGCCTTGCCCGAGGTCAGGATGAAGGGCTGGGCGGCGTTGAAGTGGATCGCCTTGATGTCCAGGAGGATGCGGGCGGTCAGGCTGGCGGCGGTCTGGGCGTCGATCATGGGGACCTCGGGCGGAAGATAAATTGGTGGAGGTATTAGTCCTGCAGCAGGCGCCAGTCCAGCCGTTCGCCGGCGCGGAAGGGCAGGACAGCGTTGCTGCCGCCGGCGTCCACCAGATCGGGAACGGTGTAGCCGTCGCGCACCAGGGTGATGGTGTCCTCGTTGGGCGCCAGGCCGTGGAAGCGCGGGCCGTTCAGGCTGGCGAAGGTCTCCAGCGCGTCCAGCTTGCCTTCCTCGTCGAAGACCTGGGCGTAGAGTTCGATGGCGCTGGCCGCCGTGTAGATGCCGGCGCAGCCGCAGCCCGATTCCTTGGCGCTGGTGGGGTGCGGCGCGCTGTCGGTGCCCAGGAAGAACCACGGCTGGCCGCTGGTGGCAGCGCGGCGCAGGGCCAGGCGGTGCTTCTCCCGCTTGGCGATGGGCAGGCAATAGAGGTGGGGCCGGATGCCGCCCGCGAAGATGGACGACCGGTTGATCATCAGATGGTGGGCGGTGATGGTGCAGGCGAGGCGCCCGCTGGCCCCGTGCGCCTCCACCACGGCCACCGCCTCTTCCGTCGTGGCGTGTTCCAGCACGATCTTCAGGGCCGGGTAGCGATCCATCAGCGGCAGCAGCACGCGCTCGATGAACACCGCCTCGCGGTCGAAGATGTCGATGGCGGGGTCGGTCACCTCGCCATGGACCAGCAGGGGCATGCCGATGTCCTGCATGCGCGCCAGCACGCCGGCGACATTGGCGAGGTTGGTGACGCCATGGGCGGAATTGGTGGTGGCGTGGGCGGGGTACAGCTTCACCGCCCGGAACAGGCCTTCCTCATAGCCGGCGGCGATCTCATCGGCGCTGCTGCCGTCCGTCAGGTAGGCGGTCATCAGCGGCTGGAAGCGGGCACCGCCGTTTTCCGGCAAGCTTCCCAAGGCCTCATCGATCTCCGCCTTGTAGCGCCGTGCGGCGGCGCGGTCGGTCACCGGCGGCACCAGGTTGGGCATGATGATGGCCCGGCCCATCTGGCGGGCGGAATGCGGCAGCACCGCGCGCAGCATGGCGCCGGTGCGGACGTGCAAGTGCCAGTCGTCGGGGCGTCGCAGGATCAGGCGGGCGGCGGGGGTCGCGCTCATGGGGCAGGGTCCGGCTTATGATGTCCGGGCGCCAGTGGTACGCGCTCAGGCGCGCGGGCTCAACCCCCGTGGGTTTGGGGTTGCCCATGCCTGTGGCGCGCCACCGGGCAAATCGGGTATGAAGCCCGTCTTGTCCGTCTCTTAGATTCCGAGTTCGATCCCATGGCCCTGATCGCCCCCCGCACGCCGCCCGGCACGATGGAACTGCTGCCGTCCAAGCAGATCGCCTTCCAGCGCATGCTGGACACCATCCGGCGGGGCTTTGAGCGCTTCGGCTTCCTGCAGATCGAAACCCCGGTGTTCGAAACCGTGGATGTGCTGCTGACCAAGTCGGGCGGCGAGACGGAAAAGCAGATCTATTTCGTACAGTCGACCGGCGCCCTGGAACAGGCCAAGCGGCCCGATATCGCCCTGCGCTTCGACCTGACCGTGCCCACCGCCCGCTATGTGGCGGAGCATGAGCATGACCTGAGCTTCCCCTTCCGCCGCTACCAGATCCAGCGCGTCTATCGTGGGGAGCGGGCGCAGAAGGGACGCTATCGCGAGTTCTATCAGTGCGACATCGACGTCATCGGCAAGGACAGCCTGTCCATCGTCTATGACGCCGAGATGCCGGCCGTCATCTACACCGTGTTCCGCGATCTGGCGCAGGTGGGCATCGACGTCGGCCCCTTCCAGATCAACCTGTCCAACCGCAAGATCCTGCGCGGTTTCCTGGAAGGCCTGGGGTTGAGCGAGGGCGAGGCTCAGGCCGCCGTGCTGCGCGAGATCGACAAGCTGCCCAAGGTGGGCGTGGATGCCGTGCGCGCCACCCTGACGGGGGAGCAGGCGCTGCCGGCCGAGACGGCCGATGCCATTCTGGCCTTCGTCAGCATCGATGGCACCACGGATGAGATGCTGGCCAAGGCCAAGGATCTGGGCGGCACCAGCGCCCTGGCCCATGAAGGCCTGGGGGAGCTGACCCAGGTGGTGGCGGGGCTGCGCGCCCTGGGCGTGCCGGACAGCCATTTCCGCGTCAATTTCTCCATCACCCGCGGCCTCGATTACTACACCGGCACGGTGTATGAGACCTTCCTGACCGACTTCCCGCAGATGGGCAGCGTCTGCTCCGGCGGGCGCTATGACAACCTGGCCAGCCAGTACACCAAAAGCAAGCTGCCGGGCGTGGGCATCTCCATCGGCGCCACCCGTCTGTTCTACGTGCTGGACCAGGCCGGCCTGGTGAAGGACCAGACCAGCACCATCGACGTGCTGGTCACCCAGTTCGCGCCCGAGCTGCTGCCCGACTACCTGGCCCTGGCGGGTGAGCTGCGCACCGCCGGCCTGAACGTCGAGGTGCACCTGGAACCGGCAAAAATTGCCAAGCAGATGAAATATGCCGATCGCGCCGGCATCCCGGTGGTGCTGATGATGGGCCCGGACGAGGCCGCCGCCGGCACCGTGACGGTGAAGCGCCTGGCCAGCGGCGAGCAGGCCGCCGTGGCCCGCGCCGACTTGGCTGGCCATCTGCTGGCGGCGTTCGGCCGGACCCGCTGAGATCACCGGAACCGGCACGGACCGTGCGTTAAAGGGCCGTGTTTGGCCACGATGCCGGCAAAAGCTACCCCCAACAGGGGGCTGATCCTGATATCGCTTGATCGCGGGCAGGATAGGCCGCTTAGTTGGGATGGGGGGTGAGCCTCTGCCCGGTGGCCCATGACGGGTCTGCGCTGAGGGGGGACCGCATACGCGGGCGATGACGACCAGCACCGACAACAGCTTGGGCGGGGGACCGTTGACGGGTGTTAGTGGGCGGGCCGACACCTTGGCCGCCCTGCGTCCGCCCGTCTCCCGCCTGGCGCCCGGGGCGGGCAGGGCTGACGCCGCGCCCAAGCCGCCAAAAGTCCGCCGGCGGGGCACGCCGGTGTGGGTGCGCGTCCTGGGCTGGACCACCAGCCTGGTCATTATGGGCTGCATCGGCGGCGCCGCCTGGCTGGAAACGGAGACGTCGGGCTTCGAATCCGTGCTGCTGGCCCGGGTCGGGCGTGACCTGCGCTATTCCGTCTACCCCGGCCCCACCACGGCCGTGCGCTATCCCACGGCGGGGCCGTATGACGAGCGGCTGGGCTATACCCAGATGCCGAGCTTCCTGGAGCGGCTGACGGCTGGGCCCTATCGCGTCACCGCCCAGGCACGCATGTCGCCCACGCTACTGGATTACCTGGACCTCAGCTTCTATCCGCCCTATGCGGAGAAGACCTCGGCCGGGCTGCAGGTGCTGGACCGGGGCGGCACGCTGCTCTACGGCGCCAGCTATCCGGAGCGGGTGTTCACCAGCTACGCCTCCGTCCCGCCCCTGGTGGCCAACACCTTGCTGTTCATCGAGAATCGCCAGCTGCTGGACCCGGCCCATCCCTACCGCAACCCGGCGGTGGATTGGGACCGATTCGGCCTGGCCTTGCTGCAGATCCCCCTGCAGGTCGTCAACCCGGGTGCCCAGCGCATCGGCGGCAGCACGCTGGCGACCCAGACGGAGAAGTACCGCCATTCCGCCGGCGGGCAGACGGCGGACGGGGTGGAGAAGCTGCGCCAGATGGCGTCGGCCAGCATGCGCGCCTATATGGACGGTGCCGACACCACGCAGACCCGCTACCGCATCCTGGTGGACTATCTGAATTCCACACCCCTGTCCGCGCGGCCCGGCATTGGCGAGATCAACGGCCTGGGCGACGGCCTGTGGGCCTGGTACGGCACCGACTTCGCCGCCGCCAACCAGATCCTGCGGGCGACGCCCCAAACGGAAGAGGATTTGGCGACCCAGGCGGTGGTCTACAAACAGGTGCTGAGCCTGCTGCTGGCCCAGCGGCGGCCATCCTTCTACCTCACCACCAACCGCACGGCGCTGGACGCCCTGTGCAACGAGCATCTGCGGGTGCTGGAGAAGGCAGGCGTCATCCCGCCGGCGCTGGCCGACGCGGCGCAGAACTTCAAACTGCGCTTCCGCGAGGAAACGCCGGACCCGCCCGACGTGTCGTATGTGGAGCAGAAGGCGGTCAACGCCATCCGTAACCGCCTGACCACCATGCTGGGCGCCCATACGCTGTACCAGTTGGATCGGCTGGACCTGACCACCGAGACGACGCTGGACCAGGCGGCGCAGGAGCGGGTGACCGGGGTGCTGAAGCGCCTGGCGGATCCGGCGGCGACGGCGGAACTGGGCCTGACCGGCGACCGGCTGCTGACCGGCGCCGATCCGGCCAAGGTGGTCTATTCCGTCACGCTGTATGAACGGGCTCCCCACGCCAACCTGGTGCGGGTGCAGGTCGACACCCTGGACCAGCCGCTGGATCTGAACGAGGGGGCGCGGCTGGATTTGGGGTCCACCGCCAAGCTGCGCACCTTGATCTCTTATCTTGAGATCATCGAAAAGCTGTACCGCGACTATCACCAGCGCGACGCTGCCTCCCTGCGCGATATTTCGGCGGCGGCGGACGACAACCTGACGCGCTGGGTGACCGACACGTTGGCGCAGACGGGGGACCAGGGCCTGCCGGCCATGCTGAACGCGGCCATGGAGCGCACCTATTCCGCCGGCACGGGCGAGCGCTTCTTCACCGGTGGTGGCCTGCATAGCTTCAACAATTTCGAAAAGTCGGACGACCACCGCATCCTGACGGTGTCGGAGGCGTTGCGCCGCTCGGTGAACCTGGTGTTCATCCGCCTGATGCGCGACGTGGTGAACCATTATATCGCCGAGGGGCCGGCGCGGAAGGACGACGTCCTGGACGACCCGCACCATCCGGCCCGCCAGACCTATCTGGCCCAGTTCGCGGACCGGGAAGGCAGCACGTTCCTGAACCATTTCTGGGACGAGTATGGCGGCCTCAGCCCCGACAAGGCGCTGGAGAAGCTGGCGGCCAAGGCCGGCACGCGCGAGGAGCGGCTGGCCGTCATCTACCGCTCCGTCCGTCCGAATTCGACGCCGGAGGATCTGGCCCGCTTCCTGGCCGCCCATGGCGCGGTGGAAAATGACACCCGACCCGGTGCCAAGCCCCAGCCGCTGAAGCCGGCCACCGTGGCTGCCCTGTTCGAGAAGGCCGATCCGGAAAAGTGGAGCCTGAACGACCGCGGCTACATGGCGGGCGTCCATCCGCTGGAGCTGTGGCTGGTGGCCTATCTTCAGGACAGCCCCAAGGCGCCCAAGCGTCAGATGCTGAAGGAAAGCAGCACCTCGCGCCAGGAAAGCTATCAGTGGCTATTCTCCACCCGCTACAAGCATGCCCAGGACACGCGCATCGGCATCGTGCTGGAGGAGGAGGCCTTCGCCCGCATCCATGCCGATTGGAAGCGCCTGGGCTATCCCTTCGAGGCGCTGGTGCCGTCCTACGCCACCTCCATCGGCAGTTCGGGCGACCGGCCGGGGGCGCTGGCCGACCTGATGGGCATCATCGTCAATGACGGCGTCCGCCTGCCCACCGCCCGCGTCACCCGCCTGCATTTCGCCGCCGGAACGCCCTATGAGACGGTGGTGGGCCTGGATGACCAGATGAAGGGGGAGCGCGTTCTGTCCCATGACCTGGTTGAGGTGGTGAAGGCCCACCTGCTGGACGTGGTGCAGAACGGCACGGCCCAGCGCGCCAAGGGCGCCTTCCATGACGCCGACGGCAATCCGCTGCCCCTGGGCGGCAAGACTGGCACGGGCGACCAGCGCTTCGACCGCTTCGGGCCCGGCGGGGTGCTGCTGGAATCACGGGTGGTGAACCGCACCGCCACGTTCGTCTTTTACGCCGGCGACCGCTTCTTCGGCGTCATCACCGCCCATGTCCATGGGCCCCAGGCCGCCAACTACCACTTCACCAGCGCCCTGCCGGCCCAGCTGCTCCGTGTCCTGGCCCCGGCGCTGCAGCCCTTGATGCTGATGCCGCCGGACCAGGGCTAACTACAACCCCGTTTCCTCCAGGAAGTGGTCCACATCTTCCCACACGGCGCGGCGGATGGCGTCGTTCTCCATCATCAGTTCATGCCGGGCGCCGGGATAGTTGTGAAAGCGGGCGTCGGGCAGGCGGCGGGCCAGGGCGCGCAAGGCTGGGGAACTGACGATCCGGTCGGCCCCGGCCGCCAGGATCTGGATGGGCAGATCCAGGCCCGACATGGTGGCGTGGGCGAGATAGTCGGTGGAGCGGTAGGCGGCCGCCAGCCAGCCATAGGTCACGCCGCCCAGGCAAAGGTCCTGCTGCTGGCGGCAGGCGTCCAGCGCCACCTTGAAGCGGCGCGGATCGCTGGTCAGGGGGTTGCCCTCGAACCGTTGCGCGTCGGGGTCGAAATCGCGCTGGCCGGGGGCATAGGCCTCAGCCTTGCCTTGGCGGCAGGCCAGATTGGCGATCAGGGCGGCGACGCGGCCGGGCAGCGGGGCGGTGTTGATCTGCACCATGGCGGCTGACAGGATCAGGGCCTTCAGCCGCGGTACCTCCATCGCCGTGTCGCAGTCCAGCACATGACGCAGCATCAGATGGCCGCCCATGCTATGGGCGAAGGCGACGACCGGCCCGGTGGGCGGGCACAGGGCGGCCATGATGGCCTCCAGATCCTCCAGGTATGTGGAGAAGTCGTCGATGTGCCCCAGCTGGCGGTTGGGCAGCGGCCGGGTGGACAGGCCCTGGCCGCGCCAGTCGAAGGACACGACCCGCCAGCCCCTGGCGGCCCACTCCGCCGCCTGCTCCGCATACTTTTCCAGGAATTCGCTGCGGCCGTTGACCAGCAGGCAAGTGCCGCGGCGGCCCTCGCTCTTTCCACTTTGCCAGCAGCCCAGGCGCAACCGCGCGCCGTCCGGACGGTCCAGATACAGGCAGGCCCATCCGGCGCCGCCCGATGGATAGATCCAGCCCGCCGGCTCGGCGCCGGCGGATGTTTCGCCAGGGGTTGTTTCGACTGCGTTGTCCATGACAGCGACGGTTCCGGCCCGCATAGTTCTCGGCGTTATTGTCCGCATTGTCGGCGCGATTCGGGGCCGCGATCAAGTCGCCGATCCATATTTGCACATTTTGTCAGATTATTAGCCAAGTGGCGCTTCCTGCTATGCGCGTGCTCACAGGGCGGGTGGAAAAGTTTCATCCATGCCCTTGGGTTCGGCCACGGCGGGGCCCGCGTGGTTGATGAAGTTACGGACCAGTACACGCGTATCACCCCGCCGCCAGGCCAGCGCCAGCCGGGCCGTCGGCTGGGGAATGCCTGGCAACGGGGCCAGGGGCAGGAAGACCACGCCCGCCACCCGCACCTGGGACATCGACGCCGGCATGATGGACACGCCCAATTCGGCGGCCACCAGGTTGACGATGGAACTCATCTGCGGCGCCGTCTGGTACAGCCGCGGCTCGAACCCCGCGGCGTGGCAGGCGGCCAGGGTAGTCTCGAACATGCTGGGGCCGGCGCCCTTGGGGAACAGGATGAAGGGGTCGTCCCTCAGCCGCCCCAGGTCCAGCACAGGGGCGCCCGCCGCCGGATGGCCGGCGGGCAGGACGGCCACCATGGGCTCCACCGCCAGCAGGCGGGTCTGCACCGGGCCGCCCGGGGGCGGATCGGTGCGCAGGAAGATGATGTCGACCTCACCCCCTTCCAGCGCCGCCAGCAAGGGAATGGAATTCGATTCGACCAAGCCCAAATCCACCTCGGGGTAGGCCCGGCGGAAGGACCGGATAGCGCCGGCCACCGCCGGGTTGAAGGCGGAGGAGGAGGTGAAGCCCGCCCGCAGGCTGCCCAGCTCCCCCCGCGCCGCCCGCCGCGCGCCATCCAGCGCCTGCTGCGCCAAGGCGGGGAAAGGGCGCACGCGATCCAGGAAGGCGCGGCCGGCCTCCGTCAGTTCAGCGCCATGGGGCACGCGGTGGAACAGCCTCGCGCCCACCTCGCGCTCCAGGTCCTTGATCTGCTGGCTCAACGGCGGCTGGCCGATGCCCAGTCGGGCCGCCGCGCGGGTGAAGTTGCCTTCCTCGGCCACCGCCAGGAAATAGCGGATGTGGCGCAGTTCCATGTTCCTGGCCTCGGTTCCTGGCAGCGCCATTGCTAAAAGCGATCACCTTCGCCTGTGCCATATATTGGACCTCTGACCTCGGCCGCGCCAGTTTTCAGGGTGAACTGTTGTTTTTAAGGATGGCCATCATGGAATCCCTGCATTGGCGGCGGAACCTCTACGTCTGCCTATTCGGGTCCTTCACCACCATCGCGGGCCTCAGCCTGATCCTGCCCTTCCTGCCGCTGTACGTGGAGCATCTGGGGGTGGCGGGGCATGCCGCCATCGTGCAGTGGTCGGGCATCGCCTATGGCGCCACCTTCTTTGGCGCGGGCGCCACCGCCCCCCTGTGGGGCAAGTTCGCCGACCGCTATGGCCGCAAGCTCATCCTGATCCGTGCCAGCTTGAGCATGACGGTGGCCATCGCCCTGACCGGCCTGCTCCAGGATGTCTATCAGCTGGTGGCCCTGCGCCTGCTGGCGGGCCTGCTGGGTGGTTACGCCTCCGGCTCCATCGTGCTGGTGGCGACCCAGACGCCTAAGGCCCGCTCCGGTTGGGCGCTGGGTATCCTGTCCACCGGCATGCTGGCCGGCAGCCTGGCCGGGCCGCTGATCGGTGGGGCGCTGCCCGGCCTCATCGGCTTGCGCCAGACCTTTTTCGCCGCCGCCGGCGTCATCTTCCTGACCTTCATCGCCACCGCCACCCTGATCCGGGAGGAACCGCGGGCCAGGGCCGCCGATCCCCACCTAACCGGCAGCCCCTGGCGCCAGATTCCCGACCGGCGGCCGGTCTACGCCATGCTGCTGACCGCCTGCATGCTGATGGTGGCCAACATGTCGATCGAACCCATCATCACCGTCTATGTCGGCCAGATCGCCGCCCCGGGCAGCGACATCGCCTTCCTGTCCGGCCTGGTGATGGCGGGCGGCGCCCTGGCCAGCATGCTGGCGGCACCCCGTGTGGGCCGGCTGACCGATCGGCTGGGGCCGCGCACCGTGGTCATCGCCTGCCTGGCTGCTACCGGCCTGCTGATGATTCCGCAGGCCTTCGTCACCCATACCTGGCAATTGGTGGCCTTGCGCTTCCTCATGGGCCTGACCCTGGCCGGCCTGCTGCCGGCCATCACCACCCTGATCCGCCATGCCGTGCCCGACCGGGTGGCCGGCGCCATCCTGGGCTATTCCACCTCCGCCCAGTTCGCGGGGCAGGTGGCGGGGCCGCTGCTGGGCGGGTTCATCGGCGGCCACGTTGGCATGCGCGCCGTGTTCATCGTCACCGCCGTCCTGCTGTTCGCCAGCGCCGCCCTGAACGCCCGGCTGCGATTTCATTCTGAACCCGCGCATGCGGCCTGAGGACGGGGCGCATGCGCGGGAAGGGCTTTGCACCGCGGGGCGTTAGCGCCTATATCCGGACACGTCGGATCCCCCGCCTGTTCACGGCCCACCTCAAGTCGACGGAAAGCCGCCGGTCATGAAGTTACTGCGCCACTATGAGGATGCGCCCGCCGAGTTGCGTGGGGCCGTCGTGGCCCTGGGCAATTTCGATGGCGTGCATCAGGGCCACCGCGCCGTCATCGGCCAGGCCCGCGCGCTGGCCGACGATCTGGGCCGCCCGGCGGCCGTGGTGACGTTCGAGCCGCACCCGCGCGGCTTCTTCCGCCCAAACGATCCGCCCTTCCGCCTGACGCCCCTGCGCATCAAGACCCACCTGATCGAGGCCTTGGGCATGGACGCCATGGTGGTGCTGCACTTCGACGCCGCCCTGGCGGGCATGACGGCGGAGGAGTTCGTGGAGACGGTGCTGGTCCAGGGTTTAGGCGTGCGCCATGTGGTGGCTGGCTACGACTTCCTGTTCGGTCACAACCGGAGCGGCGACATGGCGCTGCTGCGCGCCCTGGGCGCCCGCCACGGCTTCGGCGTGACCGAGGCGCGGCCGGTGGCCAACGGCGCGGGCGAGCCCTATTCCTCCACCGCCGTCCGCCGTCACCTGCAGGAGGGCCGGCCGCAAGAAGCGGCCGCCATCCTGGGCCACCCCTTCGAGATCGAGGGCCGGGTGGAGCATGGCGACAAGCGGGGCCGCACCATCGGCTTCCCCACCGCCAACATCGAAATCCACGATTACCTTCGCCCCCATTTCGGCGTTTACGCCGTGCGCGCCGGCGTGGACGAGGGGGCGGGCACCGTCTGGCACGACGGTGTGGCCAACCTGGGCCGCCGGCCCACGGTGGGCGGCACCGTGGAGCGGCTGGAAGCCCACCTGTTCGACTTCGACGGTGATCTCTACGGCCGCCATGTCCGCGTGCAGTTGCTGGACTTCATCCGGCCCGAGATGAAGTTCGAGAACTTCCAGGCACTGAGGGACCAGATCGCCCGGGACGCCGATGAGGCGCGCGCGCGCCTGGCGACCCTGCCCAAAGCGTGAACCTCAAAGCGTGAACCTGGTCACCGTCTTGACATCCCCCGGTCTCGTCCCATCTCCCTTGACCCACGGGGGCCGGCTGCTAACATCCGCCCCCATGTTGCCAACGCGCCAGATCAGGGTCATGGACCTGCGAATTATCGACCCGGTCTCCTGAGGGGGGCCGGGACCAGGGCGCGCTCATCCGCGTACCACCACCGCCGACTATCCCGCCGGCCTTACCCCCGGGGCGCCCGCATCCGCCTCCGGACAAGGGCAAGGCCGCCATCCGAACACCGGATTTCCTGACCCGCCATGACCCGCGATCTTAAAGACACCGTTTTCCTGCCGCGCACCGATTTCCCCATGCGCGGCGGCCTGCCGAAGAAGGAGCCGGAGCTGCTGGCCCACTGGGCGGCCATCGACCTTTACGGCAAGCTGCGCCAGGATGGGGCGGAGCGCGCGCCCTTCGTGCTGCATGACGGCCCGCCTTACGCCAACGGCAACATCCACATCGGCCACGCGGTCAACAAGATCCTGAAGGATGTGGTCATCCGCAGCCAGCAGATGCAGGGTCGCAACGCCGTCTACGTCCCCGGCTGGGACTGCCACGGCCTGCCCATCGAATGGAAGATCGAGGAGAAGTACCGCAAGGCCGGCAAGGACAAGGACGAGGTGCCCGTCCTGCAGTTCCGTGCCGAGTGCCGCAACTTCGCCGCCGAGTGGGTGGGCATCCAGGCCGCCGAGTTCCGCCGCCTGGGCGTGGAAGGCGACTGGCAGAACCCCTACCTGACCATGGCGTTCGACGCCGAATCCGCCATCGTGCGCGAGATCCATAAGTTCCTGCTGAACGGCGGCCTGTACAAGGGCGCCAAGCCCGTCATGTGGTCGGTGGTGGAAAAGACCGCCCTGGCCGAGGCGGAGGTCGAATACCAGGACGTGACTTCGCCCATGATCTGGGTGCGCTTCCCCGTGGTGACGGCGCCGACGCCGGTGCTGAACGGTGCCGCGGTCGTCATTTGGACCACCACCCCCTGGACCATGCCGGGCAACCGTGCCGTGGCCTATGGCGAGGAGATCCCCTACGCCGTCTACACCGTCACCGATGCCCAAGAAGGCTCGTTGGCCAAGGTGGGTGAGAAGCTCATCCTGGCCCAGGCCCTGGCCGAGGGTGTCGCGGCATCGGCCAAGGCGACCTTCGAGAAGGGGGCGGACGTCACCGCCGCCGACCTCAATGGCGCCATCCTGGCCCATCCCTTCCGGGGCCATCCGGAGGCCAATGGCGGCTACGACTACGCCGTGCCGCTGCTGCCGGGCGACCATGTCACGTCCGATGCCGGCACCGGTTTCGTCCACACCGCGCCCGGCCATGGTGCCGAAGACTTCGACCTGGGCCGCAAGTTCGGGCTGGAGGTGCCGCAGACCGTGGACGCGGACGGCAGCTACTATGCCCATGTGCCGCTGTTCGCCGGTGCCCGCGTCTATACGCCGGAAGGCAAGCCGGGCGACGCCAACGGCAAGTCCATCAGCGCCCTGATCGCGCAAGGGGCGCTGCTGGCCAAGGGCAACCTGAAGCACAGCTACCCGCACAGCTGGCGCTCCAAGGCGCCGCTGATCTTCCGCACCACGCCGCAGTGGTTCATCTCCATGGACACTAACGACCTGCGGGCGCGGGCGCTGGCGGCCATCGACGAGACGCAGTGGGTGCCGCCGCAGGGACGCAACCGCATCCACGCCATGGTGGAAAGCCGCCCCGACTGGTGCATCAGCCGCCAGCGTGCCTGGGGCGTGCCCATCGCCCTGTTCCTGTCCAAGGCGGACGGCCAGCCCCTGAAGGACGAGGGCGTGCTGAACCGCATCGCCAGCTTCTTCGAGACCGAGGGGGCGGACGCCTGGTACAACCGGCCCGCCGCCGACTTCCTGGGTCCGGATTATGATCCGGCCGACTACGACCAGGTGTTCGACATCGTCGACGTCTGGTTCGAATCGGGCTCCACCCACGCCTTCGTGCTGGAGCGGCGCAACGACCTGTCCTCGCCCGCCGACCTCTACCTGGAAGGGTCCGACCAGCATCGCGGCTGGTTCCATTCCTCGCTGCTGGAAAGCTGCGGCACCCGGGGCCGCGCGCCCTTCAAGGCGGTGCTGACCCACGGCTTCGCGCTCGATGAGCAGGGCCGCAAGATGTCCAAGTCCCTTGGCAACGTGGTGGCGCCGCAGCAGGTGATGGAAGAATACGGCGCCGACATCCTGCGCCTGTGGGTCGTGGGCTCCGACTATTCGGAGGACCTGAAGGTCGGCAAGGAGATCCTGAAGAGCAACGCCGATCTCTACCGGCGCTTGCGCAATACCCTGCGCTACCTGCTGGGCGCCCTGGCCGATTTCACGGAGGCGGAGCGGGTGGAACCGGCCGCCATGCCGGATCTGGAGCGCTGGGTGCTGCACCGCCTGGCGGAGATGGACGCCATCGTGCGCCAGTCCACCAAGGAATACGATCTGCACCGCCTGATCACCGAGCTGCATAATTTCTGCGCGGTGGACCTGTCGGCCTTCTACTTCGACGTCCGTAAGGACAGCCTGTACTGCGACGCGCCGGCCAGTGCCCGCCGCCGCGCCGTGCGCACGGTGCTGGAACGGCTGTTCGTGGCGCTGACCGCTTGGCTGGCCCCCATCCTGTGCTTCACGGCGGAAGAGGCCTGGCTGGCCTTCCTGGCGGAGGGCGACGACGCCCGCCGCGCCGCCTGGCCGGAAAGCGTGCACCTGCGCCAGTTCCCCGAGATACCGGCAGATTGGCGCGACGATGCCCTGGCCGCCCGCTGGACCGTCGTGCGCGATGTGCGCCGCGCGGTCACGGGCGCCCTGGAACTGAAGCGCGCCGACAAGACCATCGGCTCTTCCCTGCAGGCGCACCCCACGGTGTACGTGCAGGAGGCCCACCACGCGGCCCTGGCCGGCCTGGACCTGGCGGAGATCAGCATCACCTCCGGCATCACCGTGATGGTGGGGGTGGCGCCCGAGGGCGCCTTCACCCTGGCCGACGTGGCCGGCGTGGGCGTGGTCTTCGGCCCGGCTGAAGGCGAGAAGTGCGAGCGCTGCTGGCGCATCCTGCCGGAGGTGCCGGCTGCGGCTGAGGGCGTGGAGCAGCTGTGCCATCGCTGCGACGACGCGGTTGGTCCAGCGGGGGGCCACCACGCATGAGCATGCTGACCCGCGTGTTGGGGCGGTTCGGCGTTCCGGGCCTGCTGGCGGTGGCCGTGATCCTGGCCGCCGACCAGGCCAGCAAGGCCGCCATCCTGGGCCGCTTCGCCGAGGCTGGCGACGGCGTGACCCTGCTGCCCTTCTTCAACCTGGTGCTGGTGTGGAACCACGGCGTCAGCTTCGGCCTGTTTAATCAGGGCGGCGCGACGGGCACGGCCCTGTTGATCGTGTTAGCCCTGGTCATCACCGCCGCCATGGCGGTGTGGATGCGCCGCGCGGCCCGCCTGATCGAGGCGGTATGCGCCGGCATGGTGATCGGCGGGGCTTTGGGGAACGTGATCGACCGGCTGCGCCTGGGCGCCGTCGTTGATTTTCTGGACTTCCACATCGCGGCGTGGCATTGGCCGGCATTCAACGTTGCCGATAGCGGCATCGTCGTCGGCATGCTGGTGCTGGTCGTGGATGGGCTGTTCGTCAAGCCCGCGACGCGGTAGGGTGTCGCCGTCATTGGGGACGCCGCCGTGGGGGGCGGCGCCCGGCGATGGGGTTGGTTCCGTTTTTGGGTCAGGTTCACGGGGGTCCCGAGGTTCGGGGCCTACATTCGACGGACGAGGATATGGGCGAGAATTCTAAGGTGTTTAGCGCGCGGCTGATGCTCGCGGCGGCCGGTTTGGCAGCCCTGACGGGGTGTGACAGCCTGGACTACCTGTTCGGCGGGTCGCGGCCGACTCCGGACGAGTTTCGGGTGCTGGCGCGCGCGCCGCTGGAGGTGCCGCCCGATTTCAACCTGCGTCCGCCGCAGCCGGGCAGCCCGCGCCCGCAGGAAATCGTGAAGGAGACGCGGGCCACCAGCACCGTGTTCGGCGCCGCCACCACCGAGGCGACGGCCGTGGCTTCCGCCACCGCGAACCAAAGCAAGGGCGAGGCCGCCCTGGTGGCCAAGGCCGGCGGCGATCAGGCCGATCCCCAGATCCGCAGGATCATCGACAAGGAATGGCCGGGCACCGTGGTCGGCGACCGCGGCTTCCTGGACGGCCTGATGTTCTGGAAGGGCGATGACAAGCCGGCAGCGAACGGCCCGACCGTGCAGCGCGACAGCAGCTCGGCCGGTTCCCGCTAAGGGACCAGGATTCAAAGGCCCGGACGGGATGCCCTCCCGCCCGGGCCTTTTATCATGGGCGTGAGCGCGGGGTGGCAAGGCGATGCCGGCGCGCGCCCATCCCAACGGCCAGCTTCCCTTGGGGCCCCGCCGTACCCATGTTATTCCTTTGGGATACGGGGCGGCATGTAGCGGGAGTGGCGGGGGCTTGGGCGTCTTTTGGCGGCCTTTCTGGGGGGTGCGGTTCGCGGCCCTGGCGCTTGCCCTCATGGTGCCGGCGGCGGCCTCGGCCCGGGTCTTCGATCCCGAGACCTTCACGCTGGCCAATGGCCTGCAGGTGGTGGTGGTGCCCAACCACCGCGCCCCGGTCGTCACTCAGATGCTGTTTTATAAGGCCGGTGCCGCGGATGAGCCGGCAGGCAAGTCCGGTGTCGCGCATTACCTGGAGCACCTGATGTTCCGGGGCACGGCAACCGTCCCCTCCGGCGCCTTTTCCCGCGAGGTCGCGGCGCACGGCGGGGTTGAAAACGCCTACACCAACCAGGACCAGACGGTCTATTTCCAGACCATCGCCCGCGACCAGCTGCCCCTGACCCTGCGGTTGGAGGCCGACCGCATGGCCAACCTGCGCATCCGGCCGGAAACGGCGGCGCCGGAACTGGCGGTGGTGCTGAACGAGCGGCGGCAGCGGACGGAGGCCAGCCCCGCCGCCCGCCTGCGGGAACAGGTGCAGGCGGCCCTGTTCCAGGCCTATCCCTATGCCCGGCCGGTGGTGGGCCGGCCGGCGGAGCTGGCGGCCCTGGCCCCCGCCGACGCCCGGGCCTATTACCTGGCTTGGTACGCCCCCAACAACGCCGTGCTGGTGGTGGCGGGCGACATCAGCGCCGGGACCCTGCGCCCCCTGGCGGAGGCCACCTTCGGCCGCATCCCCGCCCGCCCGGTGCCCGACCGGGTGGTGGCACGGGGGGCGGCGTTGGCCAGCGATCAGGATCGTCGCATCGAACTGAAAGATGCCCAGGTGCGCCAGCCATCCCTGAGCCGGGTGTGGGTGGCGCCCTCTCACGGCTGGGCCGCCGAGCCGGCGCAGGTCTACGCGCTGGAGGTGTTGCAGACCATCCTGGGCGGTGGCGCAACCGGCCGCCTCTACCAGGCGCTGGTGGTGCGCCAGGGCCTGGCGGCCGGGGTCAGCGTCGATTACCTGGCCGATGCGCTGGGGCCGGGGCAGTTCAGCCTGGGCGTTGTGCCGGGGCCGGACGTGGCGGTGGCGGACGCCGAGGCCGGCCTGAACGCCGAGCTGGCCCGCCTGCTGCATGACGGGGTAAGCGCGGCGGAGGTGGCGGCCGCCATCCGGCGCCTGCAGGTCGGCGCCATCTACGCCCGCGACAGCCTGCAGGGTCCCGCCTCGGAATTCGGCGTGGCGCTGACCACGGGGCAAAGCGTGGCCGATGTCGAGGCCTGGCCTGACCGCATCGCCGCTGTGACGGTGGAGGATGTGGACCGCGTCCTGCGCGATGTGCTGGGCGGCCAGGGTTCCGTCACCGCCCTGCTGCTGCCCGACCCCGACGCGCCGACGCCGGAGGAGGAATTGGAGGATGTGGCGGCAGCGCAAGGCATGGCGCGGGGGGCCGTCCGATGAAGGCCCCATGGGCGTTCCAGTGGGCGTTCCAGTGGGCGTTCCAGTGGGCGCTGTTGTTGGCGCTGGTGGTGCTCGGCCAGCCGGCGCGGGCCGCCGCGGTGGCCAAGGCATCCACGGCCAAGGCCTCTTTGGTGGAGCGCGTGGTCAGCCCCGGCGGCATCGAGGTCTGGCTGGTGCGCGATGCCAAGAACCCCATCATCGCGCTGGACTGGTCCTTTCGCGGCGGGGCCGCCACCGATCCCATCGATCGGCTGGGTCTGGCCGCCATGGCGGCGGGCTTGCTGGACGAGGGGGCGGCCGAGCTGGACTCCGCCGCCTTCCAGGATCGCTTGGCCGACCACTCCGTCGGCCTGGCCTTCAACGCCAGCCGCGACTGGTTCTCCGGCGCGCTGCTGACCCTGCGGGAGAATCGCCAGGAGGCGTTCACCCTGGCCCGGCTGGCCCTGACCGCGCCGCGCTTCGACGCCGACGCGGTCGCGCGCATCCGGGGGCAGTTGCAGGTGGCGGTGCGGCGGGAGGAGGCGGATCCCGTTACGGTCGCCTATCACGCCCTGGCCCGCCAGCTGTTCCCGGACCACCCCTATGGCCGCCCCCTGCGCGGCACGACCGACACGCTGGCCGCCATCACCATCGGCGACTTGCGGGGCTTCGCCGCCCGGCGTCTGGCGCGCAATGGCCTGCTGGTGACGGCGGCGGGCGACATCGACCCGGCGGAGCTGGCGGCGGCGGTGGATTGGATCTTCGGCGCCCTGCCGGCCGAGCCCGCGCCCGCCGCCTATCCTGACGCGCTCCCCAACGCGCTTCCCTCTGCTGACCTGCGGCCGGTCGCCGTGCCCTGGCCGGGGCCGCAGAGCCTGTTTGTGCAGGCGGGCGCGGGCATTCCCCCCGGCGACCCCGACTGGCCCGCCGCCCTGCTCCTGAGCCATATCCTGGGCGGAGAGGGTCTGGAATCGCGTCTGGCGGAGGCGGTGCGGACTCGGCGGGGGTTGTCTTACGATGTGCAATGCAATTTGCAATCCTACGCCCGTGCCGACTTGTTCATCGTCACCGGCTCCACCGCCAACGCCACGGTGGGGCAGGCCTTGGGTCTGGTGCGCCACACCCTGGCGGAGGTGGCCGCCCACGGGGTGACCGCGCGGGAACTGCGCGACGCCCAGACCTATTTGACCGGCTCCTTTCCCTTGCAATTCACCAACGACCGCGCCATCGCCGCGCTTTTGCTGGATATTCGCCGCGATGGCTACCCCGCCGGCTTCCTCGACCATCGCGACGCGCTGCTGCGCCGGGTGACACTGGCCGATATCCGGCGAGTGGCGGCGCGGCTGTTGCGTCCCGATGCCATGGCCACGGTGGTGGTCGGCGGGGCCACCGGCCCGCTGCGTTGAGCAACGGTTCGCCGGCTAACCTTTGGCATAGGAGTTGCTGAGGTATCCCCGTCCGCGATCTTGGCAGCTGGGGGTTTCCGATGACGTTCACGTTCGAGGATTTCAAGGCACGCTTCTTCCCGGCCGCCGCCCTCACGGGCCGCGCCGCTTCGGAAAGCCCCGCGCCTGTGGCTTTGCAGGACAACCCGGTGCCCAACGGCCTAGACCGGCGCCGTGGCGGTTCCCGCGCCGCCCCCGCGCCCGATCACATCGACGGCATTCCCATCGCGGCAATCCTTGCCGCCATCAAGGCGGATCCTGCCGCCCTGCACCGCCGCCGCGAGGTGCTCGAGGGGGAAATCCGTTCCGTATGGGCCACGCTGCAGGAACTGGTGCGGGAATACCGCGCCCTCAGTGACGACGCCATCCTGCCCCAGGGCGTCACTCCCTCCCTGGCGGCCAAGACCATGGCGGGCGGTCCTCTGCCCAAGGAGATGGCGGAGGCCCTGGGCAGCGCCATCGGCCTGCCCCTGACCGTCATGCCCAACGCCCTGCGGGCGCCCGTGCCGGCTCCCGAGATAGCGGCGGTGGGGGCCAAGGACAGCCTGTTCGACGTGGATGAGGATGAACCGGCCGCCAAGGCGGAACCGGTGCGCCTGCCCCGGTCCCGGACCATGGTGCGTCCCGCCCGTCGTCAGGCGCGGTAGGAAGGGGCCCAGCGGGTCAGCGTCCGCCCTGATCAGCGTCCGCCCACGTGGACGCTGCCGCTGCCGCTGTGCGACTGGTCCAGCCGGCCGGTCACCTGGTCGATCTTCACGTCGCCGCTGCCGCTCAGCGAGAGGGTGGCGTCGGTGACCTTGACGCGCAGCATCTGGTCGCCGCTGCCGCTGATGGCGGACGACAGGGTACCGATCTCCCCGCCATCGATGGTGATGTCGCCGTTGCCCGACTGCTTCAGCTGGGCGGTGGTGGCCGACACCGCGTGGATGGTCAACGCGCCCGAGCCGCCCAGGTGGGCCGACAGCGCCCCTTGGGCCTTGGCCACCACCAGGTCACCCGACCCGTCGATGGTCAGACGCAGGTCCTGCACGGCCGGCAGGGTGACGTTGCCCGACCCGCTGAGCTTGGCCTGGGTGCTGCCGCCGCTGCCCCCACCGATGGTGATGGTGCCGCTGCCGCTGCTGTCCAGATCGATGGACGGGCCTGTCATCTGGATGATGCCGACGTTGCCCGATCCGGCGACCCGCACCTTCAGCGCGCCCTCCAGACGGTCCAGCTGGGTGTCGCCCGACCCGTGGATGCGGACCTGGGCGCCGCCGGCCACCCGGTCGGCCTTGAAATTGCCGGAACCGTCGATCGTCAGCGCCAGGGCGCCGAAGCCGCCGCTGGCCTGGTAATCGGTCGATCCACCCTCCTGCACCTCCAGGGGCACGCCGGCCGGCACGGTGATGGCGATGCGCAGCGTCGGCTGCCAGCGCTTCCAATCGTCCCTCTCGCGGTAGCAGCGGCGGCCGCTGATGCCCAACTGGGCCGTCTGGCCACCACTGGCCGTCAGCTGGTCCAGTTCATTGGGATCATCCGCCGTGGCCTGGATGCGCACATCGCGCGCGCTGGACGACGCGGTGATGTCCACAGTGCGGGCGCAGGGCGTGGTTATCCGCAGTGCCTGCCCCTCCAAGGCCCAGCTGCGCTCCCCCGCCCAGGCGGTGCCTGAGGCGGCGCCCGCGGCAGCGAATGCCGCGAGCGACAGGGGCAGGGCGAGGGCGATGCGGCGGGAACGGGACATGGGACCGGACTCGTCTATGGTTGCGGCATTGTCCCCATTGTCACCGCGCCGCTGTGGCGATCAAGGACGTAGCGGGCGATGGAACCGGTCCGGGCGGCCGCCGCGCGCCAAGTGGCCCCATGCGGTCCGGCCGGGCCCGCCGCGCCAGACGTCAAAAACGAAGACAAATTCGCGTCAAATGGACGAAATCCCCATCCGAAACGCTGCTTAACCATCCTCAGCCGTGTTACACCCCTGGGGCTTTCCAGGGGCGGGATAATGGGATCCGGTCGCCCCTGGCCACAGGTCAGGAGAGAACGATGTCCGCCACGCAGACCCCCACCCAGGACGCGACCCCCGTGGACACGCCTCTGGTTGAGACACCCGCCTGGCAGGCGCTGGCCCGGCATCGCCAGGCGCTGGATGGCGTGCACATGCGCGACCTGTTCGCCGCCGATCCGGAGCGGTTCGACAAATACTCCCTGAAGCTGGGCACCCTGCTGCTGGACTATTCCAAGAACCGGCTGACCGACGAGACCCTGCCCCTGCTGCTGGGCTTTGCCCGCGCCCGCGACCTGGAAGGCTGGCGCGACCGTATGTTTGCAGGATCGCCCATCAACCTGACGGAAGGCCGCGCCGTGCTGCACACGGCCCTGCGCCAGCCCAAGGGCGCCACCGTGCTGGTCGACGGCCATAACGTGGTGCCGGACGTGCACGCCGTGCTGGACCGCATGGGCGCCTTCGCCACCGCCGTGCGGGACGGGGAATGGCGCGGCTGGACCGGCCAGCCCATCACCGACATCGTCAACATCGGCATCGGCGGGTCCGACCTGGGCCCCGTCATGGTGACCCAGGCGCTGACCCCGTACCACCACCCGCATCTGCAGGCCCATTTCGTCTCCAACGTCGACGGCACCCACATCGCAGAGGTGCTGAAGAAGGTAGACGCGGAGACGACGCTGTTCATCATCGCCTCCAAGACCTTCACCACGCAGGAGACGCTGGCCAACGCCCACACGGCGCGCGACTGGCTGTTGGCCCAAGGGGCGCCGGCGGAGGCGGTGGCCAAGCACTTCGTGGCCGTGTCGACCAACGCCAAGGAGGTGGCGGCCTTCGGCATCGATACCGACAACATGTTCGGCTTCTGGGACTGGGTGGGCGGCCGCTACAGCCTGTGGTCGGCCATCGGCCTGCCCATCATGCTCATGGTCGGCCCCGGCCGCTTTGCCGAGCTGCTGGCCGGCGCCCACGCGATGGACGAGCATTTCCGCACCGCGCCCCTGGCCGCCAACATGCCCGTGCTGATGGGTCTGATCGGCCTGTGGTACGTGAACTTCTGGGACGCCCAGTCCTACGCCGTGCTGCCCTATGACCAGTACCTGGCCCGCCTGCCGGCCTATCTGCAACAGGCCGACATGGAAAGCAACGGCAAGGGTGTGGACCGCGACGGCCGGCCGGTGGACTATGCCACCGGCCCGGCGCTGTTCGGCGAGCCCGGCACCAATGGCCAGCACGCCTTCTACCAGCTGATCCACCAGGGCACGCCGCTGATCCCGGCGGATTTCCTGGCACCCGTCGAGACGCAGAACCCGGTGGGCCGCCATCACACCCTGCTGCTGGCCAACTTCCTGGCCCAGACCGAGGCCCTGCTGCTGGGCAAGACCGAGGATGAGGCGCGGGCCGAGCTGGCCGGCCAGGGCCTGGATGGCGAGGAGCTGGAAGCCCTGGTGCCGCACAAGGTGTTCACGGGCAACCGCCCAACCAACAGCCTGCTGTTCCAGAAGCTGGATCCGCACACCCTGGGCATGCTGATCGCCCTTTATGAGCACAAGATCTTCGTGCAGGGCATCCTGTGGAACCTGAACTCCTTCGACCAGTGGGGGGTGGAGCTGGGCAAGCAGCTGGCCAAGGCCATCCTGCCGGAGCTGGAGGGGGGCGCCCGCCGGGGCCATGACTGCTCCACTGCCGGTCTCATCCGCGTGGTGCGCGAGGGTCTGCGCTGACCGCCGTGCGGGAAGGGAAGGCCGGACGTCCCCCTGGAGGTGCCCGGGGGCGTCCGGGCTTTCCCGTAACCACTTTTTTCCTACAGGCGTAAGCTTGCCGAGGAACGGCGGCGTATCCAGACTCCCTGGTATCGTCCGCCGGCAAGGTTGATGACATGGAAAGCGGCACGCGTGGCCTTGGTGGAACCGCCTCCGACCGACCGGGGGCGGTGCGCCTGACCCAGGAACAGCTGGACCTGGTGCTGAAGCGCCACGCCATGTTCCGTAACGCCAAGGTGGGTGGGGCCCGTGCCGTGCTGGCCCGCATGGACCTGTCGGGCCTCACCATGGCCGGCCGCGACCTCAGCCATGCCGACTTCACCCACGCCATCCTGCGCGATGTCGACCTCAGCGGTGCCTTGCTGGAATGCGCCACGCTGTTCGTCACCGACCTGCGCGGCGCCAACCTGCGCAACGCGCGGCTGGTGAAGGCCGATCTGCGCGGCGCCTGCCTGCGCGGGGCCGACCTGTCGGGTGCGGACCTGTTCGACGCCGACCTGCGCGACGGCACCCTGGCCGCCCGCGCCCGCGACGGCAGCCTGCAGATCATGAGCGTGGACCCCACCAATGCCGACCTGGCCGAGGCCAATCTGCGCGGGTCCAACCTGACCAATGCCAAGCTGTCGGGCTCGGTCGCCATGCATACCGACTTCACCGACGCCATCATGCGCAATGCCAAGCTGGTGCGCGCCAACCTGCGCCACGCCAAGCTGGACGGGACCAATCTGGAGGGGGCGGATCTGTCGGGCGCCGACGTGCGCGGCGCCAGCCTGCGCGGTGCGGTGCTGATCGGCACCGTCATGAACCTGACGGAGCTGGGCGGCGCCGACATGACCGGCGTGCTGACGGAAAAGCCGCAGGGCCGCCCGGCGGCGGAGCTGGGCCGCTCCATGGCCGAGCTGCTGAACCTGCACGCCACCTGGGTGTGCACAGCGGCCAAGGAGGGCATGGCCCTGGACCTCAGCGGCGTCGACCTGCGCGGGTCCGGCATCCTGTCGCGGGCCATGCTGACCCGGGGCGTGGGTCGCGGCGCCGTATTTTACGGCATGGACCTCACCGGTATCCAGATGCAGGTGGGCCAGTTCGACAACGCCGACTTCCGCACCGCCATCCTGGCGGAGGCGGACTTGCGCGGCGGCAGCTTCCAGGGCGCCAACTTCAACGCCGCCAACCTGCGCCACGCCACCTTGGATTACCTGCAGATCGATGCCGAGCGGCATGTGCGCACCAACCTGACCGGTGCCATCCTGCGCAACGCCGACCTCGGCGGCGCCCGCCTGCGCCGCATCCGCCTGGCCCAGGCCGACCTCAGCCACGCCGACTTGCGGGGCGCCGACCTCCGCGAGGCGGACTTGCGCGGCGCCAACCTCAGCGGTGCCCTGGTGCAGGAGGAACAGATGCGGGCCGTGGACTTCACCGGCGCCCGCGGCCTGCCCCGCACCTGGCACGTGCGCTATGTGGCGGATGAGTGAGCGCACCGGCGATTGAGGGACGGAGCAAGTGACCGCGCGCATTGCCCGCCGGCCCGGCCCCCCGCTACAATGCCACCATCATGCCTATCCGCCTGCTTCCTGAAACCCTGGTCAACCGCATCGCCGCCGGCGAGGTGGTGGAGCGTCCTGCCGCCGCCGTGAAGGAGCTGGTGGAGAACGCGCTGGACGCCGGCGCCCGCCGCATCGACGTCACCCTGCGCGATGGCGGCAAGGCCCTGATCCAGGTGGTGGACGACGGCGGCGGCATGACGGCCGAGGAACTGTCGCTGGCGGTGGAACGCCACGCCACCTCCAAGCTGCCGGGCGACGACCTGCTAAACATCCATACCCTGGGCTTCCGGGGGGAGGCGCTGCCCTCCATCGGCGCCGTCAGCCGCCTGACCATCACCAGCCGCCAGCCGGGCAGCGACAGCGCCTGGGCCCTGACGGTGGAGGGTGGGGCCAAGGGCCGGCCGGTGCCGGCGGCCCACCCGGTGGGCACCCGCATCGAGGTGCGGGACCTGTTCTACGCCACCCCGGCGCGGCTGAAGTTCCTGAAGACCACGCGGACGGAGACGGACCACGCCGTCGACGTGGTGCAGCGCCTGGCCATGGCCCATCCCGACGTCGCCTTCACCGTGGCGGACGAGGGGCGCACACCCCTGCGCCTGCCGGCCCAAACCGCTACGCTCAACGGTGAGGATCCGCTGCTGGCCCGCCTGGGCGCCATCATGGGGCGGGAATTCCAGGAGAACGCCCTGCCCATCGACGCGCGGCGCGAGGGCGTGCGGCTGTACGGCCACATCGGCCTGCCCACCCTGAATAAGAACACCGCCGCCGGCCAGTACCTGTTCGTGAACGGCCGGCCGGTGCGCGACAAGCTGCTGCTGGGCGCCGTGCGCGGCGCCTATGCCGACTTCCTGGCCCGCGACCGCCATCCCCTGCTGGCCCTGTTCCTGGACATCCCGTGCGAGGATGTGGACGTCAACGTCCACCCGGCCAAGACGGAGGTGCGCTTCCGCGACCAGGGTCTGGTGCGCGGCCTGATCGTGGGGGCGCTGAAGCATGCGCTCGCCGGCGCCGGCCACCGCGCCTCCACCACCGTGGGCCAGGCAGCATTGGCCAGCTTCCGCGCCGACGGCGCCAAGCCCATCCCCCAGACCGCCTTCCAGTGGCAGCCGCAACCCCATTCCGGCGGTGGCGGTAGCTGGCCCGGCATCACCCGGCCCACAGCCGGGCAGGTCGAGGCCGCGCGCGCCTTCCAGGCGCCTGTCACCGCGTGGGAGGGCCCAGCGCCGGCAGCGCCCGCTTATCCGTCGTCGGTCCTGGCGGAGGCGCCGGCTTACGCCGACGCGGTCCCCGGCGCCATCAGTCCCGGCCCTCTTAGCCCCGGCTTGGCCACGGCGGTGGCGGCCCTGGCACAGACCGATGCCGACGACGTGCCCGACTTTCCCCTGGGTATCGCCCGTGCCCAGGTGCACCAGACCTATATCGTCTCGCAGACCCGCGACGGCATGGTCATCGTCGATCAGCACGCGGCGCATGAGCGCCTGGTCTATGAGCGCATCAAGCAGTCCATGGTGGCCCAGGGCGTGAAGCGGCAGATGCTGCTGATCCCCGAGGTGGTGGAGCTGGAGGAGGCCGCGGCCGCCCGCCTGGCCGAACGCTCGGACGAGCTGGCGGAACTGGGCCTGTGCCTGGAATCCTTCGGCACCGGCGCCGTGGTGGTGCGCGAGATTCCGGCCTTGCTGGGGGCCAAGGCCGACATCAAGGCCCTGGTCACCGACATCGCCGATGAGCTGGCGGAACTGGGTGACCAGCACGCGCTGAAGGAAAGGCTGGAGGAGGTGTGTTCCTCCATGGCCTGCCACGGCTCCGTCCGCGCCGGCCGCGTGCTGACGGTGGGGGAGATGGACGCCCTGCTGCGCGAGATGGAGGCCACGCCCCACAGCGGCCAATGCAACCACGGCCGCCCCACCTATGTTGAGCTGAAGCTGGCGGACATCGAGAGGCTGTTCGGCCGGCGGTGAGCGGCTTTTGCGTCAACCCTGTCTCGACCTCATCCCTGTGAGGTCGCTTCGATGACATTGGGCCTATCGAAAGTTTGGGGCGATGGAGGGCTATATGGTCATTGATATTAATGATAGTCTTAAAAATATGATGGAATCGGAGCGTCTTTTTGATTTTGAACGCCTCATCCGGCGGCGATCATTAGACGAAGTTCCTTTGTATTCCAGGTATAAAAAATTATCTTTTTTGTCTCATTTGCCCGTCAAGCAGAAATCTGAGTTTCTGACTCTGCATGCAACAAGGCATCTCGACAGCATCATCAAACATATTTCTTTGGCTGGAATTGATAATTGCTTAGTGATGGTTTCTCTTCAAGATTTTGATTTCATAAATAACGATGAGGCAGATCCAATTTACCCCAGTTTCTGGATTTGTACAAACGTCGAAGGGGAACTGCTCAATTTCCGACTAAAGCAAGGAAAGGGGCCTTATGCCTCCACAGTCAGGCAATATTTATCTGAGAATGGGCTTGCGAATGGCCGTTCCGTTCTTGAATGGGCAGGTTCCTCGATAGAGGATGACGTGTTCCGAGTTTATATAGCCAGAAATGACTGTAGACTTCTGAATGGGATAATATTGGAATAGAGCCTTCTCATGCGGCCAATGTGGCCGATGATCCAAAACGACAACGCCCGGAAGGATGGCCTTCCGGGCGTTTCGCTTCGGCCCCTTCGGGGCCACGCGTTGCTTGGTGTTTCCTCTATCCCTGTTCGCCCGTCCGGTGTTTTCCCGGATTTGCGGGCGGCACTCTCACTGGAACGGCCGGTGGGGCCGTTCGAATTCTAAGACGGGTCAGCGCAGTTCCCAGGCGAATTCAACCTTCACCGGGGCGCCGGCGACGCTGGCGATGGGGTTCTGGCGCAGCCAGTTGAAGAAATCATCGAAGGGTAGGGCGGGACGCGCCACCACCCGGCGGCCGGACAGGCCGGTCGCGCGTTCGGAAAGGGTACGGGTCACCTGCTCGTACGCCACTTCCGGGACGCCGTGGGATACCGCGATGGCACCCGTGGCCGGATCCTCCACCTGGAAGGAATGGGCCCCGTTCCGGAACGCATAGGCAACCTGAACCGTGTCAACCCGACGCATGATTTCCACTCGGCTTCGCAAAACGGAACTTTATGTATCATGGGGGCGTGACATTGGAAAGGAAAAAACAGCGGACACAGAAATGACGCAACAGAACGTCGTTTTCGCATTCCGTTCGCCCTGCGGCACCCGCGTCCCGCTGTTTTTCCAAGGGTTTACCTATGAGGCGATAGAGTTATTCGATCACGAAGCGGGGGGCTGCCCGGCCGCCGCCGGCCTTGATCTTCTCCGCCACGCGGGCGGCGATGGCGCGATATGTGCGGGCGTGCACGCCGTCCGGCTGGTGGATGGTGATGGGCGTGCCGGCATCGCTGGTCTCGCGGATGGCGATGTCCAGCGGCACCTCGCCCAGGAAGTCGATGCCCAGCTTGTCCGCTTCGGCCCTGGCACCGCCGTGGCTGAAGATGTCGCTGCGGTGGCCGCAGTTGGGGCAGCAGAAATAGCTCATGTTCTCGATGATGCCCAGGACGGGCACGTCAACGCGGCGGAACATGTTCAGGCCCTTGCGGGCATCCAGCAGGGCGATGTCCTGCGGGGTGGAGACGATGACGGCGCCGGCCAGCGGCACGCTCTGCGCCATGGTCAGCTGGGCGTCGCCCGTGCCCGGCGGCATATCGACCACCAGCACGTCCAGCTCGCCCCAGTTCACGTCGCGCAGCATCTGGGTCAGGGCGCTCATCACCATCGGGCCGCGCCAGATCATGGGCGTGTCCTCGGCCACCAGGAAGCCCATGGACATGACCTTGATGCCGTAGTTGACCAGCGGGTCCAGGCGCTTGCCGTCGGCGCTGTCCGGCTTGCCGCTGAGGCCCATCATGCGCGGCATGGAGGGGCCGTAGATGTCGGCGTCCAGCAGGCCCACCTTCAGGCCATTGGCGGCCATGGCCAGCGCCAGGTTGGTGGAGGTGGTGGACTTGCCCACCCCACCTTTTCCTGAGGCGACGGCGATGATGGCGGCTACGCCGGGAACCCCGGCCTTGGGCTGCTTGCCGGCACCCGGCGCACCCGTTCCCGGGGCGCCGCCGCCGGAAACGGCCTTGGGGGCGGGGCGGTGGGCGGTCAGTACCGCCGTCACCGACAGCACGCCGGGCAGGCGGTCCACCGCCTTCTCCGCGGCCTGGCGCAGCGGCTCCAGCGCGGCACCCCGTGCCGGGTCGACCTCCAGGGTGAAGTGGACATGGCCGTCCTTCACCGCGACGCCGGAAACCATCTTGAGGCTGACGATGTCAGACCCGCGATCGGGGTCCGCCACCTGCCGGAGGGCCTCCAACACCTGGGACTCGGTAACCGCCATGATCAAACGCCTTCATCTTGTAAAGTGGGGGGCGGGGGGTCATATCGCCCGTGTCGGGCTTCCCTGCGAACGCCCGACTATATACGGTGCCGCCGAAATGGGGGGAAGCCCGGGGGAGAGATGGCCGCCATGGCGGCCATGAGGCCGCCGCCCTCTGTCTAGGGTGCCCTTCATATAGGGTATCGGTTTCCGAATAATCAGATCTTCCAAACAGATCTTGTGGGAAGCGGGAAAGGCGAACATGCCCTGGTCCAATCAAGGGTCGAACGGCGGCAACAACGGATCGGGGGATGGTCCCGGCAAGGACGCCCCCAAGGACAAATCCTCGGATAAGCCCGCCTCGGGCGGATCCGCCCCCCACAACCCCTGGGGCCAGAGCGAGGGCATCGCCGGCGGCTCGTCGTCGTCCAAATCATCCGCCGGCAAGCCCGGCTCCCGCCCCCAACCGGGGCTGGAGGACGCCGTGCGCCAGAGCGGAGAGCGCCTGCGCGTCCTGCTGGGCGGTGGCGGGGGGCGGAACGGCGCCGGTGGCCCAGGCGGGAATGGCCGGCCGCGAGGCGGCGCTCCCTCGGGCAGTCCCTTCACCTTGAACGGTTGGAGCACCGGCCGCGTCATCGGCGTGGGTGTGGCGGCGGTGGCGGCGCTGTGGCTGGCCACAGGTGTCTACCGCGTGGCGGCGGATGAGCAGGGCGTGGTCCTGCGCTTCGGCAAGCCGGTGCGGGTGGAACAGCCGGGCCTGCGCTATCACCTGCCGGCCCCCATCGAGCAGGTGCTGCTGCCCCAGGTCACGCGCGTGAACCGCATCGAGATTGGCTACCGCAGCCAGGGCGACGGCCGGCGCAGCGTCAGCGACCGCGACGTGGCCGACGAAAGCACCATGCTGACCGGCGACGAGAACATCGTCGACATCGACTTCGCCGTCTTCTGGGTCATCAAGGATCCGGCCAAGTTCCTGTTCAACATCCGCGAACCGGAAGAGACGGTGAAGAAGGTGGCGGAAAGCGCCATGCGCGAGATCATCGGGCGCACCGAGATCCAGCCGGCCCTGACCGATGCCCGCCAGCGTATCGAGAACGACAGCCGCCAGTTGCTGCAGACCATTCTGGACCAGTACCAGGCGGGTATCGAGATCACCCAGGTGCAGTTGCAAAGGGTGGAGCCGCCGCCGGCGGTGGTGGAGGCCTTCAACGACGTGCAGCGCGCCCGCCAGGACCGTGAACGCCTGCGCAACGAGGCGGAAACCTACCGCAACGACATCATCCCCCGCGCCCGCGGCGAGGCGGAGCGCCTGAACCAGGAGGCGCAGGCCTACCGCGACCAGGTGGTGGACCTGGCCCAGGGCGACGCCAAGCGCTTCCAGCAGGTGCTGGAGGCCTATGCCCAGGCCCCCGACGCCGCCAGCCGGCGCCTGTACATCGAGACCATGGAGCAGATCCTGAAGGGCACCCACAAGATCCTGCTGGACGACAAGGCCGGCGGCGGCGCCGTGCCCTATCTGCCCCTGAACGACATGCTGAAGACGCCCACGCATCCCGCCACCCCGACGGCCGCCCCGGCCGCGTCGGCCAAGTGAGGGGGACGGCATCATGGAAAAACGCTGGATCCTTCCCCTGGGCCTGCTGGTGCTGGCCGCCATCCTGCTGCAGGGCAGCTTCTTCACCCTCAACCAGACACAGCAGGCCCTGGTGCTGCAGTTCGGCGAGCCCAAGCGCGTGATCCGCGAGCCCGGCCTGTGGGCGAAAATCCCCTTCGTGCAGAACGTCGTGGTGCTGGACCGCCGGGTGCTGGACATCGACCCGCCGGTGGAAAGCGCCATCCTGGCCGACCAGAAGCGGCTGGAGGTGGACGCCTACGCCCGCTACCGCATCGCCGACCCGCTGATGTTCTTCCAGACCCTGGGCAATGAGCAGCAGGCCCGCCTGCGCCTGTCGGTCATCGTGAACTCCGCCATGCGCCGTGTCCTGGGTAACGTCGCCCTGCCGGCCGTGCTGTCGCAGGAGCGTGAGAAGGTCATGGCCGACATCAAGGGCCAGGTGAACCAGGAAGCGCAGCGCCTGGGCATCGAGATCGTGGACGTGCGCCTGCGCCGGGCCGATCTGCCGGAGCAGACCAGCCAGGCGGTGTTCGCCCGCATGCGCTCCGAACGCGAGCGCGAGGCGGCGGAGGCCCGCGCCCAGGGCCAGGAACTGTCGCAGCAGATCAAGAGCCGCGCCGACCGCGACCGCACCGTGCTGCTGGCCGAGGCGCAGCGCCAGGCCCAGATCACCCGGGGCGAAGGCGACAACCAGGCGATTCGCATCATGAATGAGGCGATCGGCCGCAACCCCGAATTCTACAGCTTCTATCGCAGCCTCCAGGCTTACCGCGACACGCTGAAACCCGACGACACCACCCTGGTGCTGTCGCCCGGCGCCGACTTCTTCAAGTACCTGGGCGCCAATGGGGGAGCCGGTGATCGCCGCCGGCCGGACAAATAAGACGCGCGATGGCAGGGAACCTAAGCTTTTGAATGATTTATGGACGGGGGCCGCGCTGGCCCTGGTGCTGGAGGGCGTGTGCTATGCCCTCATGCCCGGGACCATGCGCCGGCTGGCGGCGCGTATGGCCGAGACATCGGCGGAGCGCCTGCGCTGGGCGGGGCTGGCGGGGGCCTGCATCGGCGTCGGCCTGGTGTGGCTGGCGCGCCGCTAAGGGGACAAATCGGCGGCCCATTGCCCTATCCCCTTGCGATAACACGAGCCATTCCCCTTAACAGGCGCGACTTCACCCCCCTATAGTGGGGGCCCCGAAACGGGAACATGGAATGATGACGGGCGGATGCCATTTTTAAGGCGTCCCCCTGCCAGGAGTGGCCCCACAGTGACGTCCCCCGCCTTCACAGCATCTTCGCCGACGGCTTCCTCTGCCAAGAAGGAAGGGCTCCGCCGGTTCCCGGCCCTGCGCCGGTCATTGATGGTGCTGGGCGTCCTGCTGCTGCCCACGGCCTGCGGTGACCCCGCCCCCGCCCGGGCGGAGCCGCCCCCCCACAGCTTCGCGCCCCTGGTGGAAAAGATGCTGCCGGCGGTGGTGAACATCTCCACCACCCAGACGGTGAAGAACAAGAAGCAGGGGCAGTTGCCCATGCCTGAGTTCCCGCCCGGCTCGCCCTTCGGCGACTTCTTCCGCGACTATCAGCAGCGGCAGAAGGAGAATGACCAGGGCGGCGGTGACGACAAGGGCGGCGCCACCTCGCTGGGCTCCGGCTTCGTCATCGACGCTTCCGGCTATGTGGTGACCAACAACCACGTCATCGAGGGCGCCGACGAGATCACGGTGCGTCTGCAGGACGACACCCAGATGAAGGCGACGCTGGTGGGCACCGACAAGGCCACCGACATCGCCCTGCTGAAGGTGGAACCGTCGTCCAAGCTGCCCGCCATGGTGTGGGGCAACAGCGACGCGCTGAAGGTGGGCGACTGGGTGGTGGCCATCGGCAACCCCTTCGGCCTGGGCGGCACGGTGACCGCGGGCATCATTTCCGCCCGCGGCCGCGACATCGGCGCCGGCAAGTACGACGACTTCCTGCAGACCGACGCCTCCATCAATCTCGGCAATTCGGGCGGCCCGCTGATCAACCTCAACGGCGAGGTCATCGGCATGAACACCGCCATCTTCTCCCCGGGTTCCAACGAGGGGGAGGCCGGGTCGGTCGGTATCGGCTTCGCCATCCCGGCGGTGGTGATCAAGAACGTGGTGCAGCAGCTGCGTGAGACCGGCAAGGTGCGGCGCGGCTGGCTGGGCGTGCAGATCCAGGACGTGACGCCCGACATCGCCGACACCCTGAACCTGAAGCAGCAGCGCGGGGCCCTGGTGGCCGTGGTCAGCCCCGGCGGGCCGGGCGAGCAGGCCGGCCTGAAACAGGGCGACGTCATCATCAGCATCGACGGCAAGGACGTCACCAACGGCCGCATGCTGCCCCGCATCGTGGCGGAGGAGCCGGTGGGCCATAAGGCGGCCCTGGTGGTGCTGCGCAAGGGCGGCAAGACCAACGTGACCGTGTCGCTGGGTGAGCTGAAGGAGGATACCGAGGGCGGGGCGGCGACCGCGGCCACCGGCAACGGGCCGGCCGAGGCCGAGGGCACCATCGACAGCGTGGGCCTGACCCTGGACGCGCTCAGCCCCAAGGTCCGGCAGAAGTTCAGCGTGCGCGACGATGCCCAGGGCGTGGCCGTGGTGCGCGTCGCCCCCAACAGCCCGGCCGCCAAGCGCGAGATCAAGGCCGGCGACCTGATTGTCGAGGTCGGCCAAGAGGAGGTCAGCACCCCCAACGACGTTGCGACCCGCGTGGCCAAGGCCAAGGACAACGGCCAGAAGGCGGTGCTGCTGCTGGTGGAGCGGGCCGGCGACCTGCTGTTCGTGGCCCTGCCGCTGGAATAAGCCGCGCCGGACGTCAGCCGGCCACGATCTCGCTCTCGCGGTAGCCCTGGGCGTAGAGCAGGGCCGTCAGGTCGCCGTGGTCCACCTTGGCCCGCGCGGCCGCCGCCACCGCCGGCTTGGCGTGGAAGGCGATGCCGAGGCCGGCGGCCAGCAGCATGGGCAGGTCGTTGGCGCCGTCACCCACGGTGACGGCGGCGGTCAAGGGCACGCGCCGCTGGGCGCAGATGCGGGTCAGGGCCGCGGCCTTGGAATCCTTGTCCAGGATAGGTTCCACCGGCTGGCCGGTCAGCTTGCCCTCCTGGATCACCAGGTCGTTGGCCTGGTCCTCGTCAAAGCCCAGGATGCCGCGCACATACGCGGTAAACGGCTTGAAGCCGCCGGACACCAGGGCGCAATGGGCGCCGTGCTTGCGCATGGTGGCGACCAGGGACCTGGCCCCCGGCATCAGGGTGACGATGCCCTTCAGGTCCTCGATCACCGTGGCGTCCATGCCGGCCAGCAGTGCCACGCGCTCACGCAACGCGCCCTTGAAGTCGATCTCGCCGTTCATGGCGCGGCGGGTGATCTCGGCGATGGTGTCGCGCCGCCCGATCAGGGCGCCCAGCTCGTCCAGCATCTCCTGGTGGATGATGGTCGATTCCATGTCGGCCACCAGCACGGCCTTGCGCCGGCCGGCCGACTCCTGCGTGATGGCGTCCACCGGCTGACCCAACAGGGCCTGGGCGCAGGCCGCCTGTGCCTGGTCGGGATGCAAGCCGGCGAAGGCGATGTCGCAGGCGCGGCCCGGGGCCAGCCAATCGGGCGTGCTGGTCTCCGCCCCCAGCGCCTGCAGGGCGGCGCGCGCCGCCCGGACCATGCTATCGTCCAGCGTCGCCGCCGCGGCCTCCGCCTCTGTCAGGGGGGCGCCGGCGATCAGGGTCACCACATGGGTCATGGCATGTCCGAAGGGTTTGAGGGGGCTTCCGCCGGTCTTGATACGGGGGGCGGAGGCGGCAGGCAAGACGCAGTGGGGCATCCGGCCCCTGCGATCAGTGCTGTTGCGGCCCCGGATCTTGTAACAAATGAACCCGAGGGGGCGCCCAAACTCGTTGTGGTGATCGGTGGGCCGACAGCTTCGGGCAAGTCGCGCCTGGCCCTGGACCTGGCGGTGCGCCTGGGCGGCACCGTCATCAACGCCGACAGCATGCAGGTGTACCGGGGTCTCGCCCTGCTGACCGCCCAGCCCGGCCCGGACGACCTGGCCCAGGCGCCCCACCGCCTCTATGGCGCCGTGCCGCCGTCGCTGCGCATGTCCGCCGCGCATTGGCGCGACCTGGCGCTGGCGGAGGTGCGGGCGGCCGAGCGGCCCATCCTGGTGGGCGGCACCGGCCTCTACCTGCGCACCCTCATGAGCGGCATCGCCGACATCCCCGCCATCGACGGCGCGGTGCGGGACCGGGCCAAGGCCCTGCATGCGGAACTGGGCGGCCCCGCCTTCCACCAGGATTTGGCGACCAGGGATCCGGAGGGGGCGGCCCGGCTGGCCCCCGGCGACACCCAGCGCCTGGTACGGGCGTGGGAGGTGGTGGTGGGCACGGGCCGCACCCTGGGGGAGTGGCAGCGCGCGGCGGAAGCCACGGCGCCGGCCGACCTGGCCTTCCACACCATCGTCGTCGACCCACCGCGCGACCGGCTCTACGCCAATGGCGACGCGCGCTTCCTGGGCATGATGGAGCGGGGGGCGTTGGACGAGGTGCGGGCCCTGCTGGATCTGGGCCTCGGTCCCGACCTGCCGGCCATGAAGGCGCTGGGCGTGCCGGAGCTGGCGGCCCATCTTTCCGGTGCGCTGTCGTTGGATGAGGCGGTGGCCTTGGCGCAGCGCCACACGCGCAATTACGCCAAGCGACAGACCACGTGGTTCCGTCACCAAATGGCGGAAGCCCGCCGGGTTGATCCCGGTTTCAGTCAGACGCATACCGGTTATGAGAAATTAATCGAAAGTCTGTTGAGTGAAATCTTTGCGATAATTCGCAAAACCGGTTGACCCTAGGTACAGTTCCGTCTACGGTCCCGATCCGCCCGGCTTTCGCGTTTGCGAAGGGGGCTGGGGTATTCCCGAGCGGGTCCGGTGAGCGGGCCTGACGGGGTGACTGGAAACCAGGATTTTTGGGAAATGAGTGCTGCCACGAACGAGACCAGTCTGACCGGTGCCGACATCGTCCTGAAGGCGTTGCGGGACCAGGGCGTAGAGGTCATTTTCGGTTATCCGGGCGGTGCGGTACTTCCCATCTATGACGCGCTTTTCCAGCAGAACGATATCCGCCACATCCTGGTCCGCCATGAACAGGCGGCCTTGCACGCGGCCGAGGGCTATGCCCGGTCCACGGGCAAGGTCGGCGTCGTGCTGGTCACCAGCGGCCCCGGCGCCACCAACGCCGTCACCGGCTTGGCCGATGCGCTGATGGACAGCATTCCCATCGTCTGCCTGTCGGGCCAGGTCGCCACGCACCTGATCGGCAACGACGCCTTCCAGGAATGCGACACCACGGGCATCACCCGCCCCTGCACCAAGCACAACTACCTGGTGAAGGATGTCAACAACCTGGCGCGTACGCTGCACGAGGCCTTCTACGTGGCCAAGAACGGCCGCCCGGGTCCCGTCGTCATCGACATCCCCAAGGACGTGCAGTTCGCGGAAGGGGCTTACCGCTCCCCGGCCGACAGCATGCCCAAGAGCTATCGCCCGCAGGTGAAGCCGGACCTGAACCGGGTGGAAGAGGCCATCGACCTGCTGGCCAAGGCCAAGCGGCCCATATTCTACGTTGGCGGCGGCGTCATCAACGCCGGCCCCGTGGCTAGCCAGTTGCTGACCCAGTTCGTGCGCATGACGGGCTATCCCTGCACCACCACCCTGATGGGGCTGGGTGCCTATCCCGCGTCCGACCGGCAGTGGCTGGGCATGCTGGGCATGCACGGCACGTACGAGGCGAACCTCGCCATGCACGGCTGCGACGTCATGGTCTGCATCGGTGCCCGCTTCGACGACCGCGTCACCGGCAAGGTTTCGGAATTCTCGCCCAATTCGGTCAAGATCCACGTCGACATCGACCCGTCCAGCATCAACAAGAACGTCCGGGTGGACGTGCCTATCATCGGCGATGCCGCCCATGTGCTGGAGGACATGATCCGCATCTGGAAGGC
Organism: Nitrospirillum amazonense; assembly: GCF_029594735.1. Taxonomy (NCBI): domain Bacteria; kingdom Pseudomonadati; phylum Pseudomonadota; class Alphaproteobacteria; order Rhodospirillales; family Azospirillaceae; genus Nitrospirillum; species Nitrospirillum amazonense. The sequence goes on from NZ_JARPAF010000002.1 coordinate 1,004,551, forward strand.
GCGCGGCAAGCAGCCGGACAAGGCGGCCCTGGCCGAGTGGTGGGAGCAGATCGAGTTCTGGCGGGCGCGCGACTGCCTGCGCTACGACAAGACGCCCAAGATCATCAAGCCGCAGTACGCGCTGGAACGCCTGCGCGCCGCCATCTCCGGCCGGGACGACGTCTACATCACGACCGAGGTCGGGCAGCACCAGATGTGGGCGGCGCAGTTCCTGCCCTTCGACAAGCCCAACCACTGGATGACCTCCGGCGGTCTCGGCACCATGGGCTATGGCCTGCCGGCGGCCATCGGCGCCCAGGTGGCCCATCCCGACGCCCTGTGCATCGACGTGGCGGGCGAGGCCAGCATCCTGATGAACATCCAGGAAATGGCGACCGCCCTGCAGTACCGCCTGCCGGTCAAGGTCTTCATCCTGAACAACCAGTACATGGGCATGGTCCGCCAGTGGCAGGAACTGCTGCACGGCGGCCGCTACTCGGAAAGCTATTCCGAGGCGCTGCCCGACTTCGTGAAGTTGGCCGACGCCTTCGGCGGCGTGGGCCTGCGGGCGACCGAGGTCAGCCAGGTGGACGACGTCATCGCCGAGATGATCAAGGTGAAGCGCCCGGTCATCGTCGACATGTGCGTGGACCAGAAGGAAAACTGCTTCCCCATGATCCCCGGCGGCCGCGCCCACAACGAGATGCTGCTGGGCCCGGACGAGAAGGTGGAGAACGCGACGCCGGAGGACGGCATGGTGCTGGTATGAGCGCCGTTCCTCCCTTCGCCGCCACTTTCATCGCCTCGCCTGACCGGAGCCCATCTTGACCGCCCGTCCTTCGCCCTTCGCCAGCACCGCCATCGAGCGCCACACCATCTCCATCCTGGTGGATAACGAGCCGGGCGTGCTGGCCCGCGTCATCGGCCTGTTCTCGGGCCGTGGCTACAACATCGAAAGCCTGACGGTGGCGGAGGTCGACCGCGACGCCACCCTGTCGCGCGTCACCATCGTCACCAGCGGCACACCCATGATCATCGAGCAGATCAAGGCGCAGCTGGGCCGCCTGGTGCCGGTGCACCGGGTACACGACCTGACCCTGGAAGGCCCCTTCGTCGAGCGCGAGACGGCGCTGGTCAAGGTGGCCGGCACGGGCGAGAAGCGGGTGGAGGCCCTGCGCCTGGCCGACGTGTTCAAGGCGCGGGTGGTCGACGCCACCATCACCAGCTTCGTCTTCGAGATCACGGGGCAGGGCGAGGAGCTGGACCGCTTCATCGGCCTGATGGCGGAACTGGGCCTGGTGGGCGTGTCGCGCACCGGCGTGGTGGCCATGTCCCGCGGCCCCGGCGGCATCTGACCGGTTTTTTCCAAACCGCTTTCCCCGGGTGACCGGAATGGCGACAATCCATGAGAGCGCGCCCCCAAGGGTTGGCGGGCGCAACCAACAAAAGGCTGAGACCCATGCGCGTTTATTATGATCGTGACGCCGACGTTAACCTGATCAAGGGCAAGAAGGTTGCCATCATCGGTTACGGCAGCCAGGGCCACGCCCACGCCCAGAACCTGCGCGACAGCGGGGTGAAGGAGATCGTGGTGGCGCTGCGCGCCGGCTCGGCCACGACCAAGAAGGCCGAAGGCGCGGGCTTCAAGGTGGTCACCCCGGCCGAGGCCGCCGCCTGGGCCGACGTCGTCATGATCCTGACGCCGGACGAGCTGCAGGCCGACCTGTACCGCGACGAGCTGGCCGCCAACCTGCGCCAGGGTGCCGCCATCGCTTTCGGCCACGGCCTGAACGTGCACTTCCGCCTGATTGAGCCGCGGCCGGACCTGGACGTGTTCATGATCGCCCCGAAGGGCCCCGGCCACACCGTGCGCGGCGAATACCAGAAGGGCGGCGGCGTCCCCTGCCTGGTGGCCGTGCACCAGAACGCCTCGGGCAACGCCCTGGAAGTGGCGCTGTCCTACGCTTCCGCCGTGGGCGGCGGCCGCTCGGGCATCATCGAGACCACCTTCAAGGAAGAGTGCGAGACCGACCTGTTCGGTGAGCAGGCCGTGCTGTGCGGTGGCCTGACCAAGCTGATCCAGGCCGGCTTCGAGACCCTGGTCGAGGCGGGCTACGCCCCGGAGATGGCCTACTTCGAGTGCCTGCACGAGGTGAAGCTGATCGTGGACCTGATCTACGAGGGCGGCATCGCCAACATGCGCTACTCCATCTCCAACACCGCCGAGTATGGCGACTACGTCACCGGCCCGCGCATCGTCACCAGTGAGACCAAGGCCGAGATGAAGCGCGTGCTGGACGACATCCAGTCCGGCCGCTTCACCCGCGACTGGATGCTGGAGAACAAGGCCGGCCTGCCCAGCTTCAAGGCCACTCGCCGCCGTGAGGCCGAGCACCCGATCGAGGAAGTGGGCGGCAAGCTGCGCGCCATGATGCCCTGGATCGCCAGCAACAAGCTGGTGGACAAGAGCCGCAACTAAGCGGGTCTTACCACCCGGCAGCCAGGCGGCCGGGTGGCCGTGCCCGGCTGCTGAGGGGACCTTCCAGAAGATTAAGCCAGAAGATTAAGCCGGTGCCTGCGGGGCGCCGGCTTTTTCGTTTCGCTGGTGCAGCAAATTTTTGCGCATTCGTTTCCGCAAGATCTGTCCTGCGGCAACAAAACGCCTGTCCGCCGTTGCCACCGGCCGGATTGCGGCGTAGATCAGACGAATCCGGCTTGGCCTGTTGTCAGTCCCCCTATCCGTACCGTCCGCACCCGGCGGCGGCAGCGCAGGATTTTTCGCCATGACCCACCCGTCTTCCGACCGCGTCATCATCTTCGACACCACCTTGCGCGACGGCGAGCAGTCGCCCGGCGCCTCCATGAACCTGGAAGAGAAGATCCGCATCGCCCAGACGCTGGAGGAGATGGGCGTGGACGTGATCGAGGCGGGCTTCCCCGCCGCGTCCAATGGCGACTTCGAGGCGGTGCGGGAGGTGGGCCGGGTGGTGCGCAACGCCACCATCGCCGGCCTGGCCCGCGCCCACCGCAACGATATCGAGCGCGCGGCCGAAGCGCTGAAGGGCGCGGCGCGCCAGCGCATCCACACCTTCATCTCCACCAGCCCGCTGCACATGAAGTACAAGCTGCAGATGGAGCCGGACGCCGTGGTCCAGGCCATCTGGGACAGCGTGACCCTGGCCCGCAACCATGTCGAGGACGTGGAATGGTCGGCCGAGGATGGCTCCCGCACCGAGCTGGACTTCCTCTGCCGCTGCGTGGAAACCGCCATCAAGGCCGGCGCCACCACCATCAACATTCCCGACACCGTGGGCTATGCCGTGCCGGAGGAATACGGCGCGCTGATCCGCGCCGTGCGGGAAAAGACGCCCAACAGCGACCAGGCCATCTTCTCCGTCCATTGCCACAACGACCTGGGTCTGGCCGTGGCCAACTCCCTGGCTGGTGTCGCCGGCGGTGCGCGGCAGGTGGAATGCACCATCAATGGCCTGGGGGAACGCGCGGGCAACGCCGCCCTGGAAGAGATTGTCATGGCGCTGCGCACCCGCGCCGACTATCTGCCGTACAAGACCGGCATCAAGACCGAGGCCATCACCCGCGCCTCGCGCCTGGTGTCCACCATTACCGGCTTCGTGGTGCAGCCCAACAAGGCCATCGTCGGCGCCAACGCCTTCGCCCATGAATCCGGCATCCACCAGGACGGCATGCTGAAGCACGCCGGCACCTATGAGATCATGACCCCGGAATCGGTGGGCCTGAACCGCTCCACCCTGGTGATGGGCAAGCATTCCGGCCGCGCCGCCTTCCGCGCCAAGCTGAAGGAACTGGGCTACGAGGACATGGGCGACAACGCCGTGAACGAGGCATTCCGCCGCTTCAAGGATTTGGCCGACCGCAAGAAGGATGTGTTCGACGAGGACATCATCGCGCTGATCGATGACGAGGTGGGCCGCCAGCACGACCACATCCAGTTCGTCTCGCTGCAGGTGGTGGCGGGGTCGCGCGGGCCGCAGCACGCGGTGCTGGAGGTGACGGTGGGGGGTGAGGCCGTGCCCCCGGTGGTCAGCTTCGGCAACGGCCCGGTGGACGCCGTGTTCAACGCCATCAAGCAGGTGTTCCCGCACGAGGCCCGGCTGCAACTTTACCAGGTCCATGCCGTGACGGCCGGCACCGACGCCCAGGCCGAGGTGACCGTGCGCCTGGAAGAGGGCGGCAAGACGGTGAACGGCCAGGGGGCGGACGCCGACACCCTGGTCTCCTCCTGCCGCGCCTACCTGCACGCTTTGAACAAGCTGCTGGTCAAGCGACAGAAGACGGCGCCGGCGGCGATCAGCGCCTGAGGCGATACAGACGTTAACCGCTTAATCCCGAGTCCCGCGTGGGATCGGGGGGGCGGGCAGTGCAGGTGGCTTGTTAGTGCGCCCGCAGGTTGCCGGGGCGGGTGCGGTGAGCGGTGAAGGTGCCCGGGTGCACCGGAACCGCCCCCCGGGCGTCCCTTGATCCGCAGGCATTCCGCGCCGCGGCGATAAAATCACGGATGGGCTGTCATCAGGGCTTGAGCGGCCTAGCGATTCTGTTCTATGCAACCCCTATGGCGGTGCGATGCTCGTTTCCCATGCGGAAACTGCGGTGCGCAGGGCCACTTTCCCGCAACCCACTAACCGATGTCCTACGAACTTGCTTGGCATTTTCTCCGCCGATATGGCGATCGACCTCGGCACGGCCAATACGCTGGTCTACGTCAAGGGTCGCGGTATTGTCCTGAACGAACCGTCCGTGGTCGCGATTGCGAACGTCCGCGGCAAAAAGCAGGTCTTGGCCGTCGGTGACGAGGCCAAGCTGATGCTGGGCCGCACGCCGGGCAACATTCAGGCCATCCGTCCGTTGCGCGATGGCGTCATCGCCGACTTCGAAGTTGCGGAAGAAATGATCAAGCATTTCATTCGCAAGGTGCACAACCGCCGCAGCTTCGCCAGCCCGCAGGTCATCATCTGCGTGCCGTCGGGTTCCACCGCCGTCGAGCGCCGGGCCATCCAGGAATCGGCCGAAGCCGCCGGCGCCCGCCGCGTTTTCCTGATCGAGGAGCCCATGGCCGCCGCCATCGGCGCCGGCCTGCCGGTGACCGAGCCGACGGGCAGCATGGTGGTGGACATCGGTGGCGGCACCACCGAGGTGGCCGTCCTGTCGCTGGGCGGCATCGTCTATTCCCGCTCGGTCCGCGTGGGCGGCGACAAGATGGATGAGGCCATCATCGGCTACATCCGCCGCAACCATAACCTTCTGGTGGGCGAAGGCTCGGCCGAGCGCATCAAGAAGGAAATCGGTTCCGCCTGCCCGCCGGAGGACGGCGAGGGCCGGGTGATGGAGATAAAGGGCCGCGACCTGATGAACGGGGTTCCCAAGGAACTCATCATCAGCGAGCGGCAGATCGCCGAAAGCCTGGCGGAGCCGGTGAGCCAGATCATCGAGGCCGTCAAGGTCGCGCTGGAACACACGGCCCCCGAATTGGCGGCCGACATCGTGGACAAGGGCATCGTGCTGACCGGTGGCGGTGCGCTGCTGTCCAACCTGGACTTCGTCCTGCGCCATGCCACGGGGCTGCCGGTGTCGATCGCCGACGATCCCCTGTCCTGCGTGGCGCTGGGCACGGGCCGGGCGCTGGAGGAGATGAAGACCCTGCGCAACGTGCTGATCAGCATGTATTGACCAAGGGCCTTCGGGCGCCCACATGGGCGCCTGGGACGTTTTTTTGGGACGGGGCCGGCATCGTATCCAAACCGGATGCATTGCCGGGCCCCCTGTAGCGGGACGGGGACTGCCTGTGAAGATGCGCAGCGGTGGCACCGCGCTCAGGATCGCAGCACCCATGCGGGCGCTGCTGCAGCGATTCTCATTTCTGCTGATGGTGCTGGCCGCCATCGGGCTGATGATGATGACTCGCGTCGACCCTGTGTTCATCGATGCCGCCCGCGCCCGTGTCACCGACGCCTTCGCCCCCATCCTGGGTTTCATCGCCCGCCCTGCAGGCGCCGTGGCCAGTGTGCTGGAGTCCGGCCGCCAGCTGACGGCGCTCTATGCCGAGAACCAGCGCCTGCGCGAGGATAATGAGCGCCTGCGCCAGTGGCAGCAGACGGCCTTGCGGCTTGAGGCGGAGAACAACTCCCTGCGCGGCCTGCTGGCCTACAAGCCCGATCCCGCCGCCTCCTACATCACCGCCCGCGTCATCGCCGATCCCGGCGGCGCCTTCGTCCGCACCCTGGTGGTGATGGCGGGGCAGCGCGACGGCGTGCGCCGGGGCCAGGCCGCCATGGCTGGCCAGGGCGTCATCGGCCGCGTGGTGCAGGTGGGGGAATGGTCGTCCCGCATCCTGCTGGTCACCGACCTGAACGCCCGCATTCCCGTAGTGCTGGAAACCACCCGTCAGCGCGCCATGCTGTCGGGCGACAACTCCGACCAGCCGCGCCTGATGTACATTCCGCGCGGCGTGGAGCCCACGGTGGGTGAGCGGGTGTTCACCTCCGGCCATGGCGGCCTGTTCCCCGCCGGCCTGCCGGTGGGCATCGTCGCCGCTACCCATGATGGGGAGACGCGGGTGACCCCCATCGTCGACCTGTCGCGCATTGAATATGTGCAACTGGTCGATTTCGGCATCCCCGGCGGACTGGCGGCCGAGGCGGCCCAGCCCGGCGCCATGCAGTAACGCCGCCATGGCGGTTGGCATTTGGCAGCGGCTGGACCAGGCCGGGCGGAACTCGGTGCCGTTCAGCACCACGGTGGCGGCCATGCTGGTGGGGATGATGCCCTTGCAGCTGCCCGACTATTCCTTCGTGGCGCCGCCCCTCACCTTGATGGCCATCTACTACTGGGCGATCTACCGCCCCGACCTGCTGAAGCCTTATATGGCCTTCGGCATCGGGGTGCTGCAGGATCTCCTGGGCGGGTCGCCCCTGGGCATGAGCGCGCTGGTCTATGTACTGGCCTACTGGCTTGTGCTGAACCAGCGGCGCTATTTCCTGGGGAACTCCTTCTGGTTCCTGTGGCTGGGCTTCGCCCTGGTGGCGGTGGGGGCGGGGGCCGTGCAATGGGTGGCCTACAGCCTGATGACCGCGCACTTGGTGGCCCCGGGGAACGTGGTGGCCCAGGCGCTGCTGGCCATCGTGCTGTTCCCGCTGCCGGCCTGGTGCTTTAGCAAGCTGCACCGCAGCCTGCTGAGCTGAGCTGGCGGCCTTGGTATTTTTAGGACGCGACCCGTCATTTAGGTGAAAGTTTTAGGGCGGCGATGCTGCTCTTGAACTGAGGAAGCCAAGCCCGCGGAAGCGGGCGCCCGGCGTTTTAGGGAACGGTACCCACTTATGTTCAATGCGATCGATAGGGACGCCGAGCGCCAGCGCGTCATGAACCGCCGCACGCTGGTGCTGGGCGGGCTGAAGGCCGGCGCCCTGTCCGCCCTGGTGGCGCGGCTCTATTACCTGCAGGTCCTGGAGGGCGACCACTACACCACGCTGGCCGAGGACAACCGCATCTCCCTGCGCCTGCTGGCGCCCTCGCGCGGCATCATCGTCGATCGCAGCGGCGTGCCCCTGGCGGTGAACGAGCAGAACTTCCGCGCCGTGCTGGTGTCCGAGCGCACGGACGACGTGGATGAGACGCTGGACAAGGTGGTTAAGCTGCTGCCGCTGACCGATGCCGACCGCCGCCGCATTCTGCGCGATGTCGACCGCCTGCGCTCTTTCGCGCCCGTGACCCTGCGGGAAAACCTGACCTGGGACCAGGTCTCGGCCATAGAGGTCAACCTGCCCGACCTGCCCGGCGTCTCCATCGAGGTGGGGCAGGTGCGCTCCTATCCCTTCGGGGAGCAGGCGGCCCATATCCTGGGCTATGTCGGCGTGGTGTCGGAGCAGGAACTGCAGAACGCCCGCGATCCGCTGCTGTCCCTGCCGGGCTTCCGCATCGGCAAGAGCGGCATCGAGCGCAAGCACGACCTAGCCCTGCGCGGCACCGCCGGCACCAGCCAGCTGGAGGTCAACGCCGTGGGCCGGGTGGTGCGCGAGCTGGCGCGCAACGACGGCCAGCCGGGCCATCAGGTGACGCTGACCATCGACGCCAAGCTGCAGTACTACGCCCAGCAGCGCCTGGCGGAGCATGAGAGTGCCGCCGCCGTGGTGCTGGACGTGCAAACGGGCGGCATCCTGGCGCTGGCCTCCCACCCCAGCTTCGACCCCAACCAGTTCGCCATGGGGATCCCGCAGGACCTCTATGACAGCCTGATCAAGAACGAGGCCTCGCCCCTGACCAACAAGGTGGTGGCCGGCCACTACGCCCCGGGCTCCACCTTCAAGCCCATGACGGCGCTGGCGGGCCTGGAGGCGGGGGTGGATCCCACCCACCGGGTCTTCTGCCCCGGACACTACGATTTCGGCGGCCACACCTTCCACTGCTACAAGAAGGGCGGTCACGGCTCCGTCGACATGCACGACGCCATCCGCATGTCCTGCGACGTCTATTTCTACGACCTGGCGCGGCGCATCGGCGTGGACCGCATCGCCGACATGGCCCGCCGCTTCGGCCTGGGCGACCGCACCGACCTGGACCTGCCGGGCGAAAAGACCGGCATCATTCCCGACACCAAGTGGAAGCGCCGTACCTACAAGGAAAATTGGTACGATGGCGAAACGTTAAGCGTGGCCATTGGTCAGGGCTACGTCACCGCCACCCCCATCCAGCTGGCGGTGATGTGCGCCCGCCTGGCCAGTGGCGGCAAGGCGGTGAAGCCCCACCTGACCAAGGCGGTGGAGCAGGAATACACCGAGCAGACCAACTGGCCCGACATCGGGGTGAAGCCGGAATTCATCCAGCGCGTCCTGGCGGGCATGGCGGGCGTCACCTCCGCCGGTGGCACCGCCTATGCCGCCCGCATCACCCAGCCGGGGTTCGAGATGGGCGGCAAGTCGGGCACCGCCCAGGTCAAGCGCATCACCATGGCGGAGCGCAACGCCGGCCTGCTGAAGGCCGAGCGGCCCTGGAAGGACCGCGACAACGCCCTGTTCATCGCCTTCGCCCCGGTGCAGGCGCCGCGCTACGCCTGCGCCATCATCGTGGAGCACGGTGTGGGCGGCAGCTCGGTGGCCGCCCCCATCGCCCGCGATCTGCTGCTGGAAATCCAGCTGATGGAAGCGGCCCGGGCCCAGCAGGCCGATGCCGGCGCCACCGCGCCCGCGGGCGACGGTGCGGCGGCCGCCACTCCGTCCGCATCGACCCAAGTCACAGCCGCCCCCGCCATGCCGGGGGAAGGAACGCCGCGATGATCAATCTCGACATGGGTCTGGACCCCCAGTCCAACATGAGCCTGGGGGAGAAGCTGGGCCAGATCAGCTGGAGCCTGGTGCTGCTGATCACGGCCGTGGCCTGCATCGGCTTCGCCATGCTCTATTCCGCCGCCAACGGCAACTTCGACCCCTGGGCCACGCGCCAGATCATGCGCTTTGCCGTGGGCCTGGTGCTGATGCTGGTGGTGGCGCTGATCGACATCCGCCTCTGGCTGAAGTTTTCCTACTTCCTCTACGGCATCGCCTTTTTCCTGCTGATCGTGGTCGAGGTCATGGGCCACGTCGGCATGGGCGCGCAGCGCTGGATCGACCTGGGCTTCATGCAGCTGCAGCCGTCCGAGTTGATGAAGGTGACGCTGGTGATGGCGCTGGCGCGCTATTTCCACGGCGCCTCGCTGGAGGACACCGGCCGCATCACTTTCCTGATCCCGGCCTTGGTCATGATCGTGGCGCCCGTTTGCCTGGTGCTGCTGCAACCCAACTTGGGCACCTCGCTCATGCTGCTGATGGTATCGGGCGCCATCTTCTGGCTGGTGGGCGTGCGGCTGTGGAAGTTCGCCCTGGTCATTGGCAGCGTGTTGGCCGCCATTCCGGTCATCTGGCACTTCATGCATGACTACCAGAAGAACCGGGTGAACACCTTCCTGAACCCCGAGAACGATCCCCTGGGGCATGGCTATCACATCATGCAATCCAAGATCGCCCTGGGCTCCGGCGGCATGTTCGGCAAGGGCTTTCTCATGGGGTCGCAAAGCCACCTGAACTTCCTGCCGGAAAAGCAGACCGACTTCATCTTCACCATGCTGGCGGAGGAGATGGGCATGGTGGGCGCGCTGGTGTTCCTGGCGATGTATGCCCTGCTGCTGGTCTACGGCTATGTCATCGCCATGCGTTGCCGGCACCAGTACGGCCGCCTGGTGGCCATGGGGCTGACGGTGAACCTGTTCCTGTACATGTTCATCAACATCGCCATGGTCATGGGCCTGATCCCCGTGGTGGGCGTGCCCCTGCCGCTGATCTCCTACGGTGGATCGTCGGCCCTGACGGTCATGATCGGCTTCGGCCTGCTGCTGTGCGTCCATGTGCATCGGGACGTCCGCATGTCCCGCCGCGGCATGAGTGATTTCTGACCATCCCGGCGGGGAGGGGCACGGCACCCGCTTGCCGTCCCCTTTGTTCCTGCAAGGGCGCCATGTCGATGCGCCGATGCATTTTTCTATCGACAAGCGCCGCCTATCGCCGTATGAAACCGCCCTCACCGGGACGCAAGACCCGGCAGGCCGGCGCCACGGTGGCGGCCTTCGGGGGGCGGGTGTATAGCTCAGTTGGTAGAGCAGCTGACTCTTAATCAGCGGGCCCAAGGTTCGAGTCCTTGTACACCCACCACTCCTCTTCCCCATGACATCGCCGTCTTTGCGCGCCGGGCCTCTAAGGCCGGGCTGTTGGCGTTTGGGCTCGCGCTAAGCCTTTAAGATTCCCTATACTTCCAGCTGTCGAACCCCGCATGGGTGCCATTCGCCCGCGCCGGGCGGCATCGCATTTTTCCTGTCATTTTTCTGTCGACAAGCCCGCGCCAGGACGCTACAAAGCCGCCCTCACCGGGACGCAAGACCCGGCGGCCGGCGCCACGGCGGCGGCTCATGAGGGGCGGGTGTATAGCTCAGTTGGTAGAGCAGCTGACTCTTAATCAGCGGGCCCAAGGTTCGAGTCCTTGTACACCCACCACTCCTCTTAAACTCCATCATTGCTGACATGAGACGCCCTATCCCCTCGGGATAGAGGGCTATTTCGCATATGCGTTGAGCGCGCCTGCCAAGGGGACGGCCGCACACCTGAATTCGCCAAACGAAAAAGGGCGCCCGGAGGCGCCCTTCTGATCCATCGCGACCTGATGGCCTCGACCGGCTTACCAGCCGCCGAACAGCCAGCTGGTGGGGATGTGGTAGTACAGGGTCACGATTTCGGAACCGGGGTTCACTTCGCCGATGCCGGCGTTGGAGATGTGGCCGAAGGACAGGCCCACGCGGCTCTGGTTCTCGAACTTGTAGGAGATTTCGGCGGTGGAGCGGAATTCCACCCAGCTGCCGAGGTTCTTGCCGCTGCCGGTGCCGTAGACGCCAACGCCGAAGTTGGGCGTGAAGTCGAAGGAGCTGCCCAGCGGAATGTCGAACAGGACGCCGCCCACGCCATACGCGCCGCCCTGGCCGGTGAACTCGCCGCCCACCCAGGGGCTGATGCGGATCCAGCTGTTGCTGAACAGCGAGGTGTTGGGGCGATACTCGACGCGGTAGTCGGTCGTGTTGTGCTTCGGCCCGGTCCGCAGCACGTCGTACTCGCCGATGCCGAAGCTGAGGAAGCTGGGGGTGTCCTCGGCGAACGCCGGCGCCGCGGCTGTAACCAGCCCCAACGCCAATACCGTGGACTTCAGAAGACGCCGTATCACGACCGCGATCCTTATTAAGAAGTTTTCAGGATGATTCCCGAATAGGCCAGGCAACTCAACGACCAAAGCAGTGACCGCTACCTTTTGCCTCGCATAGCCGACGACTGTTGCGCATATGCGACAAACAGGCGTTCAGCCACCCAGGCTACACACGCGCAAGGCCATACCCACACCCTGGGCGTCGCCTTAATAGGGCGTCCCAGTTACGATTTCATGAAAGCGCGCCCCATAGACGTAATGCGCTCATCGTATATGGTTTCGCGACTGCACAATATCAGGGGTATAGGCCGCAAGGCGGGGGTGGGGGCGATGTCGGGCGTCACAGGCCGGAAAAATCGGCGTGGGGCGCACGATAGCCTGTCATAAAACGCCTTTAAAATCAGGACATGGATCTGTGTCCGGCGACCGCGAACCCGACCCTGATGGACCAAGCCGCCACGATCGCCCTGTTGGGCGATCCGGCGACCCACCAGGGTTTGGCGGTGGAGCGAATCGATACCGACAGCGCCATCATCTTCCTGGCCGGGGATCGCGCCTACAAGATACGGCGCGCCGTCCATTTCCCCCACCTGGACCTGTCCACGCCCGATCGCCGGCGCCGCGTGGCCCTGGCCGAGGTCGCCGTTAACCGGCGCACGGCGCCGGGCCTGTATGAGGGCGTGCTGGCGGTGGTGCCGGGGGCCGATGGCCGCCTGGTGCTAGCGCCCGCTGGTTCCGGCGCCGGCGGGACACTGGCGGATTTGGGGGCGGCGGATTTGGCGGCGGCGGACTGGAGGGCAGGGGGCTGGGCAGCGGCGGTGGACTGGGTGGTGGTCATGCGCCGCTTCGCCGAATCCAGCCTGTTCGACCGCCAGGCGGAGGCCGGGTTGCTGACCCGCGACGGCATGCGGGCCGTGGCCGACGCCGTGGCCACCCTGCACGAAAGCGCTCATGACGAGGGCGCCGGGCGTGCCGGTTGGCCACCCCCCGGTGGGGTGGAAGTGGTGCGAGCGGCGGTGGCCGGCGCCCTGGGCGCGTTGCGCCAGCATCCCGACCTGTTCGATCCCCCGGCGCTGGACCGGCTGGAGCGTGGGTTGATGGCGGCCGTGGCCCGTCAGGAATGGCTGATCGAACGCCGTCGCCGCTCCGGCTATGTCCGGCCCTGCCATGGCGACCTGCAACTGGGCAACATCTGTCTATGGGGTGGGCGGCCCACCCTGTTCGGCGCCGCCATCCTGTTGGAGGAAGCCTGCGCCCCCCGGGATGGGGACAGGGTGGATGGGGGCCCGGCGGTCATCGACGTTTTCCACGACCTCGCCTACCTGCTGATGGATCTGGAGCACCGCCGGCTGCGGCCTTTCGCCAACCTGGTGCTGAACCGCTATCTGGAACAGACGGGCGATTTCGCCGGCTTGGCGTTGCTACCCCTGTTCGTCAGCCTATGCGCTGCCATCCGCGCCCACATGACGGCCAGCACGGCGGCGGCCCGGCGGCCGGTGGGGGCGGGCGCCTCCTTCCGGCGCGAGGCGGCGGCCTACCTGGACCTGGCCCTGTCCGCCCTCAATCCCCGGGCACCCCGCCTGATCGCCATCGGCGGCCTGCCGGGGACGGGCAAGTCCACCCTGGCCCGCATGCTGGCGCCGGAGATCGGGCCCATCCCCGGTGCCGTCATCCTGCAGTCCGAGGCGCTGCGCCGCCGCCTGCTGGACGCGCCGGAGGAGGGGACGCTGGCGGCTTCGGGCTACAGCGAGGCGGTGACCACCCGTGTTTATGGCGAAATGGCGGGGCGCGCCGGGCTGGTGCTGGAGGCCGGCCATGCCGTGGTGGCGGATGCCGTGTATGCCCGGCCGGACCAGCGGGCGGATATCGAGGCGGTGGCCCATGCGGCGCCCGTGCCCTTCCTGGGCCTGTGGCTGGTGCTGAACCAGCAGCAGGCGGCCGATGAAGGCCGCCCCAAAGGGGAGCGTGGCGGCCGCGGCCTGGGAGAGATGCGTTGGGACATCCTGTCGGTGCTGGGTTCTGCAGCCGACGTGGCCCGCCGCCTGTTGAGCCAGCTGGCCCGGCCGGAGCCCTGGCGGCCCGACGCCTGAGCCGCCGCCTTCGGCCCTTGCGCCTACGCGGCCGCGGGTCCACGCTTGAGGCACGTCAATGCGGGCGCCCGCCCGAACGGTGAAGCTTCTCCATGATGTTCCGGCCCGCGCGGGCGCGGGTGACGAGAGGAGAACGGCCCCATGTCCAGTGCCCCCGTGGCTGCCCCCGTGGCTTATGCCAAGATCCTGTCCGTGCTGACCGGCGGCGCCGGTGACCGCGCCGCCCTGGCGGCGGCCTTCGCCCTGGCGCGGCCGGCCGGCGGCCACGTCCTGGGCCTGGTGCCCAACCCCGACCCGCGCGAGGCGGTGCCGGCCCTGGGCGAAGGGGTGTCGGGCGCCCTGGTCGAGGAGATCATGACCATGGTGGAGCAGGAGTCGCACAACCACCGCACCCGCGCCCGCCAGGCCTTCGACGCCGCCCTGGCCGAGGCCGGAGCCACCCTTGCCGAGACCCCGGACGCGGCCCCCGATGCTTCCCTGACCGGCGACTTCCGCGAGGTCGTGGGCAGCCAGGAGGATGTGGCCGTGGCCGAGGCCCGCCTGGCGGACATCAGCGTCATGGCGCAGGTGGGCGAGACGGTGGGGGGTGAGGCCCTGCTGATGCTGGAGGCCATCCTGCTGGCCAGCGCCCGGCCCCTGTTGATCGTGCCGCCTGCCTTCCGGGCGGAAAAGGGCCTGGGCCGCCGCGTCCTTCTCGCCTGGAACGGCAGCCGCGAATCGACCCAGGCCGTGGCCCAGTCCTTGCCCCTGCTGAAGGCGGCGGAGGCGGTGACCGTCATCGCGGTCGAGACGGACAAGACCGAGGGCGCCGCTGGTCGCGACCTGGCCGGTTATCTCGCGTGGCACGGCATCAAGGCCCAGGTGCGCCAGCCCATGGCGGAGGGCCGGTCGGTGGGCGCCTTGCTGCTGGCGGCCGCGGCGGACACGGGTGCCGATCTGATGGTGCTGGGCGGCTACGGTCACAGCCGCCTGCGGGAGATGATCCTGGGTGGCGTTACCCGCCATGTGCTTTACAACGCCACCCTGCCGGTGCTGTTGGCTCACTAGGGCCAGGGCGGAGAAAGCCTCGAGGTGCGTCATTCTGACGCGGTCTGGCCGAGATGTGGACGTGTCGGGCGGAGCCAGCTCCGAGTAGCGAGCGTTTTCAGCCGTATGAACAATGGCCTACCGAGCTTCACTACCCTTGTAGCCGCTTTGCCGGCGACGCGAATATTAATACATTAATGTAACGCAATATTGCTCGAGATCATCGCTTTGACATACCCCTGAAGAACTAGAGTGGATCGTCGCAGACGATACACATAAGACATGGGGGTAAGTTGATGATCAGGATTGTCGCCGCGTTCGCGGCGGTTTCCATGCTGGCCGGTTGCGCGCTATCCGAAGACGTCGCGACCGTGAAGTACGTTCCCACCAAGGCTGAGGTCGTCGCCGATGCCAAGCCGGTGGGCCTGACCGTGGTGGACGCGCGCACCTCCGACCGCAATCGCATCTCCGCCAAGATCAATGGCTTCGGCACTGAAATGGCGGCCATCCGTTCCGACAAAGACGTGCCGACCATCGTGACCGACGCGCTGAAGGTCGAGTTGGAGGCGCGCGGCTTTCATGTTCAGGCGGGCGGTCGTCCCCTCACCGTTTCCATCAACCAATTCTACAACCAGTACGGTGCCGGCGTGTTTTCCGGCACGGCCAACGGCGACGTCAACCTGACGGTTTCGGTGGGGACCGGCGCGGGGGCGCCCGTCTTCACCCAGACCTATGCTGGCACGGCGAAGAAGACCATCTTGATGGCCAATGGCTCCAACGCGGCGGAAACTGTTGCCAGCGCGCTGAATGACGCTCTGGCCAAGATGTTCGCCGACCCTGCCTTCGTGGCCACGCTGACCGGTAAGCAGTCGCCAGTGGTAGCGGCGCCGGCTGCCGCCGGTGGCCCAACAAGCTGATGACGGCGGAGGGCGGCGGACGAGCGTTCGCCGCCCCGACCGCCTTCCTGGCTCAGTGGCTCTGCGGCTTCGTCTCGGCCTTGAAGGCCTGGTCGCAGACCTGGTTGGCGAAGGCCTGGGCCATCTGACCTTCAGCGCCGCTGAGGCCGATGGCCCCCAGCACGCCACCGCCGCCCACTGAACGGTTGACATCATAGTCGCCCACCAAGGCGCCGTTGGCCGGATCGAACAGCTGGACGGAACCACGGACGATGTTGGAATCGCCCAGCAGCAGGGCCCGTCCGGCGTTCTCACCATTGAAGCGGGCGACACGGGCCTCCACGCGCAGGGGATGGCTGCCCTTGGCGCACTTGGTCAGCTCGGTACGCAAGGCCAGTTCCAGCTTGGCCTTGAACTCGGGCGTGGCGTCGGGGGGCAGGGCCTTGATCTCGATGTCGGAGACGTAGCTGTCATGCGCCAGCGTGACGGGCAGGGCCTTCACCGCTTCGCTGCTGCTGAAGGGCACGCAGCCGGCCAACAGGGGCAGGATAAAAAAAGAGAGCCGTGTCGGCCTATTCATTTTCAGGAATGTCATGATGACCGTCGTGAGGGGTAAATTAATATTAGCCTTATATAGTCAATATAAGGGTCTGTGAATTCAGAAATGAGAAGAAACGCCGCGCCAGTATTGTGGCGCGGCGCTGTTTTTATTTGTCTATTTACCCAGCCAAACTCTTCGACGCAATCTCATAGACATCACGCGACAGGCCGGCGGTTCCCACGATGCGCTCCAGCGCCGCCTTGGCGTGTTCCTGCCGGCCGGCGTCATAGGGGCGCCAGCGGGCCAATGGCTTCACCATGCGGCTGGCCACCTGGGGGTTCAGCTTGTCCAGCGTCAGCACCGTGTCGGCCAGGAAGGCGTAGCCGCTGCCGTCGGCGGCGTGGAACTTGGACGGGTTGGCGGCGAAGCTGCCCACCAGGGCGTAGACCTTGTTGGGGTTGCGGATGGAGAAGGACGGATGGTCCATCAGGCCCCGCACCCGGTCCAGCGTGTCCGGCCGATCGCTCAGCGCCTGCACCGCGAACCACTTGTCCATCACCAGCGCCTCATGCTTCCAGCGGTCGGCGAAGTCCGCCAGGCAGCCCGCCCGCTCATCCATGGCGCTGTCGGCGATCAGCGCCAGCGCCGCGATGGCATCCGTCATGGTGGTGGCGCCCTGGTATTGCGCCAGGCACAGGGCGCGCGCCGGGGCGTCGTCCAGCGCCATCAGGTAGGCCAGCGCCGCGTTCTTGAGCGCGCGGCGGCCCATGGCGTCGGGCGTGATGGTGAAGGCGCCATCGGTGCGGTTGCCATCATAGGCTTTGCGGAAGGCGCCGTTCAGCTCGCGCGCCAGGGTGCGGCGCAAGGCCAGGCGGGCGGCATGGATGCCATCCACGTCCACGGTGGCACGCTGCTGGCCCAGATAGCCCTCCGTCGGCAGGGCCAAGGCCAGAGCGGCGAATGCCCGGTCCTCCCCCGCCCGCGCCAGGGTCTGGGCCGTGGCATCGATATAGGCCCGGGGCACGGTGGCTTCGGCGCCCTGGGCGCGCGCGTCGACATCGGCCAGGATCAGGCGGGTGGCCAGGGTCTGCCCGGCCTCCCACCGGTTGAAGGCGTCGCTGTCGTGGGCCATGAGGAAGGTCAGCGCCGCGTCATCCTGCTTGAAGTCCAACCGCACCGGGGCGGAGAAGCCGCGCAGCAGCGACGGTACCGGCGCGTTGGCCACGCCGGTGAAGGTGAAGCTCTGTTCTGCTTCCGTCAGGGCCAGGGTGCGGGTGGTGGCGCCGGTTTCGGTTTCGCCCTGGAGAGTGAGGGGCATATCCCTGCCGTCCGGGCCCACCAGGCCCAGGGCCACGGGGATGACCTGGGGAAGCTTGTCCGGCTGACCCGGCGTGGCCGGCACCGTCTGGCGCAAGGTCAGTGTGTAGGTGCCGGCGGCGGCATCGTGCCGGCCCTCGCCCGACACTACCGGCGTGCCGGCCTGGGAATACCAGCGCTGGAACTGCGCCCACAGCGGGTCGGTGGGCTTTTGGCCGTTGGCCTCCACCATGGCGGCCAGGAAGTCGTCCGTCGTCACCGCCTGGCCGTCATGGCGGGCGAAATACAGGTCGATACCCTTGCGATATCCCGCGTGGCCCAGCAGGGTGCGGTACATGCGCAGCACCTCCGCGCCCTTCTCGTAGACGGTGGGCGTGTAGAAGTTGCTGATCTCGATATAGCTTTCCGGCCGCACGGAGTGGGCGGTGGGGCCGGCGTCCTCGTTGAACTGCACCTGGCGCAGGCGCTGCACGTCCTGGATGCGCTTCACCGGCGCGGAGTTCATGTCGGCGGAGAATTCCTGGTCGCGGAAGACGGTCAGGCCTTCCTTCAGGCTCAGCTGGAACCAGTCGCGGCAGGTGACGCGGTTGCCCGTCCAGTTATGGAAGTACTCATGCGCCACCACCGTCTCGATGCCGAGGAAGTCGGTGTCGGTGGCTGTCTCCGGCTGGGCAAGGATGTACTTGGTGTTGAAGACGTTCAGGCTCTTGTTCTCCATCGCCCCCATGTTGAAGTCGGACACGGCGACGATGTTGAAGATGTCCAGGTCGTACTCCAGGCCATAGACGTCCTCATCCCATTTCATGGATTTCTTCAGGGACTCCATGGCGTGGCCGCACTTGGCCTCATTTCCCGGCTCGACATAGATGCGCAGCGCCACCTCGCGGCCGGAGCGGGTGGTGAAGCGGTCCTCGATATGCACCAGCGTGCCGGCCACCAGCGCGAACAGGTAGCAGGGCTTGGGCCAGGGATCCTCCCACCGCGCCCAATGGCGCCCGGCCTCGGTCGCGCTGTCGCCGCTGGCCGTCAGGTTGCCGTTGGACAGCAGCACGGGATAGCGCGCCCGCTCCGCCTCGATGGTGGTGGTGTAGCGCGCCATCACGTCCGGGCGGTCCAGGAAATAGGTGATCTTGCGGAAGCCTTCCGCCTCGCACTGGGTGCAGTAGTTGCCGGATGACTTGTACAGCCCCTCCAGCGCCGTGTTGTCCTGCGGCCGGGTGCGGGTGGTGATCTCCACCGTGGCGTGGTCGGCGAGACCGGCCAGGGTCAGCCGTTCCGGCGTCAGGGTGTAATCGTCGGGCCCCAGCAGGCGGTTGTCCACGCGCACGGCCAGCAGTTCCAGTTCCTGGCCGTCCAGGTCCAGCGCGGCGGCGGCATTCCCCGAGGCGGGCCCCGAGGCCGGCCCCGAGGCCGGGTTGCGCCGCACGGTCAGGGTGGAGCGGATGGTGGCCGCCTCCTCCCGCAAATCGACATGCAGATCCACGGTGTCGATCAGCCACGCCGGCGGGGCGTAATCGCGAAGGTGGATGGCGTGGGGCGTGGCCGTGTCGAGGCGGCTGTCCATGGGGTGGGTTTCCGTTGGAATTATGGTTGGCGGCCAGGATAGGGGAGGGCGCCGCGCCACGCCAACCCCCCCTTTGCCCCCGGGGCGCGATAAGGGGGCGACGGGGCATCCGGCGGATGCCGGTGGGGACCTCATGCATCTGCCCTCCCCGGTTGGGCAGGGGGCCTGTCCAGATGACTTAGGCGGGTATTTTGGGCAGGCCGACTACGGCCTTAGGCTGTATCGTTCGGACATGAGCGGGAGAGGTAAGTCAGGGTAGGTCCCCGTGCAGGTCGTCCAGTCGGATCTGGTGGTATTGTCGGTCGCGGGCGCCGTTGTGGCCGCCATCGCGCTGCTGGAAGTGCTGCGCCTGGTGATCGTGGACATCTACGAATGGGCGGCGAAATACCGTCGCATCAAGTATGAGATCCAGCAGACGCGCCGCACCACGGAAAACCTGTGGGCGACCAACCGGGCCAATGCCGCCCTGCGCGACCGGCGCAACGCCGAACGCTTCCGCCTCAACACCATCCTGCACCGCATGGAACAGGAGTGCGAGGAACTGGAGCGGCGGCGGGTGGAGGTGTGGCATGAGGTGGGGGACGCCACCCTGGACGACCAGCTTTACCTGGCGGACCTGAACAGCCGCAGCCTGATGGAACGGGCGGCGGCGGGGATGGAGGAGATCTGTCCCCTCTGGCGCTACACCCACCGTGTCCGGGTATGGGCGGGGAATGAGCGGCAGGCCCGATCCCGCCTGCTGCTGGCCTTCAGTCCCAAGGATGGTTTCACCGTCAACAATCTGCGCGCCGCCCAGGGCTTCAAGGCGGTGGCGGAGGCGGCGGCCGCCGGCCGGTCGGCGGCGCAGTCCCGCCTGGTGCGACCGCACCGGCGCATGGTGCGCTGATGACGGGCGGTTACAGCAACCTCAACTTCATGGTGTTCATCATCCTGGCCATCGGCGGGGCCTTCCTGGCCTTCTCCGTCCGCCGCATCCTGTTCAAGATCCGGGAAACGGAAAGGCGCATCGCCGCCACGGTGGACGAAAAGAACGAGGCCGCCGCCGACCTGCGCGTCGCCCGCCAGCAGGAGGAGCAGCTGCTTCAAGCCCTGGAGGAGGGGGAGGAGGCGCTGCGCGAGATCGCGCGCAGGACGGATGAGGTGCAGAACCGCATGGCGGTGCTGCGCCAGGCTACGCCCCGGCCGCTGAACCTGGTCTCCCTTGAGTGGGCGCAGGGTGACCACCTGTATGAGGCGCACCTGCGCAACGTGGTGGCGCCCCGCCATGTGGGCCGCGCCGTGGGTGGCATGGCCGAGGCCGGGGTGGTGCACGGCTACGCCCCGACGGAGGCCGACTTCCGCGCGCTGGTCACCAACCGCCTTGCCAGTGAGGGCGGCTATATCATCAGCAGCGTGCTGCCCATCTCGCTGGGTGACGAGGGGCCCGCCGTTGACGGTGCCGCGCCGGTGGAACCGCCGGCGGAGGATGAGCCCCTTGGTGACCTGATGGGGAGCCACGTGGCGGATGAGGGGGCGGCGGTGGAACCGCCGGTTCCCGCCGGGCCCAAGCCCCTGCCGGTGCGCCCACCCGCCGCCACGCGGGGCGTGCCACGCGGCATGGGCATGACCCCCGCTGCGGCTGGCGGCTGAGACCGCCGTCGCCGGCAGCCGGTCCCGGCGGTCCCGCGCCGAAGGTCACCCATGACACCGCACCGGCCTCAGGGGGCTTGCGCCCGCCGTCGCCAACGGTTATCCCTCTGCCCCGTGCATCAAGAGTTGGGCTGACGCTCAACGCCAACCTGCTTACCCGGCAAGGTGGCGCTTCCCCCAGAGGGGAAGGATGTGGCCGATCCGGCAATGAACGGGAAGCAGCCACGTGAGTCCGTTTCGCTCTTGGTCGAGACTTGAGACCATGAAGGCTGCGTTCCCCATGACCACTGACACGCTACCCGCCCAATTCGCCGCTCAGCAGTTCGCCAGCGACAATTATTCCGGTGTCTGTCCGGAAGCCTGGGCCGCCATGGCGGAGGCCAACAGCGGCCACGCTGCCGCCTATGGCGAGGATGTGTGGACGGCGAAGGCCGCCGACGCCTTCCGCCAGCTGTTCGGCACCCCCTGCGACGTGTTCTTCGCCTTCAACGGCACGGCGGCCAACTCGCTGGCCCTGGCCTCGCTGTGCCAGTCCTATCACAGCGTCATCTGCTCGGCCTCCGCCCATGTGGAGACGGATGAATGCGGCGCGCCGGAGTTCTTCTCCAACGGGTCCAAGCTGCTGGTGGCGCAGACGGCGGACGGCAAGCTGACGCCGGATGCCATCCGGGCGCTGGCCACCGGCCGGTCGGACATTCATTTCCCCAAGCCCCGCGCCGTCACCATCACCCAACCGACAGAGACCGGGCAGGTCTACAGCCTGGATGAGATCCGCGCCATCTCCGCCGTCTGCCGCGACCTGGGCCTGCGTTTGCACATGGATGGCGCCCGCTTCGCCAACGCTTGCGCCAGCCTGGGCTGTTCGCCGGCGGAGATGACCTGGAAGTCGGGGGTGGACGTGCTGTGCTTCGGCGGCACCAAGAACGGCATGGCGGTGGGCGAGGCCATCCTGTTCTTCGACAGGGCCCTGGCGGAGGATTTCGATTATCGCTGCAAGCAGGCGGGCCAGTTGGCGTCCAAGATGCGCTTCCTGTCCGCCCCGTGGGTGCGCATGCTGGAAAACGGCGCCTGGCTGCGCAACGCCGCCCATGCCAACGCGGGGGCCCAGCGTCTGGCGGCGGGCCTGGTGGGGGTGCCGGGCGTGGCGCCCCTGTTTCCGGTCCAGGCCAACGCCGTGTTCCTGATGGCCCCGGCGGCGGTGCTGGAGGGCCTGCGGGCGCGCGGCTGGCGCTTCTACACCTTCATCGGCGGCGGCGCCCGCTTCATGTTCGCCTGGGATACCCAGCCGGAACGCGTGGACCAACTGGTGGCCGACATCCGCGACGTGGCCCACGCGGCCGCCGCGTAAATCTCTCCTGACAAGTTGTGATGGGCCCTATACGGAAGATTTTATTTAAAATTTCGGATTTAGGGCCCGTTAACGGCTAATTGACCGTACAACCTTGAAGTGGACTTCCATGCGATAGCGCGACCGTTCATCCCCCGAAAGCCGAGGCGCTGGTGCACATCGAGAAACCGGATCTGGTGATCATAACCATCGTGGGCGCCATCCTGGCGGGGGTAGTGCTGCTGGAACTGCTGCGTCTGGTCATCAACGACGTCTATGAGATGATCGCCCGCCACGCCAAGGTGAAAAAGGAAATCGAGCAGATCCGGCGCACGGCGGAAAAGGTGACGGCGGCCAACCGGGACACCGCCCGGGTGCGCGACGCGCGCATTGCCCTGCGCTTTCGCGAGACCAGCAACCTCCAGCGCCTGGAAAAGGAATGTGAGGAGTTTGAGCGGCGGCGGGTGGAGGTCTGGCATGACCTGGGCGGCCCCTCGGCCAGCGGCCTGGCGCTCTATTCCGCCGACATCAGCAACAGCGCGCTGACCAACGGCGTGGTCGCGGGCATGGAATCGATCTGCCCGCTGTGGCGTCACCTGCACCGTGCCCGCGTCTGGGCCCGCACGGAGATGGAGGCCCGCACCGCCCTGCAGCAGGAATTCGCCCTGGCCGACGGCTACAGCGTCACCAACGTGCGGCAAGTCCAGGGCTCGAGCCCCCCCGGCGCGCAGCGCGGGGTTGTGCGGCCGAGCTGAAGAGACCCCTCGAGGAACCCTGTCCCATGATGCTGTCCGACGCCCTGGCGGAAGCCTACGCCAACCCCAGCCCCGGCCACGTCTGCGCCTTGGCGGTGGGCGGCGCCATCATGGCCTGGTCGCTGAAGCGGCTGATCACCGAGGTGCGCAAGACCGAGCGGCGGGTCAGCGCCGCGGTGGAGGAGCGCAACAAGGCGGCCGCCAGCCTGCGCCAGGCCCGCCTGCAGGAAGGGGAACTGCGCACGGCGCTGCAGGACCTGGATGGGGAGCTGGAAGAGATTGCCACCCGCGCCCGCGATGTCGAGGCCCGACGTGGCACGCTGCAGCAGGTGATTCCGCGCCACCTGAACCTGTTCTCCCAGGCCTGGTCGCAGGGCGACACCCTGTTCGAGGCGCGGATCAGCCTGGTGACGGGCCTGGGCGGCGGCAAGAGCGGCGCCCGTGTCGTCCACGGCTACGCCGCCGGTCCCCGCGACTTCCGCAACAAGCTGATGGCCCGTTTCCCGCCCGCTTCCTATGTCATGGTCGAGATGGCGGCCATCGACCTGGGCGAGCTGGATATGGCCGTCAGCAATCTGGGCAGCGCCAACCAGCCCTGAGGACGGCTTCGCCGTCGTGCCAGCGTCCCTGCACGACAGCACGCAGAAAAATCAGACCGTGAAGCTCTCGCCGCAGCCGCAGCGGCCCTTCTCATTCGGGTTGGTGAAGACGAAGCCCGACTGGAACTTGTCTTCCTTGTAGTCCATCTCCGTGCCCAGCAGGAACATGGTGGAGGCAGGGTCGAGCAGCAGGGTGACACCCTTCTCCTCCACCACTTCCTCGAAGGGCTTCTTGGCGTCGGCGTATTCGACGAAATAGCTGAGGCCGGAGCAGCCGCGCGCCTTCACGCCGACGCGCAGTCCCACGGCCGGCGTCTCGCGCTGGGCCATGATCTCCTTGACGCGGGTCGCGGCGGCGTCGGTCAGGCTCATCGCTTTCGGGCGTTCCATGCGGCTCATGATTCTCTCCACACGTCAGAACATATTGAGGGCGACGCGCGCCTCGTCGGACATCAGGCTGGGGTTCCAGGCAGGTTCCCACACCAGGTTCACGGTCACGTCCTTGACCCCATCGACGCTGCCGACGACGCCCTGCACCTGGCCCGGCATCTCGCCCGCCACGGGGCAGCCGGGGGCGGTCAGGGTCATGTCGATCTCGACCTGGCCTTCCGCGTCGATGTCGCAGCGGTAGATCAGGCCCAGCTCATAGATGTTTACTGGGATTTCCGGGTCGTAGACGGTCTTCAGCGCCTCCGTCACGCGGTCCGCCAGAGGGGCGTCCGGGGGCAGCTTGTCCTCATCCGGGATGGTGGCCGGCGCCTGCAGCGTAACATCCGGCGCGATGGGTCGTTCGGCTCCAGACATCTCGCTCACTCCGTCGTCGTCTTCTCATCGCCCTCGAGGGCGGCGTGCATGGTGTGCCAGGCCAGGGTCGCGCACTTCACACGCATGGGGAATTCCCGCACGCCCGACAGCACGTCCAGCTTCTCCACCGCCTCCGGGTCCAGGTGCCCGTGGTCGGTGTGTTCATGGTCGTCCTTGGTGCACATGTCATGGAAGTGGCCAAACAGCGCCTCGGCCTCCGCTTCCGTCTTGCCCTTCAGCGTCTCGGTCATCAGCGAGGCGCTGGCCTGGCTGATGGCGCAGCCGCGGCCGTCGAAATGCGCGTCGTTGACCAGGCCGTCGGGCCCGATGGTCAGGTAGACGTTGATCTTGTCGCCGCACAGCGGGTTTTCGCCCCGGGCCATGCGATTGAAAGCTTCAGGCTTCCCGAAGTTCCGGGGATGCTTGCCATGGTCCAGGATCACTTCCTGGTACAGGTCGCGCAGATCGTCGAACATCAGTTGAAGAACTCCCTCACCGCGCGCACGGCGTCCACCAGGGCGTCGGCCTCGGCCTCGGTGTTGTACAGGGCGAAGCTGGCGCGCGCCGTGGCGCCCACGCCGAAACGGTCCATCAGCGGCTCGGCGCAGTGCCGGCCCACCCGCACCGCCACGCCGGCCCGGTCCACCAGGGTACCGATGTCGTGCGGGTGCACGCCCTCGATGGTGAAGGACAGGATGGCCGCCTTGGTGGGCGAGGTGCCGATGATGCGCAGGCCCGGGATGGCCTGCAGCTTCTCCATGGCATAGGCCAGCAGGCGCTGCTCATGGGCATGGATGGCGCCCATGCCCAGGGCCGTCACGTAGTCGATGGCGGCACCGAAGCCGATGCCCTCCACGATGGGCGGCGTGCCGGCCTCGAACCGGTGCGGCACCTCGCGGAAGGTAGTCTCCTCGAAGGTCACCGTCTGGATCATGTCGCCGCCGCCCTGATAGGGTGGCATGGATTCCAGCAGCTCGGCCTTGCCGTACAGCACGCCGAAGCCGGTAGGCCCGTACAGCTTGTGCCCGGTCATGATGTAGAAGTCGGCGTCGATGGCCTGCACGTCCACCGGCATGTGCACCGCCGCCTGGCTGCCGTCGAATAGCACCTTGGCGCCGGCCGCGTGGGCCATGCGGGCGATCTCCGCCGCCGGCGTCACCGTGCCCAGCACGTTGCTGCCGTGGGTGATGGACACCAGCTTGACCTTGGGGCTTTCCAGCAGCCGGGCCAGCGCGTCCAGGTCCAGCGTGCCGTCGTCCAGCACCGGCGCCACCTTGATGACGATGCCGGTGCGGCTGCGCAGCAGCTGCCAGGGCACGATGTTGGCGTGATGCTCCATCACGCTCAGGATGATCTCGTCACCCGCCTTCAGGTGGGTCCCACCCCAGCTGCTGGCCACCAGGTTGAAGGCCTCGGTGGCGCTGCGGGTGAAAACGATGGTGTCGGGCGAGGGCGCGTTCAGGAACGTGGCCGTCTTGACGCGCGTTGCCTCGTACAGGTTGGTCGCCACCTGGGACAGGTAATGGACGCCGCGATGGACGTTGCTGTAATCGTGCGCCATGAAATTGGCCATGGCGTCGATGACTGCTCGTGGCTTTTGCGCGCTGGCGGCGTTGTCCAGGTAGACCAGCGGCTTGCCCGGACGGCCCGGCTTCTCATGCACCAAGCGCGTCAGGATGGGGAAGTCCTGGCGGACCTTTTCCACATCGTACGGGGCGTTCGTCAGAATCCGGGTGTCCATGAGGTCACTCCCCTAACACCGTAGCGTCGGTGTCGACTGTGATGCCCGTCAGACGGCCGATGCGCTCCTGGATGCGCGCCATGGCATGGCCGCGCAGGCGCTCGTCGCCGATCTCCTCCGCCACCTCGTCCAGGAAGGCGGCGATCAGCAGGGCGCGCGCGGTGTCGGCGGGAATGCCGCGGGCGCGCAGGTAGAACAGCGCCTCCTCATCCAGCTCGCCCGCCGTGGCGCCGTGGCTGCACTTCACGTCGTCGGCGTAGATCTCCAGCTCCGGCTTGGCGTCGATCTCGGCGGTGTCGGACAGCAGCAGGGCGCGGTTCAGCTGGTGGCCGTCCGTCTTCTGCGCGTCCGGCCGCACGATGATCTTGCCCTGGAACACCGCGCGGCCGCGCCCGTCGATGACGCCCTTCACCACCTCGCGGCTGGTGCAGTTGGCGGCGACATGGTCGATCAGGCTGGTGAAGTCGGCATGCCGGCTGCCATCCACGCCATAGGTGCCGGAGACGCGGGTCTGGGCGCCCGAGCCTTCCAGGCGGACCTGGACGTCGGTGCGGGCCAGGCGGCCACCGGTGGTCAGCACGAAGGTCTCGTACGTGGCCGAGGCCGCCACCGTGGCGGTGACGCTGGCAAGGTGCAGGGCGGTCTCCGCCTCTTCCTGGAACTTGGCGTGGCGTAGGATGGCGCCTTCGCCGACGCGCACGCCGCTGACGATGTTGGCGAAGGTGGCGCCGCCACCCCGTGCCACATGGTGCTCGGCCACGGTCACCTCGCCGCCCGCCGCCACGTCGATCAGCAGGCGGGGGTGCCAGGCGCCGTCGGTGGCGGTGGCGATGAAGACGAACTCCACCGGCTGTGCCAGCTTCACGCCCTCACCCACGGTCAGCACCGCACCCTCGGCCAGGAAGGCGCCGTTCAGGCCGACAAGGCCCAGCGCCTGGCCACGGCCGGGGTTGGGGCCGACGCGCAAGCCGGTGTCGGACTTGGGCGCCGGGAACCGGTCCAGCACTTCGGCCGCGTACGCGGGGGAGGCTTCGATCAGGCCGCGCAAGCTGTCCAGGGTCACACCCTGGGGCAGGGTGCCGACGGCGGACAGGGCGGCGTTGAACCGGCCGTCCACGAACACCAGGCGATGCGTCTCGCCCGGCGCCACGCTGGGCAGATCGATGTCGGTGTTGGCGGCCGGTTGCGCGGGCGCCAGGCTGACGCCGGCCAGGTCGCGCAGGTTGGTGTACTTCCAGCCCTCGACCTTGGGCGTGGGAATGCCGTCGGCCAGGAAGCGGGCATAGCCGTCGGCGCGCAGCCGGTCCAGGCCGGCGGCACCGGCGCCGGGCAGGCCGGGGCTCAGGGTTTCGTACAGATCTTTCAGGGTGGCGATGGCGGCCATGGCGCGCGTTCCCCTCAGGCGGCTTCGGGCGAGCCGAATTCGGCGTAGCCCTTGGCTTCCAGCTCCAGCGCCAGCTCCTTGCCGCCGCTGCGCACGATCCGGCCGTAGGCCAGCACGTGCACATGGTCCGGCACGATGTAGCTCAGCAGGCGCTGGTAATGGGTGATGACCAGCATGGAGCGCTCGGGGCTGCGCAGGCTGTTCACGCCGTCGGCCACCAGCTTCAGGGCGTCGATGTCCAGGCCGCTGTCGGTCTCGTCCAGGATGGCGAAGCTGGGCTCCAGCATGGCCATCTGCAGGATGTCGTTGCGCTTCTTCTCACCGCCCGAGAAGCCGACGTTGACGGCGCGCTTGATCATGTCGTCGTTCATGTTCAAGGCCTTGGCCTTGGCGCGGATCAGCTTCAGGAACTGCATGGCGTCCAGCTCGGGCAGGCCCTTGTGCTTGCGCACGGCGTTCAGCGCCGTCTTCAGGAAGGTGGTGTTGGACACGCCGGGGATTTCCACCGGGTACTGGAAGGCCAGGAACACGCCTTCCGCCGCCCGCTCCTCAGCCTCCATGGCCAGCAGGTCCTTGCCCTGGAAGGTCACGGAACCCTCGGTCACCTCATAGCCGTCACGGCCGGACAGCACGTAGGACAGCGTGCTCTTGCCGGAGCCGTTGGGGCCCATGATGGCGTGCACTTCGCCCGGGTTGATGGTCAGGTTGATCCCTTTCAGGATTTCCTTGCCGTCGACGGTGGCGTGCAGGTTCTTGATTTCCAGCATCTTGAAACGTTCCTTGAAACCGAATGTCGTGTGCAGCTTGGGTGGACAGGGGCGGTTGCGGCGCCCTTAGCCCACGCTGCCTTCCAGGCTGATGGCGACCAGCTTCTGCGCCTCGACCGCGAACTCCATGGGCAGCTCCTTCAGGACCTCCCGGCAGAAGCCGTTGACGATCAGGCCCACGGCGTCCTCTTCGGACAGGCCACGGGCGCGGCAGTAGAACAGCTGGTCTTCGCTAATCTTGGCGGTGGTGGCCTCGTGCTCCACCCGGGCGGTGCGGTTGCGACTCTCGATGTAGGGCACCGTGTGGGCCCCGCACTTGTCGCCGATCAGCAGGCTGTCGCACTGGGTGTAGTTCCGTGCACCCTCGGCCTTGGGCAGGATCCGAACCAGGCCGCGGTAGGTGCTCTGCGCCTTGCCGGCGGAGATGCCCTTGGCCACGATGGTCGACCGGGTGTTCTTCCCGATGTGGATCATCTTCGTGCCGGTGTCGGCCTGCTGGTAGTTGTTGGTGATGGCGACGGAGTAGAACTCACCCACCGAATTGTCGCCCTGCAGGATGCAGCTCGGGTACTTCCAGGTGATGGCGGACCCCGTCTCCACCTGCGTCCAGCTGATCTTGGAGTTCTTGCCGCGGCAGGCGCCGCGCTTGGTCACGAAGTTATAGATGCCGCCCTTGCCGTTCTCATCGCCGGGGTACCAGTTCTGGACGGTGGAATACTTGATGGTGGCGTCATCCATGGCCACCAGCTCCACCACGGCGGCGTGCAGCTGGTTCTCGTCGCGCATGGGGGCGGTGCAGCCCTCCAGATAGCTGACGTAGCTGCCCTCATCGGCGATGATCAGCGTTCGCTCGAACTGCCCGGTGTTGGACGCGTTGATGCGGAAGTAGGTCGACAGCTCCATGGGGCAGCGTACGCCCTTGGGGATGTAGACGAAGGACCCGTCGGTGAACACGGCGGAGTTCAGCGTGGCGTAGTAGTTGTCGGAATAGGGCACGACCGAGCCCATGTACTTGCGCACCAGCTCCGGATGCTCGCGGATGGCTTCGGAGATGGAGCAGAAGATGATGCCCTTCTCCTCCAGCTTTTTCTTGAAGGTGGTGGCGACCGACACGCTGTCGAACACGGCGTCCACGGCCACGGCCGGCATCTCGCCCGCACCCTCGACTCCCGCCAGGATGGCCTGCTCCTTCAGCGGGATGCCCAGCTTCTCATAAGTGGCCAGCAACTCGGGATCGACCTCGTCCAGGGACTTGGGCTTGTCCTTGGCGGCCTTCGGGGCGGCGTAATAATGGCTATCCTGGTAGTCGATCTTGGGGAAGTCGACCATGGCCCAGGTCGGCTCCTCCATCGTCAGCCAGTGGCGGTAGGCTTGCAGGCGCCATTCCAGCAGCCACTCCGGCTCCCCCTTCTTGGCGGAGATGAAGCGGACGATGTCCTCGTTCAGGCCCTTGGGCGCCAGGTCGGACTCGATCTCGGTCGTGAAGCCGTACTTGTACTTCTGCTCCGTGACGGCGCGGACCTGTTCGACGGTCTGTTCGGTGGCGGCCATGTTTTCGCTCTTCCTCGAAATCAAATAGCGTCGGCGGTGGCCGACAGTGCCGGCGCCGCCTTGGGCAGGACAGGGTCGGGGAACGACGGCCGGGCCATGTCGGCCAGGCTGACGCTTTCCAGCGCGCCGCGAACGGCGCGGTTCACCCGGTCCCAGTTGCCCCGGCGGGGGCACAGGCTCTCCACCCCGCAGGCCCCGGCCGCCCCCTCGACACAGTCGGTCAGGGCGATGGGGCCGTCGATGGCGGCGATGATCTGGGCGACGTTGATGGCCTCCGGTGCGCGCGCCAGGCGGTATCCGCCGGTGGCACCCCGGTGCGAGGCCATCAGGCCGTCGCGGGCCAGCAGCTTCAGGATCTTGGACACGGTGGGGGCCGGCAGGCCGGTACGCTCCGCGAGCGAGATGGCGGTATGCGGGCCGCCGTCGCCCTGGATCATCGCGGTCATCACCACGACTGCGTAGTCCGTCAATTTGCTCAGCCGGATCACGTGGTTTGAGGTCCTGCGCCTGGGTGAAAATCCGGTCCGGCAATCCGGACCAAATCAGTACCCTTTAAGTAGCCACTCCCCTTTCCATGTCAAGCGAGGATGTTTTGCGGCATATGAACCGCCCGGATGGGCGGGTTGCAGCAATAGCGGGTTCGCTGGCGGAGTACCCCGGAGGCGTAAGGTCAAGGACGCGGCGGGGCGTCTGTTAACCCGGTATGTCCTGGGCGGGCGGCCGCTGCTCTGCGGCATGAGCGATGGGCGTTTGACCTCGTGGGCCCTTAAGCGCAGGCTTCGTTTCAGGAGGCGGGCGGCATAGCCCGCGCTTGAACCGAACGAAACCCCCGGCATGGTGGGACGTCCGGAAACACGGTCGGATCTATCGCGGCAAAGCGGCCGCCCTGGATGCGGTTTCGAGGCTTTTGCCCATCCGACTGAGAAAAAACGGCGGACCAGGATGGATGCCCTCAGGGGCCCAAACCTGATCCGCCGTTTTTAATTCTGAGGGTTTGTTTGTGCGCCCTCAGGCGCCGGGCGCGGGCATCCGCCCGCTTGGCTTCCCCTCCCTTTTCAGTCCGCTACGCTCCCCGGAAAGGTCCGGCGCCCCCCCTTATGTTTAAATCGGGTCGCGGGCTTGTCGCTTCGCTCCGTCGGCTCTCAATTTTATTCAACCCAGCTTCAAACCCACATCCCAATAGGGGTTGGGGCCGAAGCGGTCGGCCAGGAAATCGACGAAGACGCGGACCTTGGACGACAGGTGGCGGTTGGCGGGGAAGACGGCGTTGATGGCGCTGCGCGTCACCGCCCATTCCTGCAGGATGGGCACCACCCGGCCCTCCGCCAGGGCCTTGCCGCAGATGAAGGTGGGCAGGGCCACGATGCCCACGCCGGCGCAGGCGGCCTCCAGCAGCACGTCGCCGTTGTTGGCACGCAGGCGGGCGTTGACCTTCACCAGGCGGGTGGCGGCGTCGGGGTCGTGGTTGCCGCCCCGCGGCGCCCCGGGGGTCAGCGGCGTGACGCGGAACGGCCATAGCGCCCCCTGCGGCAGATTGGTGTAGATGAGGCAATCGTGCTGCGCCAAATCTTCGGGCGCACGGGGCACGCCCCGGCGGGTGAGATAGGCCGGGCTGGCGGCGTGCACCACCCGGGCGGGGCAGATGCGCTTGGCCACCAGCGAACTGTCCTTCAACTGCCCGATGCGCACCGCCACGTCGTATCCCTCGTCCACCAGGTCGACGAAGCGGTCATTCAGGTCCATCTCCACCTCGATGTCGGGGAAGGCGGACAGGAAGTCGGCGATGGCCGGCCCCAGGTGCTGCATGCCGAAGCTCATGGGGGCGGCAACCTTCAAGACACCCCGCGGCGCCGCCTGCAGACTGGCGACCGAGCGGTCGGCCTCGTCCACATCGGCCAGGATCTGTTGCACACGGACCAGATAGGTCTCCCCCGCTTCCGTCAGGCTGATGCGCCGGGTGGTGCGGTTCAGAAGCCGGGCGCCCAGCCGTGCCTCCAGCTCCGTCATGCGCCGGCTGGCCGCGGAACGGGACAGGCCCAGCTTGGCCGCCGCCACGGTGAAGCTGCGGGTCTCCGCCACGCGGGCGAACAGGGCCATGTCGTCTAGGCGGTCCATGTGGGGCGGTCCATGCGTCAGTCCTCGAGAGCCGGTGCCAGGATTGTTGCGGGGCGCGGAACAATTTTATGCCTAGCCGCCGGATTATCCGCAACGCGGAACACGGCTATGGTTCGTCCATCGCAACGCCGCGCGGTCCGAAACGCACCAGGCGCCCCGGTCCAAACAGCCCGGTTCAACCGATTGATGGAGATGGCAATGGCCAAGGTTCTCGTCCTCTACTACAGCAGCTACGGCCATATCGAGACGATGGCGAAGGCGGTGGCCGAGGGCGCCAAGTCCGTGCCCGGCACCGAGGTGGTGGTGAAGCGCGTGCCGGAACTGGTTCCGGTCGAGGTCGCGCAGAAGGCCGGCATCAAGCTGGACCAGGAGGCCCCCATCGCCACGGTGGATGAGCTGCCGCAGTACGACGCCATCATCTTCGGCACGCCCACCCGCTTCGGTATGATGGCCTCGCAGATGCGCAACTTCCTGGATCAGACGGGCGGCCTCTGGTTCAAGGGCGCCCTGATCGGCAAGGTCGGCAGCGTGTTCGTATCCTCCGCCACCCAGCATGGCGGCCAGGAAAGCACCATCCTGTCCTTCCACACCACGCTGCTGCACCAGGGCATGGTGGTCGTGGGCCTGCCCTACAGCTTCCAGGGCCAGACCGACAATTCCCAGGTGACGGGCGGCAGCCCCTATGGCGCCACCACCATCGCCAACGGCGACGGCTCGCGCCAGCCCAGCGAGAACGAGCTCGCCGGCGCCCGCTTCCAGGGCGCCCACGTGGCGGGTATCGCCGCCAAGCTGGCCGGTTGATCGGTCTGGCTCAGACTGTTTAATTCAACGGCGGGCCGTCCCTTACCGGGGCGGCCCGTTCGCTTTTTCAAGGATCGCTTGCGGTTCCGGCACCGCCGTCTCATATCCTGCCCACCGTCTTGAATGCGAAGGGGATAGGGGAATGCTCACTGCGGATGCCCGGCTGCGGGTGGCGATCGCGGGTATCATCGGCGCGCTGGCGGTGGCGGCCGGCGCCTATGCCGTCCACGGCCTGGCGGCCGTGCGCGACGCCCATGCCGTGGGCCTGTGGCAGACCGCCAGCCAGTATCAACTGATGCATGTCGCAGCCGCCGTGGCCACCACGCTGGGTGGGCATCTGCTCCACCGATCTTTCGCGACCCTGGCCGGCTGGCTGTTCCTGCTGGGCGCGGTCCTTTTCGGCGGCGCGCTCTATGGTCTGGGGTGGTGGGGCCCCAGCGCGCTGGGGGCCGTGGCGCCCCTGGGCGGCTTCAGTTTCATCCTGGGCTGGCTGTTCCTGGCCGCCGCCGCCGTGAAGGCGCCGCGATGAGCGGGGATCGCAGCCTGGACGCCAAGGGTCTGGTCTGCCCCCTGCCGGTCCTGCGAGCGCGCAAGGCCCTGATGGCCATGGCGCCGGGGGATGTCCTGACCCTGCTGGCCACCGACCAGGCCGCCCGGCGCGACGTGCCCGCCTTCTGCCAGTCGGCCGGCCACGCCCTGCTGTCCGCCGATGAGGTGGACGGGGTGCTGACCTTCACGATACGCCGGGCTGGTCCGGCCTGATTTGGATCATTCTTCGGCAGCGGCCGCCGGTAAGGCACTGGCGGCCGGCCGGCCGCATCGGTGATGATGCCGGCTTAATAATAAGCGGGCATGCGAGGAAACGGTCACCATGGCGACGGCGTTGTTCACCCACTGGTCCTGCCTGGAACATGAGACGGGGCCGGGCCATCCGGAAAACCCCGGTCGCCTGTCGGCCGTGCTGCGCGCGCTGGATGCCGAGCGTTTCCAATACCTGGACCGCCGCCAGGCGCCCCGCGCCACGCTGGACCAGGTGGAACGGGTGCACACCCCCGACCTGGTGGCCCGCCTGCAGGCCGCGACCCCCATCACCGGCATCGTGTCGCTGGACGGCGACACCGTCCTGTCCCCCGGCTCGTTCGAGGCGGCGCTGCATGCGGCCGGGGCCGTCTGCGCCGCCGTGGACGCCGTGATGGCGGGGGAGGTGCGCAACGCCTTTTGCGCCATCCGCCCGCCGGGGCACCATGCCGAGCCGGGGCAGTCCATGGGCTTCTGCCTGTTCAACAATGTCGGCATCGGGGCGGAGCATGCGCGCTTTGCCCACGGCCTGCGCCGCGTCGCCATCGTCGATTTCGACGT
Source organism: Nitrospirillum amazonense (assembly GCF_029594735.1). Classification (NCBI taxonomy): domain Bacteria; kingdom Pseudomonadati; phylum Pseudomonadota; class Alphaproteobacteria; order Rhodospirillales; family Azospirillaceae; genus Nitrospirillum; species Nitrospirillum amazonense. The sequence goes on from NZ_JARPAF010000002.1 coordinate 1,038,544, forward strand.
GCACCACGGCAACGGCAGCCAGACCCTGGCGGAACATGACCCAGACCTGTTCTATGGCTCCACCCATGAATGGCCCCTCTATCCCGGCACTGGGGCCCTGGGCGACCGGGGGGATTACGGCACGGTGGTGAACGTACTGTTGCGCGCGGGTTCCACCGGCGCGGAATTTCGCGCCGGAATGACATCGCGGCTGTTGCCGGCCCTGGACGCTTTCGCTCCGGAACTTATCTTCATTTCCGCCGGTTTCGACGCCCACCGGGCCGACCCGCTGGCCGACCTCGCCTTGGTCGAGGATGATTTCGCCTGGGCGACGGCCGAAATCGGGGCCATCGCCGACCGTCATTGCCGGGGCCGCTTGGTCTCCTCGCTGGAAGGGGGCTATGATCCGACGGCGTTGGCGTCCTGCGTCGCCGCCCATGTGGGCACGCTGATGGAGATTTGAGGGGCGGGACGCCAAGTCCCCGCCCATGATAGGGCAGCCTCCCGGCCAGGATGCTTGCGGCGGGGTGCCGCCCGGTCCTACAGTCGCCTGCCTGTGATTTACGGCGCCGCTGGCGCCGTTGCCGTTTTGCCGTTCCAAGCGTTGATGTGGACACCCTATGACTGAACTGACCCTGCCGGCCGATATCAAGGCCATGAGTTTCGAGGACGCCTTGGGTGAGCTGGAGCGCATCGTGCGCCAGTTGGAGGACGGCAAGGCCAAGCTGGACGACGCCATCGGTTTTTATGAGCGCGGCACCCTGCTGAAGCGCCATTGCGAAGGGAAGCTGCGGGAGGCCCAGGAAAAGGTCGACCGCATCACCCTGGGCGGTGACGGAACGGTGGGCATGGAACCGGCCCGCATCGATTAAGCCCGTACCCTTTCGCCCGAGTATGCCCTGATGCCCAGCCTGCCCAAAACCCTTACCGCCGCCATGGCGGACACCGTCGAACAGGTGGAGACCGCCATCGACATCCTGCTGCCCCGCAGCAGCATGGCGGAGGCCAAGCTGTATGAGGCCATGCGCTACGGCTGCCTGGGCGGGGGCAAGCGGCTGCGGCCCTTCCTGGTGATGGAAAGCGCCCGCCTGTTCGGTGTCAGTCCGGCCTGCGCCCTGCGCGTGGCGGCGGCGGTGGAATTTGTCCACTGCTATTCCCTGATCCACGACGATCTGCCGGCCATGGACGACGCCAGCCTGCGGCGCGGCCGGCCCACGGTGCATCGCCAGTTCGACGAGGCCACGGCCATCCTGGCGGGCGATGCCCTGCTGACGGCCGCGTTCGAGGTCATGACCGACCCGGAGACGCATGAGGATCCCCGGGTGCGCTGCGCCCTGGTCTCGGCCCTGGCCAAGGCCTCCGGCCCGCGGGGCATGGTGGGCGGCCAGATGCTGGACCTGATCGCGGAAACCCAGACCCTGGACATCGGCGCTATCACCCGGCTGCAGCGGATGAAGACCGGCGAGCTGATCGCCTTCGCCGCCACGGCCGGCGCCATCCTGGGCCGGGCCTCGCCGCCGCAGTTCCATGCCCTGCAGGCTTACGCCCACGATCTGGGCCTGGCCTTCCAGATCGCCGACGATCTGCTGGACGTGGAAGGGACGGAGGCCGAGACCGGCAAGTCCGTGGGCCGCGACAAGCCGGCGGGCAAGGCGACCTTCGTGTCCATCCTGGGGCTGGAACGGGCCCGCGATCAGGCCGGCCGGCTGGCTGACCAGGCCACGCGGCATCTGGAGATTTTCGAGGGCCGGGCGTCGATGTTGCAGGCGGTGGCGCGCTTCGTTGTGGATCGGCGGTCTTAAAAGAAAAGTTTGATTGGGAGCCGATGAATGGCGACGAAGACCCCGTTGTTGGACCAGTGTCCGACGCCTGAGCGCCTGCGCGCGCTGCGC
>NZ_JARPAF010000002.1:1040514-1041429 GCF_029594735.1 Nitrospirillum amazonense
CCTGAGCAGCTGCGGCAGGTGGCGGACGAGCTGCGGTCCGAGACCATCGACGCGGTGTCGGTGACGGGCGGGCACCTGGGTGCGGGCCTGGGTGTGGTGGAACTGACGGTGGCGCTGCACTACGTGTTCGACACGCCGGCGGACCGCATCATCTGGGACGTGGGGCACCAGGCGTACCCGCACAAGATCCTGACCGGGCGCCGCGAGCGCATCCGCACCCTGCGGCAGGGCGGCGGGCTGTCTGGCTTCACCCGGCGGTCGGAGAGCGAGTACGACCCGTTCGGTGCGGCGCACAGCTCCACCTCCATCTCGGCCGGGCTGGGCATGGCGGTGGCGCGCGACCTGGCGGGCGGGAACAACCACGTCATCGCCGTGATCGGCGACGGGTCCATCTCCGCCGGCATGGCGTATGAGGCCATGAACAACGCTGGTGCCCTGGGCTCGCGCCTGGTGGTGATCCTGAACGACAACGACATGTCGATCGCCCCGCCGGTGGGTGCCGTGTCGGGCTACCTGGCCAAGCTGGTCAGCAGCAGCCAGTACCGCAACCTGCGGGACATCGGCCGCCAGGTGGCGGAACACCTGCCCCGTCCGCTGCAGAACGCGGCGCGGCGGGTTGAGGAATACGCCCGCGGCATGGTCATGGGCGGGACGCTGTTCGAGGAGCTGGGCTTCTACTATGTCGGCCCCATCGACGGGCACGACCTGGACCAGCTGGTGCCCATCCTGGAGAACATCCGGGACGAGCCGAACGGCCGCCCGGTGCTGATCCACGCGGTGACGCAGAAGGGCAAGGGCTACGCCCCGGCGGAGGCCTCGGCCGACAAGCTGCACGCGGTGGGCCGGTTCGATGTGGTGACGGGCGCCCAGGCCAAGGCCAAGGCGAACGCGCCCACCTACACCCGTGTCTTCGCT
>NZ_JARPAF010000002.1:1041529-1042435 GCF_029594735.1 Nitrospirillum amazonense
GACGCCCTGATGAAGGAGGCCAAGGCCGACGACAAGGTGGTGGCGATCACGGCGGCGATGCCGTCGGGCACGGGGCTGGACCTGTTCGGCCAGGCCTTCCCCACCCGCACCTTCGACGTGGGCATCGCGGAGCAGCACGCGGTGACGTTCGCGGCCGGCATGGCGACGGAAGGGTACAAGCCCTTCGTGGCGATCTACTCGACCTTCCTGCAGCGCGGGTACGACCAGCTGGTGCATGACGTGTCGATCCAGAACCTGCCCGTGCGCTTCGCCATGGACCGGGCGGGCCTGGTGGGGGCGGACGGGGCGACGCACGCCGGCGCCTTCGACCTGGCCTACCTGTGCTGCCTGCCCAACATGGTGGTGATGGCGGCGGCGGACGAGGCGGAGCTGGTGCACATGGTGGCGACCAGCGTGGCCTATGACGCCGGCCCCATCGCGCTGCGCTATCCGCGCGGCGAGGGCGTGGGCGTGGAGATGCCGGAGAAGGGCGAGGTTCTGCCCATCGGCAAGGGCCGGATTGTCCGCGAGGGCAACACGGTGGCCATCCTGAGCCTGGGCACGCGCCTGGGCGAGGCCTGCAAGGCGGCGGAGGATCTGGCGGCGCGGGGCCTATCGACGACGGTGGCGGACGCGCGCTTCGCCAAGCCGATCGACCGGGAACTGGTGCGCCGTCTGGCGGTTGAGCACGAGGTGCTGGTGACCATCGAGGAAGGCTCGGTGGGCGGCTTCGGCGCCCAGGTCATGCAGTTCCTGGCGGAGGAAGGGCTGTTCGACAGCGGCCTGAAGTTCCGCCCCATGGTGCTGCCCGACCGCTATCAGGAACACGACAACCCGGCCAAGCAGTATGACGAGGCCGGCCTCAACGCCACCGGCATCGTCGATACCGTGCTCAAGGCGCTGGGG
>NZ_JARPAF010000002.1:1042535-1128018 GCF_029594735.1 Nitrospirillum amazonense
AACCAGGCGGCGGCGCGGACGCCCAACGCCTGATGTCGGACGAAACCCCGCATAAGGCCCAGAAGCCGGGGAAAATCCGCGTGGACCAGGCCCTGGTGGAACGCGGCCTGGTGGAAAGCCGCGCCCGGGCCCAGGCCCTGGTGCTGGCCGGCCTGGTCTATGCCGACACCTTGCGCATCGACAAGCCCGGCCAGACCATCCCCGCCGACAAGCCCCTGATCTTGAAGGGCCAGGACCATCCCTGGGTGTCGCGGGGCGGGCTGAAACTGGTGCATGGCCTGGATCATTTCGGATTCGATCCGACGGGCGTGACCGCCATCGACGTGGGCGCCAGCACCGGCGGATTCACCGACGTGCTGCTGACGCGGGGGGCGGCCAAGGTCTATGCCGTCGATGTGGGCCACGGCCAGCTGGCGTGGAAGCTGCGCACCGACCCGCGCGTGGTGGTCATGGAAAAGACCAACGCCCGGCACCTGACCGCCGATCAGATTCCCGACCCCATCGGCATGGTGGTGTGCGACGCCAGCTTCATCGGCCTCGCCACCGTGCTGCCGGCCGCCCTCGACCTGGTCCAGCCCGGCGGCCGGCTGGTGGCCCTGATCAAGCCGCAGTTCGAGGTGGGCAAGGGCCGCGTGGGCAAGGGCGGCGTGGTGCGGGAACCCGAACTGCACCAGGAGGTCTGCGACGCCGTGGTCGCCTGGCTGTCCGCCCGCCCCGGCTGGACGGTCCTGGGCGTGGACCCCAGCCCCATCTTGGGCCCTGAGGGCAACAAGGAATTCCTGATCGGCGCCCGGCGCGACTGACGCCCCGCCGACTGACGTCCCGCCGACTGCCGCGCCACCGCCTGCCGCGCGCCAATGGGGGGCTCAGTGCGGATCGAGAAGCGCCAGCGCGTCGGCCGCGGAGGCGGTGACCCGCACCTGGCCCTGGCCATCCGTGATGGTCACCCTTCCGTCGGGCGTGTCACGCAAGCCCCGCAGCAGGGCCTCGCGTCCGCCGGCCTCGGGTGAGGCCCGCTTGCGCCGGCCCAGCTGGTTCGCGGCCTCGATCAGGATGGAGAAGCCGATGGCGGCGTAGAGGTAGCCCTTGGGGATGTGCAGGCCCAGGCCCTCCGCCACCAGGCTGAAGCCGATCATCAGCAGGAAGCCCAGGCCCAGGATGATGACGGTGGGGTGGCGGGAGATGAAGGCCATCAGCGGCTTGGACGCCACCAGCATGACGCCCATGGCGATGCAGACGGCCGCCACCATGATGGGCAGCTCATCCACCATGCCCACCGCGGTGATGACGCTGTCCAGCGAGAACACCGCGTCCAGCAGCACGATCTGCACCACCGACCGCCAGAAGGCATTGGCGGCGGCGCCGGGCTTGGGGGCTTTGTGCCCCGCGCCCCCCTCGAGCCGTTCATGCAGCTCCATCGTGCCCTTGGCCAGCAGGAAGGCACCACCTAGCACCAGGATCAGGTCGCGTCCCGACAGGGCGAAACCGGCCACGCTGAACAGCGGCTGGGTCAGCGTCACGATCCAGGAGATGGAGAACAGCAGCAGCAGGCGCATGATCAGCGCCAGCGACAGGCCCACCAGGCGCACGCGGTTGCGCTGCTCCGCCGGCAGCTTGTCGGCGACGATGGCGATGAAGACCAGATTGTCGATGCCGAGGACGACCTCGAGGGAGACCAGGGTCAAGAGTCCGAGCCAGACGCCGGGATCGGCAAGGAAGTCCATCAATGGGGCCTGTTCGTTGTGAGCTTGTCAGATAGGGACGATTTGTCGCACCTGCCAGGGCAAGTCGCATGAATTCAAAAGAAAACCCCCGGCCCAGGTGTCCAGGCCGGGGGTTCGCTTCTCATCAGCGTCAGCGGGCGGCGCCGTTGACGCTGAGGTCCGGCATCATCAGCACCTGTTCCTGCCGCTTGGCGGCGCGGACCATGGGCTGCACCATGTCCAGCAGGGGGCCGTAGTCGGCCAGCACCTTCTCCGCTCCGCGGGCCTGGGCCACGCTGGCCATCTCCGCCGCCGCCTTGCCGTTGAACAGGTCCAGCACCATCTCGTACCCGCTCTTGGGCCGGGGGAACTGGACGATGTGCAGATCGGCGTTGCCGGGAATGCCCGCCACCTGCCGCACCTGCTGCAGGGCGATGTCATAGCCGCCCAGGGCGTCCACCAGGCCCAGGTCCTTGGCCTGGCGCCCGGTGTAGACGCGGCCCTTGGCCAGCTCGCGCACTTTGTCGATGTCCAGCTTGCGGCCCTTGGCCACGCCCTCGGTGAACTGGGCGTAGATGGCGTCCAGCATGGCGTCCTGGCGGGCGGCCTCGCTGTCGGTGTAGGGGCTGGCCGGGCTCCAGATCGTGGCGTTGGCGCCGCGCGTCACCTGGTCCACGCCCACACCCAGCTTGTCGGCCAGGCCCTTGGCCACGAACTTGCCGCCCAGCACGCCGATGGACCCGGTCAGGGTGCCCGGCAGGGCGACGATGCGGTCGGCATCCATGGCGACCCAATAGCCGCCGGACCCCGCCACGTCGCCCATGGAGATGACGACCGGCTTGCCGGCCTTGCGCGCCCGGTCCACGGCGTGGCGCACGGTCTCCGATCCCACGGGGCTGCCGCCTGGGCTGTTCACCCGGAACAGGATGGCCTTGACGTTGGACTGTTCGATGGCGGTGTCGAAGGCGTCGGCGATGCGGTTGGCGGCGAACGACGGCTCGTCATTGAAGGCGCCGCCGTCCTTGCCGCCGCGCACGATCTCGCCCTCGCCCACGATCAGGGCGACGGTGGGGCCCTGGGTGTAGGCGCTGCCGGCGATCTTGCCGTAGGTCAGCAGGTCGACCGTGTCGGCGCCGGCGGCCTTGCCGCCCGCCCGCTCCTTGGCGGCGGTCTCCACCTCATCGAAATAGCCCAGCTTGTCCACCAGCTTGGACGCCAGCGCCTCGCTGTCCAGCAGGGGGGCGTGGTCGATGGCGGCCTTCACCGCGTCGGGGTTCAGATGGCGGCCATCGGCGATGCTCAGCACCATCTGGTCATAGATGTCGCCGGCCAGGCTTTCCGTCATTTCGCGGTTGGCGGGGGTGGCCTGCTTCTCGGCGAACATCTCGGCCGCCGTCTTGTAGTCGGCGCGCTTTGAGATCTGCGGCTGGACCCCGATGTTGTCCAAGGCGCCCCGGAAGAAGGTCTGGGTGACGGCGATGCCGGTGATGCCCACCGTGCCCACCGGTTGCAGCCACACCTGGTCAAAGGCGCTGGCGAGGTAATAGGGGGTCATACCGCTGCCGGCGTCGCCGTAGCTTTCGGCATGGATGTAGGCGAAGCGGCCGGTGGCGCGGAAGCGGGCGATGGCGTCGCGCAGTTCCTGCGTGGTGCCGATGCCTTGGCTGGCGTTGCCGACCTTGGCCACCAGGCCCTTGACCTTGGGATCGCGGCCGGCCTGCTCCAGCGCGTCGATCACCTCACGCACGCTGCCGCGGCGGCTGTTGATAAGGCTGGACCAGCCGTCCTCGCCCGGCGCCTCCGCCAAGGGGCGCTCGAAGTTGAACTCCAGCACCACGGACTGGGGCAGGGTGGGTTGCTTGTCCTTCGCCTTGATGGCCAACAGGATCAATCCCGCGGTCAGCAGGACCCCGAACAGGCCGATAAGGGCGAACAACCGGACGATGAAACGCATGAACGCGGTTCCTGGAAGCCGTAAAATCCGGCTGCCATACCACCACAGCGCGTGAGGCTTGCCAAGGCGGCCGGGCGGTAGGGCCCGCTTAGGCGGACCCATGCCCGTCTGTGCCTTCATGTCTATGCCCACCCTTTCGGCCTTTCGGCCGAGGCCGGCGTTGGCGAAGCGGGGAAGGAAGGGGTAAGGTCCGCGCTCATGACGTCCCCCCATTCCGCATCGCCCGGCGGCATCGTCGCGCTGGAAATCCCGCCGCCCGACCCGGTGGCGGCCTACGCCCGGCTGGCCCATCTGCCCCGGCCTTTCCTGCTGGACGGCGGCGCCGCCGATGCCGCCCGCGCCCGCTACAGCTATGTCGGTGCCGATCCGCAGGCCTGGGTGGAGTGCGCGAATGGCGCTGTCACCGTGGACGGCCAGCCAGCCGGGGCTGACGCGTTCGACACGCTGGGCGCCCTGCTGAGGGCCGGCCGCGCCCGGCTGGGGGACGCGACGCCGCCCGATGGCCTGCCGCCCTTCCGGGGCGGGGCAGTGGGTTTCCTGGGCTATGAACTGGGCGGGCAGCTGGAGACGCTGCCGACGCCCCGGGACGACGGTATCGCCCTGCCGGACATGGCGGTGGGCTTCTACGACCGCATCGTCGCCATCGACCATGCCGCGGGCCGCGCCTGGGTCCTGTCCGCCCACCGGGCGGAAGCGGAGGAGTGGCGGGACCTGCTGGGGACCCCGCGCCCGGCGGTCACGGCGGGGGAAGGGCCCTGGCTGGCCGCCCCCGGCTGGCGCGCGGGCTGGAGCCGGACGGATCACGAGGCCGCCGTGGCCCGCACGGTGGACTACATCGCCGCCGGCGACATCTACCAGGCCAACATCACCCAGCGTTTCCTGGGGACGCTGGCGCCGGAGGTAACGCCGCTGGACCTTTACGTCCGTCTCCGCACCCGCGCGGCGGCCCCTTTCTCCGCCCTGCTGGATCTGGGCCCAAAAGGCGGAGAGGCCCGCGCCGTGGTGTCCGTGTCACCCGAACGTTTCCTGGCGGTGGATGCGGAGGGGCGGGTGGAGACGCGGCCCATCAAGGGCACGCGGCCGCGCGACGCCGATCCCGTGCGTGACGCCGCCCTGGCGGCGGAGCTGCTGGCCTCGGCCAAGGACCGGGCGGAAAACCTGATGATCGTCGATTTGATGCGCAACGACCTGTCGCGCGTAGCGGTGGTCGGATCCGTCACCGTGCCCACGCTGTGCGGACTGGAAAGCTATCGCACCGTGCATCACCTGGTCAGCGTCGTGACGGCGCGGCTGGCGCCCGGCGTCGATGCCATCGACCTGCTGCGCGCCACCTTCCCCGGCGGCTCCATCACCGGGGCGCCCAAGATTCGCGCCATGGAGATCATCCATGAGCTGGAGCCGGCGCGGCGCGGGCCCTATTGCGGCTCCGTCCTGTGGCTGGGCTGGGATGGCGCCATGGACAGCAGCATCATCATCCGCACCCTGGCCATGGGGGCGGGACAGGTGGTGGTGCAGGCCGGCGGCGGCATCGTCGCCGACAGCGACCCGGCGGCGGAATATGAGGAAAGCCTGGTCAAGGCGCGCGCCCTGCTGACGGCGCTGGACCCTGCCATGGCTTGGCCGCCGCCTAGGGCGATGGCTGGGCCGGAACCGGGGAGCGAGGCGGCATGACGGGCCTGGTCTGGCTGAATGGCGGCCTGCTGCCGGCGGCGTCCGCCGGAATCGGCGTGGCCGATCGGGGCTTCCTGCTGGGTGACGGGTTGTTTGAGACGTTGCGCTGGCGGGACGGGGCCGTGGTGCGGCTGGACGCCCACCTGGCCCGCCTGGCCCGGGGTGCGACCGTGCTGGGCCTGCCCCTGCCGCCGCTGGCCACACTGGCGGCCGCCCTGGCCGACACGGCCGTCGCCAACGACCTCACGGACGGCTCGCTGCGGTTGACGGTCAGCGCCGGGCCGGGCGCCCGCGGCTTGCCGCGCCCGGCCGTTCCGGTGCCCACCCTGCTGGTCACGGCCGCGCCGGGGGAAACCCCGCTGCCGCCTGCACGGGTGGTGACCGCCACCGTCACCCGCCGCAATGAGCATTCGCCCCTCAGCGGCATCAAATGCCTGAACTACCTGGACCAAATCCTGGCGCGCACTGAGGCGATGGCCCGTGGCGCGGACGATGCCGTGCTGCTCAACACCGCCGGGGAGGTGGCCTGCGCCACCGCCGCCACGCTGTTCGCGATGGTGGATGGCGCCCTGGTGACCCCCCCGCTTCCGTCCGGCGCCCTGCCGGGTACCCGGCGTGCAGCGGTTCTGGCCGCCCTGGGGGGGGAGGAGCGGACCCTGGCGCCGGCCGACCTGTCGCGCGCGACAGAGGTGTTCCTCACCTCCAGCCTCATGGTGCGACCGGTGGTGGCGCTAGATGGCCAGGCGGTAGGCGACGGTCGGCCGGGGGCTATGGCCGCTGCCGCCCTGCGGCGCACCTGATGCATTTTGCATGGAATGACGCAATGATCGCGGCTGGCCCTATCCTAAGGGTGCGATGCGAGATGCATCAACAGGGCGTACCTCGTAAGGCTTACGGCAAAGGAGGTAAAATTGCCTTGCGCGGCGAATTACCTTAAGAGACGGAAATTATTGGGTTTTGATGTTTGTCGCGCGGTTTGGTCCACCCTTGGCACGACGGGTGCTTATAACCAGGCATGAACCAACCGGGGCCGCTGAAGCCCCCACCGAACCGATAGGAACCTCATCATGATCCGCATCGCCGCCGCCGCCGCTGTTGTCGCCCTGTTCGCCGCCGCCCCCGCTTTCGCCGCCGCCGGCGCGTCGGGCACCATCCAGCTGAACAGCTCCGTCGCCCAGACCTGCACCGTGGCCGTCACCGACGCCGGCGCCACCCTGAACATCCTGTCCGGCTCCAGCAACGTCGCCGTCGGCAGCGTGGTCGAGAACTGCAACGACGGCGCCGGCTACACCATCACGGTTGCCTCTTCCAACAACGGCACGCTGAAGTCCTCCGCCACCGGGGCCCAGGCCATCAGCTACACCACCAGCTATGACGGCACCAACGGTTCGGGCAGCAGCTTCGCCGTCACCCGCTCGGGCGCCCAGTTCAACAAGACCTCCAACGTTTCCGTGACCGTGCCCGCCAATGCCCAGGCCATCGCCGGCAGCTACGCCGACACGCTGACCATCACCATCGCCGGCAAGTAAGCCGCCAGCGACGGTCACATCAGGCCAAGGTTCGGAAGAGGGCGCCCCCACGCCGGGGCGCCCTTTTCGTATCCGCATCCTGGCGGACTGCAAATACTAATGCATTGATTCTGTTGGATATTTGAAAGATGGAACGTTGCAGATCGCAATGACGCTTCCACCTAGATCAATGACCGCGTCGGGATTAATCCTTTATATTGTAGTAATATCAACGTGTTAATGGAATGATTCGGGTGCGCGGCGAACTTGGCACTCGATTTGCTTATATCGAAAGCATCAAGCAAACGGGCAACAAGCCCAGCCGAACCGATAGGAACTTCGTCATGATCCGCTTCGCCGCCGCCGCCATCGTTGCCGTCCTGTTCGCCACCCCGGCCCTGGCCGACACCTCGGGCAGCATCAAGCTGAGCGGCACCGTGGCCCAGACCTGCACCGTGGCGGTGACGGACGCCCAGACCCAGCTGAACATCCTGGCCGGTTCCAACAACGTCACGGTCGGCAGCGTGGTCGAGACCTGCAACGACGGCGCCGGTTACACCATCACCGTCGCCTCCGCCAACGGCGGCAGCCTGCGCGGCACCACCCCGACGGTCCCGCCCGTCAGCTACACCACCATCTATGACGGCCAGTCCGGCACCGGCAGCGTGAACGTCACCCGCTCCAGCGCCCAGTTCGGCAAGACCGCCACCGTCGCCGTGACGGTCCCGGCCAATGCCCAAGCCATCGCCGGCAGCTACAGCGACACCCTGACCATCACCATCGCCGGCAAGTAAGCCCGCAAGGGTCCGCCCCCAAACAGAACGGCCCCGCCTGTCCTCCAGGCGGGGCCGTTGCTGTTCTTGCGAAGCCAAGCGGCGAGCGTCGTCGCTCGACGCCAGAGGGACCTACTTAAGGGGCCTACTTATAAGCCCTGAAGCGCAGCCAATGGTCGGCCAGCACGCAGGCCATCATGGCCTCGCCCACCGGCACGGCGCGGATGCCGACGCAGGGATCGTGGCGGCCCTTGGTCAGGATATCCGTCTCGTTCCCATGCACATCCAGGGTGCGGCGGGGGGTGAGGATGGAACTGGTGGGCTTCACGGCGAAGCGGACCACGACGTCCTGGCCTGTGGACAGGCCGCCCAGGATGCCGCCCGCATTGTTGGACAGGAAGAGGGGCTTGCCATCAGGGCCGGCCCGCATCTCGTCCGCGTTCTCCTCGCCCGTCAGTTCGGCTGCGGCGAAGCCGGCGCCGATCTCCACGCCCTTGACCGCGTTGATGGTCATCATGGCGCGGGCCAAGTCGCTGTCCAGCTTGTCGTAGATGGGCTCACCCAGGCCGGCCGGCACGCCGGACGCCACCACCTCGACCACCGCGCCCACGGACGACCCGTTCTTGCGAATGCCGTCCAGGTAGGCGGCCCATTCCTCCGCCGTCCCGGCGTCGGGGCAGAACAGGGGGTTCTGGTCCACCTGACCCCAGTCCCAGCGCGCGCGGTCCACCTTGTGCGGACCTACCTGTACCAGGGCGGCGCGGATGGTCACGCCACCCGGCACCGCCTCCAGCACCCGGCGGGCGACGGCGCCGGCGGCCACGCGGGCCGCCGTCTCGCGCGCGGAGGAGCGCCCGCCGCCGCGATAGTCGCGGATGCCATAGCGCTCCCAATAGGTGTAGTCGGCATGGCCCGGCCGGAACTTGTCCTTGATGTCGCCGTAGTCCTTGGACCGCTGGTCTTCGTTCTCGATCATCAGGCAGATGGGCGTGCCCGTGGTCTTGCCCTCGAACACGCCTGACAGGATGCGCACCGTGTCCGGTTCGCGTCGCTGGGTGGTGAAACGCGACTGCCCCGGCCTGCGCCGGTCCAGGAAGGCCTGGATCCAGGCCTCGTCCAGGTCCATCAGGGGCGGAACGCCGTCCACCACGCAGCCCAGCGCCACCCCATGGCTTTCGCCGAAGGTGGTGAAGCGGAACTGGGTTCCGATGCCGTTACCGGCCATGACCGCTTACCCTTCCGACTTGACCAGGCTCTGCAGCAGGGCCGAGGTCTCCGCGGCGCTGTCCACCGCCAGCATGCCCACGGTGTGGTAGCCGCTGTCGACATGGTGCACTTCGCCGGTAACGCCGCTGCCCAGGTCGCTCAGCAGGTAAAGGGCGGAGTTGCCGACCTCACCGATGGTGACGTTGCGCTTCAGGGGGGCGTTCAGCTCGTTCCACTTCAGGATGGCGCGGAAGTCGCCAATGCCGCTGGCCGCCAGGGTCTTGATGGGGCCGGCGGAGATGGCGTTGACGCGGATGTTCTGGGGGCCCAGGTCGGCCGCCAGGTAGCGCACGCTGGCCTCCAGCGCCGCCTTGGCGACACCCATCACATTGTAATGCGGCATCACCCGTTCGGCGCCATAATAGCTGAGGGTCAGCAGGCTGCCGCCGTTGGTCATCATCGGCACCGCCCGCTGGGCGATGGCGGTGAACGAGTAGCAGGAAACATCCATGGTCAACGCGAAGTTAGACCGTGAGGTGTTCAGGTACAGGCCGTCCAGCTCGTTCTTGTCGGAAAAGCCGATCGCATGCACCACGAAGTCCAGGGTCCCCCACTGTTCCTTCAGGGTCGCGAACACCGCGTCCATGCTGGCTTCGTCGGTGACGTCGCAGGGCAGAACGTGGGGCACGCCCAATTGCTCGGCCAGGGGCTTCACGCGCTTGGCCAGCGCGTCGCCCATGTAGGTGAAGGCCAGCTCGGCCCCCTGGGCGGCGACCGCCTTGGCGATGCCCCAGGCGATGGACCGGTCATTGGCAACGCCCATAATCAGGCCGCGCTTGCCGGCCATCAGGGTCCCAGTGGCGGGCCCGGGGGCGGGGGTTGCCGTCGAAATGGTCATCCGTCTCTCTCCGGAAAATTAGGCGCGCATCCTACACGAAGCGGTTTTGCGGTCAAAGGCTGGGCGCCCTATATCTGCGCACACCTAGAATACACGCGCGAAAGGTCTTCCCTTGGCAGTTTTACGTTTCGAAGCCTTGGTGGGGGCGGCGTCCCATGACTGAAATGCGAACCCAATCCACGGCCTGGGCCCGGCTGACCGACCGTCTGCCACAGTCGGTGCAGCACTTCATCCTGGCCTTCGTCGGGGTCACCAGCTATGCCGTCCGCCGCTTCTATCGCGACAACTGCCTGCAGGCGGTGGGCTCGCTGACCTACACCAGCCTCTTGGCGGTGGTGCCGCTGTTCACCGTGGGCTTCGCCATTTTCCAGGCCTTCCCCGCCTTCCAGAAGCTGCGGGCGGAGGCGGAGATGCTGCTGCTGGAAAACCTGGTGCCCCAGGTGGGGGAGAACCTGAACGACCGCCTGCATGAGTTCGTCAGCAACGCCGGCACCATGACGGGCGTGGGCGTGCTGGGCCTGGCGGTCACGTCCATCCTGCTCTTCTTCTCCATCGAGGGGGCATACAACGCCATCTGGCGCAGCCGTGAGCGCCATTCGGTGCTGGTGCGGGTGCTCTCCTTCTGGGCGGTGCTGACCATGGCGCCCCTGCTGCTGGGCGTCAGTTTGTCGCTGTCCTCCGTCGCCGTCTCTTATCTGGGCGCCGAAGGCTCGGTGGTGGTGGAACTGGTGCGCCGCGTGCTGCCCGGCCTGCTGGAGACGGCCTTCTTCGGGCTTACCTACCTCGCCATTCCCACCCGGCCGGTGCGCTGGCAGGACGCCCTGGTGGGCGGCGTGGTGGCCGGCGTCGCCATGGAGGTGGCGAAGGTTGGCTTCGCCCTCTACATCGGCCAGGTTCACACCTACACCACCATCTATGGCGCCCTGTCGGTGCTGCCCACCGTGCTGCTGTGGCTGTACCTGGTGTGGTGCCTGATTCTGTTCGGGGCGGAGGTGACGGCGGCCCTGCCGGAGTGGCGCTCCGGCCGCATCACCGAGATGGGGCCCGCCGGCCTGTCGCCGGCCCAGCGCCTGGTGGTGGCCCTGGCCATCCTGCGGGAACTGATGCTGGCCGCCCGCGACGGCCATGCCCTGAAGCGCGCCGACGTCATCGCCCGGGTGCCGGTGGGCGCCGTGGCGGTGGACGGCATGCTGGAGCAGCTGTGCGCCGCCAACTGGACCATCCGCACCGCCGACGGCGCCTGGGTCGCCACCCGCGACCTGCACGACGCCACCCTCAGCGACCTATACTTGGCGCTGGACTTCGGCATGTGGGGTGACCTTCTGTCCGTGGGCCATCTGCAGGCCCCCTGGCAGCGCAAGGTGCACGGCATTTTCCAGCAGGTGCGGCACGATGCCGGCGCCGCGATGGAAACGCCCTTGGCCGACCTGCTGGCCTCCGACGCCGGGCCGGCCGAGCCTGGGACGACCGAGCCTGGGACGGCCCAGCTCGCGGCGGAAGAGCGCATGCGGGTGGCGGCCCAGCCCCCGGGACGCTAAGTCCCTACACGTCTTTCCACCAGACAGGAGGCCGACATGGCCACGACCATCACGTTGCGCTCCGCCATCGACGGGTTCGAGTTCACCGCCCTGCATGCCGAGCCCGAGGGGGCCCGCCAGGGCGGCGTCATCGTCATCCAGGAGATTTTTGGCCTGGATTCCTACGTGGCCGAGGATGTGGCCCGCTGGGCGGCGCTGGGTTTCGAGGTTATCGCCCCCTCCATGTTCGACCGCCAGGAGAAGGGTTTCGTCGCCGGGCATGACGAGCATGGCTTCGCGGTCGGTCGCCAATACGCCCAGGCCAATGGTGCGGAGAACCCGGTGGCCGACGTCCAGGCCTGCGTCGACGCGCTGAAGGCCAAGGGCCCTGTTTTTCTGGTGGGTTATTGCTACGGCGGCACCGTCGCCTGGCGCGCGGCCGCCACGGTCCAGGGCCTGGCGGCGGTGTCCAGCTATTACGGTGGCGGTCTGGCCGGCCTGGTGAACCTGAAGCCCCTCTGCCCGGTCATCTGCCATTTCGGCCGCAAGGACCAGCACATCCCGGCCGACCAGGTGGCGGAGGCCCTTCAGAAGGCGCACCCGAACGTGCCGGTCTACATCTATGAGAACTCCGGCCATGGCTTCAACAACGACGGCCGGCCCGAGTCCGATCGTGAGGACGCGCAGGTGGCCCGCAAGCGCACGCTGGATCTTTTCCGCGGCAACAGCGGCCGGTGACGGCGGCCCGGCAAGAATACAAACGGGAGTTGGACATGCTGACACGACGCAAACTGGGCCGGCAGGGCCTGGAGGTATCATCGCTGGGCCTGGGGTGCATGGGCATGACCCACGCCTATGGCAGCCCGGATGACGCGGAATCCATCGCCACCCTGCACCGCGCCATCGAGCTGGGCTGCACCTTCCTGGACACGGCCGAGGTCTACGGTCCCTACACCAATGAGGAACTGCTGGGTCGCGCGCTGGAAGGCCGCCGCGACCAGGTGCAGATCGCCACCAAGTTCGGCTTTGTCATCGGCGAGGGCAAAGGGCCGCTGAGCGGCACCGATAGCCGCCCGGAGCATATCCGCGAGGTCGTCGAGGCGTCGCTGAAGCGCTTGCGCACCGACCGTATTGACCTGCTATACCAACACCGCGTCGATCCCAACACGCCCATCGAGGACGTGGCCGGCACGGTCAAGGACCTGATCCAGGAGGGCAAGGTGCTGTATTTCGGCCTGTCGGAGGCCGGGTGCGACACCATCCGCCGAGCGCATGCGGTACAGCCGGTGACGGCCCTGCAGAGCGAATATTCCCTGTGGGAACGGAACCTGGAGCAGGACGTGCTGCCCCTGCTGACCGAGCTGGGCATCGGCATGGTGCCGTTCAGCCCCCTGGGGCGCGGCTTTCTGACGGGCATCGCCAAACGGGCGGAGGAGTATCCGGAGAGCGACTACCGCTCGAAGAACGATCCCCGGCTGCAGGGCGACAATTTCGACGCCAACATGTGCTTGGCGGAATTCGTGCGCGACGTCGCCCAGGGCTACGGCGCCACGGCGGGGCAGGTGGCGCTGGCCTGGCTGCTGCAGAAGCGGCCGGACATCGTGCCCATCCCCGGCACCAAGCGCCGCAAATACCTGGAAGAGAATCTGGCCGCCGACGCATTGAAATTGTCGGCGCAGGATGTGGCGCGCCTGGACGCGGCGCTGGAGACCTACCAGGTGGCCGGCCCCCGTTATGTGGAGCGTGCCATGGCCATGGTGGATCGCTGAGGTGACATGAAAAAGGCGGGCGCCGCGAGGCCCCGCCCTTTTCGCTGTTCCCCCAGGCGCCGGCCTCAGATCAGGCCGGCCTTGCGCCGCACATCGTACTCATGGGTCTTGCCCCACTTCTCGATGAAGGCCTGAAGTTCGGCATCCGGCCGCTCGGGCAGGACCACGGTCAGCTTCACATACTGATCGCCCTGGGTGCCGCGCTCGGGATTGGCGACACCCTTGCCCTTCAGGCGCAGGGTGGTGCCGGAATTGGCAGGCTTGGGCACCTTGACCTGCACGGCACCATCCAGGGTCGGCACCTTGATGGTGGCGCCCAGCAGCGCTTCCTGCAGGGTGATGGGCACGTCCAGGTGGATGTCGTCCTCCCGGCGCACGAAGTAGGGATGGGGGGTGACGTGCACCTCGACAATGGCGTCGCCGGCCCCGGCGCCGCCCAGCCCCGCCAAGCCCTGGCCCTTCAGGCGCAGCTTTTGCTGGTCCTGCGTGCCAGGCGGGATGTTGATGTCGATGCTCTTGCCCGTGGACAGGCTCAGGCGCCGCTTGGCGCCCAGGCAGGCCTCGGTGAACGGCACGGTGACGGAATAGGCCACATCGCTGCCGCGCGCCTTGACACCGCTGCCGCCGCGTTTGCGGGCGGCGCCGAAGATATCGGCGAAGGGATCGTCCTCATAATCGAAGTCGCCCGAGCGCCCGGCGCCGGCATAGGCGCGGCGGAAGGAACGGTCCGGCCGCTCGGCGCCGCTGGCGTCGATCTCGCCCCGGTCATAGCGGGCGCGCTTGTCCGGGTCGGACAACAGGCTGTAGGCGCCGTTGGCTTCCTTGAACTTCAGCTCGATATCGGCCCGGCCCGGGTTCAGGTCGGGGTGGTACTGCTTGGCGAGGCGGCGATACGCCTGCTTGATGTCCTCAGCGCTGGCGCTGCGGCCGACGCCAAGGATTTGGTAGGGATCGCGCATGGTCGCACTATCTATTGCCGGTCTGCCCCCACAATATGCGCAACGCGCGCGCGGCTTCAAGCATGCGGGGACCGGCTATTTTGGGGATCGGGGCAGCCCATGCACAAACCCCTGGCCGCGCGATCGCGGCCAGGGGTTCGCGTCAAGGCCCGCAAAGGGCGGCAGGATCAGTTCTCGCTGACGATCTTCCAGCTGCCGTCCGGCTGCCGGCAGGCGGTGCCGTAGCCCTGCTGCTTCTCCCCGCCGACCACGATGGTCTGCTGGAATTCGCGGCAATAGGCGCCGTCGCCGCGGGTGCCGTCGCGCACTGGCGTCACGATGACCTGGTGGTCGTTGTTGGGGTTGTTCCACACGATGGGCTGGCCCACGGGGGCGCTGTAAGCCATCTGCGTGTTGCGTTCCATGGCGGCGCGGTCGGCATCGTCCATGCGCTTGCCGATGGAGCTGCCCGCCAGGCCGCCCAGCAGGACGCCCAGGCCGGTCAGGGCCAGCTTGCCGCCGCCGTGGCCGAACTGCGAACCGATCAGGCCGCCGGCGGCCGCACCGCCCAGCATGCCCACGGTCTGGTTCTTGCCCCCGGTGGTGTCGCAGGCGCTCAACAGGACGCTGGACGCCATCAACGCGATGATGACTTTCTTCATGATTCTTAGTCCTTCTTTCCTCTCCTGCGGCCGCGCCTTCCTGGCGGCCTGGCTTTGCGCAAATCCGGTCCCGCATCCCCTGACCATACCCGCGTCTACCCCTTATCAGGGCGTCCGCCAATGACCTGGGGCAATCAACCAACCCTAAATCACAGGACGGCGTGCGGGTCGTCCATGCGGCGTCCTGCGTGGACAAGGATGTAGTGTGGCGTATGGTAGGCGGCAATTCCGGCATATCTATGACACGGATTACCACCATGGATTTTGTTGTCGCACCCGATCCTTACGCGTTGTTCCAATCCTGGCTGGACGAGGCATCGCGGACCGAACCCAATGACCCTAACGCCATGTCGCTGGCCACCATCGGTGCCGATGGCATCCCGGCAGTACGCATCGTGCTGCTGAAGGGCCTGGATGACGGCGGCTTCGTCTTCTACACCAACACGCTCAGCCGCAAGGGCCGCGAACTGGCCGCGCATCCCGTCGCCGGCCTGTGCTTCCACTGGAAAAGCCTGCGCCGCCAGGTGCGGGTGGACGGCCGCGTCAGTCCGGTGACGGCTCAGGAGGCCGACGACTATTACCGCGTGCGGCCGCGCGGCAGCCAGATTGGTGCCTGGGCGTCGGCGCAGTCACAGCCGCTGGACAGCCGGGCGACCCTGGAACGTCGCGTGGCGGAGGAGACGGCGCGCTTCGGCGAGGGCGACATTCCCCGTCCGCCGCACTGGTCCGGCTATCGCGTCACCCCGGTGCGGATGGAGTTCTGGCAGGATCGGGAGTTCCGCCTGCACGACCGCCTGGTCTATACTCGGGATGCTGAGGACAAGGGCTGGACGACGGAACGCCTCTACCCATGAATGTGACGGCCAAGGTGCAACCGGAATCGCCCGACGGTGCGGGGGAGGGCGATGCGGACGGACGGTGGCGCCGCGGCGCCACCTATGCCAGCGTCACCGTGGCTGCCATCCTCATCGCCGGCAAGTTTGGCGCCTATCTGGCCACCAATTCCGTCAGCATCCTGTCCTCGCTGATCGACAGCAGCGTGGACGCGCTGGCCTCCGTCATCACCCTCATCAGCGTGGCCCGGGCCCTGAAGCCACCGGACTCCGCCTTCCGTTTCGGCCATGGCAAGGCGGAACCGCTGGCGGCCCTCTTCCAGTCCGCCTTCATTGTCGGATCGGCCCTGTTCCTGGGATACGAATCGCTGGGCCGGCTGTTCGAACC
The DNA here is from genome assembly GCF_029594735.1 of Nitrospirillum amazonense. Classification (NCBI taxonomy): domain Bacteria; kingdom Pseudomonadati; phylum Pseudomonadota; class Alphaproteobacteria; order Rhodospirillales; family Azospirillaceae; genus Nitrospirillum; species Nitrospirillum amazonense. The sequence continues at coordinate 1,058,356 of NZ_JARPAF010000002.1, forward strand.
CCGGCCGGTGGGCGACATCAGCGTGGGCCTGTGGGTCATGGCCGCCGCCATCGTGCTTACCTTCGTGCTGGTGCTGTTCCAGCGCTGGGTCATCCGCCGCACGGCCTCGCTGGCCATTGGCGCCGACAGCCTGCACTACAGCGGCGACATGCTGCTGAACGCCGCCGTCATGGTCTCGCTGCTGCTGGGCCGCTGGACGGGCCAAGCCTTCTGGGATCCCTTGTTCGGCCTGGGTATCGCCGCCTTCCTCGTCTGGGGCGCGGTCGGCATCTCGCGCACGGCGCTGGACGTGCTGATGGACCGTGAGCTGCCCGACGTCGACCGTACCCGGGTGGTCGACCTGGTGAACGCCCATCCCGCGTCGCGCGGCTTGCACGACCTGCGCACACGCTCCACCGGTTTGGGCCAGCACATCGAGTTCCACCTGGAACTGGACAGCCATTTGACGCTGACTGAGGCGCATGACATCACCGACGAGATCGAATCATCCCTGCGCGCCGCCTTTCCCAATGCGGAGGTCACCATCCATCAAGAGCCGGCCGGCCTGGATGATGAGCGGCTGGACCATCGCCTGCGTCCCCGCCGCCGGTAAAACGGTGGTGCGGGTCTGAATTTCAAGGGGGCTTTCCCACTGGATAGGGTACCCCTTAAAGTGTGGTTGTGCGTTCGCGGGGCGAACATCACTTGACAATCCCTGTGCACTTGTGCCCAAGCGCGTTCCTTCCTGTGCGAGACGTCACAGACCTCTGTTCAAGGACGGGTTAGCTTGGCCGCGATGGAATTCGGGGCTTTGGTTTATGGGTTTCACCGTTACCTTCTGGGGCGTCCGCGGGACTGTCCCCTGTCCGATGGCCAGTCATCTTGAGTATGGTGGCAACACCAGCTGTATCGAGGTGACGGCGGGCGACCGAACGCTCGTACTGGATGCCGGCACCGGCCTGCGGTCGCTGGGCAAGAGCCTGCGAGCACGCGGCATCAACGATGTCACGCTGCTGTTGACCCACACCCATATCGACCACATCAACGGCTTCCCGTTTTTTGAGCCGTGCTACAACACCGACTTTTCCATGCGGGTGATGGCGGGCCACTGCCAGGGTGCGCACTGCATCCAGTCCGTCATGGAAAAACCCATGGATTCCTGCCTGTTCCCCGTGCCGCTGCAGAAGCTGCGCGCCTCGCTGGTGTTCGAGGATTTCCGCCCCGGCGCCACCCTTGACCTGGGCGACGGCATCACCGTCCACACCGCCCGCCTGAACCACCCGGGCGGCGGCACCGGTTATCGCATCGACTACGACGGGCGCAGCTTCTGCTACGTCACCGATACCGAGCACGACCCCGACCGCATGGACGCCAACGTCCTGGGCCTGATCCAGGGCGCGGACCTGGTGGCGTACGACTGTTCCTATACCGATGAGGAATTCGCCGGCCGCCGGGGCTGGGGCCATTCCACCTGGCGGGAAGGCGTGCGCCTGGCCCGGGCCGCCGGCGTCGGACGACTGTGCCTGTTCCACCATGATCCCGACCATGACGATGTCCGCATGAGGGCCATCGAGGCCGAGGCGCAGCAGGAATGGGCGCAGTGTTTCGCCGCGCGCGAAGGCATGCAGGTGGACATGGCGGCCCTGGCCACGCCCAAGAAGGGCGCCGAGGCTGCGGCCTAATCACATCTATCTGATTCCCTAGGCCTATTTCCCGCTTGCCGGTCGGGCGCTCGCGCTGTAGCGCTGGGCCCCATGACTCTGCTGATCCTCGTCACCTTCGCCGTCGTCTACTTGGGCATGGCCATCGGCCACCTGCCCCGGCTGAAGGTGGACCGCACCGGCATCGCCATGCTGGGGGCCATCGTCCTGCTGGTGGCGGGCGCGGTGACGGAAGGGGCGGCCATCAAGGCCATCGACTTCCCCACCCTGTTCATCCTGCTGGGGCTCATGATCCTGTCGGCGCAGTTCGCGCTGTCGGGCTTCTACGATTGGTGCGCCTGGCGCCTGGCCAACGTGCCGTGGAGGCCGGAGGCGCTGCTGGCGGCCGTGGTGGTGGTGGCGGGCGGCCTGTCCGCCCTGCTGGCCAACGACGTGGTGGTCTTCGCCATGACGCCGCTGCTGTGCGCGGGCCTGCGGGCGCGGGGGCTGGACGCGCGGCCCTATCTCATCGCCCTGGCGGGGGCCGCCAACGCCGGGTCCGCCGCCACTGTCATCGGCAACCCGCAGAACATCCTCATCGGCCAGCTGGGCCATCTTGGTTTCTGGCATTTCCTCTTCGCCTGCGGCGTGCCCGCCTTCCTGTCGCTGGTCATCGTCTATTGGGTGGTGGCGCGGGTGTGGCGGGGTCACCTGTCCGACGGCCAGGCCCAGGCCCTTGTGGATCGTAAGGAAGGGCCCCCGGACGCACCCCGGGCCTGGCAGCTGTCCAAGGGGCTGATCGGGGTCGTGGTTCTGCTGGTGGCCTTCACCACGCCCTTTCCCCGCGACGTCGCGGTGCTGGGCATTGCCGGCTGCATGCTGGTCAGCCGCCGCTTCGCCAGCCGTGACATGCTGGGTCTGGTCGACTGGCACCTGCTGGCCCTGTTCGCCGGCCTGTTCATCCTGACGGGCGCCCTGGCCGACACCGGGCTTCCCGGCCAGCTGGTGGATCAGCTGGCGGCGTCTGGCCTGGCGCTGGAGCGGCTGCCCTTCCTGGGCGCCTTCTCCGTCCTGGCCAGCAACAGCATCGGCAACGTGCCGGCGGTGGTGCTGCTGATGAAGGTGTGGGCCCACCCGCCAGAGGGCGCGCTCTACGCCCTGGCCCTGTTCTCCACCCTGGCCGGCAACCTGTTGCTGCCCGGCAGCCTGGCCAACATCATCACCGTGGAGCGGGCGGCGGCGGCGGGCGTGACCCTGGGCTTCCGCGACCACGCCCGCTGCGGCGTGCCCATGACCGTGCTATCCCTGCTGCTGGCCACGGTGTGGCTGCTGGCGATGGGCTATATCGCGGCGGTGTGAGGGGATGGCGATGCGGCGGCTGGTAATGATGGGAATATGCCTGGCGCTGGGCGCCTGCGCCTACACGGGTGACCGGCGCTGGAACGTGGACATGGCCCTGCTGACCCGCGACCACCCCTCGCTGGCGCAACAACAGGCCCTGGTGCGGGAAAAGGAACAGCATTTCCCCGAGACCCTGCGCGCCTGCGTCGCGGCCAACGAGCCTGAGCGCCTGGCGGACCTGGACGCGGGCCGGGGTTATCCCATCTCAGACTGGCATGTGGGCAGGGCCCACGACGCCGTGCTGGCGTGCATGCGCGACCAGGGCTGGGTCACCACGTCCACAAGCCGCCTGTCGCCTTAAAGGGTCGATCAGGGGGTGTCCGGCCCCAGCGCCAGGTTGTCGATCAGGCGGGTGCGGCCCAGGAAGGCGGCGACCAGGGCGCGGGCGGGGCGGTCCACCCGCTCCAGCGGCGCCAGCGTCCCGGCGTCGACCACCGCCACATAATCGATGCGGGTGAAGCCGGCGGCCGTCAGTGTTTCCGTCGCCTGGGTGATGGCCGGGGCCACGGGCCGGCTGCCATCACCCAGGGTATCGCGCAACTGGTTCAGGACACGGCTGATGGCGACGGCCTGCTGGCGTTCCTCCGCCGAGAGATAGCGGTTGCGGGACGACAGGGCCAGGCCGTCGGGTTCTCGCACCGTGGGCACGCCCTCGATGCGCACCGGGATGTCCAAGTCGGCCGCCAGGCGGCGGATGACGGCCAGCTGCTGGTAGTCCTTCTGCCCGAAGCAGGCGACGTCAGGCAGGGCCTGCAACAGCAGCTTGGTCACCACCGTGGCCACGCCCTGGAAATGGCCGGGGCGGAAGTGGCCCTCCAGCGGCACGGCCACCGGCCCGACATCCACCGTGGTGGTGAAGCCGGGCGGATAGATGGCCTCCACCCCCGGCGCGTACAGCAGGTCGCAGCCGGCACCGGCCAGCAGGCGGGCGTCACCGGTCTCGTCCCTGGGATAGCGGCTGAAGTCCTCGTTGGGCCCGAACTGGGTGGGGTTCACGAACACGCTGGCGACCACGCGGTCGGCCAGTTCGCGCGCGCGCTTCACCAGGGTCAGATGCCCCTCGTGCAGGGCGCCCATGGTGGGCACCAGGCCCACGCGCAGGCCTTCCTTGCGCCAGGCGGCGACGCGGGCGCGCAGCTCCGCGGGGGTGCGGACGATGGCCAAGGGGCCAGTGGAGGAAGAAGCGGGGGGCGGGGCCATGGCGGCAGTGTCCGTGCTCATGGCCCGGCATTTAGCGATGGGCGGCGGGGGCGGGCAAGCGCTTTTGGTCCCTGGTCAGTCCCGCCGTTCGGGGGCGGGCGGGCCTGCTTCCGCGCCGGAGGGGGAAGCGACCAGCGCGCCGGCGTCGGGCGGCCCCTGCAGGGCATAGGCGACGTCATGCCCCCTGGCATGGAAGGCCAGCTTCAGCCAATGGCCGGAATCGTCATACCAGAAGTCCACCCGGCTGGTGGCGGGCGGCGGGTTGGTGATGAAGCCCAGGCTATAGTGCGTGGCTGCCACAGTGGCGTCGCCGGCCCGGATCATCTCCTGCCCCTGGCGTTCCACCTTCACATCCATGACCACGCCCCGGATGGTGTCCAGCAGGCGCGACGCCGTCAGTATGGCTGGGTTCCAATAGCTGGTGGGGATGATGTCGGCCGGCGCCGTCACCGCCCCGTGCGAGCTTTCGACCGCGAACCCGTCGTCCACCGCATGGCCCTTCACCCAGTCCTTCTCGCCGTTGTCGTCGGTGCTGCTCTCCAGCGCGGCGAGACGGCCGTCATGCCACACCTCATGGCTGACATGGTGATAGCGGTAGGCCGTGATCATCAGCAGCTTGGCCTCGAAACGGATATCCACATCCACGACCGTGTCGCCGTTGGCCGCCTTGGCCACCGTGACACGGTGGTGGCCCAGGGGCGTGTCGCGGCCGTAATGGGCGCTGAAGTCCAGCGACCGTTCCACCGTCGTGCCGGGGGTCGAGGGCATCGCGGCGGGGGTATCCTCCCGCTCGGCGGGCGGTGTCACGGTGCTGGCGCGGGCCGGTGGGCCACCCCATATCAGGGTGGCGCCAACGATCAGCGCCGCACGGGCCAACGCCGCGCCGGCGCGGCTGGCGCGCCTGGAGACGATCGGAGCAAGGGTGTCATGTGGCATCGCGCTTCCCTTCGATGCGGTGGTGCCCTGGCTTCGGCCCAGCCGGGTGCCATATTCTCCGGGCCGATACGAACGGTAACATGATTTGGTTTACGCGGAAGGACCGGACACCCTTCCTTCCGTGCTATGGTTCGCCTGAAATGGCAGTTCGAGAAAGGCTAGCAACAATGCCGGTGGCTACCCAAAGCCCTAGCCCGCATGTCCATGGTGGCGAAGTGTCCCAGGGTCATGATCACAAGGCCCATGACCACAAGGCCTGCGTCGGCGATGCCCTAACCCGGGCGCACAGCCTATGCGAGGCGCGCGGCGCCCGCCTGACCACCCTGCGCGAGCGGGTGCTGGAACTGGTGTGGTCCAGCCATAAGCCGCGGGGCGCCTATGCCATCCTGGAAGAGATGGCGGTGGACGGCAAACGCGTGGCGCCGCTGACCGTCTATCGCGCCCTGGACTTCCTGGTGGAACAGGGCCTGGTCCACCGCATCGAATCGCTGAACGCCTATGTCGGCTGCCCCGAGCCGGGCCAGAGCCATGCGGGCCAGTTCCTGGTGTGCGAGCGCTGCGGCGACGCCGCCGAGCTGAACGACCCCGCCGTGACCGACGCCATCACCAACGGCGCCGCCGCCCGCGGGTTCCGCGCCGTGCGCCAGACGGTGGAGGTCCTCGGCCTTTGCCCGGCTTGCCAAGCGGCGGTCTGACCACGGCCGCCTGATCCAACGATGACCTTCAAGGAATGCCTGCCGTGACCGCTGTTTCAGCCGCCCGCCTGCCCATCTCCGTCCTGACCGGTTTCCTGGGCAGCGGCAAGACCACGCTGCTGTCCCGCATCATCCGCGACCCGCGCATGGCCCGCACCGCCGTCATCATCAATGAGTTCGGCGAGGTCGGGCTGGACCACCTGCTGGTGGCCAAGGCGGACGAGAACACCGTGCTGATGGATTCGGGCTGCATTTGCTGCACCATCCGCAGCGACCTGGCTGACACGCTGCGCGACCTGTACCTGCGCCGCCTGCGCGACGAGGTGCCGGAGTTCGACCGCGTGGTGATCGAGACCACCGGCCTGGCGGACCCGGCACCCATCCTGCACACCCTGATGACCGACCCGCTGGTGGCGGCCCGTTTCCGCCTGGACGGCGTGGTGACCACGGTGGACGCCGTCCACGGCATGGGGCAGCTGGACGCGCAGGAGGAAAGCCTGAAGCAGGCGGCGGTGGCCGACCGGCTGGTGCTGACCAAGACCGACATCGCGACACCTGAGGCGGTGGATTACCTGAAGCAGCGCCTGAAGGAGCTGAACCCCGCCGCCTTGGTGGTGGACGCCCAGACGGACGAGGCGCTGCCCGTGCTGCTGTTCGATGCCGGCCTCTATAATCCGGAGACCAAGAGCCTGGACGTGCAGCGCTGGCTGCGCGCAGAGGCCTATGACGACCAAGGGCATCATCATGACCACCACGATCATGATCACGATCACGAAGGCCATGACCATGCCGACTGCGACCACGATCACGGCCATTGCGAGCATGAGGACCATGACCACGACCCCAACCGCCATGACGAGGCCATCGGCGCCTTCTGCCTGACCTTCACCCAGCCCCTGGTGTGGGATGAGCTGGTGGGATTCCTGGAGACGCTGGCCCGCCTGCGCGGCCCCGACGTGCTGCGGGTGAAGGGCGTGCTGAACGTGGTGGAGAGCGACCAGCCCATCGTCATCCACGGCGTCCAGCACCTGTTCCACCCCCCGGTGCAACTGGACGCCTGGCCCAGCGACGACCACCGCAGCCGCATCGTCTTCATCACCCGCAACGTCAGCCGGCAGATGGTGGAAACCCTTTACGCCAGCTGCACAGGGAAGAGTGTGGGGTGAGGCTGGGCCCGCCGCTTTCGTTTCGACCGTCGGTTCAGGTGGCGGCCAGCGCCACGTCCGGGGCCCGGCGATAGCTCTGGATGAAGCCCCAGGACCAGCCCGCGAAGTAGCCGACGCTGAAGCCCGACACGCCGATGTCCAGGGCGATGGCGACGTCGTGCAGGTCGGGATGCACCGCAGCCAGCACGTTCAGGATGTAATGGGCGCCGAATAGGAAGAGGTTGCGGACCAGGGGCACCCAGCTGCCCGGCTGGCGCACCAGGCCGTGTTCGCGGTCCACCTCCACCCGGATGGTCGCGAAGCTGGCCAGTCCCAGGCCCACCACGGCGCCGACGGCCCAGTCCATCAGCACGGGACCCAAGGGGCCGGGCCGGGTGACCAGCCCGTACAGGCCCCAGATGATGAAGACGCCGGGGATCAGCCAGACGCGTCCCGTCGACTGCACGCTGGTCCGCATGCGCCTAGCCCCCATGAACAGCACGAAAGCGAACAGCGCGAAGATCCAGGTGGGGGTGTGGCTGATGATGCGGGAGAGGATTTCCATGACGGGGCGGGCTCCAGGATGTTGCGCCAGGCGGCGTGTTTCCAAGTGATTGATGGGCCTAGCCTTCACTCGGGCCGCCCTTCCCCGGCAACGGTCCCTTCGCGGTCCGCTTGACGGATTTCGTGAGTGGCTGGTAAAGGCCGTTCACGAAGCGCGAACGGATGAGGCTGGCCTTGACGGCGGAACGCGGGATGCAGCAGGGGGCGGACGCCGGGGTCGCGGACAAGCGGCCGCCGGGCAGCTTGGCCGGCATCGTCGCCTTCGACCTGCCCGACTGGGTGCGCAGTTGGGGCGGCGTCGTGGCGCTGTCCCTGGTGCTGGCCATGTTCGGCCCCTACGGCACCTTCCTGTCCATGGACAGTGTGTCGCGTGTGGTCTTCTGGTGCGCGTCGGCCTTGGGCATCGCCGCCCTGGCGCGGTCGGCCCATGCGGGCTTGCGCCGCTGGCCCATCGCGGCCGCCTGGCCCGCCTGGCAGCGACGCGCGCTGTCGGCCCTGATCGCCTCCCTGCCCGCCACGCTGTGGATCATGCTGCTGTTCAGCCTGTGCGCGAAGGTCCCCCTGGGCGCCTTGCACTTCTGGCGCACCTGGCCGCAGGTGATCGTGACCAGCATGGTCTTCGCCGTCATCCTGGGCCGCCGGGACCCGTCGGCGCCCCCGGCCGCGACACCGGCGCCCGAGCCGGTCGCGTCCCCACCGGCTGCGGTGGCGCCGGAACCAGACCCCGACGTGGCGGCGGCCTTCCTGGCCCGCACCTGCCCGCGTCTTTGCGACGCACGGCTTCTGGCGCTGGAGGCGGAGGACCACTATCTGCGGATCCACACCGATCGCGGGGCCGAGCTGGTGCTGATGCGCCTGCGCGACGCCATCGCCGAATTGGGGGAGGGGCTGGGGATGCAGGTCCATCGCTCCTTCTGGGTGGCGCGCGCGGCGGTGGCGGAGGCCACGGTGCGTGGCCAGGCGGCGCAATTACGCCTCAGCGATGGAACGGTGGTGCCGGTCAGCCGCACCGCCCTGCCTCGCCTGAAGGCGGCCGGCTGGCTGGTGGAAAAGGATTAGGCCCGGCGAAGGCCGGGGAACGAGAAGGGGTGATAGCGATGACCATGCGTGTCCTGGTGCTGGGCGCGGGCGCCACCGGCGGCTTCTACGGCGGCCACCTGATGCAGGCGGGGGAGAACGTCACCTTCCTGGTGCGGCCCAAGCGCCATGCCCAGCTGATGGAAAACGGCCTGGTGGTGGTCAGCCCCCAGGGCAACATCGTCAGCCCGGTGCAGGCGGTGACCCGCGTAGCCAAGCCCTTCGACCTGGTGCTGCTGTCGTGCAAGGCCTACGACCTGGACACGGCCATCGAAACCATCCGTCCGGCGGTGGGGCCTGAGACGCGCATCCTGCCGGTGCTGAACGGCCTGAACCACCTGGACCGGCTGGACGCCGCCTTCGGGGCGGAGCGGGTGATGGGCGGCTTATGCCACCTGACCATCACCATGGACCCGGACGGCACCATCCGCCACCTGCACGCGTTCAACCGCCTGACCTTCGGCGCCCGCCACCCGGAGCAAGCCCCCCTGGCCGAGGCGCTGGCCCAGGCCTATGCCAAGTGCCCCATCACCGTGGTCAACAGCCCGGACATCGTCCACGACATGTGGGAGAAGTTCTATTTCCTGGCCACGCTGGCGGGCAGCACCACCCTGATGCGCGCCCCCATCGGCGCCATCCTGAAGGCGCCGGACGGCCTGGCCTTCATCACCGGCCTGCTGGACGAATGCACCCGCGTCGCCACCGCCGCCGGCCATCCGCCCAGTGCCGAGCGCGATGCCGAATCCCGTCATCACCTGACCATGCCGGACTCGACCCTCTCCGCCTCGATGATGCGCGACATCGAGAAGGGCGGTCCGACGGAGGGTGAGCACATCGTCGGCGACATGCTGCGCCGGGGCCGCGACCTGGGGCTGGACCTGCCCCTGCTGACCCTCGCCACCACCCACCTACGGGCCTATGAGGCGCGGCGGACGGCCGGGTGACGCGGACTTAAGGAAAAGCCCCCGGGGCTGTGCTCCGGGGGCTTTTCCGTTACTGCAGCATGGGCGTGCCGGTCTCGATCTCCACCAGTGCTGCCAGCATGGGCACGGCGATGTCCTTGCGCTGGGTGTCGCCGCTGTTGCTGCGTTCCGCCGCCGACAGGCCGGCCAGGTAGGTGTTGCGCCAGCGCTGGTCCTTGAACAGCAGTTTATCGGCGCGGGCGCGCTGGGCCAGGATCAGGGGCTTGGGGTCGGTGCCGGCGGACAGCAGCTTGTCGATGCGGCCGGACAGGGCCTCCGCCTGCTTGCGGTCGCCGGTCTTCAGCGCGTCGGCCATCAGCTGGACGAAGGTTTCGGCCTTGATGTCGGTGTCCTGCACCTGTTCGGCATAGGTGGTGGCCAGCTGCATCTCGCCCCGGGCACCCAGGCGACCCAGCACGGCGGGGATGGTCCAGGGGCTTTCCTGCTGCACTGTGCGCAACAGGCCAAGCGCCAGGTTGGGGTCGCCCAGGTCGCCGGCGGCCACCGCCAGCTCTGGCGCGCAGCAATTGCCCTTGCGATCCTTGAAGCGGCTGAACTGCTCCTCCACCGTGTTCAGGAACATGGTGTGGGCGCGGGCCTCGTTGCCGGCCTTGTAGAAGCCTTCGGCCACCAGGCCCAGTTCCCAGGCGCAGTTGTTGGCCTGGGCGTATTCCGCCGCCTCTTCCACCAGCTTGCCCGCCTGGCCCTTGTCCCCCTTCCAGATCAGCGCCTGGCTGATGTCGGTCAGGTTGTAGATACGGGTGGAGCAATCGTTGATGCGCCGGGTGATGTCCAGCGCCATGTCCACCTCGCCCGTCAGCGACAGGGCGCGGCCCAGGAACAGGTCGCGGCCGGTATCCGTCACCGGCGGGGCGCGGCGGAAGGCGGCGATGAAGGGGGCGATGATCTGCTTGGTGCGTTCCTTGTCGCCCAGGTGATAGTGGGCGACCGCCAGCGACAGCCAATCCCAGCGCGGGGCGGTGATGGGATAGTCCACCGGCTGGATCAGCCCTTCGATACGGTAGAGGAAGCAGCCCGTGGATTGGGCGTCGTTGCAGGCCAGGCTGCGGATGCGCGACTTGAAGTCGTTGTAGTCGAAGTCGCCCACGAACTGATTGGTGGACAGCTGCACCGCCAGGGGGCTTTCCGGGCTTTGCACCAGGATGTTGGACAGCAGCTTGTCCGCCTGCAGCAGCAGCTTGGTCTGCTCCTGCAAATCATAGCTCTGGTCGGCCTTCTTGATCGCTTCCATCGCCTGGACGAACTGGCGGTTGGCCATGGCCTGGGCGTCGGGCAGCGTCTGGTTGCCGGCCAGCCCGGGAATGGGCTGGGCGCCGGCCGGCGCCCCCGGCGTCAAGGCCAATGCCACGGCCAGGACGGGAAGAGCCAGGAAACGACCCAGGGGACGAACAGCACCCACGGCAACACGCTCAACGACGGACATAGTTCACAACCTGGCGGACGCGGGGCAGTTCGCGGGCGTGCTGCAGCACGGCCTCAAGCTCCACCCCACTACGGGCGACGCCCATGATGTAGACCACCTGATTGACGGTTTCGATGCTGTAGTTGCTGGACCTGACCTGCCCGTCCAGCAGCAGGGCCGCCCACAGCTTGGTGCTGATCCAGGCGTCGGTCGCGCTGTCGGACAGGCTGCTTTCGTCCGCGATCTTGATTTCATTCAGAACTTTGCGCACGCCGTCGGCTTGCCAGGCCAGGCGCACCGCATCCACCCGCATATCAGGGTCGCGGGCGTTGCCGGTCAGCAGTACCTCGCCCCGATCGACCGTGATGTTCAGGCGGCTGTTCATCTCCGGGCTTTTTTCCTTCCAAAGCCGGTGAATCTGCTCATCGATCTGGCCATCGGGCACGGCCGGCGCCTCGGCGGCGGCTTCCGCCCGCTGGCGCGCCAGCTCCGGTGATTCGCGGCCCGGCGACTGGCATCCGGCCAGAAGCGCGCCCATGCCCGCCAGCAGCAGAAGGAGGGGGCCGGTGACGGGGCGGCGCCGGCCGATGATGGTCGCGGAGGTCATGAACGTGCCCTGGTCCCTGTTTTTCAGAAAATCGCGGCGGCAGGCTATGGCGGAAATCAGGCGAAAGTAGGGGAGGCAAGCAGCGTCGCCAATTCCCGCGCGAGGATGCCGGCGATGCGTTTGCGCTGGGCGGGGTCGCGCAGCAGCGCCTCGTCCTGGCGGTTGGACAGGAATCCGGTCTCCACCAGCACGGACGGGATGTCCGGTGCCTTCAGCACCACGAAGTTGGCGGAGCGCATGGGGTTTTCCAGCAGACGCAGGTCGCGCCCCGCCCCGTGCACGATGCCCTGGCGCGCCGCCAGCGACGCCGCCTTGGTGCGGCGGGTGGCCAGGTCCATCAGGATGTCGGCCACCACCGGCTTCGTGTGCTTCAGATCCAGGCCCAGGCGGTCGGCGTAGTTTTCCTTGTCGGCCAGCGCCTGGGAAAAAGCGTCCGACGCTTTTTCCGACAGGGTGTAGGCCGACAGGCCGCGGGCGTTGGCGTTGGGGGCGCTGTCAGCGTGGATGGAGAGGAACAGGTCGGCCTTGGCCTCGCGCGCCACGTCCACCCGCTCCCCCAGCTCCAGGAAATGATCGTCTTCCCGCGTCAGGCCGGCGTTCAGGCCCTGGGTCTTGCGCAGCTGCAGGGCCAGTTCCTTGGCCAGGTCCAGCGTCACGTCCTTCTCGTAGGTGCCTTCGTGGCCGATGGCGCCGGGGTCCTTGCCGCCGTGGCCGGGATCGATCATCACCAGCCGGGGGGCCCGCAGCGCGGTGGGACGCGCGGCCATGTTGATCAGATGCTCGGCCTGTCCCGGGCGGACAACGCCGCCGACGCCCAGGAACGGTATTCCGACGGCAAGCCGGAGGATGGCCCTGCGATCCATGAAACTAAATCCGCCCGAATGAACTGCGTGAGAATCGTGGTTTGGCGTGCGGTGCCGATCCGCGACGCAACCATGCGATGCATGCCGCCGCGCCCGGAAAGCCCGGACCTTTCCGCATGCGGTATGTTTGACCCGCGCCTTGCCGTATCGCAACAAAATCTTGGGGGGAGACTCGAGAAACATGGGCAGGTGTTGCGGCCGGATGACGGCCCTGTCCAGCCCCAGGCCGCCGCATGGCCCCCGCCGCCGCCCCGGGGGTGTGCCCCGTCAAAGGGGCGTGCTAGAACCGGGGAAGGCGCGCCGCCAGTGCGGCGCCGTTTCATCATCGTTCACGCGGGAGCCTGACTGCCATGCCGTCCTTCGACATCGTTTCCAAGACCGACAAAGCCGAGGTGGACAACGCCGTGGCGGGCGTGGTGCGGGAACTGGGCCAGCGCTTCGACTTCAAGGGCGCCAAGTGCACCATCGAGCACAAGGACGACGTCATCACCATCGTGGCCGATGACGCGCCCAAGCTGTCCCAGATGCAGGAGATGCTGAAGGTGCACCTGACCCGGCGCAAGCTGGACGTGGGCTGCCTGGACTGGGGTGACGACCAGCGCGCCGCCGGCGACGCCCGCCGCCAAGAGGTCAAGGTGAAGCAGGGCATCGACAAGGAATTGGCCAAGACCATCGTCAAGGCCATCAAGGACAGCAAGATGAAGGTCCAGGCGGCCATTCAGGGCGATGAGCTGCGGGTCACCGGCAAGAAGATCGATGACCTTCAGGACGCCATCCGCCTGGTGAAGGGGCTTAAGATCGAGCAGCCGCTGCAATTCGAGAATTTCCGGGACTGATCCCGGGGGATGGCGGGGCGGGTGCGCGGCCTTGGCTGGCGCCCGTGCCGTCCTGCCCCGTGCCGTTCTGAAGCGCATCCACCACCAGGCGCTGCAGGCGGGGCGGGGCGATGGGCTTGTGCACGACCACGACGCCGGCGGCGGTGGCTTGCTCCATCAGCTGGGGATCGGTGTCGCCGGTCACCAGCATGCCGCCGACATCCCCGCCATAGCGCTTGCGGATCTCGGCGATGACGTCCATGCCGCGCCGGTTGCCCGGCAGGCGGTTGTCGGAAATGACCAGGCGGGGAGTCGCGTCCGTCTTGTCCAACCCCTCGAACAGCGCCTCGGGCGTGGACGCCGCCAGGGGGACGCAGCCCCAATCCTCCACCATGGCCTCCAGCGCCGCCAGCTGCAGCGGGTCATCCTCCAGCAGGGCCACCAGCACGCCGCCGGGCGGCTGGTCCTTCGACGGCTCCTTCACCGGTGGTTCCGTGGTGCCGGGCTCCTTCACTTCCGGCTCCTGGGCCGGGCCAGGGGTGGGGCCGGGTGGGGGCTCCTTGACCGGTTCGGTCGCGGGGGCGGCCGCCGCCGGACGCACGTCGGTCACCAGGACCGGGCGGGGTGCCGGCACCCGCACCGTCTCGGCCAGCGGCAGGGTGATGGTGAAACCGGATCCCCGGTTGGGGGTGGAGACGACGGTGACCGTCAGGCCCAGCAGGGTGGCGGTCTTCTTGACGATGGCCAGCCCCAGGCCCAGGCCGTGCTGCGCGTCGCGCTTGGCTTGCCCGGCCTGGGCGGTCGGGGTGCCGGCGGCGGTCTCGCCGCGGTAGAACTCGTCAAAGATGAAGGGCAGCTGGTCGGCCGGGATGCCACAGCCGGTGTCCCACACCTGCAGCTGCACCGTCGGACCCCGGCGCCGGCAGCCGATGAGGATCCCGCCCTTGCGAGTGTGGCGCACGGCGTTGACGATCAGGTTGCGCACCATGCGGTCCAGCAGGACGGGGTCGCTGTTGACCTGGGCGGTGGTGGGGATGTAGCGCAGGTTGACGCCGTTGGCGGCGGCCAGCGGCCGGAACTCACCCGCCAGCCGTTCCATCACCGTTGACAGGGCGAAGCGCGTGGGTGTGGGCGTGACGGTCGCGGCCTCCAGCGCGGAGATCTGCACCAGGGCGTTCAGCAGATCCTCGGTGGCGTCCAGCGACTCCGTCAGCTTGGTCGCCAGGTCGCGCTGGGGATCGTCGGTCAGGCGGGTTTCCAGCAGATGCAGGAACAGGCGCATGGCCTGGAAGGGCTGGCGCAGATCGTGGCTGGCGGCGGCCAGGAAGCGCGACTTGGCGCGGTTTGCCCGTTCCGCTTCCGCCTTCACCGCCTGCGCCTCGGCCAAGGCCACGGCGCCACGCCGCGCCGTTTCCACCGTGATGTCCAGGCCCAGGCCGATGATGCCGGTGATGCTGCCGTCTGGCTCGCGGTGGGGTTCCAGCACCAGGTCGTACAGCCGGCTTTCCGTTTCCCCCGGGATTTCCAGGCGGAACATGTGCCGCTCACCCCGGCCGGTTTCCAGGATTCGGCCCTTGATGGCGTGCAGGGTGGTGAAACCCTCCGCGCTCTTGCCGCGGCCGTTGCGAATGTCCAGGTCGGTCAGGCCCAGCACGCCGGGGCCGAAGGCCGCCACGGGCCCCTTGGCCCAGACGTAGCGAAGATCGTTGTCCTGCACGAACGCCAACAGGGGGCGGGGGCAGACAGGCGGTTCAGCAAGGCGTTTTCCGCCTTCAGGGCGGCGTTTTCCGCGCGCAGACGAGCCAATTCTTCCCGCTGCTCTCCCTGTTCCCGGCCCAGAATTCGATTTAACATAGCCCCAACCAGACGTTTTACTTGGCAGGCCCCGAGTTAATCCTCTTTTAGGCCAAAAGCGAAGTGCGCCCTTGGGCGTAGGCCCCCAGGGGGAGGCCGTTCGGCAGAGGGGCGGGGGCGGCGCCAAAGGGGAGGGTGTCCTCGCATAAGCCATTGGTGCGCCTCGTTTTCCCTATCCCCATAAGGCAGGGGACGGCGGGTCGGCGGTGGCACCCTCGTAGCGAAGGCCGGGCATTCGGTCGCGGACCAGAAGCAGGGGCCCGTCCAGGTCGACGAAGGCCGCCCCCTGGGCCAGCAGGTGGGCGGGGGCCATGGACAGCGAGGTCGCCACCATGCAGCCCACCATGACGCGTAGACCGGCCGCTTCGCAGGCCGCCTTCAGGGCCAGCGCCTCGGTCAGGCCGCCGGTCTTGTCCAGCTTGATGTTGGCCACTTGGTAGCGGCCGACCAGGGCCTCCAGGCTATCCAGCCCGTGCACCGATTCATCGGCGCCCAGGGGGATGGGGCATTGGTACCCCGCCAGGTCGGCATCGCGGCCGGCTGGCAGGGGCTGTTCCAGCAGCTCCACCCCCAGGGCCGCCAGCGCCGGGGCGTAGTGGTCCAGCTGTTCCAAGCTCCAGCCCTCGTTGGCGTCCACGATCAGGCGGGCATGGGGCGCGTTCTCCCGAACAGCGGCCACCCGGTCCAGGTCGCCCTCGCCGGTCAGCTTCAGCTTCAGCAAGGGGTAATGGGCGGCAGCGCGGGCGGCGGCGGCCATGGCTTCCGGCGTGTCCACCGACAGGGTGAAGGCGGTGGCGAGCGGCCCGGGGGCTGCCGCCAGGCCGGCCAGGCGCCAGGCGGGGACGCCTGTGCGCTTGGCTTCCAGGTCCCAGAGGGCGCAGTCCAGGGCGTTGCGGGCGGCCCCCGGGGGCAGCAGGCGCTGCAGCTCCGTCCGGGTCAGGCCGGCGGCCACGGCGGGCGTCAGCGCTTCCAGGTCCGTCACCACGCCGGCCACCGTTTCGCCGTAGCGGGCATAGGGCACGCATTCACCCCGGCCGGTGGCCGCCCCGTCCGTCACTTCCGCCACCACCACATGGGCCTCGGTCTTGGCGCCGCGCGAGATGCGGAAGGTGCCACGGATGGGGAAGGTCTCGGCGTGGACGGTCAGCAACGAGGGCATTGGGGAAGAGGGCATTGGGATAGACCTTGAGGAAAAGGCGCCGCCACCGGCGGGGCGCGGCAACATAACGCTTCGCCACGGCCGGCGCGATCCGGCATTCTCCGGGGCGGCGGGACGGTAGTCGAGGGTTGGGTGGTTATGGAGGACGTGCGGCGCAAGCCGATGGTGTGGCATGAGGCGGCGGCCGCGTTCCGCGAGGTGCTGTCCGATCCCGGCCGCACCGTGCGCTTCGCCGGCATGCCGGCCCTGGTGATGATGGTCCTCTATGTCATCCTGGCGCTGACCCACCCCCGCCCGGTGGATCCGGCGCTGGAGGACGCGTGGGAGGCGGAGGTGCTGCCCTTCCATCTCATTCCCATGGCCTTCAACGCCTGGTTCTTCATCCGCATGCAGGTCTGGTGGGCGCGCTGGGTGTTGCAGGCCGATGACGGTGTCGGCTTCCTCAGCCCCAGCCTGGGCCGGCGGGAACTGGCTTATCTGGGGTGGATGCTGGCAGCCATGGTCAGCGCCCTGCCGGTGCTGGTCTTCCTGCTGCCCTCCCTGCGCCTGCTGGATGGCGCCCTGGTGGCGCTGGGTATGGAGATGCCGGAATCGGTGGCGGGCGGCCTGTTCGTGCTGGTGGCCTTGCCGCTGGTGCTGATCATGATGGGCATCTTCGGCCGCCTCATGGTGGGGGTGGTGCCGCTGGCGGTAGGGGGCGCCGCCTCCTTCCGCCTGGGTTGGATCGCCACCCGCGGCCTGTCCGTGCGGCTGACGGCGCTCAGTCTGCTGACGGTGCTGCCCGCCTTCGTCACCCCCCTGTTCAGCCGCCTGACCGATCCGGTGGAGATCGCCGCCAGCTATGTCGTCAGCGTCGGCCTCTATGGCGTGGGCTGGGGGGCTTATGCCGTCATGCTGGCCCGCTTCTATGGCCTGACCCTGGGTAGAATCCGTCGCCAGGCGCCGGTCGCGGCGCCGTCTTGACGGTGGTTTCACCCGCAGGAGTCAGCACGTCGCCTGCTGCCCCAGGCTGGGATGGTGGACCACCATCAGGCGACAGAGGTCGGGCTGTTCCACCCGCAGGGTCGCGCCATCGGGCCACGTGATTTCCAGCAGATCGACCTGCGTCAGCTCACCCAGGCCGAAATGGGCCACGGGCTCGCGCTGATAGGGTCCCCCGGACCCGCTGGTGATGCTGCGCAGCTGCCGCCGGCCGCCGGCGGTCAGGCAGACGGTGGCGCCCCGCGCCGGCGCGCCGCCGGCCGTCAGGGGCAGGACGCGCAGCCAGTTGTTGCCGGTGGGGGAGGCCAGGAACAGGGACAGGGGCTGGGCCTCACCGTCGCCATGGCCCAGCAGCAGTTCCAGCTGGCCGTCACCGTCGATATCGGCCACCACGGCCGCGGTGCCCAGGCCCTCCGGTTCGGCGGCGTCGCCCACGTCGATGGACACCCAGCGATCCTCCCGCCAGGCGAACAGGCGGTTGGGCTGCCCATGCATGTGGAAGAACAGCTCCTCATAGCCGTCGTTGTCGAAATCGGCGGCGATGACGGCGCGCACCGGACCTGGCTGCGCCATCTCCGCCGGCGCCACATCGACGAAGCCGCCGCCGGCACGGTGCTGGAACAGGCGCTGCGGCCCCTGGATGTTGCCCAGCAGCAGGTCGACCAGCCCGTCGCCGTCGGCGTCCAGGATGGTGGCGGCGCTGGCGTTGGCGAAGGGGTCATCCAGCCCCACCTCTTCCGCGATCTCCTCATACAGGCCGCCGCCCAGGTTGCGGAACAACAGGTTGGGGCCGTTGGCGCAGCCGACGAACAGATCGGGCAGTGAACCGGTGAGGCAGGATCCCAGCAGCAGCCGGGCGTCGGCCTCGATGTCCAGCCCCGCCTCCTCCGCCACCTCGTGCAGGCGGCCGCGGCGGTCCAGCTCGAACAGCTGCAGGGGCACGCCCTCTCCCCCGACCACGATGCTGTAGCGGCCGGTGCCGTGGCGGTCCAGGCAGGCCAGCGACGTGCCGGCCGCACGGTTGGCGGCGGCGAAGTTCTCCGGCAGGGCGGCCAAGTCGACCCAGCGGTTGCCGAAGCAGGCGAACAGCCGGTCCGGCGTGGGCAGCGCGCCGGCCGCGACGGGTTCGTTCAATATGTAGAGCTCTTCCCGGCCGTCGCCATCCATGTCGGCGAACAGGGCCGCCCGGGCGCAGGCGCTGGCGTCGGCCAGGGGGCCCGCCGGATGCTCGACCAAGGCGCCGCCATCCCAGCTCAACACGCGGTTGGGCGCATCGGCGCAGGTGACGACGAAATCGAAGCGCCCATCACCATCTATGTCCCCCACCGCGATGCCGGCACAAGATATAGGGGGGTTGGGAACGATGAGGTTGGAGCACGCGATGAACATCAGGCGACCCTCCAGGGCATCGGGCGGCCCCCTTTCGGGCAGGTCCGCACCCTCATTAACCATGGCTGGCGGGCAGGATACCCCATGCTGGCCGCAGTATCCCTGGGCTTTTCCGACGCAATGGAAAAATGCCCTTCGGAGATACAAAAAACCCGTTGGCGTACTGTCACGATTTGGTAGGATCAGCGCTCGTTGCCGCTAGATGTGGTATCCGGTCCTCGGTTATCCACAGCGCAATTCATACACAGCCTGGGGATAAGTCATGCGGGACGGAGACGTTTTCGGCAGGATTCAAGTTGCTAACCGTCCGGCGGTCGTTGTGGATCATTCCCGTGACGATCTGCTGACGGCGTTCGGCAAGGCCACCTTGACCGACCGCTACCTACTGCCCGGTGAAAGTTTCCAGGATCTGTTCGCGCGCGTGGCCAGCTATTACGCCGACGACGCGGCCCATGCCCAGCGCCTGTATGACTATATCTCCAAGCTGTGGTTCATGCCGGCCACGCCCGTGCTGTCCAACGGTGGCACCTCGCGCGGTCTGCCCATCAGCTGCTTCCTCAACGAGTGCAACGACAGCCTGAAGGGTATTGTCGACCTCTGGAACGAGAACGTGTGGCTGGCCTCGCGCGGCGGCGGCATCGGCAGCTACTGGGGCAACCTGCGCTCCATCGGCGAGAAGGTCGGCGGCAACGGCAAGACCTCCGGCGTGGTGCCCTTCATCCGCGTTATGGACAGCCTGACCCTGGCCATCAGCCAGGGATCCTTGCGCCGTGGCTCCGCCGCGACCTACCTGCCGGTCTCCCACCCGGAGATCGAGGAATTCATCGAGATGCGCCGCCCCACCGGCGGCGACCCGAACCGCAAGGCGCTGAACCTGCACCACGGCGTGGTCATCCCCGATGCCTTCATGCGCGCGGTCGAGGCCGACGAGGAATGGGCGCTGACCAGCCCCAAGGACGGCTCGGTCATCCGCCGCATTTCTGCGCGGTCCTTGTGGATCCGCATCCTGACCGCCCGCATCGAGACGGGCGAGCCCTACCTGCTGTTCATCGACCATGTGAACCGCGCCATGCCGGAACACCACAAGTTGGCCGGCCTGTCGGTGAAGATGTCCAACCTGTGCAGCGAGATCACGCTGCCCACCGGTCTGGACCATCTGGGCAAGGAGCGCACGGCCGTCTGCTGCCTGTCGTCCCTGAACCTGGAATATTTCCTGGAGTGGCAGGACCACCCCACCTTCATCGAGGACACGCTGCGCTTCCTCGACAACGTCATGAGCGACTTCATCGCGAAGGCACCGGACGATATGGAGCGCGCCCGCTATTCCGCCATGCGCGAGCGTTCGGTGGGCCTGGGCGTCATGGGCTACCACAGCTTCCTGCAGAGCCAGGGCCTGCCCATCGAGGGCGTGATGGCCAAGGTGTGGAACAAGCGCATGTTCGCCCACATCAAGCGCCAGGCCGATGAGGCCTCGCTGAAGCTGGGCCGGGAGCGTGGCGCCTGCCCGGATGCCGCCGACTACGGCTCGGAAGAGCGCTTCTCCAACAAGATCGCCATCGCGCCCACCGCCAGCATCTCCATCATCTGCGGCGGCGCCTCGCCCGGCATCGAGCCGGCGGCGGCCAACGCCTTCAATCACAAGACGCTCTCGGGATCGTTCTCGGTGCGCAACAAGCATCTGGAGCAGGTGCTGGCGACCTATGGCCGCAATGACGAGGACACCTGGTCGTCCATCACCCTGAACGGCGGCTCTGTCCAGCACCTGGACTTCCTGTCGGATCTGGAGCGTGATGTCTTCAAGACGGCGTTCGAGCTGGACCAGCGCTGGCTGATCGAACACGCGGCCGACCGCACGCCCTTCATCTGCCAGTCGCAGAGCCTGAACATCTTCCTGCCGGCCGACGTGCATAAGCGCGACCTGCACCAGATTCATTTTCAGGCCTGGAAGAAGGGCGTGAAGAGCCTCTACTATCTCCGCTCCATGTCCATCCAGCGGGCGGAGGCCGACATCGGCGCCGTCGTGGCCAAGAAGACGGAAGCGAAAGCCAGCGCCCCGGCGGCCGTGGAAACCAGCAACTATGAGGAATGCCTGGCTTGCCAGTGAGCCGTTGATCCAGGATCGATGGCTCCAGGGGCCGGTCTTCCTCGATCGGTCCATTGACGCTGGCGGGGAAGTCGCATGCGGGTTGTGAAGGCACTGGCCAGGGTGGCCTTGGCGGGCGCCCTGGGGTTCGGCCTGGCGGGATGCGGGGGGCATGACCTGCCGGTGAATCCCTACCTGCAGCTGGTGCCGGTCAGCCCGTCGGGGCAGATCCTGGGGCCGCCCTCGGGCAGCCAGCTGCAGTACAAGGCGGTGCTGATGCTCTGGTTCCACCAGACGGACGCCAACCACGACGGCGTGCTGACCCGGGATGAGGTGATCGCCGACGCGGACCGGAGTTTCGACCTGTTCGACCTGGACCACGATGGCAGCATCACCTCGGCCGAGCTGGAGAAGTACCGCCTGACCCAGCCCTTCCGGGCGCAGCCGCATCCGGTGACGCCCTTGTTGGGTGCCCAGGACCGCGCGGTGCAGCCGGATTCGGTGGAGGCGCTTCCCGATGGTGCGAGCTATCAGGGCTCCCGCGTGCGCCTGCAGGTGGGCCTGGATCCGGTGATGTCGGCCGACACCGACAGCGATTTCCGGGTGACCCGCGAGGAGTTGCGCGCCCAGTCGCTGCGCAAGTTCGACAAGTGGGACGCCGACCACGATGGCAAAGTGACCGCCGATGAATTCCTGGCGGCGATGATGGCGCCCTTCGAGGCGCTGACCAAGTCGTCAGGCTGGTTCTGATTATTTCACCAACGACGTATAGACGAACGGATTTCGCCCGTGCCCAGCCAGCTTTTGACCCCGAACCCCGTCTACAAGCCCTTCCGCTATCCGTGGGCCTATGAGGCCTGGCTGACGCAGCAGCGCCTGCACTGGATGCCGGAGGAGGTGCCGCTGGCCGACGACGTGAAGGACTGGCGCCAGAAGCTGTCAGACGGCGAGCGCAACCTGCTGACCCAGATTTTCCGGTTCTTCACCCAGGCCGACGTCGAGGTGAACAACTGCTACATGAAGAAGTACGCGGCGGTGTTCCAGCCGACCGAGGTGCAGATGATGCTCTCGGCCTTCTCCAACATCGAGACCATCCACATCGCGGCTTACAGCCACCTGCTGGACACCATCGGCATGCCCGAGGTCGAGTACTCCGCCTTCCTCCATTACAAGGAGATGAAGGACAAGTACGACTACATGCAGGAATTCACGGTGGACAACCCCGCCAACATCGCCAAGACCCTGGCGGTGTTCGGCGCTTTCACCGAAGGCCTGCAGCTGTTCGCCTCCTTCGCCATCCTCATGAACTTCCCGCGCTTCAACAAGATGAAGGGCATGGGGCAGATCGTGACCTGGTCGGTGCGCGACGAGACGCTGCACACGCAGTCCGCCATCCGCCTGTTCCGCACCTTCGTGGCCGAGAACCCGGAGATCTGGACGGAAGCCTTCCAGAAGGAACTCTATGTCGCCTGCTCCACCATCGTGGCGCATGAGGATGCCTTCATCGACCTGGCGTTCGAGATGGGCGGCGTGCAGGGCCTGACGGCCGAGGACGTGAAGCAATACATCCGCTGGATCGCCGACCGCCGCCTGGTGCAGCTGGAACTGCAGCCCATCTATCGCGTGGAAAAGAACCCGCTGCCGTGGATGGACGTCATGCTGAACGGCGTGGAACACGCCAACTTCTTCGAGAACCGCGCCACGGAATACAGCAAGGCCGCCACCGGCGGCAGCTGGGACGAGGCGTTCGACTGACCGGCCCGGAGGGAGCGCGGTCCATTCGATAGGAAAGCGGGCGCCGGTGGTGACATCGGCGCCTATTTTCGTTTTAGGATGCCGCCAGCGAGGACGGCTTACGAGAAGCGGGGCGGGCGTGAGTGACGACGGCCACAAATTGATGCTGGATGGCCGGTGGGCCGAGGCGGCGACCCACTACAACGCGATCGTGACGGCGGCGCCGGATGACCCTGCGGCCTGGACCCACCTGGGCGTGGCACTGCTGCAGCTGGGCTATGCCGACGCGGCGGTGGACGCCTGCCGGCGGGCTCTGGCCGTGCGGGCGGACTCCTTGCCGGCGCTGGCCAATCTGGGCGTGGCCTTGCACCGCCAGGGCCAGCTGGCCGAGGCCATCGAGGTCTACTGCGCCGCCGTGGCGGCCCAGCCGGACAATGCCCAACTGCTCGTCAATCTGGGGAACGCCCTGGCCGATGCGGGTCGCCAGGACGAGGCCACGGCGGTCCACCGCCGGGCCGCGGAACTGCAGCCGGCCCGGCAGCCGGCCGAAGAAGAGCCGCGTCCGCCTGAAGCGGACGGGCGGCGGGACCAGGCGATCGAGCTGAACGCCCTCGGCAACGCCCACCTTGCAGCGGGCCGCGCCCAGGCCGCGCTGGACGCGTATGCCCAGGCTCTGACCCTCTGGCCCGGTTATGCCGACGCCCAAGGCAACCTGGGGAACGCTCTGCGTGGCCTTGGGCGCCTGGGGGATGCCATTAGCGCCTATCGGCGCGCGGTGGAGATGGCGCCCGAGGACGCCGGGCACTGGTGCAACCTCGGCATTGCGCTGCAGGCTGATGGTGCGCTGGCGGAAGCGGCGGACATGGCGCGCCGGGCCCTCGCCCTGCGGCCGGACTTGGCCCTGGCCCACACCTGCCTGGGTGTGGCCCTGCGCGACATGAAGGAACTGGACGCCGCCATTGACTCCCTCCGGCGGGCCGTGGCGCTGGACCCTGGGCTGTCCGATGCCATCCACGCGCTGTCGGGCTGCCTGGTGGAGCGGCAGCGCTGGGAGGATGTGGAGGCGCTGGGGCGCAACGCCCTGGCCCGCGACCCGCAGTCGATCGACGCTCGCGTTTGCCTGGCGGTCGCCTTGCAGGGCCAGAACCGCCTGGAGGAGGCGCTGGACATGGCCCGGCGGGCGCTGGTGCTGCAGCCGGACAGTGAGCTGGCGCTGGGTGTGATGGCCGCCGCCCTCCACGGATTGGACCGTGGCGGAGAGGCGCTCGCCGCCGCGGCCCGCGGCCTGGCGGTGGCGCCCGGTAACGCGGACATGCACAACACCTTGGGCATCGTGTTGCTGGACGCCGGGCGGGTGGCGGAGGCGCAGGCCTCGCTGCGCCGGGCGGTCGCCCTCAAGCCGAATTTCGTCACCGCCCACGTCAACCTGGGCATGGCCTGCCTGCAGATGGGGCAGCTGGAGGAAGGCTGGGCGGAATATGAGTGGCGTCTGCGGGACGGGCACGAGACCCGGCTGTGGGACGTGATGCCCGAACGGGCCTGGCGCCCGGGCCAGGACCTGACCGGCCGCACCCTGACGCTGCATACCGAACAGGGCATGGGGGACCTGATCCAGTTCAGCCGCTATGCCGACCGGCGCTGGTGGGGCGGACCGGGACGCTCGGGGCCCCCGGCCCGCATCGTGCTGCGCACGCCGCGCACCTTGGCGGATTTGGTGTCCAGCGTGCCGGGCGTCGATGCGCTGCTGGTGGGCGACGAAGTGCCGACGACCTGTGACGTGCACGCCCCTTTGCTCAGCCTGCCCTACCTGCTGGGCACGACGCTGGCGACGGTGCCGGCGGCGGTTCCCTATATGACACCGCCGGCCGCGGCCCTGGCCCGCTGGCGCGCCCGGTTCGCGGCCGAGGATGCAGACACCCGCGCGCCCGGCCTGCGGGTGGGGCTGGTCTGGGCCGGCAATCCGGGCCACCGGGGCGACCGCCATCGGTCCATCCACCAGCTGGCGGCGTTGAACCCCCTATGGACGGTGCCCGGCGTGCGCTGGTACAGCCTGCAGGTGGGGCCGCGCGCAGCCGACGTGGGGCAAATGGCGGCCGGGCGGATAACGGACCTGTCCACACACCTGAGCGACTACGGTGAGACGGCGGCGGCCATCGCCAACCTGGATCTGGTGATTGCCGTCGATACGTCGGTCGCCCATTTGGCCGGCGCCTTGGGCAAGCCGGTCTGGCTGCTCATTTCCAATCGGCCGGATTGGCGGTGGATGCGCGACCGGACGGACAGTCCCTGGTACCCGACCGCCCGGCTGTTCCGTCAGACGCGCATGAACGACTGGTCGGGCCCGATGGCGGCCATGGCGACGGCCTTGGCCGAGCTGGCGGCCCGGCACAGCGTGCCGGCGGCGCAGGAGGTGGCGTTCCGCCGCCTGTTCGGGCTTTAGTCCCTGCCGCCGCTCTTACCCTGTGACCGTCTGGACGATCAGCACGCCGTTCAGGATGACGATGATGCCCGCCACTGCCCAGGCGGGGGCCAGCAGCCAGCGCGGCGCCGCCAGGCGTCCCATGACGCCCCGGTCGCCGCAGAATCGAACCAGGGGGATGACGGCGAAGGGCAACTGCAGGCTCAGCACCACCTGGGTGAAGATCAGCAGCGTGGTGGCCGC
This sequence comes from Nitrospirillum amazonense, assembly GCF_029594735.1. Taxonomy (NCBI): domain Bacteria; kingdom Pseudomonadati; phylum Pseudomonadota; class Alphaproteobacteria; order Rhodospirillales; family Azospirillaceae; genus Nitrospirillum; species Nitrospirillum amazonense. The sequence goes on from NZ_JARPAF010000002.1 coordinate 1,083,525, forward strand.
CGCATCGCCAGCGACGGCCAGCACCAGCAGGGTGGGCACCAGCGCCAGCAGGCGGGTGATCAGCCGGCGCCATACCGGTTTCAGGCGCAGGGAGACGAAGCCCTCCATCACCACCTGGCCGGCCAGGGTGGCGGTGACGGTGGAGTTCTGGCCCGCGGCCAGCAGCGCCACCGCGAACAGCAGGCTGGCCAGCGGCGCGCCCAGCATGGGGGCCAGCAGGCGGTAGGCCTCCTCGATATCCTCCACCAGCGCCTGGCCGTGGAAGGCCGCCGCCGCCAGGATCAGGATGCCAGCGTTGATGAAAAAGGCGATGAACAGGGCCACCGTGCTGTCCAGCGTGGCGAAGCGGATGGCCTCGCGCCGGCCCTCCTCATCCCGGGGAAAGGCGCGGGTGCGCACCACGGCCGAATGGAGATAGAGGTTGTGGGGCATGACGGTGGCGCCCAGGATGCCCACCGCCACATACAGCTTGGCCGGGTCGCCCAGCAGGTCGGCCGTGGGCACGAAGCCCGCCAGCACGGCGCCCACGCCCGGCCGGCTCAGCGCCACCTCCGCCAGGAAGCAGAGGCCGATCAGGGTTATCAGGCCCAGGATGAAGGCCTCCAGCCGGCGCACGCCCCGATTTTGCAGGGCCAGGATCAGCAGGCTGTCGAGGGCGGTGATGAGGGCGCCCACGATCAGGGGCAGGCCGAACAGCAGCTTCAGTGCGATGGCGGAGCCGATGACCTCCGCGATGTCGCAGGCGATGATGGCGATTTCGCACAATATCCACAGCAGGACGGCGGTGCGGGGGCCGTACCGCTCCCGGCACAGCTGCGCCAGGTCACGGCCGCTGGCGATGCCCAGGCGCACCGACAGGGCCTGCAGCAGCATGGCCATCAGGCTGGACAGCAGCACCACGGACAGCAGCGCATAGCCGAAGCGGGACCCGCCGGCGATGTCGGTCGCCCAGTTGCCGGGGTCCATGTAGCCCACGGCCACCAGATAGCCGGGGCCGGAAAAGGCCAGCAGCTTGCGCCAGAAACCCCCGGAGACGGGTACGCCGGCCGTGGGCTCCGCCGAGGGGCCGGGCCATTTGTCCTTGCTCGCGTCCACCGCCGACTGCATGCGCCGCCTTTTCTGGTCCTGGCTCTGATCCGGGCCCGCCATCGTCGGCGGGCCAAAAGATTAACATAGCGAAGTTCTGGTGCCGGAACGAGGGCGGGAGTGATGCACTGGCTGCGACGCGCCGCCATCCATTGGCGCGGCGCGCCGCTTTGGTGTAGGGATGCGGCGCAAAACGTCCTTTCCCATAAGGGTCGGTATCGGGATGAGCGCCACCACTGCCGTCAAACGCCTGAGCGTGCCTGACATATCCGCCCGCAAAGGGGCTACTCCCGTAGTGTGCCTGACGGCCTATACCGCGCCCATGGCCGGCCTGCTGGATCCGCACTGCGACGTGCTGCTGGTGGGGGACAGCCTGGGCATGGTGTTGTACGGCCTGCCCAGCACGCTGGGCGTCACGGTCGACATGATGGTGGCCCATGGCGCGGCCGTGGTGCGTGGATCCCATCGGGCCGCCGTGGTGGTGGACCTGCCCTTCGGCAGCTATCAGGCGAGCCCGGAGCAGGCCTTCCGCGTCGCCGCCCGCATCGTGGCCGAGACCGGCGCCACCGCCGTGAAGCTGGAAGGCGGGGAGGAAATGGCGACCACCATCGACTTCCTGGTGCGCCGGGGCATACCCGTCATGGGCCACGTCGGGCTGACGCCCCAGGCGGTGAACGTTCTAGGCGGCTACCGTGCCCGGGGGCGGAATGACGCGGAACAGGCCAAGATCCTGGGGGACGCCCGGGCCGTGGCCGAGGCCGGTGCCTTCTCGCTGGTGATCGAAGGGGTGGTGGAGCCATTGGCCCGCCAGGTGACGGAACTGGTGCCCGTGGTCACCATCGGCATCGGGGCCAGTGCCGCCTGCGACGGCCAGGTGCTGGTGTCGGACGACATGCTGGGCCTGTTCGCCGATTTCACGCCCAGGTTCGTGAAGCGCTATGCCGACCTGGCCACCCAGGTGGGCGCCGCCGCCCAGGCCTATGCCGAGGATGTCCGGGCCCGGCGATTCCCCGGGCCCGAGCACACGTTCGCGGAAAGGCGGCCGAAGGTGTGACCCTTATTTCAGCGGCTTGTAGCCATCAGGCACGGCGTAGACGAAGGGCCGCTCGCCGAAGTTCAGGCTGATCAGCCCGTCCTTGATCATGTCGGTCATGGACACGCTGGAGGTCAGACCCAGGACGGTCGGCAAGCGGGACGGGATCTGCAGGCCGCCCGTCTGACCGGGCGCGCTTTTCCCCCAGGCGCCGTCCACGCGCGCGTACAGCCAGCCGCCATCCAAATCCACGGCCAGCCCTAGCACGTGTTTGGGCTCACCGGACCGGTTATGGCGCAGCTGGATCAGCGGACCGTAACTGCCTTCCTGGCTTTCCGCGCCGAAGAACAGGGCGGTTTCCGCCCGCTTGGCCACGGCGCCCATATCGATGGTGGCCTCGATGTACCACTTGCCGGCACTGACGGGCGGCTTGCCCCAGATCTCGTAGAGGTCGCCGGACGAGGCGGCGGCCTTGGCTTCCGGTGCCGGGGCCTTGCCGGCCTGCTCCGCCGCTAGTTGGTCCGAGCGTTCATTGGTGAAGCGGACGACGCAGACGGCCTTGGCACGGTTGGCCAGGATTGCCTGGAGCCACTTCTCGCGGTCGCTTTCCTTGTTGTCCAGGCCGCAGGTCTCATCCCGCCGCTTCAGCCAGGCGCGCTGCTCATTGCGCAGGGCCAGCTTGCCGGCATCGTCCAGCTTGCTGCGCACTTCGCCATAGACGCGGTTGATCTCGGCGTCGGTACGGCGCAGGTCGGCGCCCAGGCACTGCACCTGCTCCTCCTCCGAAGCCGGCTGGTCGCAATTGGCGGCGCGGGTGGCGCCCGGATGCAGCACTATGCCCAGGGACAGGGTCAGAAGCGCGGCGCCCCTGACGATGGGGCGGTGGACCCCCGCGAACATGTTGATCCAGGACAGGCCGGCCACGATGCGCTCCCATACATTGCAGGTCATCCCTCTTATCACGACCGCCGGAAGGGGATAAGTCTGCAAAAGCCGGCTACCGAAAGGCGATGGGACAGCCGCCGGAGATTGACGAATGGGAACAGGCGTGCCTAGTATGTTCCTGTATTGTTCGATCTGGGTGGGAAAGATCATGGCGAAGGCGCGCAAGCCCAAGACGGCGGATGGGGCCGTGAACCAGATGGATTTGTTTGGTGCGCCGCCCCCGGTCGCGGTGAACGCGCCCACGCCCCTACGTCCCCGCCCACCCGCCGAACCGGCGCCAGCCGACCTGGATGACGCCGCGCTGCTGGCCCGGCTGCCGGACGCACCGCTCAGCAAGGCCCTGCTCCTGATCGCAGAGGCTGGGCGCCGCCGCCTGACCGCTGCCGTGCCTCTGCTGGGCCTGCGCCTGCGGCGGCTGGCCGGCTATGGTCTCAGCGGCCGGGAACCGGTGGCGGTGCTGGAGGCGCTGACCGCTATCGGCGGGCCGCAGGCGACGGCCATCGTCGCCGGCCTGCTGGGTGGCGTGGGGCTGGCCGGCCCCGTGGAGGTGGCGGCCCTCACCGCCGCCGTGCGGCTGGAGGTGGCGCTGGACCGCAAGGTGCTGTTGCGCCTGCTGGGCACGGCGGACGCCGCCGCCCGGGCGGCGGCCTGCCGGTGTGTGCGCCAGGCGGAATTCCCCGTCATCGACGCGCTGGAAAGGTTGCGGGCCGATCCCGACCGGTCGGTGGCGACCGGCGCCGTTTGCGCCCTGGGCCGGCTGGGCCGCCCCACCGTGCGCGCCGACTTGGCGCAACTGGTGACGGCGGCGCCGACGCGGGAGACGGTGGCGGCCCTGGCCTCGGTCATGGACCATGTCGGCGTGGATGCGGACAGCCTGGTGGCCCTGCGCCGCGCCGCCCGCCACGCCGATCTGCGCGAGGTGGTGCTGGAGGCGCTGGACGGCTTCGACGACGCCCAGGCCACGGCGCTGGCCGCCAAGCTGCGCCAGCAGATGCCCCATCAGCAGGAAAGCCGGGCGGATGCCGCCTGAAACGACAAAGGCCGGTCCCTCGGGACCGGCCTCTGCCGAGTTCACATCATCTCCACCCGGCTCTTTTCAGGCCAGCGACCGCTGGCTCCGGAGTGAGCACCGGCGGAACGGGGAACCTTTCAAACCTTACGCGTTCCCAGCCGCCGCGACCTTGCCACCAGAGGCGGCGCGGGCCGCCCCCTTGGCCGGGGCGGGCAGTTCCACGTTGACCTCCAGCGTGGAATAGCCGCTGGCCCGGTCCAGCTTCACCGCCACCTTGTCGTCGTCGATGGAGACGTACTTCTTGATGACGTCCAGCAGCTCTTTCTGCAGCTGGGGCAGGAAGTCGGGGCTGTCGCGCCCCGCCCGTTCATGGGCCAGGACGATCTGCAGGCGTTCCTTGGCCTGGTCGGCCGCAGATGCCTTTTTGGGCGTGCGGAAGAAATCGAAGATGCTCATGCGGTCCTCCGCAGCAGCCGGTCGAAGAAGCCCTTCTTCTCCACTTTGACGAAGCGGTGCTCGATCTTCTCGCCCAGGAAGCGGCCCACGGCGTCGGAATAGGCCTGGCCGGCGTTGGACTTGTCGTCCAGCACCACGGGCATGCCGACGTTGCTGGCGCGCAGCACGGCGGGGCTTTCCGGGATGATGCCCAACAGCGGGATGGCCAGGATCTCCAGCACGTCCTCGACCTTCAGCATCTCACCCTTCTCCACCCGCTCGGGGTCGTAGCGGGTGACCAGCAGGTGCTCCTGCACCGGGGCCTCGCCCTTCTCGGCGCGGCGCGACTTGGCCTGGATCACGCCCAGGATGCGGTCGCTGTCACGCACCGAGGAGACCTCGGGGTTGGTGACGATGATGGCGTGGTCGGCGAAGTACAGCGCCATCAGGGCGCCGCGCTCGATGCCGGCCGGGCTGTCGCAGATGATGTAGTCGAACTCTTTCTTGAGTTCGTTCAGGATCTTCTCGACGCCCTGCTCGGTCAGGGCGTCCTTGTCGCGGGTCTGCGAGGTGGGGAGGATGTACAGGTTCTCCACCCGCTTGTCCTTGATCAGCGCCTGGCTGAGGCGCGCCTCGCCATTGATGACGTTGATGAAGTCGAACACCACGCGGCGCTCGCACCCCATGATCAGGTCCAGGTTGCGCAGGCCCACGTCGAAATCGATGATGCAGGTCTTGAACCCCCGCAAGGCCAGGCCGGTGCCGAAGGCGGCGGATGAGGTGGTCTTGCCGACGCCGCCCTTGCCCGATGTCATGACGATGATCTTGGCCAAGAACGTCTCCCTTGGAAAAGAAGGTTACTGGGAAAACCGGCCGTGCGTCAGACGGTGACCGGATCGATGTGCAGGAAACCTTGGTCCAGGTAGATCTGGACCTGGCGGCGCAGGACGGATTTCTCCAGATCCTCGCTCACCCGGTACAGCCCGGCGATGGAGACCATCTCCGCCTCCAGGCTTTGGCAAAAGATGCGGGCGTTGTGGTCCCCCGCCATGCCCGCCAGCGCGCGGCCACGCAAGGCGCCATAGACATGGATGTTGCCGTCGGCCACTAGCTCGGCGCCCGGCGACACCGACCCGATGACCACCAGATCGCCGCCTTGGGCATACAGCTGCCGGCCGGACCGCACGTTCTCCCGCACCAGCAGGGTTGCCTTCTGGTAGGGCAGGTCGTGCGCGGGCGCCGGAACGGGTGCTGCGGCGACCGGTGCGTCGGCCACCGCCACAGGGCGGGGCGCCGCCGGCTGGGCGTCCGCCGCGGCACGGCCCTGCGGGAACACGGCCAAGCCCACGGCCAGCGCCGCCTCCTGCTGTTCACGGGTGCCGCCCTGCAGGCCCACGGCGATCAGGCCCAGTGTGCGGAGCAGATCGCAGAAATTCTCGAAATCAAAGCCTTGCCCCGGGGGAAGATCGTCCAGGTCCAGCACTACCGGCGCATTGCGGAAAAAATTAGGCGCTTGGCGCACTTTGTCCGACAGGGCGAAGAAAAAATTCTGGGCATGCGGGTCCGAGACCTTCAGCACCATCATGGTGAAGTTGCTGCCGCGCAATTGGAACGGCGCGTCCCGGAATGCCACCTGGTTGCTCATCTCGCCCCTGACCCCTTAGTCCCTAATCTGCCTGACCATCACCCGTCCGCGCGTGGCCGGAACGTCCCTTGGCGCCCCAGCCGGGGGCAGGGGCCTGCGTCCGATCGCCCGCGGGGGGCAGAGGGTCCTCGAAATGCGACGGCACATCCTTGACCCGAACGGCAGGATGGCGCCCCAGGCCGGACCCATCGAACGCGCGTTTCAAGACCAGATGGGCGCAGGCGTCAAGGGAATCCTCAGATCCACATTTTGAGCGGAAAGCGCCAGCCCACACAATATTTATTGAGTCTTAGTGCACCTTCGGGGTGCCTGCACCTCCGGTACGAACCTGGGTGGCGGGGGGCGGCCATGGGGCAGCCTCTTGAATCACGGGGGCGTTTTCGCCGCGGTGCCAAAGCCGGCCGGCCGCACCCGGCCTGCGCCACCCTATCCCCAAAGGGCAAGGGCGGCCCGACTCGGGAGTGTCGTCGCGGTTGGCGGGGCGCGGCGACTCGGGGTTATATGGCCACCACATCTGGTATGAATATTTGATGTATGCCCCAAGTCCTGCTGACAGATGCTCGCAGGTGCGGTAAAGTGCATGCCAGGGTCGTCACTCAAGAATGACGGGTCGGGGTATTGCCAAACTGTGCGCCGCTGCCTGTGCTGTCGTGTGCCTGCCGGGGGAACGGACTTCCCCCGATGCCCCCGCCGCCGTTGACCCTTGAGGCCGCCCGCAATCGGCCGCCATCGTCCCGCCGCATCGCACGGTCCGCGGCATCCGGCCCCGCAGGGGGATGCGGATCCCCCATCCGGCGCCCCATGATGGCCCTCTCCAAACCGCATGCCCCGCTGACCTGGGGATGCGGTTTTTTCGTGCCCGGTCTCCGGCGCCCGGGGTCCCAACCCCCGGGGTCGCCCGGCACGCGGTTCCTGCCTGCCTAGTAACCTGGCCGCGGGCGTTCCCGCGGCTCAATTCGGTGTGACTGAGGAGACAGACATGGCCAAGCGTCCAGTGAAGGTGACTTCCGGCGGCTCCAGCTCCGACAAGGTGCGCCCGCTTTTCCCCGATGCGATGCCCGCCCGGTCCGCTCAAGGGGCTGGCGGCCCCGCCAGCGGCGGCTGGGACCCCATCGAGGAGCGGCGGGATCAGAGCTATGTGCGCAAGGTCAAGCCGCAAAGCCCCAATCAGAAAGTGCTGATGGAGGCCATCGCCACCCATAACCTGGCGCTGGCGCTGGGTCCGGCGGGCACGGGCAAGACCTACCTGGCCATCTCCAGCGCGGTGGAAGCGCTGGAGGCCGGGCGGGTCGACCGCATCATCCTGTCCCGTCCGGCCATCGAGGCGGGCGAGAGCATCGGGTACCTGCCGGGCGACATGGGGGAGAAGATGGCCCCCTTTCTGCGCCCGCTCTATGACGCGCTGAACGACCGCCTGGGCGGCAAGCGCCTGCGCACCCTGATGGCGGAAGGCACCATCGAGATCGCGCCGGTGGGCTTCATGCGCGGCCGCACCCTGAACAACGCCTTCGTCGTGATCGACGAGGCGCAGAACTGCACCTACGGCCAGATCAAGATGCTGCTGACCCGCCTGGGCTGGCACTCCACCATGGTGCTGACCGGCGACCCGGACCAGTCCGACCTGCTGAACGGCTTGTCCGGCCTGGCCGACATCGCCCGCCGGCTGGAGGCGGTGGAGGGCATTGCCGTCGTCCGCCTGAACGACCGCGACATCGTGCGCCACCCCCTGGTGGCCAGCATGCTGACAGTCCTGTAAGGGCGGACTAGACTTTAGAACCAGGGGCGGGTGGTGCCGACGGGCGCCGCCCGCCTTTGTTTTCGGGCCCGTGGCGCGCTAGTTTAAAGCGGTACCCATCCCCCGTCGCACGGGCGCCGCACATCCCATGGCCAAGAAACGTCTGATCCGCCTGCTGGTCACCCTGGTGCCGGCGCTCGCCTTCGCGGCCCTGGTGGCGTGGTGGCTGGGGGCGCCGCCGTCCTCCCGTCCCGCGTCCAGCGCCAGCAGCACGGGTGCTGCCCCGGCCTCGGGCGGCGGCGGCCAGATCGTGCCGGGCGTGGCCGTGGGCGGCCCCTTCACCCTGGTGGACCAGTCCGGCAAGACGGTGACGGAGAAAAGCTACGCCGGGTCCTGGCGGCTGATGTTCTTCGGCTACACCTTCTGCCCGGACATCTGCCCCACCGAGCTGCAGGTCATGGCCCAGGCCATGGACCAGCTGGGGGCGGAGGGCGACAAGGTGCAGCCCATCTTCATCAGCGTCGATCCCGGCCGCGACACGCCGCAGCAGCTGTCGGACTATGTCGCCCAGTTCCATCCCCGCCTGGTGGGCCTGACCGGCACGGCCGCCCAGGTGTCCACCGCCACGCGCGCCTGGCGGGTCTACGCCGCCAAGGTGGCCGGCGACGACCCGGAAAACTACCTGATGGACCATTCCACCTACGTCTACCTCATGGACCCGGACAATCGCCTGGCCACTATCTTCGCCCGGGGCACCACGGCGGAGGACATGGTCAAGGGCATCCGCGAGGCCATGGCCAAAGGCGCGGGGAAATAGGGGGCGCTGGGCGCTTCTGTCCAATTGCGACATCCGGCCCCACGGGGCAGAGGGGGCCCGTCGCATCCTAAACAAGGGCAAACCATGGTCCGCATCCGCTCCCTTCTCGCGTCGCTGATGATCGCCGCCGCGCCGGTGATGGCCGTCGCGCCGGCCGTGGCCCAGGAGGCGCCGGCGCCGGCCATCGAGGCCACCGCCGCCTGGTCGCGGCCCACCATCCGGGGCGCCCGGGCCGGTGTCGCCTTCCTCACCCTGCACAACAAGGGGCCGGCCGACCGGCTGGTGGGGGTGGAGGCTGACGTGGGCAAGGTGGCCCAGATCCACATGGCGGAGGTGGTGGACGGAATCGCCCGCATGCGGCCGCTGGCCGATGGCGTGGCGCTGCCGGCCGGCGGCACGGTGACGCTGAAGCCCGAGGGGCCGCACATCATGCTCATGGGCCTGACCCAGCCGCTGGTGGTGGGGCAACGCGTCCATTTGACCCTGCGCTTCAAGGCCGCGGCCCCCCTTACCGTCGAGGCAACGGTGCTGGCGCCGGGGGCCGAGCCTGGCATGGGCGGCGGTGCTACGCAGGGTGGCGCGCGCGGCGGCGGTTGAGCTCGTGGCACCGCACCTGCGCGTGCCGCGCGGGGCGATAAAATAGTCCTTTAGAATCATACACTTGGCACTGTGCTTTTGCGACTTGACAGGGGGTGTACCGCCCCGTATGGTGCCGCCGCTTTCGCATGGCGACGACTCCAATGCGGCGGAAGGGGCATACCTCCAGGGGTTTAGACCTTGACGGACCAGACACCCCCGCCTTCCTTGGATGAGCTTGAGGCCCGCTTGCGGGATGCGCGACGGAGCGCCGAGTCTTCCTCCTCCTCTCCCACACAGCGGAAGGACGAGGCGGGAAACGGTTGGCTGGGCGTCGCGTTTCGCATCGGTGCCGAGTTGGTCGCGGCGATGGTGGTCGGTGTCGGTGGCGGTTTGGTCATCGACCGCTGGCTGGGCACGTCGCCCTGGGGACTGATCGTGATGTTCGTCCTGGGGTCGGCTGCCGCGATGTTGAATGTATACCGGGCCGTCAACGGCATGGGATACGCGGTGGGATATCGGCGACCGGACACGGGCGCCAACTCAGGGGGCGGAACCAACTCCACCCCCGCCAAGGATGAAGGTGAGGGGAATCGTGGCCACTGATCCGCTGCATCAGTTTCGCATCGAGCAGATCGTTCCTCTGCATCTCGCCGGGCACGACGTCTCCTTCACCAATTCCTCCCTCTACATGGTGGTCGCGGCCGTGCTCGTCACCGGCCTGCTGGTCGCCGGCACCGCGTCGCGCGCCCTGGTCCCCGGCCGGCTGCAGTCGGTGGCGGAGCTGCTTTACGAATTCGTATCGGGCATGGTGCGGGACAACGCCGGCGCCCAGGCGCGCCCGTACTTCCCGCTGGTGTTCTCGATCTTCGCCTTCGTGCTGTTCGGCAACATGATCGGCATGGTTCCCGGCACCTTCACCTTCACCAGCCACATCATCGTGACCTTCACGCTGGCGGCCCTGGTGTTCGTGTTCGTGACCCTGGTGGCGCTGATCCGCCACGGTTTCCACTTCTTCAGCTTCTTCTTCCCCTCGGGCGCGCCCATCGCGCTGGCGCCTATCCTGATCCCCATCGAGATCATTTCTTATCTGATGCGGCCGGTCAGCCTGTCCATCCGACTGTTCGCCAACATGATGGCGGGCCACACCATGCTGAAGGTCTTTGCCGGCTTCACGATCACCATGATCGGTGCCCTGGGCGCCGTCGGCTGGCTGGCCGGCGCCGTCCCGGTGGCGATCAACGTGGCCCTGATCGGCTTCGAGATCATGGTCGCCTTCCTGCAGGCTTACGTCTTCACCATCCTGACCTGCCTCTACATCCGCGACGCCATCGAGCTGCACTAAGCCGCGATCGTCCGACCGTAGGGCCTGTCTTCACCCTTCAACCGTTCCATCACACAGAGGAAGTCTATAATGGATCCGCAAGCCGCTAAGTTCATCGGCGCCGGTCTGGCCATGTTCGCCCTGGCTGGTGTCGGCATCGGCATCGGCAACATCTTCGCCAACCTGATCGCCTCCGTGGGCCGCAACCCGGCCGCCCGCGCCTCCGTGTTCCCGATCGGCATTCTGGGCTTCGCGCTGACCGAAGCCGTGGCGCTGTTCGCGCTGCTGATCGCCTTCCTGATCCTGTTCGCCTAAGCCTGACCCTGGGCTTGATGGAACGGCCGCGGCGGCCAGCCCCTAGGGGAAGGCCGCCCGCGTTTGAAGTAGGTTGAAGGGGCGGGGCCGGTATCATGCCGGTCGCCGCCCCTGAGCCCATGTTCGGGGCCAATGCGGCCGGCCGTATCGTCAACCCGCTTCACAGGTTCCGATCCGATTTCCGGCGATGGCCCGGTGCGGGATGTCTCATGGGCCAACACCCGTGATGTGATTTCAGCGCCAGCCTTTTCCGGGCGATCTCGCAAACAAGGTGATCTTCATGGTGAATCCAAGGCTCATGGTGTGGCTGAAGGGCCTTGCCGCCGCCGCCGTCCTGACGGTGGCCCTGGGCGGCACGCCGTCGTTCGCGCAGTCGGGTGAAGAAACCGCCCACGCGACGGACAGCGTGGAGCACGAGGCTGGCGTGCATGACGAAAAGGGTCTGCCCCAGCTGAACACCAAGACGTTCGCGTCACAGATTTTCTGGCTGGCCATCACCTTCGGCACGCTCTACGTGCTGGTGTCCAAGGTCGGCCTGCCGCGCGTCGGCGCCGTTCTGGAGGCTCGCGAGGCCAAGATTTCCGGCGACCTGGACAAGGCCACGCAGCTGAAGGCTGAGACCGACGCCATCGTCGCCGCCTATGAGAAGGCGGTGGCCGAGGCCCGCGCCGGCGCCCACAAGCTGTTGAACGACACCGCCGCCACGGCCGACGCCGCGGCCGCCAAGCGCACGGCCGATGTCGTCGCCGGTCTGGCCGCCAAGCAGAAGGAAGCCGAGGCCCGCATCGAGGGCCAGAAGCAGACAGCTCTCGCCAACGTCCGCGCCGTGGCCGCCGAGGCTGCTGCCGCTGCCGTCGCCAAGCTGGCGGGTGTCGAGCCCGATCAGGCCGGCGTCGATGGCGCCGTCGATGCCGCCCTGAAGGAGCGTGCGTGATGTTCGATCTGCAGAATCCCACTTTCTGGGTTGGCGTCGCCTTCGTCGTCTTTTTCGCCCTGGTGATCTGGAAGGGCGGCTTCGGCGCCCTGGGCAAGAGCCTGGACGCTCGCGCCGAGAAGATCCGCCTGGAGATCGAGACCGCGCAGAAGCTGCGCCAGGACGCCGAGGCGGCCCTGACCGCCTATCAGAAGAAGCAGCGCGACGCGATGAAGGAGGCTGACGCCATCATCGCCGCCGCCCGCGAAGAGGCCGACCGCATCCGCCAGCACGCGGAAGCGGACCTGGAGGCGACCCTGAAGCGCCGCGAGGCCCAGGCCCTGGAGAAGATCGCCCAGGCCGAGGCCGCCGCCCTGCAGCAGGTGCGCAGCCTGGCCGTCGACGTGGCCCTGGCCGCCACCGAATCGCTGCTGGCCCAGACCATTGACCAGTCGCGCAGCGACGCCATGGTGGCCTCGGCCATCGAGGAGCTGCCTGGCAAGCTGCATTAAGGTTCAAGCTGCACTGATCCCCTGATCAGAAGGCACAGCCGAAATGAAAAAGGGCGGTCCCATCGGGGCCGCCCTTTTGCTATGCCAAGTGGGAAGAGGGGCCTACTTCGGCTGGTATTCCACCACCGGCGCCACCTTGCGCGCGGCCTTGCCGATGCCCCGGCGCAGGGTGACCTTGGTGTGGCCGGCCTTCCATTCGGCGCTGGCCGATTCGGCGTCCTTCTGGCGGCCGGCGGGGGCGCCTAGCTGCTTCACCAACTGCGCGTCGACACCGTCACTGCACTCCTTGGATGCTTCCAGGCCGTACAGGGTGACGCGACGCAGCGCGTTCTTCTTCATCTCGAAGTCCACGGCGTAGGCGCAGCCGCCGAGGCGCACGCTTTCCAGGCCGAACAGGTAGCGGACATGTGCGCCGTTCCCCATTTCGAACTCCCGCGCCTTGGGATAGGCGGCTAGGATCTGCTTGTGGGTCATGCCCCAGGTGACCTGGCCCCAGCCGTTCAGGTCCTTGGCCTTGGCCGGCGGCTTCTTGGCCGCCTCGTGCTTACCCGTTTCATGCTTGGGGGCGGCCGCCAGCGCCGTGCCCGCGGCGGCGCTGCAAGCCAGGGCCGCCAGCAGGCCAAGGCCCAGGCGGGAAATGCGATGGTTCATGGGTGTTGTTCTTCGTACCAGGAGGAATGCCCCAAGATCGGGAAGACCCGAATCGGAAAGGTGACGAACCGGCGGGCGCTCAGCCCAGCGCCTCCAGCTCATCGATGAAGCCCTTCAGCATGCCCAGGCCCCTGTGCCAGAAGGCGGGTTCGGTGGCGTCCAGGCTGAAGGGCGCCAGCAGTTCCTTATGCCGCTTGGTGCCGCCGGCCGCCAGCATCTCCAGATAGCGGCGCGCGAAGGCCTCGGACCCGTTGTGGGCCGACGCTTCCTCGAACGCGGCGTAGAGGCTGTTCACCAGGCAGTCGCCGAAAGCGTAGGCGTAGACGTAGAAGGGCGAGTGGATGAAGTGCGGGATGTACGACCAATAGGTGGCATAGCCCGCGTCGAATCGCAGTGCCGGCCCCAGGCTTTCCGTCTGCACCGCCTGCCAGATTTCGCCCAGCCGCTCTTCCGACAGTTCGCCCTGGCGCCGCTCGCTGTGGACGCGGCGCTCGAAATCATAGAACGCCGTCTGGCGCACCACGGTGTTCAGCATGTCCTCCACCTTGCCGGCCAGCAGGGCGCGGCGGCGGGCGGGGTCGGTCTCGGCGGCCAGCAGGCCCCGGAAGGTCAGCATCTCCCCGAACACGCTGGCCGTCTCCGCCAGGGTCAGGGGCGTGTCGGATTGCAGATGGCCCTGGCCGCCGGCCAGCACCTGGTGCACGCCGTGGCCCAGCTCATGGGCCAGCGTCATGACGTCCCGCGTCCTGCCCATGTAGTTGACCAGCAGATAGGGATGGGCGCTGGGCACCGTGGGGTGGGCGAAGGCGCCGGGGTTCTTCCCCGGCCGCACCGGGGCGTCGATCCAGGCGTTATCGAAGAAGCGGCGGCCCACGCCAGCCAGGTCGGGGCTGAAGCGCGCGTAGGAGGACAGCACGATTTCCCGCGCCTCCTCCCAGGGGATGGTGCGCTCCGCGACGTCGGGCAGGGGGGCGTTGCGATCCCAGTAGTCCAGGGTGTCGCCGCCGAACCACTTGGCCTTCAGTTTGTAATAGCGGTGCGACAGGGCGGGGTAGCTGTCCTTGACCGCACCCACCAGCGCCTCCACCACCGCGTCCTCGACGCGGTTGGACAGGTTGCGCGACGACCAGGGCTGGTCATAGCGGCGCCACTTGTCCTCGATCTCCTTATCCTTGGCGAGCGTGTTGGTAATCAGCGCGAACAGCTTGATGTTGCGGCCCAGCACGGCGCCGATTTCGATGGCCGCCGCCTCGCGCGTGGCGGCTTCCGGCGCCGACAGGAGGTTCAGGGCCTCTGCCGAGGTCAGATCCTGGCCATCGATACGGAAGCGTAACGACGCCATGGTCTCGTCGAACAGGCGGGTCCAGGCATTGCGGCCCACCACCGCCTTCTCATGCAGGAAGCGCTCCAGCTCATCCGACAGCTGGTGGGCGCGGAAGATGCGCACGTCGCGCAGCCAGGCAGCGTAGCGCCGCAACTCCGGCGCCTTCAGCTTGGCGTCGATGTCCTTGTCGGACAGCTGGTTCAGCTCCAGCGTGAAGAACAGCAGGTGGACCGAGACGGCGGTCACCTTCTCCTGCATGGATTGGTAGAAACGGGCGATGGCGCCATCGCTCTGGTCGCCGGCGTAGAGCAGGCCGGCGTAGCTCATGATCCGCGTCAGCGTCTCATCCAGCGCCTCGTACGTGGCGACGGCCTGGCCCAGCTCCTTGCCCGACAGGCCGGGCAGCTTGCCCGAATAGCGGCCATGGAAGGCCTGGGCTTCGCGCTCCACCCGCTCCAGATCCGCCCGCAGCCGGGGGCTGTCCGGTCCGCTGTACAGGTCGGACAGGTCCCAGTTGGGCAGGGGCCCGAGGTCGATGGTGGTTTCAGCGGTTGCGGTCATGTCCGGTCTCTCATCAGCGAGCGGGTCGGACATGACTATAGCGGATCGACCCCTCAGCTGCGCCAGCGCAGGACGGTGTCGCGCACGGGATTTTCGAAGGGGCGCTTCTCCTCCCGGGCGCGGCGGAACTCATTCTTCAGCTGGTAATACCAACGCGCCTGGGTGTCGGCGTCCTTGATCAGCATCAGGGTCGGGTCGTGGCGCAGGCCCTGCTGCTGCATCACCACCACGTCGCGGTCCTGGCCCAGGAAACGCTCCGCGATGGGGCGCAGCACCGGCTTCAGCAGGTTGGCCCAGGGCAGGGTCCAGTAGAACAGGTTGGTGATGCGGGTGTTGCCCTCATCCACCGGCGTCACCGCCGTCAGGTTCCAGACGGTGTGCTTGCCGGTGGAGATGGTCTCCGTCCGGATGCCGGGCAGGCGGAAGGAAATCTCCGTCTCCGGCACGCCGCCCAGGATGGTGTAGGCGCGCGAGTTGCTGGACGGCCGGTGCTTCTTCATGACGAAGCCGTAGGGGCCGGGGCCGAAGGCCTTCTCCTTGGCGTGGATGGACTTGGTGGAGCGCCAGAACCAGGACTGGTGGACGAAGGGGCCGTGGGCCGGGTCCATCAGGCCCACCACCGCGTGGTCCAGGTGGCAGGGGAAGTCCATGGACATGACCATGTCCGGCTGCTTGTCGGCGGGCAGGCCCGGCGGCTGGGGCGGTTCCTGGTCGGGCTCACCGGCGCCCATCCAGATCCAGACGTTGCCGCTGATCTCCCGCACCGGATAGTTGCGCACGCGGATGCGGTTCAGGTCGAACTCCTGCCCCTCCACCAGTGAGGGGATGTCGGTGCACTTGCCTTCCCGGTCGAAGCGCCAGCCGTGGTAGCAGCACTCCACCTCCTTGCCGTCGAACCGGCCGCAGGACAGCGGAATGCCGCGGTGGGGGCAGATGTCGCGCAGGGCGAAGACGGCGCCCTCCTTGGTGCGGCCGAACAGTACCGGCTGGCCCAGCAGGGTCTGCGCCCGCATGGCACCCACGGCCAGGGTGCGGCCGGGCATGGCGTAGTACCAGATGTCGTTCAGGAAAAAGTTCGGCTCGGCCAAGGCGTCGTCACCAGGTCAGGGGGAAGAATCAGGGGCCGCACTTTACATCGCCGCCGATTGGCGGCCAATGAGGCAGGTCAAGCGGCGGCGGTGTCGCCCCCGCCGCCCGCGACCCCGGGGACGGGAGGCAGGGACCGGGCGACCTCCGCCACCCGGCGGCGCAGCCAGGCGTGGGCCGGATGGCTGTCCAGGCGGCGGTGCCAGACCATGGACAGGCGCATGCCGCCCGCTGGCTTGTCACCCACCGGCATGTCCGCAGGCGGGGGCAGCACCGCCAGGCCGAAGGAGTCGGCCAGCGGGTGGGCCACGCGTGCCGGCATGGTGCAGACCAGGTCGCTGTCGCGCAGCATGGGGGCGGCCGCCAGCAGGTGGGACGCCACCACCGCCAGGGTGCGCTGCCGGCCCACCGTTTCCAGCATGCGGTCCACCGCCCCCACCTTGGACGCGGTGGCCGAGACCAGCAGGTGGGGATAGGCGAGGTAGGTCTCCAGGGTCCAGGGGGAATCCAGGGCTGGGTGACCCGGACGCATCAGCACCGCCAGGCCGTCGCGCACCAGCATCTGCCGCGTCATGTGGGCGGGCGGGTTGGGCAACATGCCCAGCGCCAGGTCCAGCAGGCCCGATTCCAGCCCGGGCAGGGCGTTGTCCTTGTCCGCGTGGCGCAGCACCAGGGACAGGCCCGGCGCCTCTGCCCGCAGGGCTGAGACCAGGGGCGGGCCCAGCACGAACTCGGCGTGGTCGGACAGGCCCACGGTGATCGCGTCCCGCGCCTCGCACGGCAGGAAGGGCTGGCGGGCGGCCAGGGCGGCCCGTACCTGGTCCAGGGCGCCTTGCAGCGGGCGGGCCATGGTGTCGGCCACGGCGGTGGGCACCATGCCGGTGGGGGTGCGCACGAACAGGTCGTCGCCCATGTGCTGGCGCAGGCGGGCCAGCGCGTTGCTGACGGCGGACTGCGACAGGCCCAGCGCCCGGCCGGCCCGCGTCACCTGCCGTTCCCGGTACAGCGCGTCGAAGACGTGCAGCAGGTTCAGGTCGATCTGGCTGATGTCCATGGATGGCCCCCTTCGCAACTGACCATCACTATGGTGAATGGTGATGTTGATAACCAGTGATTTGGCAAATGGTGTCGATGGGGCCATGTTGGAAGGGTCACCCTTCCGAATCCAAGGCTTCACCCATGTCGTCCACCGCCGCCCTCCCGTCCGTTCCCGCCGCCGCCGCGGTGAAGCGCCAGCCGGTCTATTTCATCTCCCACGGCTCCCCCATGCTGGCGTTGCAGGACAGTGACGCGCGGCGCTTCCTGCAGACCCTGGGGCGCGACATCCGGGCGGCGGGTGTCCCCCGCGCCATCCTGGTGCTTTCGGCGCATTGGGAGACGGTGGCACCGACGGCTTCCCTGGCTGACCAGCCGGAGACCATCCACGATTTCGGCGGCTTTCCCCGCGCCCTGTTCGAGATGCGCTACCCCGCCCCCGGCGCGCCCGAGGTGGCGCGGGCGGCCCTGGCGGCCCTCGCCACCGCCGGTATCACGGTCACGGGCGGGGAAGCGCGCGGCCTGGACCACGGCGCCTGGGTCCCCTTGATCCTGATGTTCCCGGAGGCCGACATTCCGGTCGCCCAGCTGTCCATTCAGCCGCATCTGGGACCCGCCCACCACCGCCGCTTGGGCGAGGCGCTGCGGCCGCTACGCGACCAGGGGGTGCTGATCATCGCCTCGGGCTCGCTGACCCACAATCTGCGTGACCTGGCGTGGGAGGGCACGGATGAGGTGGCGCCCTGGGCCGCCGCCTTCCAATCCTGGATCCATGACAAGGTCAGCGGCGCCGACGTCGCGGCCCTGGACGACTACCGCGCCCGCGCGCCCTTCGCCCGCCAGAACCACCCGCGCGACGAGCACCTGCTGCCCCTGTTCGCCGCCGTGGGCGCCTCCAGCCCCGGCCAGCCCGGCCGCCGCCTGCACGCCAGCGTGCAGCTGGGCGCCCTGGCCATGGACGCCTACCGGTTCGATTGACAAGTTTGTATATCCGGCGGATATCCTTTGGCCTGGAAGAAGCCAGGAGGCTGTCATGCAGGTTCAGATTTCACGGTGGGGCAACAGCCTGGGCCTGCGGGTTCCCAAGGATATCGCTGCTGAAGTGGGTCTGACCGAAGGCGACCGCGTGGAGGTGGTGGCCGAGCATGGCCGAATCGTCATCTCGCCGACCCGTCCGCGTTACCAGCTGGCTGATCTACTGGTGGGCATGACTCCCGACGCTATGGGGACCGCCTTCGACTGGGGCGACGATGTCGGCCGCGAGGTGATCGAGTGACTGAATACCGGCCTGAGGCCGGAGATCTCATCTGGACGGATTTTGATCCCAGGTTGGGGCGGGAACAGGGCGGCCGCCGACCGGCCGTGGTGATATCGCCGGCGGTGTTCTGGGACGCCAGCCGCTTCGCCATCGTCTGTCCCATCACCAGCAAGGTTCGCCCCTTCGGAACCAGCGTGGTGCTGCCGGAGGGGCTGCCGATCACGGGCGAAATACTGACCAGCCACGTACGCAGTATAGATACTTTGGCCCGGCTCATCCGGCCCATCGGGGCTGCGGTTCCGTTGGATGTGCTGGTGGACTTGAGGGCGAAGTTGGGGGCTCTGATCGGGCTCGAGGGCTGAAGAAAAAGGCCGGGCGCCCGTGGCGGCCCGGCCTTGATCCTGACGGCGGCAAGGCTCTCGCGAGCCCCGCAGCTCACTCCATGCCCAGCGCGGCCTTGTAGAGCTCCAGCAGGGCGTCCTGCTCCTGCCGGTCGTTCTTCTCCATCTTCCGCAGGCGGATGATCTGGCGGAGGATCTTGGTATCGAACCCCGTGCCCTTGGCTTCGGCGTAGATGTCCTTGATGTCGTCCGCGATGCCCTTCTTGTCTTCTTCCAGGCGTTCGATACGCTCGATGATGGAGCGCAGGCGGTCGCCGGCGATGCCGCCAACATCCGTCGCAACAGGGGCGTCCGACATGGGGAATGCCTCTTCGTTCTAAGTGGGTGGTCTGAATGGTGAGGGCGCGACCTTACCCGCGCCGGTGCGCGTGGGCAAGGGCCGGCAGGGGCCGCTCAGTCCTTCGGCTTGCTCTGCTCGAACGCCGCCTTCTGCTCCGCCGAGGCCTCGCGCTGGTGCAGGCGTTTGAAGTCCTCGTAAGGCATGCCGTAGACGATCTCGCGCGCGGCCTCATAGTCCAGGGCCACGCCCTTTTCCTCGGCGGCGGCGCGGTACCATTTGGACAGGCAGTTGCGGCAGAATCCGGCCAGGTTCATCAGGTCGATGTTCTGGACGTCGGTGCGCTCACGCAAATGCGCCACCAGCCGGCGGAAGGCGGCGGCCTCAAGCTCCACCCGGGTGGCGTCGTCGATCTCGGGAACCATGGAATATCCTTGTGAAGGGGGACGGCCGGTTCAAGTGCCGGCCAGCACGTGGTGTATATCGGGGCGGCCGATCAGCTGTCCAAGGGCTTGCGCCAGCAGGGCGGACCAGTGCTCTACCCCCTCTGCGTCGCCGATCAGATCCTGCCGGATTTCGATCAGCACGCCGGGCAGGCCCGGGCGGGTGGAATGGGTCTTCAGGGTATAGCCGTGGCCGTCGCGCCCTGAGTAGGGAACATTGTCGCCCACCACCACGCCTGGCAGGGCCCGCAGCAGGTCCAACAAGGGCAGGGGCAGGCGGCCGTCCTGGTCCCACAGCACGCCCAGGTGCCAGGGGCGCTGGAAGCCGTTCATGACCGGCGTGAAGCTGTGGACGGAGATGATGGCCGGGACCTGGCCCGCCGCGCGCTTGGCATCGACGCACGTCGCGACGGCGGCGTGGTAGGGGTGGAACAGGGCGTCCAGCCGCGCCTGGCGGTCGGCATCGGTCAGGGCCTGGTTGGCCAGGATGGGGGTGCCGTCGCTGACCGCCGGCATCAGCGTGGCGCTGTCCAGCGGGCGGTTCAAATCCACCACCAGGCGGGAATATCCAGCGATGACCGCCGGCGCGTCCAGCCGCCGGGCCAGCGCGCGAGTCACCGCCTCCGCCCCGATGTCCCAGGCGATGTGCCGCTCCATGTCGGCGGCTGGAACGCCCAGGGTGCCCAGGCGGGCGGGCACGCGGCGTGCGGCATGTTCGCACAGCAGCACCACGGGGGCGGGCCCTTGGGGATTCACCACCGTGACGGCGGATGGCTCGTCAGGGGCGAGCAAGGCGGTGGGAGAGGCAAGCGTGTCCAAGGGGCGGCCTATCGCAGGGAATATGCCTTGGCAGGATAGCTGGCCCAGTCGGGGATGGAAGGCCCCGCCGGGCATTCCTGCACCGCTGATGTCGAAACGATGAATGGCCGGCTTGCAAGCCGCCCGAATTACCGGGAAAATAGCAATGGGTGCATGCGAGACATCGCTTTCGGCGTCTTCCCCGTGCATACTTCATCGACGTGCAGCTTTCCCGCGTTGGGGACCCGGGTGGCGCACGTTTCCTTTGAAATGACCGCGACTGTTCCAGGTGCTGGACGGGCGCTGCCGAAGCCCTTGGGCGAGGATAGAATTGGGCGGCATGTACCGGTCGAGCATACGCACACCCCCCCTTGATGCCCCGACGCCGGTGATCCGGGCTGGGGAGGCCGACGACGCCGAGGCCATTCGGCAGGTCCATATCCGCTCCGTCCATGCTTTCTGCGCCGGACATTACTCGCCAGAACAACTCATCGCCCTTCTGGGCGGCCGTGATGCCGCAGACTACCGCGCCGCCATGACGGAGTGGGGGGAGCACGTGCTGGTGGCGGAGCAGGCGGGCCGCGTGGTCGGCTTCTCCGCGCTCTACAGCGCCGAGGTGCGGGCCGTCTATGTCGATCCCGTGGCCGCCAAGGGCACCGGCCGCCGCCTGCTGGAAGAGATCGAAACCCTGGCGCGCGACCGGGGCGCCGGCGCCCTCTGCCTCACCTCATCCATGAACGCAGTGGGGTTTTATGAAGCCATGGGCTATCAGCGCCAAGGCCCCCGGCTGATGACCATGGGCTGCGGCACCCAGCTGGCCGCGTGGGGCATGCGCAAGGCGCTCGGCCGTTAGGCGGCGGAAGACTTTTCCAATCCCGTGACCTGGCGATAGCTTGGGGGCAAGGTTCCTCCAACGCCGGATGCATGCCCGTGGCCCCCTCCGACATCACTGTTCAGCATTTCTTCGGCCGCGATGGCCAGCGCCTGGCCTACCGCGAACTGGGTCAAGGCCGGCCGCTGGTGCTGATCCATGGCTATTTCTCCACCGCCACGGTCAACTGGCTGAAATACGGTCACGC
Organism: Nitrospirillum amazonense; assembly: GCF_029594735.1. Taxonomy (NCBI): domain Bacteria; kingdom Pseudomonadati; phylum Pseudomonadota; class Alphaproteobacteria; order Rhodospirillales; family Azospirillaceae; genus Nitrospirillum; species Nitrospirillum amazonense. The sequence goes on from NZ_JARPAF010000002.1 coordinate 1,104,786, forward strand.
CGCCCGCATCGCGGAGCGCGGCTACCGTGTCATCATGCCGGACCTGCGGGCCCACGGTGACAGCGCCAAGCCGCATGAGATCTCGGCCTACCCGCCTGACGTGCTGGCCGACGACGGTCTGGCGCTGGTGGAGCATCTGGGCCTGACCGACTATGACCTGGGCGGCTATTCCCTGGGCGGGCGCACCACCATGCGCATGCTGGCGCGCGGCGCCACCCCGGCCCGGGCCATCTGCGCCGGCATGGGCCTGGCCGGCCTGACCCACACCGCCGGCCGGGGGGAGCATTTCCGCCGCATCCTGACCAACCTGGGCACCTTCGAGCGCGGCACGCCGGAATGGATGGCGGAGGCCTTCCTGAAGACGGTCGGTGGCGACCCCGTCGCCCTGCTGAACATCCTAGAGACCTTCGTCGACACCCCGCCGGGCGTGCTGGCCGGCCTGGACCTGCCCATCCTCGTCACCGCCGGCGCCCAGGACCAGGACAACGGCTCCGCGTCCGACTTGGTCGCGGCCCTGCCCAACGCCCGCTACGTCGAAATCCCCGGCGACCATATGAGCGCCGTGACCAAGCCCGACCTGGGCCGGGCCATCGCAGATTTCCTGGCGGGCTGAGTTTACGGGTAGCGTACAATCATGAACCCTTCCGCCTCATCTGGTGGGACGAAGTAGCGGGTGATGGCGTCGAACTCCGCGTCGGTGGCGGCGAAGTCGTGGCCGCCAGCGGCGTTGCGGGCGCGCAGGCGCTGGCGGCAGACCTCATCGGGCACCTCCAGGTAATGCAAGGTGTGGGCGGCGCCCGCCTCATCGAACAGGCCGCGCATCCATAGGCGCAAGCCGGGCGTGTTGGCGGGGAAGTCCAGCACCACCGACAGCCCGGCCCGCAGCAAGGCCACGGTGTGCGGGCCCACGACCTGACGCAAGCGGGCGCTGAGCCGGATGTAGTCGGCGACGCTGGCCAGTTCCTCTGGATACAAGCGTGCCAGCCAGTGGTCCTCGCTCAGCAGGATGGTGCCGGGCGCCGCCGCCAGGGCCGCGGTGAGCGTGGACTTGCCGGCGGCGATCTTGCCGCACACCAGGTGCAGCATGGGGGTGGGGGATGTCATGGGATGATGTCCTTGGGAACCGCGAAGGATGGGGCGAACGCCAACGGCCCGGCCTGAGGATCAGGCCGGGGTGGTAATTCGCTTCATGCGCGTGCGGACCAGGACCATCCGCCTTATCCCGCCGCCGCCAGGCGGGCACTGCCCCGCGGGCGGGCGTTGCGCCCGGCGGGAGAGGCGTCGGTCACTTGCCACGGCCGCTGGGCGCCCAGCGACTCCGCCACGGCGAGGCCGGCGGACAGGCCGTCCTCATGAAAGCCATAGCCGCAATAGGCGCCGCAGAACCAGGTGCGGCGGATCCCCTGGATCAGGCCCAGTTCCTGCTGCGCCGTCACGGCGGCCAGGTCGAACAGCGGGTGGTCGTAGATGAACTCCCGCACCTTCAGCGACGGACGCGGTTCGGTGATGGGGTTCAGGGTGACGAACAGGGGCACGCGCTTGTCCAGCCCCTGCAGCAAATTCATCCAATAGGTGACGGACACCTTGGCGTCGCGGTCCCGGGTGGAATGGGCGCTGTAGTTCCAGCTGGACCAGGCCTTGGCGCGCCGTGGCATCAGCAGCGGGTCGCGGTGCAGCACTGCCCGGTTCATCTGGTAGCGGAAGGCGCCCAGGATGCGCCGCTCCTCCTCCGACGGATCCAGCAGCATGGCCAGGGCCTGGTCGGCGTGGGTTGCCAGCACGACGTGGTCATAGCTGCCGCTCCACCCCTGGGAATCCTGGATGTGCACGGCGGTGCCGGAACGCCGCAGGGCGACGATGGCCCGGCCGGTGTGCAGCCGGCCTTCCAGCGACCGGGTCAGGCGGGTGACATAGGCGCGGCTGCCGCCCGTGACCGTGCGCCACTGCGGCCGTTCCTTCAGCTTCAGCAGGCCGTGGTTGCAGAAGAAGCGCACGAAGCTTTGCACCGGGAAGGACAGCATCTCCCCGATGGTGGAGGACCAGATGGCGGCACCCATGGGCAGCAGGTGGTCGTAGATGAAGCGATGGCCATAGCGTTGTGCCACCAGGTATTCGCCCAGCGTCATGGCGGCGGCCGAGGGCTGGTCCAGCAGCGCCGGGGCCGTCTTGTAGAAGCGCAGGATGTCGCGCAGCATCAGGTGATAGGTGGGCGACAGCAGGTTGCGCTTTTGCGCGAACATGCCGGCCAGGTTCGTGCCGGAATATTCCAGCTTGCCCCGGTCCAGGGTGACGGCGAAGGACATATCGGACGCCTGGGTGGGCACGTCCAGATGCTCGAACAAGGCCACGAGGTTTGGATATGTCGCGGCATTGTAGACGATGAAGCCGGTGTCCACAGGCATGGGATGGGCGCCGCGGCCGGGCACGTCCACCGTGTTGGAGTGGCCGCCCAGATAGCTGTTCTGCTCGAACAGGGTCACGTCATGGCCCTGCCGCGCCAACAGCCAGGCGCAGCTCATGCCCGTGATGCCGGCGCCGATGACGGCGATCTTCATACCCGCGCTCCCGCTGCCCGCGTCGTTCGCGGGTCCCTGGTCATCCATCTGATCTCGCATCGGCATTTAACCCCAGAGGTCAATCGTTGTCGTCCCTGATCGCCGCGAAGGCGTCCAGCGCCCGCTGCCGCGCCGCCTTGTGCTCCACCACGGGGTAGGGATAGTCGTGGCCGAGGCGCACGCCCGCCGCCCGCAGGGTGATGGGATCGGCGGTCCAGGGCTGGTGCAGCACGTGGTCGGGCAGGCCCGCCAGCTCGGGCACCCAGCGGCGCACATAGTCTCCCGTGGCGTCGAACTTCTCCCCCTGCAGCACCGGGTTGAACACGCGGAAATAGGGGGCGGCGTCGGCGCCGCAGCCGGCGATCCATTGCCAGCCGGCGGCGTTGTTGGCCAGGTCCGCGTCCACCAGCGTGTCCCAGAACCAGGCCTGGCCGGCCGTCCAGGGCAGCAGCAGGTGCTTCACCAGAAAGGACCCGACCACCATGCGCACCCGGTTGTGCATCCAGCCGGTGGCCCACAGTTCGCGCATCCCGGCGTCGACGATGGGGTAGCCCGTGAGGCCGCGTTGCCACGCCGCCAGATGGCCGGCGTTGTCATCCCAGGTGAAGGCCTCGAACTTCGGATTCAAGGGACGCTCAGGCAGGAAGGGGAAGTGGTAGAGCAGATGGTGGCAGAACTCGCGCCACCCCAGTTCGCGCAAGAACGAGTCCACGCCGTCATTACCCTGGGTCTTGGCCTGGGCCTGGGCCGCTGCCCAGATCTGGCGGGGGGAAATCTCCCCGTGGTGCAGATGGGGGGACAGGCGGGACGTCAGCGGCTGCGCCGGGTAGTCGCGTCCCTCCGGGTAGCGTGCCACGGCGCGGGCCAGGAAATCCGCCAGACGCTGTTGCGCGCCCGCCTCGCCGGGTGTCCAGCTGTCGCGCAGGCCCCCCGCCCAGTCCGGCTTGGTCGGAAGTAGGCCCCAGTCTGCCAGCCGGTCGCTGTCCGGTGGCGTGGGCAGGGTGGTCAGATGCCGGGGCGCGGGCTCGGGCTGCCCCGGGTCCAATCCCTCCCGCACAGCCTTCCAGAACGGGGTGAACACCTTGTAGGGGCCGCCCGTGCCGGTCTTCACCGTCCACGGTTCCGCCAGCAGAGCGGCATTGAAGCTGTCGACGGCGATGCCCTCGGCCTTCAGGTCGGCCTTCAGCATGCTGTCGCGGGCGATGGCGTGCGGCTCATAGCAGCGGTTCCACACCACGGCCTCCGCCCCCGTCTCGCGTACCAGGGCGCGCAGCGCCACGTCCGGCCGGCCCCGTCGCAGGATGAGGGGGCAGCCCAGGCCGGCCAGCGCCCCGGACAGGGCCGCCAGGCTGTGGTGCAGCCACCAGCGCGAGGCGCCCCCCGGCGCCCACGGTCCCGGGGTGTGGTCGTCCAGGATGTAGGCCGGGACCACCGGCCTGCCGGATTGGGCGGCATGGCCCAGCGCGGGGTTGTCGGCCAGGCGCAGATCCTGACGGAACCAGACGATGACGGGCGACTTCGGGACGGCGGACATCAGGCGAACCCTAGCATTTCTGCAGATGACAGGCATGCGCCGGCGGCCCGGCGTGGTGTGAGCGCTACAATAGCGGGCAAGAAAAAAGGCGGCATTCGGGGACAGCCGTGGGGCTGGCGCGGGTTTTGACAGGATGTTGGACGGAACGCCGCAGGACGAACCGCATATGACGTAAGATACGTACCCGTCCATCCGGTGGATCACCCCCGGCGAAATCTATTCCCCACCCTATACTGATGTATTGGCGTGCTTGTTTTTCCCAGAAGGGATCCTATTTGAAACAGTGTCCGCTCGATGATCCAGTGTACCGGTTCCCCCATCCCGGCCTGGCTGCGCACCCCCCAAAGCGCGTTCAGCGGACGACCTAAGGGCGGCCCGGGTCCCCCCATCCCCGGGCCGCCCGTTTCCTTTTTGGGGCCCCGTCAATATGTGCCGGTATCCGCCAGGTCGGCTCCCAGGATATGGGTCGAATGGAAGGCGTAGCCGCGATCCCGGTGCAGCAGCACGATGCTGAAGGCACCGGGAAACAGGCGGCGCAACGCCGCCTCGCGCACGTCCAGCCCGCCGGTGTAGGCGCCGAAGGCTGGCAGCACCAGGCGGTGGCCGTCGGTGACGAAGCAACGTCCTCCCACCCGCCGCGCCCGGGTGGGGACGCTGGCCTTGGGATGGTAATGGCCTGAGATTTCACCGGCCGCCGTGACATCCTGGGCCTCGTGCCGGAACACCAGGGGCCCTTCCACCCAGTCGTCCACCACTTGACCGCCCCAGTCCGGCGGCGGGGCCGGGTCGTGGTTGCCCACCACCCACAGCCACTCATGGGCCTGGATCAGCGCCGCCAGGCGCCGCCCGTCGTCGGCCGAGACGCGGGCGCCCGCGCGCCGGTCGTGAAAGCTGTCACCCAGGCACAGCACGCGCCGCGGCGCCAAGCGGCGGCAGACCGCCTCCAGCCGGGCTAGCGTTGCGGCGGTGTCATAGGGGGGCAACAGGGTGCCGCGGCCGGCGAAGGCCGTGCCCTTTTCCAGGTGCAGGTCGGCCACCACCAGCAAGCCCCGGTCCGGCCAGAACAGGGCACCGCTAGCGTCGGCCAGCACCACGGCGCCATTCAAGGTCAGGCTGGTCTGGTCGCCGGTGCTGCCGGTGCCGAAACGGGCGTTCATGCGTAAAAGGTCCCCAACTGGTCAGGCCCGCGCTGCGTCCCGGTAATCCCCGGGGGCGGCATTGTAGTGGCGTTTGAAGGCGCGGCTGAACGCGCTTTCCGATTCATAGCCCACGCGGGCCGCCGTTTCAGCCAGCGACAGCCCCTCGGCCACCAGGTGGCGCACGGCCAGCGTCATGCGCACCTGGGCCAGGAAGGCCAGGGGGGCGGGGGCACCGGCGGCACGGAAGGCGCGCACCAGGCTGGCGCGGGACAAATGGGCCTGGTCCGCCAAGTCATCCAGGGTCCAAGGCCGAGCGGGATCCCCCACCAGGGCGGCCACCACGCGGGCCGTCGCCGGTCGAGCCAGCAATCCCGCCACCTCCATGCCCTCACCGTGATCCTCCAGATGTCCGCGCAAGATCATGGTGAACAGCGCGCGGGCCAGGTCGGTGGCGATGGCACGGGCGCCGGGGCGTGGGGCGGCCACCTCGTCCCGGATGGTTTCCACCAGCCGGGCCAGGCGCGGTCCGCCACCGCGCAGGCGCACCGCTTCCGGCAACAGGGCCAGCAGCGGGTTGTCGGCCACCCGTTCAAAGGCGAATCGCCCGCAGATCAGGTCCAGGGCCGGGGCCGGAGACGCCCCGCCGGACAGGTCGCTGGTCCGCCGCACCTCCACCACGCCGTTGTCGTGACGTTCCAGTCTTGTTGTGGCGTCGGCCGGCGCGCCGGCGGTGCGCACCGTGTGCCGCGCGCCGTGGGGCAACAACAGGACATCGCCATCGCTCATGTCCAGGGTCCGGTCCAGGTCGGGCAGCAGCACCTGGGCCTTGCCCGCCGTGACGATGTGGAAGGGCGCCAGACCGAAGGCTTCCCGCCCGTGCGGGGCCGACCAGCCGGGGCCGAACAGGCAGTGCTGCTCTACCTGCGGGCGCACCTGGATCAGGGGGGCCAGCGTGCTCAGCACATCGTTGCGATCGTCGTCCATCGACTTTGCTTCACCCAGCCAACGTTGATCCTGCCGGTCATGACCTTGATCCGCCCGGGCATTCAGCGGCGTGCGGCTCGGGGCTACCTTTCACTCATCGAAACGCACACCGGACGGCGCCTCACCCGACAGCGCCCCGCGGATGAAAGGAAGCAGATCATGATGCTCGATTGGAACCAGTATCGTCAGCAGATTGGCGCCGGCGTCGGTGCCTATGCCAAGCTCAGCCCCGACACGGTGAAGGGCTACGTCACCATCAGCGGCGCCGGCCAGCACACCAACCACCTGGACGCCAAGACCCGCGAGCTGATCGCGCTGGCCGTGGCCGTGAGCGTCAAGTGCGACGGCTGTATCACCGTCCATACCGACGCCGCCATCAAGAATGGTGCCACCAAGGAGGAAATCGCCGAGGCCCTGGGTGTGGCGGTAGCCATCGGCGCTGGTGCCGCACTGGTCTACACCACCCGCGTCATGGACGCCTACGACACCCATCCGTCCAACGCGGGCTGACGCAGGCGGCGGCGCTTTTCCAGACGGCGCGGGAGCGATCCCGCGCCGTTTTGGCGTCTGGAGCTTCAAAACGGCAACAGGCCCTGGCCCTGGCGCATGGATTTAGGCAGCGCTTCCGCCGCCAGCTCTTCGGCCGCCTCCTGCAACAGCACCTCGTCCGCCCGGCCGCCCACCATGACACGGCCGATCTCCAGCAGCACCGGCACCGCCAGGGGCGAGATACGGTCCAGCGCCATGTGACGGATGTGCCCCTTCACGCGGGCCAGCATGTCGGCCAGGCGGCGCACGTCGGTCAGGCCGGCGGCGGCCTCGGCCCGGGTGGCCTGCAGCAGCAGGTGGCCGGGGTCGTGGCGGCGCAGCACGTCGTAGATCAGGTCGGCGCTGACCGTCATCTGGCGCTTGGTCTTTTCCTCCCCGGGATGGCGGCGCTCCAGGGTGCCGGCGATGGTGGCCACGGTCTGGAAGGTCCGGCGCAGCATGCTGGACTCGTCCATCCATTCCTCCAGGTCGTCGCCCAGCATGTCCTCGGCGAACAGAGCGTCCATGTCGGTGGCGGTGCTCAGCGACCAGATGGCCAGCACATAGTCGGTGGCGACGAAGCCCAGCGGGTGCAGGCCTAGCCTTTCCATGCGGCGCGTCAGCAGCATGCCCAGGGTCTGGTGGGCGTTGCGGCCCTCGAAGGTGTAGGCCACCAGGAACTCCTTGCCGCCGCGCGGGAAGGTTTCCACCAGCAGGCCGGTGCGGTCGGGCAATGCTGAGACATAACGCTGGATGCGCAGCCACTCCGCCACCTCCGCCGGCAGGTCGCGCCATTGGCTGGGGTCGGCCAGCATGGCGCGCACCCTGTCGGCCAGGTGGGTGGTCAGCGGCAGGCGGCCGCCGGCATAGACCGGCACCTTGGGCTGGCCCTGGCCGCCCTTGACCACGATGGCGGCGTTGTCGCGCATGCCGACGAAACGCAGCAGCTGGCCGCCGAAGATGAAGGTATCGCCCGGCACCAGGCCCTGGATGAAATATTCCTCCACATCGCCGATGGACCCGCCATTGGACATCCGCACCTTGACCGTCGGCTCTTCCACGATGGTGCCGACGTTCAGGCGGTATTGCCGCGCCACCTGATAGTTGGCCAGCTGCCACAGCCCATCCTCGCGCCGGCGCAGGCGCTGGAAGCGTTCATAGGCGCGCAGGGCATAGCCGCCGGTGGCGACGAAATCCATCACCTGCTCGAACCGCTCCCGAGTCAGATGGGCATAAGGCGCGCAGCTGGTGACCTCGGCGAACAGGTGGTCGGCGTCGAAGGGCCCGGCGCAGGCGGTGCCCACCACGTGCTGGGCCAGCACCTCCAGCCCGCCGGGGCGTGGCGGGTCGCCGTCCAGGGTGCCGGCGTGAACGGCGTCGATGGCGGCTTTGCACTCCAGCACCTCGAACCGGTTGGCGGGAACGAGCAGGGCGCGGGAGGTCAGGTCGATGCGGTGGTTGGCGCGGCCGATGCGCTGCAGCAGTCGGCTGACGCCCTTGGGCGCGCCGATCTGCACCACCAGGTCCACGGCGGCCCAGTCGATGCCCAGGTCCAGCGAACTGGTGGCGACCACGGCGCGCAGGGCGCCTCGTGCCATGGCCGCCTCGACCTTGCGGCGCTGCTCGGTCGATAGGCTGCCGTGGTGCAGGGCGATGGGCAGGGCGTCGGCGTTCACCCGCCACAGTTCCTGGAACACCAGCTCGGCCTGGGCGCGGGTGTTGACGAAGATCAGGGTGGTGCCGCAGGCCTTCACCTGCTCATACACGTCCGGCATGGTCTGCAGCGCCATATGCCCACCCCAGGGGATCTCCATGGTCAGCAGGATGCCCACCTCCGCTGGGGCGCCCGGCGCGCCGCGCACGATTTTCACGGGCGTTGAGGGGGCTAGCGGGTGGTTGGGCAGGGCCAGATAGTCGGCCAGGGCCTGGGGGTGGGCCACCGTGGCCGATAGGCCGACGCGGCGGGCGCCCGGCGCCAGGCTGGCCAGCCGCGCCAGGTGCAGCGACAGTAGGTCGCCGCGCTTACTGCCGGCCAGCGCGTGCAGCTCATCCACGATGACGGTGCGCAGGGTGCCGAACAGCGTCGCCGCCTCCGGATACGACAGCAGCAGCGCCAGGCTTTCCACCGTGGTCATCAGGATCTGCGGCGGGTGGGCGCGCTGGCGGCGGCGTTTGGCCTCCGGCGTGTCGCCGGTACGCGTTTCCACCCGGATGGGCAGGCGCAGCTCCGCCACCGGCTGTTCCAGGTTGCGGGCGATATCCACCGCCAGCGCCTTGAGGGGGGAGATGTAGAGTGTGTGCAGCCCCTCGCGCGGGCGTTCCGACAGGTCGATCAGGCTGGGCAGGAATCCCGCCAGCGTCTTGCCGCCGCCGGTGGGGGCGATCAGCAGGGTATGGTCCCCCCGCTGGGCGGCACGCAGCATCTCCAGCTGATGGGCGTGCGGGGTCCAGCCGCGATGGGCGAACCAGCCCGCGATGTTGGCAGGCAACAACTCTGGTTCAGGGAAGAGCGCGACAGGCGGCATGTCCTCAGGATATATGAGGTTCAGGCCCGGCGCCCAAGAGGATGCTGCCGGCCTCCTGTGCGAATAAGGGGATCAAGTCCGACATGACCGAGCAGAAGGACGGCCCGCTGGGGCTGATTTGCGCCATCCCGGAGGAAATCGCCCATTTCGGCGCGCATTTCCAGGCCGAGGAGACGCGCGTCATCGCCGGCTTCACCTTCCAGCGGGGCAGCATGGACGGCCGCCAGGTGGTGCTGGTGGAGGCGGGAATCGGCAAGGTCAACGCCGCCGTCGTCTCCACCCTGCTGCTGCAGGTGTTCGGCGCCCGCGCCCTGCTGTTCTCCGGCGTGGCCGGCGGCGTGGACCCAGCCCTGGCCATCGGCGACGTGGTGGTGGCGACCCGCCTGGTGCAGCATGACTACGGCGCCCTGGCGCATGGCGAGCTGAAGGTCTACCAGCCGGGGGTGCCGCCCCTGCCGGGCTTCGACGAGGCGCACGGCTATGAGCTGGACAAGGGTCTCGAGGCCAAGGCCCGTGCGGCCCTGGACGGCCTGACGCTGCCCGCCCTGTCGGCGGAGGCCACGGGCGGGGAGGCGCGGGTGCCCGGCATCCATTTCGGAACCGTGCTGACGGGCGACCAGTTCCTGAACTGCGAGACCTCGCGCGACCGGCTGTTCCGCACCTTCGCGGCCCAGGCGGTGGAGATGGAGGGCGCGTCGGTGGCGCAGGTGGCGACACGCTGGGGCGTGCCCTACCTGGTGGTGCGCAGCCTCAGCGACCTGGCCGGGGCCGACAGCCACATGGATTTCCCCGCCTTCTGCCAGGCGGCGGCGGCCGGTGCCGCCGAATTGATCCGACGCCTGGCGGCGGTACTGTAACGCGCTCATGCTACTGAGGAAGCCAAGCGGCCGGATGGCCGCGCCCGGCGCTTGAGGGCATCAAGGCACCTGCGGCGGCATGAGACTTTTCGCCTGCCGCTGCTAGGATGCGACTGCATCCGCCGGAAGTTTCCGGGGAGCGTAGCGGACTGGAAACTGAGGAAGCCAAGCGGCCGGATGGCCGCGCCCGGCGCTTGAGGGCATCGACAAAGGGGGCGGGCATGCTGGACTATTGCGTGATCAAGGGGGAGATCGCGGCCGCCATCAAGGCCGGGCGCGCCGTCGTGGCCCTGGAATCCACGGTGATCAGCCACGGGCTGCCCTACCCCGCCAATATCGAGGCCGCCAAGGCCATGGAGGCGACGGTGCGGGCCCACGGCGCCGTTCCCGCCACCATCGCCATCCTGGACGGCCGCATCCGCATCGGCCTGGAGGCGGAGGATTTTGAGCGCCTGGCCGCCGGCGACATTCGCAAGGTGAGCCGGCGCGACCTGCCGCTGGTGCTGGCGGCCGGCGGCGACGGCGCCACCACCGTGGCCGCGACCATGATCGCCGCGCGCCTGGCCGGCATTTCCGTCTTCGCCACCGGCGGCATCGGCGGCGTGCACCGGGGGGCGGAGACGACCTTGGACATCTCCGCCGATCTGGAGGAGCTGGCCCGCACCGACGTGGCCGTGGTCTGCGCCGGCGCCAAGGCCATCCTGGACCTGCCCAAAACCCTGGAGTACCTGGAGACGCGGGGCGTGCCGGTGGTCGGCTACGGCACCGACAACTTCCCCGCCTTCTACACCGCCCAGTGCAACCTGCCGGTCGACAGCCGCTGTGATTCGGCGGACGATGTTGCCCGCATCCTGCGCGCCAAATGGCAGCTGGGCCTCAGCGGCGGCGCCATCATCGCCGTGCCCATCCCGGAAGAGGCGGCCCTGGATGCCGAGGCCATCGAGCAGGCCATCCGCTTGGCGGTGGCGGAGGCCGGGGGGCAGGGCGTGCGCGGCAAGGAGCTGACGCCCTTCCTGCTGTCCCGCCTGGAGCAGCTGACCGAAGGCGCCAGCCTGGTGGCCAACCGCGCCCTGCTGCTGAACAACGCCGGCGTGGCCGCGCAGATCGCCGTCGCCTACGCCACCCTGCGCCGGGAAACGACGTTGCCGCGCCGCCCGCCCGGCAAGCGGGCGCTGTACTGAGGATAGCGGCGCATCCGCCCGCCGCTCCTCGGTTCGCCGCCCGCCCCGTCCGGAGAGGCGGTCCAAAACGTTACGCTGTGAAGATCAGCGAGCGATGGGTGGCCACGCCGGCCATGGTGCCGCTGGCCACTGCCAGGGCCACCGAGCCCGCCAGGCGGGCCGCGTCGCCGCAGGCGAAGACGCCGGCGACGCTGGTCTGTTGCATGGCGTCCACCTGGATGCACTGGCCCAGCGGCCCCTCCTCGACGTCCACGCCCAATTCGGCGGCTAGCGGGCCGGTGAGGCGGGTCTGGGCCAGGGTGAAGACGCCGGCCAAGGGGACGGTGCGTCCGTCGGCCAGCCGGATGTCGGCGGCCTCACCGAAGAAGCCGGCCACGGGCGTGCGTTCCACCGTCACGCCGCGACGCGCGAGGTCGGCCAACTGGTCGGCGTCGGGCTCGAAGGCGCCATTCAGGAACAGGGTGGTGGGGCCCCAGTCAGTCAGCATCTGGGCGTGGTGCAGGGACATGGGCCCCGTTGCCAGCACGCCAATGGGGCCCTGGTTCAGCTCATAGCCATGGCAGTAGGGGCAGTGGAAGACGTGTTTGCCCCAACGCTCCGCCAGGCCCGGCACCTCGGGCAGGGTGTCGGTGACGCCACCTGCCAGGATCAGGCGCCGGCCGGCGACGGGGCCGCCGTCGGTCCCCACCACGAAACCCTGTTCGTCCCCCGTCACGCCGAGGGCCGCGCCATCGCGGATCTCCACCGTGGCATAGCGCGCCAGCTGTTCACGCGCCGTGGCGATGATCTGGCCGGGGGGCACGCCGTCCTGGCCCAGGAAACCGTGGGACGCGGTGGCGAAGCGGTTGCGGCGCTGGCCGGCATCGATCACCAGCACGCGGCGGCGGGCGCGGCCCAGCTGCAAGGCCGCCGACAGGCCGGCGAAGCTGCCGCCAATGATGAGGACATCGTAACGCATGGGGGAGGCTCCATCTGAATCAAACGTAACTTCGACTATTACGATTTGATTCAGCCTGTCAAGGAACACGCCACCGTGACAGTTGCGAATGATGGCAGGGGCCGCTAGGCTGGGCCGCCACCAGGAAAGGTTAGGGGCTGTGAGCAGGGATTCGCGATTGGCGCGCATGGCGCATGTCCTGGTCCACATGGCCTTTCACGATGGGGTGGCCACGTCCGAAACCATTGCGCGCATGCTGAACACCAACCCCGTGGTGGTGCGCCGGACCATGGCGGGCCTGCGCGACCGGGGCTACGTCACCTCGGAAAAGGGGCCCCGCGGCGGTTGGCGCCTGACGCGGCGCTTGGAGGAGCTCACCCTGTTGGATGTGCACCAGGCGCTGGAGACGGCGTCGGTCTTCACCATCGGCCCCAGCGACGACCACGCGGCGTGCCCGGTGGAGCATTTGGCCAACCAGGCCATCACCGGTGCCATGGACCAAGCCAGCGCGGCGCTGGAGGCAGCGCTGGGCCAGGTGCGCCTGTCCGACATCCTGGCGGAGGGACAGGCGCTGCGGGCTGGGATGGACCACGGCCGCCCGCATCAATGCCCTAATGCGGTGGCGGTTCAGTAAGCCGCCACCGGCCCACGGCGGCGCAGGTGGCTGACCAGGCCACCCAGGCCCATCATCAGCAGGCCGAACTTCACCAGCCCGCCCACGAAGGGGATCAGCTGCAGCACGGCCAGGATCAACACCACCAGGGCATAGCGGCGGATGCGGTCCCCCGGGCTGACCGGCGGGCCGCGCCGTTGGGTCACCATGTCGGCCAAGGCGAAGCCGGCCAGCGGCATCGCCACCATCAGGGCCAGGACGTAGGCGAAGCCCAGCACCAGGGCCACGGGGATGCCGATGATGGTGATCAGGCAGAACAGGCTGAACAGCGGCACCAGGACCAGCAGCACCAGGCCCTTCACCGCCGCCGGGCCGGGATCGCCTGCGATCCCGGCGGCCACGTTGGTGACGGCGCCGGGGAACAGGATGTAAAGCACGGCGCCCACCAGCAGCATGCCGACGGCGAAGCTGATCATGCCGATGCCGCCGAACCAGGGCATCCAGATGTGCCAGCCGCTGTGGTGGTGGCCGCGGGTGTCGTTGCCGCCATCCGCGTCGGCGTCTTCATCCCGGTCCCGGTGGCGGTGGCGTTCCATACCGTCGCCCTTGTACTGCACCTTGCCTTCGATATGGGCGCCGGCCGGCAGCTCCAGCGCGTGGCCGCCGCTGAAGGTGACGTCGCCCATGATGTGGGCGCCGGGCTGCAGGATCAGCTTGCCGGAGGTGGCATCGACGTCGCCCATGATGGTGCCGGCCACGGTCAGCTCACCGCCCTTGACGGCCACATCGCCGGCCACCGTGCCGTTCAGCGTGACCTCGCCCCCCAGCAGGGTGGCGTCGCCGGACACGACGGAACCCTTCTGCATGTCGATGTTGCCGGCCACCAGCACGACGTCGCCGCCCACCTGGCCCGTCAGGGTGGTGCTGCCCGACATCACGATCAGGCTGTCGGCCACCGTGCCGCTGACCGTGGCGGTGGAGCTGATCAGGATGGCGCTGCCGGCCACCGTGCTATCCAGCTGGACGTTGCGCCCCAAGGCGATGACCGTATCATCGGCCGCTTGGTCGACCGTGACATTGCGCCCTGTGTACCAGGCGGCGTCGGCCGGCGCCGGCAGTACCGCCGTCAGCCCAGCCAACATGAAAGCGGCCAGCGCCGCCCGAAATCCCCGCACCATGATATCCCCGCGTTGACTCATCGGCCGCCGCGCCCGCGGCGGGTCTTCTCCCGGCAACAGTTTCCCTTGGAAGCGCGTTCAGGGGCAAGGGCCGCCCGCGTGAAGGGGAAGGGGGCCATTATCAGGAAGGGGACCGCAGACGAGGTCATCGCGCGGTCAACAGCCCGCTGCCCTCTTCCGCCAGGGGGCGGTCGCCGGCGATGCTGGTGATGATGGCGCCGGCGGCGGTGTAGCGCTGTTCCGCCCTTGCCCAGACGATTCCCGGGGTGCGGGCGCGGGCGGCGTGGCGGGCGCCGGTGACGGGGTCCACCACCTCCGCCACCGTCTGGCCCACGGTGACGGTGTCGCCCAGCGCCACAGTGTAGAGCACCACCCCGGCCACGGGGGCCCGCACGCGGTCCACCCCGGCCAGCGGCGTCGCCTGGCAGGCGGGGGCGGGCGGGGCCCCTATGTCACCCGCCAGCAGGCCGCGCCGGGTCAGCACGCGCACCAGCGCGGCCGCGTCGGCGGCGGCCAGGGCGTCATCCACGTCACGGCGGCCGCGCAGCTCGATGGTGGCGGCCAGGCAGGCGGCGGGCAGGGGGGGCACCGTGCCGGACAGGCCGGCGGTCAGGCGGTTGCGCAGGCGCCACCACAGGCCGGAACAGGCCTCGTCGAACGGATTGCCGCCCGACTCCAGCGCCAGAAAAACGGCGCGGCAGCCCAACTCCGCCATCACGTCGGCGGCGTCGGGCCAGGATTCGGTGCCGGTGTAGGCGTGGACCAGGGCTTCGCTGTCGCAATGCAGGTCCAGCACCAGGTCGGCGTCGATGGCCAGGCCCATCAAGGTCTTGCGCAGGCTGTCGGCCTCGGTCGCCGTTTCCCAGGCGGCGATGGCGGCCAGGGCGGCACGGCGGACCAGGGCCACGTTGGCGGCGGCGTCAGACCCCAGACGGCCCAGCACCTGGTCGGCAACCGGGGCGGCCAGATCGGGGAAATCGCGGTTGAAGTTGACGCCGCTGCTCAGCGCGAAGCGGCCGATGGCCGTGCCCAGCACGGCTTGCGACAGGCCGATGGGGTTGGCGTAGGGCACCAGGATGATGTCGCCCCGCACGCGGCCTTCCGCGTCGGCGGCCTTCAGCCGAGCCAGCAGGTGCTGCGCCACCAGCAGCCCGGGGATCTCGTCGGCGTGCAGGGCCGCCTGAATGTACGCCTTGGGGCGGGGGGCCGCGTCGGTGTCTGCCGGGCCGAAGCGATGGACGGTCACGGCCCGGTGGGTGCCCGGGAAACCATGGTCCAGGATGATCTCTTCGGTGGTCAGCGGCATTCTGGCATCCGCGGGTGAGGGGCCCAAAAAGGCAACCGCCGGATGGGGACCATCCGGCGGTCGGCACTATACCTGAAAAAACGTGACGCTTTCAGGCTTTAGGCGTCTTCGGCTTCCCGAACGTCACCGCCCAGGGCCTTCAGCAGATCGAAGGCGCGGCGGCGCACGGCACCGTCCGGCACGCGGTAGTAGGCGCGCACCAGCTCCAGCGTCTCACGCCGGGCCATGGTCTCGCCTTCCTCGCTGCCCAGCGCGATGCGCGTGGCCTGCTCGGTCGCCGGCAGGTCTTCGAAGAAGTACCCGACGGGCACGCCCAGCACCTGGGAAAGGTTGAACAGCCGGCTGGCGCTGATGCGGTTCATGCCCCGCTCGTACTTTTGCAGCTGCTGGAACGTGATGCCCACGGCCTCACCCAGGATTTCCTGGCTCAGGCCCAGCAAAGTACGGCGCAAGCGCAAGCGATTGCCGACATGGATATCGATAGGATTGGGACCCTCGCCACGCTTGGAAAGTGAGTACGCGGACGCAAGGGTACCGGTCACAGAGCTCTTTTGAGCACCCATTTGTATTGACCTCGATTTAACAACTGCCGTCCCTCATTTATCGCAGAATCGCCCTTGGCAAAAGGATTTATCTGAGGATGCGGCAGTTAAGGCCAATGCATGACACATTTGTAATGGTTATTGTTGGTTAACGCGCCATTTGCCTACTGAATTGGCAACGATTTGCCGTCAACCCCTGCGTGTGCGTCCATCCAGGGTCAACAGCGGCGCATACAGCTCCGGCCGGCGGTCGCGGAACACCCCCCAGGAGGAACGGACCTTCGCGATTTCGTCCAAGTCGAAGGTCGCGGTCAGCACCGTCTCCTCCTCGCGATTCGCTTCCGCCACCTTCTCGCCCTTGGGGCCGGCGATGAAGGAGGAGCCGTAGAAGGTGATGGACCGGTCGTCGTCCGGCTCGGTGCCCACGCGGTTGCTGGCCACCAGCGGCACCAGGTTGGCGCCGGCGTGCCCCTGCATCACCCGCTGCCAGTGGTCGCGGCTGTCCAGGGTGGGGTCTTGCGGCTCCGACCCGATGGCGGTGGGGTAGAACAGGATCTCCGCCCCCTGAAGGGCCATGATGCGCGCGGCCTCCGGGAACCACTGGTCCCAGCAGATGGCCGTGCCGATGGTGGCGTAGCGGGTCCTGTAGACCTGGAAGCCGGTGTCGCCGGGGCTGAAGTAGAACTTCTCCTGATAGCCGGGGCCGTCGGGGATATGGCTCTTGCGGTAGATGCCCAGGATGCTGCCGTCGGCGTCGATCATGGCCAGGGAGTTGAAATAGGCGTTGCCCGCCCGCTCGAAAAAGCTGGTGGGCAGGACCACCTGCAGCTCGCGGGCCAGGGCGGTGAAGCGGCTCAGCACGGGATGGCCCTCCGCCGGGGCGGCGTGGGCGAAGTGCGCGGCCTTCTGGTTGATGCAGAAGTAGGGCGTCTCGAACAGTTCCTGCGGCAGGATGATCTGGGCGCCTTCGGCTGCGGCGCGGCGCACCAGCGCCTCCACCCGGTCGATGTTGCCCCCCTTGTTCCAGTCGCACCACGTTTGGGTGGCCGCCACCGTCACCTGTCGCATCGCACTCCCTCCCTCAGCCGCCGATCCTGAAACCGGGCCCATCATAACCGTCTTCATGACAGGCACTAGCGCGCCGTCGCGCCTTAAATGGTACGGGTAGGCATCGGTTCCAGGGCATGGCCGATTCGCGCTGGGGTCGCAGGACCGGCAGGTGGCAGCCCGTCGCGGCGATGACCGCGGCGTCATCCCACCTGTACTACAGTGGTAGGGCAACGCTCCGATGGCGGCGCTTATTCGTCGTCGTCGTCGATCTGGGCGGGCATGGCGGCGCCGTCCAGGATGGCGCCCTCCAGCTGCGCGCCGCGCAGGTTGGCGTCGATCAGGTTGGCGCCGGACAGATCCGCGCCGCGCAGGTCGGCGCCCGACAGGTTGGCGCTGCGCAGATTGGCGCGCTGCAGGCTGGCCTTCAGCAACAGCGCGTCGGCCAGGTTGGCGGGCCACAGCCGGCCGATGGGGCGGCCGTCCGGCCCTTTGATGTCGACGGAGCCGATCTCGGCCCCGTCCAGTTTGGCGCCCGTCAGGTCGGTGCCACGCAGGCTGACACCATCCAGGGTGGCGCCCGTCAGGTCGGCGCCGCGCAAGTCGGCCCCGGCGAGGTCCGACATGATGAACATGGAATCGCGCAGCTTGGCGCCCACCATCTTGGCGCCCTTCAGGTCGGCGCCGCTGAGGTTCACGCCCTTCAGGTCGATGTGGCTCAGGTCTTCGGCCGCCAGTTCCGCCCGGATGCCTTTGGCGCCGTTGCTGAGAATCCAGGTGCGATGGTGGCCCAGCGCCTTCTGGATCTTCTCCGAGAAGTTTTCCGACCCGCGCGCCAGGTTGGCGCCGGTGGTGTCCACGCCGGTCAGGTCCACGCCGTCCAGGTTGGCCCCCGTCAGGTCGGCGTTCATCAGGATCGCGCCGGCCAGGGTGGCGCCGGTCAGGCGGCAGTCCCGCAGCACGGCGCCCGTCAGGTTGCTGCCCGACAGGTTCACGCCGCGCATGTCGCAGTTGGTGAAGTTGGCCGACTTCAGCACCGACTTGGCCAGGTTACAGCCCGACAGCTGCGCGCCTGAGCAGTCGGCACCCACCATGCTGGTCTCGCTGAGGTCGGCGCCCGCCAGGTTGGCGCTGGACAGCAGGGCGTCGTCCATGTCCGCGCCACGCAGGTCGGACTGCTGCATGCTGACCTGGCCGGGCCCCCGGCGGTCCAGCAGCGCGCCGCCGCGCAAGTCGGCCTCGCGCAGGATGGCGCCCTTCAGGCGGGCGCCGCGCATGTGGGCGCCGCGCAGGTCGGCGCGGTAGAGGTTGGCGTTGATCAGGATGGCGCGGGTCAGCTTGGCGGCGAACAGGTCGGCCATGCTGAGGTTGGCGGTGGTGAAGTCGCAGCCGGTGAGGTTGGCGCCCGACAGCTTGGCCGATTGCAGGTTCATGCCGACGAAGCTGGCGCCCTGCAGATCGACCAGGGGCAGCATGGCGCGCGCGCCGCCGGTCTTCCGCTTCAGCCAGCGATCGTGCTTTTCCAATACGGCGATCAGTTCGTGCGGTGTCATGCCCCGATTGGGCCCCTCAGCAGCGATCACAAATTTGCGGGCAGTCTGTATTTCTTTCGGGCTGGTTACAACTAAACATCCTACCCCTTTGCTAAGAAAACATTGACGCTGGCGGCACATTGGACAAGCTAGGTCGTAAATCTGCATCCGCGTGGCGGGTAAAGGGATGGCGGGGCCAAGGCAGAATCGGAGGCCAGGGGCCTATAAGATCCGGATCGGCCCTGCCGGGATGCCGCCATTTGTCGTTTTCGCTGTTTATCGTTTTCAGGGAACAAGAACCAATGTCGACCGGCCATATCGTGGCGTCCTATGACGAGGAACTGGCCCAGCTGCACCGCACCATCACGGACATGGGGCGGTTGGCTTCCACACAGCTGAGCCGGGCCTTGAAGGCGACTCTGGAACGTGACGGCGATCTGGCCGCGGCCGTCATGGCCGATGACGCCCAGGTCGATGCCCTGGAGCAGCAGATCGAGAACCAGACGCTGAAGCTGCTGGCGCTGCGGGCCCCGGTGGGCCGTGACCTGCGCGAGGTGGTGGCGGCGTTGAAGATTGCCAACAACCTGGAACGCATCGGTGACTTCGCGGCCAACGTGGCCAAGCGCTCGCTCGCCCTGAACCAGATGCCGGAGGTGGAGCTGACCCGCTCGCTGCGCCGCATCGGCGATGCGGCCAACGACATGCTGACCCGGGTGGTGACGGCCTACGCCGATGCCGACGCGGCGGCGGCGCTGGCCGTGCGCGAGGCGGACAACGAGGTGGATCTGGCCTATACCGCCCTGTTCCGCGAACTGCTGACCTATATGATGGAAGCGCCGCAGCGCATCACCGCCTGCACCCATCTGATGTTCGCCGCGAAGAACCTGGAGCGTATCGGCGACCACGCGACCAACATCGCCGAAACGCTATGCTTCCAGGTCCTTGGCCAGGCCCCCGACGCGGAACGCGCCAAGGGTGATGATACCGCGCTGACCATCGTCACGCCCCCGGCGTGACCCGAGACTGCCGTCACGCCGCCGGCGTGACTTAGGGCCATCGTCACGCCGCGGGTGTGACGGCCGGGGCGGGGCGCGGGCAACCAAGCATAAACCTGGCACGTGGTTTGCTCTTGTGACTGGTGGGGGACCGCCCGGTGGCGGCTCCTCCCCCAAGAATCGAGACGCCAGAGATGAATAGCCCCATGCCCCGCGCCGCGCTTCGGTCCCGCCTTTCCCCCCACCTGCGCGCCCTGCCTGTGGCGGCGCTCGGTGGCCTGCTGCTGGCGGGCGGCTTGGTGTCCGGCTGTTCGGAGCGGCCCATGGCGGCCGCCTTTCTGACGCCGCCGCAGTACAAGATGGAGACGGCGGCCCATTGGGTGATCGTGGCCAAGGACGTGGCCTCGGCAGTTTCCGCCTATCTGCAGGAGCAGACGGGGCAAAAACCGCCGGTGCAGATCTACCTGACGCGGCACAGCGACACCACCTTCGCCGACGCCTTCCAGCAGGCGCTGACCACGGCCTTCGTCCAGAACGGCCACGCCGTGGCCATGGAGCCCAAGCCCGACGTGGTGGCGGTGGCCATCGACGCCAACGCCATCGCCCATCCCAAGTTCACCAACGCCAACCACACCGTGCCCGGCCCACTGACGGCCCTCGGTGCCGGTGTCGCCGTGGGCAAGCTTATGCTGGACGCCATGCCCTGGGGGATCACGGCGGCAGCCGGCGGCGTGGCGCTGGACACCGCCCGCGCCACGGTGGAGGAGACCTCGACCGAGCTGATGCTGACCGTCTCCATCAGTCGGGACGGCTACTACATCTACCGCTCCCAGGCGGTCTACTACGTGAACGACGACGCGCTGGCCGAATATGTCGGTGGCCCCGGCACCCATTACCGCAGCTTCAACGACGTGCCCGAGGGCAATGTCGGGCTGGATCTGGGGCACAAGCCGTATGTGATCAGGTGAAGCGTAGCGGACCGGAAACCGGGGATCGGCCAAGACCACGCAGGCGGCCATCCGGCATCTGGGAGTGGGAAGCCTGAAACTGGTGCCGGCTGCGAGACTTGAACTCGCGACCTACCGCTTACAAGGCGGTTGCTCTACCAACTGAGCTAAGCCGGCTCCCAGGACCCCGGGGCAGCCCGGGGTGTCGAACGCGGGCAGACCTTAGCGTCGCCGTGCGACCTCGTAAAGCGCCACGGCGGCCGCGTTCGACACATTCAGGCTGCCGATGGGGGGCCGGGTCGGTAGATGGGCCAGCGCGTCGCAGCGTTCCATGGTCAAGCGGCGCAGTCCATCGCCCTCCGAACCCATGACGACGGCCACGCGGCCCGGAAAATCCAGTGCGTGCAGGGGCTTCGGCCCCGATTCGGCCAGGCCGACGCAGAAGAATCCGCCGTCCTGCAATTCGGTCAGGGCCCGGGACAGGTTGGTGACCCGCACCAGGGGGACCACTTCCAGGGCGCCCGAGGCCGTCTTGGCCAGCACGCCCGTCACTTCCGGCGCGTGCCGGTCCTGGACGATGACGGCCTTGGCGCCGAAGGCGGCGGCGGAGCGCAGGATGGCGCCCACGTTGTGCGGATCGGTCACCTGGTCCAGCACCACCACCATATCCGTCTCCCCGCAGGCGCGGGCGACGTCGGCGATGTCAAGCTCGGGCAGGGGGCTGGCGTCCAGCACCAGGCCCTGGTGCACGGCGCCGGCCGGCAGCAGGCGGTCCAGCGCCTCGCGCTCCACCACCGTGGGCTCGGGCCGTGCGAGGCCGGCGGCCTTGGCCTGGGCGAAGGCCTCGGCTATCAGCTCCAGCCCCGCCGGCGTGGCCAGCAGGGCCTTGCAGCGCCGCTCGGGATTGGTCCAGGCCGCCACGACGGGGTGCTGGCCGTAGAGCATGCCGGGCTTGGGCGTGGCTTTGGGGGCTGTGGTCTTCTTGGCGCCGTCCAGACGCCCATCCTGCGCGCGCGGGCGCTCACCCTGGACGCGCGGCGTGGACGCACCCGGACGACCGCCATCGCGGGGCGGGCGGGGGGAATTGGGGGAGGAGGGGCCGTTGCCGCCGGCGCGGGAACCACCCTGATTGGAAAATCCAGATCGCTTCATGGTGCCATCCTTAGCGCCAAGCGGTGCAGGGTTGCCACTGCTTTCCGCAAGGCATGGCACGGTTGCCGCCAAGTCTTTTCGTTCGACCAACATTTCCCCGTTGACAGGAGGGGGTCGAAACGCCTACCCACCTGTCCACCGTTTTCGACCCCGGTCGGACACGCGGCGACGGAAGGGTGGCCGAGTGGTTAAAGGCAGCAGACTGTAAATCTGCCCGCGTTAGCGTACGTAGGTTCGAATCCTACCCCTTCCACCACTTTGCCGGTAAAACCGCCCCCCAGTGATGAGGGGTGGGTTTACTGGCTCCCCGCGTGCGCGAAGCAGTTCCGGGGTATGGAGCGGCAGAGACTTAGGCGGGTGTAGCTCAATGGTAGAGCAGAAGCCTTCCAAGCTTACGACGGGGGTTCGATTCCCCTCACCCGCTCCAGTACGAAGCTCCACGCGAAATCCTAAAGCTTAACTTCAGACTGTCAGGCAAAGGCGGATAAGACCATGGCCAAGGCGAAATTCGAACGCACCAAGCCGCACTGCAACATCGGCACGATCGGTCACGTTGACCATGGCAAGACGTCGCTGACGGCTGCGATCACGAAGGTGCTGGCTGAGACCGGTGGCGCGACGTTCACCGCGTACGACCAGATCGACAAGGCGCCGGAAGAGAAGGCGCGCGGCATCACGATCTCGACGGCGCACGTCGAGTACGAGACGTCGAACCGTCACTACGCCCACGTCGACTGCCCCGGCCACGCCGACTATGTGAAGAACATGATCACGGGCGCGGCGCAGATGGACGGCGCGATCCTGGTGGTGTCCGCCGCCGACGGCCCGATGCCGCAGACCCGCGAGCACATCCTGCTGGCCCGCCAGGTCGGCGTGCCCGCGCTGGTGGTGTTCATGAACAAGGTCGACATGGTCGACGACCCCGAGCTGTTGGAGCTGGTGGAGCTGGAAGTGCGCGAGCTGCTGAGCAGCTACGACTTCCCTGGCGACGACATTCCGATCGTGAAGGGCTCCGCCCTGTGCGCCCTGGAAGACCGCAGCCCCGAGATCGGCAAGGAAGCCATCCTGGAGCTGATGAAGCAGGTCGATGCCTACATTCCGCAGCCGGAGCGTCCGGTTGACAAGCCCTTCCTGATGCCGATCGAAGACGTGTTCTCGATTTCGGGCCGCGGCACCGTGGTGACCGGCCGCGTCGAGCGCGGCATCGTGAAGGTGGGCGAGGAAATCGAGATCGTCGGCCTGAAGGCGACGGTCAAGACGACCGTGACCGGCGTGGAAATGTTCCGCAAGCTGCTGGACCAGGGCCAGGCTGGCGACAACATCGGCGCGCTGCTGCGCGGCACGAAGCGTGAAGACGTCGAGCGCGGCCAGGTCCTGGCCAAGCCCGGCTCGATCACCCCGCACACCAAGTTCGTGGCCGAAGCCTACATCCTGACGAAGGAAGAAGGCGGCCGTCACACCCCGTTCTTCACCAACTACCGTCCCCAGTTCTACTTCCGCACCACGGACGTGACGGGCATGGTCTCGCTGCCGGAAGGCACCGAGATGGTGATGCCGGGCGACAACGTGCAGGTGACCGTCGAGCTGATCGCCCCGATCGCCATGGACGAAGGCCTGCGCTTCGCCATCCGCGAGGGCGGCCGCACCGTCGGCGCCGGCGTGGTCGCGAAGATCATCGCCT
>NZ_JARPAF010000002.1:1128118-1204273 GCF_029594735.1 Nitrospirillum amazonense
AAGGAACGTTTGGGTCGCGCGGCTGGCCTTCCCTGAAGGCCGCCCGCGCCTACGCGATTTGGTGAAGGGTGCCCCGGTCCGCCGGTGGCGCCCTTTGCCTTTAAGTAGGGGAGGGCCGTCGGAGGCCTTCCGGCGGCTGGTCGGGATTTCCCGGGCACCGACGGTCAAACCCCTGAAAACACCGTTCTTTTCGGGCCCCTGGGCCTGTTGGGGAAAGGTGTTGCCGGCCCACCGGCCGCCTGCACAGACGCAGATCTGCCCCGCATACGAGGGGTATGCTGTTTTATCTGGACAAGCGGTTCCGAATGGTGAATAAACCGGCCCTCCGAGACGCGGGAAACTGCGGCCGGCGACGTAGGAGTGTAGCTCAATTGGTAGAGCACCGGTCTCCAAAACCGGGGGTTGGGGGTTCGATCCCCTCCACTCCTGCCACGTCGCCCCGCTGAACAGCGCGCCCGGACGGCCAAGCGGGCCGGTAGCGGCAGCGATGCCGAAGCAGTACGACGAGTAGCTCTGAACGTGGTGGCGTAGCCCTTATGGCGAAGACCAGTCCTGCCCAGTTCGCGCGCGAAGTGCGCCGTGAGATCGCCAAGGTGACGTGGCCGACCCGCAAGGAAACGGTCATCTCCACCTGGATGGTGTTCCTCATGGTCATCGTCGCGTCTCTGTTCTTCCTGGCGGTCGATCAGATCATCGCGTTCGCTGTCCGCCTCGTTTTCGGTATCGGAGGCTAAGGTCATGGCCGCGCGTTGGTACGTTGTTCACGTTTATTCCGGATTCGAAAAGAAGGTCTCTCAGTCGATTCGTGAGAAGGCCGCCCAGAAGGGTCTGGAAGATCAGTTCGAGGAAATCCTGGTCCCGACCGAAGAGGTCGTGGAGGTGCGCCGTGGCGCCAAGGTGAACTCTGAACGGAAGTTCTTTCCCGGCTACGTGCTGGTGAAGATGGAGCTGACGGACGAGAGCTGGCACCTGGTGAAGAACGCGCCGAAGGTGACGGGTTTCCTGGGTGGCGGCGGCAAGCCGCAGCCGATCAGCGAGGCGGAAGCCTTGCGCATCATGAACCAGGTGCAGGAAGGGATCGAGCGGCCCAAGCCCTCCATCCACTTCGAAGTGGGCGAGAACGTGCGTGTCACCGACGGCCCCTTCACCTCGTTCACCGGCCTCATCGAAGAGGTCGACGAGGACAAGGCGCGGGTCAAGGTGGCGGTGTCCATCTTCGGCCGTGCGACCCCCGTCGAGCTCGAGTACGCGCAGGTCGAAAAGATTTAAGCGGGACGGCGCCCCTGTTCTTCGGAACCGGGGCGTCTTCCCATTCCCCGCGTGGGAGGCAAGCCCGAAGGTCCCGGCAACGGGGCCGAAGTCCATGGGGCAAGCCGAACCACGCATCCCGCAGATCCGGGTGGCGCCCCTTGACCGGGGTTCCGTCCGGATTGTTGTTGAGGACATATCATGGCGAAGAAGATCGTCGGTTATATCAAGTTGCAGGTGCCGGCCGGCAAGGCCAACCCGTCGCCGCCCATCGGTCCGGCCCTGGGTCAGCGCGGCCTGAACATCATGGAATTCGTGAAGGCCTTCAATGCGAAGACGGCCGACCTGGAGCAGGGCATGCCCATCCCGGTCGTGATCACCGCCTACGGTGACCGTACCTTCACGTTCGTCACCAAGACCCCGCCGAACACCTACTTCCTGAAGAAGGCCGCCGGCATCACCAAGGGCGCCGTCCAGGTGGGCAAGGGCGCCGCGGTGGGCAAGGTGAAGATGTCGCAGATCCGCGAAATCGCCAAGACGAAGATGCCGGACCTGAACGCGAACGATATCGAGGCGGCTGCCAGCATGTTGGTCGGCTCGGCCCGTTCCATGGGCCTGGAAGTGGTGGAGGATTGATCATGGCCGGCAAGCGTCTCAAGAAGGCTAGCGCCACCGTCGACCGGAACAAGTTCTACGCCCTGGACGAGGCCGTCCAGTCGGTGAAGGGCAACGCCACCGCCAAGTTCGACGAGACCGTCGAGATCGCCATGAACCTGGGCATTGACCCGCGTCATGCCGACCAGATGGTCCGCGGCATGGTCCAGCTGCCCAACGGCACCGGCAAGACCGTTCGCGTCGCCGTGTTCGCCCGCGGCGCCAAGGCTGACGAAGCCCTGGCCGCCGGCGCCGAGCTGGTGGGTGCGGAAGACTTGGCCGAGAAGATCCAGGCGGGCGAGATGAATTTCGACCGCTGCATCGCCACCCCGGACCTGATGGCCCTGGTCGGCCGTCTGGGTAAGGTGCTGGGCCCGCGCGGCCTGATGCCGAACCCGAAGCTGGGCACCGTGACGATGAACGTCGGCGAAGCCGTGAAGTCCGCCAAGGGCGGCTCGGTCGAGTTCCGCGCCGAGAAGACCGGTATCGTGCATGCCGGCGTGGGCAAGGCCAGCTTCAGCCAGGAAGCCCTGGCCGAGAACATCAAGGCCTTCGTTGGCGCCATCAACCGCGCCAAGCCGACGGGTGCCAAGGGCACCTACATCGAGAAGGTCAGCCTGAGCTCCTCCATGGGCCCGGGCCTGAAGCTCGACGTCGCCGCCCTGGTCGCCTCGATCTCGGCCTAAGGCTGCAAGGAGTTTCCGTCCAAGCCGTTCGTTTCCATATGGGTTGGCCCATATTGGGACGGACGGCGAGGCCGGCGGAGGGCCGGAGCGATCCGTCCTTCCAACCCTGTCCAAGACTGCGGGCGCCAAGCCGGAACCGATCATCCCTTCGGGGGCGTGACGACCGGGGCGGCTTAATGAACGCCGGCATAGACAGGAGTAACAAGCGTTTTACAGGTGGACGGTTCCCCCGCCCGCTTGGATTGGATGGCTTGTCGCTTCTGGGGCAGGTTCACCGGTTTCGGGTGAAACCCATTCGTGGGTGGAGGCCGAGGCTACATTTGGACCGGGAAGAAGGGCGTGACCCGCCCGTCTGTCCCAGTTGTTAGGAGGCGAACCGTGGATCGCACAGAAAAGCAAGCGACTATCGCGGCTCTGCATCAGGCGCTCTCCGCCACCTCCCTGGTCGTCGTGACCCGCCAGTCGGGCATGACGGTCGCCGAGGTGACGGACCTGCGCCGCAAGATGCGGGCCGCTGGCGCGAGCTTCAAGGTGACCAAGAACCGGCTCGCCCGTATCGCCCTGAAGGGCACCCAGTTCGAAAAGCTGGACGACCTGTTCGTCGGCGTGACCGCCATCGCTTACTCAAGCGATCCGGTCGCGGCGGCCAAGGTTGCGATCGCTTATGCCAAGGCCAATGACAAGTTCAAGATCATTGGCGGCGGCATGGGCGGTACCGTCCTGGACGACAAGGGCATCGAGGCTCTCTCGAAGCTCCCGTCCATCGAAGAACTGCGTGGTCGCCTGCTTGGCATGCTCCAGACGCCCGCCACCCGCATCGCCGGTGTGCTGCAGGCTCCGGGCGGCCAGGTGGCGCGCGTGCTGTCGGCTTATGCCAAGAAGGGCGAGGCGGCCTGAGCCTCGCGTACTTTTCGTAAATCTCAAGACAAGACCTGATTTAGGAGAACATCCATGTCCAAGCTGGAAAAGCTGGTTGAAGAGCTGTCCGCTCTGACCGTCATCGAGGCCGCCGAGCTGTCGAAGCTGCTGGAAGAGAAGTGGGGCGTTTCCGCCGCTGCTCCCGTTGCCGTTGCCGCCGTCGCCGGCCCGGCCGCTGAAGCCGCCGCTCCCGCCGAAGAGCAGACCGAATTCACCGTGATCCTCGCCGACGCCGGCGACAAGAAGATCAACGTGATTAAGGAAATCCGCGCCATCACCAACCTGGGCCTGAAGGAAGCCAAGGACCTGGTCGAGGGTGCGCCGAAGACCGTGAAGGAAGGCGCCACGAAGGACGAAGCTGCTAAGATTAAGAAGCAGCTGGAAGACGCCGGCGCGAAGGTCGAGGTGAAGTAAGAAACGATCCCCTGTGGGCGTTTCTGAAAAAAAGATGGCGCTGGACGGTGGCACTCCCCATATGGGGGACCGCCGCCCGGCGCTGTCGCCTTTTTCTGGAGGATGTCGTATGGTGATCCTCCAGTTTCTTCCCGAAGAAGGTTCCGCGATGGAATTTGGGGCGGGAAGGGCAGTTTGAGTGTTTGGCGCCGGACGGCGGCCGCTTCCGAAGGGGGCGGGGCCGGACGCGCCTATTTGTGTTTGTTTCGCTTGCCGTCGCATCCAAATCGGCCGGCGCAGTTGACCCGGGCCTAGTTCACGAGAGGCGCATTTCATGGCCAAGTCGTTCACGGGACGTAAGCGTATTCGTAAGAGCTTCGGACGCATCCCCGAAGTGACCCGCATGCCGAACCTCATCGAGGTTCAACGGAGTTCCTACGACCACTTCCTTCAGATGGACACGGCGCCCGAGAAGCGCGCCAATCTGGGCCTTCAGGAAGTGTTCAAGTCGGTTTTCCCGATCAAGGACTTTTCCGACCGTGCCGTGCTCGACTTCGTTAAGTACGAGCTTGAACAGCCCAAGTACGATGTGGAGGAATGCCAGCAGCGCGGCATGACCTTCGCCGCGCCCCTGAAGGTGACCCTGCGCCTGACCGTCTTCGACATGGACGAAGACACCGGCCTGAAGTCCATCCGCGACATCAAGGAACAGGACGTCTACATGGGCGACATGCCCCTGATGACGGCCAACGGCACCTTCGTCATCAACGGCACCGAGCGCGTCATCGTCAGCCAGATGCACCGGTCGCCGGGTGTGTTCTTCGACCACGACAAGGGCAAGACCCATTCGTCGGGCAAGTACCTGTTCGCCGCCCGCGTGATCCCCTACCGCGGCTCCTGGCTGGACTTCGAGTTCGACGCCAAGGACCTCGTGTACGTCCGCATCGACCGCCGCCGCAAGCTGCCCGCCACCACCCTGCTGTTCGCGCTGGACGGCGCCGAGACGCAGCAGCTGCGGGCCCAGCGCGCCAAGGCCGGCCAGGGCTTGGCCCCGTATGAGGCCCAGGGCATGTCGAAGGAGGAGATGCTCTCCGCCTTCTACGACACCATCACCTATACCCGCGCCGGCGACGGCTGGAAGACCCCCTTCGTCGCCGAGCGCATGAAGGGCGTGAAGCTGGCCTCCGACCTGATCGACGCCCGCACGGGCGAGGTCCTGCTGCAGCGCGAGACCAAGATGACCCCCCGCGTGCTGAAGAAGCTGCAGGAGGGTGGCCTGGAAGAGGTGAAGGTGCCGACCGAGGAGCTGGCCGGCCGCTACCTCGCCATCGACATCATCAACGAGCTGACCGGCGAAGTGATCTTCGAGGCGGGTGACGAGATCACCACCGCCGCCATGGAGAAGCTGGAGAAGTTCGGCGTGGACGAGGTGCCGGTCCTGGCCATCGACCACCTGAACGTCGGCGCCTACATCCGCAACACCATGGCGGCGGACCGTAACGCCAGCCGTGAGGACGCGCTGATCGACATCTACCGCGTCATGCGCCCGGGCGAGCCGCCCACGCTGGAAAGTGCTGAGGCCCTGTTCAGCGGCCTGTTCTTCGACAGCGAGCGCTACGACCTGTCGGCCGTGGGTCGCGTGAAGATGAACGCGCGCCTGGGCTTCCAGACCGACGACCAGATGCGCGTCCTGCGCAAGGACGACATCCTGGCCATCCTGAAGCTCCTGGTCGAGCTGAAGGACGGCCGCGGCGAGATCGACGACATCGACCACCTGGGCAACCGTCGCGTCCGCTCGGTCGGCGAGCTGATGGAGAACCAGTACCGCGTCGGCCTGCTGCGCATGGAGCGTGCGATCCGCGAGCGCATGAGCTCGGTCGAGATCGACACGGTCATGCCGCACGACCTGATCAATGCCAAGCCGGCCGCGGCCGCGGTGCGTGAATTCTTCGGCTCCTCGCAGCTGTCGCAGTTCATGGACCAGACCAACCCGCTGTCGGAAATCACCCACAAGCGTCGTCTCTCGGCCCTGGGGCCGGGCGGTCTGACCCGTGAGCGCGCGGGCTTCGAAGTCCGCGACGTGCACCCGACCCACTACGGCCGCATCTGCCCGATTGAGACCCCCGAAGGTCCGAACATCGGCCTGATCAACTCGCTGGCGACCTATGCCCGCGTGAACCAGTACGGCTTCATCGAGAGCCCCTACCGCAAGGTGGTGGACAAGCGCGTCACCAACGAGGTGGTCTACCTCTCCGCCATGGAGGAAGGCCGCTACATGGTGGCGCAGGCCAACGCCACGCTGGACGCCGACAACCGGTTCGTGGACGAGCTCATCAGCTGCCGCAAGGGCGGCGAGTACATGATGACCCGCTCGGACATGATCGACCTGATCGACGTGTCGCCGAAGCAGCTGGTGTCCGTCGCCGCGGCGCTGATCCCGTTCCTGGAGAACGACGACGCCAACCGCGCGCTGATGGGCTCGAACATGCAGCGTCAGGCCGTGCCGCTGATCAAGGCGGACTCGCCCCTGGTCGGCACCGGCATGGAAGCGACGGTCGCCCGTGACTCGGGCGTGGCCATCGCCGCGCGCCGCGCCGGCGTGATCGACCAGATCGACGCCACCCGCATCGTCGTGCGCGCCACCGGCGACACCGACGCGGCGGCCCCCGGCGTCGACATCTACAACCTGCTGAAGTTCCAGCGCTCCAACCAGAACACCTGCATCAACCAGCGTCCGCTGGTGAAGGTGGGCGACCGGGTGGAGAAGGGCGACATCATCGCCGACGGTCCCTCGACCGACTTGGGCGAGTTGGCCCTGGGCCGCAACGTGCTGGTCGCGTTCATGCCCTGGAACGGCTACAACTTCGAAGACTCGATCCTGATCTCCGAGCGCATCGTGCGCGATGACGTCTTCACCTCGATCCACATCGAGGAGTTCGAGGTCATGGCCCGCGACACCAAGCTGGGCCAGGAAGAAATCACCCGCGACATCCCCAACGTCGGCGAAGAGGCTCTGAAGAACCTCGACGAGGCGGGCATCGTCTACATCGGTGCCGAGGTGAAGCCGGGCGACATCCTGGTCGGCAAGGTGACGCCGAAGGGCGAAAGCCCGATGACCCCGGAAGAGAAGCTGCTGCGCGCCATCTTCGGTGAAAAGGCCAGCGACGTGCGCGACACGTCCATGCGCCTGCCGCCGGGCGTCACCGGCACGGTGGTCGAGGTCCGCGTCTTCTCCCGCCGCGGCGTCGACAAGGACGAGCGCGCGCTGGCGATCGAGCGGGCCGAGATCGAGAAGCTGGCCAAGGACCGCGACGACGAGAAGGCGATCCTGGAGCGCAGCTTCTACACCCGCCTGAAGGAAACGCTGGTCGGCCAGTCCGTCCTGTCCGCCCCGCGCGGCATCAAGTCGGGCGAGGTCATCACCGAAGAGCTGCTGTCCGGCCTGTCGCGCGGCCAGTGGCGCCAGATCGCGGTCGCCAACGACCAGATCATGGAGAACGTGGAGGCCTACGGCCGGGTGTTCGACGAGAGCATCCAGAAGCTGCAGGAGCGGTTCGAGAACAAGGTCGAGAAGCTGCAGCGCGGCGATGAGCTGCCGCCCGGCGTCATGAAGATGGTCAAGGTCTTCGTGGCGGTGAAGCGCAAGCTGCAGCCCGGCGACAAGATGGCCGGCCGTCACGGCAACAAGGGTGTGATCAGCCGCATCCTGCCTATCGAGGACATGCCCTACCTGGCCGACGGCCAGGCGGTCGACATCGTTCTGAACCCGCTGGGCGTGCCCTCGCGCATGAACGTCGGTCAGATCCTGGAGACCCACCTGGGCTGGGCGTCGGCCAACCTCGGCAAGCAGATCGGCCAGATGCTGGACCAGATGCGCCATGCCGAGCCGGAGGCCAAGGCCCCCGTCCTTGAGAACATCAAGGGCCGCATGAAGCACATCTACGGCGAGGCCGCCTACACCGAGGAGGTGAGCGACCTGACCGATGGTGAGGTTCTGGAACTGGCGGGCAACCTGCGCCGCGGCATCCCGTTCGCGACCCCCGTCTTCGACGGCGCGCGGGAGGACGACATCGTCCGCATGCTGACGGAAGCCGGCATCGACAGCTCGGGCCAGATGGTGCTGACCGACGGCCGTACCGGCGAGGCGTTCGATCGCAAGGTCACCGTCGGCTACATCTACATGCTGAAGCTGCACCACCTGGTGGACGACAAGATCCACGCGCGCTCCATCGGCCCGTACAGCCTGGTCACCCAGCAGCCGCTGGGCGGCAAGGCCCAGTTCGGTGGCCAGCGCTTCGGTGAAATGGAGGTCTGGGCGCTGGAAGCTTACGGCGCCGCCTACACGCTGCAGGAAATGCTGACGGTGAAGTCGGACGACGTGTCCGGCCGCACCAAGGTCTACGAGGCCATCGTCCGTGGCGACGACAACTTCGAGGCCGGCATTCCGGAAAGCTTCAACGTGCTGGTCAAGGAACTGCGGTCCCTGGGCCTGAACGTCGAGCTGAACGAGCGGTCCTACTGATCACCGGTCGAGCTTGGGCGGCGCCCTCGGGGGATTCCCCCGGGGGCGCTCGTCCGTCCCGGTTCGCAGCCAATTGAATTCCCAGCCCTTCCCAGGGGAGACGGCTTATGAATGAGTTGATGAACATTATCGGCCAGGTGCAGGGGCCGCAGAGCTTCGATCAGATCCGCATCTCGATCGCCAGCCCGGAGCGCATCCGGTCGTGGTCGTTCGGCGAGATCAAGAAGCCCGAGACCATCAACTACCGGACCTTCAAGCCGGAGCGCGACGGCCTGTTCTGCGCCCGCATCTTCGGCCCGATCAAGGACTACGAGTGCTTGTGCGGCAAGTACAAGCGCATGAAGTACCGCGGCATCATCTGCGAGAAGTGCGGCGTCGAGGTGACGCTGGCCAAGGTCCGGCGTGAGCGCATGGGCCATATCGAGTTGGCCTCGCCCGTCGCCCACATCTGGTTCCTGAAGAGCCTGCCGAGCCGCATCGGCCTGCTCATGGACATGACGCTGAAGGATCTGGAACGGGTCCTGTACTTTGAAAACTACGTCGTCACCGAGCCCGGCCTGACTCCGCTGAAGCTGCACCAGCTTCTGTCGGAGGAGGAGTACATCCAGGCCCAGGACGAGTACGGCGAGGACGCCTTCACCGCGTCCATCGGCGCCGAGGCCATCAAGGTCCTTCTCTCCGCCATCGACATGGAAGAGGAGATGAAGACCGTCCGCGAGGAGCTGAAGGAGACTTCCAGCGAGGCCAAGCGCAAGAAGCTGGTCAAGCGTCTGAAGCTCATCGAGGCCTTCCTGGAATCCGGCTCGCGTCCGGAATGGATGATCCTGGACGTCGTCCCGGTCATTCCGCCGGAACTGCGCCCGCTGGTCCCCCTGGACGGCGGCCGCTTCGCCACGTCCGACCTGAACGACCTGTACCGCCGCGTCATCAACCGTAACAACCGCCTGAAGCGGCTGATCGAGCTGCGCGCACCGGACATCATCGTGCGCAACGAGAAGCGCATGCTGCAGGAGGCCGTCGACGCCCTGTTCGACAACGGCCGCCGCGGCCGCGTCATCACCGGCGCCAACAAGCGGCCGCTGAAGTCCATCAGCGACATGCTGAAGGGCAAGCAGGGCCGCTTCCGTCAGAACCTGCTGGGCAAGCGCGTCGACTACTCCGGCCGTTCGGTCATCGTGGTCGGCCCGGAGCTGAAGCTGCACCAGTGCGGCCTGCCCAAGAAGATGGCGCTGGAGCTGTTCAAGCC
This sequence comes from Nitrospirillum amazonense, assembly GCF_029594735.1. NCBI lineage: Bacteria > Pseudomonadati > Pseudomonadota > Alphaproteobacteria > Rhodospirillales > Azospirillaceae > Nitrospirillum > Nitrospirillum amazonense. Next base: position 1,137,786 of record NZ_JARPAF010000002.1, read on the forward strand.
CTTCATCTACGCCAAGCTGGAACTGTACGGCATGGCCTCCACCATCAAGGCGGCCAAGCGCATGGTGGAGAAGGAGCGGCCCGAGGTCTGGGACATCCTGGAAGAGGTCATCCGTGAGCATCCGGTCATGCTGAACCGGGCGCCGACGCTGCACCGTCTGGGCATCCAGGCCTTCGAGCCGACCCTGATCGAAGGCAAGGCCATCCAGCTGCACCCGCTGGTCTGCACCGCCTTCAACGCGGACTTCGACGGCGACCAGATGGCCGTGCACGTCCCGCTGAGCCTCGAGGCCCAGCTGGAAGCGCGCGTCCTGATGATGTCGACCAACAACATCCTGTCGCCCGCCAACGGCAAGCCCATCATCGTCCCCAGCCAGGACATCGTCCTGGGCCTGTACTACATCACGATGGAACTGCCGGGCTCCGTGGGCGAGGGCATGGCCTTCACCGACATCGGCGAGATCGAGCAGGCGCTCGCGGCCAAGGTCGTCACCCTGCACTCCAAGGTGAAGGCCCGCTACCACACCGTGGACCAGGATGGTAACCCCATCGTGACCCGCGTGGAGAGCACCCCCGGCCGCATGCTGCTGTCGGAAATTCTTCCCCGTCACCCGGCCATCGGCTTCTCGATGATCAACCGGCTGCTGACCAAGAAGGACGTGGGCAACATCATCGACGCCGTCTACCGCCATTGCGGTCAGAAGGAGACGGTGATTTTCGCCGACCGCCTGATGAAGCTGGGCTTCAGCCACGCCTGCCGCGCCGGCATCTCCTTCGGCAAGGATGACATGGTCATCCCGGCCGAGAAGGAGACGCTGATCCATGAGGCGCAGGAGCGCGTCAAGGAGTACGAGCAGCAGTACCTGGACGGCCTGATCACCCAGGGCGAGAAGTACAACAAGGTGGTCGACGTCTGGTCGGAAACGACCGAAAAGGTCGCCGGCGCCATGATGAAGGTCATCGAGCAGCCGCGCCCCGGCGTGGGCGTCAACTCGGTGTACATGATGGCGCACTCCGGTGCCCGTGGCTCCGCCGCCCAGATCAAGCAGCTGGCCGGCATGCGCGGCCTGATGGCCAAGCCCTCGGGCGAGATCATCGAGACGCCCATCATTTCCAACTTCAAGGAAGGCCTGACCGTGCTGGAGTACTTCAACTCCACCCACGGCGCCCGTAAGGGTCTGGCCGACACCGCCTTGAAGACGGCGAACTCCGGTTACCTGACGCGTCGTCTGGTCGACGTCGCCCAGGACGCCATCGTCGTGGAAAACGATTGCGGCACCACCAAGGGCCTGACCATGCGCGCCGTCATCGACGGCGGCGAGGTTATCTCGCCCCTGTCGGAGCGCATCCTGGGCCGTTGCGCCTCGGTTGACGTGGTCGATCCGCTGAGCGGCAAGGTTCTCGTTCCGGCCGCTGGCCTGATCGACGAGCAGGCCGTGGAGCTCATCGAGCGCGCCGGCATCGACACCGTGCTGATCCGCTCGGTGCTGACCTGCGAGACCCGCGAAGGCGTGTGCGGTTGCTGCTACGGCCGCGACCTGGCTCGCGGCACCACCGTGAACATCGGTGAGGCCGTCGGCGTCATCGCCGCCCAGTCGATCGGTGAACCCGGCACGCAGCTGACGATGCGTACCTTCCACATCGGCGGTGCGGCCCAGCGTGGTGCCGAGCAGTCGTCCGTGGACAGCAGCCTTGATGCCAAGGTCGTCGTGAAGAACCGCAACATGGTTCTGAACGGCGAGGGCGTTCCCGTCATCATGGGCCGCAACGTGGAACTGGCGCTGTTCGACAGCCAGGGCCGCGAGCGCGCCCGTCACCGCGTCCCCTATGGCGCCAAGCTGAACAAGCTGCTGGTCGAGGACGGGGTGATGGTGAAGAAGGGCGATCGCCTGGCGGAGTGGGACCCCTACACCCTGCCGATCATCACCGAGCGGGAGGGTGTCGCCAACTACGTCGACCTGGTCGAGGGCGTGTCCATGCGCGAGGTGGTCGACGAGGCCACCGGCATCTCGTCCAAGGTGGTGGTCGACTGGCGCCAGCAGCCGCGCGGTGCGGATCTCCGCCCCCGCGTGACCCTGCGCGACGCCAACGGCGATGTCATCAAGTTGCCGAACGGCGTGGAGGCCCGCTACTACCTGAGCGTGGACGCCATCCTGTCGGTGGAGAACGGCGCGCATGTGAAGGCCGGCGACGTGCTGGCCCGTATCCCGCGTGAAAGCTCCAAGACGCGCGACATCACCGGCGGTCTGCCGCGCGTGGCCGAGCTGTTCGAGGCCCGTCGTCCCAAGGACTTCGCCATCATCTCGGACATCGACGGCCGGGTTGAGTTCGGCAAGGACTACAAGACGAAGCGCCGCATCGTCGTCATTCCCAACGACGAGAACGAGACGCCGCGTGAGTACCTGATCCCGAAGGGCAAGCACATCTCCGTGCAGGAGGGTGACTATGTCCAGAAGGGCGACCTGCTGATGGACGGCAATCCCGTCCCGCACGACATCCTGGCCGTCATGGGCGTGGAGGCTCTGGCTTCCTACCTCACCAACGAAATCCAGGACGTCTATCGCCTGCAGGGCGTGAAGATCAACGACAAGCACATCGAGGTGATCGTTCGCCAGATGCTGCAGAAGGTCGAGATCGACGAGCCGGGTGACACCACGCTGCTGATCGCCGAACAGGTCGACCGCGCCGAGTTCGAGGCCGAGAACCGCAAGGTCCAGGCCCGCATGGACGAAGGCGAGGGTGGTCTGCGGTTCGCCCGCGGTCGTCCGGTGCTGCAGGGCATCACCAAGGCCAGCCTGCAGACGCGTTCCTTCATCTCGGCCGCCTCGTTCCAGGAAACGACCCGCGTCCTGACGGAAGCCGCCGTCCAGGGCAAGTCGGACAACCTGGAAGGCCTGAAGGAAAACGTCATCGTCGGCCGCCTGATCCCGGCGGGTACCGGCAGTGTCGTGAACCGCCTGAAGCAGATCGCCGCCGAGCGCGACCGCGAACTCTCCGCCTTGCAGGCGGGCGAGGATCCGGCCCTGCCGGCGGACGTCTCGACGGAACAGCCGGCCGCCTAAGGCGACCGACTGTCTAAGTAAAGCGAAGGGCCGCATCCCTGCCGGGGTGCGGCCCTTTTCTCATTCCGGCGCGGCGCGCTGCCACGAACGTGGCGCGCAAGTGTCAGTGCGCCACCGGCTGCAACAGCCCATGGGCCTGCATGGGCAACGGCAGCGGCGTACCCACATGCCAATCCGCCGCCATGGCATGAGCCGATTGCCGCTCGTCGGCGGACAGCCGCTGCTCCAACCGCGTGCGCAAGGCGGCGGCTTCCGGGCTTGTGCTGTGGCTGAGGTTCAGCAGAATGTAAGCGGCGACGGCATCCTTGGGCACCCCGTCACCCACCTCATATCGGGTGCCGAGGCAATACAGCGCGTCCTTGTCGTCCTGTTGCGCGGCCTCCGTGCCCCATCTCGCCGCCTCTTCGGGGTCCTTCAGCGTGCCGATACCCAGGCTGTAGATGCCGGCCAGGTTCTTTTGCGCCTGGAGGTCGCCGTTGATCGCCGCCCGTTTGAACAGAGCGAGGCCCTTAGCGGGGTCCTGAGGCACGCCCCGCCCCAGGAAATAGAGCGAGCCCAGGTTGTTCATGGCATGGGCGTGGCCCTGCGCGGCGGCCTTTTCGTACCAGGCGCGGGCCTTGACGTTGTCATGGACGAACCGAGGCGAGGCGCCCCGGCCCGAGGCCGGCTCGATCGTCACCGTTGGTTCTTCATAGATCCATCCGAGATAGGTTTGCGCCTCGGCGTCGCCCTTTTCCGCCAGCGGCATCAGCAAGGCCACTGCCTCGGTTTCCTTCCCCGCCTCGAAGGCTGCGATACCCTGGTCCAGGGTGGATGTCGCGGCGGTTTGTACGGCTGGAATGGTGGATGTCGGTGGCGTGTCAGCCTGCATCGTCGCAGCACCGGCTGGTGCCACCGCGACGGTCAATCCGGCGGTGGCCCACGCCGCCAAGATCAAGGCACGCGACATGCGCGGCCATTCCAATCTGCTGTTCCCCATCTGACACCCTCCATGCGTCGGCCCGTTACCGAGCGTGTTGGCGGAGAGTGCTCAACAACTAAGGCGAGATAGTGACAGGCAATTACGTCCGCGTCGCCGTCGGCAGCGGCTGGCCGGGGCGCCATGTCTTGGCCAGGGTTTGCGCCTCCGCTTTCTGGGCGGTCGTCAGTTCGCCGTCCAGGCGGGTGCGCAGGGCCTGGGCGTCGGGGTTGTCGCCGGACAGCACGATCAGGGTGTAGGCCAGCACCGGGTTGCGCGGCAGTCCGGCGCCGGTGTCGTACAGGCGGGCCAGCAGGGTCTGGGCGTGCGGGTCGCCCTGGCGTGCGGCGGCGCGGGCCCAGTGGGCGGCTTCCGCGTCATCCTTGGGCGCGTCCTGACCGAGATAATAGATCATTGCCAGGTTCATCTGGGCCTGGGCGTCACCCTTCTTGGCGGCCTTGCGGAACAGGCTGATGCCCTTGGCCGCGTCCTTCGGGACACCGTTGCCCAGATAGTAGAGAGAGCCCAGGTTGTTCAGGGCGTGGGCGTGGCCCTTGTCGGCCGCCTTCCGGTACCAGGCCTGGGCGCGGGCGTAATCCACCGGTACGCCCAGCCCCTTCTCATACATCCAGCCGAGATAAGTTTGGGCCTCGGCATCGCCTTTGTCGGCGGGGGGCGCGAGTTCGGCCAGGGCGGTGGGGTAATCCTTGCGCTCGAACGCGCCGACGCCTTTCTGCGTGTTGGCCAGGGCCACCCCGTCAGCCAGGGCGGCGCACAGGGGCACCAGGGTGGCCGCCAGCACGGCGGATTTGCGCCAGGAACCATGTTGCATGCCCAAACCCTCCATAACGGCGGTGACGCGGCACCGCGGCCGCCCAATTCAGCCTGCCGGCGTATTGGGGCGGGAAGGGGGCGCGGCTGGCACGGAGTCTGTGATTTCGACGTGACATGCTTCTTTCCGTCCTGGCGCCGCTGGTCTTTGGCAGCGGGCCGTCTGCCTATAGCGACGGTGGAGGTTCCGCATCGTGTCGCCCTGTGCAATATTGCTGGTAAGTTTTGCACGTAAAGATAAGCAGACCGGTCCAGCCCATGGTGGCGCAGATCGTTCACGGCGATGGCAGGAGAAAAGGATGACTGAGACGATCACCACCGTGTCGCTGCCGGATGGAGGCAAACGCATTATCGGCACGTCGGGTGATGACGCCTTGGTTGGCACGGCCATGGCCGACTATATCAGCGGCGCCGGTGGCAACGACACGCTGACCGGCGGCGGGGGCGTGGATATCCTGGTCGGTGGCGCCGGCGATGATTCCATCACGGGTGCCGGTTTGCTGGTAGGCGGGGCTGGGGACGACACGATCACCGGTACCGGGTCGGTAACAACCGCGCTATATGACGTTAAGCAAAGCCAGGCGGCCGTCACCCGGGCGGGTGCCACGGTCACCATCACCACGCCGGATGGCGGCACCGACACACTGTCCGGTGTGCAGTACGCGCAGTTCAGCGACGGCATCGTCCAACTGAGCACGGTAGTGACCCCGATAGCCCGGTCCATGCCGAACAGCGGCGAGTCGGACATACCCTTGGCGTCACTTTTTTCAATCGTGCCCTTACCTGGTGCGACGCCGACGACCGTCACTTTCAAATCCACGATCCGGTGGTGGGATGGAGGCAACTCTGTTTCCATCCTCTCCAATAATGCAAATGGCGTAACCGTCTCATATGCTGACTGGTTGAAACTATACATACAAGGAGATGCGGCGGGCCATAATACGGCTACTGTTCAAATAGTTGTCTCCGATGGGGTCCAGGATGTGAGTGCCACTGCAGTGCTGTCTACGGCCAGGCATGAGGCTTTCGTATCCAGCATCACATCCATGGGCGGCACCCCTGATGGCGGCGCTCAGTATCAAGTGACGTTCAACGACAATGTTACCGGTGTGGACGCTGGTGACTTCATGCTGGTGAAGACAGGGACGGCGGACGGGACGGTCACGAACGTGAACGGTTCAGGCAAGTCCTATGTTGTGACGGTGGGCGCCGTTTCCGGTTTGGGGAGCTTGCAACTGGGCATCGACGCGGGGGCGGCCAACCTTACGGACACCGACCTTTATGATCCCATCGTTGGCACTTATTCCCATGGCTATGGCACGACCTATACGGCGGACGTCCTGTCGGTCAACCGGCCGGCGGTGCTATGGACCGACACCACGGCGAGCCAATCTTCCACCTCCGCCGCTTTCTCCCCTTATGAGGGGCCGGTGGATTACCTGCGCAGCCAGTTCCTGTGGTCAAGCAATGACAACGTGGCGATAAAAGCCTTGGGGCCCAACGTTTACCTGCGGGGTGGGGCTGGCCAGGACGCCCTGGCGGTGTCTGCCGGCAGCAATGTGCTGGACGGCGGCGGCGGTTCAAATTTCTTGGTGGGTGCCACCGGCCAGGATGGAGGGAGTGATGTGTTCTTCATCGATGCCCAGGATGGTCTGGCGAGCTGGAGCACGGTCGTCAATTTTCATGCGGGCGACACCATCACCATCTGGGGTTATTCCAGCACATCGACTTCCACTTGGGGCGCTGACGAGGGCGCGGACGGCTTCAAGGGGGCTACGCTGCAGGCAGCGCTGGGCGGCGCAGGTGGGAGCGCCAATACCTATGTCACCCTGGCGGGGCTCAGCCTGGCTGACATCCAGAACCATGTCACCCAAACGGTGGGGACGTCAGGCGCCGGTGGTCTCACCTATCTAGCCCTCACTTATCACGGCTGATCCTATTGCAGTCAGAAAGGTGCGGCGCTTATTTGCCCATCTTCTTCACGGCGTTCACCGCCTGGTCCAGGGCCTGTAGGAACTGCGACTTGTCGCGCTTGGCCATGGGGGCGTTGCCGCCCTGGACCACGCCCATGGCGCGCAGGTCGCTCATCAGGGCGCGGGTGGCGATGGCGGTGCCGATGGATTGCGGGGTGAAGGGGCGGCCGGTGGGCCCGATCACCCGGCTGCCGGCCTTCAGGCAGCGATCCGCCAGCGGGATGTCGGCGGTGATGACGATGTCGCCCACGCCGCAATGGGTGGCGATCCAATCGTCGGCGGCGTCGAAACCGTCGCTGACCACCACCAGCTGCACCAGGCCCCCCGGCGGCACCCGCAGCGGGCCGTTGGAGACCAAATAGGTCTTCAGCTGGTACCGCTCCGCCACCTTGAACACCTCTTCCTTCACGGGGCAGGCGTCGGCATCGACATAGATATCCAGCATAGGGTTTAAGGCTTTCGAATGCGTGCCGCCTGCGTTGCGCGCGGGTGGGATGGTGGGGTAAAAGGCGTCGCCGGCTGGGCTCAGACCCTGCCCTTGTTGCCACCCTTTGTGAAGAGACAGCCCATGGCGTCGTACCAATATGTATACGTGATGAAGGGTGTGACCAAGGTCTACCCCGGCGGCCGCAAGGTGTTTGAGAACATCTGGCTGAGCTTCTACCCCGGCGCCAAGATCGGCGTGCTGGGCGTGAACGGCTCGGGTAAGTCCACCCTGCTGAAGATCATGGCCGGCCTGGACAAGGACTACAACGGCGAGGCCTGGGCCGCCGACGGCGTGTCTGTCGGCTACCTGCCGCAGGAGCCGCAGCTGGATCCCAACAAGAACGTCCAGGAAAACGTCATGGACGCCCTGGGCGCCACTAAGGGCCTGCTGGACCGGTTCAATGAGGTCAGCAACGCCATGGCGGACCCGGACGCCGACTTCGACGCGCTGATCGCCGAGCAGGCGGAGCTGCAGGAGAAGATTGACGCCGCCGACGCCTGGGACATCGAGCGCACCGTGGACATCGCCATGGACGCGCTGCGCTGCCCCCCGGGTGACGCCGACGTGACCAAGCTGTCGGGTGGTGAGAAGCGCCGCGTGGCGCTGTGCAAGCTGCTGCTGTCCAAGCCCGACATGCTGCTGCTGGACGAACCGACCAACCATCTGGACGCCGAAAGCGTCGCCTGGCTGCAGCGCTTCCTGGCCGACTACAAGGGCACGGTGGTGATGGTCACCCACGACCGTTACTTCCTGGACAACGTCACCGGCTGGATCCTGGAACTGGACCGCGGCTCGGGCATCCCCTACGAGGGCAACTACTCCAGCTGGCTGGAGCAGAAGGAAAAGCGCCTGGCCCAGGAAGGCCGCACCGAGGACGCCCGCCAGAAGCAACTGGCCCAGGAACTGGAATGGGTGCGGCAGAGCCCGCGCGCCCGCCAGGCCAAGTCCAAGGCCCGTATCCAGGCCTACGAGGAATTGTTGGCCCAGAGCACGAAGGAGGCGATCACCGATACGCAGATCGTCATTCCCGTGCCGCCCCGCCTGGGCAACGTGGTCATCGAGGCCGATCACCTGAAGAAGGGCTTCGGCGACCGCCTGCTGATCGACGACCTGTCCTTCCGCCTGCCGCCGGGCGGCATCGTGGGCATCATCGGCCCCAACGGCGCCGGCAAGACCACCCTGTTCCGCATGATCACCAACCAGGACACGCCGGATGCCGGCACCTTCAAGGTGGGTGAGACGGTGAAGCTGGGCTATGTCGACCAGAGCCGTGACGCCCTCAACCCCAACAAGACGGTGTGGGAAGAAATCTCCGGCGGCCTGGACATCATCGAGCTGGGCAAGAAGTCCATGCCCAGCCGCGCCTATGTCTCCGCCTTCAACTTCCGTGGGTCCGACCAGCAGAAGAAGGTGGGGCAGCTGTCGGGCGGTGAGCGCAACCGCGTGCACTTGGCCATGATGCTGAAGTCCGGCGCCAACGTCCTGCTGCTCGACGAACCGACCAACGACCTGGACGTGGAAACCCTGCGCGCCCTGGAAGAGGCGCTGGTCAGTTTCGCCGGCTGCGCCGTGGTCATCAGCCACGATCGCTGGTTCCTGGACCGTATCGCCACCCACATCCTGGCCTTCGAGGGCGAAAGCCAAGTGGTCTGGTTCGAGGGCAACTACCAGGACTACGAAGCCGACCGCAAGCGCCGCCTGGGCGCCGCGGCCGACCAGCCGCACCGCATCAAGTACCGCCCGCTGGTGCGCAACTGAGCGGCTAGGGTCAGTGGAATGGGGAACGGGGAGCGGTCACGCCGCTCCCCGTTTTCGTTGGTGGCTCATTCGCCTCGCGTGGCATCCGCCACTAGGCGGCGTAATTGCTCCAGCGGGCAGTCCATCGCTAGGCCGGCCTCGCTGCACCCGGGGATGAAGACGGGTGTCGACAGGGGTGGCTGGGCCTCCGTCAGGGGCGCCAGGGCGCGCAGCTGGTCCAGGCTTTGCGCCGTGAAGCGGGTGCGGATGACGGTTTGGCCGTCCGCCCGGCGCCAGCGTTCCAACACCAGCGCTGCTCCCGGGGGCACCTGGTCGGGCTGATAGCCCGGCAGCACCCAGTCCAGGCGCAGCAGGCCGGCCAGCAGCAGGAGGGTGCCGTCGTGGCCCACCAGCACGGTGACGGCGGGGCCGTCGCCGGCCAGCAGGTCCACCAGATGCCGGGCGAGCGGCCCGGCGCCCACGCGGGCGATGTAGGGCGTGCGCAGCCGGGCATCCAGGTCGGCGGCATGCGCGGCGCCGGCGCGGTTCAGCGCGTCGGCGTTCACCCGCCCGCCCAGCAGGCTGGTCAGCGGCGCCCCATCGGCATAGGCCATGATCAGGCTTTCCGTCAGGCCTGACGCCGTGGCCAGCGGGCTTTGCAACCTTAGCCAGTCCTCGCCCTGGCCCCGATCCAGCGACGACGGCACGTCGGTCAACAACCGGTGGCTGGCCAGCCTGCCACCGGGCTGGGCCTGCGCGTGGCATTCCGCCGGGGCGCAGTTCAGCAGCAGGCGCTGCAGGGCCTCCACCGTGTCGGCATGCGCCGCCGTCCAGGCCGTGGCGTCGCCGATGCGCCCGCGCACCGCGGCCAGGGCCAGGTCGGGATCAAGATGCGTGGCCCCCGCCGGCACGGGATCGAACAGCGGGTCGGCCTTGGTCGACACGGTGTCGACGCGGGCGGGGCAACCGGGCAACAGCTGTTCGGCCAGCGCCCGCCCCGTCTCCACCGTGCGCTGGGGCAGGTTGGCGTGCACCTGGGCGGCGGCGCAGTCCCCGGTCGGCAGCAGGCCTAGCGCCCGGTAGTGCTCCCGATAATAGGCGCCGAACAGGCTGGCTGCCTGGAAGCCGTGGGCCGTCAGGTGGCCGGGCGGCACGGCGAAGGCCGGCCAGGCCTCCGCCGTCCAGCGGCCCAGTTCCTCTGGTGTCGACATGGCGGCGCGAATGCCGTGCCGGGTCAGGATGACCACCCGTTCCAACTGGTCTTCTGCCGCCCCGGCCGCCTCCGGCCGGGCGGGCAGGGCCAGCAGCAGCATCGCCGCCGCCAGCCCCCGCAGCAGGGCCTTGCCGCGCATCAATACTTCGCCCGCACGCCGAACCGGAAGGTGCGGCCGAAGTCGGTGTATGTCGCGAAGATGCCGTTGTTCACATACTGGCTCTGCGCCGCACCGGTGACGTTGATGGCCTCCGCCGTCAGGGTCAGGTGGTCGTCCACCGCGTAGGTGGCGTTCAGGTCCAGGGTGCCGAAGGCCCGATCGTTGACCGAGGACAGGCCGTTGGTGCCCACCTGGTTCAGGATGTTGCCCGTCCAGCTGTAGGCGGCGCGCACGCCGATGGGGCCTTTCTCATAGAAGGCGGTCAGGTTGTAGCTGTGACGGGCCACACCGGGCAGGTCGGCCTCGAAGAAGCGGCCGGTGGTGATGTCGTGGTAGGTCGCCCCGGAGTTGGTGATGGTGAGGTTGGCCAGGAAGCCCAGGCCGTCGAAGGGGGCGGGCAGAAAGGTGAACAGCTGCTGATAGGCCAGCTCGCCGCCGATGACATGGGCGCCGCCGCCGTTGACGGGGGCGGTCAGCAGATAGCTCTGCCCGTCCACCACCAGCGGGGTCACCTGGTTGAAGGTGAAGGTGCTGATGTCCTTGTAGAAGAAGTCGGCGATCAGCGCGCTGCTGCGGGTGAAGTACCACTCGGCCGAGGCGTCGTACTGCCAGGCCTCGTACGGGCGCAGCTGCGGGTTGCCGCCGGTGGCGGTGAAGATGGTGTTGGAGGAGTTCAGCGTGATCTGCGGGCCCAGGCTGGACAGCGACGGCCGGGTGATGACCTTGGACGCCGCCAGGTGCAGCTGCACGTCGGGCTGCAGCTCCAGCACCAGGTTGGCCGAGGGCAGGGCGTTGGTGTAGATGCGCTCGTACCGCACCGGGATGGCCTTGGTGCCGCTGGTGGCGCTGCCGCTGGACGTCTGGTCGGTGTTGGTGACGCGCACGCCGGCGTCGCCGCGCAGGGGCAAACCGAACAGGGTGGTGGACAGGCTGGTCATGACGTAGCCGGCGCCGATGGTTTCCGTCACCTTGTAGGAATTGCGCTGGTCGGCGGCGGTCAGCGGCTGGTTCACCAGGTTGGGATCCATGCGGCTGTAGAAGGCGCTGGTGTCCGGCACCAGCCAGGTGCGGGGTAGGGTGCCGGAGGCGTCGGCCAGGAAGCCGCTGACCGGGAAGCTGTCGTAATAGCTGGCGGGGAAGTACTGGCCGGCGATGTTCTGGGTGATGGTCAGGTCGCGGCGGTCATAGTCGCGGCCCCGGTCGCGGTACTTGGCGCCCATCTGGATTTTGGAGAAGGGCCCCCAGTCCAGGTCATGCTCCGCATCGAATTGGATGGCGCCTTCGGTGTCCTTGGCATTCTCGGTGCGCCATTCCAGGCGGCGGCCCGGCAGCAGGGTGATGGAGTTCAGGTCGGCGGTCAGATAGTTCAGGCTGGGCACGCCATCGTCCGACGACGGCATGCTGAAGCTGACTTGGCCGGCGGACCCCAGGATGCGGGACCGGCGGATGGGCGTGGGCGTGCCGCTGTCGGCGCGGTTGTAGGCGCCGTCGGCCGACAGGGTCCAGCCGTCGATGCGGTATTTGCCGTTCAGGCCTACCTGGTAGTTGGTGTGCAGCAGGTCGGACTCCTCGCGCCCGATCTGCACGCTGACCGGCGCGGTCGCCGCCACAATAGCGCCATCCCGGATGGACACGCTGCCCGGCACCGCCTTGGATATGGTCCAGTCGGCGGAGTAGGTCTTCTCGTCGTAGTGCATGTTCAACCGGGTGAACAGCACGTCCAGCCCGACTTCCAGATTGTCATTCGGCGCCCACTGCGCCGCCGCGTTCATGCCCACGCGGCGGCTGTGCTGCATTTCCAGGGTCGGGCGCACGCCGCTGGCGTCGATGACCGCGCCGCTGTCGGCCTTGCCGTCGCCGTTGGTGTCGATGCCGTTGGGGTAAAGGGTCCAGTTGCTGCCCAGCACGCGATCCTGGCGCACCGTGCGTTCGTCATACACCGCAGCCAGCAGGACGCCGAAGGTCCTGGCGTCGTTGTTCCAGCTGGTCAGGCCGGAGACGTGAGGGTCGGCGGCGTCGGCCAGCTGGGCGTAGCTGCCGCTGGCGGAGCCGGTGAAGGTCAGGTCGCCCAGCTCCAGCGGGCGAAAGGTGCGGATGTTCACCAGGCCGCCGATGGCGCCCTCATCCTGGCTGGCAAGGGGGCTTTTCACCACCTCGATGCCCGACACCAGCTCCGACGGCAGGGTGTCGAAGCGGAAGTTGCGTCCCGACTGGCCGCTGTCGCGCACGTTCTCGTTCACCGCCATGCTGCGGCCGTTCAGGGTGGTGACCTCGAAATCGGGCCCCAGGCCGCGAATGCGAACGAACAGGCCCTCGCCCCGGTCGCGGGAGATGGTGACGCCCGGGATGTGCTGCATGGCCTCGGCCACGTTCTGGCTGGGGAACTTGCCGATATCCTCAGCCGAAATGGCGTCCACCACGTTGTCCGCCTGGCGCTTGGTATCCAAGGCGCGGGTGACGCTGCCGGCGAAGCCGGTGACGACGATCTCCTCCAACGGGCTGGCGTCGGCGGCCGCCAGGCTGCCGGCGGGCGCGGTGGCCGCCGGGGCGGCGGTCGCGGCTTTGGTGGCCCCCATCTTCAGCACGACGCTGTCGCCATCCAGCGTGTAGTCCAGCCCAGTGCCGGCCAGCAGGCGGCCCAGCGCATCCGAGGTGCTGAAGGCGCCGTTGAGGCCGCCGGTGCGCTTGCCGTCCAGCAGCGCCGGGTCGGCCAGCACCTGCATGCCGGTGGCGCGGGAAAAGGCGTTGAGGGCGCCACGCAGGTCGCCCGCGGCGATGATGAATTGCGTCAAGCTTTGTGCCGCCGGGGCGGCCGGCGCCGTGGCGGTCAGGGCGGCCGTGGCCAGCGCCAGGGCGGAGGCCGAGGCGCGCAAGCGGCGCAGGGTGCCGGTGAGCGGCGTGTCCAGGTTCTTCATTCTTGTCCCCAAATCCCGTGGCCGCGTCCCCCCGTGGGCGCGACCTCGGGCCGGAAGACGACCGGAGGCCTCGAAACCGGACATCGAATTTTATGAAGCTTATAAGACGCGGGGCTCGGAGACTCAGGCCGCGGGAACCAACAGCAGTCGGTCGGCCTGCCGATCCACGGTGAAGCCATGCACCCGGCCCAGCGTGCCCAGCAGCCGCGCCGGATCATCCAGGCGGAAGCGGCCGGAAACCTGACGCGTCGCCAGGCGGCTGTCGGTCAGCACGATGGGCAACGGGCTGCGGCGGCTCAGCCGCTCCGCCAGCCGGCCCAGGGTGATGCCTTCCGTCTCCAGCCAGCCTTGGCGCCAGTCTTCGGCGGCGGGGTTGAAGTCCGCCAGAGCCTGGAGCTGGCCGTTGTGCACGGCGGCGCGCTGGCCGGCCGTCAGTTCCCGGCCCGTGCCGGCGCCGGCGGCGGTGAAGCGCACCCGGCCGCGATAGACCGACAATTCAACCACGTCGCGCGTCAGATCGACGTCGAAGGCGGTACCCAGCACGGTGATGGCGGCGCGGCCGCCGGCCTCGATTTCAAAGGGCCGGTCGCTGTCGTGCGCCACGTCGAAATAGGCTTCGCCCCGGCTCAGGGTCAGCCAGCGATGGCCGTGGCCCAGGCGCGCCTCAACCACCGTATCCCCGTTGAGGTTCAGGGCCGTGCCATCGGACAGGGTGACAGTGCGGCCTTGGCCACCGGCCGTCTCATAGCGCAGCGGTGTCGCCATGTAGCGGTCGATGTTGGGCCAGACAACAACCAGCGCCAGCGCGGCGCAGGCCGCCAGAGCCAGGCCGGGCAGCAGGCGCCGCACCCGACGGTCGTCACTGGACTTGGGTTGGCGGGCCGCGCGTCGTGCGGCGTCCAGGCCGGCCATCGCCTCGGTCAGGGCTGGGTCCTCCAGGGTAGCGTGCAGCACTTGATAGCTGTCGCGATGGCCTGGGTCGGCCGCCAGCCAGGCCTGGAAGGCGGCTTCCTCCTCCGGCGTCAGGGGCGCGTCGGCACGGCGCAGGGCCCAGCGGGCCGCCTCTTCCACCGGGCTGGGGCTCCAGACATCGCGACGCTCGGCCATCACGGCAATTCCTCCTGCCGCGTGGCGCGGGGGCGCGCGCGCTCACTGCGGGACATCTCCTGATGCAGCCATTCCAAGGCGCGCACCACATGTTTTTCAGCCGCCGCCTCGCTGATGTCCAGCGTCTGGGCGATATCGCGCAGGCTTTCCCCTTTTAGGCGGCGCCGGATGAAGACCTCGCGGCGCAGGGGCGGCATGGCATCCAGCGCCCGTTGAAAGGCGGCGACGCGCTGACGATGCATGATCACCTCTTCCGCCCGGGGCGCGTCGCAGGCCAGGTCGTCGCCCAACTCCTCGGTGGAGGCCCGGCGGCTGGCGCGGAAATGATCGCGCACCAGATTCTGGGCGATGCGGAAGCATAGGGCGGCGCTGTCGCCCACCGTGCTTTTCAGCCGGTAGGTGAACAGGCGGATGAAGGTTTCCTGCACCAGGTCTTCGCTGACCCAGGGATCACCCACGCGGCGCATGATGAACCGGTAAAGGCTGGTGCGTTCTGGAAGCGAATCCTCGGTCATGGCGTGCGCCTTTGGCCCTCGATGGCGCGGCCTCTATCACCAACCGCCACCATTTGCGACCTCCGGCGCGTGACATTCTCATGACCCGGCCTTAAGGCGGAGGGGGGGCCGGCAGCAGGTGGGCCGCCACGGTGGTCTCGAAGCCTTTGTCGCGGGTGATTTCACCGGCGGGTGCCACGGTCCATGGCCAAGTGGCCAGGGGCTCCCCCGGCAGTGTCAGGCCGAACAAGGGGTCCTCGACCCTTTGGATGCGGCCTTGGCCGTTCAGCCAACGCCGCTCGATATCCGCCAGGATCAGGCAGGGCGCGGCCAGGCGCGCGACATGGTCCAGGTGTGCCCGCACGATGTCCGCCGCCAGGGCATCGGCCGCCGTTTCCCCTTCCTGCGCCGCCACCAGGCCGCGCGCCGCCAGCGGCAGCTGCGAGGCCAAGTTCAGGGAAAGAACCAGGTCCGGCGCGGTATCGACGTACGCGTCGCAATGGGGCTTCAGCGGCCGGCCGGCGACGATGTCGGCCGCCGTCCCCGTCAGGTCCACCAGGTCCAGCGTGATTTTGGTGTCGCGCCAGGCACGCCAGCGGGCTTCCGGCCCGTGGGCGATGTCGGCCAGGACGATGTGGCCGAAGCGGGGCGTCAGGATGTCCAGCGGCAGGTCCAGCAAGGGCCCGGACCCCAGCACCAGCAGGGTGCCGCCCCGGCCGAAGCGCTGTGCCGCCTGCGCCACCGTGCGGTGGCTGTTGGCCAGATGGAATGCCCACGCGGCGCGCTGGCGCCGGGCCCGCGCCGTGATGGCGGCGGACTCGTGATGGTAGCCCAGCCGCCGGGCGGCGGGCGGGCAGAGCGTCAGCCGGCTGGCGATCCATTCCCTCAGCATGACGGGAGGCTACGGCGCCCGGCGTCAAAAGAAAATGGCGTCCCGGGGTCGTTCCCCCGGGACGCCATTCCAACTGCCAATTCTCTCGGGTGCCGGCCTTTACTGGGCCACGCCGGCGTTGGCCTTCTGAATCCGGTCGCGCAGGGCTTCCAGCAGGGCGTTGAAGTCGCCGCCATGGCTTTCGATCACCGACGCGAACTCCGACCGCTGGGTCAGGCTCATGCTGACGTTTTCCACCACCACGTCGATGATGCGGAAGCTGCCGTCCTTGGACCGCAGGCGCCAGTCGACGTTCACCGCCGGTCCGTTGGAACGGACCACCTGGCTATTGACGATGGCATCCTTCTCGCCATCCGGTTGCGCGGCGCCGACCTTGAAGGTCTCGCCCGCGTACTGGCTGAAGCGCTCGGAATAGACCGAGACGATCATGGTCTGGAACAGCTTCATGTATTCCTGGCGCTGGGCGTCGTTGGCGACGTTCCAGTAGCGGCCCAGGACGAAGCGGCCGATGGTCTGCAGGTCGAAGTTCTGCTGCAGCAGCTGGTTGAAGGTGGACTGGATCTCCGCCTTCGAGGCGCCAGGCTTGGACAGGACGCCGATGGCCTTGTCGCCCAGGCCTTGGACGAACTTCACGGCGGCACCGGCATCCGCGGCGGCCTGGGCGGGGGTGGCGAACGGCAAGCCCAGGGACAGGGCAAGGCCCATCGTGGCGGTGCCGAGCAAAAGGGTGCGGCGCGTCAGCATGTTGGTCATGGCCTTGTTGATCTCTTCGTGTGTCAGGACAGTCTGTCGGGGATGGGGGTGGATGCAGTGATGGGTGTCACGGCGGGGCAGTACAGTTTCAACACCCGACCGGTACCGGTGATCCCCGGGGCCCGGCGCCTTTCTATTACGGGTCAGGGTTCTGGGAGTAGTCTGGAATGCTGGGGTATTGGCGCGGATCTGCCTTGCCGTTCAAGACATAGCCATCACGCTGCTGCCGGTAGGCGGCACGCATGGCGGCGTAGTAGTCGACGCTGTTCTTGCGCAAATCGTCCAGCGCTTCGAAATAGGTTGAGCGAGCATCCAGCACCGTCAGGCCCACGCGGGTATAGTTGGCCCAGTCATTGTCGGTGTTGCTGGATACGCGAGTGACCGGGTCACCCCATGCTTCAAGGCCGAAGCCCACGGCGTCGCGCACGGATGAGGCGCCCAGGAAGGGCAACACCAGATAGGGCCCTTCGTCTATGCCCCAGACGGCGAAGGTCTGGCTCAAGCTCTCGTAATGGTAGGGGATGCCGTTGGCCGCGGCCACGTCCACCAGACCCCCGATGCCCACCGTGGAGTTGATGACGAAGCGTTCCACGGTTACGCCGGCGCCATCCCAGTCGCCTTGCAGAATGTTGTTGGCCAGGGTGAGGGGGGAGCGCACGTTGTTCAGCACGTTGGACACGGCGTCGCGCAGCGCCGCTGGGATGGCCCAGCGGTAAGCCTGGGCCACCGGACGCAGCACGGCCTGGTCCACTTGGTCGTTGAACCAGAAGATGCCCCGGTTCATGCCTTCCAGCGGGTCGTTGGCCTCGGGGCCCGCGAGGGCCGGGTGCTGGGGCGTGCCATCCGGATTGTGGGCACAGGCCGAGACGCCCAGCAGCATCCCCACCGCAAGTAAAGCCGGGGCCAGTCGCCGGCGCCGGTGCGCCAGGAGCCATGCCGGCTTCAAAGGAACCAAGGGCCCGCCCTGCGGGATCGGCGACATCAGGCGCATGCGTCAACCCACGGTTAAATTGGTTATTAGTGAATGATTGGCATACTTTGTGGCCAAATCCAGGCACCACTAAGAGGTGGGCCAAGGTGGGGCCATTTTCTATCTGACCTTCGATATAGGGGTCGGCCATCGAACGAGTGGGGCGGGTGCAACCGCGCTTCCGGGCCGGCGCCGGGACCTAGGCCATTATATCGCCTTGCCCATCGTCCGTATGGCGCCTTTGTCGTCTCGTATTGTTGTCATTATTCTCTCGCATAAAGACATCTTTATATGTACAAATGATCCCATAGACTGCGGTGGCATGGGGATCGTTGGACCATGGATTTTCTGCTGGGGGCCCTGAAGGCGGCGGCTGAGCCGACGCGCCTGCGCCTGCTGGCCCTGTGCGCCCATGGCGAACTGACGGTCAGCGAGCTGACGCAGATCCTGGGGCAGAGCCAGCCGCGCGTGTCGCGGCACCTGAAGCTGCTGTGCGACGCGGGGCTGCTGGACCGTTTCCGCGAAGGTATCTGGGCCTACTATCGCCTGGCGGAGCGGGGGGCGGTGGCGGAATTGGCGCGGACCCTGGTGGATGCCATCCCGGCGGACGACCCCGGCCTGGCGCTGGACCTGGAGCGGCTGGATCAGATCAAGCGCGCGCGGCAGGAGACGGCGGCCCAGTATTTCCGCGACAACGCCGCCCGCTGGCATGAGGTGCGCAGCCTGCACGTGCCCGAGCGCGAGGTGGAACAGGCGCTGCTGGCCCTCGTGCCGGGCGGTGGCATCGGCGATCTGCTGGACATCGGCACCGGCACCGGCCGCATGCTGGAGCTGTTCGCCCCCCACGTCACCCGTGCCCTGGGCATCGACGCCTCGCGCGAGATGCTGGCGGTGGCGCGGGCCAACCTGGAAAAGGCGGGCCTGCGCCACGTGCAGGTGCGCTTGGCCGACATGTACCAGGTGCCTGTCCCCAGCGGCAGCCAAGACATGGTGATCATCCACCAGGTGCTGCACTATGCCGAGGACCCGCAGGAGGTGCTGGTGGAGGCCGCGCGCGTGCTGCGCGCCGGCGGCCGTGTGGTGGTGGTCGACTTCGCCAGCCATGACCTGGAAAACCTGCGGACAGACCATGCCCACCGCCGTCTGGGCTTCACGGATGCCGAAATGGCGCAGTGGTTCGGCCATGCCGGCCTGACGCCGGCCCAACCCGTGCACCTGCCCGGCACTCCCTTGACCGTGACCCTGTGGTCCGGCCAGCGGCCCGCCTGATTGTCCCGAAGACGCTGAGAAAAGCCATGACCACCGCGAATGAAACCGCCGTGAACGAGATCGCCGTGAACGAGACCGCCGCCACCGACCGTGCCCTGGGTGGGGGGGAGCCGCTGGTGACCGTGCCGCGCGACCTGCGCGTCAGCTTCGAATTCTTCCCGCCCAAGACGGAAAAGATGGAACAGACGCTGTGGCAGGCCATCCGTCGCCTGGCACCGCTGTCGCCGGCCTTCGTCTCGGTCACCTACGGTGCCGGCGGCTCCACGCGTGAACGCACGCACGCCACCGTCACCGCCATCCAGCAGCAGACGGGCATTCCGGCCGCTGCCCATTTGACCTGCGTCGCGGCCACCAAGGAAGAGATCGACACCATCGCACGCGCCTATTGGGACGCCGGCATCCGCCACATCGTGGCGCTGCGTGGTGACCCGCCCCAGGCGGCGGATGGCAGCGGCGGCCTGGGCGGCAGCGGGTACCAGCCCCATCCCGGCGGCTATGCCTACGCCACCGACCTGGTGGCCGGGCTGAAGCGCGTGGCGGACTTCGAAATCTCCGTGGCCTGCTTTCCGGAAACCCATCCGGAGGCCGCCAGCGCCGCCGCCGACATCGACAATCTGCGGCGCAAGGTGGACGCCGGCGCCACCCGCGCCATCAGCCAGTTCTTTTTCGATACCGACCGGTTCTTGCGCTTCCGCGACACGGTCGCGGCCGCCGGCATCGCCATCCCCATCGTGCCCGGCATCCTGCCCATCACCAACTTTGCCCGCGCGGTGGAACTGGGCGCCAAATGCAATTGCGCCGTGCCCGCCTGGATGGATGAGCTGTTCGGCGGCCTGGACGCGGAACCGGAGACCCGGCAGCTGGTGGCCGCCACCGTGGCCGTGCAGCAATGCCTGCGGCTGGAGCGGGAAGGGGTGCGGGATTTCCATTTCTATACCCTCAACCGCGCCGACCTGACGGTCGCCATCTGTCATATGCTGGGCGTACGGGCGCCCAAGGCCGCCTGATAGGCAACGGCGGGCACCGGAGGCTTTCGGGGAGCGTATGCGGACCGGAAGCTGAGGGCATGCCGGCCGCGAAATCCGAATGATGCCATCGCCCTGCCATGGGCTCGCCATTCTCGGCGGTTTAGGTTACATCCGCCGGGAAGGCATTCTTGCAAGCAATGCCCCCAATGGAATGGCCGGTGCGGGGAAAGCCCAGCGCCGGCCGATGACAGGGTGGACCGTCATGACACGATTGATGCACCGATTGATGGGCGCGGCCGTCCTGGCCGGCACCCTGATGACCGCTGGCGGCGCGCTGGCGGGTGAAATCACCCTTTTCTCCGAACCCTTTTTCCGGGGTGACGCGCTGACCGTTCGCGACGGTGTGGAGAATTTGGCCGACATGGGCCGCTGGAACGACCGCGCCAAGTCCATGATCGTGCGCTCGGGCGAGTGGGAGGTGTGCAAGAACGCGGGCTTCCGCGACTGCAAACGCGTGGGTCGTGGCACCCGCATCGGCGACTTGGGCGAGATCGGCCTGTTCGCCAGCATCTCGTCCGCCCGCCAGATCGACGGCCGCTACTACCAGCCGGAACCGCCGCCCCCGCCACCGCCGGTCTATGGCCCGCCGCCCAGCTATGGCGGGGGCATCACCTGGAACAACGCGCCCGGCGCCTATGACCAGCCGCCGCCGCCGCCGCCGCAGGGCGGCATCACCTGGGACGACGATCGCCGCGACGGCCCGCCGCCTATGGGCGACTGCCGCCACCGGATCTTCGACGCCTTCGTCCAGCGCTTCGGCCGGCCGCACGACTTCGATTTCCGGGGCGAGGAATGGGAAGGCCGCATCCATTGGAACGGTGAGCGCTGGCACTACCGCTGCACGCCGGAGCAGATCAACATCTGGCAGTGATGGGGGATGG
Source organism: Nitrospirillum amazonense (assembly GCF_029594735.1). Lineage (NCBI taxonomy): Bacteria > Pseudomonadati > Pseudomonadota > Alphaproteobacteria > Rhodospirillales > Azospirillaceae > Nitrospirillum > Nitrospirillum amazonense. Next base: position 1,158,515 of record NZ_JARPAF010000002.1, read on the forward strand.
GAATGGCAGGTGTCACCGCGCGGCTGCTGATGTCCACGGGCCTGATGTTGGCTGCCGCCCTGCCCGGGACCGCATGGGCGTACGACGCCATGGTCACCCTGTATTCGGGACAGGACCGGGGCGGAAGCACCCTCGATGTTGAGGATGATGTCGAGAACCTGGCCGACAGCGGTTGGAACGACCGGGCGCGATCCCTGACGGTCACAGGGGGAACGTGGGAGGTGTGCCGCCATGCGGGCTATCGTGACTGCGAGACGGTCAGGGCCTGGGATGTCATCAATGACCTGTCCCGCATCGGCCTGGACCAGGCCATTTCGTCCGTACGCCGGGTCGACCGGCCGGCGCCGGCACCGGCGGCGACCACCGGTACCGGTTCCCCCATCGTGTGGAACACCCGGAGGCCGGCGACCCTATGGTCCCTCACCAGCGCGGGCGACTGCCGACCCGATATCCGGGCGGCCTTCGCCCAACGCTTCGGCTCCTCGGGTGAGGGCGATTTCGACGGTGGCCCAAGCGAGGGGCGACTGACCTGGGACGGCAAGGTGTGGGGCTATAACTGCGCCTACCGCCAAACCGACATTTGGCCGGAGGATTAGGCGGGGGTAATTTCGGCGTGTCGCTTGGCCACATTGTCCTTCAATCCATGGTCCTCAATCCATGATGGCCATGGGCGGCGGATGGACCGGCTGTGGTTGGGAGCGGGGGCAGCCAGGACCGGTCGCCCCCCAGTCCGCCGGTGTCGCCGGCAGATGCTGGACCCACGCCTGGATGGCGGCGGTATCCATGATGTCCCCGGAAAAGCGGAAGCCTGGCAATGGCCGGTACGGGATGTTGTTTCCCCGGCAGCGGTCGACTGCGGCGTTGACGGAGAAATAGAGCGACCATCGTCGTGAGGGCAAAGATTTGTGTATGACCGCGCCGAATATGGTGTCAGCCCATGTTTCCCAGCCGGCCTGTACAGTATTGGGCAGCGGAAGCATCATGTCCATGCCGTCCAGGCAAGCAGAGACGCAATTGTGGTCGGTTAACAGAACGACCTGACCGTTCATGCGGTTGTCCGGGCGCGCATCGTCCAGGTTACTCTGCGATGAGTTGAAAATAAGTTTGGATTTTCCCTCATTCAGAGCCCGCTGAAGCGGTGGCGTGATGCGTGCTATAGTGGAATCAAGGAGCAAGCTTTTTTCTTCCAGTTTTTTATATTTTCTAATGATTAAAGGCGTGGCTCGATAGATTACACGTGGGGTTTTGTGTTCGTGGCTGAGGAGGAAATCCCTTCCCCACAGCAGGGAGGCCAAGTGGAACGGGATCATATCGTTGCCACCCAAATTCCCTCGCAGATCAATCACCACCTGATGGGCAGCGCGGATATCGGCTAAGTGGCTTTCCACATCCGTGATCAATGCATCCCAGTCCGCTTTGGCCGGTCGCATGGAAGGCAGGGCGATCCACCAAACGCCTGGTAGCGGGTTGGTCACCCCCAGGGGGGACGATGTTGCCGGTGCCGTCGCGCTCACGCGGTTTGACAAGTCATCTTCGGTCACCGGTTTGCGATACTCCAACGGATATGACCTGATGCCAGCGGGCGTCCGGAACAGGCAGGTCCGTGGTTGGGGCGCGAAGCCGTTGCCGACATCCATGAGAAGCTGCCACGCGCCCTGATAGGCGCCCCGTTCCAGATCCATGTTCTCCCAATAAAGATCCAGCCGCGCCCGGGCCAACGCATCCACGGAATGCCCGTCGCAGGTGACCAACTCTGCCCCTAAAGGCGGAGCCCGGTCAGCGAGCCAGGGGGCGGTGCTGTGCACGACATATCGTCCGTTGGCGTAGGCGAGGACGATGCCGGGCCAGCGCTGGATCTCAGGCTCCGGGAGGTCACTATGGCGGTTGATGCCGATGTGGGCGTCGCGGAACCCGCCGACATAATGGGTGATCAGGAAATAATAGTCCCACTCCCCCCGGATGTCGGGGATTTGGCGCTTGGCTTGCTCATAGCCTTTGTCGATCCAGGCCTTGAAGCTTTCGCCCCCCTTATCGACAACCATGGCGGGATGGTTTTCTTTCAGCAGGGTGTGGATGGCGGCCAAATCTTCCGCCGCTGCCTTGCGCCAGCCCTGCACGGTGGTGGGTTTGGGGGGATAGTCGCTGCGCACCCCCGCGATTGCGGGCAGGCAGATCACAACCATCAAGAAGAAAAGGACAAGGCGATGAAGCGGCATGGGTGGCCTGTGGCGGGTTTCTCAACCAAGAGGAAACCATAGCGCCACCAGGCCACAGGATGATGAACGCGACGTGACTGCGACCGCCCGCCGCAGCCTCACGCCGCCGCCGCGTCCCCGGCGGCGGTGGGCTCATAGTTCAGGTTGGGGGCCAGCCAGCGTTCCATGGTGGCTATGTCCATGCCCTTGCGCGCGGCATAGTCCGCCACTTGGTCACGCTCCACCTTGCCCAGGCCGAAGTACTTGGCGTCGGGGTGGGCGAAGTACAGGCCGCTGACGGCGGCGGTGGGGGTCATGGCGTAGCTTTCGGTCAGCGTGACGCCAGCGTTCTTCTCCGCGTCCAGCAGCTGCCATAGGATGCCCTTCTCCGTATGGTCGGGGCAGGCGGGGTAGCCTGGGGCCGGGCGGATGCCGCGGTACTTCTCCGCGATCAGGTCCTCATTGCTCAATGCTTCGCCGGCGGCGTAGCCCCACAGCTCGGTGCGCACGCGCTCATGCATGCGTTCCGACAGGGCTTCGGCCAGGCGGTCGCCCAAGGCCTTCAGCAGGATGGCACTGTAGTCGTCGTGCGCCGCCTCGAAGGCCTTGGCGCGCTCCTCCAGCCCGATGCCGGCGGTGACGGCGAAGCCGCCCACCCAGTCGGGCACACCCGTCTCCTTGGGCGCCACGAAGTCGGCCAGGGCCAGGTGCGGGCGGTCGCGGCCGGGCTCGCGCGCCATCTGCTGGCGCAAGGTGTGCAGCGTGGCCGTCACCGTGGTGCGGCTGGCGTCGGCATAGACCTCGATGTCGTCGCCCACGGTGTTGGCGGGCCACAGGCCGACCACGGCGCGGGCCGTCAGCCACTTCTCGCCGACGATCCGCTGCAGCATGGCCTGGGCGTCGGCGTAGAGGTTGCGCGCCGCCTCGCCCACCACGGCGTCCTCCAGGATGGCGGGGAAGGTGCCGGCCAGTTCCCAGGCCTGGAAGAAGGGGCGCCAGTCGATGCGCGACACCAGTTCCGCCAAGTCATAATCCTCGAACACCGTCAGGCCGGGCTTCAGTGGCTGCGGCGCCTCGTACGCGGCCCAGTCCAGCTTGGCGCGGTTGGCGCGGGCGTCGGCGATGGGCAACCGGGCGCGGCCGGCCTGAGCGCGGGCGTGGGCCTCGCGCATGCGGGCGTAGTCGCCCTTCACACCCTGGGTGTAGTCGCCCCTGGCCGCCAGGCTGATCAGGTTGCCGGCCACGCCCACCGCGCGGCTGGCATCGATGACATGGACGACGGGGCCCTGGTAGGCCGGGTCGATCTTCACCGCCGTGTGCACCTTGCTGGTGGTGGCGCCACCGATCAGCAGCGGCAGGTCGAAGCCCTCGCGCTGCATCTCCTTGGCCACGAACACCATCTCGTCCAAGGACGGGGTGATCAGGCCGGACAGGCCGATGATGTCGGCCTTTTCCTTGCGCGCCGTCTCCAGGATCTGGGCGCAGGGCACCATGACGCCCAGGTCCACGACCTCGTAGTTGTTACATTGCAGGACGACGCCGACGATGTTCTTGCCGATGTCGTGCACGTCGCCCTTGACCGTGGCCAGCAGCACCTTGCCGTTGCTGCGGCTGGCGGCCCCGTCCTTCTCCGCCTCGATGAAGGGCAGCAGGTAGGCCACGGCCTTCTTCATGACGCGGGCCGACTTCACCACCTGGGGCAGGAACATCTTGCCGGCGCCGAACAGGTCGCCCACCACGTTCATGCCGTCCATCAGCGGGCCCTCGATGACCGACAGCGGGCGATCGGCGGCCTGGCGCGCCTCCTCCACATCCTCGTCGATCCAGTCGGTCAGGCCGTGGACCAGGGCGTGGGTCAGGCGCTGATTCACCGGCGCCTGGCGCCAGCTGAGGTCCGCCTCCTTCTTGGCGCCGCCGCCCTTGTACTTCTCCGCCACTTCCAGCAGGCGGTCGGTGGCGTCCTCGCGGCGGTTGAGGATCACATCCTCCACCCGCTCGCGCAGCTCGGCCGGGATGTCCTCGTACACCGGCAGCTCGCCGGCGTTGACGATGCCCATATCCATGCCGGCGGCGATGGCGTGGTACAGGAACACGGCATGCATCGCCTGGCGCACCGTCTCGTTGCCGCGGAAGCTGAACGAGACGTTGGACAGGCCGCCGGAGACGTGGGCCCCCGGCAGCTCGCTACGGATGCGGCGCGTGGCGTTGATGAAGTCGACGGCGTAGTTGTTGTGTTCCTCGATACCCGTGGCGACCGCGAAGATGTTGGGGTCGAAGATGATGTCTTCCGGCGGGAAGCCCACCTTGTTGACCAGCACGTCATAGCTGCGGCGGCAGATCTCCACCTTGCGCGTTTCCGTGTCGGCCTGGCCCTTCTCGTCGAAGGCCATGACCACCACGGCGGCGCCATAGCGGCGCACCTTCTTGGCCTGGGCGATGAAGGCGTCCTCGCCCTCCTTCAGGCTGATGGAATTGACGATGGCCTTGCCCTGGACGTTCTTCAGCCCCGCCTCGATCACGCTCCACTTGGAACTGTCGATCATGACCGGCACGCGGGCGATATCCGGTTCCGAGGCGATCAGGCGCAGGAAGCGGACCATGGCGGCCTCGCTGTCCAGCATGGCCTCGTCCATGTTGACGTCGATGATCTGGGCGCCGCCCTCCACCTGCTGGCGGGCGACGGCGAGCGCCGCCTCATAGTCGCCGTTCAGGATCAGCTTCTTGAACCTGGCCGATCCGGTGACGTTGGTGCGCTCACCCACATTGATGAAGATGGCGGTGCGGGGCTGGGTCATGGCGGCTGATTCCGGAAGCGAAACGAGGGGCGGGGCGCCTGGGTCTGGACGGGGTGGATTAGAAGGCCGGCATCTCGAACGGCTCCAGCCCGGCCAGGCGCATGCGCGCCGGGCGGTCGGCGGGCGGGCGCGGGATGATGCCCTTCACGGCCTCGGCGATGGCGCGGATATGGACGGGGGAGGTGCCGCAGCAGCCGCCGACGATGTTCACCAGCCCGTCGCCGGCCCAGTGGCGCAGGGCGTCGGCCATCTGTTCCGGCGTCTCGTCATAGCCGCCGAACTCGTTGGGCAGGCCGGCGTTGGGATGGGCGCTGACATAGGTGTCCGCGACGCGGCTCAGTTCCTGGACGTAGGGGCGCATCAGGTCGGCGCCCAGGGCACAGTTCAGGCCGATGCTCAGCGGCTTCACGTGGCGCAGGCTGTTCCAGAAGGCCTCCGTCGTCTGGCCGGACAGGGTGCGGCCGGAGCGGTCGGTGATGGTGCCAGAGATCATGACCGGCAGTTCCAGGCCCTTTTCCTCCAGCACCTCGTCCACCGCGAACAGGGCGGCCTTGGCGTTGAGGGTGTCGAAGATGGTCTCGACCAGCAGCATGTCGACGCCGCCGTCGATCAGGCCCTCCACCTGGGTGCGGTAGGCGGCGCGTAGCTCGTCGAAATCCACGTTGCGGAAGCCGGGGTCGGTCACCACCGGGCTGATGGAGGCGGTGCGGTTGGTGGGGCCGATGGCACCGGCGACGTAGCGCGGGCGGTCCACCACACCGTCATGGGTGTCCGCATCCTCCAGCGCGTCGCCGGCGGCGCGGGCCAGGGCAGCGCCGGCCCTGTTGAACTCGTACGCCAGATCCTCCATGCCGTAGTCGGCCAGGCTGATGCTGGTGGAGTTGAAGGTGTTGGTCTCGACGATGTCGGCGCCGGCGTCGAAATACTGCTGGTGGATTTCGCGCACGATCTGCGGCTGCGTCAGGTTCAGCAGGTCGTTGTTGCCGCGCACGTCGCGGTGCCAGTCCTTGAACCGCTCCCCGCGATAGCCGGCCTCATCCAGCTTATAGCCCTGGATCATGGTGCCCATGGCGCCGTCCAGCACCAGGATGCGTTGCTTCAGCAGGTCCGGCAGGCGGGCCAGGCGTTCGGAACGGGTCAGGGCCATGATCGCGTACTCCGCCGGCGGACCTTCGGGCATCGAAGCAGCCGGTTCTCAGGTAACAATGTTCGTCACCCTAGTGATGTGGGGATACAGATGCAAACATAAAGATGTCTTTATGTGATGCGTCGGGCGCAGGCGCCCCGCGCTTTTGCGCGGACGCCGCCCCGGCGCGCATTGACGGCGACGGGTCGCCATGCCTAGAAGCGGCCGAGAGTGTTGAGAAAGGGTTGAGCGGTGCCGCAAACGGCGGAAAAAGCGGGACGGGGACGCCCACCGGTCGCCATCATCGGGGCGGGGCCTGCCGGCCTCATGGCGGCGGAGGCGCTGGCCGGGAAGGGCATCGCCGCCACGGTGTTCGATGCCATGCCCTCGCCGGCGCGCAAGTTCCTGATGGCCGGGCGCGGTGGCCTGAACATCACCCATTCCGAACCGCTGGACCGTTTCCTCACCCGCTATGGCGCGGCGGCGCCGGTGGTGGCGCCGTGGATCAGGCGCTTCACGCCGGACGACCTGCGCGCCTGGGTGCACGGCCTGGGTGTCGAAACTTTCGTCGGCAGCAGCGGCCGCGTCTTTCCCGTGGGTCTCAAGGCCTCTCCCCTGCTGCGCGCCTGGCTGCGCCGATTGGACGGGCTGGGCGTGACGCTGAAGGCCCGTCACCGCTGGACGGGTTGGGACGCCCACGGCGCCCTGACCTTCGACACGCCGGAAGGCCCGCTGGCGGTGGCGGCAGACGCCATCCTGCTGGCCCTGGGGGGCGCCAGCTGGCCGCGCCTGGGCTCCGATGGCGGCTGGGCGGCCCTGCTGGCGGCGAGGGGCGTTGACCTCGTCCCCTTCCGTGCCGCCAACGCCGGCTTCGACGTCGCCTGGTCCCCCGCCTTCGTCGAGCGGGCGGAGGGCCAGCCCCTGAAGCGCATCTCGCTGTCCTTCGCCGGCGAGACCAGCCGGGGAGAGGCGGTGGTGACCCGGACGGGCCTGGAGGGCGGCGCCCTCTACGCCCTGGGCGCGCCGCTGCGGGAGGCCATCGCCCGCGACGGCCAGGCGGTGCTGCACATCGATCTCAAGCCCGACCTGGACCTGGCCGCCATCACAACCCGCCTGGCCAAGGCGCCGCCGTCGGAAAGCCTGAAGAACCGCCTGCGCAAGGCCCTGGGGCTGGAGGGCATCATCCCCGCCCTGCTGCGTGAGGGCGCCACGCCTGCCGATCTCGCCACGCCCACGGCGCTGGCCCGGCGTCTCAAGGCCCTGCCCATCACCGTGGTGGCTATCCGCCCCATGGACCGCGCAATCTCCACCGCCGGTGGCATCACGCTGGCTGAGTTGGACGAGCGCCTGATGCTGCGCCGCTTGCCGGGCGTCTTCGCTGTGGGCGAGATGCTGGACTGGGAGGCGCCCACCGGTGGCTATCTGCTGCAGGCTTGTTTCAGCGGGGCGCTGGAGGCGGCGGAGGGTATCGCCGCGTTTCTGGAGCGGGACTCGGGCCGGTCACGGCACGTGGGCCGGCCCGATGCCAGTGATTAGAACTTCGCCCGCACCCCGGCGGTGTAGCGGCGACCGTAGTAGTAGATTTCCCGCGCCTGGGTGGTGGTGTTGCCGTAGTTGTACAGGGCGGCGCCTGTCAGGTTGGTTCCTTCCAGGGTCAGCGTGATGTTGTCCGTGACGGCGTAGCTGAGGCTGGCGTCCAGGGTGCCGTAGGCATCGACATTGGTATCCGAGCTGACCTCGTTGCCGAACCCGCTCATGTACGCGCTGCGCCAGGAATAGCTGAGGCGGGCGCCGAAGGGACCGTAGTCGTAGAAACCCACCAGGTTGTAGCTGTTGTTGGACAGGCCGGGCAGCTGGTCCCGGACGGTACGGGTGCCGGTGACGAACAGGGTCGTGACATCGGCGTGGGTGAAGTTCGCCTGCAGCCCCAGGCCGTCGAAGGGGGCGGGCAGGAAGGTCATGACCTGTTGATAGGCCAGCTCGAACCCCCGGACCTCGGCGTTGCCGCCGTTGGCCAGGGTGGTGACGCGGATGTCGCCGCGGCCGGGAATATTGATCTCTGTGTTCTTGGCGGTGATGTAGCTGTCCAGCTGCTTGTAGAACACACCGCCGGTCAGCGACGCGTCCTTGCGGAAATACCATTCCAGCGTGGCGTCATACTGGGTCGCCATGTAGGGGGACAGGTTGGGGTTGCCCCCGCTGCCGGTCGGCGCGTCGTTGGAAATGCTGAGACGCGGCGCGATGTCACCCAGGTTCGGCCGGGTCAGCACCCGGGCCACGCTGAAGCGCGAGACCAGGTAGTCGGTCAGGTCGGCCTTCACGTTCAGGCCGGGCAGCAGGTCGGTGTAGTTCTTTTCATAGCGCACCGGCGTGGCGGTGACGCCGTTGGTGGCGTAGCCGCTGGAGACCTGCCTGGTGTCCACCACGCGCAGGCCGGCGTTGCCGGTCAGCGGAATGCCCGCCAGGGCTGTCTTCATGTTCAGCCGGCCATAGCCGGCCGCGGTCTCTTCCGTCACCTTGAAGCCGTTGGCCAGGTCGGCGGCTGTCAGCGGCGTGTTCAGCAGCGAATTGTCGAAGTAGTTGGCGAAGAAGGCGCGGCCGTTGGGTACCAGCCAGGTGCGCGGGAAGTTGCCGCTGAACCCGCTCATGAAGTCGGAATAGGGGAAGGCTTCGAACAGGGAGGAGGGGAAGGCCCCGCCGGGAACACCCTTGACCCCCGCCTCGCTCACCAGGTCGCGGCGGAAATAGTCGCGCTCCCGCTCCCGGTACTCGCCGCCCAGCACCAGGCTGGACAGGGGGCCGACGTTCAGGTCGCGGGTGACGTCCAGGCGGCCACCCCAATCGTAATCCTTGCTGTCCTCATCGCGGTATTCCAGGCGGCGGCCGACGTAGCTGCCGGGGCTGTTGAGGTTGACCGGCGTGATCAGGTCATAGGCGGCCTCATACCCCCGGGTGAAATCCATGGTCAGCGGCAGGTAGACCTGCAGCCGGCTGCGGTGAATGGGGTCATCGGTGACGCTGTGCGCCGAGGAATAGGAGAAATCGCCGTCCACGGTCCAGGGACCGTCGGTCCATTTCTGGTTCAGGCCGGCGACGAACAGGTCGTGGCGCTGGCCGGAGGTTTCGCGGGACGCCATGGTGAAGACGTTGTTGAAAGTGCCGCGCACCATGGTGCCGTCCGTGACGGTGAAGGTGCCCGCCGCCGGCTTCACCGCGCTGTCGCCCGGATAGAAGTCGATGCCGTATTCGTCGTAATTGTCCTTCAGGCGGGAGAACAGCACGTCGACATTGGTTTCCCAATGCTCATTGGGCTGCCACTGCAGGGCGCCGTCCACCGTGTAACGGCGGCGATCCTCCTGCTCGATGGTCGGACGGATGCGGGTGGGGGTCCAGGTGTCGCCACCGAAGTACGGGTCCCAGGCCTTGGTGATCTGCCAGCCCGTGCTGTATTCGCGGTCCTGCCGCACCGAGCGTTCCATGTAGGAGGCGGCAATCAGCACGCCCAGGTCCCGGTTGGCGTTCACCCAGGACGCGATGCCGGACACGGACGGGTCCACCCGGTCGCGTAGATCGGAATAGCTGCCCTGGGCGTTGACGCTGGCGGTGGTGCCCAGGTCGAAGGGATGGAAGGTCAGGATGTTGATGTTGCCGCCGATGGCGCCCTCGTTCATGTCGGCGGTGGGTGACTTCTGGACATCGATGCGCGATACTAGTTCGGACGGCAGCACGTCGTAGCGGAACTGGCGGCCGTTCACGCCGCCGTTTTCCACGTTTTCATTCACCGCGATGCTGCGGCCGTTCAGCTGCGTGGTCTGGAAGTTGGACGCGAAGCCCCGGACGGCGATGTCCAGGCCTTCGCTGCGGCTGCGGGTCATGGTGATGCCGGTGACCAGCTGCAGCGCTTCCGCCACGTTCTGGTTCGGAAACTTGCCGATGTCCTCGGCCGAGACGGAGTCGACCACCTGGTCCGCCTGCCGCTTCACGTCGCTGGCCGTCTGCAGGCTGTGGCCATACCCGGTGACGACCACCTCCTGAATCTGATCCGCCGGCGGCGCTTCGTCGGCGTGGGCAGCAAGCGGGGCGAGGCAAAGGATCAGCGGCACGGCGGTGCGGCGCAGCAACATGCTCCGGAACATGGTAGGTCTATCCTATGGCGAGGAGGGGCCGATGCGGGCGACCTGATAACAGCCCTCGCGATAGATATTATTTAAAGTTGATTAAATAATTGCGACCTTGGCAATTTTGTCTTGGAATGCGCTGCCATTGTGGCGCCGCTGCTTGAATAAGAGCCCAGCCGCTGGTTCACCGCACCGGCACCGGAATGGCCGCCGTCGACTTCACCTCCTCCATCACCATATAGGTGTGGGTCTGGGCCACGCCCGGGATGCTGGACAGCTTGTCGCCCAGGAAGGCGCGGTACGCCGCCATGTCGGCCACCCGCACCTTGATCAGGTAGTCGAAGCCGCCGGCCACCATGTGGCATTCCTGGATCTCGTCCATGGGGGAGATGGCGTCGGCGAAGATTTTGAAGACGTCGGGGCTGGTACGGTCCAGCCGCACCTCGATGAAGGCCATCAGGCTGCGGCCCAGCCGTTCCGGGTCCAGCCGCGCCGCGTAGCCCTGGATATAGCCGTCGCGTTCCAGGCGCCGCACCCGCTCCAGGCATGGGGTGGGGGACAGGTTCACGCGGCGCGACAGCTCCACGTTCGACAGGCGCCCATCCTCCTGCAGGATGCGCAGGATGTTCAGGTCGATGCGGTCCAGCTGGTCAGCGGTTTGGCGGGTCATATTTTCATCGTCCGAAGGGCGTCTTCGCCGGAGGATATACTGAAAAATTGCGCAAATTGGCGGGAAATATGCCGGTGATCTCGCCATAATCCGCGACATTATCGCCCCACCCAAGCCCCAGGCAGTGTCATGTACCAGGCGACCGCCCCGTCCAGCCCTCCCTCCCCCTCCACGCCCGACCTTGACGGCCCCCGCGCCGCCCTGCGCCGGGCCAAGCATGTGAATGAGGAGACGGCGGTGCGCGCCCTGCTGGCGGCGCACGGCCTGACGGCGGAAGAGCGCCGGGCCATCGACGCCCAGGCGGTGGACGTGGTGAACGCCGCCCGCGCCCGCCGGTCGGAACTGGGTCCCCTGGATGCCTTCATGCAGGAGTTCGGCCTGTCCAATCAGGAGGGCATCGCCCTCATGTGCATCGCCGAATGCTTGCTGCGTATCGCCGATCCGGCCACGGCCGATCGGCTGATCGCCGAGAAGATCACGAAGGGGCAGTGGGACCAGCATCTTGGGCAGTCGGACAGCGCCTTCGTCAACGCCGCCGCCTGGGGCCTGATGCTGACCGGCCGGGTGGTGGAGGTCGACACCAAAAAGCAGGGCGACGCCCCCGGCCTGCTGCGCCGCCTGGTCCAGCGCTCGGGCGAGCCGGTCATCCGCGCCGCCATGATGAAGGCCATGCGGGTCATGGGCGAACACTTCGTCATGGGCCGCACTATCGCCGAGGCGGTGGCGGAAGCGAAGAAGGCGAAGCCCGAAGGCACCGTCCATTCCTATGACATGCTGGGCGAGGGCGCGCGCACTTGGGAGCAGGCGGACCGCTACCAGGCGTCCTACCTCAACGCCATCGACACGGTGGGCAAGGCGGCGGCCGGCCGCGGCCCTTACGCCGCCCCCGGCGTCTCCATCAAGCTGTCGGCCCTGCACCCGCGCTATGTCTTCGCCAAGCGCGCCGATGTCATGGCCCAGCTGCTGCCGCGCGTGAAGGATCTGTGCCTGGCGGCCAAGCGCTGGGACATCAACCTGACCATCGACGCGGAAGAGGCGGACCGCCTGGACATCTCGCTGGACCTGCTGGAGTCCCTGGCGCGCGATGGCGACCTCGCCGGCTGGAACGGCCTGGGCCTGGCCATCCAAGCCTATCAGAAGCGCACCGCCCATCTGGTGGACTGGCTGGCGGCGCTGGCCCGCTCCGCCGGGCGCCGGCTGATGGTGCGCCTGGTCAAGGGCGCCTATTGGGATACGGAGATCAAGTTCTCCCAGACCCAGGGCCACGCCGACTATCCCGTCTATACCAAGAAGGCGGCGACGGACCTCAGCTACCTGGTGTGCGCGCGGCGGATGCTGGCGGCCAAGGACGCGATCTATCCGCAGTTCGCCACCCACAACGCCTACACCATCGCCGCCATCCTGCACCTGGCGGGCGACAACCGCGACCTGGAGTTTCAGCGCCTGCACGGCATGGGCGACCTGCTGTACGCCGCCGCGCGCGACCGTCTGAAGAACGTGCCGCGCGTGCGCATCTACGCGCCTGTCGGCACGCATGAGGACCTGCTGCCCTATCTCGTTCGCCGTCTCCTGGAGAACGGCGCCAACAGCAACTTCGTCAACGCCTACATGGACCCGGCCATCCCGGTGAGCCAGGTGGTTGCCGACCCCATCGCCCTTTTGGAGGCTTTGCCCGTGCTGCGCCATGCCGGTATCCCGACCCCCGACAAGCTCTATGGTGACGACCGCGCCAACTCCCGCGGTGTCGACCTGGCGGATGAGGCCACGGTGCGCAGCTTGCGCGCCGGAATCGACGCCGCGCTGGCCCAGGCCTGGACGGCCGGCCCCATCGTCGGCGGTCAGGACCTGGCCGGTCAGAAGGGCCGCCCGGTGCTGGATCCGTCCGACCGCACCCGCACCGTGGGCACCACCGCCGACGCCACGGCGGAGCATATCGACCGCGCCCTGGCGCTGTCCGCCCAGGCCCAGCCCGGCTGGGACGCGCTGGGCGGCGAGGGGCGCGCCCGAATCCTGGACGCCATGGGCGACGCGCTGGAGGCCGACGCCCCGGCCCTGCTGGGCATTCTGATCCGCGAGGCGGGCAAGACCTGGGGCGACGCCGTCGCCGAGGTGCGCGAGGCGGTGGACTTCTGCCGGTATTACGCCGACCTCGCCCGCAAGCAGTTCGGCGCGCCCACCCGCCTGCCGGGCCCGACGGGCGAAAGCAACGAGCTGTCGCTGCACGGCCGCGGCACCTTCGTCTGCATCAGCCCGTGGAACTTCCCGCTGGCCATCTTCACCGGCCAGGTGGCGGCCGCCTTGGCCGCCGGCAACGCCGTGGTGGCCAAGCCGGCGGAGCAGACCACCCTGGTCGGCGCCCGCGCCGTGCGCCTGTTCCACAAGGCCGGCGTGCCGGGTGATATCCTGCACCTGCTGCCGGGCGATGGCGAGACGGTGGGCGCGGCCCTGGTGGCCGACGCCCGCATCGGCGGCGTGGCCTTCACCGGCTCCACCGAAACCGCGCGCCTGATCAACCGGGCGCTGGCCGCCCGCGACGGCGCCATCGTTCCCCTGATTGCCGAGACCGGCGGCCAGAACGCCATGATCGTCGACAGCACCGCCCTGCTGGAGCAGGTGGTGGACGACTGCATCACCTCCGCCTTCCAGTCGGCGGGCCAGCGCTGCTCCGCCATGCGCGTCCTGTTCGTGCAGGACGATGTGGCCGACCAGATGGCGCACCTGCTGAAGGGCGCCATGCAGTTGGTCACCCTGGGCGACCCGATGGACCTGGCCACCGACGTCGGCCCCATCATCGATGAGGATGCGAGGCAGATCCTGGTGGCCCATGCCGCGCGCATGGACCGCGAGGCCAAGCTGATCCATGCGTGCGACCCGGGCGCGGATCTCGCCAACGGCACGTTCTTCGGGCCGCGCCTTTATGAGATCGACAGCCTGAAGCGGCTGCCGCGCGAAGTGTTCGGCCCCATCCTCCACCTGGTGCGGTGGAAGGCCGACAGCCTGGACCAGGTGCTGGCCGACATCGATGCCACCGGCTACGGCCTGACCCTGGGCGTGCACAGCCGCCTGGAAGGCCGGGCGCAGGAGATTTTCCGGCGCCTGAACTGCGGCAACACCTACATCAACCGCAATATGGTGGGGGCCGTCGTCGGCGTTCAGCCCTTCGGCGGCCACGGCCTGTCGGGCACGGGTCCCAAGGCTGGCGGTCCGCATTATCTGCTGCGCTTCGCCACCGAGAAGACGCTGACCGTGAACATCACCGCCTTTGGCGGCAACGCCGACCTGCTTGGCCTCGGCGGCTGACCAGCAACGGCGCATCGTACCCCAAGACTCGGGCAAAGACTCGGGCTTGGAACACCCTGGGCAGTAGGGTCCGGATGGGGGCGGGCACTTGTGGCGATTGGCCATGGGTGCCCGCCTCTTCCTTTTGGGGGAGCTTTTCGCGGTTCAGCCCTGGCCTTTTTCCCTATAGGAACGCCGCACAGCCTTGGTTCGCCAGGGACTTGCGTTGACGGCCCGCGAGGGACATTCTGTCGCCAACGTCCGGCGGTGCATTTGGGGCAATGGCCGGCAGGGGGGTTGGAAGAGTCATGACGGAGAGTGTGGAAGCGCCGCTGGTCCTGATCGTTGAGGACGAGCCGGCGACCAGGGCCTTGCTGGCGGGATACTTTCATCAGGCCGGTTTCATGATCGCCGAGGCGGCCAACGGCAAGCAGACGCGGGAGGCCATCATCCGGCAACCCCCGGATCTGGTGCTGCTGGACATCGAGCTGCCGGACGAGGATGGTTTTTCCATCGCCCGCGACATACGCGAGATTTCCAACGTCGGCATCATCATCGTCACCCGGCGCGCCAACGAGGACGACCGTGTCTTCGGTTTGGAAACCGGTGGCGATGACTATGTGACCAAGCCGCCCAACCCGCGTGAGCTGCTGGCCCGGGCGCGCAACCTGCTGCGCCGGACCCATCCCAGCAAGATGCGCCGGGCCGAGGGCACCGTGCGCCGCTTCGGCGGCTGGACCATCGACCTGGCCCGTCGCCGCCTGATCGATACCCAGGGTGTCGAGGTGCGGGTGACGCGCGGCGAGTTCGAGCTGCTGGCCCTGCTGGTCCGGTCCGGCGGCCGGGTGGTGACGCGCGACCAACTGATCGACGCCGTCAGCGGTACCGACCGCAACCCCAGCGACCGCACCATCGACGTGCTGGTCAGCCGCCTGCGCCGAAAGATGAACGATGGCGGGGTCCAGCCGCGCCTGATCCTGACGGAAAAGGGCCTGGGCTACCGCCTGGGCGCCGACGTGACCGGCCCAGCGTAATCCCGGGGTAACGTCCGAAACGCTGCGGGCCCGATCCGGCTGGATCGGGCCCGTTTCGTCTGAGCCGGATGGGCGTCAGTCCTTCAGGTTGGCACGAAATTCGTCCAGCACGGCCAGGTCGCTGCCCACCCGGGCCAGCAGGCGGGTGGCCTCTCGGATGCCTTCGTCGTTGTGGCCCTGGCGCAGCGCATGCTCCGCCTTGCGCGCCTGGGCCGACAGGGCGGCCAGCCCCACGGTCTGCGCGCCGCCGCCCAGGCGGTGGATCAGCTTCTGCAGCAGGGGCAGGTCCTGCGCCTCCAGGGCCGCGCGCACCGCCGCCACGCTGGCCGGCGCGTCGTCCAGGTATTTCTCCGCGATCTGGCGCACCAGGTCCGCCCCCAAGTCGTTGATGTGGGCGGTCAGCACGCCACGGTCCAGGGTGGGCGTGTCTTCAAGTGGCCAGCTTTCGGCCTCAGTGTGCGCGGTCATCGGCGTTTTCCGTTGCAGTCTTGGTTTGTTGTCTTGTTTGGCCTTCCACCGGGGAACGTTACAACACCCGGCGCCATTATTTTCACACAATGACGCGAGATTTTGACGGGGTTGTCGCCCGCGCGGACCCGATGTCGCCGTCAGAGATACCCACTTGGTCTGGACGCAATGCAGCATTTAGGGGGGCCGGCGGCTAAAATGCGCATGGCAAAGTGGCGTGAATTGTAACACGCTGATCCCGGGTTTCCCTCCCGCGACGTGACCTGGAAGAGGATAGTTTCACGATGTTCAATGCCCGCCGGCCCTTGTTCGCCTCTGCCATCGCGGCAGTGATGCTGACCACGGCGGGTGCCGGCCTGGCGCTGGCCGCCCCCAGCGACACCAATAGTGGCGAGCCCAATAGCGCCACCATCCAATGGGCCCAGAACATCCTGAAAGAGAAGGAGCTGTACGAGGGCCGCGCTTCCTCGCGCATGGACCCGCCGACCGTCGCTGCGCTGCGGCAATATCAGAAGGCCGAGGGACTGAAGGTCACCGGCAAGCTGGACCAGGACACCATCGCCCGCATGATGGAAGGCCGTCCGGTGGACAAGACGGTGGGCAATCTGGCCGATCCCACCAGCCGTGCCAAGGCCTCGCAGCCTCGCCTGAAGGAGGAGGACGTGCAGCCCAAGGCCGCCCGCTCCGCCGTGGGGGTGGAGAAAGGCGGCCAGGCCCAGGAAAGCACGGTGCTGAGCGTTTCGCGCAACCCGGGCCCTTCGGCATCATCGGGGATGCCGGCCAATCTACCCCCGCCGTCCGTCACCCAGCGCCCGGGCGGGACGTCGACTGCCCAGCCGGCCCCGGGCCAGGACGCCACCAGCACCACCGGCGCCGGCCGCATCGCGGTGGAGACACAGTCCACCGGCGACACGCCGGAGCAGGCGCCGACCGAGATCACCGCGCCGGACTGGGCGCGCAACGCCCTGCTGGGCTTCGTCGGTGCCCTGCTGGCCCTGATGGCCGGCATCTGGTGGTGGAGCGGCCGCCGCCCCAGCCGCAAGGCGCCCAAGCGCGGCCGGCCGGGCGACGTCCGGCGTGAGCCCTCGCTGGGTGGGGAGAATACCCGCCTGCCCGATGGCCGTGTCATGCCCCGCCTGGGCGAGACACCGGCCCGCCCCAGCGGCCCGCCTGGCCTGCGCGTCGGCCGCTGAGCCGGCAAATTCCAGCCCACCGCGCCTCGATTCCGGGGAATTCAGTCGCGGCACCAGCGGCGCGACAGGACATTGCACGGCAGAGGCCCGAGTGTTCGCCAAAGCTGCGCCGCGCAATAAAACAACGAAATCGACCGGCCCAGGTCCCGCCCCTAAGCTTCGTCCTGCAGACAGTTCCGCCCCCGCCGCATGCGAATGGGCCGGATCACCGGCCCGGCGCCATGGTTCCGGGCCCCAGGCAGGAGAGTGCCCCCATGCTGTTCGACGCTCCGGATTTCGACAATCACGAGCTGGTCCTGTTCGGCCGTGACCCGGAGAGTGGCCTCAAGGCCATCATCGCCGTCCACGACACCACCATGGGGCCCGCCTGCGGCGGCTGCCGCATGTGGCCTTACGCGACCGAGGCCGACGCCGTGAAGGACGTCCTGCGCCTGTCGCGCGGCATGAGCTACAAGAACGTCATGGCGGGTCTGCCCCTGGGCGGCGGCAAGTCGGTGCTGATCGGCGACCCCAAGACCGCCAAGTCCGACGCCCTGTTCCGCGCCTTCGGCCGTATGGTGGAAAGCCTGGGCGGCCGCTACATCGCGGCGGAGGACGTGGGCATCACCGTGGCCGACGTGCAGCTCATGGGCCGCGAGACCAAGCATGTGGCCGGCCTGAACCACGGCGCCGCCGCCAGCGGCGATCCGTCGCCCTTCACCGCCTATGGCGTGTATCTGGGCATCAAGGCTGCCGTGAAGCACCGCCTGGGTACCGACAGCCTGAAGGGTGTGCGCGTCGCCGTGCAGGGCCTGGGCAATGTGGGCAGCCACCTGTGCCAGCGCCTGGCCGATGACGGCGCCGTCCTGGTGGTCAGCGATATCTTCGCCGACCAGGTGAAGCGGGTGGTCGATCGCCACGGCGCCACGGCCGTGGACCCCTCCGTCATCCATGCCCAGGACGTTGATGTCTTCGCCCCTTGCGCCCTGGGCGGTGTGCTGAACGAGCAGTCGCTGCCGCAGCTGAAGGCCAAGGTGGTTGCCGGCGGCGCCAACAACCAGCTGTCGGTGGACGCCATCGGCCGGCAGCTGCGGACCCTGGGCGTGCTCTACGCCCCCGATTACGTCATCAACGGCGGCGGCATCATCAACGTCGCGGGCGAGGTCGGCGGCACCTACAGCAAGGACGCCATCTTGGCGAAGGTGGAGGCCATCCACGGCACGCTGGCGGACATCTTCCGCCGCGCCGACGCCGACGACCGCCCCACCAACGAGGTGGCGGACCAGATGGCGCGCGAACGCCTGGCCGCCGGCCGCGCCCAGGGCATGGCCAAGGTCGCCTGAGGTCTTGAAGACCATGACGGAAGAGGTCGGCGCCCCGGTGGGCGGCCGGCCTTTTTCGTTGTGAATCAGGGTGATTATGATCCTTACGGCGGGGGTGACTTGGGTGTCGGGCCGCCTATATGATGCCGCCTGCCCCAATCAGGGGCAGGGGTATTCGAGGGGACGGGGCATGCAGGAACTGCGCGCGATCAGCTTCACCGAACGGGAGCTGATGACGGCGATCGTGGAATTCACCGGGCGCCTCAATCGCAAGCTGCCCGTGGGCATGGTGAAGGATCCCGTCATCGTCGAGGGGCCGCCCATCACTGTGCAGCTTCCCATCGAGGACGACTACGGCAAGATGCATGAGGCGACCTTCGCCGAGATGGAGGTGGCCGCGGCGCTGGTGAACTACTGCATGACGCGCAAGATCCGCATGCCGGCCAAGGCTGAAAAGGTGCTGCAGATCATCTCCGGCGCGGCCACGCTGGTCATCTGGCTGGGCGAGCAGGAGGTGGGCGCGCAGCGGAAGAAGGCCACGCTGCGCAACCGCTGACATGCGCGGCGCAAAGCCGGACATGTCACAGTTCGTCACGCGTTCAAGTCATGGCTGGGTCGCGGGACTGTTGACTCACGCATACAATTCCGGCACTCCAGAGCCCATCCTGTCGGGGAGAGGGCGCGCACATCAGGGTCCAATTCCCGGTCAGTTTGAATTTAACCGGTAAACCAGGACCTTTTGCCATGACCGACGCCGCCGCCGCCAATTCCGAAGCCGGCCAGATGCCTCCGTTCTATCGGGAGCCCGTTCCCGTCGACATCAGCCGTCACGGGGACTGGAAGCTGAAGCAGCAGCGGACGTTCTCTTACGCTGCCAACGCCAACGCCATTCCGATCGTGGGCGAGGAGTTCATCTCCCTCAACGGCCACTACCCCATCGTCTTCACCCTGGGCAACAACCCGGCCGCGGTGGTTCTGACCGGCGTGCGCCCGGACGAGAACCTGTTCGTCGACGGTGAGGGCAACTGGCGCAAGAACACGCCGATCCCGGCCTATGTCCGCCGCTACCCCTTCCTGATGATGGAGACCCCGGACCGGGAGCGCCTGGTGCTGTGCCTGGAAGAGGATGCCAACCTGGTGGGTCCGGACGGTGACGTCCCCCTGTTCGAAGGTGACAAGGCCGGCGCCGCGGGCAACGACGCCCTGAACTTCTGCGCCACCTTCAACCAGTCCGCCGTCGCCACCAGCGCGTTCTGCAAGGAACTGCACGACCGCGGCCTGCTGGTGGAACAGCGCCTGGATCTCACGCTGTCGCACGACAACAGCCGCATGACCCTCACGGGCTTCACCATCATCGATGAGAAGAAGTTCAACGAGCTGCCGGACGATGTGTTCCTGGACTGGCGCAAGCGCGGCTACCTGGGCCTGGTCTATTCCCACTTCATCTCGCTGTCCCGCTGGAGCATCCTGGCGGAACTGGCGTCCGAGCGGATACTGGCCAAGAAGGCCTGAGGTCGATAGACCCCATGAACGCGAAGGGCGCCGGTGAGGGATCACCGGCGCCCTTCGTCTTTACACGGGTCACCGACTTTACACGGGTCACCGACCTCAGCGGCGCGGCAGCAATGTCAGGCGCAAGCCGTCCAGTTCGGGCTTGAAGTCGATCTGGCAGGACAGGCGAGAGCGGCCGGGCTGGTAGGTCGGCTCCTCCTCCAGCAAGGCCTGTTCATCCAGGCTGGGTGGGGGCAGGCGGGCGGTCCAGCCGGCGTCCACCAGGACATGGCAGGTGGCGCAGGCGCAGGAACCGCCGCAGTCGGCGTCCAGCGGCAAGTCGTGATCGCACAGGTTTTCCATCACGGAGGCCTTCATATCCCCCTCGATGACGTGCTCCGCGCCATCGGCATCGATAACGTGGATCGTAGGCATGGGTCGTTTTCCTTGGGCTGCGGCGGCGGAACAGGACCATCCGCCGGGATGCCGGGGCCTGTGGGACCCGTCGGCCGGCGAACGATCGGGCTGGTGATAGTGAAATCCGCAGGCGCACGCGAGGCGAAAATCCGCAAGCCCACCCCGAAAAACCTTCGTGGCGATGCCTCAGCCCCCTGTCAAGCGCCCCTGCCTCGGTTATATTGCCGGATATCCATGGATGTGGCCCGCCGGCCCGGTGCCGGGCGGACCCCCTCCGGGCCCTCTGACCGGGACAGCGCATGACCTTGGAAATCCGCACCTTCTCCATCCGTGACGCCGCGCATGACGAGGACGAGACCCGCCTGGCCTCGTTCCTGCGTACGGTGGAGGTTTCGCGCATCGACACCGCCTATGCCGATGGGGCTTGGCGCGTGCTGGTCCAGTACCGGGACCTGCGCCGCAAGGAGGAAACCGCCCAGATCGAATCGGCCATCATCTCTGCCATCAACAGCTGGCGGACCGAGGTTGCCAAGTCGCTGGGCGTGGACAAGGAAGAGGTCCTGTCCAACGTCGTGGTGGCGGAGATTGCCCGTTATGCTCCTACGACGGAGATCGAGTTGTCGGTCATCAGCAGCGCCGCGGGTTTCGACGTGGCCGGCCGCGGCGGTCAGATCGTGCAGATCGTCCGCCAGACCATGGAAGAGTTGACCAATTGAGGCGCCTGCTGCTTGCCGCCGCCCTGACGCTTGCCGGCTTGGCGGCGGGTGCCTCCCGCGCCGACGAGGTGGGGTCGTTCAGCAACGACTGGACGGGCAATGAACTGACGGTGGAGGCGGTGCCCGACCCGGACATTCAGGGCGTGACCTGCCACATCGTCAGCTTCTCGCGCAGTGTCATCGACCGGCTGCGCAAGGGCAACTGGTTCGAAGACCCGTCCAACACCTCCATCTCCTGCCGCCAGACGGGCCCCATCGTCATCGGCAAGATCGACACCTCCAAGCATGGCGAGGAGGTGTTTTCCGAGCGCAAGAGCCTGATCTTCAAGTCCATCGCCGTCCGGCGAATCTATGACCGGGCCAACGACACCCTGATCTACGTCGTCTACAGCCGCCAGGTGAAGGACGCGTCGGCCAAGATGGCCATTTCAACGGTGCCGCTGTTCAACGCCAACCCCACTTGGACGAAGGGCAAGCCGGAGCGTTAACGCCCTGTTCAATCGAGGTAAAAAAGCGCACCTCTCCCCCGGCCGGCATACATCATTCGGTTGACTACCCACTTGGGCGGCGTCACCCTTTAGGCAGCATCCATACATCGGTGGTGCGTTCGGCTTAGGGGCGGGGCTGCCAATGGGCCGGAAGATGGCCTGGCGAGGACGGGGAGGGGCTTCCCGTCCCATGGGCGCTATTGCCGATCGGGGCGGGCGATGGTCTTGGGATTGCTGCAGGACAAGGCGGACAGACCGCCGCCGTTGAGCGAGCCGCGTGGCGTTTCCTTCGAGGTGCAATACCTGAAG
The DNA here is from genome assembly GCF_029594735.1 of Nitrospirillum amazonense. Classification (NCBI taxonomy): domain Bacteria; kingdom Pseudomonadati; phylum Pseudomonadota; class Alphaproteobacteria; order Rhodospirillales; family Azospirillaceae; genus Nitrospirillum; species Nitrospirillum amazonense. The sequence continues at coordinate 1,180,115 of NZ_JARPAF010000002.1, forward strand.
GACGACCATTGGATCACCGAGCAGATCTGCCGCAAGGAGGAGGATGCGCGGGCACTGGCCGCGCGTATCCTACCCAACCGCACCGGCGTGCGCATCATCCGCGAATTCGTGCGCCCCGGCCGTGGCGGGGAGACCGTCGATACCATCATCCATACGGAATACCGGCAGGAACCCAAGCGTCCCATTGCTCCGGTCCCGGTGGAGGAGGCGCACTATTGCAAGATGCCGCAGGAGTACCTGGCCTTCGACAGCCGGGTGCTGATCTCCCGCGTGCTGCGCCAGTATCTGGATGAGAAAGGCGTCACCGCGTCCGAGTTGTTGCACAACGCCGGTGAGGCCAAGCGCGTCCTGAACTTCGAGGCGTTGGTCCCCAACGCCGTCAGCCGCATCGCCACCCTGCAAAGCAAGGAGACGGGAGAGGATAGCCGCGCCCGCCGCGACGTCATCCTGGGCGTGCTGGAGGAATTGCGACAGCGGGCGGAGAAGGCGGTGGCCAACCGCGCCTTGCCCTACCCGAAGGAAATCGGCTTCGCCGCCACCATGCGCCAGGTGGACGAGATCCTGGGCACGGCCACGGCCGCCAGCCCCGACGCGGCGGCGGAAGAGGCTGCCTATCTCGGCAAGGTCATCGTCTGCCGCGACCTGGTGAACATCCGCGGCCTGCTGGGCAAGGCAGAACTGCTGATCGACCTGGCGTCGGACGACAGCCTGCCGGCCGACGACGCGGCCCTGCTGGACCAGCTGCTGGCCGATGTGCTGGTCGCGCCCGACATGGTGCGCGACATGCTGGGCCGCCAGCCGGACCTGATGACGGCCCTGAACCGCATGATCGACCTGATCGGCGGCACGTTCGAGCCCCAGGGGGTCGAGATGTCGCCGCCCTGCACGGCGGCCATCAGCCGCTGGGCGGCGGGGCCCCATGGCAACGAGACCCGCGCGGTACTGCTGGATTTCCTGCGCCGCCAGGTGCGGGGCACCCAGCGCCTGTCGCATGGCGAGCCGCTGCACCAGATCGCCAAGTATCGCAACCTGGTCAACCGGCTGATGCGGCCCGACGGTCTGCTGGGCGGCCCGGCGATGGCCGAGGCGGTGCTGATGGGCTATCACCGTTTCATCGAGCAAGGCGGGGCCGAGGGGCGCCGGCTGGCACTGGAATCGGTGCTGCAGCTGCTGCCCACGGGGGCGGAGCGGCTGGTCTACCTGGCCTGTCTGGCGCGGTCGGACGTGGGCGCCAAGGACGGTGCCGCCATCGCCGCCCAGGCGCTGGAGATCGCCAACCGCGTGGGCGGACTGAACGACCTGGTGGATCGCACCCTGCCGCTGAAGCCGAAGATGGAGGCCAGCGCCGCGCTCTATCGCCTGGTGACGGAGGGCGACGCCCTGCCGGGCGACATGGGCGAAAAGCTGGGCGCGCGCCTGGATGACCTGGTAGCAACCTATATCGTCGACGGGCGGGTGATCGAGCGGTTGGACGACCCGTCCGCCAGCCTGCGGGTGCGTGCCACACGCCTGGTGCAGTTCGCTGGGGCGGAGGTGCTGGCCAGCCCGAAGGCGCGGCGCATCGTGCGCGACCAGATCATCAGCCATTTGCGCCAGCCCAACTTCGACACAAAATTCGTCGAAGGGCTAACCACCGAGGCCGAGAAGGCCGCCGTGCTGCGCAATTTCTACGACCTGCTGAACCGTGCCCAGTTCATGTGATCTGCGACCGCGTCACACAATCCGCCCCAGCCGCACCGTGGTTTGTCCCCGGCGCGGGGTGCGCGTGGGCATGACCAGGACGCAGTCGTCGTAGGGCGTGTGCAGGGCGCGCTTGCCGTCCAGGGCCAGCAGGGTGCCGCCAACGGCGATGCGCTCCAGCCCCTGGAATTGCTTCACGAAGGCGAACTCATCGGTTTCCGCCTGGATGACGTGGGTCACGTCCACCACGGTGGGCTTGGCGGGCGTGGCGGGGGCGTTCGCCTCCGCCAGCAGGGTGCGGGCGGTGGCGGCGTCCAGGGTTTCCGACTGCGCCAGGAAGCGGATCAGGCCGCGCCAGGCCTGGACGCCGGCGGCCGGGGCCGAGTGCTGGCCGCATTCCATCAGGATGGCGGCGGCGCTGCTGCCCGGGGCGGAGAAGCGGGGATGGTCGATCAGGCGCATGCCGTCGGCATGCCCATCGTCCGCCACCACCCAGCCGGGATCGGCCAGCGCCACCGCCAGGGCGCGGGCGCGGGGGGAGCGGCCGCATAGGGTCAGCGCGGGCGACGGCACCTGCATGGAATGCAGGTCCAGCAATAGGTCCGCCGTTAGGATCCAAGGGGCGATGGCCGCCACCCGCGCCTGTTCCCGGCCCTGTGGGTAGACCGGCGGCGGGCCCCGGGCGGGCACCTCCGCCCTGACGCCGGCCCACAGGCGGTTCATGTCGCGGTCCAGATAGCGCGCCGGCGTCCCCGCCGGCCCGAACAGGCGGCCGCCCGCTGCGGCATCCGTGTTGGCGAAGGCCAGGGTCCAGGTGCCGCGCGCCGGCCGCAACCCCCGGCGCAACAGCCGATCCAGGGCCACGGCGCCGCAAGGCTCGTTGCCATGCATCAGGGCGACGACGGCGACGTGGGGGCCCTCGCCCTTGGCTTCGAACCGCCAGACATAGGGAACGCCGGTGTTGCCCGTACGGTGGGCGCGCAGGTCCGGCATGGCCAGCGGCGGCTCGGGCGCGGCGGGGCCGGGGGGCTGGCTGAACCGGTCCCACATCACGAGCATCCATCCCTGACTGTCGGGTCCGAACCCCTTGGAACCATGGCCGCCTTTTCCGTATTGGGCTGGTTGAGCAATAGTGACGGGTCCGACGCGTCAAGGAAAGGGACGGGATGCCCCAGCCTGCGCTATGGTAAAAGCTTATGACGGCTGGCTTTGTTGCCGCCGTCATCGGCGGTTGTGAGGTTGGCATGAAATTCATCATAGATGATGTGCTGGTGCGCCATGACCCGGAAGGCACGCCCGTTCCCGTCGTCTATGACTCGCCCCACAGCGGGTCCGCCTATCCCCTGGGCTTCAGCCCCCGCTGCCCGCTCATGCTGTTGCGCCAGTCGGAAGACGCGCATGTGGACGAGCTGTTCGCCCGTGCCCCGGTCCTGGGCGCAACGTTGCTGCAGGCCCTGTTCCCGCGCAGCTACATCGACGTCAATCGGGCGGAGGACGACATCGACCCGGCCTGCCTGGCGGACTCCTGGCCGGGCCCGCTGAACCCATCGGAGAAAAGCCGCCACGGCATGGGTCTGATACGCACCGTCAGCCGCCCGGGGGAGGCGCTGTACGCCGCCAAGCTGACGGTGAGGGAGGTGCAGGCCCGCATTGAGCGCTACTGGCGGCCCTATCACGCCCAATTGAAGGCGGCGCTGGACGGCTTGCACGCCCGCTTCGGCCAGGTCTGGCACATCAACTGCCACTCCATGCCGACCCTGGGTACCGGCGACGCCGGCGCCGATTTTGTGCTGGGCGACCGGGACGGCGCCTGCTGCGACCCATCCTTCACCCGCTTCGTGGCCGCCACCCTGCGCGGCATGGGTTACCGGGTGCGCCACAACGATCCCTACAAGGGGGTTGAGCTGGTGCGCCGCTACGGCATCCCCACCCGCGGCCGCAACAGCCTGCAGCTGGAGATCGATCGGCGCCTGTACATGGATGAGGAGACGCTGGAGCGGCACGACGGTTACTGGCGCCTGTCCCACGACCTGGAAGACCTGATGCGCGCCATCCACGCCTTCGCCCTGGCCCGCGTGGGCGACCGGCGTATGGCGGCGGAGTAGCAGGGCCGCCATGCGGAAAGCCGGACTGTCAGTCCCTTACGGTCATTCCGGCGCGGCCATAAAGGCCGAGGGCGCGTGGGTTGTCGCGCAGCACCTTCAACTCCACCGCAGTCGCTCCCCGTTCGCGGAAGAGGCGAAGACATGGAACAGCAGCGCGAGGCCGATACCGCGACGGCGCCATAGGGGATGGACCACCAGATCCTTCACAAAGGCGCTGGTCCAGCATTGCGCGGCTCCGACCAACCGATCCTCTGAATCCCTCACCAGGAAAAACAGCGTGGGATCGTACTCGCCGTCCGTGGAAAGGTTGGTCCACCAATCGTCGAAGCCGCCCACGCCGCCTCCGCCGTTGGCGTAGCCGATGGTGAAGAGGGCGTGTGCCTCCGGGGCATCCATGGGGGAGAAGGAAGTAAGCCGTACACCCTCCGGCCAAGCCGGGGCGGGCAATGGCCCATCAAGCGAGCGCCTCATCCGGATCACGGTGCCGGCCATGGATGTCATGAGAGGGCCCAGGTCCAGCTAAGGTGTGAACTGCTCCTTCAAAATCCGTTCCTCCAGGTTCATCTCCGGATCGAACAGCAGGATGGACGCCACGCTGCGGTCCTCGCAGACCTCCACGCGGGCCACGTCGCGGATTTCGGTGAAGTCGGCCACGGCGCTGACGGGGCGTTTGGCGCCTTCCAGGATGTCGAACTGCAGCTTGGCGGTGTGGGGCAGCAGAGCGCCGCGCCAGCGGCGGGGGCGGAAGGCGCTGATGGGGGTCAGCGCCAGGATGCCGGCGCCCAGGGGCACGATGGGGCCATGGGCCGACAGGTTGTAGGCCGTGCTGCCGGCGGGGGTGGACACCAGGGCGCCGTCGCAGGCCAGTTCCGGCAGGCGCTCCACCCCATCGACGCTGATGCGCAGCTTGGCGGCTTGGCGCGTCTCACGCAGCAGCGACACCTCGTTGAAGGCCAGCGCCTCATGCCGGCCCTGGGCGTTGACGGCGACCATGCGCAGCGGGTTCAGCGCCACGCGCTGCGCCCGGCGCACGCGGTCGGTCAGGCCCCGGGGGCTGAAGTTGTTGAGCAGGAAGCCGACTGAGCCCCGGTTCATGCCGTAGACGGGTTTGCACAAGGGCAGATGGCGGTGCAGCGTTTCCAGCAGGAAACCGTCGCCGCCCAGTGCGATGATGACGTCCGCGTCCTCCGCCCGCACGGTGCGATAGCGCTCCGACAATGTGGCGCGCGCGGCCTCCGCCTCCGGCGTCTCCGCCGCCACGATGCAGAAGCCCGGCTTGGCGGGTAGGGGCACCGGGGCGCATTGCGCGGTTGCCTCCGCCGCTGCCGGGACGGGCGCCTGGCCGGCTGGGCCCGGCGGGGAGGCGGCGGGGCGTGTGGGTTCGTCGAGCATGGCGCTTTCGCCTGGGTCCAGGACTCGGGGGAGGGAGGGAAGGGCGGGCCTTTTGACCGAAACGGACGCACACCTTAACGGATTGCTCCGGGCAAAGGAAATGCCCAGCTGCCCCGGAAACCGGTGTCTTTGAGAATGGATCGCGAAGGTGGTGCCGGCCTCAGCCGCCCGTGACGCTCATGTGCCGGGAGACGGCCGGCGCCTTCTGGCGGCGGTCGATAATGAAGTCATGGCCCTTGGGCTTGCGGGCGATGGCCTCCTTGATGGCGGCCAGCAGGGCGTCGTCGTCACCGGGCGCGCCACGCATCACAGCGCGCAGGTCGGCGGCGTCGTCCTGGCCCAGGCACATGTACAGCATGCCGGTGCAGGTCAGCCGCACCCGGTTGCAGCTTTCGCAGAAATTATGGGTCATGGGGGTGATGAAGCCGACGCGGCCGCCGGTTTCCGCCACCCGGGCATAGCGGGCGGGACCGCCGGTGCTGATGGGCAGGTCGGTCAGGGTCCAGCGCTTGGCCAGTTCGGCGCGCAGCATGGACAGGGGCCAATACTGGTCCGCCCGCACCGTGCCGCCCTGGTTGGCACCCCCGGCGTCACCGCTGTCCATGTCGCCCAGGGGCATGACCTCGATGAAGGTTAGGTCATGACCCTCCCGCCCGCACCAGGCGACCAGGTCGTGCACCTCGCCGTCATTCACCCCGCGCAGGGCCACGCAGTTGATCTTGACGGAGAGACCGGCGTCCTTGGCTGCCTTGATGCCATCCAGCACCGGGGCCAGCTTGCCCCAGCGGGTGATGGCCTGGAAGCGGTCGGGGTCCAGCGTGTCCAGGCTGACGTTCACGCGGCGCACCCCGGCGGCGTACAGTTCGGTCGCGTACTTGGCCAACTGGCTGCCGTTGGTGGTCAGCGTCAGCTCGTCCAAGGCGCCGGTATCCAAGTGGCGGCCCAAGCGGCGGATCAGGTCCATGATGCCCCGGCGCACCAGGGGCTCGCCCCCCGTCAGGCGCAGCTTGCGCACGCCCGTCTGGATGAAGGCGCCGCACAGCCGCTCCAGCTCTTCCAGCGACAGCACTTCCGCCTTGGGCAGGAAGGTCATCTCCTCCGCCATGCAGTAGACGCAGCGGAAGTCGCAGCGGTCGGTCACGGAAACGCGCAGGTACCGGATGGACCGGCCGAAGGGATCGACCAGTGGCGACCGGCCGCTCGCCGGCATCGTCGTGCCGGGGGTCCCGTTGGCCATGGGTGTCAGGGCGCCGTCCGCCATCGTCTCAACCGTCCTCAACCAAGCCGCTCAGGGAGCCGCCCGCCCCGCGGCGGCGCATCCCCTCCCTCATCTACGGCAAATATGGTGCGGCAACCATAGCAATGCAGCCCCCGCGATGCTGTGATGGCGGCAACGGCGCGATGGAAGCTGCGATGAGGGGCCATGGCCGGGTGGCCGGGCGGTCAGGGCGTCCAATCTTCCGGTTCCACCACCCGCAGGGGCACGACGCTGGCATCAATCAGCTGCTTGCCGGCGTGGGGGAAGTTGACGGTGACCCGCACGCCCACGGCCGACTGCACCTGTCCCAGGCCCCAGTCCGGCCGGCCCGCATGCACGACGTAGGTACCGGGGGTCAGCAGTGCCGCGGCCGCACCTGATTCGGGGGTGAAGGGGGGCATGGGGCGTATATCCTAGGGCTAGAGGGTGGGGTGGGCACCGGCAGCGGCGAAAAAAAGCGTCACCTATCCTTTTGCCCTTATCCGTTTGTTCTTGGGCGGGCGCTTCGCTAAACCCCTGCCATCCGGCCGGACGTCCACTATGCTGCGCCGTGCCCACTATGAACCGCCACGCCGCCCGGACAAGGCCCCAAAACAAGGCCCATACGAATGACGGTCTCCCTGGAACTGCACGTTGTCGAGCTGCTCTGCTCCCGCCTTTGCCACGATTTGATCAGCCCGGTGGGCGCCATCGGCAATGGCGTCGAACTTATTGAGGAGATGGGACAATCCATGGCCGACGAGGCCATGTCCCTGATCGCGGACAGCGCGGACCAGGCGGCTCGGCGCCTGCGCCTGTTCCGCCTGGCGTACGGGGCGGCCGGAAACAGCAGCGCCTTCACCGCGGCCGAGGCGCGGACGGTGCTGGGCGCCTGGTTTCGGGGTGGGCGCACGCGCCTGGACTGGCCTGCCGACGTCATGCCCGGATCTGACGACGGCGTGCTGAAACTGGCGCTGAACCTGGGTTTGCTGGCGGAGGAGGCCATGCCTCACGGCGGGGTGGTGACCGTCGCCTCCGGGGCAGGCGGCGCGGCGCTCTCGGTGTCGGCCGAGGGGCGCACCGTCAGCCTGCGCGACGAGGTGCGCGAGGCACTGGACGGGGCCGTGGCGCAAGCGGACCTGACCCCGCGCAGCGTGCAGGCCTATGTCACCGGCCGCTTCGCCGAACAGTGCGGCTGGCGCATCGTCACCGAGGCCAAAGGTGCGGAAGCATTGCGTTTCTGGCTGGAGAGACGGGCCGGCTGACGGGGGCCGGGTGCCGTTTCACGCCGATAGCGAACCTTAACGCGTTTATCGCTTGTCTTGTCGCACGGGGCACGCCATCAATCTCGCAGGAGTAACGTGTTCTTAATCGTCTTTCTGGAAAAGATGGGTGTAGGGAGTGGCGCCCCCTGTCACTATTAGGACACCCATCACGGCCGAAGGGGTTTGGCCGGGTGTTTTGATGTGGGGCGGGGTTGGGGGCTTAAACCTTATTCCAAACGGGGCCGCCCGTCGGGACGGCTTCGATACGCGCATGGCAACGGGACGTGGACCATGGATGATCTGCTGAGCGAATTTCTGACCGAGACCAATGAAAATATCGCGGTCTTGGACGTTGAGTTGGTGCGGCTTGAGCAGAACCCGAATGACCCCAGCCTGCTGAGCAACATCTTCCGGCTGGTACACACCATCAAGGGCACGTGCGGCTTCCTCGGCCTGCCGCGGCTGGAGGCGGTGGCCCACGCGTCGGAGAACGTGCTGGGCCGCTTCCGCGATGGCGAGCTTAACGTCAGCCCCTACGCGGTCACGCTGATCCTGGAATCCCTGGACGCCATCAAGTCGATCCTGCTGGTTCTGGAAAAGACCGAGGCCGAGCCGGCCGGCAACGACGAAGATCTGATCAACCGCCTGAACGCGCTGGCGGAAGGCCGGGAGGCGCCCGCCGCGGCCGCCCCTGCCGCCGCCGCACCGACCCCGCCGGCGCCCGAACCCGTGCCGGAACCCGTGGCCCCGCCGCCGCCGGCCCCCGTGGCCGCCGCGCCGTCGGTGCCGGCCGCCGCCACCACCCGCGAAGTGGCGCCCGTGGCGGAGGCCGCTCCGCCGGCCCCGGCCCCGGCCGCCCCCCAGGCAGCGCCCCCGCCGCCCCCCGCCGCCGGTGGTGGTGATGGCGAGTCGTCCCTGGCCAACCAGACCATCCGCGTCAACGTCGATCTGCTCGAAAACCTGATGACCATGGTTTCCGAGCTGGTGCTGACCCGCAACCAGTTGCTGCAGATCCTGCGCAGCCAGAAGGAAAGCGAGTTCGCGGTCCCGCTGCAGCGCCTGAACCACGTGACGTCGGAGCTGCAGGAAGGCGTCATGAAGACGCGCATGCAGCCCATCGGCAACGCCTGGGCCAAGCTGCCGCGCCTGGTGCGCGACCTGGCGCACGAACTGCACAAGAAGATCGACCTGCAGATGCTGGGTGCCGAGACGGAACTGGACCGTCAGGTGCTGGAGCTGATCAAGGACCCGCTGACCCACATGGTCCGCAACTCCGCCGACCACGGCCTGGAGCTGCCGGCGGAGCGCGTAGCCAAGGGCAAGCCCGAGACCGGCCGCGTCACGCTGAACGCCTTCCATGAGGGCGGCCACATCATCATCGAGATCTCCGATGATGGTAAGGGCCTGGCGATCGAGGCCATCAAGCGCAAGATCCTGCAGAACGGCCTGGCCACCGAGGCCGAGCTGGCCGGCATGTCCGACCAGCAGATCCAGCAGTTCATCTTCAAGGCCGGCTTCTCCACCGCCGCCAAGGTCACCAGCGTTTCCGGCCGCGGCGTCGGCATGGACGTGGTGAAGACCAACATCGAGAAGATCGGCGGCACCATCGAGCTGAAGTCCGTCGAGGGCCGCGGCACCACCTTCACCATCAAGATCCCGCTGACCCTGGCCATCGTCTCGGCCCTGGTCGTCGAATGCGGCGGCGAGCGCTTCGCCATCCCGCAGATCAGCGTGATCGAGCTGGTGCGCGCCGCCAACGACAGCGAGCACAAGATCGAGCGCATCAATGGCACGCCGGTCCTGCGCTTGCGCAACCGTCTGCTGCCGCTGGTCAGCCTGGAACGGCTGCTGAAGCTGGGCGACGGCGACCAGGACAACCGCGAGACCTTCATCGTGGTGGCCCAGGTCGGCAACTACACCTTCGGCATCATCGTCGACCGCGTCTTCGACACGGAAGAAATCGTGGTGAAGCCGGTGGCCCCCATCCTGCGCCATATCGAGCTGTTCTCGGGCAACACCATCCTGGGTGACGGCTCCGTCATCATGATCCTGGACCCCAACGGCATCGCCAGCTTCTCCGGTGAGATCGCGGGGGGCATGCACGACACCGCCGCCGCCGCCGCGGAGGCGAAGCAGTCCACCCGTCAGGACGACCGCATGGCCCTGCTGCTGTTCCGCGCCGGCGACGGCGCGCCCAAGGCCGTCCCGCTGTCGCTGGTGGCCCGACTGGAAGACATCGACCTCAACCAGGTCGAGGCCTCCAACGGCCAGCCGGTGGTGCAATACCGTGGCAAGCTGATGCCGCTGGTGCCCATCGACCCGTCCTGGCAGGTCCAGCGCGACAAGCGCCAGCCGGTGCTGGTGTTCGCCGACGGCGACCGCTCGATGGGCCTTGTGGTGGACGAGATCATCGACATCGTCGAAGACCGCCTGCAGGTGGAACTGGGCACGGAACGCGCCGGCTTCATGGGCAGCGCCATCATCGCCGACAAGGCGACGGACGTCATCGACGCCGGCTTCTACCTGACCCAGGCCTTCCGCGACTGGTTCGGCAACGCCACCGACCGTTTCGAGGACGAGCGCTTGCACAAGGTGCTGCTGGTCGACGACAGCCCCTTCTTCCGCAATCTGCTGACCCCGCTGCTGACCGTGTCGGGTTACGACGTCACGGCGGTGCAGAGCGCGGATGAGGCCCTGGGCCTCTGTGAATCGGGCGAGGACTTCGACGTCATCGTCAGTGACATCGAGATGCCGGGCATGAGCGGGCTTGAGTTCGCCCAGGCCGTCCGTGGCAACAGCCGCTGGCAGAACGTGCCGCTGGTGGCCCTGTCCAGCCACGCCACCCCGCGCGACCTTGACCGCGGTCGCCAGGCCGGCTTCACCGACTATGTGGCGAAGTTCGACCGCGACGCGCTTCTCTTCACGCTGCAGCAGACCATCTCCGAGACCAAGGGTGCCGCATGAGTACGAACCTGCCCGCCAAGCGCACCGCCAGCACCGAAGTCGCGGTCGTCAAGAACGAAGACTTCGTCACCATGACCATCGCCGACCAGGTGTTCGGCATCCCGGTCCTGCAGGTGCAGGACGTGCTGGGGCCGCAGCGCATCACCCGCATCCCCCTGGCGCCGCCGGAGGTTGCCGGTTCGTTGAACCTGCGCGGCCGCATCGTCACCGCCATCGACGTGCGCCTGCGCCTGGGCCTGCCGCCGCGGGCGGCGGACAAGCCCGGCATGAGCATCGTCGTGGACCACAAGGGAGAGCTTTACTCCCTGATGGTCGACAGCGTCGGTGAAGTGTTGAGCCTGACCTCGGATGACTTCGAGCGCCAGCCCGCCACGATGGACGCGCGTTGGCGCGAAGTGTCCACGGGTATTTATCGTCTGCGGGAAAATCTTCTCGTTGTGCTTGACGTGTCGCGGTTGTTGAATTTCGCTAATACCGAAGCCGCCTGAGCCTGGCTTAACCCACCGGTGCTTTCGAGCGCTTAGCAACCGAGGTCCTTTGCATGAAGTCCTGCCTGGTCGTCGATGACAGCCGCGTCGTCCGCAAGGTCGCGCGCAAGATCCTGGAAGAGCTGAACTTCACCTGTTCAGAAGCCGAGGATGGCAAGCAGGCGATGGAAGCGTGCGCGGCGTCCATGCCGGACGCCATCCTGCTGGACTGGAACATGCCGGTCATGACCGGCATCGAGTTCCTGCGGCGTCTGCGCAAGATGTCGGGGGGCCAGACGCCCAAGGTGGTGTTCTGCACCACCGAGAACGATCTGGCCCACATCCAGGAGGCGCTGTCGGCCGGGGCCAACGAGTACATCATGAAGCCCTTCGACAGCGAGATCATCCAAACCAAGTTCCAGCAGGTCGGGCTTCTCTGACGCCCGGGAACCATAAGATCATGAACGATATCCCCGGACGACCTCAGGCCGCGTCTTCGGCGGCCTCCACGACCGAGCCGTACCGGGTCATGGTCGTGGACGATTCGGCGGTCATCCGTGGCTTGCTGACGCGTACCCTTGAGGGTGACGGCACCATCCGTGTCGTCGCTTCCGTGGCCAACGGCCAGATGGCCATCAACACCCTGCAGCGTCAGACCCTGGACGTCATCGTCCTGGACATCGAGATGCCGGTGATGGATGGCCTGACGGCCCTGCCGCAGCTGATCGCCGCCGATCCGGCGGTCAAGGTCATCATGGCCTCGACCCTGACGGCCAAGAACGCCGACATCTCGCTGCGGGCCCTGCGCGCCGGTGCCTCAGACTATGTCACCAAGCCGTCCTCGACGCGGGAGCTGACGGGCGCGGAAAGCTTCAAGGCGGAGCTGGTCAGTAAGGTCCAGGCGCTGGGCGAGGCCGCCCGCCGGGCCGATCCGTCCAAGGGCGCGCCCTCACGGCCGCTGGCTCCACGCCCCGTCGTGGCACCCATTCCCGGCGCCGCGCCGGCGGCGGCTCCCGCCGGCACCGCGGCGCCCGCGGCACCGTCACCCATCCGCAGCCGCTTGCTGGACCACGGCCCGGTGGTGCTGCGGCCGGCGCCCGACATCCGGCCGGACATCATCGCCATCGGCAGTTCCACCGGCGGGCCGCAGGCCCTGTTCGAGGTGATGGCCAATTTCCGTGGCGGGCTGCAGCAGCCCATCGTGATCACCCAGCATATGCCGGCGACCTTCACGACCATCCTGGCCGAGCACATCACCCGCCAGTGCGGGATCGAGTGCGCGGAGGCCAAGGACGGGGAACCCATCGTCGGTGGCCGCGCCTATGTGGCGCCGGGCGACAACCACTTACTGCTGGTGTCGCGCAACGGCGTGACCACCGCGCAATTGACTAAGGATCCGCCGGAAAATTTCTGCCGGCCGGCGGTCGATCCGATGTTGCGCAGTATTGTTAAGATTTATGGGCGTAAGGTGTTGGCGGTCATCCTCACCGGCATGGGGCATGACGGTCGCGGCGGCTGCGACCAGGTGGTCCAGGCCGGGGGTATGGTTGTTGGCCAGGACGAGGCCAGCAGCGTGGTGTGGGGCATGCCGGGCGCCGTGGCAATGGCGGGCTTGTGCAGTTCCATCCTGCCCTTGAAGGAGATCGGTCCGTTTATCCGCAAGATCGCACTGAGGACGGCGGCATGAAGGTCGAAGACTTCGACATGTTCTGCACGATGCTGAAGCAGCGTTCGGGCTTGGTCCTGACCAAGGACAAGGCCTACCTGCTGGAATCGCGCCTCATGCCCGTAGCGCGGAAGTGGAACCTGAAAACGCTGGATGAGCTGGCGGCCACGGTTCGCGCCCGCAAGGACGAAAACCTGCTGAAGGACATCACGGAGGCGATGACGACCAACGAGTCGTCCTTCTTCCGCGACCAGAAGCCCTTCGACCAGTTCAAGCAGGTGGTTCTGCCGGCCCTGCTGGAAAGCCGGGCCGCCAAGAAATCCATCCGCATCTGGTCGGCCGCCTGCTCCAGCGGGCAGGAGGCCTACTCACTGGCCATGATGCTGTCGGAGGACAGCGTCCGCCTGAACGGCTGGCGCATCGAGATCGTGGGCACCGACCTGTCGTCGGAGATGGTGGAGAAGTCGCGCGCCGGCATCTACACCCAGTTCGAGGTGCAGCGCGGCCTGCCCATCACCATGCTGGTGAAGTATTTCAAGCAGACCGGCGACAAATGGCAGCTGTCGCCGCAGATCCGGCAGATGGCCACCTTCCGCGAATACAACCTGCTGACCGACCTGTCGCCCCTGGGCCAGTTCGACGTGGTGTTCTGCCGCAACGTGCTGATCTACTTCGACCAGCCGACCAAGACCAAGGTGCTGGAGGCCATCGCCAAGCAGATGCCGCCCGACGGCGTGCTGTACCTGGGCGGCGCCGAAACCGTCTTGGGCATCACCGACAGGTTCAAGCCCATGGAAGGCCAGCGCGGCCTGTACGTCCTGCCCTAAGGGCGGGGCCTGAGGGTCGGAGATATCGCTTCATGGCAGGGGCCGGCCCAGCGACGGGACCGGCCCTTTCCTTGATCGGGCTTTCGCGGGGGCCGCCTACATCCTGTGGGTAGTGACCCTGGCGGCCCGCTGTCTGCATACTGCATCCACCAACCCATGAAGCGGCCCGCGCAACCGGGACCGCGCGAATAAAGGGGACGCGAGGATGTGGGAAGAATTCAAGTCGTTCATCAGCCGGGGCAACGTCATCGACCTGGCTGTCGGCATCATCGTCGGTGCCGCCTTCACCGGCATCGTCAATTCGCTGGTCAATGACCTGATCATGCCCCCCATCGGCTATCTCATGGGCGGCATCGACTTCTCCAGCTATTTCCTGGCCTTGAACGGGGAGCATTACGCCAACCTGAAGGCGGCGCAGGACGCGGGTGCCGCCACCGTCAACTATGGCGTCTTCATCAACGTCGTCATCCGCTTCTTCATCGTCGCCGGCGCCGTGTTCCTGCTGGTGAAGCAAGTCAACCGCTTCCGCACCAAGGCGGTTTCCGCCCCGCCCCGGCAGGAGGTGCTGCTGGAGGAAATCCGCGACCTGCTGAAGGCCAGGAACTGACCCCGGGACTAACCCCGTGCCCCCGGGCGGCACTTATCCGAACAGCTTCGTATAGCCATCCATGAGGGTCATCCAGGTGGCGCTGCCGGCGATAGGCACCACGGCCACTTGGTTCAGGATGGCCAGCGGCAAGCCATAGGCATAGACGGGATGAGGCCGTCCCCGCGTCCGCCAGTCATGAACCAGGGCCACGACCAGCAGCAGGTCGGCAACCAGGCCGGGCGGGATTGCCACGAACGGCGGCGGGGGCGGGCCCTCCGCCGCCGCCCCGGGCGGTGCCAGAAGGGCCACGAAAACGCGGGCGATGGCCGGCTGCATCAGCAGGGCCATGAGCAGAATCATGAGCCGCTTGTGCACCTCCGGTCGTCGAGCCATCACGATGGCCAGCACGAAGACGGCGATGAACAGGGGCAGCGCCGTCAGCGAGACGGCGGCGAAGCGCTTGGCCGCGTCGCCGTACCCCAGCTGGGCGTACAGGTTCAGCACGGCGACTTGGCTGGCCAGGATGGTGCAGATCATCACGCTGAACAGGGCGATGCCGGCCAAGCCCCAGCTGCGGTGGTCGGGTGTCCGGCCCCGCGCCGCCAGCAGCGTCTGCGCGAAATAGAACAAGCACCAGGAAAACAGGACGAAGCCGTGGATATGGACGATGGCCGGCCGGTGAAAAGTGCCGCTGAGCACCGGCCGCCAATAGGTCGGGGTGAACCCGCCAAAGGCGATGGCCAGGAAGATGGCAGCCATGGCCACATAGAAAGTGTGCCGATTGGCCGTTGCGACAGGCCCAGAAGCGATCGCGGTTTCCATGGCGTCCCCCCGCCGTTGCCATACTGCCTCAATTATGCGTGGCAGCGGGGCGGAGGTCCAACTATCGCAGGTTTAAGCCCTAAATAGGTAGTCGGGGCGCCTGTTACCGGGTACACGCCTCCACAGCCGGGCCGGGGGTCTCGAACACGCCGTTCCAGGCGTCGCGCATCGCCGCGTCCACCTCGTGCAGGCTGACCAGGTGCCCCAGGGCGTGCATGGAGGTGACGCCGAACTGGGTGATGCCGCAGGGCACGATGCCGCCGAAGTGGCTGAGATCCGGATCCACATTCAGGGAAATGCCGTGGAAGGTGACCCCGCGGCGCACGCGCACGCCGATGGCGCCGATCTTGTCCTCCTGCCCCGGCAGCCCGCCATAGGGCTGCTTGTCCACCCAGATGCCCACCCGGCCGCAGCGCCGCTCGCCCTTGATGTTGAACAGGGCCAGGGTGCGGATGACCCATTCCTCCAGATTGGTGACATACCGGTGCACGTCGGGCCCGCGCCTCACCAGGTCCAGCATGACATAGGCCACGCGCTGGCCGGGACCGTGGTAGGTGTACTGCCCGCCGCGTCCGGTCTGGAACACGGGGAAGCGGCCATGGTCCAGCAGATCCTCCGCCTTGGCGCTGGTGCCGGCGGTGTACAGCGGCGGGTGTTCCAGCAGCCACACCAGTTCGGGCGCCGTGCCGGCGCGAATGGCGGCCACGCGCTCCTCCATGGCGGCCACCGCCTCGGGGTAGGGCACCGGCTGGTCGCTGATGCGCCATTCAGGGCCAACCAAAGAGGAAGAGGCGGGAAGGGCGTCGGTTTCGGTCAGGGGCAGGGACATCGCGGTTGCTTACCTGTCGTGCTAAGGCGGCTCCGGCGGGTGCGGCGCCGGGGTCTTTTCAGGGTCACGCCTTTATATAGTGTGTCCCGATCCCGATGGGGCCACACGAGGGCTTGCTATGGGATCGGCGATTTGCTATTCCCCCGTTCACCCGTTGGCAAGCCCTTGCCGACGAGGTTCTGACATGATGCGGTCATGGCGGAATTGGTAGACGCGCAGCGTTGAGGTCGCTGTGGGGCAACCCGTGGAAGTTCGAGTCTTCTTGACCGCACCATCACCTGAAAGGCCGGCCCCCTTGGGGTCGGCCTTTCGCGTTTCCGGATGGCCGCTTGCCGCCGGTTCCGCGCATGGCAGGTGGGCGCGCCGACGTCGAATGGCACCATAGTGCCCATGGCCTCTGGACAATGCCGGCCCCCCCGCCTTAAGCAGAAAGCAGACCGAACGGTTTACGACGCCCGTGGAAGCATCGGCGCACCGTGACGCCGCTCGCGACCCAGTCCCCCGCAGAAGAGACCGGCCCCATGTCCGACGAGTTTCGCGAAGCCGCCCTTGACTATCACCGGCTGCCGACGCCGGGTAAGATCGCCGTCACGCCGACCAAGCCCCTGGCGACACAGCGCGATCTGGCCCTGGCCTATTCGCCCGGCGTGGCCTTCGCCTGCGAGGCCATCGTGGCCGACCCGGCCGAGGCCAGCCAGATGACCTCGCGCGGCAACCTGGTGGCCGTCATCACCAACGGCACCGCCGTGCTGGGCCTGGGCGACATCGGTCCGCTGGCCGCCAAGCCGGTGATGGAGGGCAAGGGCGTCCTGTTCAAGAAGTTCGCCGGCATCGACGTCTTCGACATCGAGATCGACCAGAAGGATCCCGACAAGCTGGTCGAGGTCATCGCCGCACTGGAGCCGACCTTCGGCGGCATCAACCTTGAGGACATCAAGGCGCCGGAATGCTTCTACGTGGAAAGCAAGCTGCGCGAGCGCATGAAGATCCCGGTCTTCCATGACGACCAGCACGGCACCGCCATCATCGTCGCCGCCGCCATCACCAACGCGCTGAAGCTGCGCGGCCGCAAGATCGATGAGGTCAAGCTGGTGGCCAGCGGCGCCGGCGCCGCCGCGCTGGCCTGCCTGGACCTGCTGGTCGACATGGGCATGCCCGTGGACAACATCTGGGTCAGCGACATCAAGGGCGTGGTCTATGACGGCCGCACCGAGCTGATGGACCCGCGCAAGGCCCGCTACGCCAAGAAGACCAACGCCCGCACCCTGGACGACATCATCGACGGGGCCGATATCTTCCTGGGCCTGTCCGCCCCGCGCGTGCTGACCAAGCCCATGGTGTCCAAGATGGCGGGCCAGCCGGTCATCCTGGCGCTGGCCAACCCCACCCCGGAAATCATGCCGGAAGAGGCGCGCGAGGCGCAGCCTGACGCCATCATCGCCACCGGGCGCTCCGATTACCCTAACCAGGTCAACAACGTCCTCTGCTTCCCCTTCATCTTCCGCGGTGCCTTGGACGTGGGCGCCACCCAGATCAACGAGGCGATGAAGATCGCCGCGGTGGAGGCCATCGCCCGCCTGGCCATGGCGGAACAACATGATGTGGTGGCCGCCGCCTATGGCGACCAGCAGGCCGGTT
The DNA here is from genome assembly GCF_029594735.1 of Nitrospirillum amazonense. NCBI lineage: Bacteria > Pseudomonadati > Pseudomonadota > Alphaproteobacteria > Rhodospirillales > Azospirillaceae > Nitrospirillum > Nitrospirillum amazonense. The sequence continues at coordinate 1,197,596 of NZ_JARPAF010000002.1, forward strand.
TCGGCCCCGACAACATCATCCCCAAGCCCTTCGACCCGCGCCTGATCCTGGAGATCGCGCCGGCGGTGGCCAAGGCGGCCATGGACAGCGGTGTGGCCACCCGCCCCATCACCGATTTCGACGCCTACCGCGAGCGGCTGTCGCAGTTCGTCTTCCGCTCCGGCCTGCTGATGAAGCCGGTGTTCTCCCGCGCCAAGCAGGCGCCCAAGCGCCTGGTCTATTGCGAGGGCGAGGAGGAGCGGGTGCTGCGCGCCGTGCAGTTCGTGGTGGATGACGGCCTGGCCAAGCCCATCCTCATCGGCCGGCGTGAGGTGGTGGCGCGCCGTATCGAGAAGCTGGGCCTGCGCATCCAGTTGGACCGCGATGTCGAGCTGGTCGACCCGCAGAACGATCCGCGCTATGCCGACTACTGGCAGAGCTATCACGCCATCATGGAGCGCCGGGGCGTCAGCCCGGACCGCGCCCGCCAGGTGGTGCGCAACAACACCACCGTCATCGGCCTGATGATGGTGCGCAAGGGCGACGCCGACGCCATGATCGGCGGCACAGTCGGCCTCTATGATTGGCACCTGAAGCATGTGCTGGACGTCATCGGGCTGAAGCCGGGCACCACCATTCCCGCCGCCCTGTCGGTGCTGATCCTGCCCAAGGGGACCTTCTTCCTGGCCGACGCCTATGTGACGCCGGAACCCACGGCCGATCAGATCGCCGCCATGACGGCCCTGGCGGCGGAGGAGGTGCGGCGCTTCGGCGTGGTGCCCAAGGTGGCTCTGCTGTCGCACTCCAACTTCGGCAGCCACGGCGACGCCTCGGCCCTGACCATGCGGGCCGCCCTGGCCAAGATCGAGCAGCAGTGCCCGACGCTGGAGGTTGAGGGCGAGATGCATGCCGACAGCGCCATTTCCGAAGACATCCGCAATCGGGTGTTCCCCAACAGCCGCCTGAAGGGCATGGCCAATCTTCTGATCATGCCCAGCCGCGATGCCGCCAACATCGCCTTCAACCTGCTGAAGACCCTGGGCGAGGGACAGCCGGTGGGACCTGTGCTGCTGGGCGCCGCCCAGCCGGTGCACATCCTCACCCCCTCGGTCACCGTGCGTGGCATCGTCAACATGTCGGCCCTGGCCGTGGTCGATGCCCAGATGCATGAGGCGGGCGAGGACGCCTGATCCTGGCCCTCCGGGGCACCCCCTGGCTGACAGCGGTGAAGACCCGTCCCGGAGCGATCCGGGACGGGTCTTCGCTTTTCGGCGCAGGGCCCTTGCCTTGACAATAGCACGATCGTTCGTTTATTTTTCGCTCATGAGCAAGGGTGTCCGCACGCGCGCCGCCATCCTGGGTGAGGCCTTGAGCCTCATGAGTACGGATGGACTGTCAGGTCTCACCATCGGCCTGTTGGCGGAGCGTACCGGTCTGTCGAAAAGCGGGCTGTTCGCCCATTTCGGGTCCAAGGAACAGCTGCAGGTGGCGGTGTTGCAGGAGGCCCAGGCCTGCTTCACCACCCATGTCATCCGGCCGGTGCTGGACCTGCCGCGCGGCCTGCCGCGGCTGGAGGCTTTTGCCGAGGGCTGGTGGGCCTGGAACCGGTCACCCCCCTTTCCGGGCGGCTGTCCCATCCAGGCGGCCAGCCTGGAACTGGACGACCGGCCGGGACCGCTGCGGGATGAGATAGCCGGCGCCCAGCGCCGCTTGCGCGCCTTCATCCGGCAGGGGGCCGCCATGGCGGTGGCGGCGGGGCATTTCCGCCCCGGCCTCGACTGCACCCTGTTCGCGTTCCAGATGGTGGGTATCGCCTTCGCCCAGACCATGACCTGCCGCCTGCTGGGTGAGCCGGAGGGCCTGGATTTCGTCCGCCGTGCCTGGCGCGTCCAGGTGGACGGCGCCTTGGGCACCTCACAGAATCAAACGGGAGAGATGAACCATGTCGAGTGATCCGATTGTCATCGTCAGCGCCGCCCGCACCGCCATGGGCGGCATGATGGGCGACCTGTCCAGCCTGCCGGCCGCCCAGCTGGGTGCTGCTGCCGTGAAGGCGGCGGTGGAGCGCGCGGGCCTGGCGCCCGACGCCATCGATGAGGTGGTGATGGGCTGCGTGCTGCAGGCCGGCCAGGGCCAGGCGCCTGGCCGCCAGGCGGCGCTGGCAGCCGGCCTGCCGCAGTCCGTGCCGTGCAGCACCCTGAACAAGATGTGCGGCAGCGGCATGAAGGCGGCCATGGTGGCCCATGACCTGCTGGTGGCGGGCAGCGTCGATATCGCGTTGGCCGGTGGCATGGAAAGCATGTCCAACGCCCCCTATCTGCTGGATCGCGCCCGCGGCGGCTATCGCTACGGCCACGCCACCATCTATGACCACATGGCGCTGGACGGGCTGGAGGACGCCTACGACCGCGGCCGCGCCATGGGCACGTTCGCGGAGGACACGGCCAGCCACTACCAGTTCACCCGCGAGATGCAGGACGCCTACGCCATCGAAAGCCTGCGCCGGGCCAAGGCTGCGGTGGAAGGCGGCTGGTTCGACGGCGAGACGGTGGGCGTCACGGTGAAGGGCAAGGCCGGCGATGTCGTCATCAGCCGGGATGAGCAGCCGCTGAAGGGCAAGCCGGAGAAGATCCCCACGCTGAAGACCCCGTTCCGTAAGGACGGCACGGTGACGGCGGCCAGCAGTGCCAGCATCAGCGACGGTGCCGCCGCCCTGGTGCTGACCCGCGCCAGTGTGGCGGAGAAGCGCGGCCTCACGCCGCTGGCCCGCATCGTCGGCCATGCCAGCCACGCCCGCGCGCCCAACTGGTTCACCACCGCCCCCATCGGCGCCATCGAGACTCTGTTCGCCAAGACCGGCTGGTCCGCCCGCGATGTCGACCTGTTCGAGATCAACGAGGCCTTCGCCGTGGTGCCCATGGCCGCGATGCGGGAATTCGACATTCCCCACGAGAAGGTCAACGTCCATGGCGGCGCCTGCGCCCTGGGCCACCCCATCGGCGCTTCCGGCGCGCGGATCCTGGTGACCCTGCTGGCGGCACTACAGCGCTACGGCCAGACCCGGGGCGTGGCGTCCTTGTGCATCGGCGGCGGCGAAGCCACGGCCGTGGCCGTCGAACGTCTCAACTGACACCCATCCACGCTGGACCTGATCCGGCGAGTGGGCATACTGGCGGGCGGCCGTGCCGAGGGGTGCGGCCGCCCGAATAACATTGGGGGAGGGGACCTGTGATGGCAGCGCAGCCCTTGGACTTCTATTTCGACTTCGCCTCGCCCTACGGCTATTTCGCCGCCATGGCGATTGATGAACTAGCGGCCCGCCATGGCCGCGCCGTCGCCTGGCATCCCATCCTGCTGGGGGCGGTGTTCAAGAGCACGGGCGTCACGGCAACGGTGCTGCGCCCCTTGCAGGGTGATTACCTGCGGCATGACGTGATGCGCTCCGCCCGCTATTACGGCCTGCCGCTGGTGTGGCCACAGGTGATGCCGATCAATGCCGTGGCGTCCTCCCGCGCCTATTACTGGGCGGCCGCCCGGGATGTTGGCCTGGCGCGGAGCTTGGCGAAGGCGCTGTACCGCGCCCACTGGCAGGAGGGGCGGGACATTTCTGGGGTGGACGCGGTGGCGGATGTCGCCACCGGCATCGGCATGGATGCGGATAGCCTCAAGGCCGGCCTGCAGGAGCCGGCGGTGAAGGACGCGCTGCGCGCCGCCACCGACGCCGCCATGGCCCGGGGCGTCTTCGGCTCCCCCTTCATCTTCGTGGATGGGGAGGGGTTCTGGGGGGCGGACCGCCTGGTGCAGGTGGAACGCTGGCTGGCGCAGGGCGGCTGGTGATGACCGCGACCACCCCCCGCCCCGTTGCTCCCCGGCGGCGGCGCAAGCGCACCCTGGTGACGCCCATCGTCCTGACGGTGGGCCTGCTGGCCTTGATCTCGCTTACCATCCAGGGGGCGGATCCGGGCCTGATGCTGGCGCTCTTGGGGGCTGTGGTCGTGGTGGTGGGCACCTGCCACCTGCTGTTCCCCGGCAGCCGCTTCTTCACCATCGGCTTGGCAAACTTCGTCGGCATCTACGCCATCATCTTCGAGTTCTTCGTCGAGGCGCACTTCTCACAGTTGCCGCCCGGCTTGCTGGGGCTGGGCTTCGTCCTGCCACTGGCCGCGTTCCTGGCCGGCGTGGTGATTCGGCGCCAAGGCATTCGCGCCATCGTCCAGGCGCGGCCGGAGGGCAACGCCAGGCGGCGTGACCTGCGCCGCTTCGGCCGCGCTTTCGGCTGGGTGGTGCCGCTGGGTTTGGTGGGCGCGGCCACCTTCCTGCTGACCCCTGAAACGCCCCAGCCCGTGGTGCGCGACGCCTTCTTTGCCGCCATGGGCTTCATCGCCTTCATCGTGCTGCTGGTCAGCTACGATGTGGTGGTGCTCCTGCTGGAGACGGGCCTGCTGTTCGAGGAGTTTTTCGAGCAGGTGGCCGGCCTGGCGGAGCCGGCCTTCGCCTTCTTCACCTTCTACTCCCTGCTGGTGATCGTCTTCGCCGCCCTCTACACGGTGGTGGACCGCTTCTCCCCCGTCAGCCAGTTCATGATCGGCGGCGCGCCGCAGAAGATCGGATTTGCGGAGAGCCTTTACTTCTCCGTCGTGACCCTGTCGACCGTGGGCTATGGCGATATCGTGCCGGTGGGCAGCTTCATCCGCCTGATCGTGGCGGCCGAGGTCATCGTCGGCATGCTGCTGCTGTTGTTCGGATTCAACGCCATCTTCAGCTATTCCAGCAGCCGCCGGCCGCCCGACCGCTGACAACCGGGTTTGGGCCAGGGCGCGGCCGTTATCACGGAAGAAACATCACTGGTGCCGACGTCAAAAAAGTCTTAACGCTTCTCTGATAGGGGTGGGACCTGACAGCCGTGTGGGGCGGGAGCACATCGCTTCCGGGGCCACCTCAGCGCGGACCTAACTTGAGGGGCGGGATGCCGTGAGCCGGTCGATCGAGGGCGTCACCAACTGGATGCACCTATTCCGTTGGATCGTGAAGCTGATCCGCGACGACTACGGCGTCGACGAGAAAATCCTGACCCGCACCGCCGTGCTGGAGACCGACTGCGGTCTCAGCATCGAGCAGGTGGAAGAGGTGCTGGACACCGTCGCCGACAGCTTCGCCATCCGCTTCCCTCAGGGCACCCTGGATGAGGTGCTGAAACTCGAAGAGCTGTGCCTGCTGGCCGCGTGGCTGAAGGGCATGTTCAAGCGCCCGGAATTCATCTCCGATGGCTTCGAGGCCAAGTGCCGCGCCATGAACGCCTCGGTCGGGGCTTGATCTTATTCCCTCAAATGCCGGGCGCGGCCATCCCGCCGCTTGGCTTCCTCGCTTTCCAGTCCGCTGGCGCTCCCCGGAAATCTCCAGCGCCCACAGTCCCGGACTACAGCGGCATGACAAGGCTCATGCCGCTGATTGGGTTTTACCATGGCGTCCCTGTGACGGGCCGCCTTGACCCCCAGGCTTAAGCTCGTAGTCTCAACCCCCCGATAGACACCGGCCTTGTTGAGATCATGCCCCTTCATATGCTGCGCCTTGCCGTGGGCGCCCCCGACCTTGCCGACATGCGCGACTGGCGCAACCGCAACCAGATGGACTGGCACGGTCACCGGGTGGTTCCCACCTATACCCGCCGCATGCCCACGCGCACGGCGGAGCTGCTGGACGGCGGCTCCCTCTATTGGGTGGTGAAGGGCATCCTGTGCTGCCGCGCCCGTTTCGTCGGTTTCGATCTCATGCGCTCGCCCGAGGGGGATGAGGTCTGCCGCATGCTGCTGGATACCGAACTGGTGGAAACCGTGCCCCAGCCCAAGCGCCCCTTCCAGGGGTGGCGCTACCTGAAGCCGGAGGACGCGCCGCCCGATCTGGACCAGGCGGGCGGCGGCGGGCAGGACCTGCCGCCCCATATATTGGCGGAGCTGCGCCAGCTGGGTCTGGCCTAAGCCATTGCTTCTCCTGGCCGCCTGCGGGCTTTGGGCTGGTTTTCGAATAGGGGCTACGCCGCGTTTCGAAAAAAGTGAGGGTCAGGCGAAAAAAGCACGCCTGCGCTGGGTCCACGGCTTATCCGATTGTGGGTGAGCGTGGCTTTAACCGGCCCGCAGGAGCCGCCGTCGGCGCATCCCTTCTCCAGACCCTTTTGAACGGCACGAGGCTTGGCCTCGGTCCCGTGGGCTAGTAGCTCAGCTGGTTAGAGCGCGCGCTTGATAAGCGTGAGGTCGCAAGTTCAAATCTTGCCTGGCCCACCACTCTATCCCCAGCAACCGCCATCCAGTGACCGGAGGGATCGGGGGCGTAGCTCAGTTGGGAGAGCGCGTGCTTTGCAAGCATGAGGTCGTCGGTTCGATCCCGATCGCCTCCACCATCCGGCCTCAAGCTGGCGGGTGTTGAGGCTGGGTAGGCCAAAGGGTTCTGTCAAAGAGACGTTGTGTAGAGATTACAGGCGAGGCGCTGATGCGATCGCCTGTTGGTCTTCTCCGAGGAGAGGATCAGGGGTCTTGGACATTGTGAAGAGGGTCTAGTGTAACCGAGGAGCATTCCCGGTTCCGCGGGTTCCGTACGACGTACGGAGGAGCGGGATTGGCGAATGTACCTTCTGAAGTTTTGTTGGTGCGAACTGGCGATGGGCTTGTCCCTGCGCGAGGGAGCGCTGACGGTGTATCAAGTGAA
>NZ_JARPAF010000002.1:1204373-2103485 GCF_029594735.1 Nitrospirillum amazonense
CCCTCATCGCAATGCCCGCCTCCCCCAGCACACATTCCCGCGGGGTGGAGCAGCCCGGTAGCTCGTCAGGCTCATAACCTGAAGGCCGCAGGTTCAAATCCTGCCCCCGCAACCAAATCCCAAAACCCCCGCCCGCATTGCGCAGGCGGGGGTTTCGCTTTTTGGGCCCCGGGCGATCGCATCGGAACAGGAAACCGGCTGGCGGCGCTCAGGCCGGTTCCAACCGGGCCTTGTCGCCATGGCCGGCGCCCCCTTCGGCATCCATGGACCGCCCGGCATCCATGGACAGGGTGTGCAGCAGCCATGCGCGGGCCTTGGTCCAGTCGCGCCGCACAGTGCGGTCGGTGATGCCCAGGGCTTGGGCGGTTTCCAGTTCGCTATAGCCGGCGAAGAAGCGGCATTCCACCACCCGCGCCAGGCGCAGGTTCAGGGTGGCCAGACGGCCCAGGGCGTCATTCACTTCCAGGATGCGCGCGTCACTCTCGGCGGACCCGTGCGCCAGCAGATCGTCGTCCAGGGGCAGGGCCGCGGCCCCGCCGCCCCGCTTGGCGGCTAAGCGGTCGCGGGCGCGGTTCACCAAGACATGGCGCATGGCCAGGGCGGAGGCGCGCAGGAAGTGGCTATGGTCGTTGAAGCCGGCGGTCCCGCGCAGCTTCAGGTAGGCCTCATGGATCAAGGCCGTGGTCTGCAAGGTGTCGCTGGCCGGCAGGCGCCGCCGTTCCCGTCGTGCCAGGCGATGCAGGTCCTCATAGAACAGCGGCAGCAGGGCGTCGGCCGTGCGGACGACTTCTGGATCATCGCTGGGGACGATCAAATCCTGGAGGGTGTCGGACATGGGGCGGGCGGGGGACATGGGGCGGGCGGGGCGGCGGTGGCGTGGGGTGCGGCGGACGGCCGCCACAGGGCTAGCATAGCCACACTCTACCGCGGTGCACCAACATCCGCGCCCCTTCCGATGGCAGACCCCCGTTTGGTCAAGCCGGCCCCTTGATCCCCCTATCCTACCGCAGACCCCGTCGCCACGCCCCCGGCGGCTTGCCGACATGCTGGGTGAAGACGCGGGTGAGGTGGGACTGGTCACTGAAGCCGCAGACCATGGCGATCTCCACCAAGGGCATCGTGGATTCCGCCAGCAGGCGCTTGGCATGTTCCAGCCGGCAGGCCGTCAGCCAGCGATGCGGCGTCTCCCCCACCGACTGGCGGAAGGCCTGCAGGAAATAGCCCGGGGATAGGCCCAACCCCGTTGCGATTTCCCGCAAGGACCGTCCATCCTGAACGGAGGCCAGCAGCATTTCCTTGGCCAGCCGTTCCTGGCGTGGGCTGAGGCCGCCCCGCGCGCGGACCTGGTGTTCCAATCCACCATAGCGCTGGGCGATGTGGGTGCAGAGCGCGAGGATGACGTGTTCCACGAAGAACGCCCCGCCGGCACCGTGCTCAAGGGCGGGCAGCAGACAAGCACCCAGGCGCAAGGCGTCCTCGTCCACCTTGCCGCCGGGGCAGGCGAGGGTCGAGATGAGCCGGGCGTCATAACGCCGGGACAGCTCGTTCAGCGCCGCCCGGGGCACGCAGATCGCCAGCATGTCGAAGGCGGTGGTCATCAGCCAGCGCGGCCGCTGTTCCAGGTGTACGATGGAGACCCCGCCGGCGGCATAGGCGTTGACGGGCGCCTCCCGTCCCTCCCGCCAGGCGCGGTGGTGGGGCAGGGGGGCCAGTTGCAGCAGGACGAGGAAGGTGTCCTCCGGATCGAACGGCAGGGTGGGACGGTGATCGTCAGCCGGCGAGTGCAGGCGCGTGACGCTGAGGCTGGCGTCGGCATGACGGCAATCGACCGACAGGCGGGGGCCTGCCGGCAGATGAAAGCGCCGCGCCAGTTGGGCGATCTGGCCGCTAGTCTTGTGGCCCCCGAGGCCGGCGCTGTCGCTGACGGACAGGTCCGCGGCATCGTCGGCGCCTCCGTCGGCGGGAAAGGGATGGGGCAGGCTCAAGGCGGCCGCTGGATAATCGGCCTGAAGGGCGGGATACGACATGTCCGGGACTTCCTTCCAGGTGGCGCCGAGGTTCCTTTGCTGGGCACTCTGTTCGGCGGGATAACTCACCCGAAGGAAAACCCGGCGGCCGGATCAAACCGGACAGGGGGCATATAAATTTTTTAATGGGCCTGGTTCTTCTCCTCGGCGGCGGCCACCGCATCGCGGGCCTGGCGGATGAGCGGGCTGTCCGGTGCGTCGGTGCGCTGGGCCTCGGCCAGCGCCGTGGCCGCGTCGCGCGCGGCGCCCGCCCGGTCGCCGTCAGCTAGGCGTACCGCCCTGCGGGTCAGCAGCAGGCTGGTATGGATGCGGACATTGTGGAGGGACTTCACCTCGTCGTAGGCGGCGAAAGCTTGCTCCGCTGCCGACATTGCCGCCGCCTTGTCCCCCGACCTCAAGGCCAGGATGGCGCGGCCGGCCCAGGCCAAGGCCACGTTGGGCGAAGCCGGCTGCACCCGCCCCTGCAACGCCAGGATGGCATCGAAGGCCCGGCTGGCGCCGTCCTGGTCGCCGTCCTGTAGCAGGAACCAGCCCAGTCGGCCTTCCGCCTCAAGCAACTCGAAGCTGCCGGGTTCCGCCTCCGCAAAGTCGGCGGCGGCCCGGGTCAGCAGTTCCCGGGCCTCGCTGGCGCGCCCAACCATGCCGTAGGCCCTGCCCAACTGGGAGCACAGCATGCGCAGCATGCTCTCATCGGTCCGGCGCTTCTCGAAAATGGCGCGCAAGCGCTCCAGGATAGGAATGGCCTGGTCGGCACGGCCCTCATTGGTCAGGGCCTCGGCATAGGCCTGCCACACCATCTCCGGCAGCTGATCGGCGCTCGCCTCCCGTGGCACCACCTTGGTCAGGCTTTCGAACAGGGCCATGGCTTCATCCCGCCGTCCCTCCCGGTGCAGCAGCGTGGCCAAGCGAGCTTGGGCGGTCCAGTAGATGCCACCTTGCCCCACGGTGTCCAGCGCCACGGCAGCGGCCCGCTCATAGCTCTGTTGGGCCTCGTCCAGCCGGCCCGCAGGTTCCAGGGCGTTGGCCCGGTTGATCAGGATATAGACCAGGGTGACGTTGTCGCCGCTCTGGCTGAAGCGTGCCAGGGCCTTGTCGTATAGGGCGATGGCGTCGGCATAGTCGCCCATCCGTTTGTGCAGGATAGCGGCGCTCTGCAGCGCCGAGGGATAGAAGGGGTGGTCCGGCGCGTACTGTTCGTAAAGGGCCACCGCTTGGTCGACATATCCACGTCGGACCGCGACGGTGCCGGGGGCGCCATGCAGCGCCTCCGCCTTGCATAGCAGCCAGTAGGCACGCACCGCGGATTTATCCTGAGCGGACGTACGGAGCAGAGTATCCGTCCTGGCCAGCAGGTCGTTTGCCTGGGGCAGGTCGCCGGCCATGATGGCGTTCCACGTCTGCCGCAGCATCATCTCGATGACCAAGGGGTGGCTCTCGCCATAGACCCTGCGCGCTAGCGTGGCCCGCTTTTCCACAACCTGCGCGGTGCGCTCCGGATCGCTCAGCGCGGTATAGAGGTCGCTGGTGATGCCATAGAGTTCCAACGCCAGTTCCGGGTCCTTGGCGAATTCCCGTTCGATACGATCGACGCCCAGGTCCAGCAGCTTTTCCGCCGTGACGTCGCGGCGCTGCTTGTCCTTGGGGAAGCCGGGGTCGTGGCCGGCATAGAGGCTGAGCACGAAGGCCTTGATGGTTTCCGCCCGGGTTACGGCCTTTTGCGCCCGCAAATACTGCCAGGTGACGCCGCCCAAGCCGCCCAGGACGACCAGGGCCAGCAAGCCGGCGGCGGCCAGGGGCAGGCGATGACGTTTCATGAGGCGCCCTAAGACATAGCGCCGAGACCCCGACCGGGCGGTGACGGGCAGGCCGTCGCGCATGCGCTCCACATCCCGTGCCAGGGCGTCGACGGTCCCGTACCGCTGGCCCGGCTCCTTGCGCAGGGCCTTCGCGACGATGGCGTCCAGGTCCCCTGCCAACTTCCTCACTGGCACCGGCGGGGCGCCATCGGACCGCGCGGCGAACTGGGACAGGGGCGGCGGCACCTCCTGCAAGGCGGCGCGGACGGCCAGCGCCAGGGGCATGCCCTCCAGCGTCCAGGGCCGAGCGCCGGCCAGCAACTCATAGAGCAGCATGCCCAGGGCGTAGGCGTCGGTGGCCGTGCTGACCGGGCCGCCCAGAAGCTGCTCCGGCGCGGCATAGCCGGGGGTGAGGGGCGCCAACAGGGTCTCGGGGTCGCCTTCCTCGCCGCTGACGATGCGCTTGGCGATGCCGAAATCCAGCAGCTTCACCTGCCCCTGCGGCGTCACCAGCACGTTGCCGGGCTTCAGGTCGCGGTGGACGATCAGGTTGCGGTGGGCGTAGGCCACCGCGTCGCAGACAGCCAGGAACAGCGTGAGCCGGCCGTCCAGCCCGATCCCGCGATCGCGGCACCAGGCGGTGATGGGCTGGCCCTCCACCAGTTCCATGACCATGTAGGGCTGGCCGTCATGCAGCCCGCCGTCCAGGATGCGGGTGATGGCCGGGTGGTCCAGGGTGGCGAGGATCTGCCGTTCCGCCTGGAAGCGGTCGATATGGTCGATGGCATCCCGCCGGATGAGCTTCAGGGCCACCTGCTGCTCGAAATGGCCGTCGGCCCGTTCCGCGCGATAGACCTCCCCCATGCCGCCCCGGCCGATGACGCCGATGATGCGATACGCGCCGACGCGCTGGCCCGGCGCCAGGCTGGCGAAAGGCACGGCCGGGGCCGTCCCGGGTGGGTCGAAGTGACCCGGACCCTCAAGCGCGGGCCGGTCCAGCCAGGTCTCGTCACGGACCATCTGGTCCAGCAGTCGTTCCAACTTAGCCAGCAGCCCGGCGTCGCCCCCGGTCAGATGCAGCAGGGCCATCGGCCGCTCGGTTGCGGGGAGGTCCAGCAGATGGTCCAGGGCCGCCTCTATGCGTTCCCAGTCCTGGGTCGCGTTCGTCGACATGTCCATAGGCATTCGCTCCCCCTCACGCCCCGGCCGCGATCACGGCGTTGCGCGCCTGGCGGATGGCGGGGCTGTCCGGTGCGTCGGTCCGCTGGGCGTCGGCCAGCGCCAGAGCCGCGTCCTGCCGAGCCCCTGCCTTGTCGCCGGCGGCAAGGCGCACCGCGCTGCGGGTCAGCAACAAGGTGGTGTGGATGCGCACGTCGTGCAGGGCACGGATTTGCTGATAGGCGGTGAATCCCTGGTCCACCGCGGCCTTCGCCGCCGCGATATCGTCCGAAGCCAACGCCAGGCGGGCCCGGCCGGCCCAGGCCAGCGTTGGCGCGATGGAGACCGTGGCCATCGGGTCCGCTTCGGCCACGATCCCGTCGAAAACCCCAGCGGCGCCGGGATCACCCTGGTCCAGCAGGAACCAGCCCCACCGGCCGCGCAAATCCTGCGCCTCTGGATTGGCGGGGGTGGCGGCGTAGGCGTCGAGGGCCTTCTGGAACTCGCCCCGCGCCTGCCCGGCCCGGCCCAGCTGATCATAGGCCTGCCCCAGCAGGGCATGGACCCGCCGCGCCGTGGCGCCCAGGCCGCCGGTCGTCATCAGGCGTGCTTCAAACTCTTCCAGAAAGGGAAGAGCCTCGGCCGCCACACCTTCAACGATGAAGCGTTCGGCATGGATGAGCCGGGCGATGTTGGAATAGTCCGCCGGCGACGGCGGGTTGCTGGGCAACACCTCCAGCATCTTGGCGAATTGTGCCATGGCCTCGGCCCGCGACCCCCGCAGCTCCAGCATCCGGGCCAGCTGCGCGAGACTCATCCAATAGGGCGCGGAGACGCCCTGGGATTCCAAGGCCAAAGCCGACACCCTTTCCAGGTTCTTGCGCGCGTCATCGAGACGCCCGGTGCGCTGCAACACGCTGACTTGGTTATAGAGCAAGGTGATCAGGGTGTCGTTGTCTTGCTCGGTGGCCGGCAGGGCACTGAAATGGTCCAGGGCTTGCTGGAACAGGGCCGCGGACTTTTCGAAATTCCCGACCTGTGCCTGCGCCAGTCCCGCCGCCTGCAACGCTGTCACATGGAACAAATGGTCGGGCGCGTAGCGTTCGAAGGATTTCAGTGTCTCATCCAGGGCGGCCAGGTGCGCGGCGCTGCCGGCTTCCTGCTTGGACAACATCTGCGCCTTGTTCAGCCACCAGCGCGGGCGGATGTCCTCTGCGCTCTTGCCCGCGGCGCGGAGCAGGACGTCCGTCTTGTCCAAAAGCCGTTGCGCGGAGGCCAGGTCGCCGGCTCGCCATGCGTCCGCACATTGGGCCAGCATGGCGTCGATGACGATGGGGGTCGCCTCACCATACGCCTCGCGGGCGGCGGCGACCTTTTTCTCGATTATTTGCGCCGCCCGGTCGCGGTCATCCAAAGCCTCGTAGAGCTGGGTCGTCAACGTGTACAATTCGAGCTCAAGTTCGGGATCGCCCGCGAACTCGCGACCGATGCGGTCGGCGCCCAGGTCCAGCAGCTTTTCCGCCGTCACGTCGCGGCGGTTCTTGTCCTTGGGGAAACCGGGATCGCGGCCGCTGTACAGGCTCAACACGAAATTCTTGATGGTTTCGGCGCGATTGGCCTGCTGTTGCGCTCGCAAATATTGCCAAGTGACACCGCCCAGGCCCCCCAGGATGGCCAGGGTGAGCAGGCCGGCCGCCGCCATGGGTAGCCGATGGCGCTTAACGAAGCGGCCCATGACATACAGCCGGGATCCGGTGCGCGCGGAGACCGGCCGCCCCTGGCGCATGCGCTGGATGTCGCGGGTCAGCTCGTCGACGGTCTGGTAACGCTGGCTGGGCTCCTTGCGCAGGGCCTTGGCGACGATGGCGTCCAGGTCGCCCGTCAGATCCTTCACGGGGACTGGCGGGGCGCCATCGGACCGTGCGGCGAACTGGGACAGGGGCGGCGGCACCTCCTGCAAGGCGGCGCGGACGGCCAACGCCAGGGGCATGCCTTCCAGCGTCCAGGGCCGCGAGCCCGCCAGCAATTCGTAAAGCAGCATGCCCAGCGCATAGGCGTCGGTGGCCGTGCTGACCGGGCCGCCCAGAAGCTGCTCCGGCGCGGCATAGCCGGGGGTGAGGGGCGCCAGCAGGGTCTCGGGGCTGCCACCGTCACCGGTGACGATATGCTTGGCGATACCGAAATCCAGCAGCTTCACCTGCCCCTGGGGCGTCACCAGCACGTTGCCGGGCTTCAGGTCGCGATGGACGATCAGGTTGCGGTGGGCGTAGGCCACCGCGTCGCAGACAGCCAGGAACAGCGTGAGCCGGCCGTCCAGCCCGATCCCGCAATCGCGGGACCAGGCGGTGATGGACTGCCCCTCCACCAGTTCCATGACCATGTAGGGCTGGCCGTCATGCAGTCCGCCGTCCAGGATGCGGGTGATGGCCGGGTGGTCCAGGGTGGCGAGGATCTGCCGCTCCGCCTGGAAGCGGTCGATATGGTCGATGGCATCCCGCCGGATGAGCTTCAGGGCCACCTGCTGCTCGAAATGGCCGTCGGCCCGTTCCGCGCGATAGACCTCCCCCATGCCGCCCCGGCCGATGACGCCGATGATGCGATACGCGCCGACCCTCTGGCCCGGCGACAGTCCATTAAAGGGAGGCGGTGCGATGCCGTCGGCAGGGCCAAGGGCGGCGGGCCGGTCCAGCCACGTTTCATCCCGCTCTGCCTGCGCCAGCAGGGTGCGCAATTCAGCCAGGACGATGGCGTCATCGCCGGCCAGACGCAATAGGGCGGCCGAGCGGCTGCTCGTGGGCAAATCCAGCAGCTGGTCCAGCGCCGCCTCGATGTGGGGCCAATTGGTCTTGGCGGTCATCGACATGGATATCCCTTCCCGGTGAACAGCGGCAATTTTCCACCATATCCGGGTAGGGATATTGGAATCCCTAGATTATTCCGGGAATGAGCGTTGCGCTCGGCGAAGCGATTTTTCCCACCGGGCGCTCACGTCGCGACCAGGTGCGGCTCAGCCGGGAAAGAGATAGCCGCAGCCGGCATCGGCCGGGTCGTGGGCCATGATGCGGTCGTACAGCGCACCCTGGTCGGCCAGCAGACTGTCCGCCTCCTCCGCCAGCACCCAGCCGGCGGCGACCTCGCGGGCGATGGCGGCCTTCGCCTTGTCCAGGAAATCCTGGCGGGTGGAATAGCGGGCGGCCAGCGACGGCCGAGGATCCTGGGCGGCCGCGCGCTCCGCCTCCGTGCGGGCGAAGGGCACGAAAGACCCATCGAAACGGCCCTGGTAGGCGCCGAAGCCGGTCTCCGGCGCCCGCAGGTTCCAGCCGGTGTGCGTACCCAGCGGCACTTCCAGCTCCACCTGTCGGATGCCGCCCCGATCGTTGCCGTCGGCGTCGGGCGCGGGCACGCGGGTGGGATAGGGCTGGCCCCGCGCCGGGGGCACGGTATCGGCGATGCCCTGCGTATAGCGCGGACCGAAATCCAGGCGCGGCGGCATCAGGGGGCTGAGCGGCGGGGTGAGGCCGGGCACCTTGGCGAAGGCGGCCTTGTAGGCGTCGGCGCTGATCAGGGTGCCGTCCGCCAGCGTGGGCACGGCACTGTCCGGCGGCGCCGCCTTGCCCTGCACCCAGTTGTCCAGCGCCACCACCAGTGCGCGCTCCACCGGATAATGGTTGGTGGTGTTGACGCAGGCGGTGTATGGCCAGCGCTCATGGCTGCGGCCGACGTAATGCTGCGACCCCGCCAGCAGGTAGATGCGGGCGGACGGGTCGATGGCGGCGTCCGCCTCGCCGTCCGGCGTGATGTGCAGCAGGGAGGCGGAGCGGTTCCAGTACTCCGCCGAGGTGTTGGCGAAGATCATCTTGGGCAGCGGCCCTGCCGCCCGCGCGCCGTCCAGCAGGGACCCGGTCTGTTTCGTCACCGGGTCGGTGGAGGGCGTGGTGGTGAAGGGGAAGGCGTCGGAGAAGTAGATCTGCTCCACCAGCGGGCTGAAGTGGCGGGTGGCCATGCCGAAGCGCTGGTTGAAGGCACCCTTGCCGGCGCCGGGCACCTGGGCATAGGCGCCGTCGAAGGCTGGGCGGCCTTCCTCATCCCGGTTCCAGCCATTGTACAGCATGGTATCGATGACGCGCCCGGACTGCGAGATGCCGAAGATCAGGGCGCGGTCCAGCGGCTGCTGCCCGCCGAAGGGCTGGGTCTTGAAGAAGGACAGCAGGTCGCGGATACCGGCCAAGCCCACGCCCACCACGTAGGGATCACGGGAGGGGACGACCACCTCATAGATTTTGCCGGTCTGGAAGCCGCCCTTCATGCGCACCTCCACCGGCAGGCCGCCATCGGGGTTGTCCACGAAGGTCCAGGCGCTGCGCGCGATGGGATGACGCGGCGCGTCCGGTGCGTCCCGCTCGGTCAGCACGGCGTCGGGGGCGCCTTCGGTGGCGAAGGGGTAGGGGACGCCCTTCATGCCGACGTAAGCTGCGGCCTCGGCCGGTTTATCGACGATGAACTCATAGGCCGCCTTGCCCAGGATGGGCTTGCCGTCCTTCTCCCGCGCCACGGGCGGCTTCAGGATGAAGGGCTTGTCACCGGGGCCGCCCGGCTGCACGTCCCAGGTCCAGGCGGACCACAGCAGGGTGTAGCCGCGCTTGAAGAAAAAACCGTTGCCGGTGTCGGCCAGGGTGGTGGGGTCGTTGTGCGCCGGACCGTGACCATTGACCTGACCCAGGGCCGCGATGCCGCCCCGGTTGTTGACGTCATAGAACAGGGCGCCGTTGCGGCCGGCCGCGTTGGTGGGGCGCAGCATCAGGAAGTCGGTGGCGAAGACGACATGGCCGTGGCCGTCCTTGGGCGCCAGGCCCAGGTCGGTGATGCGCGCGTTGGCCGGCAGGGCGGGGTCCAGCGCGATCCAGGCCGTGCCCCGGATCTTCTCGTAGGGGCCCACGGTGCCGAAGGGGATGCCATCGGCCAGCACCGTGCGCTCCGTGATCTCCACCCGCTCCACCGCCGCCAGGGCGGGCGTGGCCGTCAGCAGCCCCATCAGGACGATCAAATGCCGCATTGTCACTGCCCCAGTTATTGCTTGTGCGGCGAGGCTAATGCGGTGCTGGGCCGGGATCAACCGGGATGGCCCGCCGTGCCCAGGGCCCGGTCCAGTTCCTGGATGGCGCAGACGATGTGGTAGAAGCTGCTGGCGGGGGCGGCCTCTTCGACGAAGGTGCCGTCCATCCGCCCCCACCTCCCACCACAGGGGATAAGCCTGCTCCACCAGCCAGGCCTTAAGCTGGCCGCGCACGGCGGCGGCGTCGAGGAGAGCTGCTGACGGCATGCGAACACCCTTGGTATGTGGGCCTTTTATTCTCTTTTGCCGTTGTCCCGCACGAGGCAATCGTTACGGCCGGCCACCGAGGCGGACCATAAAGCGGTTCGTTAAAAATTAAAATTGAAATATTAATCTTTTAGATGGTTCAGAGCTGCCCCGCGAGGGCCCATCAGGCGGCGGCCGTTTTCATCAGGGCGGTGCGCGACGGCAGCAGGCGGTCGTTGAAGGGCAGGATGGCGGCCCCCACCGCCGGCGCGTCCATGGCGGTGGCGGCCCGGTAGACCGGGGCAATGACCGGGATGGTGCCGGCATGGGCCTGCAGCCGCTCGGTGATCAGCTGGGCCAGACGGTCCAGCTGGGCGGTGGGCAGGCGCCCGCCCAGGAAGACGGCTTCCGGGTTCACCAGGCAGCTGACGGCGATGATGGGCACGGTCAGCAATTCCGCCGCTAGGTCCAGCCACTGCGCGACCAGAGCCTGCCCGGCGGCGTCCAGGCCGGCCAGTTCGTCCGGCTGGCACAGCGGATAGCCGTTGGCCTTGAGGAAGCCGAACAGGGCCGACAGCGACACCGCCTCCTGCAAGGAGGTCGCCGGCGTGCGGGGGGAGGAGACCGGCAGGAAGCCGATCTCACCGCTGCGGCCCTGGGCGCCGCGGAAATATTGTCCATCAATGACCATGCCACCCCCCAGGCCCCGGCTGATCAGGATGTAGAAGAAGCTGGGATCGCGCAGACCGTGCCCGAACTGCAGTTCGCCCAGGGCCGCCGCCGCCGCGTCGTTCTCCAGGAACACCGGCAGGGGCAGGATGGCGGAGAACAGCCGGGCGACGTTGACGGTGTTCCAGGCTTCATAGCTGGCGGGGCGGTTGGGCAGGTTCACCCGCCCCAGGTCGTCGGGCATGGCGACCCCGATGCCGACGATGCGGTCCTGCGGGAAGGTGCCGCCAGCCTGCAGGGCGTCCACCTGTTCCTTGAAAAAGGCGGTCACGGTGTCGGGCAGGGGAAATTCCACGTCCAGGGTGGCGCGATGGCGCACCTGGCCCAGAAGGTCCAGCACCAGCACGGTAACATGGTCGCGGTCGATATTGACGCCAATGGAATAGCAGCCGTCGGGGTTGATGGCCAGGCGCATGGCCGGCTGGCCGCGCGCGCCGTGCAGGCGCCCCACTTCCATGATCAGGCCGTCGTTCAGCAGGCGCTTGGTGATGTTGGCGATGGCCGGCGCCGTCAGGCCGGTGATGGTGGCCAGCTCCGCCCGGGTGATGGGGCCGCTGACGCGGATGGCCTGCAGCATGACCCGCTGGTTGTGATCCCCCGCCCGCTCCAGGTTCGTGCCCGACAGGCTGGCGCCCAGCGACGGGTGCAGGTCGGCGGTGCGGGGGGGCACAGGCGCGGACATCCGGGCAATTCCTTATTTAAATTTACAAGTTTATGGGCCGGGATGGTGGGGCATCGTCCGTCCGGACACAATGCGCATTTTCAAGGATGCCCTCACCGCGACTCCGCCCGGGAAACCAGGATTAGGACAGGCCGCCGCCGTCATCCTTTCCACCCGCCCAGCCCGCTTTGTGACCCCTCAGGTGGGCTTTCACGCGTTCCGGATCGTGGCCCGTGGAATGGCAAGCTGGCTGCGCGTCATAACCCTGATGGCGATGAACGCTATGATTGCGGATCCGCCTTGACGCCGCCACAAAGCCGCCGCAACGATCGACCGGCGCGGCACTTCCGCCGTCCGTATCCTCCCCTCATATCCCGGGGTCTCGCATGAGACGCTGTGCCGCGTTCGCCGCCCGCCTGGTCACCGCCGCCCTGGCCTTGGCCGCCCCTTTTATGTGCGCGCCCGCACTGGCCGCCGGGCCCCTGGCGCCCTCGGGCAACTTGGCGCAAAGCGACACCGACGCCACCGGCGCCTGCGTCTGGTTCAACGGCGCACTGGCCGAGAACCATGGCGACCTATCCGGCTTCGTGGCGGTGGAGCCGGTGGGGGACGTGGCCGTCACCGCCAATGATCGCCAGCTGTGCGTCAGCGGGCTGGAGCCGGGCAAGGCCTACACGGTCACCGTCCGCGCCGGCCTGCCCGCCGCCGATGGCAACACCCTGCCCAGGAACCTCACCTTCCACCTGACGATGCATGACCTGCCAGGCAGCGTGCGCATCGCCGGCACGGGCTATGTCCTGCCGCGCGTGGGCAACGCCGGCGTGGCCGTGGAGACCGTCAACATCGCCCGGGTGACGCTGGGCCTCTATCGCGCGCCGGAAACGGCGCTGGCCAACCTGTCCCTGAACCAGGACCCGACGGGCTGGAGCGTGGAAAGCCTGGTGAACGACAAGGTGCGGCCCGTCTGGACCGGCACCATGGAGACCAAAGGCGCGCAGAATAAGCGGACCATCACCAACTTCCCCCTGGACCAGGTGCTGAAGGACCGCCAGCCCGGCGCCTATCTGCTGGTGGTCGAGGATGAGAAGCTGGCGAAGGACCGCGACAACGCGACCTATGACCAGCGTGAGGCCCGCACCGCGGCACGCTGGCTGGTCGAGACGGACATGGCGCTGACGGCGTTGACCGGGGGTGACGGCCTGACGGTCGTCGCCCGCTCCCTGGCCAAGGCCACGCCGCTGGCTGGCGCCCGGGTGGTGCTGCTGGCGCACGATTCCGGCACCTTGGGCGAGGCCAAGACCGACGGTGACGGCATCGCCCGTTTCCCCATGGGGCTGCTGCGGGGCAAGGGCGGGGCGCGTCCGGCGCTGGTGGAGGCCTTCGCCGGTGGCCCCTCGCTGATCCCCTTCGCCAGCACGCCGGCCGACTTCGCGGCCCTGTCGCTGGAGCGGGCCGCTTTCGACTTCAGTGCCCGCGGGGCCGACGGCCGCCCGGACCCGGGCCCGTTGGACGCCTATGTCTATACCGAGCGCGGCGTTTACCGGCCGGGCGAGACCGTGCACGCCGCTTTCGTGCTGCGCGACGCCCAGATCCGCACCGCCGCCGTGGACATGGTGGCCGCCGTGGTCCGCCGCAGTGACGGGGTGGAGGCCGCCCACCTGACGGCCAAGTTGAGCAGCGGCGCCGGCACGGTCGATATTCCCATCAGCGCCGCCGCCCCGCGCGGCGAATGGACCATCAACCTATACGTCGCCGGCGGCGATGCGGTGGTTGGCAGCGGCACCTTCGACGTGCAGGATTTCGTGCCGGAGCGGCTGAAAGTCGCCATCGGCAAGCCGGCGACTCCAGCGCTGGCGGCGGGCCAGCCGGCCACGATGCCGGTGGAGGCGCGCTTCCTCTATGGCGCCGCCGCTGGCGACCTGCCGGTGGGGGGCGAGGTGCGGCTGGAACGCGATCCCAAGCCCTTCGCCAAATGGTCCGACTTCGCCTTCGGCCGCGATGACGACAAGTTCGAGCCGCAGACGGCCCCGGCGGTCGATACCCACACCGACGGCGCCGGCAAGGCGTCGGTGGAATTCCCGGTGCCGGAGGCCGGGACCGCCACGGCCCCCCTGCACGCCGTCATTACCGCCGCGGTGGTGGAGCCGGGCGGGCGGGTAACGCGCGACCAGATGGCCCTGCCGGTCACCTATCGCGCCGGCTTCGTGGGCATCCGGCCCCTGTTCGCCAACCGCCGGGTGCGGGAAGGGGGCAGCGCCGACTTCGACATCCTGGCGGTGGACGCCGCCGGCGTGCCGCAGGCGGCCAAGGGCGTGCGCTATGTCCTGGCGCAAGCCGACCGCCACTACACCTGGTATCGCAGCGGCTTCCAGTGGTCCTACAAGACCAGCGTGCAGTACCGCACGGTGGCCAACGGCACGCTGGATCTGGACGGCGCCAAGCCGGCGCGCATCAGCCAGCGCCTGGAGTGGGGCGAATATCGCCTGCTGGTGGAGAATCCGGCCACCGGCGCCGTCACCACCCAATCCTTCTACAGCGGCTGGTACATGGCGGGCGCCAGCACCGACGCGCCGGACGTGGTGCCCTCCGCCCTGGACAAGGCGGCCTACGCGGCGGGGGAGACGGCGCACCTGCGCATCGAGCCGCCCTTCGCCGGCCAGATGCAGGTGGCCATTGCCGGACAGGAGGTCCGCATCCTGGCCACGCGCGCCACGGGCGCGGAGCCGGTGACGGTGGACATTCCCGTGAAGGCGGAATGGGGGGCCGGCGCCTACGCCCTCATCTCCTTCATCCGGCCGGCGGACAAGGATGTGGGCCACCAGCCAGTACGGGCCGTGGGCCTGGCCTGGATTCCGGTGGATTCCGGGGCCAAGGCGCTGGCGGTCAGCATCGACGCGCCCAAGACCCTGCGTCCCCGGCAGAAGGTCGATGTACAGGTGACGGCGGCGGGGGCCAAGGCCGGTGCCTACGTCACCGTGGCGGCGGTGGATGAGGGCATCCTGCAGCTGACCCGTTTCCGCAGCCCCGACCCGCTGGCCCATTTCTTCGCCAAGCGCAAGCTGGGGGCGGAGATGCGCGATGATTACGGCCGCCTTCTGGAAAGCCAGGCAGGGCAGACCGGCGTGCTGCGCCAGGGCGGTGACGGCGGTTCACCCGGCGGGGTGGGCCTGCCGGTGGTACCCACCCGCACCGTGGCCCTGTTCTCGGGCCTGGTGGCGCTGGATGACAAGGGCCACGCCAAGGTCACGCTGGATATTCCCGACTTCAACGGCAGCTTGCGTCTGATGGCGGTGGCCCTGGACAAGGACCGCATGGGCATGGCCGAAGGCGCCATGACGGTGCGCGATCCCGTGGTGGCGGAGGTCATCCTGCCGCGCTTCCTGGCGCCCAACGACACCGCCGCCGGTACGCTGTTGCTGCACAACCTGGAAGGGGCGGCGGGCGACTACCGCGTCACCCTGACAGCGGACGGCGCCCTGAAGCTGGCGGGGGATGCGAAGCGCACCATCACGCTGACATCCGGCCAGCGGGTGGTGCAGCCGGTGGCCCTGGCGGGCGGCCCGGCCGGCATCGGCGGCCTGACCCTGGCGGTTGAGGGGCCGGGCGGGGTGAGGCTGGAACGGTCCTGGCCCATTACCATCCGTCCGGCGGAGGCGCCCATCGTCATGGCCGAGCAGCGCCAGCAGGCCCCGGGCGAGGCCTACACCCTGCCGTCCAACCTGCTGGACCTGTTCTTGCCCGGCACGGGCAGCGTCGCCCTATCCTATTCCAATCTGCCCGGCATCGACGTGCCCGGCCTGATGAAGGACTTGGACCTCTACCCCTATGGCTGCACCGAGCAGACCACCAGTCGCGCCTTGCCGCTGGTGGCCTTCCGCGATCTGGCGCGTCAGTTGGGCCTGGAAGGCAACGTCAAGGATCCGGACAACCGGGTGAACACGGCCATCGATCGTCTGCTGCAACGCCAGGACAGCACCGGGGAGTTCGGGCTGTGGTCCGCGGGCGACGGCCTGGGCGGACCCTGGCTGCAGATGTATGTGTTCGATTTCCTCACCCGCGCGCGGGCCGCCGGCTATTTCGTGCCGGACGTGGCCATGCAGTCCCTGGCCGACTGGGTGACGCAAGCGACCGACCGGGGCGTGGACGCGCGGGGGGCGGACGGCGAGGCGATGGTCTACGGCCAGTACCTGCTGGCCCGGAGCGGCCACGCCACCCCGGCCAACCTGCGCTACATCCATGATGTGACGGCGGAGCAGTTGTCCAACGGCCCGCTGGCCTACGCCCAGCTGGGGGCCGCCCTGCTGGCCGCCGGTGATAAGGCACGGGCGGAGGTGGCGTTCGAACGGGCGCGCAAGCACTTGGGCCAGGGCTCGCACGACTATTACAGCAGCCCGCTGCGCGACGCCGCCGCCACCCTGGCGGTGGCGGCCGAGGCGGGAAACGCCCCCCTGCAGGAGGCGGCACTGCACCTCGCGCTGCTGAGCCTGAAGGAGCCCTGGTATTACAACACCAATCAGAAAAGCTGGCTGCTGCTGGCCTCGCAGGCCATCCTGGCCAAGGGGCAGCCCATTTCCCTGACCACTACCGGCTATGCCAAGGCCGCCACCGGCCGCGCGCTCAGCTACAGCCCCACGCCGGCACAGCTGGCCGCCGGCTTCGGCGTCGTCAACAGCGGTACGGCCGCCGTCTGGCGCACGGTGCAGATGCGCGGCGTGCCCAAGGAAAGCCCGGGCCCGGTGTCGGAGGGCATCAGCCTGACCAAGGAGGTCTACACCATGGATGGCAAGCCCGCCGGCACGGACCACGTCGCCCGCAACACGCGGCTGGTGGTGGTGCTGACCGGTGTGCTGCAGCAGCATGTGAAGCGCACCCTGGTGACGGTCGATCCCCTGCCGGCGGGGTGGGAGATCGAGAGCGTGCTGCGCCCGGCCAAGAAGGGCAGGAAGGCGTTGGATTGGCTGAAGAACCTCAGCCGCGCCGCCGTGGCGGAGGCGCGCGACGACCGCTTCGTCGGCGTGCTGGACGCTGGCCAGCCCTCCTGGATCTACCGGGACGAGGATGAGGACGAGGATGGCGGTGGAGAAGCGGACGAGGATACCGGGCCCAGCCAGAATTTCCGCTTCGCCTATGTGGTGCGGGCGGTGACCCCGGGGCAGTTCGCCCTGCCGCCGGCCTCCACCCAGGACATGTACGACCCGGCGGCCATCGCCCGCACCGCGGCCGGCCGGACGGTGGTGGACGCCGTGCCGTGACGCCGGAATGGCGTGCCCGATTGACCCGCTGGGGGCTGGCCCGCCAGGGCTTTGTCCCCTGGGGTACACGCCTGGGCGCCGGGGTGCTGGCGCTCGCCCTGCTGGTCGTGGCGCTGGACCGGCTGTTCCCGCCGGACCTGCGGCGCTGGCAGGAGCGGTCCACCCTGGTGACGGACGAGGGCGGGGAGGTGCTGCGCGCCTTCATCACTGCGGACGGCGCCTGGCGGCTGCCCATGAGTGCCACCGAGGCCAACCCCACCTATTTGGCGATGCTGCTGGCCTATGAGGACCATCGCTTCTATCACCATCCCGGTGTCGATCCGCTGGCCCTGGCGCGGGCGGCGGGTCAGGCCCTGCGTCACGGCCGCATCGTCTCCGGCGGGTCCACCCTCACCATGCAGGTGGCGCGCCTGCTGGAACCGCGTCCCCGAACCGTGGTGTCCAAGCTGGTGGAGATGGCCCGGGCCCTGCAGCTGGAGGCGCACTATTCCAAGAGCGACATCCTGGGCATGTACCTGACCCTGGCGCCCTTCGGCGGCAATCTGGAAGGCGCGCGGGCGGCATCGTTGGCCTATTTCGGCCGGCCGCCGGCGGCGCTGACCCCCGGGCAGGCGGCTTTGCTGGTGACCCTGCCGCAATCGCCCACCAAGCGCCGGCCGGATTTGGCACCGGCGGCGGCCCGGGCCGGGCGCGACGCCTTGTTGCGCCGCATGGCGGCCAAGGGTGTGCTGAGCCGGCAGGCGGCGCGCGAAGGCATGTCGGAGCCGCTGCCGACGGACCGCCGCCCGCTGCCGTTCCTCGCGCCCCACCTGGCCGATCGTCTGCGCCGTGCCGCGCTGCCGGGCAGCGTCATCGCCAGCACGCTGGACGCCGGCCTGCAGCGGCGGGTGGAGGCCACGGTGCGGGGAACCCAGGATACGCTGGAGCCGGCGGCGGAGGTGGCGGTCCTGGTGATGGAGATCGGCAGCCGCAAGGTGCGCGCCTATGTCGGGGGCAGCTTCACCGGCCCCTTCGGCCAGGTGGACATGGCGGCGGCGCCACGCTCCCCCGGGTCGGCGCTGAAGCCCTTCCTTTACGGCCTAGGGTTCGAGGCGCTGCCGCTGCATCCCGAGACACGCATCAACGATGTGCCCACCGTGTTCGGCGACTACGCGCCGCGCAATTTCGACGGCGGGTTCCATGGCCTGGTCACGGTGCGCGAGGCCTTGCAGCAGTCGCTGAACGTGCCGGCGGTGAAGGTGCTGGATCGGCTGGGGCCCGCCCGCTTCCTGGGCCGCTTGCGTGAGGTGGGGGCGCAGGTGATGTTGCCCCGGCCGGACGCAGCCCCCGGCCTGCCCCTGGCGCTGGGTGGCCTGGGGCTCAGCCTGGCCGATCTGACCAATCTCTACGCTGACCTGGGCGATGGCGGCCAGGCCCGGCCGCTGGTGCTGACGCCGTCGGAGGCGCCGGGGACCAAACGGCCGGCCAAGCGGCTGATGGGCGCGGTGGCCGCCTGGTACGTGGCGGACATCCTGTCGGGCACGCCCCGGCCGGATGGGCGGGCGGCGGTGGGCGAGCGCTGGGTCGCCTACAAGACGGGCACGTCCTACGGGTTCCGCGATGCTTGGGCGGTCGGCTTCACCCCGACCCATGTGGTGGGGGTCTGGGTGGGGCGGCCGGACGGCACGCCCCGGCCCGGCGCCGCCGGCCGCGACATGGCGGCCCCCCTGCTGTTCCGCCTGGTGGACCTGCTGCCCGACCGGGGCACGCCGCCCGAGCCGCCACCCGGGGTGCTGGAGGCCGGGCCCGGCCACGCCCTGCCGCCGGCCCTGGCCCTGTTCGATCGGGGGACGCCTGGTGGCAGCCTGGCCGCGGCCGCCGCCCCGCTGCGCATCGCCTTCCCGCCGGATGGGGCGGAGCTCGAGCGCACGCCCGGCCGCGACGGCGCGCCCGTGCCGGTGCCGCTGGAGGCTCTGGGCGGTCGGCCACCGCTGCGCTGGCTGGTCAATGGCCTGCCGCTTCCGGACAGCGCGAGCGGTGAGGGGGCGGATTGGATTCCCGATGGCATCGGTTTCGCCGACATCGCCGTCATCGACGCCGCCGGCCAACGGGCCAAGGCGACGGTCCGGGTTCGCTGAGCGGCGCGGATATGCGAGGCTGGCCCCGTTTGGTGATGAAGGCCCATTGATGACGCAGGAGGACCACCGACCCATGACGCGCCCCTCCATCCGCTGGCGCCGCTCGTGGCACGCCATCGGCCTGCTGGCGATGATCTGCCTGCCGGCCCCGGCCCTTGCCCAGGGTGTGTCCCCCACCGCAGTCGCGCTGACCCCGGCGCAGAAGGACGCGGCCTGGCGCCAGGGCTCGGCCAAGGCGGCGCATGAGCGCGAGGTTCTGCTGAAGAAGGTGGCGGCGGGCGATGCCGCCGGTCCCTTCCGCCCGGACTGGGAATCCCTGAGGACCTGGCGGGTGCCGGAATGGTATGCGGATGCCAAGTTCGGCATCTTCATCCACTGGGGCGTCTATTCCGTGCCTGCCTTCGGCAGCGAATGGTATTCGCGCCGCATGTACATCCAGGGCAGCAAGGAATACCAGCATCACCTAGCCGTCTACGGCACCCCGGACAAGTTCGGCTATAAGGACTTCATCCCCCTGTTCAAGGCGGAGAAGTACGACCCCCGCGCCTGGGCCGCCCTGTTCCGGGCGGCCGGCGCCCGCTACGTGGTGCCGGTGGCGGAACATCATGACGGCTTCGCCATGTACGCCACACGCCTATCCGACTGGTCGGCGCTGCGCATGGGGCCCAAGCGCGACCTGATCGGCGACCTGGTGCGGGCGGTGCGGGCGCAGGGACTGCACCTGGGCCTGTCCTCACACCGGGCGGAGCATGACTGGTTCTTCGGTGAGGGGCGCAAGATCCCCTCCGACGTGAACGACCCGCGCTACGCCGACCTCTATGGCCCGGCGGAGGCGCGGCTGACGGCGGAAGACACGGGCGATGCCCAGCTGACGGGTGACTTCACCTATGTCTCGCAGGCATGGCTGGACGACTGGACGGCGCGCACGGCGGAGCTGGTGGAGGATTACCACCCCGACCTCATCTATTTCGACTGGTGGATCAGCCACCCGGCTTTTCGCGCCACCCTGCCCAAGTTCCTGGCTTATTATTACAATACCCAAGGGCGGCGCGGCGCCTCGGCGGTGGTGAATTACAAAGAGGGGGCGCTGGCGGCGGGCAGCGGCGTGGCCGACGTGGAACGGGGGCTGATGCCGGACATCCAGCCCCGCGTCTGGCAGACCTGCACCTCGCTGGGCGACTACAGCTGGGGCTATATCGAGGGCGAGCAGTACAAGTCGCCGGAGCGGATCATCCATCTGCTGGCCGACATCGTGTCCAAGAACGGCAACCTGCTGCTGAACATCGGTCCCCGCGCCGACGGCACCATCCCGCAGGAGGCGCAGGACAGGCTGTTGGCCATAGGCGCCTGGCTGAAGACCAATGGCGAGGCGATCTACGGCACCCGGCCCTGGCGCCAGTTCGGCGAGGGCCCCGCCCGGATGGCCAGCGGCTCGTTCAAGGAAGGGCAGACCGACAGGCCTTTCGGACCCGGGGACTTCCGCTTCACCACCAAGGGCGACACCCTCTACGCCATTGAGCTGGGCTGGCCCGAGGGCGGGGAGGCCACCATCCACGCTCTTCCGGCCGGTGTGGCGGTGAAGGCTGTCACCTTGCTGGATGGTGGGGCCGGCCAGGCCCTCTCCTTCCATCAGGATGAGGATGGTCTGCATCTGGCGGTGCCGAAGCGGGCACCGGGTGACTACGCTTTCGTCTACCGCATTGAACGCTAAGTCGGGGCCCGGCCAAGGGCGGGCCGTCGCAAATTTGTCATTATTATGCAATGTGGGTTAGGGCGAAGGGGTGATGGTCCCGCCATTCGGAGGCGACTTATAAAATACCTGGAATAAACCACGCGCGGCGCCCCCGCTTTACAAACAATATGCCAACAATAAAATTTGCGGATGATTGGCAGTGGCGTGGGCAGGCGACACGGATAAGGCAAGGCGTGGATGCAAACCCGCCTCGTGTCACCATTTGCGCCATCGTCAAGAACGAAGGCGCCTTCCTGCTGGAATGGGTGGCGTACTACCGCCTGTTGGGCATCGAGCACTTCGTCATCTATAACAATAGCAGCACCGACGATACGCGCGCCGTGCTGGACCGCATCGCCAGCCGGGCCGGCATCACCGTCATTGACTGGCCGTCCGCGCCCAGCAGCAGCGCCCTGACCCACTTCGAGGCACGGGATCTGGTCCTGTCGCTTTCCGATCTGCGGGAGTTCAACTGGTGGGGCGACATGAGGGTGGGGCCGCAGTTGCGGGCCTACAATCATTTCGTGACCTACTACGCGGCGGAGACGGACTGGGCCCTGTTCATCGACGCCGATGAATTCGTCGTCAGCCGGGCGGGGCTGCCCTTGCCCACGCTGGCGACCTCTTACGGCCGGGATCCGGCTGTGGGGGCGGTGGCGCTCAACTGGCGGTATTTCGGATCCAGCGGTCACCAGGAACCCGATGGGCGCCTGGTGATCGAGCGCTTCACCCGCTGCGCTCCGGCGACGTACCACGGCCATGTCCATATGAAGAGTCTGGTGCGGACCGCGGCGCTGGATCGCATGATCATCCATTCCGGCCGCCTGCGGGATGGTTTCCACTATGTCGATGACGGAGGGCAGCCGATCACGTTGCGCGACGACGGGTTCACCCCCGCCATTTCCCATGACCGGCTCTACATCCACCACTACTCCGTCAAGTCGCGGGCCGAGTTCGAGCGCAAGCGGGCGCGGGGACGCGCCCAGGTGGCCGATGGCCATCCGCACAAGCGGGAACAGTTGGATGACGAGTATTTCCGCCGTCAGGACCTGAACGACGAAGAGGACCGGACGCTGTTACACCAGGCGCCGGCCGTGAAGGTGGAGATGGCGCGTCTCCTGGCCTGACCCTGTGGGCCCGACATGGCGCTCCTTTCAGACAAAATATCCCTGAGGCGTGCAAGAACACCCCCCGCCACCTGAGGTAGCTTTCCCTTGCGGCGACGGGATGTCCCCCACTCCCCATCACCCGTCGCTTTCCTCCCCATGGGCGGTACCTGCGGCCCCCCGCCCGCACCGCCATACTGGATGCCCGCGCCCCGTCTGAGGCGCGGGCATCTCTTTATTTGCTCACTCCGGCGTGCTGGCGTCGGAGGAGCGCTGCCAGATGTTCAGGCCGGTATCGACGGCGTGGGCGTCGATTTCCGCCAGTTCCGCGTCCGTGAACGCCAGGTTGTTCAGGGCGTCCAGGCTGTCGTCCAACTGGGCCACGGTCCGGGCACCGATCAGGGCGGAGGTGACGCGGGGGTCGCGCAACACCCAGGCGATCGCCATCTGGGCCAGGGTCTGGCCCCGCCGCTCGGCGATGGCGTTCAGGGCGCGCACATGCTCCAGCGCCTCGGGGGTCAGCAGGTCTTCCTTGAACGACCCGCCCTTGGCGGCGCGGGCGTCGGCCGGCACGCCGTTCAGGTACTTTTTGGACAGGAGACCCTGCGCCAGCGGGGAGAAGGCGATGCAGCCGATGCCGCTGCCCTCCAGCGTCTCCAACAGACCGCCCTCGATCCAGCGGTTCAGCATGGAATAGCTGGGCTGATGGATCAGGCAGGGCGTCCCCATTTCCTTCAGCAGGGCGGCGGCCTTGGCCGTCATGTCGGCTGAGTACGAGGAGATGCCGACGTACAGCGCCTTGCCCTGGCGCACCACCTGGGCCAGCGCGCCCATGGTTTCCTCCAGCGGGGTGGTCGGGTCCACCCGGTGGGAATAAAAGATATCGACATAGTCCAGGCCCATGCGGCGCAGGCTCTGGTCCAGGCTGGCGATCAGGTACTTGCGCGATCCGCCGATGCCGTAGGGGCCGGGCCACATGTCGTAGCCGGCCTTGGTGGAAATGATCATCTCATCCCGGTAGGGCTTGAAGTCGCCAGCCATCACCCGGCCGAAGTTCTCCTCGGCCGAGCCGTAGGGCGGGCCGTAATTGTTGGCCAGGTCGAAATGGGTGACACCCCGGTCGAAGGCGCGGCGCAGGATGGCGCGGCCGGTTTCGAAGACGTCGGCGCCGCCGAAGTTGTGCCACAGCCCCAGCGAGATGGCGGGCAAATCCAGGCCGCTGCGCCCGCAGCGGCGATAGGGCATGGTTTCGTAACGGTCGTCGGCGGCGCGATAGAGGGACTGCATGTCGTGGGCTCCAGCTATGGGGCGGTAACCGGTGGCACCATACGGGGATCGCCGGCGCCCTCCAAGGCGGGAGTTGGTTAAGGCCACTTGGCCGCAAGCGAAGACGGAAAACCTGAGCCGCGACTGCCGCCCGGCGATTGGGGGTGGACTAAGCCGCCTTCACACCGCTGATGAACGTCGCGATCTCACGGTTCAGTGTTTCCGCCCGGCGGGATAGCTGGCCCGACGCGTTGACGATCTGGCCGGCGGCGTCGCCGGTGGTGATGGCGGCGTGGTTCACGTCGGTGATGGTGGTGGAGACGTCGCCCACGCCCTGGGCCGCCTCGTTCACGTTGCGGGCAATCTCGTTGGTGGCGGCGGTCTGTTCCTCCACGGCCGAAGCGATGACCACGGCGATTTCCGACAGGGTGGCGATGGTGCCGTTGATGTGGTCGATGGCGCCCACGGTGCGGCCGGTCAGGGCCTGGATCTCGGCGATACGGCCCGCGATCTCATCCGTGGCTTTGGAGGTTTGCGTCGCCAGCGACTTCACCTCGTTGGCGACGATGACGAAGCCCCGGCCGGCGTCTCCGGCCCGTGCTGCCTCGATGGTGGCGTTCAGCGCCAGCAGGTTGGTCTGCGACGCGATGCCGGCGATCAGCTGGGCGATGCCGCCGATGCGTTGCGCGGCGTCGGCCAGCTGGGCCACGGTGGTGCGGGTGTCCTCCATCTCCACCTGCGCCTTGTCGGCGATGTCGCGGGAATGGCTGACCTGCTGCGCGATCTCCTTCACCGACAAGGCCAGCTCCTCCGTCGCGGCGGCCACCGTCTGCACATTTAGCGCCGCTTGATGCGAGGCGCTGGCCACGGCGCCAGACCGCTGGTTGGTCTGGTCGGCCAGGCCGGCCATGGATGTGGCCGTGGCCTCCATCTCCGTCGCGGCGCTGGCCAGCAGGTGCACCAGGTCGGCCGACTGCGCCTCGAAATGGGCGACCAGGCCCTCCAGCGCCTCCGCGCGGCGGGCCTTGGCCTGCTGCTCGGTGGCCTGGGCGGCGCGCAGGCGGTCAGCCTCCCGCGCGTTGTTGCGGAACACCAGCGCGGCGCGGCCGATGTCGCCGATCTCATCCCCCCGGTCGGCGCAGGGCACTTCGGCCTCCAGCTTCCCGTCGGCCAGCGCGCGCAGGCTGCCCACCACCAGCGTGATGGGACGCAGCAAGCCGTGGCGGGCCACCAGCCAGCCCACCGCCAGGCCGGCGGCGATGCCCACTGCCGCGAACAGCACCATCAGGCGGGTGGCCATGCGGGCCGCGCGCTGCGCATGCTCATTCACCGCGACGGAGCGCTGCTCCAGCGTATCGACCAGCGCCTTCATCTTGTCCTGCAAGGCGGCGACATGGGCGCGCGAGTCGTGGATGGCGTCCACCAGGCCAGTGCGGGAGCCGCCGCCACCGTCGCGGGCCTGTCGCACCTTGTCGAACAGCGTCGCCATCACCGGGGCGTAGTCGGCATAGGCCGCGCGCACCGCGTCCAGCTGCGGCCGCTCATCCGGGGTCACCAGCTTTTCCAGGGCGTCCAGCCGGCCCTGCAGGGTGGCCGTGGCCACGTCCCTGGCCTTGGCCGCGTCCTCCCATTCCTCCGGCAGGGCCAGTACCCGGTATTCCAGCCGGTTGATGGTCGACAGCTCCCGGCTCATGCGGGCGCTCAGGGTGGCGGCGTTGCCGGCGGCCTGAATCTCGGTGGCGTTGTCCGCCATGGTGCGTAACCCGAGCAGGCCGGCGGCGGCGATGCCGCCCGCCGCCAGGGCCATGGCAGCGACGATGATGACAATCTTCCACAGGATTCGGATGTTGGAAAACATCAAGGGCCTCCGGGTGGTCAAGATGATGTGAAGTATTGGAAGGCGGCCTTAAGCGTTCATTAATTAACGTATTAATGTTGCTTGTTTGCATTGATGCGCGTCCGTTTCTTTCTGGCTACCCCAATAGGCGAGCCTTTTTCTTTGAGCCTGGATGCAGGTGGCGAGGGCTGGGGCGGCACGCCAACCCCTGCGGCGAAGCGACCCGCTTCGGGGCCGAAACCGGTAATTGCCACCGGTGTCAATTATGGCTTAGCCTTGCTTCCGACCAGAAGAAGCCGGCGCCCTGACGTGCCGGGACCCAGGGGAGGGATCATGTCCGGGATGACCAAGGCCAGCCGGGCGTTGGCTGCGTGCCTGCTGTCCACAACTATCCTGCCGCTGCCGGTGCGTGCGGCTGCCGAGGCCGGCGGCCTGCTGTTCCGCGTATCGGCCGACAGCGGCTTCGTCGCCGATGTCGCCGGCGGGCAGGCCGTGCCGAATTTCCAGGACAAGGTGAAGATCGTCCCCACCGGTGTGTCCGGCGGCGCCATCGAGTGGCCGGACGATGGCGTGCTGGCTTGGGACGCGCCGGGCAACATCTACGCCCAGCGCGGCACGCTCTCCTTCTTCTGGCGGTCGCGCTATCCGATGGGGGTGGCGCCCTTCGTCATCTTCCGCGTGGGCTTCGCCGACCACACCAGCTGGGACATGGCCTGGCTGCGCATTGACTGGAACGGCCACGGCTTCGACGCCTTCGTCACCGATGCCAACCTGGCGCGCACCCGCGTCTCTTTCACACTGGACACGCCGCCGGCCCCCGACGCCTGGACCCACATCGCCTTCGCCTGGGATGAGACGACGGGCGTGCGCCTGTATCTGAATGGCAAGGAAGTGGCGCGCCAGGATGCCAAGGGCGATTACGACGTTGGGCTGGACCAGTTCGGCTTGGCCGGACGCACCATTTCCCCCCACCAGGTGCAGAGCCGCTACAGCTTCATGCGCGGCGGCGATGTCGATGAAATCCGCATCTACGACCACATGCTGGCGCCGGCCGACATGGCGGCGTTGGCGCGCAACGAGATGTTGGGCGCGGCACCCGGCGCCGGGCCCGACGCGGCCACGCGCCAGGCCTGGCTGCATCGCTATGGCTGGGAGGACAAGGCGCCGCCCCTGCTGACGGCGCCGGTGACAGCCATCCGCAAGGTCGAGTTCGCCGATGCCAAGGACAAGAAGGAATGGATGTGGAAGGCCACCGACGGCATCAATGAGACGACTTGGCCGGGTGTCTACAACCGGTCCCGCCTGCCCGGCCGCAATGACTATTTTACCCTGCCGGACTGGAACACCTATGTGGAGGGTGGACAGGCGCTGGACTTGGCGCTCCCCGATGAGCCTTTCAACCGTGTGGAGATAAGGGGGGCCGCGTACGGCAGCCTGGACTATGCCGGCGCGGACGGCGCGTTCACCCTGCTGGCCAAGCGCCGCCAGGGGCCGGTGCGAACGGTGGATCAATTCGACACCCGCCAGGGCGGCCGCTTGCGCTTCACCAACATGGCCCAGGAAACCCCCATCCAGGAGATCTGGGCCTACAACGTGACGGCGGGGGCGGAGCCGCAAGGCACGGTGAAGCTGAGCTACACCATTCGCGCCGATGCGGCCCCCGACTATGACAACCTGGCGGCCTTGCGCGGCTACATCGCCGGCCGCTATCCGGCCAACGAGCGCAGCACGGTTGTGGCCCTGCCCAACGAGGCGCCGGTGCGCAAGCGGGCGGCGGAAGCCGGCGCCAGCATGCCCATCGTGCATGTCCTCATCCCCTCCGGCTTCGGCGATCCGCCGGTGGCGCAGCCGTTGATGCGCGCTTGGGCCTATGGCTGGGAGAATATGCACGACGGTCTGGACGGCATCGCCATCGACCTGCCGGCGCTGAGTGTCGCCCCGGGCAAGGACGGGCTGATCCCCCTGAACATTCAGGTCAAGGACCCTATCTGGCCGGATCGCGACTTGATCGATGTGTCGGTCTCGGTCAAGCCGGGCCAGGCGCGCACCCTGTGGCTGGACACGCGCGATCGCATCCTGACCAACGACAGCCTTTACCTGACCGTCGCCTCGGCCGCTCCCGACTTCACCGCCCACAGCCTGGACGGCGCCCGCATCCGCCTGGTGTTCAAGGACCGGCAGCAGGCGAAGGTGGAGCACATCGCCGACCGCCTGAACCAGGTGAAGGACAACTGGGGCTTTCTGGTGGAGGAGCACACCACCTCCAAGCGCCAGCGCCTGTACCGCCGCCTCTTCGGTGATGTCAGCGACCTGCTGCGCGTGGATCCGGACAACCTGCTGGGCCGCTATTACTGGGCGGACATGAGCTATGGCGCGCAGGGCTGGCCCGCCTTCGCCCAGCCACAGGCGCCGGCCGGCGTGCCCCTGTGGGCCTTCCGCCAAGTGGAAGACATGAAGCTGGTGCGCCGCTTTGTCGATTGGTGGATCGATGAGCGCCAGGTGCCCTACGGCGATTTCGGCGGCGGCATCTCCGACGACACCGACCTGACGGAGCAGTGGCCCGGTTTGGCCCTGATGGGCGTGGAGCCGGACAAGATCACCGCCTCGCTGCGCGCCCTGATCGACGCGCAGTACCGCAACGGCATGATCACCAACGGCCTGGGCACGATCGCCACCGATGAGCTGCATTCCTATGAGGAAGGCATCAACAGCAACAGTGAGGCGCTGTACCTGAACTGGGGCGAGCCGCGCACGGTGGAGCGGCTGATGGCCACCACCAAGGCGCTGGCGGAGCGCATCATCCTGCCCAATCCCAACGGCCATGTGCACTTCGCCACCAACTGGTTCAGCGGCACCCAGGCTTACCGTGAGGGGCCGTGGGAGTGGCAAAAGCCCCATTCCTTCATGATCACCCATCCCGCCATCCTCATGGGCATCTACAACGCCAACCCCAAGGCCCGCGCGTTGATCCAAGGGCTGGCCGACGGCTATCTCGCTCACGGCAAGCCGGGTGGCAAGGACGGCACCCTGTCTTTCCCCGCGGAAATCAACTGGCGCACGGATGCGGAGCGGGATGGGGACCTCGCCAAGGCGGTGGGGGAGGTCGGGGCCATGCAAACCTTCTGGGCCAGTTACCGCTGGACCGGTGACGCCAAGTACCTCAGCCCCATCCTGTCGCGCGTGGCCCAGGCGGGACCGCGCGCCGTCGATGAGCTGAACGAGAACGCCATCGACGTGCTGGGCCGCCGTGACGACTGGGGCGAAGCCATGACCGCCAAGGCCGACAAGGCCGGGCCGGCGACCCTGCGGGGCGACAGCGGGTTCGCGCCCTATATTGCCTGGCAGATGACGGGTGACAAGCGCTGGCTGGAGGAGTTGCACGCCGCCGCCATCCAGTCCAA
The DNA here is from genome assembly GCF_029594735.1 of Nitrospirillum amazonense. NCBI lineage: Bacteria > Pseudomonadati > Pseudomonadota > Alphaproteobacteria > Rhodospirillales > Azospirillaceae > Nitrospirillum > Nitrospirillum amazonense. The sequence goes on from NZ_JARPAF010000002.1 coordinate 1,232,755, forward strand.
GTCGCAGACGATGTACATGAACACCGAAGGGCACTGGTGGTCCGACCGGGTGGACCTGCCCAACGATGTCCTGCAGCGGGAACGCCTGGGCGGCGTGGCGCTGCGCCGCAACTATCTCTACCCCGGCCACACCGTCAGCTGGCGCTTCGCTGAGCCGGATGGGGCGGAGCAGGTGGCGATCCTGCTGCCGGGCGCCACGCGCGACCATTTCAAGGTGGTGGCCCACAACCTGTCCGACCGGCCGCAGGCGGCGCGCATGACCACCTGGAACGTCACCGCCGGCCACTGGCGCATGGTCAGTGGTGCGGCGACCGGAGAAGGTGACGCCATCACCGGTGAGGCCACGACCAAGGCGGTGGATCTGGAACGCAGCGCCGGCGTGGACCTGGTGTTCCAGCCGCATCAGACCACGGTGCTGGAGTTCACGCTGGACCAGGCGACCACGCCGGTGGAAACCCGGCCCGACCTGGGCATCGGCCGGGACGATGTGCGAGTGGAAAAAGGCGTGCTGCACGCCACCGTGCACAGCCTGGGCGGGGCCGCCGCGCCGGCCGGCATCCTGTCACTGGTCGACGCCAGCGGCACGGTGGTGGCGACGGCGCCCGTGCCGGCGCTGGCGGCACCCCTGGATCTGGTGCCGCGCACGGCGGAGGTGACGCTGCCCTTGCCCAAGAGCTTCAAGGCGCAGGGTGCTACCGTGCGGGTGGGGCTGGACCAGCCGGAACTGACACTGGCCAATAACGTGGTGTCGCTGCCCTGACAGGTGAACCCGGCGGGGGTGATCGCCCCCCCGCCGGGTTCCGTTATCAAGCCGCCTTGATGGCCGCCAGGAAGCGGCTGACGTGGTCCTGCAGCACGCCGGATTGTTCCGACAGGTCATGGGCGGCGCCCAGCACCTGGGTGGCGGCGGCACCGGCCTGGCCCGCGGCTTCTGTCACGGCGCCCAGCGCATCTGCCACGCCTTGGGTGCCGGTGGCGGCCTGGCCCACGTTGCGGCTGATTTCCGTGGTCGAGGCGCCCTGCTGTTCCATGGCGGCGGCGATGGAGGTGGAGATGCTGTTTACCTCCTCGATCACCGCGCCGATGGCCTGGATGGCGGTGGAGGTGCGGGATGACACCTGCTGCACCGCCGTGATCTGGGCGGCGATGTCCTCCGTCGCCTTGGCCGTCTGGTTCGCCAGGCCCTTCACCTCCGCCGCCACGACGGCGAAGCCCTTGCCGGCCTCCCCGGCGCGCGCGGCCTCGATGGTGGCGTTCAACGCCAGCAGGTTGGTCTGTTCGGCGATGGTCTGGATCAGGGTCACCACTTCGCCGATGCGCTGGGTGGCGTCGGTCAGTCCGGCGACGGTGGCCATGGTTTCGCGCGCGTCCGCGCTGGCGCGGCCGGCGATGGCCTGGGCGTGCACCACTTGGCGGTTGATCTCCGCGATGCTGGCCGCCATCTCCTCCGCCGCCGCGGCCACGGTTTGGACGTTGGCGGTGGTCTGGCCCGCGGCGGCGGCGGCACTGGCCGACTGGCGGTTGGTCTCCTCCGCCACGCCGGACATGCTCTGCGCGGCCGTATCCAACTCGGCGGCCGCCCCGCTGAACTGGCGCAGGATGTGGGAGGATTGGCGGTCGAAATCACTGACCAGGCTGTCGATGGCGGCCACGCGGCGGGCCTTGGCCGCCTCCGCCTCGCGCTGGACGGTGGCCAGGCGCTCGGCCTCCACCAGGCCGTCGCGGAACACCTGGACAGCGCGTGCCATGGCGCCGATCTCATCCTGGCGGTCGGCGCCGGGGATGGCGGTGTCCAGCTGGCGCTGGCTCAGCCGGGTCATGACGGCTGTCAGCTGACGGGTGGGGCGGCCGGTGGTCAGCACCATGATGGCGCCGGCGGCAAAAGCCACGGCCAATGCCACGGCCAGCGCCAGCAGCGTGCCCAGGCGCGAGATGCCGGTGGTGCGGCTCAGCTGGGCGTAAGCGTCCTGTCCAGCGCGGTAGTTCAGGTCCGCCGCCTCGGTCAGCACCTTGACCAGGGCGCGGGTCTGCTCGCGGTTTTCGCCGGCGTACAGCTTCAGCGCCGTTTCCCGGTCGCCCTTGTGCAAGGCGTCGATGACCTGGGTGGAGGAAGCGAGGAACCGCGGCCACAGCGTATCGAACTGGTCCATCTGCGGCCGCTCGATGGTGATCAGCGGGTCGTAGGCCCGGCGGCCCTTGGCCACGCGGTCCAGTTCCTGGGTCACCGTCTTTTCCTGTTCCGCCCGGGCCGCGTCATCGGTGGACAGCAGCATGCCCTGCTGGAAGCGGCGGGCCTCAAGCACGCCCTGCAGCAATTCATTGCTGGCGACGATGGAGGGCAGGGCGTCGGTTCCCAGGTCGGCGGCGGCCGCCTCGATGCGGGAAAGGCGCTCCAATGCGAACAGCCCCAGGCCCAAGGTCACCAGCAAGACCAAAGCGAAGGCGGAGAATATACGGGTGCGCAAGGAAAGATCGACAAGACGCGGCATGGCGGCTCCTGAAGCGGATTGCGCTGGGGCCCCTGTCCATTTCCCACAAGAGATACCCCATTGTAGGAAGAGGACATGGGGTGCACCTGTCCAATTGCTACCCCCGTTAACCTTGTATCCTGTCGCGCGCCGGCGGCCTGCGGCGTTCTGCCGCTATCTTGCTATCAATTACATGGCATTTTATTCAATCAGAACTGATCGGAACTGGTGGTGTTACTAGGCGCTTCCGACAGTTCCGCCGTTTCCACCTGGCGCAGCACGGCGCGCAGGGTCAGGGCGTTGTCGCCGCCGAAGGCGGACTCAAACCGCGCTTGCGCCGCTGCCCATAGCGGCTGGGCCTGGGCGATCAGATCCTGCCCCTCCGCCGTCAGCACCAGCACCCGGCGGCGCTTATCCGCCGGCGTGATCGTCAGGCGCACCAGGTTGCGCTTCTCCAGCGGGCGCAGCAGGTGCCCTAGGGTGGACCGATCCATGGCCAGCAGGGCCGCCAAATCCTGAATGCTTTTGGGTCCATGGCGGTTGAGGCGGGACAGGATGGAGTACTGATTAATGCCCAACCCCGTGGGCGCCAGGGCGGCGTCATAGAACTTGGTCAGGCGGCGGGAGGCCTGGCGCAGGGCGGCGCAGTTGCACTGCGTGGGTTCGGACAGGTCGGCGGCAAGGGGGGCGGTGTTAGGCATGAATGGTCCTGGTGGAGACGGGCACCAGCGTATCAGGCGCGCCCGCGGCGGCGCTGTCAACGATCATATGGGCAATTACCCATAAATGCGGCATGCTCGTATTTGGGTGTCCCGCTGAGGGCCGCCCACAACCGGAGGAACATCCCATGCCGCTCGCCCGCATCGACTTGGTCAAAGGCAAGTCCGCCGAATACCGCCACACCATCGGCGAGGTGATCTATGAGGCCATGCTCAGCACCCTGAACGTGCCCAAGGATGACCGTTTCCAGATAATCACCGAACATGGTGACAGCGACTTCGTGGCCGACGCCAATTACCTCGGCATCCACCGCACCCGCGACACGGTGATCATCCAAATCACCCTGAACCAGGGCCGGACGCTGGAGGTGAAGAAGGCCTTCTACAAGGCGGTGGCCGATGGCCTGCACGCCCGGCTGGGGCTGCGGCGCGAGGACGTGTTCATCAACCTGGTCGAGGTACCCAAGGAGAACTGGTCCTTCGGCAACGGTGAGGCGCAGTACGCATCATGACGGGGAAATCGGCACTGATTGTTGGCGCGGGCAAGGGCATTAGCGCTTCGCTCGCCCGCCTGTTGGCCAGGGAAGGGTTCCGCGTGGCGCTGGCCGCACGCAACACGGACAAGCTGGCGGACCTGGTGGCGGAGACGGGGGCGCAAGCCTACGCCGTCGACGCCGCCGAACCCGAGGCGGTGGCCCGCCTCTTCGAACAGGTCGACACCGACCTGGGCGTGCCGGAACTGGTGGTGTTCAACGCCAGTGCCCGTGCCCGCGGGCCGGTGCAGGACCTGAACCCTGCCCAGGTCCTGGAATCCCTGCGCGTCTCCGCTTACGCCGGTTTCCTGGTGGCCCAGGCGGCGGCGGTGCGGATGCGCGTGCTGGGCCGGGGCAGCATCCTGCTGACCGGCGCCACCGCCAGCGTGAAGGGCCTGGCGGGTTCCACCCCTTTCGCCATGGGAAAGTTCGCTTTACGCGGCATGGCGCAAAGCCTGGCGCGCGAGCTGGCGCCGCAGAATATCCACGTTGCCCACTTCGTCATCGACGGTGGCGTGGCCAGCAGCTGGTCCAAACCCGGCGAAGACGGGCCGGCGGACAAATGGCTGGACCCTGACGCCATCGCCCGGGAATACCTGCACATCCACACCCAGCACCGCAGCGCTTGGACCTGGGAGGTGGAATTGCGCCCGTGGGTGGAGAAGTTCTGACCTCAGCGTCCCTGGGCCTAGGTCCAGGGACGCTGTAGGCCGCGACGGCGGCCGCCGGAGCATTCTGGGGAGCGGAGCGGACCGGAATGTGAGGACGAGCCAAGGCCACGGATGTGGCCGCCCGACGTTTGAGGGAACACGACTGGTTCCGGCGCCACTCAACGGTCTCATTGAGAAGACTCGTTTGTGTGGCGCCGGTCCCGCCCGGATGCTGACCGCCTTGATTTCAGCGGAGGCGATCATGAGTGCGGGCAAGCAGTTGAAACTGGGTTTCATCCTTCACGGCGTTGGCCGCACCTGGGGTGACTGGCGCCATCCGGACGCCCAGCCCGACGCCAGCACCAACTTCGCCTTCTACAAGCGCCAGGCGCAGGTGGCGGAGAAGGGCAAGTTCGACTTCCTGTTCGTGGCCGACAGCGTCTACATCACCGAGAAGTCCAGCCCCCACTATCTGAACCGGTTCGAGCCGCTGACCATCCTGTCGGCGCTGGCCGGCGCCACCAGCCATATCGGCCTGGTCGGCACCCTGACCGTCAGCTACAGCGAGCCCTATAACGTGGCACGCCAGTTCGCCTCGCTGGACCATATCAGCGGCGGCCGGGCGGGCTGGAACGTGGTCACCAGCTGGCTGGAGGGCAGCGCCGCCAACTACAGCAAGGCCCAGCACCTGGCCCATGACCAGCGCTATCGCCTGGCGGCCGAATACCTGGATGTGGTCCAGGGCCTGTGGGACAGCTGGGAGGATGACGCCCTGGTCCATGACAAGGAAAGCGGCGTCTTCTTCGACCCGAAGAAGCTCAACACCCTGGACCATAAGGGGGAGTTCTTCCAGGTGAAGGGCCCCCTGAACATCGCCCGATCGCCCCAGGGCCAGCCGGTGATCTTCCAGGCCGGCGCGTCGGAGGACGGCAAGAACTTCGCCGCCAGGCACGCCGACGCCATCTTCGTCGGCCAGGATGATCTGGCGGAGGCGCAGGCCTACTACGCCGACGTGAAGGCGCGGGCGGCCGGTTTCGGCCGCGACCCGGAGAAGGTGTTCATCCTGCCGGGCGTGGCGCCGGTGGTGGGCGCCACCGAGGCGGAGGCCGAGGCGAAGTACCAGGAACTGGCCAACCTGGTGTCCATCGAGAACGCCCTGTCCATGCTGGGCCGGCCGTTCAACGACCACGATTTCAGCCAGTACGACCTGGACGCGCCCTTCCCGGACGTGACCGCCGTCGGCCTCAACAGCAACCAGAGCAGCGTGTTGAAGATCGTCAGCGCCGCCAAGCGCGACGGCCTCACCCTGCGCCAGGTGGCCCAGCGCTTCGCCACACCGCGCGGCAACTTCGTCGGCACGCCGGAACAGATCGCCGACAAGTTCCAGCAGTGGCTGGACGCCAAGGCCGCCGACGGCTTCGTCTTCTTCGAGGCGCTGCCCAAGCAGCTGGACGTGTTCGTGGAAACGGTGGTGCCCATCCTCCAGGACCGTGGCCTGCTGCGGCGGGAGTATGAGGGCGAGACCTTCCGCGACAATCTGGGGTTGGAGGTTCCGGTCAACCGCTTCACCGCGCGCAAGGCGGAAAAGGGCGCGGCGTAGGCAAGTGGTGGCGGGCAGGAGGCAGGTTTGCGCGGCGCGACCTACCCCACCTCATGACCCCACGAAAAGTTGTATCTACCCGGAGATATTGCGCCCCCGCCCTTGGGATGGACATGCTGCGCCATCCATAGAGGGGAGTGGCTTATGGGCAAAGCATATGCTGTCGGGGCTGTTATCGCCGCCACGCTGATGGCTGGTCCAGCCTTCGGACAGGCGACCGCCCGGCCTTGCGGCGTGGAGGAGGCGGCCGGCCCCGCCTGCCTGATGGCCCACCAGAACATCGCCGCCTTGCCGGGGGGCGACATTTATTGGCACCTGGACACCTTCCCCTCCAAGGCGGCGGCGGAGGCGGTGGCCAGCAAGACGGGCAGCGTCGTCGCCGCCTTCGGCAAGGTCTGGCTGTTCACCATCGAAGGGAGAGGATGGCGGCCCCCGCAGGGTGGTACGCACATGGCGGACATCGGGCCCCTACCGGTGACCTCCGCTGCCTCCTATTCGGCGGAATATCTGCGGTCGGTCTTCACGCCCGGCATGACGGCGCCCCTGCATGTGCATTCAGGGCCGGAGGCCTTCTATGCGCTGACCGGGGATACATGCCTGGAGACGCCGGCCGGTGCCCGGCAGGAGCGGGGACCGGGCAACAGCCTGGTCATCGAAGGTGGCCCGCCGATGCTGCTCATGGCCATCGGCACGGCGCCGCGCCATGGCTTCGCCCTCATCCTGCACGATGCCGCCCGGCCGCCGACCACCCTGATCCAGGATTGGCAGCCGCAAGGGCTGTGCGCGCAGCAGTTCGCGCGCGATCAGGCGCAATAGCGACGGGGCGGCCCTCCTCGAAGGGCCGCCCCGTCTGCTCACGCGCCGGCCGGAAAGTCGGTGGACAGCGCCACCTTCCGCCACTGCGCCAGTTCGCCGGCCACGAAGGCGTTCTTCTTCTCGATGGCGGCCACCGTGTCGCTGCCCAGTGGCAGGCGCACGGGCGGCTGCGGCGCGTTCACCAGGGCGATGAAGGCCTGGGCCAGGCGGGCCGGATCGCCCGGCTGGGCATGGTTGGCGCCAGCGGCGAAGTCGCGCATGCCGCCTACCGTGGCGTGATAATCCTCGATCTGCGCCTTGGTGCGCGACAGCGACTGGTCATCCAGGAAGTCGGTGCGGAAGAAGCCGGGCTCCACCACGGTTGCATGAATGCCTAGGGGGGCGACCTCCAGCGCCAGCGCCTCGGTCAGGCCTTCCACTGCGAACTTGGTGGCGCAATAGGCGCCCCAGCCGATGAAGGACTGATAGCCGCCGATGGACGACAGGTTGATGATGTGACCGGCGCGCTGGCGGCGCATATGCGGCAGCACGGCGCGGGTCACGGCCAGCAGGCCGAAGACGTTGGTGGCGAACAGGCGTTCCACCTCCGCCCCGCTGGCTTCCTCCACGCCGCCCAGCAGCCCATAGCCGGCGTTGTTCACCAGGATGTCGATGCGGCCGAAGGTCTTGACGGCCTGGTCCACCGCCGCCTGGGCCTGCACCTCGTCGGTCACGTCCAGCTTGGCGGCCAACAGGCGGGGAAGGGATCCGAAGCGGGCGGTGACGGTGGACGGGTCGCGGGCGGTGGCGACCACGGCATCGCCGGCGGCCAGGGCCTGCTCGGTGATCAGGGCGCCGAAACCCCGGGACGCCCCGGTGATGAACCAGACACGCATGATGCTCTCCTTTGCTTAGGGGCCGGGGCCCATTGCCGCCGGCTGACGAAGGGAAAGCTAGCGCCGCGCATCTGATGAATTAATCCAAGGAATTTGCGTTAGCCTGATGAGACAACTTCATCAATAATATCGGCCTATGAAACGCATCGATCCGGCGGAGCTGTCCGTCTTCCTGGCCATCGCCACCCATCGCAGCTTTCGCAAGGCGGCGGTGGAACTGGGCGTGACGCCATCCGCCCTCAGCCACGCCTTGCGCGCCATCGAGGAACGGCTGGATCTGCGCCTGGTCAACCGCACCACGCGCAGCGTCGCCCTGACCGAGGCGGGAGAGCGGCTGTACGTCCGCATCCGCCCGGCCTTCCTGGACATCCATGACGCCATCGAGGATTTGAACAGCTTGCGTGGCCAGCCCGTGGGCACCTTGCGCCTGAATGCCTCGCAGGCGGCGGCGCGGCTGGTGCTGCTGCCCCTCGTGCTGCGCTTCCTGGCGGCCTTCCCCGACGTGCGGGTGGAGATGGTAGTGGATGACGCGCTGGTCGATGTGGTGGCCGGCGGCTTCGACGCCGGCGTGCGCTTCGGCGAGAGCATCGCCGGCGACATGATCGCGGTACCTTTAGGCCCCCGCCAGCGCTTCGCTGTGGTGGGATCGCCCACCTATTTCGAACGCCATCCGGTGCCGGCCACCCCGCACGATCTGCGCGGCCTACCTTGCATCCGCTACCGCTTCCTCAACGGCGTGCTCTATCGCTGGGAATTCGAGCGGGCGGGCGTGGCGCTGGATGTGGAGGTCGATGGCCCCCTGACCCTCAGCGACCAGGATCTGATGGTGGACGCGGCCTTGGCCGGCATGGGCCTGGCCTATGTGTTCGACGCCCGGATAACCGAACTGGTCGCGTCGGGCCGCCTGGTGCGGGTGCTGGAAGACTGGTGCCCCTATTACCCCGGCCTGTTCCTCTACTACCCCAGCCGCCGGCACCTGCCCGCCGCCCTGCGCGCCTTCATCGATTTCGCGCGGGCGCCGGGGCAGGGCCGTCCGCAAGCGGGACGGCCCTGAACCCTGGTTGCTCAGCCCACTCCGTTGGCGGCGCTGAGCACGGCGCGGACGGAGGCGGTGGCGACGTCGGTGTCGATGCCCACGCCGAAGACCTTGCGGCCGTCGCCAGTGCGGCATTCGACGTAAGCCGCGGCGCGGGCGTCGCCGCCGTGGCCGATGGCGTGTTCCTGGTAATCGACGATGTCCAGGTCCACGCCGCAGTCGGCTTTCAGCGCGGCCAGCACGCTGGACAGCAGGCCATTGCCCCGGCCGCTGATGCTGCGTTCCTCGCGGCCCACGCTGATCCGGCCGGCGAACACGCGCTCCTTGCTGCCGGCGGTGCCGGTCTCCTGATAGTCGATCAGTTCGAAACGCTGCAGGCCGGTCAGGCAGTAGGTGTCCTGGAAGATGGACCAGATGTCGGCCGCCGTCAGCTCGCGGCTGGTCTCGTCGGCATAGCCCTGGACCACCCGGCTGAAATCGATCTGCAGGGGGCGGGGCAGCTTCAGGCCCTTGTCCTGTTCCATGACCCAGGCGATCCCGCCCTTGCCCGACTGGCTGTTGACGCGGATCACCGCCTCATAGCCGCAGCCCAAGTCGGTCGGATCGATGGGCAGGTACGGCACGTCCCAGAATTGATCGTTGCGGCCGGCCTGCGCCGCGAAGCCCTTCTTGATGGCGTCCTGGTGCGATCCGGAGAAGGCGGTGAACACCAGTTCGCCGGCATAGGGGTGGCGGGGGTGCACCGGGATCTGGTTGCAGTACTGCACCGTCTGGACGACCGACTGGATGTCGGAGAAGTCGAGGCCCGGGTCCACGCCCTGGGTGTACAGGTTCAGGCCCAGGGTCACCAGATCGACATTGCCCGTGCGCTCGCCATTGCCGAACAGGCAGCCTTCGACACGGTCGGCGCCGGCCTGCACCGCCAGTTCCGCCGCCGCCACGCCCGTACCCCGGTCGTTGTGCGGGTGGACGCTGATGATGACGCTGTCGCGGCGGCTGATCTGGCGGCAGAAGCGTTCGATCTGGTCGGCGTAGATGTGGGGGCCGGCGGCTTCCACCGTGGCCGGCAGGTTGAGGATGACGGGCTTGTCCGGCGTGGGTTGCAGCACGTCCAGCACCGCCTCGCACACCTCCAGGGCGAAATCGGGCTCCGCCGTGCTGAAGGTCTCGGGCGAATATTCGAAGATCCAGTCGGTCTCGGGATACTTCTCCGCCTGCTCGCGCATGATGGTCACGCCCTTGACGGCGATGTCCTTGATGCCCGCCCGGTCCATGCCGAAGACGATGCGGCGCCAGGAGGGGGAGATGGCGTTGTACATGTGGACGATGGCGCGGGGGGCGCCGCGCAGGCTCTCAAACGTGCGCTCGATCAGGTCGCGCCGCGCCTGGGTCAGCACCTGGATGGTGACGTCGTCGGGCACCTTGCCGCCCTCCACCAGGCTGCGCACGAAGTCGAATTCGGTCTGCGAGGCGGAGGGGAAGCCGACCTCGATCTCCTTGAAGCCGATCCTCACCAGCATGTCGAAGAAGCGCTGCTTCTTCTCCGCGTCCATGGGGTCGATCAGGGCTTGGTTGCCGTCGCGCAGGTCGGTGGACAGCCAGCGCGGCGCCCGGGTGATGGTGCGTGACGGCCAGGTGCGGTCGGGCAGGTCGGCGTGGGCGAAGGGGCGGTACTTGGTGGAGGGATCGCGCAACATGGTCAGGGCGTCTCTGCTGCAATGTATTCAGTCGGGGGGTGAATACGGCCAAGGGTACAGCCGCCGGATGGCCGTCAGGCCCGGCGACCGCCGGTAAGGAGCAGGCGCGCGGCGAGGGTCAGCGGCTGGGCGCTGGCGGCGGCGATGCTGGTCTTGGCAGAAGAGCCCCTGGGGGCGACGTGACACGACATGTGGTAAACTCACGAACCTTGCGCAAACTTATGACGAAATCCCCGGTCCTCTCAGGAGGCCGGGTTCATAAGAAGCAGCAGGGTGGTCGTGGTGTCGGTCATGATGCCCAGGATAAAAGCGGCATCGGCCGGGCGTGTCAAGCGAACACGCTCATGAAATTTCAAGGGCAGCCATGCCCCAGCATCAAAGAATCGATGCCGGGGGCGCTGACGACAATCTTTGGTCGCTCGGCCTGTGACCGCAGGCGCCGGAGTGAGCACCGGAGGAGCGGAACGAGGGCGGCCAAAGGCTTGGACGGGCCTGCCGGCGCCCGAGGAAAACGAACAACTCCGGCGCCTGAGGACCTCACAAATCAAGCGTGGCGGAGAAGCGCACCGTGGCCGGCATGCCCGAGTAGAGCGTGGGGCCGCCGGTGGCCCAGTAACGCTCGTTGGTCACGTTGTCGGCGTTGACGCGCAGGGTCAGGCCATTCCCCTGCACCTGGGTCTTGTAGCTGGCCCCCAGGCTCAGCGTCGTGTAGGCGGGCAAGGTGGCGCGGTTCTGCGCATCCGCCGCGCGATCGCCGGTGTAGTAGACACCCGCGTTCAGGCCGACGCCGTCCAGGAGGTCCGGATGGTATTCCGCGAAGATGGAACCGGACCAGCGCGGCGTGTTCTCCACCCGCCGGCCATCCTGGTAGACGCTGCCGGTGTTCTCCTGAAGGGCGTTCAGGTACTGGCCGCTGACCATGATCGACAGGTCGGGCAGCACCTCCCCCTGGGCGGAGGCTTCGACGCCCTGATGGATGGCCTGTCCGTTCAGGACGTAGGTGTTGTGGATGTCGGTGTAGGCCAGGCCCCGGTCGATGTGGAACCAGGCCAGCGACATCATGGCGCCGCCCACTTCCATGCGGCCGCCCACCTCCACCTGCTTGCTGACCACGGGGTCCAGGATGGTGCCGGCGTTGGTCGTGCCGTCGGGTGCCGTGCCCGCGCTTTCCAGGCCCTCGATATAGGTGGCGTACAGGCTGGACTTGGGCGTCAGCTTGTAAACCAGCCCGGCGGTCGGGGTGACCGTCTGCACGGCATAGTTTCGGGCGGCGGAGGCGGTGTCGTAATCGACATAGCGGGCGCCGGCGATCAGCAGCCAGTGATCGCCCAGGTGCGCCATGTCCATGACGTAGCCGCCGGTATCGATGTTCACGCTGCCGGCGTTCAGCTTGGTGGTGGTGAACTTCAGGCTGTCATAGGGGATGGTCAGCGGGTCGTACAGGTTCTGCTTCACCGCCGTGTAGGATTGCTGGTGCTGGTCCTCCTGGGTCTGCCGGTTCCGGCTGAAGCCCACCAGCAGTTCGTGGCTGACCGGGCCTGTGTCAAGCTTGCCAGACACCTCCAACCGCAGGTTCTGGTTGCGATATTCCTGGTCGGGCGTGTACGTCCCGCTCACCGTGCCGGCGCCGGTGGCCAGGTTGATGGACCCTAGGTTGGCGATGGTGCGCTGCCGCCTGGTGGAGGCGACGCCGAACTCGGCACGGGCCGACCAGTCGTCGGTGATGGCGTAGTCGGCCCGGCCCACCACGTTGGTGGCCCAGGTGTTGTAGGGCGCGTTCAGTGGGGCGAAGCGCAGGCTGGGGTCCGGGATGGACGGCAGGATGATGGTGCCCCCGTTGCCGCCCTTGGCACCCACCGCGCTGGGCAGGGTGATGCCACCCGGCTCATCCATCTCACGGCGGTAGTATTCGGTGTCCAGCTTGAAGGTCAGGCGCTCATTGGCGCGCCAGTCAAAGGCGCCGCTCATCAACCAGCGCCGGCCGTCCACATCATTCACCGGCGTGCCGATGCGCGAGGCATAGCCGTTGATGCGGGCGCCGTATTCGTTGTGGTCGCCGAACTCCCGCCCAATGTCGAAGCCGCTGCCGAAACTGCCGTTGTTGTCGCCGTTCAGGGTGAAGCTGGTGACGGGGTCGGACCCCGCCCGCTTGGTCACCACGTTGACGATGCCTGACGGTGTGCTGATACCGTAGTACAGCGCCGACACGCCCTTCAGCAGTTCAACCCGCTGCTTGTTCTCGATGGGGATGGGCCCCAGGTTGATGATGGGCAAGGACCCGTTCAGGCGATAGTTGGTGCGGGCGTTCATCAGCACGCCGCGCGAGACGAAGTTGTTGCTGGTCAGGGGGCTGGTGGACTGCTGCGTCACGCCGGGCGTGTTGCGCAGCGCGTCGTCCAGCCCCTGCGCCCCCTGCGCGTCCAGCAAGGCGCGCGGCAGGATGGCGACGGTCAGCGGCGTGTCCAGCAGCGACTGATTCCGGAAGGCGCCGACCTGCACCACCTCCGCCTTGAAGGAGGGGGCCTGCGTGCCGCTCACGATGATGTCGTCCAGGGTCTTTTCCTGGCCGGCGTCGGTGGCGGCGGCCGTCGTGTCCACGGCAGCGTCCATCGCTTCCGTGGCCTGGGCCCGCAAGGGGGCCTGCATCGCCGCCAACAGGGCAAGCATCGACACGGCGCACTTTTTCATCGTGTTTCCATTATTCAGTCAGGATCGGTCGGCACCCTGATACTGATAATGAGAAACGATCGCAACATCGATTTTAACAAGATCGTTAGGCGCTTTTGGCGGGGGCGGGGATGAACCGGCGCTCGGGACCGATCAGGTCAGGAAGGGATTGGCGCCTCAAGGTTCGTGCGGATTGGAAGCGGGTTGCTCCCTCCCCAACTCCGCAACAGCTTCCCGGGCGGCCAGTTCCGCCCGCCTGCGCATGTCCTGCGCCGACGGGGCCGGCAGCCCAAGCAGCACACGATAGTCATCGAGACCGACCAACCGCTCGAAGAAATCATGGCCGATCTTGCGCCGTCGCTCCGCCGGCACCCCGGATGTCTCGGCCCGAGTTGACAGGAAAGAGTCCAGCCTTTCGACGTGTGCATTGATCAGGCCATCGTATGCCAGCGCACCAAGGTGTGGAAATCGTCGTATCTCGGTCATGACGACCCGGAGCAGGTTGGTCGTCTTCGCGCCACGAATACGCTCCTGGAACATCACGCCGACAAAGAGAAGAATGTCCGCGAGCGACTTCTTCAAAACATCTTCGATCCTGACCGACTCTTCCATATCGGCCGGGTGGCACGCGCTTTCCATTACCGCGGCGAACAGATCGTCTTTGGTTCGAGCATGGCGGTACAGCGTCATGATGGAAACGCCAGCCTCACGGGCGATGCTCTCCATTCCACTGCCCGCATAGCCGTCCCGCACGAACGCCTGCTCGGCGGCCGCCACGATCGCAGCGCGCTTGCGCGCCATCACCTTCGCTCGCGGATGATCGGGGGACCAATCCCTCATGCGTGTTGACTCCTAACGATAGTCGTCATTATCGTTGTAGCGATAATATGCGTTATTGTTACACGAAAGGCAGATCAATGGCTCAAGCTATCGAAGGCGGGAACGCGCTCTTGGCGCGGATGCGCCGCCGCCCGATCAACAGCACGCTGATCGGGCTCGCGATAGTGCTCATGGTGGCGCTGCTTTCGTTCGCCTGGACTTTCGCTCCGATCCGGCTCGACGTGCCGCAAGTCGATGTCGGGGCGCTGCCGTCAGCCACGCCTCCGGCGGCCATGTCGATCAGCGTGATGCCGACAGGGACATACGAAACCCCCGCGGCGTTGGCATTTCGGGGCGGTTCGTGGAGCGAGAAGCGCGCATTCGCCGCGAGCGGCGTGCTCGTGCGGCATCCCAAGGGAAACCTGCTGATCGACACGGGGTTCGGGCGGAATGTCGAGCAGCAACTCAAACTGCTGCCATCGCTCCAACAGTCGCCTCACCACCTTGGCACGCCCATCATCGATCAGTTGGCCGGGGTGCAGGCCGACACGATTACCGCGATCATTCCAACCCATGCACACTGGGACCACATCAGCGGCGTGGATGATTTCCACGGTATACCCGTACTGGTGGATGATGCCGGCCAGCGCTTTATCGACTCGCATGGTGAGGGTACCGAGGTGCTCAACAGCTTCCACGCGGTCAGCTATCAGGCCTATCACTTCGACGGCGGTGCCTATCTCGGTTTCCCAAGCAGCCATGATGTTTACGGCGACGGCTCGGTCGTGATCGTACCGGCGCCCGGCCATACGCCGGACTCGGTCGTCGTCTTCGTCAACTTGCCCTCGGGGAAGCGCTATGCCTTCGTCGGTGATCTCGTTTGGCAGATGGAAGGGCTGGCGCGGCCGGCGGAGAAGCCTTGGATGATGCGGTTCCTGATTGGCGAAAACCGCTCCGAAATACAGACGGCCATCGCGCGCATTCGCGCCGCAACCGCGCTCTATCCCCAGATCACGGCCGTTCCCGCGCATGACGGTCGCGCGTTCAGCTCTATCGCCGTCTATCCGGCGTCAACCCGCTGACGTGGTAAAAGTCGTTTGGCGCGCCGGATGCAGGGGGTGCATCGGCATGGATTATTTCGCCGCGGGTGTCCCGCCGTCTGCGGCGAGGGTGCTGGTCTTGAGGCTGTCCAGCATATGGGTGGCGATGGTGGCGCGCTGCAGGCTGCCGGTCGCGTCCGGGGCGACGGAATAGAGCCCCTCCAGATAGGCCTTGTCCGCCGGGCTCAGCGACCGGACCCGCTGTGCCGATGGGCAGGCGTCGGAGAACAGGCTCAGGATGCTGGGCAGGGGGTTGCACTGGTCCACGGCGCTGGCCGGCTGGGCCAGGACCAGCATGGCCAGGTAGTCGGCCAGGCTGCCGAACGTCTCTCCCTCGATCTTGGTGGTGTCCACGATCACGACGATATTGTCGAAGACGCTGGCCATGTCGTGGGACAGCCGGCTGCCGCCGTTGCCGTGGAACTGGTCCTTCAAGGGATCGTCGGAATGCATGCCTGAGGCGTAATACGGGTCGTCCACCACGGTGACGGCGCCGTCGCGCACGGCGGTCACGTACCATGCCTGGATGGCCTGGGTGACCTTGCTCAACGCCTTGGTCTGGTTGACGAAGTGATAGCCCAGCAGGAATGAGCGTTTATCCGCGACGGCATCCATCACGGCCTGGGGCGTATCGGAGAAGATGATCTCGATATCACGCTTGCAGCCGTCCCGGGTCGGCGCGCCCACTTGGCCCGCCACCGTCTTGATGCGGGTGGTGAGAAATGCGGCCACGTCGGCCGGCACGTTGATCGCCTCTGGACAGACGGGACGTTCCCACCGGGTCAGCTGGTTCAACCGGGGGGAGGGATGACCATGGTCCTGGACGAAACCTTCCGTCGCCTGGGTCAGCGTCTCGACGGTGAAGCGGTTGCCGGTGATGGTGACGGTGGGTGGGCTGTCGGCGGCGGTTTGCGCCGCCGCCAGCAGGGATAGGGTCGGCAGGGACAGGAAAAGAAGCAGGGCCGCCGCCATGCCTACCCGATGCGCCCGCGCCCAACCCCCCGCCATACCCATCACCCCCCCGTGCCCCATTACTTCCCCCGTCACACGCTTACTTGGCCGCCAGCGCCGCCTGCAGTCCCGGCGTGAACTGCGCCCCGTCGGGCACGGTGATGCTGGAGCCCTTGAAGGCGGCGCCGAAGGGCTCCGCCCGGCCGCCCAGGCAGGCGCCCAGGAACTGTTCGGCGGCGGCGTTGAAGGCGATGCTGTTCTCCGGCCGGGCGAAGCCGTGGCCCTCGTCGGGGAACAGGATGTAGGTGACGGGGATGTTCTTCTCCTTCATCGCCTTCACGATCTGGTCCGACTCCGCCTGGTTGACGCGGGGATCGTTGGCGCCCTGGCCGATCAGCAGCGGCTTCTTGATATCCGCCGCCTTGAACAGGGGGGAGGCGTCGTGCAGCAGCTGGCGGCCGTCCTCCGTCGTCGGGTCGCCCATGCGCTTGTAGAACTGCTGCTTGCCCGCCTCCCAATAGGGCGGGATGGTCTTCAGCAGGGTGGCCAGGTTGCTGGGGCCCACGATGTCCACGCCGCAGGCGAAGGCGTCGGGGGTGAAGGTCAGGCCGGCCAGGGTGGCATAGCCGCCGTAGGACCCGCCCATGATGGCCACCTTGTCCTTGGTGGTGATGCCCTGCTTGACCGCCCAGTCGACGGCGTCGATCAGGTCGTCATGCATCTTGCGGCCCCATTGCAGGTTGCCGGCGGTGATGAAGTTCTTCCCGAAGCCGGTGGAGCCGCGATAGTTGACCGACAGCACGGCATAGCCCCGGTTGGCCAGCCACTGGTGATAGCCGTTGTAGCCGTAACCGTCTCGCGCCCAAGGGCCGCCATGCACGAACAGCACCATGGGCAGGGGCTGGTCGGGATGCCCATCGCCCTTGCCGTCGCTGCCCGCCGGCAGGGTGAGGTAGGACACCAGCGTCAGACCGTCGCGCGCCTTGATCTCCACCGGGTGCATGGCGGCCAGGTCGGCACCCTCCAGCTCCGGCCGGTTCACGAACAGCTTGGTCAGGGTGTGGGCCTTGCGGTCGAAGCGGTATGTCGCCGCCGGCGCCGTGACCGGATCCACCACCACGGTCCAGGCGCCGTCGTCGTCGGTGCGGCTGGTGACGTGGATGTCGCCCTTCAGCTGAGACTTCAGGAAGTCCAGTTCCGCGCCGATCTTGGGATCCAGCGCCGTCCATTCCGTGCGCAGATAGTCGATGGCATAGGCCTGGATCACCCCCGTCTTGGGATCGGCCAGGACGTCGCCCACATCGGCCTTGTCGCTTTGGCCCACCACCCGGGTGGTGCCGGTGGCGGCGTCCTGGGCGATCAGCGCGGCGGTGTCGCGGCCGCGGCTATCGATCCAGTACAGCGTCTTGCCGTCCTCGGTATAGCCCAGGGGGTTGGTGGTCAGGCTGTCATCCAGCCCGACCGCACCCAGCGGCTGGGCTTCAACCTTATTGTCGGCCACGCGGAAGAAGTCGGTTCCGCCATCGGGCCGCGACTTGGCCGCCAGGCGCAGCTTCAGGGACTCGTCCGCGACGAAACCGGCATAGCCCTCGTTCTTGAACACCAGGGTCAGTTTGCCCTTGGCCAAGTCCAGGCTGTAGACGTCGAACCACTTGGGATCGCGGTTGTTCAGGCCAACCAGGATGCGGTCCTTGATGTGGTGGCTGGTGCCGATGATGTCGACGCGCGTCTTTTCCTGCGGCGTCAGGGTGCGCTGTTCGCCCGTGGCGACGTTGACGCCGTACAACACGAAATTCTCGTCCCCGCCCTTGTCGTTGACGAACAGGATCATCTTGCCGTCGGGGGACCAAAAATGCTGGCGGATGGGGCGGGTCTTCTCCGCCGTCAGGGCCTTGGCCTTGGTGGGGTCGCTGGCGGGGGCCACCCAAATGTTCAGCACGCCGTCGCGCGGCGCGATCCAGGACAGCCATTTGCCGTCGGGGCTCAGCTTGCCCTGGGTGCGGCTGGGGTTGCCGAAGAATTTGGCGCGCTCGATCAGGGGGGCGGCCGGGCTGGTGGCCGGCGGGGGCGGGGCCGCCGCCGTGAGGGAGGTCGTGCCCAGGATCACGGTCAATGCCAGAACGGCAGCGCGCATCGCTTACCCCAATCGTTGTTGGCCGCCGGCATCCCGGGGGACGTCGGCGGCGGAATGGATCGAAGATGAGGCCAAGCCCATCACCGGGCAAGTGCTTGTTGGGCCAGGGTAAAGCGGTCCGCTCTTATGCGCCGCCCGAGGTAGCCTTATCGTAGAAGGCATCCAGGTCGACGACCAGCTGCTTCAGCGCGTCCGGGTTCAGGTAGATCATGTGCCCGGACGGATAGTACTTGAACGTCACGTTCTTTCGCTGCGCCGGTTCCAGCGCCATGTGGTTGATGTCGTACTCCGTGTTGAAGAACGGCGTCGCCATGTCGTAATAGCCGTTCAGCGACAGCAGCTGCAGGTGCGGGTTCTGGCGCATGGCCAGGCTGAGGTCCAACGCTACGTCCGGCACCTCCAGCTTGCCGACGTTGGGCACCTTGTGGTGCCAGTCCCACTGCTCGTTGGCGTCGTCGGACCCGGCACGATACTCCAGGTCCGTCTTATAGCCCAGGTCGCCCGCCAGATAGGCGCGCAGGCTGGAGATGAAGGCGCTGTTGATGGCGCTGTCGGAGGGGTCGTACTCCGGCCCCTCACCGGCGGCGTCCGTGTCCACGCCCAGGAAGCGGCTGTCGAAGCGGCCCACCGTCTGCCGCTTGTCGCGCAACAGCTCCTTCTGGAAGCGGAACAGGTCGATGCGCAGCTTGGCGCGCTTCAGGTAGTCCGGAGACAGGCCGGTGAAGGTGGCCAGCTGCTTGGCCACGGCGTCCTCTTCCTCCGCCGATATGGTCTGGCCCTTGGCCAGGGCGGCGGCATAGGGGCCGCGCGCGAAGACACGCGCCTGCTGCACGAAGGCGGCCAGGTCGGCCGGCTTGTTGGGGATGCGGTTGTGGTACCAGGCGGTGGCGGCGTAACTGGGCAGGAAGGCGATGTAGCCCTCGTCATAGCCCGGCTGCAGGATGCCGTAGTTCAGGATGGACGACAGCAGGATGACGCCGTTCAGGTCCATGCCATCCTGCTGCAGCCGGTTGGACAGGGCCGCCGACCGCGTGGTGCCGTAGGACTCCCCGAACAGAAATTTGGGGGAGTTCCAGCGGTTGTTGAGGCTGACATAGCGGCTGATGGCGCGGGCGAAACCGTCCACATCCTGGTCCACGCCCCAGAAATCCTTGCCCTTGGCTTCACCCAGGGGGCGGGAATAGCCGGTGCCGATGGCGTCGATGAACACCAGGTCGGTCTTGTCCAGCAGGCTGTCGTCGTTGGCGGTGAAAGTATAGGGCGCGGGGGCGTTGTTGTCCGGGCTGGCCGTGCGCACCCGGATGGGCCCGAAGGACCCCATGTGCAGCCACAGGCTGGCCGAGCCGGGGCCGCCGTTATAGAGGAAGGTCACCGGCCGCTTGGCCGCCGGTGCGCCCTCGGCCGTGTAGGCGACGTAAAAGACGCTAGCCGTGGGCTTGCCGTCATTGTCGCGGATGGTCAGGGTGCCGGCCGTCGCCTGATAGCGGATGCTCTTGCCCTTGATGGTGACGGTATGCGACGTGGTCTTGGCCGTCTCGGTCACGGGTGCCCGGGCGGTGGCCGCCTCGATCTGTTCCGCCACCTTGCCCTTGGGCGCGTCGTCGTCGCCGCCCTTGTCCTTCTTGTCATCAGCCCATCCGGCCACGGCGACGGAGGTCAGCAGCACTGCCGTCAACGCCACGATCGTCTTACGCATCCCCAAGCTCCCTGTTGCGGGTTGTCATCAAATTGTTTGATGTTTGATGGCAAGCCCGCTGTCCAGCCCGTTGCTTGGGGGGCGACATCGTGACCTTATTTTAGTGTTCCCTCATGCGCCGGGCGCCAGCATCCGCTGGCTTGGCTTCCTCGCTGCGCCCTGCGGTGCTCGCTCCGGCGCCCGCAGTCGCGGGCTACCAGCGGCATGGCTCCCATGCCGCTGGCTGGTCGCGGTGCCTCTTGGGAAGCCTTACGGCGCGGCTGGCGCCGCCTTGTCGTAGAAGGCGTCCAGGTCGGCCACCATCTGCTTCAGCGCCTCGGGGTTCAGGTACACCATGTGGCCGGAGGGGTAATACTTGAACGTCACGTTTTTCCGCTGCGCCGGTTCCAGCTCCATGTGGCCGATGTCGTATTCCGTGCCGAAGAACGGGGTGGCCATGTCGTACCAGCCATTCAGCGACAGCAGCTGCAGGTGCGGGTTCTGACGCATGGCCTGCGCCAGGTCCAGGGCCACGTCCGGCATTTCCATCCGCCGGTTCTCGATCTTGTGGTGCCAGTCCCACTGGCCGATGGCGCCGTCGGCGCTGCGGCGATAGTCCAGGTCGGTCTTATAGCCCAGGTCGCCGTTGATGTAGGCGCGCTGGCTGGAGATGAAGGCGCTGGTGACCGCGTTGGAGGAGGCGTCGTACTCCGGTCCCTCGCCGGCGGAATCGATATCCACGCCCAGGAAGCGGCTGTCCAGGCGGCCCACCGTCTTGGCCTCGTCACGCAGCAGTTCCTTGCGGAAGCGCTGCAGGCTGACGCGCAGCTTGGCCTGCTTCAGGAAGGGGACCGGCAGGCCGGTGTAGGCCGACAGCTGCTTGGCGACAGCGTCCTCTTCCTCCGGGGTGATGTCCTGGCCCTTGGCCAGCGCCACGGTGTAGGGGCCGCGCGCGTAGTCCCGCACCTTCTGCAGGAAGGCGGCCAGGTCGGCGGGCTTGTTGGCGATGCGGTTGTGGTACCAGGCGGTGGCGGCGTAGCTGGGCAGGTAGGAGATGAAGATGTTGTCGAAGCCCGGCTGGCGGATGCCGTAGTTCAGGATGGACGACAGCAGCACGACGCCGTTCAGGTCCATGCCGTCCTGCTGCAGCCGGTTGGCCAGGGCGGACGAGCGGGTGGTGCCGTAGGACTCGCCGAACAGGAATTTGGGCGAGTTCCAACGGTTGTTGATGGTGACGTAGCGGTTGATGGCGCGGGCGAAGGCGTCCACGTCCTGGTCCACGCCCCAGAAGTCCTTGTCCTTGGCGTCGCCCAGCGGGCGGGAATAGCCGGTGCCGACGGCATCGATGAAGACCAGGTCGGTCTTGTCCAGGATGCTGTCCTCATTGGCGGAATAGACATAGGGCGCCGGCGGCGTGTTGTCCGGCGCGCTGGTGCGCACGCGCACCGGCCCCAGCCCCATGTGCATCCACAGGCTGGCCGAGCCTGGGCCGCCGTTGTAGAGGAAGGTCACGGGCCGCTTGGTCGCCGGCGCGCCCTCGGCCGTGTAGGCGACGTAGAACACGCTGGCGGTCGGCTTGCCGTTGTCGTCCCGGATGGTCAGGGTGCCGGCGGTCGCCTGGTAGCGGATGCTCTTGCCCCGGATGGTGACGCTGTGGGCGCTGCTCTTGGCCGTCTCCGTGATGGGGGCGCGGGCGGTGGCCGCCTCGATCTGCTCCGCGATCTTGCCCGGCTTGGGCGCGTCTTCGCCGCCCTTGTCCTTCTTGTCCTCGGCCCAGCCTTGGGTCGCCGCGCCGGTCATCAGCACCGCGGCGAGCGCCGCCGCCGCCCATTTCGCTCCTGCCATCTTTTTCATTCCCTGCTCCTGCCCATGGATTTTGTATCCAATAAAAATTTGATGGTGGAAGCAGGTACGTTTGTCCAGCCCGGACCCTGCGCCGTCACGCCGGCACACACCCCAAATCCGTCAGGGCTGCGGCCACCGCCACGTCCAGCGGCGTATGGGGCTCGGCCCCCAGGAAAGCCTTGAGCTTGGCGTTCTCCAGCCGCACCGGCCGCTGCCACAGGTAACGCATCTCCCGCATTTCGCGGAACACGGTGACGAAGGGGGAGGCCAGGGTCACCAGCCACCAGGGGAAGGCCGTGACGGCCGGCCGCGCGCCGCCCCGCGCCACCACCACACGCTGGATGGATGCCGCCATCTCCGCCCCTGCCTCCAGCCAATGGCCGCCGAAGTGAAAGGTCTCGAAGGTCGCCAGCTCGTTTTCCCGCGCCAGCAGGCGGGCCACCGTTTCCGCCACGTCGGGCAGATAGGCCCAGGCGTGGCCGACGGCGTGTGGGCCGGGGTAGGGAATGGACGTGACCGCCTTGCCTGGTTTCACCAGCCCCTGGCCGAACCAGTTGTTGCCGGCGTGGGGCCCGAAGAAGTCGCCACAGCGCAGGATCAGGACGCGGGCACCCTCGGTCGATGCCTGGCGCAGCCGCCGCTCCATGGCCACGCGGATGCCGCCTTTCACCGTGACTGGGTTCTGCGGCGACTCCTCGGTCAGGTCGGGCTGGGCGTCGGGGCCGTAGTTGTACACTGTGCCCGGCAGGACGATGCGGGCGCCCACGGCCTTGGCGGCGGCGATGGTGTTGTCCATCATGGGCAGCACCAGCTTGTCCCAGTCCTTGTAGCCCGGCGGGTTCACGGCATGGACGATGACATCGGCGCCGGCGGCGGCCCGGGCCACGTCGGCGGCGTTCATGGCGTCGCCCTGGATCCACTGGGCGGCGGCCAAGTCCGGCCGTGACCCGCGACCCCCCGCTCCCTGGCCCCTTGCCAGGGCCTTCACCGTCCAGCCATCGGCCAGCAGGCGGGCAGCCACGGCACCCCCCACGCCGCCCCTGGCCCCAATCACCAGAACCGTCTTGCCGTTCGTCGTCGCCATCTTTTCCTCCGTCGGCGTCATTGCGATGCCGGGAAGGTGACGGGTCGGATAGATAAACGGAATTGCGTAAGGCCGTTGAGTTGATATACGTAAATTTATGGCTAAGCACGAACCCGGTTGGGAACTCTACCGCTCCTTCCTCGCGGTGCTGCGCGAGGGCAGCCTGTCGGCGGCGGGGCGCGCGCTGGGGCTGACTCAGCCCAGCGTCGGCCGCCATGTGGAGGAGCTGGAGCGCACGCTGGGCGCCACCCTGTTCACCCGCTCTCCCCAAGGCCTGACGCCGACCGAGACGGCGCTGGAGCTTCGCGCCCATGCCGAGGTGATGGCCGCCGCCGCGGCCGCCCTGTTGCGCGCGGCGTCGGGCCCGGCGGATGAGGTGGCGGGCAGCGTGCGTGTCACGGCCAGTGTGGTGGTGGGGGTGGAGGTGCTGCCCCCCATCCTGGCCGCCTTCCGCCGCGACCATCCCAAGGTGGCGATTGAGCTGTCCCTGTCCAACGAGACGGAGGATCTGCTGCGGCGCGACGCCGACATTGCCGTCCGTATGGTGCGCCCCACGCAAGGCGCGCTGGTGGCCCGGCACCTGGGCGTCATCGCGTTGGGGCTCCATGCCCACCGACGTTATCTGGAAATGCACGGCACCCCGGCCTGCTGGGACGATCTCGCCAGCCACAGCCTGATCGGTTTCGATACCGAAACGGCTGTCATCCGCACCCTGCGCGCCCGGGGGCGGTATTTCGGCCGCGAGCATTTCGCCTTCCGCGCGGACAGCGACGTGGCCCAGCTGGCCGCCATCCGCGCCGGTTTCGGCATCGGCATTTGCCAGGTGGGGCTGGGACGCCGCGACCCTGACCTGGTGCACCTGCTGCCCGGCACCCTGGGCTTCGACCTCGACACCTGGCTGGTCATGCATCCGGACCTGAAGTCCAGCCGGCGCGTGCGTCTGCTGTACGATCATCTGGCGCAGGGCTTGGCGGATTACATCCGCAACGGCCAGTAACGCGGGGGGCGCCATGAAAGGATCGGCATTGCCAGCGGTGTCAGATTGGAAGAAAACTGCGACCGCTAACAGAGCGCCTTTCTAATCAGGGACAGGACTTCCCATGAAGCTGCTGCGTTACGGCCCGGTGGGCCAGGAGAAACCCGGCCTGCTGGATGCCGCCGGCCAGATCCGCGATCTCTCGGGCCATGTGGCCGACATCGGCCCCGCCCAGCTGTCGGCCGGGGGCTTGGCCGCCCTGGCGGCGCTGGACATCGCCAGCCTGCCCGTCGTGTCCGGCAGCCCGCGCCTGGGCGTGCCCTACACCGGGACGCCCAAGTTCCTGGCCGTGGGCCTGAACTACGCCGACCATGCCGCTGAATCCAACCTGCCCCTGCCGAAGGAGCCGGTGCTGTTCACCAAGGCCATCAGCTGCCTGAACGGCCCCAATGACGATGTCATGTTGCCCAAGGACAGCGTGAAGAGCGATTGGGAGGTGGAGCTGGGCATCGTCATCGGCAAGACCGCCCGCTATGTCGACGAGGCCGATGCGCTCAGCCATGTGGCTGGTTACGTCCTGGTCAACGACGTGTCCGAGCGTGAGTACCAGATCGAGCGGGGCGGCACCTGGGACAAGGGCAAGGGCTGCGACACCTTCGGCCCCGTCGGTCCCTGGCTGGTGACGGCGGATGAGATTGCCGATCCGCAGAACATCGACCTGTGGCTGGACGTGAACGGCGCCCGCCGCCAGACCGGCAACACCAGCACCATGATCTTCGGCGTGGCGACGCTGGTCAGCTACATCAGCCGCTTCATCACCCTGCAGCCGGGCGACCTGATCACCACCGGCACCCCGCCGGGCGTGGGCATGGGCGTGAAGCCGACGCCTGAGTACCTGAAGGCCGGCGACGTCATGCGCCTGGGCTCTGACCTGTTGGGCACGCAGCAGCAGACGGTCGTGGCCTGGCGCCGCTGAGCGCCGCCGCGGCGTATAGGTGCACAGCGGCAGGGGGTTGTGACTCATGCCGCTGTAGGCCCCAAGTGGGGCCGCCGGAAGTTTCCGGGGAACGCAGTGGACTGGGAACTGAGGAAGCCTAGCCGACGGATGTCGGCGCCCGGCGATTGAGGGAAACGTTCCTGGTATAGACGGGGGGCGGGGAAACCTGTCCCCCGTTCGCTTTTTGGGGTTCCGCCACCATGCGCATCCTCGTCACCGGCTCCTCCGGCCCGCTGGGCGCCGCCATCGTCCGCCAGGCGCGGACGCGCGGCTGGACGGCGCGTGGGCTGGACGTTCGGCCCGGCGCCACCACGGATATCCAGGCTGACGTGGCCGATGCCGACGCGTTGGCACGGGCGGTCGAAGGCCAGGATGCCGTCATCCACGTCGCGGCGCTGCATGCGCCCCAGGTGGGGCGGCTGCCGGATGCCGACTTCCACCGCGTGAACGTCCGGGCGACGGCGACGCTGCTGCGCCTGGCGGCTGAGGCTGGGGTGGGGCGCGTCGTCTACACCTCCACCACCTCCCTCTACGGTCACAGCCTGGTGCCGCCGCCGGGTGGCCTGGTCTGGGTGGATGAGGGGACGCCCGTCCGGCCGCGCGACATCTATGACGAGACCAAGCGGGCGGCTGAGGACCTATGCACCCAGGCCGGCCCCCGCTACGCCCGAGGCCTGGCGATCCTGCGCATCGCCCGCTGTTTCCGCGAGGCCGTCCCGGTGCGTGCCGCCCACCGTCTGCACCGGGGGCTCAGCATGGCCGACGCCGCAGCGGCGCATGTGCACGCGGCGGCGGGGATCGTGCCCGGCACCTTCCTCATCTCAGCCCTCACCCCCTTCCAGCGGGAGGATGCCCCGGCGCTGGCGACGGAGGCCGCCGGGCTGATTCGCGCCCGTCTGCCCCGGGTGGCGGCCCTGTTCGACCGCCGGGGCTGGCCGCTGCCCGCGCGGCTGGACCGGGTGTACGACGCCAGCCGCGCCGCCGCCGTGCTGGGCTTCCGCCCACGCTTCGATTTCTCGTGGCTGTGACCGCCTACCAGATCCGCACCCTGTCTTCCGGCCGCAGGTACAGGGGGGCGCCCGGTCCCACGCCAAAGGCCTGATACCAGCCGTCGAGGTTGCGCACGGCCTGGTTCACGCGGCAGGTGTCCGGGGTATGGGGATCGTTGGCGACGTCGTTGCGCAGCGCCTCCAGCCGGCGCTTGCCCCGGCGCAGCTGCGCGAACGCCAGGAAGAAGCGCTGGTTGCCCGTCAGGCCATTGACCACGGGCGCTTCCCCCTCCGCCAGGGCGGCGTGGTAGGCCTCAAAGGCCAGTTGCAGGCCGCCCACGTCGGCCAGGTTTTCCCCCAGGGTCAGGCGGCCGTTGACCGTCAGCCCCGGGGCCACCTGACAGGTGCCATAAAGGCTGACCAGGCGGTCGGCCAGCGCCGTGAAGCGGGCGGTATCCGCCTTGGTCCACCAATCGCGGGCGTGGCCGGCCGCATCGAACAGGCGGCCCTGGTCGTCGAAGGCATGGGTCAGCTCATGCCCGATGATAGCCCCGATGCCGCCGTAGATGACCGCGAGGTCGGCCTTGGCGTCAAAGGCGGGCGGCTGCAGCAGGGCGGCGGTGAACACCACCGTCATGGCCGCGCCGTCGTTGTAGGCGTTCACCGTCTGCGGTGTGATGGCCCATGCTTGCGGGTCCACCGGCTGCGCCAACCGGCGCCGGTCCTGCTCCCAGGTGAAGGCCGTGGCCCGCACCACATCGCCGTACAGGTCGTCCTTGCGCATGACCAGACCGTCGTACCGGTCGCCCGTGGCCGGCGCGCCGATCAGGACGCGGTAGGCGTCCACCTTTCGCGTCGCCTCGGCCTTGGCTTGCCCCGACATCCAGGCGGAGGCGGCGATGCGCTCCTTCACCGTGGCCTTGATCCGGTTGACCAGCGCGGCCAGCGTCGCCTGCGCCGCGTGATCGAACCAGCGGGCGGTATAAAGCCGCCCTACCGCGTCGCCCAGGGCGCCCCGGCTGTGGGCCATGTCCTTCCAGCCGCCGCCCGACACCTGGGCCAAGGCCTGGCGCCAGCGGGGCGGCGGCGCCTTCTTGCCTTCCACCGTGCGGCCATGCAGATCGAACCAGGCGTCGGCATACTCCTTGGCCAGGAACGGCGCCGCATTGTCCACCAGATGGAAGGCGGCCCAGGCGCGCAGCACCGGCAGGGGCGTGACGGCGAACAGGTGCGCCAGGGCCGGCAGGGCGGTCCGCTCCACCACCACGATGCGATCCACGCCGCCCAGGCCGGCGGCCGCCAGGTACGCCGTCCAAGGAAAACCGGGCGCCATGCGCGCCAGTTGCGCCGGTTTCATGGGGTTGTAGATGGCGCGTTCGTCCCGCTGCTGCGCCGGGGTCCAGCTGGCGGCGGCGATGTTGGTTTCCAGCGCCAGGATGTCCTCGGCCCGCGAGTCCGCCTGCGGCCACCCCGCCAGGGTCAGCAGCCGGGCGATGTAGGCGCGATAGGCCGCGCGCCGGGGTGCGTTGCCTGCCTCCGTATAAAAGGCCCGGTCCAGGCCACCCAACCCGCCCTGGCCCAGGTACAGGGCGTGGCGCGCGGCGTCGCGGCTATCGCGATCCACCGATAGCTGGAACCACGAACCGTGCAAACTGGCGTTGGCTTGGCCCATCACCTCCGCCAGTGCCGTGCGGGTGGCGGCCAGGCGCAGTCGCATCAGATCGGGGTGCAGGGGCCGTCCGCCCAGCGATTGCACCCGGGCCTCATCCATGAAGGCGGCGTAGTAGGCGCCCACCTGCGCCGTCTCGCCGTCCGCCGGCGCTCCCGCCTGGGCGGCGCCCTCCAGCAGTTCGTGCACCCGGGCTTCGGCGGTTTCGGTCAGCTGGGTGGCGGTGGAATAGCCGGGGCGGTCCGGCGGTATGGCCACCTCATCCAGCCAGCCGCCATTGGCGTGGCGGAAGAAATCCTGTCCCGGGTCGACCTCAGGCGCACCGCCCGGCCAGGGCGACGGCCGGGCGACTGTCGCCGCGGGCATCGCCATGACCAGGCAGAGGACAACAACGGGAAGGCGCATCGGCTGCCACCACAGGCGGAAGGAGGACACCATTCTAGCGAGGGGTCCATTCTTCCGCCGCCATCTCGATCACGTCGGCGGCATCGTCCAGGCCCCGGCGCCGGGCGGCCTCGGCCGGCGTTTGGCCCAGGGGGTTGCGATAGGTGGGATCGGCGCCGAAGGACAGCAGCAGGCCCGCCAGCTCCACCGCCGTCTCCTGGTTATCCGGCAGGCAGAACAGGGCGGGCTCGCCCGGCCGGTCCTGGCGGTTGGCGCGGTCAGGCTCCTCGGTCAGCAGCGTCCGCAGCCGATCAATTTTGCCAGCGAAACATAGCCCTCGGAAATTGCGGCTGTGCCCGGCCAGGAAATCCACCATCTCCCGTTGCCCATGATAGACGGCGTGGGTGAGGGGGCTGCCGCCATAGCGCCCATCGAAGGGATCGACCTCCGCGCCCCGGGCGATCAGCAGCCGCGCCGCCGCCACCGCGCCGGCATGGGCGGCGAAATGCAGGGCGCGGCAGTTGTGGTCGTCGGCCACGTCGGGCGACATGCCCAGGTCCAGCAGGACCTCCACCATGTCGGTGCGGCCGGTGTCGAGGGCGACCTTCACCGGGGCGATGGCCCGCAGGAACTCCGGATGCGCCTCTGCCAGCAGGCGCAGGGTGGCGGTGTCGCCGGTGGCGACGGCGGCCACGAACACCTCGTCCTCGGTCAGTTGCGGACGCCGCGCGCCGTGCCGCACCAGCAGGTCCACCATGGCGCCATGGCCACCCATGACGGCATGCTTCATGACCGGCTGGCGGGAGTAGAAGTTGATGTCGTCTGCCCTGGCGCCATGCTCCAGCAGCCATGCCGCGCGGCGCGGGTGGTTGCTGGCCACGGCATTGCCCAGCAGATAGGCGACGGCGCTGCGGGATTTTTCCCCGCCCAGGGCCTGGGGCGCGGGGCCGGTCCATTTGGCCGTCTCCCCCCGCCGGACCGATCGCGTCCACAGGAACTCTAGCCACCGGATCGAATCCTCGGCCAGCGAGGTGTTGTATAGCGCCTGGGCGGCCAGGGGATCGGCGCCACGGTCGATCAACAGCCCGGCAAAGGCCTCCGCCTGCGGGTGCGGCGCCTGGCCGCCTTCGCCCTCACCAATAACCCCGACCAGGGGCGTGAACTCGGGGCTTTCCGACCAGCCGGCATCCGGGTCGGCGCCGGCGTCCAGCAGCAGGGTGGCGAGGACCAGCGCGTTGGGCTCCACGGTTTCCAGGGGCAGGCGCGCATAGGCCAGGTGGGCCAGGGGTGTCCAGCCGTCGAAGTCGCTGCGGTCTCGCGCCAGGGCGGGGTCCTTGGCCAGGAAGGCGCGCACCGTGTCCAGGTCGTGCGCCACCACCGCGGTGTGGATGCTGGCCCGCGCGATCTCCGGATGCCGCGCCAGCAGGCGGGCGGCCACAACGCCCCGGCTGCCGCCATCGCGCTCATAGTCACCCCATTTCCGGGTGGCGGGATCGGTGCCGTAGCGGTTGACCGCCTTTTCCAGGAACAGGCGGACGCGCTCTTCCATGGTGCGGGCGCGGTCCGCCAGCTCCTGCGTCAGGGCGGCCCAGGTGGGGAAGCCATGCTCCCGCGCCAGCGCGTGCTGCACCTCGCGCAGTTTGGGCGCCGTGGCATGCCCGGGGAACACGATGAGGAAGCGGGCGATGGCGTCGGCCTCGCCGGCGCCTATGGCCTTCAGCCAGCGCTTGGCCTCGCGGCGCAGACCGTCGATGGCCGTGCGGTCAGACAGGGTGCGGGAAGACATGGGACCTTCCTTCCGAAAAACGCCCGATGTCCGCTTCATGGGGCCGGAAGAAGGGATATGTGAGGTACGGTCGAAACCGACTGGGTGGAGGCTAGGCCCCCTTGCCGCGGACAGGTGGCGCCCCAATGCGCACTGGCATTGAGAAGACGTCGAACGCCGCCGGATGTCAACAGGGTGGGAGGACAGCAGAGCCGTTTGGCTGGGGGACTTGGATTCGAACCAAGGTTGACGGAGTCAGAGTCCGTAGTCCTACCGCTAGACGATCCCCCAGCAGGACGGGCCGCGATGGCGCCTGGATCGGCGCCGGTGCTCAGGCAAGCGGAGCTGTCGCGGAAGAGATTGGCTGGGGGACTTGGATTCGAACCAAGGTTGACGGAGTCAGAGTCCGTAGTCCTACCGCTAGACGATCCCCCAGCAGAACGAACGCGGTGGCGCTGGCCACCATGTCCGTCGGACGGCGCGGCTTATAACACCCCTCTTTGGGGATGTGTAGCCCTTTCTTGGAAATTTTTTGACGGTCCGGTCAGGAAGCGGGGCAAGGAGCAGGCTGCAACGGGGTGGGCGCCTGGGAACGGTGAGGCGACGGGGGGATGCAAGGCCCATCCATGGTCGAATTGCGGGGCGCAGACGCGTGCGCGAGGGTGGTGGTGCGGCGACGCTCTCATAGTCTAGAGTGATACCCGTGTGCCGCAGCGGCGCCGGGGCGCCCCCGAAGACCATCCGGTCCAGGGCGGCTGACCGGGTTGCCGGCTTGGCGGCGGTGATGCCCCCGAGGGGCGCATCCAATGGCCGTGCCTGATGGGCGTGTCCGCTGGATGTGAAGGAAAAGGCTGGTTCGGCGATGAGTGAGACGGGCGTTCAGCCCCTGCCGGAAACCCGCACCCCCCGGGGTGCTGGCCCGGGTGAGCCTGTGCGGCGGCCGGTTCTGGCCGCCTTGGACCTTGGCACCAACAACTGCCGCCTGCTGATCGCCCGTCCGGGGCGGGAGGGCTTTCGCATCATCGACGCCTTCTCCCGCATCGTGCGGCTGGGGGAGGGACTCAGCCGCACCAACGCCCTGTCGGACGAGGCCATGGCCCGCACCGTGGCGGCCCTGAAGATCTGCGGCAACAAGATGCGCCGGCGCGGCGTCACCGACGTGCGCGCCGTGGCGACGGAGGCCTGCCGCCGCGCCGCCAACTGCGGCACCTTCATCGACCGCGTGGCGGAAGAGACCGGCATCCGCATCGAGATCATCTCGGCGGAGGAGGAGGCGCGGCTGGCGCTGGCCGGTTGCGCCGCCCTGCTGAACCGTCGCATCCCCCGCGCCCTGGTGTTCGACATCGGCGGCGGCTCCACCGAAATCATGTGGCTGTCCTTCAACCGGGGCCGGCCCACGCTGATCGACCAGGTCTCCGTGCCCCAGGGCGTCGTCAGCCTGACGGAGACCTTCGGCGGCGACCGCGTGCTGCCCGAGGCCTATCGCGGCATGGTGGACACGGTGGGCGCCGCGCTGGCCGACTTCGACGCCCGCAACGACATCCGGCGCGAGGTCGCGGCCGGCCGGGTGCAGATGCTGGGCACGTCCGGCACCGTCACCACCCTGGCCGGCATCCGCCTGGGCCTCACCCGCTATGACCGGTCGCAGGTCGACGGCTCCTGGCTGGGGCTGGACGAGGCGCGGGCGATCAGCAAGTCGCTGCTGTGCCTGGACTATGCCGGCCGTTCCGCCCATCCCTGCATCGGCCATGACCGGGCCGACCTGGTCATCGCCGGCTGCGCCGTGCTGGAGGCCATCTGGGAACGCTGGCCGGTGGAGAATTTGCGCATCGCCGACCGGGGCGTGCGCGAGGGCATTCTCACCGAGTTGATGGCTGCCACGCGCGGGAGAGGTTGAGGTTTCACTTGCCTTTGGCGGCGCCGGCACCAATATGCGCCGCTTCGAATCGATGTCGAGAGATGACGGGGCCGTGGGCCCGGTCCGCCAAACCGGGTGTTCACCATGACCAAGTCCAAAGGCACGGGTAGCCAACTCAGCGGTCGCGGCCTGACCGTGCGCGTGAAGACGGCGGCCAAGCGTTCCGTCTCCTCCGCCCGCTGGCTGGAGCGCCAGCTGAACGATCCCTATGTGGCGGAGGCCAAGAAGCGCGGCTATCGCTCGCGCGCGGCCTTCAAGCTGCTGCAGCTGGATGAGAAGTATCACCTGCTGAAGCCCGGCACCCGCGTGGTGGACCTGGGTGCCGCCCCCGGCGGCTGGACCCAGGTGGCGGTGGAGAAGGTGCGCGGCGCCAAGGTCGTGGGCCTGGACATCCTGGACATGGAGGACGTGCCCGGCGCCATCACCATGCAGATGGACTTCCTGCTGCCCGAGGCGCCGGACCAGCTGAAGGCGGCCCTGGGCGGCCCGGCCGACGTGGTGCTGTCCGACATGGCGGCGCCCACCACCGGCCATCCCAAGACCGACCACCTGCGCATCATGGCCCTGGCCGACGCGGCCTACGCCTTCGCGGCCGAGGTGCTGGCCCCCGGCGGCGCCTTCGTGGCCAAGCTGTTCCAGGGCGGGGCGGAGCGCAGCCTGCTGGACCTGCTGAAGCGCGACTTCGCCGTGGTGCGCCACGCCAAGCCGCCGGCCAGCCGCGCCGACAGCTCGGAAACCTATGTCGTCGCCACCGGCTTCCGCGGCGCCACCACCCGGCGCGACGATGACGCCGCCGAGGGTGGCGAGGACTAAATCCTTAACCTTTCCACCCCGCGAGGGGTGAGGCGCGCGCAAGTCTGCCATGGCGGATTTGACCCATATGTGGTGGGTTCACAAGCGGGCAAGCGCGTGTATAGTGCATCGAACCTTAAGCCCTGGATGACGCGGCCGGCCCCATGTGTGGGGGCGGACGGGTCGTCCCATACCCGTATCTGACGCCCGGGCCCGCCTACGTCCCATGGCCGGCCCGACTAGGGAGATGGTTCATGACCCGTGCGCTCCAAATCCGCGAAGCCCTGACCTTCGACGACGTCCTGCTGGAGCCCGCGGCGTCCAGTGTGATGCCGGCCGAGGTGGACACCCGCACGCGGCTGACCAAGACCATCGAACTGGGCATTCCCCTGATGTCCGCCGCCATGGACACCGTGACGGAATCGGCCCTGGCCATCGCCATGGCCCAGGCCGGCGGCATGGGCGTCATCCATCGCAACATGGATATCGAGCGTCAGGCCGAGGAAGTACGCAAGGTGAAGCGCTTCGAGTCCGGCATGGTGGTCAACCCCATCACCATCGCGGCCGACGCGACCCTGGCCGACGCCCTGGGCCTGATGGCCCGCTACCGCATCTCCGGCATTCCGGTGGTGGAGAACGGTGGCGCCGGCAAGCTGGTCGGCATCCTGACGAACCGCGACGTGCGCTTCGCCACCAACCCGCACCAGCCCGTGTCGGAGCTGATGACGCACCAGAACCTGATCACCGTGCGCGAAGGGGTGGGCAAGGACGAGGCCAAGCGCCTGCTGCACACCAACCGCATCGAGAAGCTGCTGGTGGTGGACGACAGCTACCGCTGCATCGGCCTGATCACGGTGAAGGACATCGAGAAGGCGCAGTCGCACCCCAACGCCTGCAAGGATGAGAAGGGCCGCCTGCGTGTGGCCGCCGCCACCGGCACCGGCCCGGACGGCCTGGCCCGTGCCGAGGCCCTGTTCGACGCCCAGGTGGACGTGCTGGTTGTCGACACCGCCCATGGCCACTCCAGCAAGGTGGCCGACCAGGTGCGCGCCGCCCGCGCCCTGTCGAACTACACCCAGGTCATCGCCGGCAACGTCGCCACCGGTGACGCCGCCCGCGCCCTGATCGACGCCGGCGCGGACGCCATCAAGGTGGGCATCGGTCCCGGGTCCATCTGCACCACCCGCATCGTCGCCGGCGTGGGCGTGCCCCAGCTGACCGCCGTGATGGACGTGGTGGACGCCTGCCGTGAGCGCGGCATCCCCGTCATCGCCGACGGCGGCATCAAGTATTCCGGCGACCTGGCCAAGGCCATCGCCGCCGGCGCCGACGTCGCCATGCTGGGCAGCATGTTCGCCGGCACGGACGAAAGCCCGGGCGAGGTCATCCTGTACCAGGGCCGCAGCTACAAAAGCTATCGCGGCATGGGCTCGGTGGGCGCCATGGCCCGCGGTTCCGCCGACCGCTATTTCCAGGCCGAGGTCACCAACACCCTGAAGCTCGTGCCCGAGGGCGTGGAAGGCCGCGTGCCGTACAAGGGCCCGGTGGGCAGCGTGATCCACCAGCTGGTGGGCGGCCTGCGCGCCGCCATGGGCTACACCGGCAACGCCACCCTGCCGGAGATGCAGCAGAACTGCCGCTTCGTGCGCATCACCAACGCGGGCCTGCGCGAAAGCCACGTCCACGACATCCAGATCACCAACGAGTCGCCGAACTACCGTCCGGGTTGATTTCCGGCGGCGTCGCGCCTTGATATTCGGAGCCGGCTGCGTTCAATGCGAACCGCAGCCGGCTCTGTTGTTTTTAGACCGCTCCAGAAAGAAGAAGTTCCGCGATGACTCCGACCGCCCGCCTGCAGGCGGCCATCGACCTTCTGGCGGAGGTGCTGGCGACGCCGCGTCCCGCCGATGCCGTGGCCAGCGCCTTTTTCCGCGCCCGCCGCTACATCGGCGCCAAGGACCGCACTGACGTGGCCGAGAAGGTCTACGGCATCTTGCGGCGCTGGGCCCGGCTGCACTGGTGGCTGAGCCGGTCAGGCTATGGCGGAGAGGGCCAGCCGGCGGTGGATGCCCGCGCCCTGCTGATCGCCGATGAGCTGCTGACCCGGGGCCGCAGCGCCTCTTCCGTGGCGGAGCATTTCAACGGCGGCAAGTTCGCGCCGGCACCGCTGGAGGCGCATGAGCGCGCCCTGATCCAGGCGCTGGAAACCCACACGCTGGACCATCCGCAGCAGCCTGATGCCGTGGTGGCGGAGGTGCCGGACTGGGCGGCGGATACCCTGCGCAATGCCCTGGGCGAGCGTTTCGTGCCGGAGATGCAGGCCATGCTGGGGGCGGCCCCCATGGATCTGCGCGTGAACCCGGTGAAGGGCACGCGGGAGCAGGCCTTGGCGGCCTTGGCAAAGGCCGGCGTGCAGGCGGAGCCGACCAAGATCTCCGCCCTGGGCATCCGGGTGCGCAACCGCTTCCCCATCGCCACGCTGAAGGCCTTCCAGGACGGCCTGCTGGAAATCCAGGACGAGGGCTCGCAGCTGGTGGCCTTCGCCGCCAATCCGCAGCCGGGCCAACAGGTGGTGGACTTCTGCGCGGGCGCCGGCGGCAAGACGCTGGCCATCGCCGCCATGATGAACAACAAGGGTCGCGTGGTCGCATGCGACGTGCTGGACGGCCGGTTGAAGCGCGCGCAGGAGCGGTTCCGTCGGGCCGGCCTGCACAACATCGAGACGCGGCCCATCAAGTCGGCCCGCGATCCCTGGGTGAAGCGGCACAAGGGCCGGTTTGACCGCGTGGTGGTGGATGCACCCTGCAGCGGCACCGGCACCTGGCGCCGCAACCCCGACGCCCGCTGGCGCCAGCTGGGCCCCGGTCTGTCGGAGCTGCTGCCCCTGCAGGCGGAAATCCTGGACAGCGCCGCCCGCCTGGTGCGCCCGGGCGGCCGCCTGGTTTACGCCACCTGCTCCCTGCTGCCGGAGGAAAACCAGGACCAGGTGACCGGTTTCCTGGCCAGCCACCCGGACTTCACCCTGCTGCCCATCACCGAGGCCTGGCCCGAGGGCATGGGCACCCCGCCCAGCACCAACGGCATGCTGTCGCTGTCCCCGGCCCGCCATGATACCGACGGCTTCTTCGCCGCCGTCATGGTGCGCAAGGAGGCCGCCGCCGGTGCCGCCACCGCTGACGAGGCGGAAGGGGTGGAGGAGGCGGGCGAGGACGCGGCCGAGGCCTGACGCCGACGGGGTTTTCGAACGGTTGTCACCATCCTGTCGCGTCGCCCTCTGGCGGGGCGCGCGCTTCTGCGGCAGGATGGTGGGGACGGTAACGGGAACGAGGGGCGGTGCATGGCTCACGGTCCGGCGGAAATCGGTTTGGTGCGGCCTGCCACCGTGGCGGACGCCGCGGCCATCGCCCGCGTCCATGTCGCCAGCTGGCGCACGACCTATCCGGGGCAATTGCCTGACGATTACCTGGTGGGCCTGTCGCCCGAGGCGCATGCTCAGCGTTGGCGCGGCCTGCTGGCCGGGCGCCAGCGCCGAACCTTCGTCGCCATGGGGGAGAACATCGCCGCGGACGGCCTGCCGGCCACGGGCGTGGTGGGCTTCGCCACCTGCGGCCCCCAGCGTACCGACATGCGCGGGTATGAGGGTGAATTCTATGCCATCTACCTGTACGACCACGCCCAGAACCAGGGCCACGGCCGCCGCCTGATGGCCGCCATGGCGACCGAACTGATGAGTTCCGGCATGCGCTCCGCCTGCGTCTGGGTGCTGCGCGACAACCCCGCCCGCTGGTTTTACGAACGCTTGGGGGGAAGTCGTCTGGCGGAACAGCCCATCACCTTCGCCGGCGCCCGCCTGACCGAGGTCGCCTACGGCTGGCTGGATCTGGCGCCCCTGGCCCGGCTGTCGTCGTACAGCGAGGGGTGAGTGGTTAGGGTCAGAGCCGCCGCAGCACGATGAAGTGCACAGCCCGCCGCACGCGGAAGCCCAGCTTTTCATAGATCCGCTTGGCGCCCTCGTTCTCGGTCTTCACGTGCAGGAAGGGCGTCTCGCCTTCAGCGACGATACCGGCGGCCACGGCGCTGACCAGGGCCAAGGCCAGGCCCCGGCCCCGGAAATCCGGATCGGTGCAGACGGCGCTGACCTCGCGCAAGCCGGGCAGGCGCATGCGCTGGCCGGTCATGGCCATCAGCCGTCCGTCCGGGCTGCGCAGGCCGAAATAGGCGCCCATGCGGATGGTGCCGTCCAGGAAGGGCCCGGGCTCCGTCCGCTTGGCCAGGTCCACCATGTCGGGCACGTCGTCGGCGGTCAGGCGGATCAGCGGCATCGCGGGCTGCGGTGTCAGGGTCTCGCACACCATCTGGTCCACCTCCCGCGCGCGCAGCACCTGCCAGTCGCCGGGCGGGATGTCCAGGGCCGCCGGGCTGACCAGGCCGATGCCCCGGCCCGATGGCACCAGGGCCGCCAGGTCGGTCAGCGCCGCCGCCGTGGGCTCGCCCAGGCCGGCGAGGGGGGAAATGTCGTCCTGATAGCGTGCGGCCAGGCCATGGACCTGCCCAAGGGACTGGTGGGCTATGGTCAGTGCGTTCCAGACGGGATTGTCGAGCGGGCTCAGGTCGGCCAAGGCGGGGTCCCTCAATCGGTTTCGCTATGGATGGGGATATACCTGCCTGGGCGCAAGGGTCGGTTGCTAATTCCCCGGCGCCGCCTTGTGGATGAAACCGGTGATGGCCTCCATCACGCCGGGCGCCAGGGGCAGGGTGGGGTCGGCGTATGTGGCGATGTTGGCCTTGGGCTCGGCCGGTGCTGCCTTCAGCATGTGGTTGGCGCCGGGGATGATCGCCAGCGTGGCCGCCGGTTGCGCCTGGGCCAGCAGGCGGGCGTCATCGACCGTCACCTGCAGGTCGGTGTCGCCCTGCAGCACCAGCAGGGGCACCGTCAGGGCCGCCGCCGCTTGCGTCGGGCTGACGGCCCCTTGGGAGATGACATAGGGCTGGATGGCGGGGCGGTAGAGCATTCGCAGGGCCGGCGGCACATCCTCCACCGTGCGGCCTTCCTTCAGCGCCGCCTCGATCGCCGCCACCTTGTCCAGGATGGCGGGCGGGGCGCCGCGGTCACGGATCTGCTGCAGGCGGATGTCGCCGAAGGGCCGCCCGGCGCCGGACAGCGACAGCACGCCGCAAACCGGCACCTTCTCCTTGGCCAGTTGCGCCGCCGCCAGGGTGGCGATGGTCGCCCCCTCCGAATGGCCCAGCAGCATGACGCAGCGCACCCGGGGTTGACGCGCGAGATAGCGAGCCCAGGCCGCCATGTCATCGACATAGGTCGAGAAACGCAGCTTGTCCTCGCCGGGGCAGGCGGCGGCACTCTTGGCGATGCAGCGCTTGTCAACCCGCAGACTGGCGACACCGTCGGCGGCCAGCCCTTGGGCGATCAGCTTCAGCACATTGCCGCGCACTGTCAGCAGGGTGGAATTGCCGTCGCGGTCCGCGGGGCCCGACCCCGCCTGCATCAGCACCGCCACCCCCTTCCAGTCCGCCGGTCGCATCAGGGAGCCGTAAAGGGATGAACCGCCGCTGTCTTCCAGGCTGACCTCGGTATCGGACGTGTCGGGGGATTGGGCCCATGCCGTCGGCGCCGTGAGGATCAGGGCCGCGGCCAGCAAACGGCGGGGGAAGGGACGCATGAATGCTCCACGGGAGGGTTATGTTTCGTTATTTAGCAAAATAACAAACCAAAGTCCAGCCGGTCCCAATCCGGCCGGTCCGTTCTCCCGCGTTCGGCGCGGGGGCCCCTTGCCTGTCCAACGCTTGCCGTGGCGGGGTGCCTTGGACTAGCGTGCGGCCACCCTCGCAACCCCCAATGATAGGGACAAGCCCATGGCCACAGAGACGACGTCCGATCGGGTCCTCATTCTCGATTTCGGGTCGCAGGTGACCCAGCTCATCGCCCGGCGGGTGCGCGAGGCCGGGGTGTACTGCGAGATCCACCCCTATTCCATGACCGAGGCGGCCATCCAGGCCTATGGGCCCAAGGCCATCATCCTGTCCGGCAGCCCGGCCTCGGTGACGGAAGAGGGCAGCCCCCGCGCCCCCGGCATCGTCTTCACCAAGGGCGTGCCCGTGCTGGGCATCTGCTATGGCCAGCAGACGATGTGCGAGCAGCTGGGCGGCAAGGTCGAGCCGGGGGAGACCCGCGAATTCGGCCGCGCCTTCGTCGATGTGAAGGAGCCCTGCGCGCTGTTCGAGGGCGTGTGGCAGGTGGGGGCCCGCGAGCAGGTGTGGATGAGCCATGGCGACCGCGTCGCCAAGCTGCCGGAAGGCTTCCGCATCGTGGCGACCAGCGAGGGCGCGCCCTATGCCATCATCGCCGACGACAGCCGCCGCTTCTACGCCGTGCAGTTCCATCCTGAGGTGGTGCACACCCCGCACGGCGACGCGCTGATCCGCAATTTCCTGTTCTCCGTCTCCGGCCTGTCGGGCAGTTGGACCATGGCCGCCTTCAAGGCCCAGGCCATCGAGAAGATCCGCGCCCAGGTGGGCACCGGCAAGGTCATCTGCGGCCTGTCCGGCGGTGTCGACAGCTCCGTCGCCGCCGTGCTGATCCATGAGGCCATCGGCGACCAGCTGACCTGCATCTTCGTCGACACCGGCCTGATGCGCGCCGGTGAGGCGGATGAGGTGGTGACGCTGTTCCGCGACCACTACAACATCCCGCTGGTGCATGTGGACGCGGCCGACCTGTTCCTGGGCAAGCTGGCCGGCGTCAGCGACCCGGAGGTAAAGCGCAAGACCATCGGCGCCACCTTCATCGAGATCTTCGATGCCGAGGCCAAGAAGATCGGCGGCGCCGGCTTCCTGGCCCAGGGCACGCTCTATCCCGACGTGATCGAAAGCGTCAGCTTCACCGGCGGCCCCAGCGTCACCATCAAGTCGCACCACAATGTGGGCGGCCTGCCGGAGCGCATGAACCTGAAGCTGGTGGAGCCGCTGCGCGAGCTGTTCAAGGACGAGGTGCGCCGCCTGGGCGTGGAGCTGGGCCTGCCCAAGGCCTTCATCGGCCGCCACCCGTTCCCGGGCCCGGGCCTGGCCATCCGCATCCCCGGCGAGATCACGCCGGAGAAGCTGGAGATCCTGCGCAAGGCCGACACGGTCTACCTGGAGGAAATCCGCAACGCCGGCCTGTACGATGTGATCTGGCAGGCCTTTGCCGTGCTGCTGCCGGTGCGCACCGTGGGCGTCATGGGCGACGGCCGCTCCTACGACTACGCCTGCGCGCTGCGCGCCGTGACCTCGGTCGACGGCATGACCGCCGACTACTACCCCTTCAGCCACGAATTCCTGGGCCGCGTGGCCACCCGCATCATCAACGAAGTGCGCGGCATCAACCGCGTGACCTACGACATCACCAGCAAGCCGCCGGGCACCATCGAGTGGGAGTGACGGGGCGTGCTTTTGGATATTCAAGGATAGTGCGTCGGGGTCTCGGCGAGGTAGGCGTTTCGATAGCTGTCGAAAGCTCGTAGCTCACAATTCACGAACTAGCATTATCCCCAAATTTGTCCTCGCGGCCGCAACCTAATGACACCCGGAGCGTAGGCCTTCAGCCGCCACTCGGCTAGGCGTGTAAACGACTTTGAGCAAGCATGGCCCTGTGGCCGACGATGGAGCGGAAGTTGTAGGCCGCTTTTGCATTGGAGCGCAACCCTGAGTGTTTCGCTGCGATGGTGACCCGGTCGCTGCTAGGCGGACGCGGCGACACCAGCAGCCTCACGGATAGCCGATGCAATCTCGTCTTCGCTGCGTCCTCCGTTGATGGCGATGCGTCCGCCAAATACAAAGTGGGGCACTGACCTGACCCCGGCCGCCATCGATTTGGCCGCCTCCTGCTCGACACGTCTGTGTTGCTCGCGGTTGAGCGCTATCTCACGAGCTTCTTCGCGTTCGAACCCATAGGCCACGGCAATGTCAGCGAGGACATCGGCGTCTGAGATGTTCCTTGCTTTCAGGAAATGGGCATCGGTGATCGCGACCGCGAACTGATGCTGCGTTCCTTTTGCTCGCGCCGCAAGAATCAACCCGTGCGCTGCCTGCGTCCTGTAGGTCCAGGGCTGACGGCTCAGGTCGAGATCAAGGCCAGATGCCCGCGCTTCCGCCTCCGGCCGGGCGAACGACGCCTTCGGATCCGTCACGCCATAGCGCGAGAGGAGAAGATCGGGAATGTAGAGGCCCTCGGCCGGTGCATCGGGAAGCAGAAGGACCGGATGTTGGCGGATGTCCACGTCCAGATCGGGGAAGCGTTCCGCCAGGACCTTGTCGAGACGGTGATGCCCGATGATGCACCAGGGGCAGGTGACCTCGGTGTAAAGATCGATTTGCAGCATTATCTCATTCTTCTGGTCGTTGAACCGACAGTCTTGGATTAATTGAGCCATTTCGCGTCGACTGCAGCGCCTTCCATCCATAAGTCAGGACGGGCCATCGACGGAGGGCAAGTCAGGGTCGATCCTGGTCATTTTGACGGACACATCCCACAGTCGCTTGGCGAGCTGTGGATTCCTCGCGTCTTTGGAGGGAACACCTTCACCGGAAGGACCGCGCAGCCCGGAGAGTCCCGTCGGCCCGTAGTAACCGCCTGGCTTTACTCGTCCGGTCGCTGCGTGCAGCGCGCCCCAGGCGCCCATGGCGGGCGTGGCGAATAGCAAGCCGATCAGCGACATCACTATGTTGCCCCACCGGCTGCCGCGGGCGAGGTTTGTCCCGGCAAGACCCGGGTGGCAGGCCACCGCCGTTACCGGCGCTCCTGCCGCCCTCAGCCGCCGATCCAACTCGAAGACGAAGAGCAGGTTCGCGAGCTTGCTGGCGCCATAGCGTGGAAGCCACCTGTAGCTCTTCTGAGCGCTAAGGTCGTCCCATTCGATCTTCGCGCCCTTATGCTGCCCGCTGCTCGTGATGACGATGCGCGATCCGGGCGTTTCCATGAGTTTCGGCAGCATGAGCGCGCTGAACGCGAAGCAGCCAAGATGATTGACGCCGAACGTCTGCTCGAAGCCCTGCGCTGTGTGCTTGAGCGTCGGTCCCTGCACGCCGGCATTGTTGATCAGCACGTCGACACACGGCTCCTTGGCGGCCAGTTCAGCCGCCCGTCGCACGCTCGCCAAATCCGCCAGGTCAAGTGGTAGGAACGCGAGCTCAGCTCCCGAAGTCTTTTGACGAATCCGGCTCATCGCGGCTCTCGCCTTCGCCTCGTCGCGGCACGCGAGCAGCACTCGCGCACGCCGCGCCGCCAGCGCGCTCGCCACTTCAAAGCCTATGCCGGTATTGGCTCCCGTAACGATGAAGCACTTGCCTGACTGATCGGGCACATCAGCCGTCGTGAACCCCTCGGATGGCATAGGTTTCTCCTTCCGTTTGACGAGCGCCTGGGTCTGTCCCGCAGATCGCGGATACCCTTTGCCCTCAGCTACGATTGGCTATCCCCGGCGCTGCGTTCACGAACTCCTTGGCTGTGACCTGATCGACCAGGAACTTCGCGAGGTTCCCGCGCGACAGCTTCGTGCCAAGCTTCGTCCTGCCGTACCAGCCAGCATCCACTTGGCCTGTTGCTGGCCCATCCTTCAGGTTGGGAATCCGTACCAGCGTCCAATCCAGGCGTGAATTGCTCACCAGTTCAGCGGTCGATTTGATGTCGTCATAGGCGTTGTGAACGATCAGCTTGAACAGCAGCACGAATGCTCGCGACTTGAGGTCGAAGCCGTCCTTCGGATCACGATAGGCGGCCGTCGAGATCTGGATGAGGCGACGAACGATCAGCTCTTCCATGACAGAGATGATCGTACCGACGCCGTGCATGATCGGCCGTGTCTCGCGCGCTTTCAGACTGTTGGGGCCCAAGGCGCTGATCACCGCGTCAGAGCCCGCGACGCACGCCTTGATCGCTTCGCGATTGTTCAGGTCACCGACGATGACCTCAATCTTGCTACCAAAGGCCGAAAGTTTTCCGGCGTCGCGCGTATAGACGGACAGCTTATATCCTTGTCGGAGCGCCTCTTCGATAATGTGTCTTCCGGTTGGTCCGGTCCCTCCAAAGAGAGCAATCTTCATCTCATCTTCCTCGTGGTCTTTGGCTTGGATCGACTGCTCTAGCTGCTGACATGCATGGTCGCCTGAGCAGCCGGCCGCTCCGCTTTCAGGCGGCCTTTTCCAAGACCGAACGAACCTGAGCTTCGGTGGCGGCGATGGCGGCCTTGGCCGCCTCAGGCCCGAAGACGGTTCCCTCCACGCGGACGATTTCGATGTCGGTCAGGCCTATGAAGCCCAGGAGGTGGCGCAGATAGCCGGTCTGGAAATCAAAGGCGGCCCAGTCGCCTTCTGAGAAGACGCCGCCTGCGGCCGTGACGACATAGACCTTCTTGCCGGTCAACAATCCCTGCGGCCTGCCGGCTTCGTTATAACCAAAGGTCACGCGCGGCCAAGTGATGTGATCGAACCAGGCCTTCAACTGCGACGACAGACCGAAATTGATCATGCCTGAACCCAAGACGATCACGTCAGCAGCCTTCACCTCATCGACGAGCTCCTGCGCAAGGCCAACCGCCTTGAGCTGCTCGGGTGTGCGCGCCTCGGGGGCCGCGACGCGGCCTTGAATGTACGCTTGGCCGATATGCGGGAGCGGGTTAGCCGCCAGATCGCGCGTCAAAACGGTGCCGCCCAAGCGAACCTTGAAGCCTTCGGCGATCTCGGTCGCGAAACGAGTGGACAGGCTCTCGGCGCCACGAGGGCTCGATGTAACGAGGAGGATGTTGGACATGGTTGCTCCGACGTGAACAGGGTAGTAAACTCTTGATACCAACACTATTAAGGTGACTGCCCTGTCCCTCGCAAGAAGGCACTCCGATGACACTTGGTGACATTGATTTTCCTACCCCCAGCAAAGGGGACGACTGCCGGACGGTTCGGGAAATCCTTGATCTCGTCGGCGACAAATGGAGCCTGTACATCATCGCAACGCTCAAAGATGGACCAGTTCGGTTCAATGAGCTGCGGCGTCGGATCGACGGCATCTCGCAGCGGATGCTGACGATCACTTTGCGCGGACTGGAACGCGACGGGTTGGTGAAGCGGACATTGTTCCCCACTATTCCGCCGCGCGTGGATTATGAGCTGACGGAGGTGGGGCGGACGCTTCTTGCGCCGGTAATGGGTCTCGTCACGTGGGCATACGCCAGTCAGGAGAACATCCAGGACGCTCGCGTCCGGTATGATGCAAGCTAAGGCGTGTGTGAACAAATTTGAGCCAGTATCGAGCGGTGGCGATATGGACCAGGCCGAGAAAGCTGTTGGCCAATTTGCTGCGTCGGAGGCGCATCTCGCCAGTGGCAATGCCGAACGATACGCTAGGCAACGACTTGGTGGTCATTCCGGTAGGCGTCGGATCCGGTGCAAGCCAGACTTTGCCTGTTCGCGTAGGCGCCGGGTTGTGCCAACGCTGACGGTACTTTTCGCCGCAATCTGGGTTTGGGCGTCAGAGCTGTACAGGATCAGGAAGAACCGATAGTAGCCGATAGATGGCTTGCGGACGTCGTCGGAAATTCCTTAACGATATCAGCAGTGTAGCTTTTTGACGGGTCCTAGGCCGGTAATAACTGGTCCGAAAAATATTTTCTGCAATGAATTCAGATGGTTGGTTTGGCCCCGAACAATGGAGTGGGAGTGAGGGGGCGTAGGTTCGGATACCTCCGCGGTTCAGATCGCGATATCGGCGAGGTGGTTTTGCCGATAGGCACCGATCGATGTCCAAGGAGACGGGGCGGCCCATCAGCCGCACGATACCAAGGTGCAGTGGTACCCATGGCCAGGACCACCGCCCTTGTATGTCGATATCAGTCTTTTCGTGAGACGGCGTGGCGCCGGTGGTTGAACTTCTATAGCCCTCTTCCTTGAGGGCGGGCTTGAGATCAGGCGCTTGCCTGCTTGAACAGCTGGAACGTATTTGAGGGCTCCCGCTGTTTTCCGACTTCGACTTGCTTAAAAAAGCGAAAGCCGGCCGCCGGAGGCGACGTAGTCCTTGAATGCCGCGAGGCGCGCCTCGCTGGAGACGCCCAGGCGCGGGCCGGTGGTGTCGCCCAGGCCCATCACCGTCGGCGCGCCGAGCGCCACCCGGGGCCACGGGGCACCGGGAAGGGTGGGGTCGCCTTGCTTCATGAAAGCCAGCCAGTGGGCCTGGAGCGTCCGTGAAACGGCGCGATCCCGGTCGGTGAAGGTGCGGCCGCCCTTGTCCAGGGCGCCCATCACATAGGGCACCTCGGCGGTGTGGAAGGCGCCGAAGTCTTGGCCGTCGATGGTGGCAGGGTAGGGATGATCATAAAGGTAGGCGTAGACCGTCTGCCCGCCGGCCGCCCGCGCTTGGGCCCACAACACCATGCCGGCCATGTAACGGTCCTGCGCCAACAGTTTGTATGAGGCGCGCGCCTCGCCATCGGTGGCATGGGGGTAAAGCGCCAGCAGGCGCTCGGCGGACGTG
Organism: Nitrospirillum amazonense; assembly: GCF_029594735.1. Taxonomy (NCBI): domain Bacteria; kingdom Pseudomonadati; phylum Pseudomonadota; class Alphaproteobacteria; order Rhodospirillales; family Azospirillaceae; genus Nitrospirillum; species Nitrospirillum amazonense. The sequence goes on from NZ_JARPAF010000002.1 coordinate 1,277,431, forward strand.
CCATAGCGCTCATGGAGCAGGGCGGTGAGGTCGGCGGCCGTCAGCTGACTGTTGCCGAACAGGGTGCCCTCGTCGGCGTTGAAGCCGGTCATGACCGGCACCTTGCTCGCCACCGGAGCCGCCGGATTCTCCGGATCCCCGGCGACGACGATGGTGTCCAGGTTGGGGGCGAACACGATGGCGGGTATCGACGGTTTGGCGCCGGGTTTGGGCGGCGGAACGTTGGCGGCCTGCTGCACCGCATCGGCCGGCAGGGCGCGCAGCTCGGCCAGCGACCGGGCGCCCATCTTCTCCGCGAACGAGACGCCTGTCGTCTCCGCCTCGGCCAGCGATGGCATGTGGATGCCCATGGCCGAGCCGCTCTGCGCGATCGCGCGCTGGAACAGGCCTTTGGCAAGCGGTGACATCATCAGGTCATTGACCGAGGCGGCGCCTGCGGACTGTCCGGCGATGGTCACGCTGTCAGGATCGCCGCCGAACTTGGCGATGTTGGCGCGGACCCATTTCAACGCCTCGATCATGTCGAGCAGGCTGTAGTTGCCTGAACTGTGCAGGGCCGATTCCCGGGTGAGGTCCGGGTGGGCCAGGAAACCGAACACGCCGAGCCGATAGTTTATGGTGACGACGACCGCGCCGTTGGATGCCAGGCCGCCGCCCTCGTAAACCGGGACGGTGCCGGACCCGCTGCCGAAGCCGCCCCCGTGTATATAGACCAACACCGGCAGCTTGCCGTGGGCCGGGCGCGGCCTCCAGACGTTCAGGTAAAGGCAGTCCTCCGACACCGGGCCTTGGATCAGGAACTCCGACGTGAAGGGGCCGAATTTGCCAGGCGGGCCCTGGTAGCAGGCCGGCGACGCCTGGGTGGCGTCGCGCACCCCCTGCCATGCCTTGGCCGGCAAGGGATCATGCCAACGCAGGGGGCCCACCGGGGCCTGGGCGTAGGGGATGCCCAGGAATTCGTCGACCACGCCTTTTTCCGCACCGCGGATTTCACCGGAGTTGAGCTGGATGGTCGGCTGGGCCGACGCGGCGGCCGGCAACAGGAACAGGGCGACGGCCGCGCCCGCCAACATCTTGTACGCCCTCACGAGTAGCGCCTCCCGATTTTTATAATGGTGATGGTTTACAACAAGGCGGCTTTCGCGACAATCGATAAGAATGAAAATTCTTATTATGATAGGCGTGAACTCCGCGCGGACTTGGCCCTTGGGAAGCGCGGGGGCGGTGAAAAAAAAGCCGCCACCTCCCACTGTGGGAGGGGCGGCGGGGGAAATGCTGGGATGGGAGTGAAGGTCGCCAGCCGGATCATGATAGCGCATGTCATATAGAATTATAATCTGAATTCATGTTATAGCTTGTGAAGCGCCCCTGGGCGGCGCCACGACAATAAAGGGGAGGAGCGACATGCGTTGGTACCGGGCCGCCGTGTTCTGCGGGATGGGGATCTTGGGCGTCGCGGCGGCGGCGGCGCAGGCGGCGGACGGGGGTGGTTGTCCCCCCGGCCAGGCCATGAAGCGGGATGATCCTGCGAGACTGGTCCAGGACTTTGCGACCCAGCTGCTGGTGCGTAAGGACGCCCGCGGCGCTTATGAAACCTTCGCCGCCGCCGATATGGTCCAGCGCAACCCGCCGTTCGGCGCCACCCGCGACAGCACCATCGCCCAGTGGGAAAAGATGACCGGCTTGCCGGACTCGCGCTTCGTCATCGAGACGGTGGCCGTGGCCGGCGACGTCGGGGTGATTCATTTCCGTGGCCAGCTCAAGGCCGGGGAGGCGGGCGCCGTCATCACGCAGCACGACCGCCTGCGCTGCGGCAAGATCGTCGAGGAATGGGCGGAGTTCAGCGCGGGGGCCAAATGACCGGCGTGGCTTCGGCCGGCCCCCGGCCCAGCGCGGCGTCCGCCATCGATCAGGCCGCCGCCATGTCCCCAGGGCGCCGGAAATCGGCCCTGGTCATCGTCGCCGGCGCGTTCATGATGGACTTGATCGACCTCACCATCGTCAACGTCGCCTTGCCCTCCATCCAGCGCGACCTGGGGGCTGGGCCGGCGGCGATGCAATGGATGGTGGCCGGCTATGCCGTCGCCTTCGCCGTGTTGCTGATCACGGGCGGCCGGCTGGGGGATACACACGGCTACCGCCGTTTGTTCATGGTGGGTGTCGCCGGCTTCACCGTGACATCGCTGCTGTGCGGCGCGGCGGCCAGCCCGGTCCTGCTGGTGCTGGCGCGCCTCGCGCAGGGGGCCGCCGCCGCCTTGATGCTGCCCCAGGTGATGTCGCTGATCCAGGTGATGTACCCGCCGGCGGAGCGTATCGGCGCCCTGGCTATTTTCGGCGTGCTGGGCGGGCTGGCGGCCGTCCTCGGGCCCATCCTGGGCGGCCTCCTGATCGAGGCCGACCTGTTCGGGCTGGGCTGGCGGCCCATCTTCCTGATCAATGGCCCCTTGGGTGTGGCCGGCCTGATCGGCGCCTGGCGGGTCCTGCCGCCCGGGCGGTCATCGCGGGCCAGCGGCGTGGACGTCCTGGGCACGCTTCTGATCGCCGCGACCTTGCTGGCCGTCATCCTGCCGCTGATGCAGGGGCGGGAGGCCGGCTGGCCTTGGTGGTGCCTGGCGTCGCTGGCCGTGGCGCCCCTCCTGGGCTTGCTGTTCGTCCGGCATGTCCGGCGGCGATCGACGACGGGAACCGCCCTGGTGGACCCCGGCCTGTTCGCCAACCGGGGCTTCACCGTCGGTGTGTGCATCTCCCTCTGTTTCCAGGCGGTGACGGCGGGGTTGCTGTTCATCCTGACCCTGACGCTGCAATACGGCCTGGGCTGTTCGCCGCTGGAGACGGCCTTGGTGCATGTGCCCTACGCCGTGGGCGCCTCGGTGGCGATCGGCGTTGTCGCCCGGCGGGTGCTGCCGCGCATCGGCCTGCGTCTCATCGGCATCGGCGTGGTGATCATGTTCGCCGGCCTGGTGGTGCTGTTCGCGCTGATTTCGGCGCAGGCGCCTCTGGTGGCGATTGGCGGCGCGTTACTGGTGACGGGAACGGGCATGGGCTTGACCGGCGGTCCGCTGGGCCCTGTGACCTTGTCGGATGTCGATGTGGCCCATGCCGGTGCCGCGTCCGGCACCATGAAGGCGGTCCAGCAGTTGGGTGCCGCGTCCGGTGCCGCGTTGATCGGCAGCCTATATTTCGCCCTGGCCCGCGATCTCGATCCCGATCACGCGCGCCGGAGCTTCCTGGCGACCCTGCCCCTGGTGGCGGGGCTGTTGCTGGTCGTGGGCGGGATGGTCACGCGCCTGCCCAAGGATCTGCGGGTTTTCAGCAAGACATGACCGGAAGGGAGGAAGGGATGTCCAATGCCGTTCTGCGCCTTGGCCTCATCGGTGGCGGCCCGGGCAGTTTCATCGGGCCCGTTCACCGCATGGCGGCGGAGCTGGACGGCCGGTTCCGCCTGGTCGCCGGTGCGTTCAGCAGCGACCCCGACCGGTCGCGCCAGGGGGGTGCTGCCTACAGCGTCGATCCCGCGCGGGCCTATCCCAGCTACGCGGCCATGATCGCCGCCGAGCGGGAGCGGGCCGACGGCATCGACGTTGTGGCCATTGTTACCCCCAATCATCTCCATGTGCCGGCCAGCGTCCACGCCCTGCACGCGGGCCTGCATGTCATGTGCGACAAGCCCGCCGCCCTCACCCTGGCGGAAATGCGCGACCTGGCGGAGGTCGCCGCCCGCGCGCGCGGCCTTTATGCCCTGACCCACACCTACACCGGCTATCCCCTGGTCCGCGAGGCCCGGGCGCTGGTGGCGGCGGGCCGCATCGGCCGGCTGCGCAAGGTGGTGGTGGAATACAGCCAGGGCTGGCTGTCCACTCGGGTGGAAACCACGGGCCTCAAGCAGGCCGATTGGCGGACCGATCCCGGCCGCTCCGGTGCCGGCGGCTGTATCGGCGACATTGGTGTCCACGCCTTCAACCTGGCGGAATTCGTCACCGGCGCGCTGGTTACCCGCCTGTGCGCCGACCTGTCCATCCTGGTGCCGGGCCGGCGCCTGGATGACGACTGCAACATCCTGCTGCGGTTCGATGACGGCACGCCCACCGGCGTGCCGGGGGTGCTGCAGGCCTCCCAGATTGCTGCCGGCGACCGGAACGGTTTGCGCCTGCGGGTCTTCGGCACCGAAGCCGGGCTCGACTGGTCGCAGGAAACCCCGAACACCCTGACCATCAACGGCCTGGACGGCCGGACCGAGGTGCTGCACGCCGGCGGCGGGGCCGTGGGCGCGGCGGCGCAAGCTGCCACCCGTCTGCCCATCGGGCATCCCGAGGGCTACATCGAGGCCTTCGCCAACCTGTACCGCGATTTCGCCGCCGCCATCCATGCCGGCCGCCTGCCCCCGGACGGCACCTTGCCCGGCGTGGACGCCGGCTTGCGCGGCATGGCCTTCATCGAAACGGCCGTGGCCAACAGCGCCGCCGGCGGCGGCTGGGTTCGGCTGGCCGTCTGAGGGCCTATCTGACGGGACCTGATCTGACGGGAAAGAAAAATCCATGCGAACCATCAAAGGGCCGGGCATCTTCCTGGCGCAATTCGCCGGCGATGCCGCCCCCTTCAACAGCCTGGCCGGCATTGCCGCCTGGGCCGCGGACCTGGGCTTCAAGGGGGTGCAGATCCCCAGTTGGGATTCCCGCCTTTTCAACTTGCGCCTGGCGGCGGAAAGCCGCGACTACGCGCAGGAAGTCACGGGCACGCTTGCCGCCCACGGCTTGGCCGTGACGGAACTGTCCACACACCTGCAGGGGCAGCTGGTCGCCGTCCATCCCGCCTATGACGCGCAGTTCGACGGCTTCGCCGACCCGTCGGTGCGCGGCAATCCGGCGGCGCGGCAGGCCTGGGCGGTGGAGCAGATGCGGATGGCCGCGCGGGCAAGTGCCAACCTGGGGCTCACAGGGCACGCCAGCTTTTCCGGCGCACTGGCCTGGCCTTACCTCTATCCCTGGCCGCAGCGGCCGGCGGGCCTGGTGGAGGAAGCGTTCGCCGAACTGGCGCGGCGCTGGCGGCCCATCCTGGATGCGTTCGACGACGTCGGCGTGGACGTCTGCTTCGAGCTGCACCCGGGGGAGGACCTGCACGACGGCGCCACCTTCGAGCGCTTCCTGGAGGCCGTTGGCCAGCACCCCCGTGCCAATATCCTGTTCGATCCCAGCCATTTCGTGCTGCAGCAGCTCGACTATCTGGCCTTTATCGACCTCTATCATGAGCGGATCCGCGCCTTCCACGTGAAGGATGCGGAGTTCCGGCCCAACGGGCGGTCGGGCGTCTACGGCGGCTATCAAGGCTGGGTCGACCGGCCAGGTCGCTTCCGGTCGCTGGGCGACGGCCAGGTGGATTTCAAAGCTGTCTTCTCCAAGATGGCAGCCTACGACTATCCCAACTGGGCCGTGCTGGAATGGGAATGCGCCCTGAAGCATCCCGAGGACGGTGCCCGTGAAGGCGCGCGCTTCATCCAGGACCACATCATCCGCGTGACCGAGCGGGCGTTCGACGATTTCGCCGATGCCGGGGGCGACAGGGCGCTGAACCGCCGCCTGCTCGGGCTGTGACCGGGCGCATCATTTGCGGGATGATTGATTTTCCAGAATAAGAATAATAATATTGATACCAATATCGTTCTGTGGCGGTCCCTGCCGGTTTTCCGGCGCACGCGGCTGCCATGACCGGGCGACGCGCGCGGGGAGGCGCGGGTTCGCCATCCGGAATCCAAGAGATCGGGCTCTGGCCTGAGACCGCCGTCCAAACCGGCTCCCGGCGGGGCCGCATCTGACAAGGACAGCCTTCATGTCGACGTACGACATCAAGCGGGGCGTCAGCCTCTACAGTTACCAGGAAGAATATTTCCTGCGGCAGAAGTCGCTGGAAGACCTGATCAAGGTGTCCGCCGAGATGGGCGCCAACGGCATCGAGCTCATCAGCGAGCAGACGTTCCCTGATTATCCCAACCCCCTGGACCCGTCCGTCTACGACAACTGGCACGCGCTGATGGCCAAGTACGGCACGACGCCCGTCTGCCACGACTTCATGCTGGACTATAAGAAGTACAAGGACCGGCCGATGCCGTTCGAGGAGCAGGTGGCCTCCTGCAAGGTCGACATCGACCATGCGGCCCGCCTTGGCTGTCCCTACACCCGCGCCCTGGTGTCCATCGATCCCAAGGTGCTGGTGGCGTGCGCCGATTATGCGGAAAGCCGCAACGTGCGCCTCCTGATCGAGGTGCATGCGCCGCTGCACTTCGATCATCCCTGGATCATCCGCCATGCCGAGGCGTTCGAGAAGTCGGGCTCCGACTACCTGGGATTCCTGCCGGACATGGGCATGTTCCTGTTCGCCTTCCCGCCGGTGTGGAAGGAGAAGTTCATCCGCGACGGCGTGCCCCAGCACATCGCCGACTACATCTGCAAGGCCTACGAAGACCGGGTCCTGAGCGAGTACGTGATCCTGGAGGTGGAGAAGATGGGCGGTGTCGGCCCCGCCATCGGCATGGCCACCACCCTGCGCCACAACGCGGCGTTCGAGCCCAAGCGCATGCTGGACCACATGGACCGCATCTGGAACATCCACGCCAAGTTCTATGAGATGACGGAGGATCTGGTGGAGCCGTCGATCCCGTATGACGAGATCATCCGCGTGCTGAAGCAGGGCGGCTACAAGGGCTACATCTGTTCGGAATATGAAGGCAACCGCTGGATCCAGGACGCCTTCCCGGTGGACTCCATCGAGCAGGTCCGCCGCCAGCAGGAAATGTTCAAGAAGCTGATTGGTGAGCCGCAGGCCGCCGTCGGCGCCGCGTGAGGGGAGGGGCCACCATGTTCGACAAATACATGATCTGCGAGGACGGTTTCGGCAACGTGGTCGAGGACGGCCAGGTGGTCGGCTTCACCTTCCTGGCCCGGCTGCCCTACTACCGCGGCATCGGCCTTTCCATGGTCGAGGACATCGGGGTCATCATCGATGGCGAACCGGTTTCCCGCCAGGATGTCCGCTTCTCCGTCCGCGGCCGCACCTGGACGCTGGACGAGATGGAGACGGAATACACGGAACGCTGGAACTTCGGTGAGAAGGCAGCGGTGACGGTGCTGCGTCCCGACGGCCTGGCGCCTGGCCGGCATCGCCTGCAGCTGTCGGAGCGTATCCGCGTTTCCTATCTTCCCTTCGTGCCGACCACGCGCGACACGAAGGAACTGGTGATCCCGGCATAGCCCTTCCATTCCATGCCGGTACTGGGGCGCGGCGGCTTGACCGTCGCGCCCCTTTTCTTGCGCCGGTTTCAGGCCTGGGCGCGCTTGGGTATGGCGGGATAGAAGCTGATGCAGATGATCTGCAGCACCAGCACCAGGAGTGCCGGCACATAATACAGCGCGTGCACCATGTGTACGGCCCCGTCGCTGACGGCGGCGGGATTGTAGTCGACCCACGCCAGTCCATAGGCGATGACGGCGCCGCCCAGGGCCATGCCGATCTTGGTCGATAGGCTGATGCCGGCCGACAGCAGGCCCTCATGCCGCACGCCGAAATGGGCTTCGTGATAGTCCACGGTTTCAGCCGCCATGGCGAAGATCGCCGTCATGGTGACGCTGATGAGGACCGAGGCCAGAATGTAGATCGCCAGGAACAGCCAGGGCTGGCCTTCGGCCAGGGGCAGGACCAGGTACAGCCCCGTGGCCGCGATCAGCACCAGGCGGTTGCCCTGGCGCATGCCGAAGCGGCGCAGATAGGGCGGTGCGATCGCCGACCCGATCAGCAGGGTGCCGGAAATGGCCGGCAGCAGGATGGAGATCATCCACGGCTGGTGTAGGACATTCAGGGCGAAATACGCCGTCACCGCCAGCACGGCACCGAAGCGGATGAAGTTCAGGATGGTGAACAGGAACACCACCAGCCAGGCGCGGTTGCGGACCATGTTCGCGACGGCGGACAGGGTGGCGGGCGGTTCGCCGCCCCCATCATGGATGACTTCGCGGCAGTTGGCGAAAAGGTTCAGAATCAGCGCCACCGACACGCCGGCCGCCAGCAGCGCGGTCAAGAGGAAGCCCTGGGCCTTGTCGCCGCCGCCCAGCGCCGTCACCAGGGGCATGGTGCCGGCGGTGGCGAAGATGACCGACAAGGCCGTGCCGGCGGAGCGCAGGCTGCCGACCTGCACCCGTTCCCGCTGGCGCGCCGTCATCATGGGCAGCAGCGCGCTGTAGGGAATGTTCACGACGGAGAACAGCAGGCCCAGGATGATGAAGGTAGCGCCGGCCCAGACCAGCTTGCCGGTGTCTCCCAGGGGTGGAACGTAGAAGACGGCCACCGAGAATAGGCCGAAGGGCACCGCGCCATAGAGGAAATAGGGCCGGGTCCGGCCCCACCGGCTGCGTGTCCTGTCCACCAGAAGGCCGACCACCGGGTCGATCCCGGCGTCCAGCAGCCGTGACAGCAGGAACAGCGTGCCGACGACGCCCACCGGCAGCAGCGCCACGTCGGTATAGAAATAGAGCAGGAAGGCCCCGACCATGTTCCAGCACAGGCCGAAGGCGAAGTCGCCGGCGCCGTAGCTGATCTTGGCGCGCCAGGGCAGGGCGTCGCCCGTGGCGGTCGGGATGGGGGCGTCGCCGGTGGCCGGATGGGCTGGGATCGGGGCGGCGATGCCGCCCCCGGTGTGCGTGGACATCGCCGTTGCTCTCCCCAGGTGAGGTTACAGGCCCAGCGCGGCGCGGGCCGTCGCCAGGGTCTCCAGGGTCGGGCCCTCGGGCTTGTATTCCAGGCCCACGGCACCGGCGTAGCCCAGGTCCCGCAGAACGCCGACATAGCGCGGCCAATCCACCGTGCCGTTGCCCGGCTGATGGCGCCCGGGAACGTCGGCGACCTGGATGTGCCCCACCAGGTGGAAACGGCCGGCCAGCACCTGAGCCGGGTCTTCCCCCATCACGGTGGAGTGGTACATGTCATACAGCAGGCGCAGGTTGGGGCTGCCGACCTCCTCCACCATGTCCAGCCCTTCGGCCGTGCTGTCGAGGAACATGCCCGGATGCTCGACGCGGGTGTTGAGCGGTTCCAGCAGCAGCAGGATGCCGGCCTGTTCGGCCAGGGCGGCCGCCTGCTTCAGGATGCCGACGGCGATGTCATGCTGTTCCTGGCGCGACACGTCCGGCCTCGTGAAGCCGGACGCCACCACCAGGGCCGGCGCGCTCGCTTCCTTGGCGGCGCGCAGGCTGTCACGCACCGCCGCCAGGAATTCCTCGTGCTGGGCGGGGTCGATCAGGCTGCGCCGCGGTTCGACGACCATGCTGGCCAGCCGCACCCCGGTCTCGTCCAGGGCGCGGCGCACCGCCGCCAGGGGTTTGTCCCGCCACAGGTGGAACTCCACCGCCGTCAGCCCCGCAGCCTTGGCGGCATGGATGCGGTCGGGAAAGGACGGGTGCTCGGCGGCGAACAGCCACTCGATGCAGGCGGCCAGGTACATGGGGAAACTCCTCGGTTGGGAAGGGCCATCGCGCGCCCCGTCATGGGGCGGCTTCATGGCCGAATTGGTCCGGCGGGGTGCGCGTCAGGGCACCGCGTCCAGGGGGGATGGCTTGGCGCTCAACAGGGCCGCCAGGGCGGCACCGGCGGCGGCGAGGGCCACGAGGCCCATGGTGACGAAAGCGGCCTGTACCGTTCCGTTCGTCAGCGCCTTGGCGCCGGCGACGACGAAGGGGCTGGTGAATTGGCCGAGGAAGAAGCAGGAGGCCCAGATGCCCATGCCGCGCCCGCGATGGGCGAAGGGCAGCACGCCCTGTGCCCAGGCGATGAGGGACGGCACGGTCATGCCGGCTCCCATCTGCTGCAGCAGCAACAGGGCCAGCATGATCCTGTAGTCGCCCGACAGCCCGACGCCGGTCAGGCCCACGCCCAGCAGGGCGAAGAAGCCCGCCAGCTGCAGCGCCGTGGCGCGCTTGCCGAGGTAGCCGAACAGCAGCGTGCCGATGGGGACGCCGATGCTGGCCACTGAGATCAAGGTGCCCACCCTGCTGGGGCTGTCGACGCCCACCTCGCGGAACACCAGGCCGCCCTGGATGATGAAGACGTAATAGATCGTGGAGGCCAGCAGGGTGACGGCGCCGTACAGTGCCACGGCACGCATCGGGAAGGAGGGGACGGGCCCGTCACCTTCCGCCGACCGGGCCTGGGGTGTGGTGGACTTTTCCGGCTCGAAAATCAGGACGTACATGCCCAGAAAGATGGGCAGGGCGATGAGGTAGATGAGGAAGACGCCGTTCCAGCGCAGTTCGGTCAGCACACCGGACGCCGCGATCACGGCCGGCGCCAGGGCCGAGCCGGTGACCCCCTGGATGACCAGCCATTTGCGCCGACCCGCCGGGTCGTAATAGTCGGCGATCAGCGTGTTGACGATGGTCAGGATCGCCGCCTCCGCCACGCCCAGCAACAGGCGGGACGCGATGACGGCATGAAGGCCGTCCAGGAAATAGGGCAGGGCGCCCGCGATGCCGTACAGCAGCGTCGACCAGACCAGCAGCGGCCGCCGGCCTAGACGGTCCACCGCCAGTCCGGCGAAGGGGGCCAGCACGGCGATGGCCAAGCCCGGCGCGGAGACCAGCACCGGCACCAGCAGCGACGCGTTCGCGACATCATGGAAGTGGTCCAGGATGGTCGGCACGGCCGGGGCCAGCGAGATGATCGCCAGGATGGGCAGGAACCCGCTGATCACCAGGATGATGCCCTGTCCCAGACCGGCCTTGCGCTGGGCGCCCTCTGTCGGCGCGATGATCGCCCGATCCACCATGAATTTCCTCCCTGCGGCGTCGCACGCCATAACAGAATTATTATTTTGAAAATAATGAGGACGAGGGAACTGTTTTGTCAACGCGGGAGTCGGTCGCGGCGCACCAAAACGGTTGTTTTCCTCGCATGGAGCCATTTTTTCGAACGGGCGGCCGGTTTCGATTGACGGCAAGCGATTTCGTCGGTTACAGATTAAGAATAACAATTCTAATTTATGTGCCGAGTTCGGCTTGAGGGCCGACGGCCGGACCGCGACGGGACGGTCCCACGCCGGAACAGGGCGACCTAACGGAGGAAACAGTGCGCTTCTCGACCTTTCTGAACGCCCGCTCCATGGGGCCGGAGCAAGACCGCACCGTGATGCTGGGCATGATCGACCATGCCGAACGGGCCGAGGCGTCCGGTTTCGACGCCGTCTTCCTGCCGGATCATCATTTCACGGGCTACATGCCCATGGCGTCCGATCCCTTCCTGTTCGCCGCCTACCTTGCGGCGCGTCTGAAGCGTGTGCATTTCGGCTTCTCCGTCACCACCGTGCCGCTGCATCACCCCGTGCGGTTCGTGGAACGCATCAACATCCTGGACCAGCTGACCGAGGGGCGGATTCTGGTCGGCGTGGGCAGCGGTACGACGCCGGAGGAGATGATCGGCTTCGGCGTGAACTACAAGGACGCCTCCCGCCTGGCGGAGGAGAACCTGGCCATCGCCGAAACGCTATGGGCCAAGGCCGCGCATGACGCGCCGGTCGTCTTCGACAACGGCCATTACAAGGGCGAGGTGGTGCAGCGGATCGCGCCGGTGGCCTACACCCCGGGCCATGCCAAGCTGATGCCGGTGGCCATGAAGGAGACCAGCGCCCGGCGCGCGGCGGAGCACGGCTGGCCCGCCTTCATTCCGGCGTTCACCCCGCCCCGGATTGGCGGGACGGAGCCCATGGTCCATGTGCGCAAATACTTCACCGCCTATCGCGACATGCTGATGGCGGCCGGCCACGCGCCCGAGGTCGTGGCCCATGCCCTGTCCTGGTCGACGCACACCTACCAGTGCGTGCACGTGGCGGAGACCGACGCGCAGGCCCGCCGCGAACTGGAGGACATCCTGACCGTCTACCAGGAAGCCGTTGACCGCGAGGCGGCGTTCAACGCCAAGGCCGAGGCGACGGAGGCCAACAAGAAGACGGACCGGACCCCTAACGCCCTGACGGAAGACTGGATCGGCACCTGGTGCCTCTACGGCAGTCCCGAGACGGTGATCGAGCATCTGCGGCCCTACCAGGAACTGGGCATCGGCAACATCCTGTGCGGCATGCTGACAGGCCCTCTGACCGAACGGCGCATGGCCTACGCCAACCAGACGCTGGACCTGATGGCCCGGAAGGTCATTCCGGCCCTGAGGGGGGCCGGGCGATGAGCCGGCCGCTGATCGTCGGCTTCGGCGGCACCACCCGCCCGGGCTCATCGGGCGAGCGCATGGTGACGGCCGTGTTGTCGGCCGCCGCGGCCCTGGGGGCCGAAACCCGGCTTTTCGGCGGCGCCGACCTGGCGGCCCTTCCGCACTTCGCGCCGGAGAATCGCCAGCGCACGGCGGAGCAGCGCGATTTCGTCGACGCGGTGCGCGCCGCGGACGGCCTGGTCATTGGGTCCCCCGGTTATCACGGCGGCGTCTCCGGCCTGGTGAAGAACGCCATCGACCTGCTGGAGGACTTGCGTGACGACGACCGCCCCTATTTTGACGGGGTGCCGGTCGGATTGACGGTCACGGCGGCCGGCTGGCAGGCGGGCGGCGTGACGCTGACGGCGTTGCGCGGGATCGTTCACGCGATGCGGGGGTGGCCCACCCCGCTGGGCATTGCCGTGAACACGGTGGCGCAGAAGCCCTTCGATGCCGAGGGGCATTTAGTCGACGCCGGCATCCTGGAGCAGGTCCAGGTCCAGGCCCAACAAATCATGCTGCTGGCTGACCTCTGATCGCCGGCGCCTTGGGGGAATTTTCAAATGTCTGTCGATTTGCCGGATGATCCCGTCGCCATCGCCCCGCTGACGAGTGGCCGTGACATGTGGTCGACGGCCGAACTGCCCGGCATCCGTTCCATCAAGATGGCGGACGGCCCGATGGGCATCGCCTCGGGCCGGGTCGATGAGCGGGACGTGGCGGCCTTGACGCCCTGCGGCACCGCCCTGGGGGCCAGCTTCGACGCCGACCTGGTGGCCCGCGTGGGCGCCATCGTGGGCGATGAGGCGCGGCGCCTGGGCGTGGACGCCGTGCTGGCGCCGAACCTGAACCTGCAGCGCAGCCCGCTCTGCGGCCGCGCGTTCGAGCTGTTCGGCGAGGACCCCTATCTCGCCGGCGCCTTGGGCGCCGCCTGGATCGCCGGCCTGCAGAGCCGGGGGGTGGGGTCCGTCGCCAAGCACCTGGTGTGCAACGACAGCGAGACCGATCGCGACAGCATGAACGCCGTGGTCGACGACCGCGCCCTGCGCGAGGTTTACCTGCTGCCGTTCGAAATGGCGGCGACGGCCGGCTGCGTCGGCATCCTGGCGGCGTACAACCGCCTCAACGGCCATTATTGCGTGGAACATCGCCAGCTGCTGAGGGATATCGTCAAGGGGGACTGGCGCTATCCCGGCTTCATCGTGTCCGACTGGTTCGGGGGCCGCGACACTGTGCGTTCCGCCCTGGCGGGACTGGATCTGGACATGCCCGGTCCCGACCGGGTGCTGGGGACGAAGTTCGCCGCCGCGGTGGCGGCCGGCACGGTGCCGGCGGATCGCCTGGCCGACGCGGCGGGCCGCGTGGCCGGGGCAGTGCGGGCCATCGACGGGCTGCCGCGCGGCAAGGCCGTTGCCGACCCGGACGGCGTGCTGGTCGAGGCCGCCGCAGCCGGCTTCGTGCTGCTGAAGAACGAGGGGGACGTGCTGCCGCTGGCGCCGACCGCCGTGCGGCGGCTGGCGATCATCGGCCCCAACGCGACCAGCCCCTGCCTGCAGGGCGGCACCTTCGCCAAGATCGCGGTGCGTCCCGACTTCGTCACGCCGCTGCGCGCCATCCGCGAACGCTTCGGTGACGCCGTCGAGGTGGTCTATGAGCAGGGCGTGGCGCCGGAATACCGCCTGCCGCCCCTGAGCGTCACCCCCGCCCGAGACTTGGGCGATGGGGCGTCGCGCGGCATGACGGTGGAGTTCTTTGTCGGCGATGGCGACGGCGAACCCGTGTTCGCGGAGACCCGCGACACCAACTCGCTGACATGGTTCGTCGGGCTGCCGGGAACGGATCACCTGAAGCAGGCCGGCCGCATCCGGGCCAGCGGCTGGTACGTGCCGGAACGCGACGGCGCGCATCGCATCCACATTGGCGGCACGGGCAGGCTGCGCCTGGCCGTGGACGGCCGCGAGGTGTTCAGCGGCGGCGGGCCGGTGGCGCCGTCCGACCTCATGGGCATGCTCAAAGGCGGGGACAGCCAGTCGGTGGTGCTGGACTTGGCCGCCGGCACGCCCGTGCTGCTGTCCTTCGAGGTGGCTTACACCCCGGCGCGGGCCCAGGGCCTGTGGTATGGCATGGCCGGCCCGGACCTGCCGGCCGAGATGCTGGCGCGCGCCCTGGCCGCGGCGGCACGGGCGGACGTCGTGTTGCTGATGCTGGGTGAGACGGCGGACGCCGGCGTGGAAAGCAAGGACCGCCCCGGCACGTCCCTGCCGGCCGCGCAGATCGAGCTGCTGCATCGCCTGCGGGAGGTCAACCCCAATATCGTGGCCATATGCAACGTGGCCCACGCCTTCGACCTGTCCTGGGAGGAGAAGGTGAGGGGCCTGATGATCACCTGGTACCCCGGTGAGCAGTATGGGCCCGCCTTGGCCCAGGTGCTGGCCGGCGACCGGGAGCCTGGCGGCCGGCTGCCCCTGAGCATCGCCCGCCAGGACGGCGATTACCCTGCCTTCGGCCTGAAGCCGGAGGCGTCGGGCGACGTGCCCTACCGGGAGGGACATCTCATCGGCTACAAAGGCATGCAGGCCGCCGGCACGGCGCCGCTGTACGCCTTCGGCGCCGGCTTCGGTTATACCCGGTTCACGGTATCCGAGCCCTCGCTGACCCCCACCGCCGATGGCGGCGCCATGGTGGCCGCGAGGGTGCGCAACGTCGGCCCGCGTGCGGGCAAGGCGGTGCTCCAGGCCTATGTCGCCGGGCCGGACGGTATCCGGCACTTGCGCGGCTTCGCCAGCGTCGTCGTTCCGGCGGGGGAGGAGGTGCCGGTTCACCTCACCCTGCCGTCGCGCGCCTTCGCCCACTGGGACACCTCGGCGGGCGGCTGGCGGACGGCCCCGGGCCGGCACGACGTGACGCTGGGGTGGAGCAGCCAGGACCTGCCCCTGCGGCTGGTCATCGAGCGGACGGCCGCCTGAAAGGCCGGATGGCGGCACGCGCGGCGGCGGGGCACGCGGGATGGGCGTTCAGCCCGCCTTGACCTTAGTGCTGGGCCGCCCGCGCGGCTTGCGCTGGGGAACGGGTGCTGCGCCGTCGGGTCCGTGTTTCATGTCGGCCTGCGGGTCGGGATCGACCGAAGAAGCCGGCCGGCCGCCGTCATGGGCGATTGCCGTGGTGGTGCGGGGCTTGGTCATGAGATAGGCCGCGAAGGAATGGGTGAGATCGCGCTTCAGCTGTTCCCATTCCCACGCGTCCCCCTGTTCCCGGTTCGACCCCAGTCCCAGCACGCGGGCCAGGGCGGAATACATGATGTTGAACCCCGCCTGCACCGCGCGTTCCGGGTCGGGGTGCGCGATATCATCGCGATATCTCAGAATCGCCAGCTTGATGTCGGCGATGGCCGCCTGATGGGACATCTTGCCCAAGCGGGCCACCACCGGGTCATGGTTGGCGCGCAACATCATGGCCCTGAGAATGTCCGCATGATGGCGCAGGTGCTCCGCCATGCCCGCGGTCAGCGCCGCGACCAGGTCGTGCAGGTTGCTCGTCTCCAAGGCCACCCGCGCGATCAGTTGCCGCTGTTCGTGCTGGATGTCCGTTTGAACACGCTCCTGCACCACGCGGATCAAATCATCCTTGCTGTCGAAACGGCAGTAGATCGAGCCGACGGACACCTTCCCCACACGACTGACGTCGGTGAGGGTGAATTCATCGTTGCCATGGATCTTCAGCAGATCCTGCGCCGCCGCCAGCATCCGTTCGTACGAGGCCTTGCTGCGACTTTGCACGGGCTCGCGCTGCGGGCCTGGCTTCACCGCTTTCCGTTCACTCATAAGCTCCGCTTTCCCCAAAAGGCTCGTGGTGATTTGGAATCATAGCGCTGATACCATTTTCGGCCGCCTGCCGGAAACCGCAATGACCTGTGCTCAACCATGCCCGAAAAATGGCGTGGCGGCAAACCGGCCGCGGTTGACCGCGGTTGGCCATCGCCACCTGGATATCGCGACGGACGCCGCCAAACCCGCCGTGCGTGGCTCTAAGAATATAATGGTGATTCTGATATGTGCGACGCAGCATAAGTTTTTTGAGAGTGGGGGATATCCTTTACCCTCGCGACGGGTGGTGGCGCCGTGTGGCGGAATATCGGCGGATATTTGGTTCAGTTAATTGATTACATTGCGCTATTTTCTGCGTTTCCACGGTGCGTGATCCCGTGCCCCGGCATCTGCCGCGCCGTGCCCGCCGGCCTGCGATCCGAAGTGTGGCCATTGCGATGGATTGGCCCTGGACAAGAACCATAATCCAGGTTCTAATTATCTCCAACAAATGCGGGGAGGAATGGATGGGCCGGTAAACCGTCGGACACCTTCCCGACATCACAGGGGAGGGTGTCCATGAAACCATCGATCAAATTGCTGCTGCGCGCCTCGACGGCGCTGTTCCTGACGACCGGGGCCGCCATGGCGCAGACCGCACCGGCGTCCACCGGCGCCAACGCCGCCGACACCTCCCTCATGGAAATCGTGGTCACGGCCCAGAAGCGTAGCGAAAGCGTGCAGCAGGTGCCGATCTCGGTGACGGTCATCGGCGCCGACCAGCTGGCTCGCCGGGGCGTGCAGTCGGTGCAGGATCTTTCACAGGCCAGCGCTTCGTTGGAATTCACGGCACCCACCGCCGCACCTGGCGGCGGGGGCTTCGTTCGTGGCATCGGTACCAACCAGGTGGGCAACGCCACGGCCGCCAGCTCCGTCAGCATCGTGCTGGATGGCGTGGTGCTGGGCAACGTGCCGGTTTCGGATATTTTCGATACGGAGCGGGTGGAGGTGCTGAAGGGCCCGCAGGGCACGCTGTTCGGCAGTTCGGTGTCGGCCGGCTTGGTCAACATCACCACCAAGGCGCCCGTCCTGGGTGAGACGTCGGGCTATGTTACCACGGAATTCGGCCTCACCGGCCTGGGCTCGGGATATTCCCGCGACGTCGTGCGCGCCGCCCTGAACGTGCCGGTGACCAGCAATTCGGCGTTGCGCCTGGCCGCGCACTTCTACGACAACTCCGGCCTGACCAACGACACGGTCACAGGCAAGGATGAGGACCAGAGCAACTACGGCATCCGCGCGCGTTACCTGGCCCAGCTGTCCGACAAGCTGACGTTCAACCTGATCGGGGACTACAACAAGACCGACGACAGGGATCCGGGCGGCCTGATCTATCGGGCGGCCACCGCCGGCTCGCCGCTGGCCCAGGCCCTGGACGCGTGCGGCATCGTGCCCTCCGCCTCCAACACCAGCCAATGCAACCAGCAGGGGCTGTATGACCGGGCGCAGATCGGCGGTGTGTCGGGTCAGTTCGATCTCGACCTGGACGGCATGACGCTGACCTCCATCACCGCCGGGCGCCGCCTGCACGACACCACCGCCGTCGACCTCATCGGCATCACGCCGTCGGTGGCGCGCCAATACATGCAGAACTGCAATTTCTCGGACTGTTTCCCGGTGGTGGCGCTCTACGCCGGCACTACGACCACGCCGCAGGTGAACAATCGTTCCCTCTTCTCGCAGGAACTGCGCCTGACCTCCTCGGACAACCGGGACCTGGAATGGGTTGGCGGCTTGTATTACCAGCGCACCGCCCTCGCCGGTTCCAAGCCGGGGCTGCTGCTCATCCACCCGGCGGCCGTGGGCATGGACCTGACGGCGGCCAGCGGCACGCAGGCCATCCGCGCCGATAGTGAGGACTATGCCGCCTTCGGCAACGCCACTTGGTACCTCGAGCCGGGAACCCGGCTGATCGGGGGCTTGCGCTTCACGCATTCCCGCGTTCATGAGGAGGAGGCGGACCCCATCAACGCCGGCGTGCCGGACACCTTCGCCGCGACCGGCTACGCCAACGCCGCCACCTGGCGCGCGGGCGTACAGCACGATTTCGACCGGGACACGATGGCCTACGCCACGGTCTCCACGGGCTACAAGGCGCCGCAGATCAACGACCAGCTGACCACAACCGACCATACCCTGGACCCCATCAAGGCGGAACGGCCCATCGGGTTCGAGGTGGGTGTGAAGAAGACCATGTTCGATGGGCGGCTCTATGTTGATGCCGACCTCTTCTATACCGATGTGAAGGACTTCCAGACGCAGTCGTGTGTTTCGGGCATCAGCGGCCTGAACTGCTCCAACATCAACGTGTCGAGCGTCGTCACCAAGGGCTTCGAGTGGGAAATTTTCGGCCACCCCTTCGCGGACACGACGGTCAACGTTTCCGGTATCGTCAACATCGCCGAATACCCGCAGGGCTTCATCGGGGCCGACGGGTCGGACATGTCCAACAAGCAGCTGAACTACGCGCCCAAGTTCAAGATGACCATCTCGGCCGAGCGGCAGTTCACCCTGTCCGACACCTACAGCCTGGTCCTCGGGGCTGATGCCACCATCCGGACCAAACAATCCATGTATCTGTCGGCGGACCCGACCTACGTCGTTCCGGGCCAGACCATCTTCAACGCCCGGCTGACCCTGAAGTCAGAGGACGACTGGTCGGTGGGCCTGTTTGGCCGCAATCTGGGTGACAAGGTCTATCCGACCCAGCTCTACCCCACGACGGCGTTCGCCAAGGGTGGGCTGTGGCAAGTGATCGACCCCAACGCGCGCCGGGTGGTGGGAATACAGGCGGAAGCCAAGTTCTGAACCCGGGCTCGCGGCGGTACGGGGCTCATCCGCCGCCGCCGAACCCTTCTGGAGGATAGCCCATGGATCAAGGTAAGCGGGATGCACGGGGCACCGGCCGGCGCCAGTTCCTGATGACCATGGCGGCCGCTGGCGCCGCGCTGACGCCCACCACCCTTTGGGCCCAGGTCAAGGCTGGCGCGGACGCGTCCGCCGTCAAGGCCTTGGCGCCCTCTCAGCGGGCGCTGCTGGACCGGGTGGCCGATTTGACGATACCCGACAGCGACACGCCCGGCGCGCTGGCGGTGGGGGTGCCGGCCTTCGTCACCCTGGCGCTGGCCCATGGCCTGGAGGGGGCCGGCGCGCCCGTTCCCGCGGCCCGCTTCACCGGCGGCGCGGCTCCGGACGGCGCCACCGTGCTGGACTGGCTGACGTTCGAGCTGGACCTGAAGACGGGTGGCGCCTTTCTGTCGGCGGCACCCGCCGCCCAGATGCGGGCGCTGACGGCCCTGGATAGCGCGGCCTATGCATCCGGTGGCCCACCCGGTGGCGACGCGTCGCCCTGGCGCCTGCTGAAAGGGCTGATCGTCACGGGATACTACACCTCCGAGGCGGGCGCCTCGCAGGAACTGCAATACGACCTCGTACCGGGACACTGGGACCCGGATGTGCCGGTGGGCCCCCATGCGCGGGCCTGGTCTAACGATTGGACGGCGGTGGACTTCGGATGAGCACTGAGTTTGACGCGATCGTGGTCGGTTCCGGGATCACCGGGGGCTGGGCCGCCAAGGAACTGACGGAGAAGGGCCTGAAGGTCCTGATGGTCGAACGCGGCCGCATGATCGAGCACGGCAGCGGTTATGTGACCGAAACCCTGGCGCCCTGGGAAATGCCTTTCCGGGGGGAGGGCGACGCGGCGCTCTATGCCCGCGATTTCGCCGTCCAGTCCAAGAACCGGCATTTCACCGAGTTCACGCAGAACCATTTCGTGAACGACAGGGACAACCCCTATTCGGTGGCGGAGGGCACGGAGTTCAACTGGTGGCGCGGTTACCAGCTGGGCGGGCGTTCGCTGACCTGGGGCCGGCAATCCTACCGCATGAGCGATTATGACTTCGGCGCCAACAAGAAGGATGGCCACGGCAGCGACTGGCCCATCCGCTATGCCGACCTGGCGCCCTGGTACGACCATGTGGAACGCTTCATCGGCGTGTCCGGCCAGGCGGAGGGCGTGGCCTCCTTGCCCGATGGTGTCTACCAGCCGCCCATGGCCCTGAACGTGCTGGAACGCTACGCCAAGGGGATCATCGAGCAGCGCTGGCCCGACCGCCGCCTGACCATCGGGCGCACCGCCAACCTGACGCAAGAGAAGGAGGGGCGGTCCGCTTGCCAGTACCGCTCCATCTGCGCGCGCGGCTGTTCCTACGGCGCCTATTTCAGCACCCAGAGTTCCACCCTGCCGGCGGCCCAGAAGACCGGCAACCTGACCCTGATCACCGACACGGTGGTGGAGCGGGTGGATTACGACGCCCGGACGCGGCGGGCGACCGGCGTCTCGGTGCTGAACGTGAAGACGGGGGAGCGGCGGCGGCACACCGCCCGCATCGTCTTCCTCAACGCCGGTGCCTTCAACACCAACCACTTGCTGTTGCGCTCACGGTCCGATGCTTTCCCCGCAGGGCTGGGCAACTCCAGTGGCCTGCTGGGCACCCACATCATGGACCATGCGACCACGGTGGGGGCCGTCGCCCTGTTCGACCGCTTCCAGGACCGCACGACCTATGGCAACCGCCCCACGGGCATCGTCATTCCGCGCTTCCGGAACCTGGACCGGCAGGAGGGTGACTTCCTGCGGGGCTACAGCTTCCAGGGCGGCGCCTTGCGCAGCACCTGGACGCGGGCCAAGCGCGAGGCGGGCGTGGGTACGGACTTCAAGGCCG
Organism: Nitrospirillum amazonense; assembly: GCF_029594735.1. NCBI lineage: Bacteria > Pseudomonadati > Pseudomonadota > Alphaproteobacteria > Rhodospirillales > Azospirillaceae > Nitrospirillum > Nitrospirillum amazonense. The sequence continues at coordinate 1,298,255 of NZ_JARPAF010000002.1, forward strand.
CCATGCGCGGCCCCGGCGGCTGGCGCATGGTGCTGGTTTCCTTCGCGGAAAGCCTGCCGCGGCCGACCAACCGCCTGACGCTGGATCCGGTCAAGACGGACGCCGTGGGCGCGCCGCTGCTGAAGATCGACTTCACCCATGGCGAGAACGAGCGGAAGGCCCTGGCGGACGCCGGCCGCGAGGCCAGCGCCATGCTGACGGCAGCGGGCGGGAAGGTCGTCCTGTCGTTGGACCGCCCCGGTGTGGGCGGCAGCGCCATTCATGAGATGGGCGGCGCCATGATGGGCGACGACCCGCGCGCCTCCGTCACCAACCGCTGGAATCAGCTGCATGACGTGCCCAACGTCTTCGTCAGCGATGGCGCCGCCATGGCCTCATCGGCCTGTCAGAATCCGTCGCTGACCTATATGGCGCTGACGGCCCGCGCCTGCGATGCCGCGGTGCGCCTGTTGCGGGAGGCTAAAATCTAGGGTGTGCCGGCGGATCGCTGAAACTCTTCGGATGTCTCGTCGAGGAAGACGTACAGCGCCGCGATTTGGCCATCGCGGACCGTGATGACATCCCAGCCGGTATAGTCGGGTGTTTCACCGCGTGGCCCTGAGCCCCAGGCCAGCCGCCCGGCATCGTGCAGCACCTGCGCCTTGCCCTGCGGGGTGTAGACATAGTGCGGATGCGTCGCCCGAAGATCACCGGCGAATTTGTTGATCGCCTCGCGCCCGACGATCACGCCGGGTGGCACGTAAAGCACCCCATCCTGTGCCCAGAGCTCGTCGATTGCCGCGCGGCGGCGCGCATCGTCGCCTTCGCCGAAGACCTCCTCGAGGTTCCGATAAAGCAACGCGCGGATGCGCTCCTCGGATTCATTGGATTGCATCATGACATGTTTCCTTGAGAGGGCGACCGAACCTCGGCCAGGACACCCTTCGCATTCGTATCGAACGTGCGTCGGTGCCGGTAATAGATACCAATGGAACGATGTGACCTATAGTAGGGTAATTTAGCACCCAATGTTTCACAGGCGGAACAATGGCGCGTGAAAACCGCGGCCGGTTGTGTCGTGGCCTGAGCGGGTAGATACACGCGACCATCTTGGGACGGGCCGGAACCCAGGCGCTCATCGGTCTAGTCCGCCAATCGGTCCTGGTAGCGCAAGGCCCAATCGTGCAACGCGCTGAAGGTCGGCATGAGATCGACGCCGGCTTGTGACAACGCATACTCCACCCGTGGAGGCACTTCGGGGTAGGCGGTGCGAATGACGATGCCGTTGCGCGCCAAGTCACGAAGCTGCTCGGTCAGCATATGCTGTGTGATGCCCGGCAGCGCGCGGCGCAGTTCGCCGAAACGCATCGGGCCGGCGACCAGGCTGCAAACAATCTCGATCTTCCATTTGCCGGTAATGGCCCTGATCGCCCGCTGGAAGCGCATGACCTCGATACGCTCCGGTCCCGTGCACCCGTCGCATTCGTCACCGTACGCGCGCGGCTCGATAGTCTGCTTTTCCATATTACCTCTCAAAATCCATCCTACTTGTCCTAATTCATCTGTCTGGCCGAATGTGAGGGCAAGGAGAAGGCGAAATGAGCAAGATTCTTGTCACGGGTGGTTCGGGGTTCCTCGCCGGCCACTGCATAGCGGCGGCGCTGGCGGCGGGGCACGAGGTTCGCACAACGCTGCGCAATCTCGACAAGGCTTCGCAGGTCCGCGCCATGATGGTGACGGCAGGTGCGGATCCCGATCACGGGCTTACGTTTCATGCCGCCGATCTGGGCCATGACGACGGTTGGGATGCCGCCGCCGCAGGCTGCGACTATGTCCTGCACACCGCGTCGCCCTTTCCGCCCGTTCAGCCGGAAGACCCCAATGATCTGGTCATACCGGCACGCGATGGAACCTTGCGCGTGCTGCGCGCGGCCAGCCGCGCCGGAGTGAGGCGTGTTGTCCTCACCTCCTCTTTTGCCGCGGTCGGATATGGCCCGGCACTGCCAGGCCATGTCTATACGGAGGAGGATTGGACCCCCGTTGATGCACCAAACCAACCTTACATTCTGTCCAAAACCATCGCGGAGCGCGCGGCATGGGACTTTGTGGGGGAGGTCGGGACCCCGGAACTGAGCGTCGTCAACCCGACCGGAATATTTGGGCCGGCGCTCGGGCCTCAGCTCTCCACGTCGACGAACATCATCAAGGGATTGCTGGATGGCGCCTTTCCGCCTGAACTGCCGGATATGTGGTTCGGCGTGGTGGACGTGCGCGACGTTGCCGACCTGCACCTACGGGCCATGATCCAGCCAGCCGCGGCTGGTGAGCGCTTCATCGCGGTAAGCGGCGAACCCCTGTCCCTGCTGGAGGTTGCCACCATCCTGCGTGAATGTTTTGGGGCCTCAGCCGCCCGGGTCCCCAGGCGCGCCGCCCCTCCCTCTCCCAACGCGAACCGTCGGCGTTCCAGTGGTATCAAGGCGAGACAACGGCTCGGCTGGTCGCCGCGGCCGGGGAAGGAAGCGATTGTCGCCAGTGCTGAAAGCCTGATGCGGCTCAAATTGCTGCGGACATTCGACTAGGACCGCGTTGGAGCCGACGTGCCTTCGAGGGTTGCTTCCTTGACGGGAAGCAGAGCCGGCCGCTGACCCGGCCGGCGCATGCTCAGGCGTTCACGGCGCGACGCAGGGCCGGCACCATGTCCTCGGGCTCCGGCCGGCGGGTGTAATCGGGATTGACCTCGGCATAAAGGATCGTCCCATCCGGCGCGATGACATAGCGGGCCGGCATCGGCAGCGTCCAGCTCTGGTCGCCGTTGAAGGCCGGGAGGTCGTTCTTCAAGGTCCTGTAGAGATCGACAAGGTAGCCGGGCAGCGCGAAGCGAAGGCCGAAGGCGGCGGCCACCTCGTTGTGCGTGTCGGACAGGATGGGGAAACTGAGCGCGTTCTGGCGGACGGACTTGCGGCTGTTCACCGGCAACTGCGGAGAAATGGCGACGAGGCTGGCGCCCAGCGCCTCGAACGCCGGCAGGGCGGCCTGAAGCGCCTGCAGCTCCATATTGCAGTAGGGGCACCACACGCCGCGATAGAAGCTCACCACCAGCGGCCCCCTGGCCAGCAACGCCGCCGATGAGACCGGCTTGCCATCGGGATCGTTCAGCGTGAAGGCGGGTGCCTGATCACCGGCCTTAAGCGCACGGGCAGCGGCGCCGCTGGCGATCAGCTCGGCGGTCGCGCGGTGCATGGTCTCGATCACCGACGGCGGCACGTTGTAGGGCGGCTTGCCGGCTTCGAAGTCCGCCTTGAAGGCGTCGAGCTTGGATTGCAGGGACATGAAACATCTCCGTGAAGGGGGGCGGGGCTCATTCCCCGCCGGAATTGAATGAGGGTCAGGTGGACGGCAGCAGTGCGTTGACGCGGGAGAGGGCACGCTGGACGGCGGGCCGTGCCGCGATGTCGGCGTACCAGCGGGCGACATGGGGCGTGTCCTCCAGCCCGACGCCGGCGAACTCGCGCCGCCACAGCCAGCCGAAATGGGCGATGTCGGCGATGGTGAACGCGTCGCCGGCGGCGTAGCGATGCCGCGACAGCACCCCATCCAGTACGGACACGGTGCGTTTGGCCTCACCCAGGAAGCGCTCGATCGCGATCGGCTGCGGCTCGGCCGCGAAGCGCTGGAAGAAACCTGACTGGCCGAACGCGGGACCCAGCCCCGAGGCATGGAAGAACAGCTGCTCGAACACCCGGGCCCGGCCCTCGCCCGAGGGCGGCAACAGGCGGCCGGTCTTTTCGGCGAGATGGACCAGGATGGCGGCGGACTCGGTCAGGACCAAATCGCCATCGACCAGCACGGGCACCTTGGCGTTCGGGTTGAGTGCCACGAAATCGGGCGCCTTCTGCGCGCCCTGGCGGACGTTGACGGCATGCAGCGCATAATCAAGCCCCAGCTCCTCCAGCGCGATCGGCACCTTGATGCTGTTGGGCGTGGCGAAGGCGTAAACCTCAAGCATGACGGGATTCCTTGTGACGCAGCCCGGCGCGCAGGATCGGCGCGGCCAGCGCGACGAGTGCTGGAACCGGGCTGCCGGTGATTTGAAAGGCGAGGATCCCGTCCAGCAGGGACGGCGCGGCGGCGGTTCCCATCAGCCAACGAACCATGATCTCGATCTCCTCACCCCCTTCGGCCCATCCGAAGGCACGCCATAGGTGCCCGTTCGACACTCGACGGGGCAGTGGGCCCTGGGCGATAAAGCTCATTCCAAGGAGGAATGGCATGGACCGATATCAGGCAATGGCGGCGTTTGTCCGCGTGGTGGAGACCGGGTCCTTCTCAGCCGCCGCACGGCAGCTGAATGTCGGCCAGCCCGCCGTCTCCAAGACGATCGCCCAACTGGAGGACCGGCTTCAGGTCAACCTCCTGATCCGCTCGACCCACGGACTGAGTCCGACCGAGGCGGGACACCGGTTCTATGAGCGGGCCAAGGCCGCCATCCGGGAGGCTGACGAGGCGGACCTGGCCGCCCGCGGTGCGGGGGCGGGGCTGTCCGGTATCTTGCGCGTTTCGGCCGCGACCACCTTCGCCCGCCTGCACATCGTGCCGGTGCTGCCGCGCTTCCTTGAACAGCATCCCGAACTGGAGATCGACGTGATCCTCGACGACCGCGTCATCGACTTGGTGGCCGAGGGCATCGACGTATCGCTCCGGATGGGCGCGCTGCCCGACTCATCCGCGGTCGCGCGCAAGCTGGCGACGGGCCCGCGCTCCGTATTGGCCACGCCGGCCTATCTGGCGCGCCGGGGGGAACCGCAGAGCCCCGCCGACTTGGCCGGACACGAAGCCGTTATCCACAGCCAGTTGCCCAGCGTGTGGTGCTTCACCCGCGACGGCACCGAAGCGTCGGTCTCCATGCGCGGGCGCGTCAAGGTGAGCGCGGCTGAGGGGCAGCGGGCGGCGGTGCTGGCCGACATGGGGCTGACGGTCGCCTCGGACTGGATGTTCGCGCCTGAGCTGGCCAGCGGCGCGGTGCGCCGGGTGCTGGGGGACTGGACCCTGCCCTCCCTGGACCTGTGGGCGGTCTTCCCCGGGGGGCGCATGGCCAGCGCCAAAGCGCGCGAATTCGCCCGCTTCGTGGAAGGGGTGATGGCCGAGCCGTATTCCACGCTGGAATAAGCCATATCGCCCCACGGCCTCGTCCGCCCCGCCGTTGGATGGCTTAGCTAATCCGTCAGGCCGCCGCTTCCGGACGGCTTGAGATCAAGGATGAGCACCATGGCCAAGTTCGAGACCTATCGCGACGCTTTCCCCAACGCCCGGCTGACCCGCAAGGACAATGGCGTTCTGGAAGTCGCCCTGCACACCGATGGCGGCAAGCTCGTCTTCAACGGGCATACACATGAGCAATTCGTCGAGCTGTTCCACCAGATCGGTGAGGACCGGGACAATCGCGCCGTGATCCTGACCGGCACGGGCGACGCCTTCATGGACATGATCAATCCCGAGGGCTTCGACTTCTTCACCCCCCAGGGCTACGACAAGATCCTGCGCGAGGGCCGCAAGGTGCTGTCCAATATCCTCGACATCGAGGTGCCCATGATCACCGCGCTGAACGGTCCGGTCCTGCTGCACAGCGAATACGCGCTGCTGACCGACATCATCCTGGCAACGCCGGACACCGTGTTCCAGGACAAGCCGCATTTCGAGTTCGGCATCGTCCCCGGCGACGGCATGCACCTGTTGTGGCCGCATGTGATCGGCTCGGTCCGGGGGCGCTACTTCCTGCTGACCCGCCAGATGCTGGACGCCCAGACGGCGAAGGACTGGGGGGTGGTCAACGAGATCGTGCCGGCGGACCGCCTGCTCGCCCGCGCCCATGAGATCGCCGACGGTATCGCCGCGCTGCCGCCGCTGACCGGCCGCTACACCCGCATCGCGCTGACCCAGCAGCTCCGCCGCCTGATCGATGAAGGCACCGCCTTTGGCCTGGCGCTCGAGGGCATCAGCGCCGCCGACGTGGCGCGCCGCATGGCCGCCCAGGGCTAGAACCACGGCAGCCGCCCGGCAAGTGCCGGGCGGCTGGTTCCAGCGGCCGCTTCACCTTCAGGGCAGCAGTTCGGCTTCCCAAGGACCCAGAACCAGGGTGCCATCGTAGCGACGATTGCTGACAAGCCCGGTTTTGGCGCCCGTGATGGCGACGTGCTGCGTCTCCCGCGTCGTGTTCACATACAGCGTCCGTCCATCCACGACGCGGGCGTAAACCCCATCCGGGGTCTGCGGCCCCTGATGAACGCCCGCCAGACCATAGGCGTAGGCCAGGACCGGCGCCATGGCGGCGGGGGCAGGTTCTGTCCCCAGGTACAGGGCGGTGCCCTTGCCGAACTTGTTGATGGTGATGGCCGGCGTATGGTCGGGGGTGTTGTCGAAGGTCGCCAGCACCGTCGCCGTCGTCGGCGCCAGCACTTCATAATAATGAGTGGTGGCTGCCGTCGATGACGACCCTAGGCTGTAGCTCAGCGGTGCCTCCGACCGGTAGAACGCGTTGGTCTTCAGCCCGAACACATCGGACAGGCGGCCCGGCAGGGGCGTGTCGAACCATTGCGCATGCTCGTCCACCTTGGCCGAATAGCCGGTCATCAGCACCGTGCCGCCGTTCTGGACATACTCCCGCACGGCCTTCGCCGACGCCGGGTCCATCACATAGTCGGCGGGAATGACCACCAGCTTGTAGGGCGCCAGCGTGTCGTGCCCGACGTTGATGATGGCGGTATCGATGTTGGCCTTGAACAGGGGCTCGAACGCCGCTTGCACCATGTCGCCGTAGGCGCCCTGGAAATACTGCCGGGTGGTGCTGGACGGCCCGTTGGGGTGAGAGGCGATGGCGGATTCGAAGGAATAGGCGATGGCCACCTCGGGACGGGTGTGGCGCGGGAAGCCGTAGCGGGAGAGGCGCTTGAACTCCCCGGCGATGCGGCCGAACTCGTCCACCTTCCAGGACGGCGTGCCGTCGTGATCGACCAGGCCGAACAGGGCCTGCTCCTCCCCGCCCAGGTGACTGTTGAAGGTCCAGGCCAGGATGCCTTGCGCACCCATCAGCAGCCCGAGATAGGCGTACATGCGGCTGCGGCCGGGCGTGCCATAGTCGCCGCCGCCGCCGGCCGTGAACTCGTTGAACCAGATGGGGGTGGGCAGGTCGCCCTTGGTCATCAGCGCGTTGAACGCCCCGCTTATGGGGTCGGCGGGGTAAAACCCCTCCGCGCCGTAGGAGACGTAGGATTTGTAGGTCGCCAGGTAATCGAAGCCGCGCCGTGGCGCATAGTCCCAGAGGTTGGAGATGGTGGGCAGGTCCGGCATGGCGCGGCGGCGGATCGCGTCCAGCTCCCGAAGGCGATCCACGGTGACGTCGGACCAATAGCGGTGCAGGTCGAGGAAGCGTTCCGCCGGGCCGGGGCCATCGGCCAGGGGCAGGTCCACGTCCGAGAAATCGTTGAGGCGGCGCGACCAGCGCTGCGTCGCCCAGGCCTTGTTCAGCGCGTCGATGGTGCCGTACTTGGCGCGCAGCCAGGTGATGAAGCGCTGGCGGTCGGCCTCGGAATAGGACATGAAGCCGTTGCCGATTTCATTGTCGTATCCCACGGCGATGACCGCCGGGTGGTGGGCATAGCGCTTGGTCATCGCCTCGGCCAGGATGCCGGCCTCGCGCACGTAGTCCGGATCGCTGATGTTGTCCATGTAGCGTTCCGCCGGCGGTAGCCGCGCACCCGCCTGGTTGACGATATCGACGCCGGGATAGGTCCGGTGCAGCCAGATGGGGGCGGGCGTCCCGGGGATGTCCAGGATCACCCGGATGCCGGCGGCGTGCATCTTGTCCAGTACGGCGTCGAACCAGTCGAAGGTGAACTTGCCCTGCGCCGGCTCGAACGAATCCCATGACAGGTCGCCCATGCGCACCACGGTGAAACCCGCGTGTTTCATGATGGCGATGTCCTGGTCGATCTGCGCCGGCGTGCGGTCGATCGGCTGGTAGCAAGCGCCGACGAATAGCTGGTTCGGGCCCGGCCAGCTGGCGGGTACCTCGGACTCCCCCGCAGTGGCGGCGGCCATCGATGCGGTGCACAACAGGGTGGTCAGCAGCGCGCGCAGCGCCTGGCGCCGGAAACCGGCTGGAAAACGCGATGTCATCTCTGTCTCACACGATCTGTTCTGGCGCCCGTGCCGTCGGGCCGGCGCTTATCGGATGCGGAAGGCGGGGGTGAAGGTCGGCCGCTGGTCCGGCAGGGTCACGCTGACGCCGTCGTCGGTCTGCTTGAACTCCAGGGCGCCGCCGCCCAGCAGGTCGACGCGCTGGACGGGGCGGGCCGCCGGCGTCAGGGTCCGGATGGTCAGGGACTTCCCGGCCGGCCATTCCTGGGCATAGGCGTAGAGCGTGTCGCCCTTCACCGTGAACCGGATGTCTTCCGCCGTGAAGGGGCGCAGCTTGGCCTCGTTGAACTTGCCGGCGGCCACTTCCGTCGGTCCTTCGCCGTAGGTTTTCCAGGGGCGGGAGTCGAAAATCCCCTCGCTGTTGACCGCCATCCAGCCGACCAGTTCCTCCAGGATGCCGCGTTCCAGCTCATCGATGGTGCCATCGCTGCGGACCGGGACGTTCAGCAGCAGGCAGCCGTTCTTGCTGACCACATCCACCAGGCGCTGCACCACCTGATGCGCGCTGAGGTAGCCCTTGCGTTCGTACAGGGGGCGGCTGTAGTGCCAGTCGCCCAGGCATGTGTCGGTCTGCCAGGGTTCGGTAACGATGTGGTCGGCAAATCCCCGCTCGATGTCGGCCACCACGGCGCGGCGCTGCAGGTCCGTCAGTTCCTTGCAGTTCACGACCACATCCACCGCACCCTTGCGGGCCAGACTCTGGTTGTAATAGTGGGCGGTGGCGCGCAGGCCGTAGTCGCCCAGGGGCAGGCCGGTATCGTCGAAATAGACCAGGTCCGGCTGATAGCGGTCCATCAGATCTTGGCACCGCTTCAGCCAAGTCTCGGCGAAGGCCCGGTTGGGGGGCACAGACTCGTTCCAGATGCCGTCGTGGGACTCGTGCCAGGCGTTCATGGCGGCCAGGTCGGTGATCCCATCCGGGACCACCATGTTGCGTCCCGTATAAAGGTTCTGGGGGTCCAGTCCCTGCCACCATTTCCCGGCCCCATCGGCCTTGGTCAGGCGGAAGGCGTCGTAGCGCTGGCCCGCCCGGGGACCGGTGGCGTCATAGCCGTAGGCCGTCTGGTACCAATGCCAGGCATGGCTCGCGTGGTTGCTGACGCCGAAGCGCAGGCCGTGTTTGCGCGCCGCGGCCGCCCAGCCGCCCACGATGTCCTTGCCCGGGCCCACCCGCGTGGCGTTCCAGGCATGGTGGCGGGAGTCGAAGTTGTCGAAATTGTCGTGGTGGCAGGCCATGGACACCAGGTACTTGGCGCCTGCCGCCTTGTAGAGCTTGGTCAGTTCCTCCGGATCCCACCGCTCCGCCTTCCAGCGGTTGATCAGCTCCATGAAGCCGAATTGCGTGGGGTGCCCGTAGGTTTTGACATGGTGTTCGTAGCTGGGGTCCCCCTGCATGTACATGCGGCGGGCGTACCAGTCGCCAAACTCCGGCGCGCACTGCGGTCCCCAATGGGCCCAAATGCCGAACTTGGCATCGCGGAACCAAGCCGGCGCCTGGTACCCGGCGGCCAGGGAATCCCAGGTGGGCTCGAACGGGCCGGCGTCGGCGCGCGCCTTGGCGGAGGCCGGTGCGGCGGACAAGGTGAGGGCTGAGACCGCGCCAGCATAGCGGACGAGGTCACGACGCGTCGGGCTTACCATAAGCAGCTATTCCTTCGAGAACCGGATGGTGGAGGCGCGCGCCATCAGGCGCGGCGGCACGAGATCGACCTGGGGTGGCGGCGTGGCGTTCTTGCTGCGGGCCAGGCTGGTGGCCAGCTGGGCCACGCGCCGGCCGATGGCTTCGGCGCCCTGGTCGACAGAGGAAAGGGGGATGCGCAGGAAGTCGGCGTAGGAAAGGTTGCCGCAGCCGATGATGGCGATGTCGTCCGGGATGCGCAGTCCCGCCTCCAGCACGGCGCGCATGGCACCCAGGGCGGAGGGGTCGTTGTAGCAGAACAGTCCGTCCGGGCGGGGGGACAGCGCCAGCAGGCGGCGTGTCGCGGCATAGCCGGCCTCCTCGCCCCGGTGGTCGCCCGATGGCCCCAGGTCCATCACCAGATCCGGCGCCGCCGCCAGCCCGTGCTGGGCCAAGGCCTGTCGGTAACCGGACAGGCGCCCCGCCGCCGTGCTCACCTCCGGCCCGCGAAGATGGGCGATGCGCCGGCAGCCTTGCGCGATCAGATGCGCGGTGGCCAATGCGCCCACCGCCTCGTCGTCATTGCCGACGAAATGGGCCTCGGCCCCCGCGAAGCGCCTATCCAGCAGAATGTGGGGCGTGCCCCGCCGCTCGATCTCCCGCAGGCCATCCATCGTCGTCTGGGTGGAGGCCAGCACGATGACATCCACCTGCCGGGCCAGCAGATTCCGGATCTGCTGCCGCTCCGCATCCGGCTCCTCATCGGAGGAGGAGATCAGCAGCCCGTATCCGTGGGCCCGGATGTCGTTGGAGATGGCTTTGGCGATGCCCGCGAAGAAGGGGTGGAGAAGGTCGGGGACGATCAGGCCAATGGTCCAGGTCTGGCCCGTGACCAGCGACCGGGCCATCAGGTTCGGCTGGTATCCCAGCTCCGCCACCCGCTCCAGCACGCGGCGGCGTGTCGCCTCGCCGATGTCCGGGTGGGCGCGCAGCGCCTTGGACACCGTGACGACAGACAGCCCCAGTTCCAGCGCGATGTCTTTCATGCGGGCGGTCAAGATGCGCGCCTCTCCCCATAGCATGCCGGCGCAGCCTTTCGGCCTGTTCGGACGGCAGTTATCGTTAACTTTATCGATTAAGCATATTTATAACAAGTTCATTTTCTGAAAAACTGTTGTCGGCGGCTGGCCGTCATGCGCACTGGTTTCCCGGTGCGGGACTTGAGAGGAAAAGACCTCGATGAACCGTCATGTCCTGATGTTGGATTTGAAATCCGATCCCGTCCTGATCGAGCGCTATCGCCAGTGGCACGCGCCCGGCCAGGTGCCGCCGGCGGTGGTGCGCGCCATCCGCCAGGCCGGCATCCTCGAGATGGAAATTCATCTCTGCGGCGATCGGCTGGCGATGATCGTGGATGTGACGGATGACTACGACCCGGCGGCCAAGGCCGCGGTGGACGCCGCCGATCCGGATGTCCAGGCCTGGGAGGCGCTGATGGACACGTTCCAGCGCCGCTTGCCCTGGGCCAAGGCGGGTCAGAAGTGGGTGCCGGCGGATCGTATTTTCAGCTTGGCCGAACAGTGATACGGGGCCGGCGACGGCCGCTCCCCTGCGGGGCCTCCGTCGTCGGCATTGTTCCCACCGTCAAAGGGAAGGCGTGGGGTCCGGCTTGGCGGGCATGTACCCAAGCGTCGCCGAGATATTGGCGGCGGCGACCCTCAGCAGTCCCTGGGCCGTTTCAAAATCGACCTTCTGCGATCCATCGATCAGCGCCAGGAAGGGAATGGTCAGCGCGCCGACGATATCCCGATCAAACCCGAACACGGGATAGCTGATGTCGGTCACGCCGTGGGTGATCGGGCTCTTGCGATGGTCGAAACCATCCCGCCTGATGATGTCCAACCGCTGGCCTAATTCCTCGCGGTTGGCCGACACGCCCTGCATCGCCTCCGCCTCGGCGACGATGCGGTCGGCCCGTTCCGGCTTGGAAAAGGCCAGGATCACCTGACCCGAGCAGCTCTTGAGCATGTCGATCGCCGCACCCAGCCGCAGCGAAAACCCCCGCGTGCCCGGATTCTCTTCCCGCGCGATGACAAGCCCTTCGCCGCCGTTGGGGACAACGAAATGGCAGGATTGCCCCGTCTCGATCGCCAGCCGCCGCATCTCGGGCAGGGCGGCGTGCAAAAGGTTCTGCGTCGGGGTCGCGCGATAGGCGAGGTCGAGCAGCTTGTAGGCCGCCGTATAGCGGTCCGATTTAGCGGACTTCTGAAGATAGCCCAGCTGTTCCATCACGATGACGACGCGGAACAGCTCACCGACCGAGCGATTGAGGTGCGCGGCCATCTCGCTGACCAATGCCCCGTCGCGATGCTCCGCCAGCATCTCCAGGATTTCAAACGCCTTTTCTATGGCCGGCGCGGCATAGGTGCCTTTAGGGCCCGCTCGGGTCATGTGGTTCCCCCTGATCATCAACGCGGTCGCGTCCCATCGATAGCCCACATTCCGGCGGCTCGAAAGCCTCGGGTTTCCTTGATCCTGGCGCCACGGCGGGCGTCGGCCGCCCAAATCCGAGGGACATCCCCGGCAAAAACACCCTCAAAATTTGTATTGCATATATGATAATTGAATTGTACTGGTGAAAATCATTCCGAGCATAAAAATCATCAGGGAGAACGCACATGTTGCGTGGGCGCCATTCATCGAAACTCGTGCCGCTGCTGGTCGGCTTGCCGTTGCCGCTGGCGTTGATCTGGTCCGCACCCGCCATCGCGCAGACGGCCGCCAGCGGGGCTCCGGCGCAGACGCCGGCCGCCACCGCCGGCACGGCCTCGGCGAACGATCAGGGGGACCTGAACGAGATCGTCGTCACAGGGGTCCGTGCCAGCTTGAAATCGGCGGAGGCGATCAAGCGCGACGCGCCGGAGATCGTCGATTCCATCGTCGCCGAAGACATCGGCAAGCTTCCCGACCGCAATGTCGCCGAAGCGTTGCAGCGGGTCGCCGGCATCCAGATCCAGCGCAATTACGGTGAGGGCAGCTCAGTCGCCATCCGGGGGTTGACCCAGGTGCGTACCGAGTTGAACGGGCGGGATATTTTCACCGCCGGCGGTGTCGATATCCTCAACCTCGAAGACGTGCCGGCAGAATTGCTGGCGGGCATCGACGTCTACAAGAATCCGTCCGCCGAACAGATTGAAGGGCAGCTCAGCGGCGTCATCAACTTCCGCACGCGCAAGCCCTTCGACTTCGACGGCTTCAAGTTCGCTGGCGGGATCACTGGCAATTATTACGACTTGGCCGACAAGACAGGGCCATCGGGCTCGGTGCTGATGAGTGATCGCTGGAACACCGGGATTGGCGAGATCGGCGTGCTGGCCGACATTGCCTACCAGAAGGATTATTTCCGCGACGACCAAATCACGACGGAACCCTTCTACACCCTGAACCAGAGCCGCAATCCTGACGGCAGTTTCGTCAACCCCTCGGATGCCGCGACGGCGGCGGCCATGGGCCGGTCAGGTCAACTTACAACCATTCCGCACGGCGGCGGCCTGAACAAGAATTACGGCAACCGGCAGCGCTTCGGCACGGACGTGGCCTTGCAGTGGAAGCCCACGGACACCTTGGATTTTACGGGCGAGGTACTGCGCAACAACTACAAGTTCAACATCCGGGGCAATGCCTTCTTCGCCACGACCGGGGACGGGCCCATCACACCGCTACCGGGCGCCGACTTCAAATTCGCCAGCAACGGCGATTTCATCAGCGGCACCTGGGAGGACGTTCCCCTGGGGTCCTACGCCAGCCTGACGACGCGCGATTCGACCACGACCGACTATTCCTTGAAGGCGCATTGGACCCCGACGTCGAACCTGGAGATCACAGCGGATGGCCAATACATCCGATCGGACACCAGCCAGAGCAATTTCATCGTCATCACCAATGGCCCGAACACCGTCTTTCACCAGAACATATCGGGTGACGTGGCGTCGTTCTCCACCATTCCGGCCAGCCAGACCACCAATGCCGCGCTTTACTCCAACAACGGATTCCTCGACGACTTCTCCAATTCCGTGGGCGAGGAGAAAAGCGGCCGGCTTGATGTCAAGTACAGCTTCGATACCGGCATTTTGAAATCACTGCGCGCCGGTTTCCGGTACACGGACAGGACGAATTCGACCCGGGACACCGGCTATCGCTATTCCAGCGTCAACGGCCGGGGCGGGCTTGAGAATTACGACTTGAGCGACATCTTCCGCGGCGACGCGAATGTGTTCGGCAGCGTGGTCACCTTCCCACTGGAGACCATCGGCAATTACGCCAACACGCTGACCGCCTTCGGGCTCAACGGCGCGCCGCCCTTCCTGCCCAGCGGCTCAAACGCGCAGAGCCAGCAAACGTATGCGGAATATGGCGCAGCCTATTTCGACGCCAGCCCGCTGTCCATCCCGCTGGACGGCAACATCGGGGTGCGGATCGTCCAAACCAATCTGGGTGTCTCAGGGTACTACCAGCAGGTGCCGCAGATCGCGCAGCCGGACGGATCGACGGCGACGGGCAATCCTCAATACGCCGCCATCGCGTTCCAGGATTCCTATACCAAGGCCCTGCCCAGCCTGAACTTGCGCTATCACCTGACGGATGCCCTGCAGCTCCGCCTGGCGGCGTCAACCAACCTGGCCGCCCCCACCTTTTCGCAGTTGAACCCCAGCCTGACGCTGACCGAGCCTGGGCCGTCGCAACATGCAGAGATCCATACCGCGACCGGCGGCAACCCTTTGCTCAAGCCGATGACGTCACGCAACTTTGACGCCTCGCTGGAATGGTACTTCTCGAGCCAGGAGTATGTGTCGGTCGCCGGCTTCTACAAGAAGATCAACGGGTACATCCAGACGGCGATCACGCCGCGCGACATCACCTTCCCCGACGGCAAGACATACACCTACCAGGTCACGTCCTACACCAACGCGGCCGATGCCGAAGTGAAGGGGGCCGAATTCTCGTTCCAGCAGTTCTTTGATTTCCTGCCCGACCCGCTGGACGGTCTCGGACTCCAGGCGAACTTCACCTATGTCGATTCCCAGGCGCCCAGCCCGGCGACGTCCGGCCCCGTCACCAGCGTGCCGCTCGAGCTGTTGTCGAGATACAGCTACAACCTGATCGGCATCTATGAGAAGGGCCCGCTGTCACTTCGGCTCGCCTACAACTGGCGCAGCAAGTTCGTCGAGACGACGGCGGGTGTGGGCACCGGTAACCTTCCCATCTTCGACCAGCCCTATGGTCAGCTCGACGGCTCCCTGACCTATCAGGTCACCCAGAATTTCTCGCTGGGCGTTGACGCGCGCAATATCAACAACGCGCTCAAGCTGTCGTATTTCGGAATTGCGACGCGTCCCCGCACCGCGACGATCTCGGACCGGCGCCTGAGCTTCACCGCGCGCGTCACATACTGACAAGTTATAAATGGAGGACGGCCCAGTTCGATCCATCAGGACTGATCTGGGCCGTTTCCTTGAGATACGGTCCCTATGACGGGGCATTATCCGTCCAGCAGGGACCGCTCGTTCGCGGCGTCGTATTTTCGGACATCGCCTGTCATCCGGCCCTGCCACTTCCCCACGAACGCCCTCGTGTCGGGGGCGTCGAGGTGGGCGGAGAGGGAGGCCTGGTCGCGCCAGCGTTCGGCAACCAGCAACCGGCCTTCGCTTTGGTCATCCACCGCGACGGCGTAGGACAGGTTGCCCTCGCGCTGCCGGACGGACCGCGAGAGCACCTGGATATCGGCGGCGAACTCCTCCATCGCGGAGGGATCGACCTGAACATGGCCCATCACGATCAGCATGATCGCATACTCCTGGGGTTCCGCTTTCCCGCTCAGGCAACGGTAAGGACGATCTTGCCTTGGATATTGCCGCAGGCGGCACGCTCATGCGCCTGGGAGGCCTGGGCGAGCGGGAAGGTGCTGTCGAGCACGACGCGGACGGTGCCGTTGTCGAGCAGACGGGCGGCCTGAGCCAATTGCGCGCCGCTGGACCGGACCTGCGTGGTCGATACCGTGATGCCCAGCGCTTCCGCTTCGCTGTGGCCGGTGAAGCCCAGGGGATAGACGGGGAAAAGCGCGCCGCCCCGTTTCAGGGTGCGCAGGAAGCGGCCGGTATCGGGACCGCCGACGGTGTCCAGCACCAGGTCCGCGTCGCGCACCACTTCCTCGGCGGGCGTCCGGGTATAGTCTATGAACTGGTCGACGCCCAGGTCGCGCATCAGGCCTTCATTCTTTCCGGACGCCACGGCGATGACGCGCGCGCCCTGCCACTTCGCCAGTTGCACGGCCAGATGGCCGACACCACCGCCGGCCCCGTTGACGAGCACCGTCCGGCCGCGCAACGGCACCGGCTCATGCCTGTAAGGTTGAAACGGGTTCGGCTCGTCGTGCCCCAGTTCGATCAGGAACTGCCAGGCGGTGAGCAGGGACATGGGCGCGCCGGCCGCGTGGATGTGATCGATGCCGGCCGGCTTGCGGGCCAGATCCGATACCGGGACGCTGACATAATCGGCATAGGCCTTGCTGCCTTCCATGACATTATGGGGGAAGCGCACCATGGCATAGACCTCATCGCCCACGTCGAAATCCCCGACATCGCCGGCCACGGCGGCGATGACACCCGATATGTCCGACCCGAGGGTCAAGGGGAAGGTCGGGTGCGGCTGCCATTCGGGGGGAAGGGAACGATAGCCGTCCCGCAGGTACCAATCCGGCGGGTTGAGGCCAACGGCATGGACCTTGACCAGCACCTCGCCGGGCGCGGGCGTGGGACGGGGCGCGTCCTCATAGCGCAGCACCTCGGGCCCGCCGAATTCGTGCAGCCGAACCGCTTTCATCGTGTCGCTCATGACGCATTCCTTTCGTGCTTTCGAAGCTAAGCCATAGTTTGACCCCTAGGCACGAATTGACAATTGGGCTGGAGGTGGCTTCAGTATTTCCATGAAGGAACAAATCGGACTTGAAAGGCTCACCGGGCTGATCGCCTTCGCCCGTGTCGGGTCGCTGGGCAGCTTCACCGCGGCCGCCCGCTCGCTGTCGATTTCACCATCGGCGGTGAGCAAGAGCGTCCAGCGGCTGGAGCAAAACCTGGGCGTCACCCTGATTACCCGGACGACACGCTCGCTGACCCTGACGCCGGAGGGCCGTGACCTGCACGAACGCGCCCTGCGGCTGCTGCGGGACGCGGAGGAGATCGAGCAGGCGGCGAAGTCCGCGCGGTCGGCGCCCTCGGGAACCTTGCGTATCGCCGCGTCCCTGCCCATCGGCATCCATGTGATCGCGCCGGCGCTGCCGGCGTTCCGAGCGCGCCATCCCCAGGTGCTGGTGGACCTGCGCCTGAGCGACCAGTTCGTCGACCTGATCGAGCACGGCATCGACCTGGCCGTGCGGATCGGTGACCTACCGGATACGCGGCTGCTGTCGCGGCGGCTCGCGCCGCACCGGTTCTGCTGCTACGCATCGCCGGCCTACCTGGCCGCCCGGGGAACGCCGGCGCATCCGGACGATTTGGCGCGGCACGACACCGCGGCTCTCCGCTACCAAAGCTCCGGGCAGATGTTGCGCTGGCCCTTCCTGATCGGGGATCGCGAAATCGAGATCGTGCCCGCGTCCGGCATCGTCATGGACGCCAGCGAGGCGCTGATCGCGGCGCTGGTCGCCGGGGGCGGCATCGGCATCAGCGCCGACTTTGTCGCCGCCCCTTACGTGGCGCGTGGCGAGCTTGTGCCGGTGTTGTCCGACTATGCGGTCGAGCGGCACAACATCACCGCCGTCTGGCCGGAAAGCCGCCGCGCGAACCCGGCGGTCCGGGCCTTCCTGGCCCATTTGCAGGATGCCCTGCCGACGGCGGGCGCGGGCGGCTCATGACGGGCGGCGGGACGGCAGAAGCGTTTCCAAGATCATGGATTTGCATTCTATGAGGGCGGAGCCCGTCTTTTCGACGCGCATGCGCAGCAGCGCGCCCTCCCAGCTGTTCAAAATGAACCGTGCCAGGGAGGCTGGCGCCAGACGGCCGTCGATGGCGCCCTGGCCTTGCGCTTCGGCGAGGCAGCCCTCCAGCGCCTTGGTCCAGGCATCCCAGTGCTGGACCAAATGCTCGCGGATCAGGGGGCTGTGGTCGGCGGCTTCGGCGCTGAAGTTGCCCAGCAGGCAGCCACGGGCATAGCCGCCGGCCGTGAACGCCTTAATCCGGTCATCGAAATAGGCGCCCAACCGGGCCAGGGGGGGCAGGTCGGAGTTGGCGAGGAACGCGCGCAACCGTTCCAACCCCAGATCCGAATAGGCGTCGAGGACTTCGGCCCCGAAGGCCTCCTTGCTGGCGAAGTGATTGTAGAAGGACCCCTTTGGGACGTCGGCCCTTTCCACGATGCCCTGGATGCCGGTCGCCGCGAACCCGTCGGCGTGGATGGCCTGCAAACCAGCGCGGATGAGGTTGTCGCGGGTGTCCGGCTTGGGTTTCGGCCCCCGGCGGGCGGATGGTCCAGAGTTCATTGCAGTGCCCTTGATTAATTTAAGACGACCGGTCATATTTTATTTACCGCCCCCCAGCCGGCGCTGTCAAGGCAAGCGCCGCCGCCCGGGGCACAGGTCTAAATCGGAACAAGGAACGAGAACCATGAGCGATCAGCACGGCACACCGGCCGTCAGCGCCGCCGACATTGAAGAGATCCGCGCGCTTTTTCTGCGCCAGGCCACCGCTGAAAACGCCCACGATATCCAGATGATGGACACCGTGCTTGCCCACACCCCGCCCGGGCAGCCGGATCCCGTGAACTTCGTGGCCCGCGCGTATCGCTTCTGGGGGCGGGCGGCGGTCATCGACCATTTCCGCGCGGTCTTCGCCGGAACTTGGCGCTTCGAGCCTGATGAGGATGCGATCCGCATCCTTCCCCTGGGTCCGGACGTGGCCCACATCTATGCGCCCACCCGCATCACCGTTGGCCCCGCCGGTCAGGAAGGGACGACCCACACTTTTCTGGTCAACGAAGTCGCGATCCGCACCGCTGGCGGTTGGCGTATCTCCGCCATCGTTCCCGTGCCGGCCCAATGACAGCTCTTGATCCACGCGGTCGGTCGCAGGCTTGAGGCTGGCTCCCGCCGGGCGAGCCTGCCCATGAAAATGTGCCGGACGGTGTCGGCGGCGGGACACGTCATTCGTCGTTTCGATACAAGGCCGGCGGGGCCGGCTCCAACCCCAGGAGGCAGGCGATGCGTGTGATGGTGCTGGTGAAGGCGACCGAAGACAGCGAAAGGGGGCTACCCGCGAAAGAGTGGATGGCCGAGATGATGGCGGCGATGGGAAAGTTCAATGATGACTTGCGCGACGCCGGCATCCTGGTGATGGCCGATGGCCTCAAGCCCAGTTCGCACGGCAAGCGCGTCGCCTTCGACGGTCCCGGCCGTTCGGTGATCGATGGGCCTTTCGCCCCGGCCGCCGCGTTGGTTGCGGGCTTTTGGCTATGGGAGGTCAAGGATATGGCGGAGGCGGTCGCCTGGGTGAAGCGCTGCCCGAACCCCATGCCGGGACCGAGCGAGATCGAAATTAGGCCGCTGTACGAGATGGCGGACTTTGAGGACGCACCGGCGCCGGAGAGCGCTGGGGACCGGTAACCGGGCATTTGGGTTGTTGGACCGGGGAGGGGCATGGTCAGCCACCTTCCCCATCATCAGTGCTTGACGTGCTGCCTACTAGTAGGTAGTTTTGGCGCATGAGCACACCATCCTCTACCGCCGATGAGATTTTAGCCTGCGCGCGGTCGCTGGTCATGGCGGGCGGCTACAACGGCTTCAGCTACGCCGATATCGCCGCCGTCGTCGGCATCCGCAAGGCCAGCATCCACCACCATTTCCCCAACAAGGTGGATCTGGTCCGCACGCTGGTCGCCCGCTATCGGGAAGAGGCGCGGACCGGGATCGCGGACTTGGAACGCCATGTCCCCGACCCTCTTGGACAGCTCCGCGGCTACGCGGGGTATTGGGAGGGATGCATCACCGACGCCAGCGCGACCTTCTGCATTTGTGCTTTGTTGGCCAGCGAGTTGCCCATCCTGCCGGAAGAGGTGGCGCTGGAAGTCCGGGCTCATTTCCGCTTCCTGTCGGCTTGGCTGACCTCAGTATTCGAGCGGGGGGCGCAGCAGGGCCAGCTTCGCCTCAGCGGCACGCCGCGGGCGGAGGCGGAGGCGTTCATGGCCGCCGTCCATGGGGCCATGCTCTCCGCGCGGGCCTACGGCGACCCGAAGATGTTCGGGGTCGTCACGACACCCCTGCTGGACCGGCTTTCCGCCCGATAGGGATGCCGCCCTGATGCCGGGCGGCATCTTTGTGCGTCCAAGGTACCTACCTACTAGTCGGATGTTTTCCGGCAACCGCAATTCCCCTTTCCGAATTCATGGAGATCGACATGTTTGGAATTTCCCCCCTGGGCTGGGTGCATACGCTCGGCAGCCTCCCCGCCATTCCGCTGGCCCTGTACATGTTCGCCCGTCACGGGCGGATCGTGCCGCGGTCGGGGCCGGGCGCCGTCTATTTCGTGTCGATGCTGATTGGGGGGCTCACGGTGTTCCTGGTCGCCCACCAATCCGTCAGTTACGGCATCGCGGTGGTGACCATCCTGCTGTTGCTCGCCGGATATGGGGTCGGGCGCGTTCCCGGCCTGGGGCGTGCCGCCACCTATCTGGAGACGGTTTTCCTCAGCCTGACGGCCTTCCTGCTGATGGTGCCGACGGTCAGCGAAACCCTGCGCCGCGTCCCCGATGGCCACCCCCTGGTCACCGACCTGAAGTCGCCGCTTCTGCTCGGCGCGCAGGCGGGCCTTTTCGCCGCGCTGGTCATCGGCGTGACCGTCCAGGTCATCGTCCTGCGCCGGCAGGGCAAGGCCGCCGTTTCCTGACATCCGCCGCCGCCGCAGCAAAAAGCCGGCAAGGATGGTCCAAACGAAGTATGGGCTTACAATCGGGGGGGCGCGAACCGGTGTAGGGATGGCGCGGACAAATCCGGAGAGGGCTGACGCCCCTCTGTTTCGCGAGGATTACCGCCCATGCTGAAACTGTTCGCCGCGAGTGTGGCCGCCCTGTGCTGCCTGGGCCTTGGGGCCGCTGAGGCCAAGGTCATGCCGTTCCCGCCCCCCTGCCACGCGCGGGAGGTTCCGACCAACGGGACCACCCTGCACGTCCGCGTTTGTGGCGCGGGGCCCGCCGTCGTCCTGGTGCATGGCTATGGCGAGACCGGTGACATGTGGGCGCCACTGGCGGCCGACCTGATGCGCGATCACACCGTGATCGTGCCCGACCTGCGCGGCATGGGCCTGTCAGCGCGGGCCACCAGCGGTTTCGACAAGAAGACGCAAGGCCAGGACATCGCGGGCGTGCTGGACGCGCTGGGTATCGGCAAGGTCGACCTGGTCACCCACGACATCGGCAACATGGTGGGCTACGCCTTCGCGGCCCAGAACCGCGATCGCGTCACGCGGTTCGTGCTGATGGACGCACCCATTCCCGGCGTCGGCCCGTGGGATGAGATCCTGAAAAGCCCCTTGCTCTGGCATTTCCGCTTCGGCGGGCCGGATATGGAACGGCTGGTAGCGGGGCGGGAGCGCATCTACCTTGACCGTTTCTGGAACGAGTTCTCCGCCGACCCGCGCAAATTCGACGACGCCTCGCGCCAGCATTACGCGGCCCTCTACGCCCGGCCCGGCGCCATGCATGCCGGGTTCGAGCAGTTCAAGGCCTTCGACCAGGACGTTAAGGACGACCAGGCCTTCCTGGCGCAGGGGCCGCTCACCATGCCGGTGCTGGCCATCGGCGGCGACCATTCCTTCGGTCCCACCATGGCCGTGGTGGCGCGCGCTGCCGCCAGCAATGTGCAGGAACTGGTCATCCCCCAGTCCGGCCATTGGCTGATGGAGGAACAGCCGGCGGCGACGGTCGCCGCCATCCGCGCCTTCCTGGACACCCATGGGTGACGCCCAATGTGGCGTCGGGATGTGATCTTGGCCGTCAACCGCCCGATCGCAAATGAATGAGCGGATAGCTCCGCCCCTGGCCATCGAGGGCGGAGCGTCCGGTGGGGCGGAAGCCCAGCCGCTCATAAAAACCCACGGCCTGGCCGTTCTGCTCGTTCACATCGGTGGTGAGCACGGCGTGCAGGGTCAGGGCATGGGCCACCAGCCGCCGCCCGACCCCGGTACCCCTATGGTCGGGATCGACAAACAGCGCCTCCATATGCGCGCCGTTCAGCAGCATGAAGCCGAGGGGCCGGTCGGCGGCATCGACGGCCAGCCATAGCGGGGCCGTTGGCAGGAAGCCAGCCACCTCCGCATCAATGGCTACTTTGTCCGCCGGTGTCAGAAAGTCATGCGTGGCGTCGACCGCCCGGCGCCAGATGTCGAGGACCCTGGCCCCATCGCGGGGTTCGGATGGTCGGATGGTGGTAAGGTTGGTCAATGAATGCCCCCTGGGCCGTCGTGAATGGCCGGGGAGGACACATGCTCCGTCGCTCGGCTGTCGCTGACGGCCGTCACTCCGGCCCAGCGGCGGCGCTATCACAGCCCGCCCTGGCCGGCGAGGTTCCCGGCGAAGAACGCGGAAAGCTTTTCCACCGCCGCCGCGACGGGCACCTCCCTGTCATAGAGGTCAACGTGAGTGGCGCCCTCGATCCAGGCCCATTGCTTGGGTTCCCGCGCCAGGCGGAAGGCCTCCTGCGCCATCCAGGCGGTGACCGCCTCGCTGCCCACCACCAGCAGCAGGGGGCGGGGCGCGATCATGTCGATGAAGCGGAAGGCGTCGAAGGCGGCGATGCGGTCGATGCTGCTCCAGGTCAGGGTCTTGGCGGAGCGGGGGTGCCGGCCGCGGTCGGTGCAATAGTACTCATAGCCCTCGAAGGCGTGCAGTCCCTGCGCCAGGGCCTCTTCCGCCGTGGCGGGGAACAGGGGCAGGGCGCCCACGCTATTGCCCCGCCCTTCCGCCGTGCGGGCCGTGGCGGAGGCGTCCAGCATCTGCCGCAGCACAGCGGGGGATAGCGTGCCGTCGGCGCCGTGGCGGAAATGGCGGCCGATATCCGCGGCGCTGACCGTCGCCACCGCGCGGATACGGGTATCGGTGGCCGCCGCCGCGATGACGTAGCCGCCCGAAGCGCAAATGCCCAGGGCGCCGATGCGGGCCGGGTCGACTGTGTCCAGCGCGCTCAAATAGGAGGCGGCGGCCTTGAAGTCCTCCACCCGTTGCGCCGGGTCTTCCAGGCCCCGGGGCTGGCCTTCGCTCTCGCCCTGGTGGGCGGCGTCGAAGGCCAGGGTGGCGAAGCCTAGGTCCGCCAGGTGACGGGCGTAGAGGCCAGCAGTTTGCTCCTTCACCGCGCTGCCGGGGTGGCCGACGATGATAGCGGGGCGCGGCTGCGCTGTGGGGGCGTCCGGCATGTAAAGGTGCGCCGCGATTTTCAGGCCGGCGCTGGGGAAACTGACATCTTTTCTCATGGCGTTCTCATGGGAAGACTCCATTTCAGCTGCCCCATTAGGATCAGAGAACCAGCTGGGGGCGGTAGAACGGGCCTGCCGGATGAATGCATGATCCTGCCAAAATGGAGAGGATCACACACAGATGTCCGCACATGCGCTATGGTTGCCGGCATGGACCCCTTCCTGCTGACCGAGCTGCAACGGCTGATGACCCGCCATGGCAAACTGGACGCCCCGGCGTTCCAGGCGCTGCCGGGCCTCACCCTCCTGTCGGCCACCGCGCCCACGCCGCCCATCGCGGAGGTCAGCGAACCGGTGTTCGCCCTGGTGGCGCGCGGCGCCAAGCGGGTCTGCCTGGGCGACCGCGTCTTCAGCTATGGCGCCGGCCAGTACCTGATCGTCTCCGTCGACCTGCCGTTGGAGGCGCACGTAGCCGAGGCCTCGATTGAGGCCCCCTACCTGGGCCTGGGCATCACCCTGCGGGCCGAGGCCATCGCGTCGCTGTTGCTGGAGGTGGGAAGCGGGCCGGTGCCCAAGTCCGGCCCGCCCGGCATCGCCGTGAGCGACCTCAGCGATGACTTGGTGGAGCCCGTCATCCGCCTGCTACGCCTTGTGGATCGGCCGGCCGACCTGTCGGTGCTGGGGGCTGCCATCGAGCGCGAAATCCTCTGGCGCCTGATCAACGGGCCGCAAGGCGCCATGGTCCGCCAGATTGGCCTCGCCGACAGCCGCATGGCCCAGATCGGCCGCGCCATCCGGTGGATTCGCACCCACTTCGCCGAGGCTTTCCGCATCGAGGATCTGGCGCGCTTGGCGGGCATGAGCGTCACCTCCTTCCACCGGCATTTCCAGGGCGTCACCTCCATGACTCCTATCCAGTATCAGAAGCAGATACGGCTGCAGACGGCGCGGTCGCGGCTGATGGCGTCGGCGGAGGACGTGGCCGCCATCGGCTTCGCCGTGGGCTACGACAGCCCCTCGCAGTTCAGCCGGGAATACCGCCGGCAGTTCGGCCAGGCGCCGGGGCGGGACGGGAAGCGGCTGCGGAGGGAGTGATGACAGCGCCGGCAACGAAGTGCCACGGGCCTATGTCGCCTTGGCGGTTGGACGGGGATGGGGGTGCTGCTTTAGGGTGGTGGCCCCTGGTACCGATCCCATTCCGGAGCGACCCACATGGCTGACACCCGCACGCCCGCCTTGGAAACCCCCGTCTGGCTCATCACCGGCTGTTCCACCGGCTTCGGCCGCATCCTGGCGCAACGGGTGCTGGCGCGCGGCTGGCGGGTGGTCGTCACGGCGCGCGACGCGGCGCAGGTGATCGACATCGTGGCGACAGCCGATGACCGGGCCATGCCGGCGGCGCTGGACGTCACCCGGTATGACCAGATCGACGCCGTGGTGGCGGCGGCGCAAGAGCGGTTCGGCCGCATCGACGTGCTGGTGAACAACGCCGGCTACGGTTACCAAAGTGCGATCGAGGAGGGGGTGGAGGCTGAGATCCGCGCCCAGTTCGACACCAACGTCTTCGGCCTGTTCGCCATGACGCGGGCGGTGCTGCCCCTGATGCGGGCGCAGGGCGGCGGGCGCATCCTTAACATCACCTCCGTCGCCGGCCTGGTGGGCTACCCCGGTTCCGGCTACTACGCCGCGTCCAAGCACGCGGTGGAGGGCTGGTCCGACAGCCTGCGGGCGGAGGTGGAGCCGCTGGGCATCGGCGTCACCTGTGTCGAGCCGGGGCCCTTCCGCACCGACTGGGCCGGCCGTTCCCTGCGCCAGACGGCCAGCCGCATCCCGGATTACGCCGACACGGCGGCCAAGCGCCTGGCCGCCACCAAGGACATCAGCGGCACCCAGGCCGGCGATCCCGTGCGGGCCAGCGACATCATGATCGAGATCACGCAGCGGCCGATCCCGCCCCGCCATGTGGTGCTGGGCGCCTGGGGCCAGGATGCGGTGGTGACGCGGCTGCGCCAGCGGCTGGAGGAAATCGAGGGCCAGCGCGACCAGGCGCTGTCCGCCGATTTCCCCAATCCTTGACGCGGGCGCTCACACCCCCATCGCCTGCCACATCTCCCGCTCCCGCCCATCGGGATCCAGGGCCACCTGGCACTGGCTGTTCAGCAGCATGACGGCGCGGTCCTTGGTCTCATACCGGGGCCAGTCCGGCTGGCCGGCGGCGGTGGGCACGCCGCTGCGGGCGAAGCTGGTGAAATAGCCGCTGACGGCCTTGGCGGCTTCCACCAGGCCGGGGCCGTCGCCCTGCAGGTCCGGCATCTCCGTGTTCAGGAAGGTGATGGAGATGTCGATGGCATGCCCGGCCCGCAGCGTCCAGTCCGTGCCCTTGATGGGCACGTTGGACTGGAAGTCGTTGCGGTAGCGGTAGACGGGGGCGCTTTGCGCCGCCTTGCGGTCGGCCAGGGTGGCGGTGCCGGCGCCCATGGACAGGGCGGTTTCGATGGCGATGCCCTGTTCCACCGGCGTGGCGTTGGGGCGGGTTTGGCGGTAGGTGGCCAGGATGCGCTCCGCGTCCGGGCCGAAGCGCTGCTGGGCCCGCGCGGTCAGGCGGGCCGCGTCCATGTGGAAGAACTCCGGATGGTCGCGCTCGAAGAAGGCGGCCTCGTCCCGCATGTTGCCGATCAGCAGGGGAATGCCGGCCACCATCGCGGGTGCTGCCGGGTCGAAGGGGTGTTGGGGCAGGACGGTCCCGTCCACCACCGGGCCCCAGCCGCCGGGCCTGGGCGCGCGGTTGGCCGCCAGGCTGGGCTTGGGCGTGGGATGCCCTGCCTGCCACTCCTTGGTGGCCACGGTCAGGGGGCCCTGGCCCTTCTCCGCCGCCAGCTGCAGATCAATGAACTTCTGCGCCGGCACGTCGTGCAACTTGGCGAAATCCTTCGGATGGATGTCGAAGGCGGCCAGCACGCGGCGCGCCGTCTCCGTCGCCACGTCCTTGGGCAGTCCGCGCAGCAAGGGGCCGCTCTGCATCCCCGCCTTGTGGTACAGGCCCTGGGCGGCTGGCATGCCCATGATGGCGCAGGTCTTGGCGCTGCCCCCGGACTCGCCGAACACCATGACGTTGCCGGGGTCGCCGCCGAAGGTGGCGATATTCTCCTTGATCCAGCCGAGCGCGGCGATGATGTCCAGGATGCCCTGGTTGCCGGAGGTGGCGTAGTCCGTCCCGCCCAGTTCGCCCAGGTAGAGATAGCCCAGCAGGCCCAGGCGGTGGTTGGTCGCCACCACAACCACGTCGTAGGTGGCGGCCAGGCGGGCGCCGTCCTGGATGCGCTGGCCGCCGCTGCCGGTGGTGAAGCCGCCGCCGTGGCAATAGACCATGACCGGCCGCTTGGCGCCATCGTTCACCGCCGGTGTCCACACGTTCAGCACCAGGCAGTCCTCACTGTAGGCCGGCTCATGCTCGCCATACGTCGTGCCGGGGCCCTGCATGGCGGGCGGGCCCAGGCGGGTGGCGTCGCGCACGCCGGTCCAGGGTGTGACCCTGGGCGGGGCCTTGAAACGGTTCCTGCCCGAGACCGAGCCGGCGTAGGGGATGCCCTTGAAGGCCAGGGCGCCCCGGTCGTGCCCGCCCCGGAGTCGGCCGGCCGACGTTTCCACTTCCACGAAGGGGCCCACCGTCTGGGTGAACCAGACGCCATCGTCCGCGCGGGCGGGGATCCAGAAATAAGGGGCGGCGATGGTGGCGGCTCCTGCCTGCAGCAGGGCGCGGCGATTGAGGGATAGGGCCATGATTTTCCTCCCGGTTTTATTCTTGTGCGACTTGGGTGCCTGGGCCGCGTCGAGGGGCCGCGTCGAGGGAAGGTGGCGGGCCGGGGCAGGGGATGCCGCCAGCCGGTCCCTTTTCAACGCGGGGCAATCGGCGTATGAATCTATGATAACGGTAACATAAAAACCGGGAGGAACAATGAGCGTCCGGAGGACAGGACCGGGAATGCCCGCACGCATTCCAGGGGCCGGGACCGATCCCATTTCCCTCGACAGCGCCACGACCGATGGCAGTTCGGGCGCCAGCGAAATCGGTATTTCCCGCCGTCTTCTCATGGGGTTGGGGGCTGCCGGCGCCGGCACGCTGCTGATGCGCCCGGCCATCGCGTCACCCACCGCCGGTCCGGCGGAAGGGGAGGGGGTGGGCTTCGCCGTCGTCGGCCTTGGCCGATTGTCGCAGGGGCAGATCCTGCCCGGTTTCCGCAACGCCAGGCGGGCCAAACTGGCGGCCCTGGTCAGTGGGCATCCCGACAAGGCGGCGCGACTCGCCGCCAAACACGGGGTGGCCAAGGACGCGATCTACACTTACGAGACTTACGACCGCATCGTGGACGACCCGCGCATCCAGGTCGTCTACATCGTCCTGCCCAATGCCATGCATGCGGAGTTCACCATCCGCGCGCTGAAGGCCGGCAAGCATGTGCTGTGCGAGAAGCCCATGGCGACCAGCGTGGCGGATGCGGAGGCCATGATCGCCGCCGCCAAGGCCGCCGGCCGCAAGTTGATGATCGCCTACCGCTGCCATTATGAGCCGCTGAACTTGGCCGCGATGCGCCTGATCCGCTCAGGCAAGCTGGGCAAGCCGCGGGTGGTGGTCACGCAAATGGGGCGCCAGGCCTCGCTCAGCGATCCGGCGGACGTGTGGCGACTGGACATGAAGATGTCCGGCGGTGGTGCCTTGGCCGACATGGGCATCTACGGCATCAACGGCGCCCGCTACCTGCTGAATGAAGAGCCGGTGGAGGTGCGCGCCTGGGCGCAGACTGACCGCAATGACCCGCGCTTCCGCGAGGTGGAGGATCTGATCGCCTGGCAGTTCCGCTTCCCCAGCGGCGCCGTTGCCAACGGGTCCACCAGTTTCGACTACGCCCCCACCATGTCCTACCAGGTGGAGTGCGCGCAGGGGCGGCTGGTGGCGGACCCCGGCGCCTTCTACAACGGCAACCGCCTGACGGTGCAGACCGGCTACCAGTCGCAGGTGCAGGCCATCCATGAGATCGACCAGTTCGCGCGTGAGATGGACTGGATGGCCGACGTGGTGCGGGGCAAGGCGCCGCTGGTCTCCACGGGCGAGGAAGGCCTGCAGGACATGCGGTTGATGAAGGCCATCCTGGACTCGGTCGCCCAGGGCGGCGCCACCGTGTCGACCGCCTTCGGCTACACCCGCGCGGTCGACCCGGCCAAGGCCGTCGATGTACCGGCCTGACCGGCGACCGTAAAGCGTAGCTGTCTTGATGGGGCGGTCATATTCCCAGGACCGTTCCGGACTTAAAATGATAACGCTAACAATGGGAGGGGCGGATGGGTCGTTCTGTGTTCGGGGTCGCCATGCGGGCGGCCCTATTTGTGGTGGCAGGCGCGGGCGGCGTTCATGCGCAGGAGGCGGCCAAGCCGCCCTACCTCGACCCCAGCCTGCCGGTGGAACGCCGGGTGGATGACCTGGTCAGCCGCCTGACGCCGGAGGAAAAGGCGGCGCAGCTGACCAACCAGGCCCGGGCCATCCCGCGCCTGAACATCCCCGCCTACAACTGGTGGAGCGAGGCGCTGCACGGTGTCGCCCGCAATGGCGAGGCCACGGTGTTCCCCGAGCCCATCGGCTTGGCCGCGACCTTCGACCCCGACGCCATCCGCCAGATGGGGGTGGCCATCGGCACCGAGGCGCGGGTGAAGTTCAACCGCGTGGAAAAGGCGGGGGCGGAGCACCGCATCTACCAGGGCCTGGATTTCTGGTCGCCCAACATCAACATCTTCCGCGACCCGCGCTGGGGCCGGGGGCAGGAAACCTATGGTGAGGATCCCTACCTGACCGGCAAGCTGGGAACCGCCTTCGTCCAGGGCATGCAGGGCGACGACCCCAAATATTATCGGGTGATCGCCACCGCCAAGCACTACGCCGTGCACAGCGGGCCGGAGCCGACGCGCCACGAGGTGGACGTGACGGTCAGCAAGCACGATCAGGAGGACACCTACCTGCCGGCCTTCCGCGAGTTGGTGACGACGGGCAAGGTGGCCTCGGTCATGTGCGCCTACAACCGCGTCAACAGCCAGCCGGCCTGCGCCAGCGACTTCCTGCTGACCGACCAGCTGCGCAAGCGCTGGGGCTTCACCGGCTATGTGGTGTCCGATTGCGACGCCATCGCCGACATCCAGCGCGGCCACCATTACACCAAGACCCTGGCGGAGGCGGCGGCCGTGTCGCTGAAGCTGGGCGTGGACAACGACTGCACCCAGTACAACCGCCCGCCGGATGAGCCGGATGATTTCGACCTTTACCGCGACGCCATCACCCAGGGGCTGGTGTCGCAGGACGTGGTGGACACCGCCCTGCGCCGCCTATTCACGGCCCGCATGCGCCTGGGCCTGTTCGACCCGCCGGCCAGCGTGCCCTATGCCCAGGCGGATGACACGCAGCTGAACTCGCCGGAGCATGTGGCGCTGGCCCTGCACCTGGCCAATGAGTCCATGGTGCTGCTGAAGAACAACGGTGTGCTGCCGGTGAAGCCCACGGTGAAGACGATCGCCGTCATCGGCCCGCTGGCCGACCAGGTGGACGTGCTGCTGGGCAACTACAACGGTCAGCCCATCCACCCGGTGACGGCGCTGGACGGCATCCGCGCCGCCTTCCCCAACGCCCAAATCGCTTACGAGCCGGGCAGCAACTTCCTGCGCTCCGCGTCCACCATCCCAGGCAGCGCCCTCAGCGGTCCGGATGGCAAGCCAGGCTTGAAGGGGGAGTACTGGGGCAACCCCGACTTCAGCGGCACCCCGGCCGTGACCCGCACCGACGGCACCCTGAACCTGGACCGCGACATGACCCCGGTGGTGGAGGGCGCCGCCATCTCCGCCCGCTGGACAGGCTTCGTCACCGTGCCGGCGACGGGTGAGTACACCATCGGTCTCAGCGGCGCCAACGCCACCCTGTGGGTCGATGGTGTGCAGGCGGTGAAGAACGGCGACCGCCAGCGCACACCGCAGATGAAGGCCCTGCATTTCGAGGCTGGGCGCCGCTACGCCATTCGCATCGACCAGACGCCGGCCAAGGGCCCCGTCATCCGCCTGGTATGGAACCCTGTGGTGGCCGACCCGCTGAACCGCGCCGTGGCAGCGGCCAAGGCAGCCGACCTGGTGGTGGCCGTGGCCGGCATCAGCTCCGCCCTGGAGGGGGAGGAGATGACGGTGACCGTCCCCGGCTTCAAGGGCGGCGACCGTACCAGCCTGGACATGCCGGCGGAGGAAGAGACCCTGTTGAAGGCGGTGAAGGCCACGGGCAAGCCCATGGCCCTTGTGCTGATGAACGGGTCCGCCCTGTCGGTGAACTGGGCTGCCGCGCACGTCGATGCCATCATCGATGCCTGGTACCCGGGCGAACAGGGAGGCATGGCCATCGGTCAGACGCTGTCGGGCGTCAACAATCCCTCCGGCCGCCTGCCGGTGACCTTCTACAAGGGCGTGGACGGCCTGCCGCCCTTCGAGGATTACAGCATGAAGGGGCGGACATACCGCTACTTCACCGGCACGCCGCTGTACGCCTTCGGCCACGGCCTAAGCTACACCACCTTCGCCTACACCCCGCCGGCCCTGTCGGCCGCCACGCTGAAGGCGGGCGAGACGCTGGGCGTGGATGCCCAGGTGCGCAACGCCGGCGCGGTGGCGGGGGATGAGGTGGTGCAGCTGTACCTGGGCTTTCCGCAGGTACCGGGCGCCCCAATCCGGGCCCTGCGCGCCTTCGCCCGCGTCCACTTGGCGCCGGGTGAAAGCAAGAAGGTCCACTTCAACCTCGCCCCCCGCGACCTGTCCAGCGTGACGGAGGCGGGCGACCGGGTGGTGACGGAGGGCCGCTACACCCTGACCGTGGGCGGCGGCCAGCCCGGCACCGGCGTGCCCGGTGCCACGGCGGGCTTCACCGTGGTCGGTACGGCCCCGCTGGCGGAGTGAGGGGAGGATGGAGACCAACCGCCGAGAGTTCGCCCTGATGGCCGGGGCGGCGCTGGCTGCCTTGAATGCCGGCACTGCCTGGGCGGCGCCAAGGCCGGGGGCGGGCGCCTACCCGCCCGACGCCTGGCACCAGCGCATGAAGCGCATCGTCCACGTCAATTTCAACGAGCGCGACCCCGAGACTTTCGACGTCGGGAAATGGGTGGACTACCTGGCCTCATGCCAGGCGCAGATGACTTATCTCAGCGGCACCAACGTGGTGGCCTTTTATCCCACGGGCCTGCCCGACCTGCCGGTCAGCGCCTGGCTGAAGGGCCGGGACGTGTTCGGGGAATGTGTGGCGGCGGCCAAGGCGCGGGGCATCCGCGTCATGGGCCGCTTCAGCATCGATATCGCCAAGAGCCAGCTGGCGGACAGGCATCCCGACTGGTTCTGCCGCACCCAGGATGGCGCCCTGGTCCGCCGCTCCCTGGTGGGGGCGCCGGACGACCCGTCGGCCTCGTCGGAGTTCGCGCCCACCTGCCAGTTCAGCGACTATTACACCCAGTTCGTGCCGGCCCTGTTCGATGAGGTGCTCAGCCGCTACCCCATCGACGGCATCTACAGCAACGGTTGGCCCAGCCCGGACGCCGTCGTCTGCTATTGCCCCATCTGCCGCACCATCGGCGACCCGCACAGCCGGGCGTATGAGGATGCTTTCCTGAAGCGGGCGGTGGATCTGTGGGGCCGCTACGACGCCCTGGTGAAGAAGCATGACGCCCGGCTGATCTTCACCGGCAACCTGGGCGGCGGCTTCCGCGGCGGCAACCTGGACCTGTCGGCCCTGGCCGCCACCGCCCCCTGGTTCATGGCCGACAACCAAGGGCGCGGCGGCATCGGCGCCCCCGCCTGGGATGCGAGCCAGCAGACCCGCATCGGCAAGGCGATCGTTGGCAATTCCCCTGCTGGAGAAGGGGGTGACCGCCCCGTCACCAACATCACGGCGGGGTATGAGATCGCCGGCGA
Source organism: Nitrospirillum amazonense (assembly GCF_029594735.1). NCBI lineage: Bacteria > Pseudomonadati > Pseudomonadota > Alphaproteobacteria > Rhodospirillales > Azospirillaceae > Nitrospirillum > Nitrospirillum amazonense. Next base: position 1,330,472 of record NZ_JARPAF010000002.1, read on the forward strand.
CATCCGCTGGCGTAACGTCACCGGCAACGCGGTGGAGGTGCGCTCGCGCATCCACCAGACGCTGGCGGCGGGCGGGGTGCTCCATTACCACTGGCTGGGCTATCAGCAGGGCTTCATCGAGGACCGGCGCTGGCAGAAGGTGGGGCGGGAGGTGCTGGCCTGGCAGGCCGCCAACGACCGTCATTTCCACAACCGTCGTTCGATCGCCAGCGTGGCCCTGGTAGTGTCCCAGCGCGGCAACCGCCTGTACGATCCGCCGGCGGGCACGGACGCGCTGGACGCCGTCCAGGGCATGTACCAACTGCTGACCGAGGCGCGCATCCCTTTCGACGTGGTGCTGGATCGTGACCTGAACGCGGCCACACTGGGCCGATACCAGACCCTGGTACTGCCCAACATCGCGCTGATGGGCGACGCCCAGGCCGCTGCCGTGACGGCCTTCGCCAAGGCCGGCGGCAGCGTGCTAGCGACCTTCGAGACCGGGCTGTATGACGAAACCGGGCGGCCGCGTGACGACTTCGCCCTGGGCCCCTTGTTCGGCATGCGGCGCGCCGGCAAGCGCGAAAGTTTCGGCCAGGGGGCCACGCCCAATCAGCCCCGCTTCCCCGGATCCAGCGCCATCCAGCGCATCGAGCGGCGCCATCCCATCCTGGCGGGGTTCGAGGAGACGGATTGGATCCAGGGCTCCAGCTGCCGCGTGCCCATCACCATCGACGGCCCGCCCCTGCTGACCCATGTCGCGCAGTATCCCTGGTACCCGACGGAGGGCGTCTACAGCCGCCAGCCGCACACCGACCAGCCCACCCTCGCGGTGCGCCAGGCGGGTAGGGCGCGTCTGGTGTACCTGGCGGCGGATGTGGAGGCCGGCTACTGGCGCTCCGGCGCCGCCGACCTGGGTGATCTTGTCACCAATGCCCTGCGCTGGCTGGCGCCGGCCCCGCCCATCACCGTGCAGGGCCCGGGCTTGGTGGAGGTGTTCGGGTGGGAGACGGAGCCGGGTTACGCCCTTCACCTGGTCAATCACACCAGCCCCGGTTTCCGCGCCACCGCTGCCCGTGGGTTGAACCCGCTGGGGCCGCAATTGGTGCGCATGACCCTGCCGTCACCAAAGCCCATCCGGCAGGCGAGCCTGCTGCGCGCCGGCCAGCCGCTGCCCTTTCGACAGGAGGGGGCGGTGGTGGAATTCACCGTGCCCAGCCTGGACGAATATGAGGTGGTGGCGCTGGAAATCTGATCTTCAACGTAAAACAAAACAGGGAGGAACCATGAAAGGAACCATCATCGGCGCGCTGGTGCTCGCGGGTTTGTGCGGCATGGCGCAGGCGGCCACCCCTGGGGGTGCAGGAGGGGCGCGGCCGCCCATCGTCGCCGTCTCGCATCTGGCGATCTACGCGGCGGACATGGCGAAGTCGGAGGCGTTCTACGTCCACGACCTGGGCGCCACCAAGCTGCCGGATCCGGAAAACCCGGCCGGCGTGCGCTATTACTTCAGCCCCACGCAGTTCGTGGAGGTGCTGCCCCTGCCGGCGGGGTACACCGGCATCAACCGCCTGGCCCATGGCGCCTTCAACACCCCCGACGTCGCCGCCATGCGCGACTATCTGATCGCCAAAAAGATTGCGGTGCCGGGCAAGGTGCAGCAGGGGTCGGACGGCAGCCGCTGGTTCGACGTGACCGATCCCGAGGGCACGGTGATGCAGTTCGTGCAGGCGCCGGCCACGCCGCCCAGCATCCCGCCCAACGCCCTCTCCAATCACATCATGCATTTCGGCTTCATCGTCCATAACCGGGCGCTGGAAGACGGTTTCTACCAGCAGATTCTGGGGCTGCATCCCTATTGGGCGGGCGGGATGGAGGATGACAAGCCCACCTGGATTTCCCTGCAGCTGCCCGACGGCCGCGACTGGATCGAATACATGGTGGTGGGCACGCCGGACACGAAAGGCATCCCGCCCGACCTATCGCAGGCCACCCTGGGCGTCTTCAACCACTTCGCCCTGGCCATTCCCAACGCGGAGGCCGCCTACACCCTGCTGTGGAACGGCGACCGGCTGAAGGGCCAGGACAACCTGCCCAAGATCGGGCGCGACGCGAAGTGGCAGATGAACCTGATCGATCCCGACGGCACCCGGGCGGAACTGATGGAACTGCATGCCATCGGCACGCCCTGCTGCACCCCGTTCGGTGCACCCGATCCCGAGAAGTGAGCGGCGTCCTCAAGATTGGGAAGAACGAGATGAAGCATCGCATGATTGTACTGGCCGCCTGCCTCATGGTCATCCTTCCGGCGGCGGCGCAAGAGGTGCCCGGCACTTCGCCCGCCAATAGCGCGCCCGGCACGCCCACGGCGCCGGACTGGGCCTATCCCGACTATCCCGGCCATCGTCAGGTGGCCCCGCCGGCGGGCTTCCACCGCCCCACGCGCGTTGAGGCCCAGCCCATCGGCCTGTTCGATGGCCAGGCGGACGTGGGCGGCACCCTGGTGCCGGGCCAGGGAACGGTCCAGGACGGCCGCTACACCGTCACCTCGGCCGGCTACAACATGTGGTACGGCCGGGATGAGTTCCGTTTCCTGTGGAAGAAGATGTCCGGCGACGTGTCGCTGGCGGCGGACGTCGCCTTCCCCAACCCGGTGGGCTACGGCGACCGCAAGGCGCTGCTGGTCATCCGCCAGAGCCTGGACGACGACGCGCCGGAGATGGTGGTGGGCCTGCATGGCACCGGCATGTTCCACATCGCCTGGCGTCCGGCCAAGGGGGCCGAGATGGTGGACATGGAATATAAGGTCGGCAGCCGCGGCGCCCTGAAGGGAGAGGCTGTCGCCGGCCTGGTCACCCTGCATCCCCAGCGCATCGGCATCGAGAAGAAGGGCGACGCCTTCACCCTGTGGGTCAGCGAGCAGGGGGAGCCGATGCACCCCTACGGCGCCCCCATTTCCCTGAAGCTCACCGAGCCCTTCTACGCCGGCATCGGCTTCGTCTCCCACCTGCCGACCACAACGGACACAGCGGTGCTGTCCCGGGTGGTGCTGGAGAATGCGGCCGGGAAGGTACGTTAGGCGGGCATGCTGGCCCGGATTATCTCGTCAAGGGAGATTCCGGGCCAGGGTGGCCTGTGCCAGGCTGGAGCCAGATTGCGACCATCCCGGAAGGACCGCCCATGACCGCCCTGCTTCCCGCCGAGCTTGCCTGGTACGCCACCGGCCGCTTCTACGGCACCAAGGACGGGGAACTGGCCGACTACGGCTATTTTCTGCACCTTCCGTTCGACGGGGTGCCGCTGTTCGACGGCACGCCGTCGGAGAAAACAGCGCATTTCACCTTCGCCGCCCGGCCGTTCAAGGCGGCGCAGGTCGACAACGGGGCGCTGACGCTGAGCCTGGATCCGGTGGGGGAGTTCTCGCTGTATCTGCAGCGCCGGCCGGCGGCCACCTTCGATAACCCGGCCTCGTTCATGGAGGGCGAGCGTATCGCCACGTTTCGCCGCGCCAGCCTGGCGGTGGGCACCACCGTGGCGGTCGCCGTCGGCGCCACGCCGGCGCCGGTGTTCGCCACCAACGTGTTTTCCGCGCGCCTGGTGGCCAGCGTCCCGTTCGACTTCGCCGGGGACCGCCATGACCTGGCGCATCATATCGGCCGGGGCATCACCCAGTTCGGCACCGCCGCCGCCACACCGGTCACCCCGCCGCCGCCCGGCTATGACGTGGTCCTGCCCTTCACCGGTTCGGCCATCGCCCTGGGCTGAACCCGGCTCTCACTCCGCGGAGCGTGTCATCTCCACCCGGTTGCGGCCGGATTGCTTGGCGACGTACAGGGCGGCGTCGGCGCGGGCGTAGAGGGCGTCCAAATCCTCGCCGTCGCGCAATTCGGCCAGGCCCAGGCTGGCGGTGACGCGGATCGTTGCGCCGCCATCGGTTGCCACGCGTTCGTCGCTGATGGCCTGGCGCAGGCGGTCGGCCAGCAGGCGGGCGCCGTGGGCAGCGGTGTGGGGCATCAGCAGCGCGAACTCCTCCCCGCCGATGCGGCCCACCAAGTCGGTGGAGCGCACATGGCTGGCGAGGACGCGTCCCGTGAGGGCCAGCACGGCGTCGCCGCCGGGATGGCCGTGGGTATCGTTCACGCGCTTGAACTCGTCGAGGTCCAGGATGGCCAGGGTCAGAGGCGTGCCATGACGACTGGCCAGCGCGATCATGTCGTGCGCCCGCTCCATGAAATGGCGGCGGTTGGCGCAGCCGGTCAGCGGGTCGGTGGTGGCCAGGTGGGTCAGGCGGTCGTTGGCGGCGCGCAAGTCCGCGGTGCGGTCGGCGATCTGGTTTTCCAGTTCCGCCTGCCGTCGGCGCAGATAGCTGGTGCGCCAGCGCACCAGCAGCGTCACCGCCACCACCGTCAGCGCCACCGCCAGCAGGCGCAGCCACAGGCGCTGGTACCAGGCCGGCATCACGCGCAGGGGCAGGGTCAGGTCCCGCTCCGTCCACACGCCGTCGCGGTTGCTGCCCCGCAGGCGCAGGGTGTAGTCGCCGGGCGGCAGGTTGGTGTAGACGGCCAGGCGGCGGTTCACGTCCGCCTCGATCCAATCGGCGTCATACCCCTCCAGCCGATAGGCGTAGCGGTTGCGGACGGGGGCGGTGTAATCCAGGGCGGCGAATTCCACCGCCAGGCTGTTGGTCTCGGGCGTCAGCACCAGGGGACCGGTCGCGCCCACCCTGGCCACGGGCATGGGATGGCCGCCCACCCGCAGATCGGTGATGACCACCGGGGCTGGAAAGCGCCAGGCGGGCAGGCTGCCTGGGCGCACCACGGTCATGCCGCCCTTGGACCCGAACAGCGCCTCCCCCGCCGGGGTGGCGGCACTGGCGCCCACGAAATAATCGACCAGGGCGGAACCGTCGGCGCGGCGCACCGGCCGAACCTCCAGCGTCCCGGGGTCGATGCGGGCCAGCCCGTCGTCGGTGCCGGCCCAGATGACGCCGTCGCCGTCCATGGCCAGGCTGCAGACATTGGCGTGGGGCATGCCCTGGGCCAGACCGAAGTGGCGGAAGCGCGGCCTGCCATCGGCGTCCCGGGCGGTCATCAGCGCCAAGCCGCCGCCGAAGGTGCCGACCCAGAGGCGGCCCTGACGGTCCACCAGCAGGCTGCTGACATAGGGGTCCGGCAGGCCCTGGGGGTCGCCGGGGGCCGGGGGGATGCGTTCCACGGCGCCGGTGGCGATGTCGATGTGGTTCAGGCCATTGCGCGTGCCGACCCAGAGGTCCCGCCCGGCGCCGGACAGCAGGGCGCGGATGGTGCGGTCGGATAACTGGGCCTGGTCGGCCGGCGTGGCGCCGAACACCAGGCGGCCGGGCGTGCCGCCGGGACCGTCCAGCGTGTAGCCGCGCAGCCCGTCCTCCTCCCCGCCTACCCACAGCATGCCGTCGCTGACGATGAGCGACATGGTGGCGGCGGCCGGGTCGCGGCCGCCGGGCAGGGTGACGCGCCGCACGGCACTGGCCGCCGGATCGGCGCGGTACAGGCCCCGTCGCGTGGCGATATAGACGCGACCCGCCTCATCCTGTGCCAGGGAGAAGACGATGTCGGGCGGAAGGGCGTCTTCCGGCTGGCTGGGATCGGGGCGCAGGGCTGCCACCCGACCCGCCATCGGATCGACGACATCGATGCCGCCGTCGAAATAGCCCAGCCACGCGCGGCCATCCCGCGCGGACAGCAGGGCGAACACGTCGCTGGCGCTCAAGCCTTCCCGCCGGCTGCCGCCGAAGACGGTGGCGACCAGGCCGGCGTCGTGCGGGTGATAGCTGAGGCCGCCGGTGCCCCCCACCCAGATTGAGCCGGCGCTGTCCCGCAGCAGGGCCCAAATGTCGTCATGGGCCAGGCTGTTGGGCTGGGCGCGGTCGTGGCGTATGGGGCGCATGGCGCCGGATCGGGTGTCGATGGCGATAATGCTGCGGTTGCGCAGGCCCACCCAGATTTCATGCGGGCCCGAGGCGCAGATGGCGGAGATCCAGCCCGTCAGCTCGGTGGCGGCCGGGTTGACCGCCCGGGGGACGGCACCTGGCCGGTCTATGGTGTAGAGTCCATATCGAATGGTGCCGACCCAGATGCGGCCCTCGCCGTCCTGGAACAGGACCGAGACGTTCGTTTGCGGCGTCTCGCCCAGCGCCACGGCCGTGAAGCCATTGCCGCCGGGCTTGCGGTAGGCCAGGCCTTGCGCCGTCCCCACCCACAGGCCGCCGGCGCCGTCGCGCAGCACCGCCTGCACCCGGCCAGCGGGCAGGCCGCCCGCTTCCGGTGCCCCGGCGCGCAGCACGGTCACCGCCCGGCTGTCGATGTCCAGGTGGCGCAGCCCGTCGTCGGTGCCGATCCACAATCCCCCGGCACCATCGTCGGTGATGGCTCCGATGTCCGGCCGCCCGTTGATGGCGCCCAGGGGGATGGTCTCGAACCGGTCGCCGGCGGCGTCATACAATGACAGGCTGTTGGCACCCACCCACAACCGTCCCTTGGGGTCGATGAACAGGCTTTTGATGAAGTCGCTGGGCAGGCTGCCCGGCACGTCCTGGCTGGCGGTGTAGCTTTTGAAGCGATAGCCGTCCCAGCGGGCGAGGCCGCCCTGGGTTCCCACCCAGATGAAGCCGTCATGGTCCTGCGCCAGGGCGGTGGGCACGGGATGGGGCAGGCCCTGGTCACGGCCGTAATTCTGAAACACCGTTTCGGCCAAGCCGGACCAGCGTTCCGCCGGCGCCGCGCGGGTAAGCGACGGCAGGGCGACAAGCCCAAGCAGCAAGACGACACGGCACAGCCGCAATCCGCTGAGGACCAACCCACTTACGCGCTTAACGCTCAAGATGCTGCCGCCCATCGTCCGTTCGACATCGGAACCATAACAGGTATGACGTGTCTTAGCACCGGCGTGTCGCTACCAACACGCTATCTTCTGGTCAGGAATAATGGATATCCGTCGGATACGAAAAGGTTTTTCAAGGGACTAATTCAGCCAACCCTTGTGTGGTGGCCGCATTTCGGCACATCGTGCGTCCAAACAGGGGACTATTGGGGGACATCCGTTGCGCACGTCATCGCTGGCCGTGTGGGCCGCCGTGTTGGTCTTTTCCACAGCACCCGTCTCCACAGCACCCGTCGCCTTGGCGGCGGTACCTGCCGGGGCGCCGTCCGGGCCAGCCGCGGCCTTGCGGGATCTGCCGGCGCAGGACGGCCTGCTGCCGGTGCGGGTGGACAAGGCCGCGGGCAAGATCTTCCTGACCCTGCCGGCGCCTGCTGCCGACGGCGTGATGGCGCGGTACCTCTACACGCCGGCGCTGCGCACCGGCCTGGGGTCCGCTCCCACCTTCCTGGACCGGGGGCGCATCGGGCAGACGCAGGTGCTGGCCTTCCGCCTGCTGGGCGCCAAGGTCGCCGTCCAGTTCGAAAACCCCCGCTTCCGCAACCCCGCGGCGTCCGGCCCCAGCGCCGACTTCGCCACCTCCATCGTGTGGATGGGGGACGCCGTGCCCTTGCCCGACGGGCGGGTGGCGGTGGACATCGCCAAGTTCCTGACCGCCGACATGCTGGGTATTGCCAAGTCGCTGGGGCAGGAGGGCGATGCCATCGGCACCGGTGGCGCGCCGCAGGGGGCGGGCAAGGGCTTCAGGCTGGACGGGGGCCTCAGCGCCGCCGACCCCACCTCGCTCAAGCTGTTCCCTGACAACCTGGAGGTTGACGCCATCCAGACCTACACCTCCGACCATCCGGGGGCGGAGGTGGAGAACATCGCCCCGGACGCCCGCCAGGTCAGCTTCACCGTCCATCACAGTTTCGTGCGCCTGCCGGCCCCCGGCTTCACCCCGCGCGCCTTCGATCCGCGCATGGGCGGCTTCTCCACCCAGGCGGTGGATTACGGGCGGCCCCTGGGCCAGGACGTGGTGCATGACGTGGCCAACCGCTTCCGCCTGGAAAAGGTGGACCCGTCCGCCGCCCGCTCCCGCGTCAAGAAGCCCATCGTCTTCTACCTGGACCGCACGGTGCCGGAGCCCATGCGCACCGCCCTGCTGGAGGGCATCAACTGGTGGGCCCAGGCCTTCGAGGCCGCCGGCTACATCGACGCCTTCCGGGCGGAGCCGCTACCCGACGGCGTGGATCCGATGGACGTGCGCTACAACATCGTCAACTGGGTGGACCGCGCCACCCGCGGCTGGTCCTACGGGCAGGAGATTGTGGACCCGCGCACGGGTGAGATCGTGAAGGGCATGGTGGTCCTGGGCTCCGAACGGGTGCGGCAGGACATCCTGATCTTCGAAGGCCTCGTGGGGGCGGACAAGGTGGGGACCGGCGGGCCGAACGACCCGGTCCAGGTGGCGCTGGCCCGCCTGCGCCAGTTGGGCGCGCATGAGGTGGGGCACGCGCTGGGCTTCGCCCACAACTTCGCCGCCAGCACGCAGGGCCGCGCCTCGGTCATGGATTATCCCGCCCCGCGTATCGGTTTGGTCGATGGCCATCCTGACCTGTCGGACGCCTATGGCACCGGCGTGGGCGCCTGGGATAAGGCGACGGTGGATTGGCTGTATGGGACCGCGCCCACCGGCCAGGACGACCAGGCGGCGGCCGATGCCAAGGCCGCGGCGGCGGTGGCCGCCGGCCTGCGCTATGTGCAGGACGACAATGCCCGCCGCCCGGACACGGCCCAGCCTTGGGGCGGCCTGTGGGACGACGGCGCCGATCCGGTGGTGGAGTTGACCCGCCTGATGGGCGTGCGCCGTGCCGCCATCGACCAGTTCGGCCTGAAAGCGCTGGCGCCGGGGGAGGCGGTGGCGGAGCTGCGCCGCCGCTTCGTGCCCATATGGCTGCTGCACCGCTATCAGGTGAACGCCGCCGCCAAATCGGTGGGCGGCGTCACCTTCGCCTATTCGGTGAAGGGCGACGGTCGGGAGGTGTCTGCGCCCGTGCCGGCGGAAACCCAGCGTGCCGCCCTGTCGGCCCTGCTCTCCACCCTGTCGGCCGACCAGCTGCGCGTGCCGGCCGGCCTGTTGCCCCTGCTGTCGGCCGCCCGCAACGGCAGCGACAACCGCCAGTTCGATATCGAGCTGTTCGCCACCGCCGGCGGGCCGGTGTTCGACCCGCTGGTGGCGGCGGACGTCGCGGCCTCCGTCACCCTCAACACCCTGCTGGCGCCCACGCGTCTCGCCCGGCTGGCTGCACAGCACGCCGCCGATCCGCAGGCGCTGGGGCTGGCTGAGGTGCTGGAGCGGCTGACCGCCGCCGCGCTGCCGGACAGGAGCGACGCCGTCAGCCGCCGCGTCGCCTATCGCGCCATCGTCACCATGGCCCAGGTGGCCCGCCGTCCCGGCACCACGCCGGAGGTGGCGGCCCTGCTGGACCAGCGGGTGCACGAGGTGGCGGAGACCCTGGCCAAAGGCCGGGGCGATGCCGACGAACGCGCCTGGGCCCTCAGCCTGTCGCGCCGGCTGCTGGACCCACAGCAGGCGGACAAGCTGCTGGCCGACCATCCGCGCTCGGTGGAGGTGCCGCCGGGCGACCCCATCGGTGGGGAAAGCGACTGGATGGATTTGCCCTGACCGGGACCGGCCGCTAGCCTGCACCCCAAAATCTTTGAACGGAGGGGAAGTGCATGCGTGGTCCGAGTCTGAAATCCGTCGCCATCGCGGTGGCCATCGCCACCCTCGCGGTACCGGCCCTGGCGTCCCTGCCGCCCGACACCCGCGCTATCCTGGGCACGGTGGGCAAGGTGGTCTCCGCCAATGGCATCGACGAGGCCAAGGCGGTGGAGATCGGCGGCATCCAGCAATGGATCACCGTGCGCGGCAAGGACAGGCGCAACCCCATCCTGCTGGTGATCCACGGCGGCCCGGCGGCGCCCGAGCTGCCTACCCGCTATCTGTTCGAGGCGCCGTGGACCGACTATTTCACCGTGGTGGAGTGGGACCAGCGCGGGGCGGGCAAGACCTATCTGCTGAACGATCCGGCCAAGATCGCACCCACCTTGAGCGCCGACCGCATCGTGCGCGACGCGGAGGAGCTGGTGGGCTATCTGCGCGCCACCTATGGCAAGCAGAAGGTTTTCGCCATCGGCCACTCCTGGGGCACCATCATCGGCCTGAGCCTGGCCGCCCGGCGGCCCGACTGGCTGTACGCCTATATCGGTGCCGGCCAGATCATCGACACGGTGGCGGCGGAGAAGGTCAACTACGCCTGGGTGCTGGACGAGGCGAGGCGGCGGGGCGACGCCCAGGCGCTGAAGGAGCTTGAGGCCATCGCCCCCTATCCGGAAAAGGACGGCAGCCTGCCCATCGATAAGCTGGGGGTGGAGCGCAAGTGGTCCGTGAAGTTCGGTGGCCTGACCTATGGCCGCGACAATTACGACTATTGGGAAAACGCCGAAAAGATTTCGCCGGACTATTCCGATACCGACTTCAAGGCCATCGACCAGGGCAGCGGCTTTTCCCTGCCCAAGCTGCTGCCCGACCTGGCCGGGGCCAATTTCACCAGTCTGACGAAGCTGGACTGCCCCCTCATCATCTTCGCCGGCCGGCATGACTACACCACGCCGTCGGAGCCGGTGCAGGCCTGGTTCCGCAGGCTGTCGGCGCCGTCCAAGCGCTTCGTCTGGTTCGAGAACTCCGCCCATATGATGTATGGCGAGGAGCCGGGCCGGGTGCTAGTCCACCTGGTGCAGGACGCCCGGCTGCTGGCGGCGGCCGTGGGCGACGTGGCGCCAGAGGCGGATGGCCCGTGAGTGGAGGGGGCCACGAGGTGACGGAGGATGCGCGATGATGCGGCTGAACGACGATCTTGCCGTGCGTACGGCGGTGCATGCCGGTGGCATGGATTGGGTGCCCAGCCCATCGCCGGGCGTGGGGCGCCGTATGCTGTCGCGCATCGGGGATGAGAAGGCGCGCGCCACCTCCATCGTCCGCTATGCCGCCGGCAGCCGCTTCCCCACCCACGGCCACCCAGGCGGGGAGGAGTTCCTGGTGCTGGATGGCGTGTTTCAGGATGAAACGGGCGATTTCCCCGCCGGCACCTATGTCCGCAACCCGCCCGGCACGGCCCATGCCCCCGGTTCCGTCCCTGGCTGCGTCATCTTCGTGAAGCTGTGGCAGTTCCGGGCCGATGATCAGGCCCGCGTCGTCCTCCAGCCCGGCGAGGGGGCGGCGTTGCCCGTCCGCCCCGGCGTTGAGCGCGCCCTGAGCCTGTTCGCCGACGGGCATGAGGAGGTGCGGCTGGAGGACTGGGGGCCGGATGCCGAAGTGCGTGTGACCAATCCGCAGGGCCTGGAACTGCTGGTCGTGGCCGGCGGCTTTATGGAAAAGGGCGAGGCGTTCCACTCCCAGTCCTGGCTGCGCCTGCCCGCCGGCCAGGACCTGGTGGTCCGTACCGGCGGGCAGGGCGCCCGTGTCTGGTTGAAGGCCGGGCCGCTGCTGCACCCCGATGTCTGCGCCTTCTGATCAGGCCAGGACCGGCGCGCGCCGGGCGGGCCAGAAGCGGCTGTTGCGCAGCAGGCCGGCGGAAACCAGCGACACCAGCACGCCGACGGGGAAGATCTCATTGAAGGTCAAGGAGAGGCGGTAGAAGGGGTTGGCGTATTTCGCCCTCATCTTGTCCATCTCCGCCGTCAGGGCGGCCAGGGCCTCGTCCGAGGCGCCCTTGGCCTTCTCCTGGCTGATCATGGCCTGGGCGTAGTCGTTGACATAGTCCATGTGGTTCAGGGCCTGCGTCACCTCCCACGCCAGGGCGTAGATCACCCCGCCGACGACGCTGATGCCCAGGCCCAGGAACAGGGCGGGCCAGAAACGGATGACGCCGCCCAGGGCGGTGTCGCGGTGGCGCTTCACCGCCAGGAAGATGGTGCTGAGCGCCACCAGCATGGTGGCGTAACCCAGGGCCATCTCCACGGCCATGGGCAGGTGGCCGTGCGGAACCGTGGTCAGCACCCCCATGGCCAGGCCGGAGATGAGGCCGGCGGCCAGTCCGTAGGTCAGGATTTTGCGCAGCATGCGAAGGCCCCTTTGGTTGCGTGTGGTCCGTGCCCCTCAGTGCCCCGCGATTCCGGCCGCGGGCAATCGCCCAAACGGGTGATTTGGCCGGAATCACCCGTTATTCAGGGCACTAGACCCAACTCGCGGGCGCGGTTGACGGCGTCGGTGCGGCGTTGGGCGCCCAGCTTCTCGAACAGGCGGGCCAGGTGCGTCTTCACCGTGTTGGGTGAGATGTCCAGCACCAGCGCGATCTCCTTGTTGGAGCGTCCGGCCGCCAGCTCACGCAGCACGGCCATCTCGCGCGCGCTGATGCCCAGGCCGGCCTGGGCCTGGACGTTGCCCTCCGCCGGCAGCGGCGGGGCGGGGCGCATGAGCCGCATCCCAACCATCACGCCCAGGGCCAGGAAGGCCGCCGCGATCAGGAGGATATAGATGTCGTCGGAATGGGCGCGGGCCAGGCGCTGGTAATCCAGCCACTGCAGGACCGCCGTGCCCACGGCCAGCGCCAGGCCGTAGATCGCCACGCGCCGCGCGGCCGGCAGCCAGTCCGCCCGGCGCTGGAACGCCACCCGCACTCGCTGCGGCAACAGGCGCTGCGGCAACACGGGACGGCGCATGGCTTTCCTTCAGGCTGATCGGACCATTCGCCATGAAGGTCCGCCGGGGGCCGCCCCGCTGTCAAGTTGGCCCCTGTCAAGCGGGCCTCAGCCAGCGGCGTAGGCCACGGCGATGCGGGCGGCCAAGGCGGCGTTGTTCTTCACCAGGGCGATGTTGGCCGTCAGGCTACGGCCCCCCGATAACTCATTGATGCGGGCCAGCAGGAAGGGCGTCAGGTCCTTGCGGCTGATGCCCCGGGCTTCGGCCTCCGCCACCGCGTCCGCGATGGTGCCGTCGATGAAGGCGGGGTCCAGGGCGTCGGCTTCCGGGATGGGGTTGGCGATCATGATGCCGGTGCCGCAGCCCAGGTCCCGATGCAGGCGCATGGTGGCGGCGATCTCCTCCGCGCTGTCCAGGCGATGGTCGGCCTTGTGGCCGCTGCTGCGGGTGAAGAAGGCGGGAAAGTCGTCGCTGCCATAGGCGATGACGGGCACGCGCTGGGTTTCCAGGAACTCCAGCGTCTTGGGGATGTCCAGAATGGACTTCACGCCGGCGCAGACCACGGTGGTGGGCGTGCGCCCCAGCTCCGTCAGGTCGGCGGAGATGTCGAAGGTGGCCTCCGCCCCGCGGTGCACGCCGCCCACGCCGCCGGTGGCGAACAGGGGGATGCCGGCCAGGTCGGCGAGGCGCATGGTGGCGGACACCGTGGTGCCGGCGCTGCCCCGCCGCACCATGACGGCGGCGAGATCCCGGCTGGACGCCTTCACGACACCCTTGGCCTGGGCCAGGTCCTCAAGCTCCGCCACCGTCAGGCCGGCGCGGGCCACGCCCCGCACCACGGCGATGGTGGCGGGCACGGCGCCGTTGGCGCGCACCACATCCTCCACCGCCAGCGCTGTTTCCAGATTGGCGGGATAGGGCATGCCGTGGGTGATGATGGTGGATTCCAGCGCCACCACCGGGCGGCCGGCGGCCAGCGCATCGGCGACCTCGGGGCTGAGGACGGGCTTCAGGAGAGACATCGGGGACCTCAAATCGTCAGACGGTGCAGGTTGGCGGCCAGCAATTGCGGCGACAGGCCGGGATGGACGCTGGCTTTGCTTTCGGTGGTCAGCGCCCCCACCAGGGCGCCCATCCTGGCGGCGGCCAGCAGGCCATCGCCGGCCACCAAGCGGAACAGGGTGCCGGCGATCATGGCATCGCCGGCGCCGGTGGTGTCGACGGGCTGGGCGGGTATGGCCGCGAAGGTGGCGGCGCTGTCGTCGCCGGCGACGGCCGTGCCCTGGGCGCCCAGGGTGACCACGGCGCCGGCCGCCCCACGGGCCCTCAGGCCATGGGCCGCCGCCTGGGCGCCCTCCAACCCCTCATGATGGGTGCCCAGCAGGGCGTTGGCCTCGTCCAGATTCATGAACAGCAGGTCGATGCCCGCCAGGTCCCGCGGCAGGCGCGCCAGCTTGGGGATGGAGACAGCGTCGATGGCCAGGTGGAACCGGGCGCCCCGCCGCCGCGTGACCAGGGCCGCCACCGTTTCCGCCGGCAGGTTGCAGTCGGCGAAGACCCAGTTGGCCGCTGCCAGGTGTGGCCAGGCGCGGTCCAGCAAGGCGGGGGTGAACAGGTCGAAGATGCGCATGTCGGCTGCGGCCACCGCCAGGTCGCCATCCGGGCCCAGGATGGCGGCGTATTCGGCGGTTGGCGCCTCTGCTGTCGCCGCCGTCTGGCTGACATCCACGCCGAGGCCGCGCAGGTGGTTCAGGATTTCGCGGCCGGCCTCATCCTCCCCCACCAGGGAGACCAGGGCGGTGGGCACCGCCAGGCGGGCCAGGTTCTCCGCCACGTTGCGGGCGACGCCGCCGGGGCTGCGCACGCCGGTCACGGGGTTGGAGGTGGCGGGCACCAGGGGGGCCAGCGCTTGGTACTTGCGGTCCAGCACCGCCCCGCCCAGGCAGACCACGCGGCGCCCCGCCGGCAGGATATAGCCCCGGCCCAGCAGCCGGCCTTTCTGCGTCAGGCTGACCACGTGGGCGGCAATGGTGGAGCGGGCCAGGCCCAGGGTGTCGGCCATGTCCTGCTGGCTGACGAAGGGGTTGGCCTCGATGGCGGCCAATACCGCGCGTTCCTGGTCGCTAAGATCGGTCATGGGGTGTCCGGCTGGCGAGATCACAAGGGGTTATAAACACATGTTCTCAAAAAAACATATGTTTTGGTGCGACCTTGATCATTCCCAGGACCGTGGTGTCAGTTCTCTCAGGTTGAGTATCTCCATTGTAAGAACTCGTTACATAATACCCTCTTGGCCGAACGAGCGGCGGCATCCATACTCCAGGTTGTTAATTTAATTATTAATGCGTTCATGGCGGGTAAATTGCCGGACGCTCTGGAGGGGGACGGGATGCGGCGATCGATGAAGGCGATAGCCCGGCGGGTCAGCATGTGCGCGGCCGTGGCGCTGGGGGTGGGGCTGTCGGCAACGGCCGGCGCGCAGACCGCGGCCGATGGCGCGAGCGCGCAGGTGGAAATCCTGGTCCATGGCGATGCCCGGACGGGCGCGCACTTCGACTATGTTACCTGGGCGCCCAGCCCGACGTTGGTGCGTGTCCGCCCCGGTACCCTGCCGCCGGGGGCGACAGTCACCGTGGTGCTGACCAACGCCGCCGCCCCGGCCGAGGGCAAGGGCCATGTCAACTTCGCCCTCACGGCGGACGAGTACAAGAAGGCGGTGGAGGGCGGCGGCGCCAAGGACCAGATCATCCTGACGCTGAAGGGCGACGGTACGCCCCAGCCCATCGTCGTGGCCGGTGACTTCCCGCACTTCAGCCGCGACGACAAGGACACCGCCATCGTCGCCCACCAGGGCACAGCCACGGGGCCGGTGATGGGTGGCGCCCAGGTCATGGTGCGCGTGCGCCGCAATGAGGAAACGCTGAGCGCGGAGGAGCGCAGCCGCTTCCTGTGGGCCCTGGCGGCCCTGCGCTTCCAGAAATCGCCCGACCCGCGCTGGCGCGACACCTACACCTTCCTGGTCGATATGCATGACATCGGCGCCCGCGGCTTCGCGGAACCGGCGGACATCGGCTATCCGGACCAGGAGCACAAGGCGGCGGCCTTCGTCGCCTGGCACCGCGCCTTCCTGCTGGAGCTGGAGCGGGCGCTGCAGAAGGTGGACCCCTCGGTCACGCTGCCCTACTGGCCCATGTACTACTCGCCGGGCAAGGATGGGGCGACGGTGTTCCATGCCGACTTCACCGGTGCCAATACCGTGGCCGGCGATCCGGACTTCATGGCCACGGACCTGATCCGCTTCGACGCCGGCAACCCGCTGTACGGCTGGAACATGCCGGGCCGCGGGCCGCTGATGCGCTGGCGGCAGGACCGCAACAACGTCAAGCTGTTCAACACGCCGGGCATGCTGCTGGACAAATCCAAGGCGGGGCTGAAGTCCAACTATTCCTTCATGGCCGGTTCTGTCGAGGCCAACCCCCACAACATCGGGCACGGCTGGTCCGGCGTGTGGATGTCCAACTGCATGATCTCGCCCAGCGACCCCATGTTCTGGCCCTTCCACACCTATTTCGACTGGCTGTGGGCGGCCTGGCAGCAGCATTACGACCGCTTCCGCTCCGACGGCGCAGACCCGGCGCAGTACTGGCCCAACGACGCCTATGCCGACGGCAACCCCAGCAACAAGACCAATCCGCTGGGCCACCACCTGCGCGACACCATGTGGCCGTGGAACGAGGAGATTCAGCCCAAGCCGGTTGAAACCTTCAGCGCCCGCCGGCCGCCGCAGACGGTGGGCGGGCCCTTCGCCCCCTCCGGCGTGCCGGGCCTGTGGCCACAGACGCCGGCCAAGCCCACGCCGGGTGAGCTGATCGACTACGCCGGCTATGTCACGCCGGATACCGACGCCGGTGTGGGCTATGACAACCTGCCCTGGTCACCCAAGCAGCAGAGTCAGCCCTTCCAGGGCGACGTGGCGCCCACCGCCACGGCCATGACCACCTTCCTGGCCAAGGACCGCCCGGTGGCGGAACGTGTGGAGCAGGCCGCGCAGGTGGATCTGGCGGCGGCATCCGACGCGTCGGCCAAGTCCGCCATCCAGGCGGTGGCGCTGGCGACGGCCGAGGATGCGGAGGTGCGGGCGGCAGCCCTGGACATCCTGGCCCGCGTCGACACGGCTTACGCGGTGGAGACGGCCTACAAGATCGAGGGTGACGCCAAGCACCCCACGCTGGCTCATGCGGTGGAACGGGTGCGCGCCATGGAGATGTTTGCCAACCGTCCGGTCGACATGCCGGCGGAAACGGCGCCGCCGCCCGCGCCCAAGACGGTGTCGGTGCTGGACAAGGGTCTGTACGCCACCGCCCGCAACGGCGTGCCCGACAACAACCCGTGCGTCGTGGGCGGCCTGACGGTGGAACTGCAGCACTTCCTGGCCAAGCCCACCGACGCCGTGCGCATCTTCCCGCAGGATGCGGCGGCCTTCGTCGCCTCTACCAACCTGTTCGAGGCGATGCCGGCCGCCAACAGCCGCCATGTCCATGGCAAGGCCAACGCCAGTTGCGCCACGCCCTTTGACAAGGCCGTGACCTTGAACACCATGCGCGGTCTTTTGAAGATGAGCGCTACGACGCCCACCAGCGTGGGCATCGACTGGTGGAAAACCAAGGCGCTGGCGGCCACCGTGCTCGCCCATAGCGGTGATGCGGCCACCATCAGCCTGGTGAAGGGGTTGGCGGCGGATGCCAAGGCCACGGTCGATGCCCGCGCCGCGGCCATCAACAGCCTGCGCCACCTGAACGAAGCGGCCTTCGAGACTGTGGTGGGCAGCCTGGACCGGGACCGGACGGCGTCGGCGGAGCTGAAGGCCCAGGCCATCGCCGCCGTCGGCGCCTATGTCCTGGACCACGGCCGCGACCTGCCGGCAGACCGGCGCGCCCGCCTGGCCCACCTGCTGGACATCCTGTCGGCCACGTCGCCGGCGGAGCAGGCGGCGCTGAAGACCGCGCGGCATATGCTGGCGCTGGCCGCCGGCTGATCCATACATCTCTCCCCCCCGGGCTGCGCGTGACCTGCAGACCCCGCCGCCCGGCCCGCACATGAAGGAACATGCCCATGGCCAACCCGCCGACCTTCGCCGACGTGCAGACCATCCTGTTCACCATCACCGCCTCGCAGGACGACGTGCAGGCGCGGTATGAGATCTACGGTCGCCACGATGCCCAGGGCCGCTATAGCTGGGAGACTGAGCCGGAACTGCTGGCCTCCATCGCCAACCCCTATGGCGGCGGGCAGGCGAGCAGCGATATCCAGCTCATTCCGGACCTGCCCTATGCGACCCTGAGCGACGCCCAGATCACGGCGCAGTGCGCGCTGGTGCGCATGTTGTCGCCCGGCGCGGACGGCAGCCCGGCGCGCATGCCGGTGCTGAGCCCCGCCACGGCCCGGCGCCATGCCACCGCCGATGAGCTGGCGACCATACGCGACTGGCTGCGCACCCTGTCGTATCCGCGTGGCACCTGAGAGCCGGCGGACGCGACTCACACGGCTGTCGACGGATACGGTATCCCCATTACCGGCGGGGCGGAGGTCCCGCTGGTTGCGCCGCAGGGGCCTGTGGGGCCATTCATCAACCCAGGGTCCGGTGTAACTGGCACCCCGATGCCGCAGGGAATGCCACGGGCTTGCGGGGTCGGTGGCGACCATGGTCTAAAAGTCGCCATCAGGCACAAAGATGCCGACCGATCAGGGGGACCATCCTTCATGCGCATCACTACGTTCGTCTCGTGCTTCGCCCTGCTGATGGCCATGGGCGCGCCCACCTATGCCGCCGACAAACCCGCCGACAAGCCGGGCAAGGAGGCGCCGAAGGATGACGGCGAGCTGGCGCCGTTCCCGGCCCCGAAGTCGGTCAAGCAGACGGCCACCATCGCCGGCAAGCGCGTCGAGTACACGGCCACCGTCGGCTCCCTGCCGGTGAAGGACGAGAAGGGCAAGACCATCGGCGAGGTGGTGTACACCGCCTACACAGTGGCCGGTTCCGGCGCCGCCGCGCGCCCGGTGACCTTCGCCTTCAACGGCGGCCCCGGCGCCTCCTCCGTCTATCTGAACCTTGGCGCCATTGGGCCGAAGCAGGTGGCCTTCGGCAAGGCCGGCGACAGCCCGTCCGACCCGGCCATCCTGAAGGACAACGCCAACAGCTGGCTGGACTTCACCGACCTGGTCTTCATCGACCCCATCGGCACCGGCTTCTCCCGCACCAAGGTGGATGAGGAACAGACCAAAAAGGCCTTCTACACGGCCGATTCCGACATCCATTACCTCAGCCGCATCATCTATGACTGGCTGCTGACTAACAACCGCCTGACCAGCAAGAAGTACCTGGTGGGCGAGAGCTACGGCGGCTATCGCCTGCCGCGCCTGGCCTATTACCTGCAAAGCCGCATCGGCGTGGGCGTGTCGGGCATGACCCTGGTGTCGCCCTACCTGGACCCGCCCGCCATCGGTGAGGCCGACGCCCTGTCGCCCCTGCCGTGGATGATCAACCTGACGGCCATGGCCGCCGGCAATTTCGAGCGCCAGGGCAAGCCCTTGAACGAGACCACCATGGGCCCGGTCGAGAAGTACGACCGCACCGAGTTCATGCAGGACCTGATGGCCGGCCCGCGCGACAAGGCCGCCACCGACCGCCTGTCCGCCAAGGTGGCGGAGCTGACCGGCCTGGATCCCAAGCTGGTGCGCCGCATGAACGGCCGGGTGGACATCGGCACCTACCTGCGGGAAATCCACCGCGCCGACGGCAAGGTGGGGTCGGTCTACGACAGCAACGTCACCGCCTTCGATCCGTTCCCCTCCAGCGCCGAGGCCCGGTACAACGACCCGCTGCTGGACGGCCTGATCGCGCCCACCACCTCGGCCATGGCCGACTTCGTCACCAACCAGGTCGGCTGGAAGGTGGAGGCGCGCTACAACGCCCTGTCGTATGAGGTCAACAAGCTGTGGGACCGGGACGACACCGACAACCCCGTCACCGACCTGCGCAAGGCCATCGCCAACGATCCCAAGATGGCGGTGACCATCGTCCACGGCTGGAACGACCTGTCCTGCCCCTATTTCGGCTCGCGCATGCTGATCGACCAGATGCCGACCTACGGCGTCGCGGAGCGGGTGAAGCTGCGCATGTACCCCGGCGGCCACATGTTCTACGCCCGCCCCGACAGCGGCGCCGCCTTCCGCAAGGACGTCATGGCGATGTACGACGCCAAGTGACCGCCTGACGCGATTTGAGCGGATATCGCCGGCCGGGACATGCTCCCGGCCGGCTTTTTCATTGAGGGGCCAGGGTTGCTCACCCGATGCGTGTTCCGGTGGTTGGGTCGAACAGCAGCGGTGCGCTGGGCGATGCGACCAGGCCCACAACTTCACCTGGCGGCAGTGGGCGCGGGTCCATAGTGAACAGCTTCAGGCGTTGGGGGCCGAGGGCCAAGTGTACCACCCGGCCGGTGCCCGTGGTCTCCACCACGTCAACGCGGACAGCCGTGCCCTCGGTTGGATCAGTCAGGGCCAGGCGCTCCGGCCGCAGGCCCAGGGTGAGGGTGGTCCCCGCCGCCAGACCGGCGGGCGGGGAGACGCGGGCCAGCGTCTGGCCCTCCACCACCAGCGCGCCTTCGGGCGCCAGCGTCGCGTCCAGGAAATTCATGGGCGGGGAGCCGAGGAAGCCGGCCACGAACAGGTTGGCGGGGTTGTCGTACAGATCCTGGGGGCTGCCCACCTGCTGGATGGCGCCGTCGTTCAGGGCGACGATGCGGTCGGCCATGGTCATGGCCTCCACCTGATCGTGCGTGACATAGACGCTGGTGGCGCCCAGCTCACGGTGCAGCTTGCGGATCTCATAACGCATCTGCTCGCGCAGGCGGGCATCCAGGTTGGACAGGGGCTCATCGAACAGGAAGGCCTTGGGGTTGCGTACGATGGCGCGGCCCATGGCCACGCGCTGGCGCTGGCCGCCGGACAGAGCCTTGGGCTTGCGCTCCAGCAGGCCGGTCAGGCCCAGCTTGGATGCGGCGGCCTCCACCGCCGCCTTGATTTCCGCCGGCGGCAGGCGGCGCTGCTTCAGGGCGAAGCTCATGTTCTCCCGCACCGTCATGTGCGGGTAGAGGGCATAGGACTGGAACACCATGGCCAGGTCCCGGTCCTTGGGCGCCACCTCGTTCACCCGCCGTCCGTCGATGCGGATCTCGCCGCCGCTGGGATCTTCCAGTCCGGCGATCAGGCGCAGCAGGGTGGACTTGCCGCAGCCCGACGGCCCCATCAGGGCCACGAACTCCCCCTCCCGTATCTCCAGGTCGATGCCGCGCAGCACCGGGCCGCCGCCGTAATCCTTGCTGACGTTGGAAAGCGTGATGGTGGCCATGGGGAGGGGTCAGCCTTTCACGGCGCCGGCCGTCAGGCCCTGCACCAGATAGCGTTGGATCAGCAGGAAGAAGGCGCCGACCGGCAGCAGGGCCAGCACGCCGGCCGCCATCATTTGCCCGAAATCGACCGAGAATTTCGAGACGAAGCTCAGCAGCCCGGCGGGGAAAGTGCTGACGGCAGCGGAGGAGTTCAGCATCAGGCTGAACAGCAGCTCGCTCCACGCCGCGGTGAAGACGAAGCCGCCAGTGGCCGCCAGCCCCGGCAGGGTCAGGGGCAGGATGACCCGCCGCAGGGCCTGGAAGCGGGTGGCGCCGTCCATCATCGCCGCCTCCTCCAAATCCTTCGGAATGGCTTCGAAGAAGGACTGCATGAGGAAGGCGGCGAAGGGGGTGTTGAAGGCGGTGTAGACCACCACCAGGCCCGTCAGGCTGTTGGTCAGGCCCAGCGGCGCCAGCAGGCGGAAGATGGGCGCCACGATGATGACCAGGGGGAACATCTGGCTGACCAGCATCACCCCCACCACCCACGCCTTGCCCCGGAAGCGGAAGCGCGAGAAGGCGTAGCCGGCGGCCGATGCGGCGGCGGTGGCCAGCAGGCCGGTCGCGGCGGAAACGATCAGGCTGTTGCGGAAGAACAGCGGGAACTGGCTGTGGCGCAGGACGGACCCGTAATGGTCCAGCGTCACGCGGGAGGGCCACAGCCGCACGCCCTCGCCATACATCAGATCGTCGGGCGTCAGCGACACCTTCAGCAGCCAGAACAGGGGGAACAGGGCGAAGGCGACGAAGGCCGCCAGCGCCAGGGCGTGCAGGACGCGGGCCCCAATACTGTGGGGGGTGGTCTTGCTCATGGCCGCTCCGTCATCGCGTGGCGCAGCACCATGACGGCGGCGGCGTAAGCCAGCAGCAACAGCAGCAGCACGGCGGCCACGGCGGAGGCGTAGCCGAAGTCCAGGCGCTGGAAGGCCAGGGTGAAGATGTAGCTGGACAGGATCTGGGTGGCGTCGGCCGGCCCGCCCTTGGTCATCACCACGATCAGCTCGGCGAAATTGGCCACCCACACGGTGCGCAACATGACGGTGATGGCGATGGTGGGCGCCAGCAGGGGCAGGGTGACGCGGCGGAAGCGCAGCAGCGGCCCGGCGCCGTCCATGGCCGCCGCCTCATAGATGTCCTTGGGGATGGACTGCAGGGCCGCCAACAGCGTGATGGCGAAGAAGGGGATGCCCCACCAGACGTTGGCGGCAATGGGCCCCCACAGCGCCAGGCGCGGGTCGGACAGGATGTTCTCCGGCGTGGCCAGCAGGCCCAGCCCGTGCAGCCAATGGGGCAGCGGGCCGATCACCGGGTTGAACAGCCAGGCCCAGGTGAGGCCGGACAGGAAGCCTGGCACCGCCCAGGGCAGGAAGACCAGGGCCTGCACCAGGCCGCGCGCCGGGAACGGCCGGTTCAGCAGCAGCGCCAGGACGAGGCCGAAGGTGAATTGCAGCGCCACCGACACCGCCGTCCACACCACCGTGTTGCGCAGCGCCGTCCAGAAGCCGTCGTCGTCCAGCATCTCCCGGAAATGATCCAGGCCGACGAAATCGCCACTCAAGGGGTCCAGCAGGATCAGGTCGTGGAAGGCGTAGGACAGGCCGGTGACCAGCGGCACCAGCATGATGGCGGCGATCAGCAGCAGCGACGGTGCCGTGTAGAAATAAGGTTCCAGCTTCAGGGCCAGGGTGCGGTTCATGGCTTTACACCCCCCAACTGACTTGAAGAGGCCTGCTTGCGCTTGGCCTTGGTCAGGTAGGCGGCCCATTGCTTGTTCATGGTGGCGGGGCTGATCTGGCCCAGCAGGGCCTGCTGGCTGCTGCGCACCACCAGGCTGTCGGCGAAATAGGCGAAGCCCGGCAGGTAGGTGGGCATGAGGGTGGGCACCACGTCCGGATCCGCCAGTTCCGCGAACCACCCCTGATAGATGGCGCCGGCGTACAGCGGGTCGTGCGCGGCGGCGGTGTAGACGGGCAGGGCGCCGGTCTGCTGGTTCCAGGCCAGGTTGCCGGCCGGGTCGTTCAGGGCCGCCACCAAGTCCCAGGCCAAATCCTTCTGGGCGGACTTCTTGAAGATGGACCAGCCGGCGAAGCCCAGGGTGGGATAGGCCTTGCCGTTGGGGCCCTTGGGCCAAGGCGCCACGCCGAAATCCTCCGCCTTCATGCGGGCCTTCAGCGCGATCAGGGCGTCGGGGTCCTGGTCCACCATGGCGCAGGTGCCGGTGTAGAAGCCGGCCACCACCTCGTTGAAGCCCCAGTTGACGCTGTCCCTGGGCGCCAGCCCGTCCTTGTACAGGTCGATCAGCCAGGTGGTGCCGGCCACCCAGCCGGCGTCGTTCAGGGTGCTGGTGCCGTCGTCATGGAAGAAGGCGTTGCCGCCGGCGATGCTGGCCCCGAACATGACCCAGCCGTTCAGGCCGCCCGGCCCGCCGCGCAGGCAATAGCCGGACTTGCCCGGCAGCTGGGCGATCCGAGCCGCGTCGGCGCGCAGTTCCTCCAGCGTCTTCGGCGGCTTGGCAATGCCGGCCTGGCGGAACACCGCCTTGTTGTAGTACAGGGCGCGCAAATAGAAGCCGTAGGGCAGCATATACGCGGTGTCGGCCACGGAGCGCGCGACCGTTAGGGCCCGGTCGTTCAGGCCCCTGGTCTCCGGCCAGCGGGCCAGATAGGGCTCCAGGCTTTCCAGCTGGCCGTTGCCGGCGTAGAGGGACAGCCAGCGGTCCGGCATCTCCACCACGTCGGGGATGTCACCCGCCGCCACCATGGTGGCCAGCTTCTCGAACGCCGATCCCCAGGCCAGGGAGGTGATCTCCACATGGGTGCCGGGGTGGCGGGCCTCGAAACCCGCCACCAGCCGCTTCAGCGTCTCCGTCCGCTCCGGGCTGCTCAACACCTCCACCAGCCGCAGCTCTTCGGCGTGGGCCGTGGCCGCTGGCAGAAGCAGGGTGAGGGTGAGGAGCAGGCGCTTCAGCATCATCAGCGTTTGGCCGCCGTCAAGGCTTGGTCCAGGTCGGCCCACAGCGCCTCCGTCCCCTCCAGCCCGACATGAAGGCGCACCATGGTGGCCGGCACGCCGAAATCGAGGGCGGAGTTGGGGCCGGCGGCCTGGACGTGGGTCACCAGGGCCGGGACCACCAGGCTTTCGTGCCCGCCCCAGCTGACGCCCAGGTGGAACAGGGCCAGCGCGTCGCACAGCGCGGGGATATCGATGCCGTCGTCCACGGTGAAGGAGAACAGGCCCGAGGTGCCGGTCAGGCCCGGCGGCAAGGGGCCCATCAGCGCCGGATGGTGCACCTTGGTGACGTTGGGATGCTCGGCCAGCCGCCGTGCCAGGGTCAGGGCCGATGCCTCGTGCGCTTTCATGCGGATGGGCAGGGTGCGCAGGCCGCGCAGCAGCAGCCAGGCCTCGAACGGCCCCAGCTTGGCGCCGATGTAGGGGCAGATGGTCCGGCGGATGATGCCGGTGAGATCGGCCCGCCCGGCCACCACGCCCGCCACCGTGTCGCTGTGCCCGCCGATGTATTTGGAGGCGGAGTGCAGGACGAGATCCACACCCAGCGTCGCCGGCTGCTGGAAGATTGGGGTGGCCCAGGAGTTGTCGATCAGGCTGACGGCGCCGTGCTTCCTGGCCAGGGCCGCCAGGGCCGCCACGTCGTGCGCCTCCATCATCCAGCTGTTGGGGCTTTCCAGGTACAGCAGGCGGGCGCCGGGCAAGGCGGCGTCCACGGCGGCCAGGTCGGCGCCGTCGACGTAGGTGGTGGTGACGCCCCATTTCTTCAGCAGCGTCTCGAACAGGCGGTAGGCATCCGGGTAGACATGGCGGACGCAGACGATGCGGTCGCCCGGCTGCACCAGCGCCAGCACGGCGCCGGAGATGGCGGCCATGCCGCTGGGGAAGCCGATGGCGTCCTCCGTCCCCTCCAGCGCGGCCATCTTGCGCTCGAACTCCGTCACCGTGGGGTTGGTGGTGCGGGAATAGACGTTGCGCGACCGCTTGCCGGCGTAGGTGTCCGCCATCTCCTGGAAATTGGGGAAGGTGAACAGCGATGTTTGGACGATGCCGGGCACCACCGCTTCATAGGCGTGGGTGATCTCATCATGCGCCACCAAGCGCTGGGCCAGGGCCACGGGGTCTTCGGTAAAGTCGGTCATTGCGGGGAGCCGGTTGTGGGGGACATGGCCTGGATGTCTTCTTCGACGATGGCGAGGATGCCCAGGGTTTTCAGCCGTGCGGCCTCCGGATCGCCGGCGCGGATGGCGTCGAACAGCTCGCGGTGCAGGGCGAAGGATCGGCGGGCGAAGTCGGGACGGTCGAAGGGCTTGTCGAAGAAATGCTCGAACGTCTCGCGGAACTGCTCCAGCAACTGGCGGAACAGTGGATTGTGGGTGGCATCATAGATCGCCAGGTGGAACTGCAAATCCTCCGGCCCGGCGGTGCCCTGGTCCAGGTGCACGCGCTCCATGGCCACCAGCTTCTCCTCCAGGATGGCCAGGTCGGCCGGGGTGGCGCGGCGGGCGGCGGCCTCGCTGGCCGCGACCTCCAGACCCCGGCGGATCTCCAGGGTCTGCAACAGCCGGTCGCGCAGCAGCCCGGCATCTATTGTCAGCGAGACATGGACGGCGCCGGGCGTGATGGCCCGCAGCAGATAGGTGCCGCTGCCCTTGCGCGTCTCCACCAGGCCACGCGCCTGGAATTGGCGAATGACCTCCCGCACCGTGGACCGCCCGACGGCCAGGCGGGCCATCAGCTCCCGCTCCGTCGGCAGGCGGTCGCCCGGCTGCAAGGCCCCCTCGGCGATGAAGGCAGCCAGGGCGGCGCTGACCGCTGCGATGCGGTCGGCGCTGGGCAGCGGCTGCAGGGCCGCGCTGGCGGGAAGGGGGGAGGCGGGCGGAACCACGGCACCTCGGATGTCATGGGTGGGACGCGGCGCTATCCCGACGCCGCCCCAAATTGGTCTGACATCTGATGATCGGTGCGCGGTCAGGGGCTGTCAAGCGGGTCTCGACGCCTGGGACCACCGGCCCCATATCCTTGGAAGCGACCGCAGGAGGCAGCCCATGTCCGACAAGACGATCAAGATACCCGGGCCCGATCATCCCATCACCATCGAGCGCAACCCCAGGCGGGTGGTCGTGACGCTGGGCGGCAAGGTGATCGCCGACACGCGTGACGCGCTCAGCCTGCGGGAGGCGCGCTATCCGGCTGTCCAGTACATCCCGCGCAAGGATGTGGACATGGCGGCGCTGGAGCGCACCGACCACACCACCCACTGCCCCTACAAGGGCGACGCTTCCTACTTCAGCATCCCCGCCGGCGGCGCGCGGGCGGTGAACGCGATCTGGACCTATGAGGCGCCGCACGCCGCTGTCGGGGCGATAAAGGACCACCTGGCCTTCTATCCGGACCGGGTGGATTCCATCGCCGAGAGCGATTGAGGCTGCCGCCGGCGTTCAGGGCAGGCGGTTGGCCGCCAGCTTGTCGCGCAGCTTGGCCGTCAGCCTCTGCGCGAATTCCACGCCGCGCGGATGCTCCTCCCGCAGTTGCGGGCGGTGCAGCAGGCGTAGCTGGCGGCGCACGGTGGGACCGTCCAGGCGGATGCGCCGCAGGCGGTCCTCGGGGAAGCCCAGGGTGTACAGCCAGGGCATGACCCCGATGGCCAGGCCGCTCAGCACCAAGCCGTAGAGCGAGTTGACCTGGTCCACGCGGTAGCGGGTGGACGGCGCCAGATCGTTCTGTTGCAGGGCGGCCGAGGTCAGCTCGCCGATGCTGCCGCCGGCGAAATGCACGATCTCCTGCCCGGCCAGGGCGCGCCACGGCAGGCGGTCGTGGGCGGCCAGGGGATGGTCGGCGCGGGCCACCAGCAGCATCTCATCCTCGAACAGCGGCACGCCTTCCAGGTCGTCGTCGGGCAGGGCCTGCACCGTCACCACCAGGTCATAGGTGCCGCCGCGCAGGCCGCGGATCAGCTGGTCGGCGCGCCCGTCATGCAGGTGGGGGACGACCCCCGGCATGTCGCCCGCCAACTCGGCCAGCGAGGCGGCCACCGCCTCCATCGCCGTGGGGATGGCGCCGATGCGCACCGTGGCGATTTCCCGCCCCGCGACCTCATGCATGTCGCTGAAGGCGTTGGCCGCTGTGGTCAGCAACCGCTGGGCATGCGGCAGCAGCGAGATGCCCGCGTCGGTCAGCGTCACCTTATGCGTCGTGCGGTCGAACAGGCGGACGCCCAGGTGCGCCTCTATCTGGCGGATGCCGGCGCTGATGGCCGGCTGGGACACCGACATCTCCTCCGCCGCGCGGCAGAAGTTCCCCGTGCGCGCCAACTCCACGAAGAAGCGGAGCTGGCGCAGCGAGACGGGATTCTTCCAGGCGGGGGGCGCGTCGATGGTTCGGGACATGGCGGTTTTGTAATAAGGCAAAGTTATAAAAACATAAATGTAAAAACTTTCCCCTCTGAGGGGGCGCGCGTCATACTACATTCATAGTTCAGACGGGACGGGCCCAAACAGGGCAAGGAAGGTGGCGGGCAGCCGCCGGGTACCGCACGGACTGGACGGGCGACAGGCGGCAAGCCGCGCGCCACCTCGGGGGAGGAGCCGCCGACCGGGCAAGTGTCGGGCGCGAAAAAATCAGACGGGGGCTCCATGTCTATCAGCAGGAAGGCGCGTGCGCGCGCCGGGTGTTTCACCGCGACCATCGTCGCCATCGCCGCGGGGGCGGCCGGCACAGCCACGGCGCAGACCGCGTCCAGCGACACGGCGCTGACCGAGATCATCGTCACCGGCTCGCGCATCCGCAGCCCCGACGCCACCAGCGTCAGCCCCATCAGTACGGTCAGCGGCGAGGAGTTGCAGCAGCGCGGCGTGACGCGGGTCGAGGACCTGATCAACACCCTACCGCAGGCCTACGCCGACCAGGGCGCCGGCAACCGCGGCGGCACGGTGGGCGCCAGCGGCACCGCCACCATCAACCTGCGCAACCTGGGCAACCAGCGCACCCTGGTGCTGATCGACGGCCGCCGCCTGATGCAGGGCGACCCGGACCGCACGGCGGCGCAGGCGCCCGATATCAACAACGTCCCGGCGGCGCTGATCGAGCGCATCGATGTGGTCACCGGCGGCGCCTCCGCCGTCTACGGCTCGGACGCCCTGGCCGGCGTCGTCAACTTCGTCCTCAAGAAGGACTTCGACGGCGTCGAGGTCGACACCACCAACGGCTTCTACAGCCATACCAACAACAATCCCATCCGCGCCGTTTCGGCGGCGGCCAAGCAGGCCTATCCCGGCGGGGCCACCTTCGATGGGCCGCAGAACGACGTCTCAATCACCGCCGGCAAGAACTTCGCTGGCGGGCGCGGCAACATCACGGGCTTCTTCAGCTATCGCCATGCCGAAGGGGTGGGGACGTCGGACCGCGACTTCTCCATCTGCGGCTTGTCGGCCGGCGCCAGCGGCTATTCCTGCTCGCTGTCCAGCGCTACATACCCGGCCCAGTTCCAGCCGCTGAACCCCAAGACGGGGGCCGCGCGGGGCACCTACACGCTGGACGGCACCACCGGCAACACCCTGCGCACCTACAAGACGTCGGACGGCTTCAACAACGGCCCCACCTACGACCTGCAGTCGCCGGACCAGCGCTATAACCTGGACCTGTTCGGCCACTATGAATACGCGCCCGGCCACCAGGTCTATGGCGAGTTCATGTTCATGCGGGACGAGGCCGACATCCGACTGTCGCCCACCGCCGTGTTCAGCGTGGCGGAGAAGGTCAACTGCAACAACCCCTACCTGTCGGCGCAGGAGGTCAGCGTCTTCTGCACCACGGCGGGGTTGAGCACCGCCCAGACCGCCAACGTGGTGGTATCGGAACGCGACGTGCAGGCCGGCTCGCGCCACGACTACACCACCCACACCGCCTACCGCGGCGTGCTGGGGGCCAAGGGCGACATCAGTGACGACTGGCAGTACGACGTCTACGCCCAGTACGGCCGCACCAATTATGACTCGCGGCTGACTGGCGACATCTCGCTGTCCAACTTCGCCAACGCGCTGCAGGCCGTGACCAATTCCAGCGGCCAGATCGTGTGCAAGACCGGTGCTGCCGGCTGCGTACCCATCAACATCTTCGCCATCGGCGGCATCACGCCGGAGGCGCTGGGCTATGTGCAGCAGGATTTCTACCGCACCGGCTTCACCCAGGAAGTGGTGGCCAGCGGCGCCGTCACCGGCCAGCTGTCGGCCCTCACCAGCCCCCTGGCCCACAGCCCCCTCGGCGTGGCCTTCGGCACGGAATACCGCCGGGAGTCGATCGGCCTGACGCCGGACAGCCACTATTCCTCCAAGGACGTGGCGGGCAATTCGGGCGGTGAGTTCCCCATTTCCGGCGCCTTCGACGTGAAGGAGCTGTTCGCCGAGGTGACCGCGCCGCTGGTCCAGGACCGGCCCTTCTTCCACAGCCTGTCCCTGAATGCCGGCGCCCGCTATTCCGACTACAGCACCGCCGGAGACACCACCGCCTACAAGGCCGGCGGCGAGTGGGCGCCGGACACCGACATCCGTTTCCGGGGCAGCTTCCAGCGGGCGGTGCGCGCGCCCAACCTGGTGGAACTGTACGGGCCGCAACAAATCACCACCGCCAACCTGACCGATCCCTGCGAAGGCGCCCATCCCACCGCCAGCCTGGCGGCCTGCCAGGCCTCCGGCGTGACGGTTGCCCAGTACGGCAACATCGCCCCGGCGGCGGGGCAGAAGTCCGGCGCCATGATCGGCGGCAACCCGGGCCTGAAGCCGGAAGAGTCCAACACGGTGTCGTTCGGGACCCAGATCACCCCGTCCTTCCTGCCGGGCGTGACGCTTACCGCCGATTATTTCGATATCGATGTGAAAAAGCTGATCTCGACCGTGCCGGCCACGATCGAACTCAGCCAGTGCATCGCCACCGGCACCTTCTGCAACCTGGTGGTCCGCAACCCCACCACCGGCTCGCTGGTCACCAGTGGCTATGTCGTCACCACCTATATCAACGCCGGCTACCTCGACACTTCGGGCGTCGATTTCTCGCTCTCGGCCAAATACGACGTGGCCGACCTGATCGGGGTGAACGGCCTGGGCCGGGTGGGGCTGAACTTCTCGGGCACCTTCACCGACAAGTATGAGATCCAGGTGCTGCCCAACACGCCGTCCTACCGCTGCGAGGGCTATTTCGGCGTCACCTGCGGCATGCCCATCCCCAAATGGCGCCACCGCATGGTGGTGGACTGGACCCTGCCGGACGGCCTGGACCTGATGGCCACCTGGCGCTACATCGGCGGCACCCGTAACGACAAGTCCAGCAGCGCCGTCTACCTGGCTGGCGCCTACCAGCCCTATGACGCCACGCTGCCCAGCGTCAGCTACCTGGACTTGGGCGTGTCGCTGGCCCTGACCGACGACATCAGCCTGCGGATGGGCGTCAACAACGTGTTCGACAAGGACCCGCCTGTAACCGCCAGCACCGGCGGCCAGGTTTCCAATGGCGCTTTCTACAGCGGCATCTACGATGCCCTGGGGCGCTATGTCTTCACCAACGTCAGCGCGCGGTTCTGATGGGGTCATCGATGAAGCTCGTTCATGCCGCGCGCGCCGCCGCGCTGGTGCTCTCCCTGGGTGCTACGGTTCCGGCCGCCGCGTCCGACAAGACCCTGATCTATTTCGACAATGATTTCCTGGGGCCTGGCCAGAGCAACATCCAGGCGATGATCCCGCTGCTGCGGGACCCCAAGGTCGAGCTGTTGGGGGTGGGCGTCGTCACCGGCGATGCCTGGCTGCAGGAGGAGACGCGGCACCTGCTGCGTTTCCTGGAGATCGCCGGCCGGCCGGACGTTCCGGTGGCCAAGGGGGCGGAGATGCCCCTGCTGCGCACCCAGGGCGAGATGCGGGCGTGGGAACAGCGCTACGGCGCCATCCCGTGGAAGGGGGCGTGGAACGCGCCGCGCCCGGGCCGGAGCTATCATCCCGACGACCCGGCGCTGGTGCCACCCCTGCCCGAGGGCGAACCCCAGGTCGCGGCGGTGCCGGAAGACGCGGCGCACCTGCTGATCAGCCAGGTGCGGGCCCACCCGGGCGAGGTGATGGTGATCACGGCCGGACCGCTGACCAATATCGCCCTGGCGCTGCGCCTGGCGCCCGACCTGCCGGCGCTGGCCAAGGAGATCGTGATCGAGGGTGGTGGGCTGGATTTGGCGGTGGCCCGGGTCACCGGCAACACCGACTACGCCACCGACTTCAATTTCCTGTTCGATCCCGAGGCGGCGCACATCGTGCTGACTGCGCCGTGGAAGAAGATCACCGTCATGGGCAACGTCACCGGCAGTGTGAAGGTGACGCCGGAGCTGGTGGGGCAGGTGGTATCCGCCGGCACGCCGCTGGCCCGCTATTTCCATGACTACGCCAAGGTCGGCCAGCCGCTGTGGGATGAGCTGACCGCCGCCGTCGCCATCGACCGCTCCCTGGTCACGGAGGAGCTGGTGGCCCGCATGGACGTCGACCTGCTGCCGGGGCCGGCCTATGGCACCGCGCAGATCTGGAAGGACGAATTTGCCCCGCACCAGGGCGAGCAGACGGTGCACATCGTGCAGAAGGTGGACACCGCGCGTTTCCTGTCCGCATTCACCGCCCAGGCCAGGCAATGAGGACCCCGGCGATGAAGGCGCTGCTCGATCGCCGCTTCCACCTCGCGGCGCGCGGCACCAGCGTGGGGCGCGAGGGCGTGGCTGGCCTCACCGCCTTCATGGCGGCGGCCTACCTGATCGTGGTGATCCCGTCGCTGCTGTCCAGTGGCGGCATGGATCGCGGGGCCGCCACCACCGCCGCCATCGTCGTCATGGCCGTGGGCAGCCTGTTCATGGGCCTGTACGGGAACCTGCCCTTCATCGTCGGGCCGGGCCTGGGCGGGTCGGCCATCCTGGGCATTACCCTGGCGCAGACCGAGCACATTCCCTGGCCGGCGGGCCTGGGCATCGCCCTGCTGTCGGGTGTCCTGTTCCTGGTGATGACCCTGACGGGTGCGCGCACCCTGGTGATGCGGCTGGTGCCGGCCCCCATCAAGCTGGGCTTGGGGGCGTCGCTGGGCCTGTTCATCGCCCTGCTGGGCTGCCGCGACGCCGGCATGGTGGCGCTGAACGCCAAGAGCATTTCGCTGTCGCTGGGGGATTTCAGCCAGCCGGGGCCCATCGTGACCCTGACCGGCCTGGGCGTCGCCGTGGCCCTGCAGGCACGCCGGCTGCCGGGCGCCATGCTGGCGGGCATCGTGGCGGCGACGCTGGCGGGCATCCCGCTGGGGCTGACGGTGCTGCCGTCCTCCCTCGTGGCCTTGCCCCGGTCCTTCCAGCCGATCTTGTTCCAGGTCGATATCGCCAGCGCCTTTTCGCTGACGGCCTTGCCCTATCTGTTCGCCTTTTTCGCGGGGGAATTCTTTTCCACCCTGGGCACCACGTTGGCCGTGGGCGCCAAGGCGTCGCTGACCGATGAGCATGGCAACCTGCCGGGCATCGAGCGACCCTTCCTGGTTGATTCCGTGATGGCGACCCTGGGGCCGCTGATCGGCATCCCGTCGGGCACGGCCCTGGTCGAATCCGCCGCCGGGGTGGAGGCGGGGGGCCGCAGCGGTCTGACCTCCGCCTGGGCGGCGCTGTGCTTCCTCGCCACCCTGCTGATCACGCCCCTTGTGATGGCGGTGCCCCGGCAGGCGACGGCGCCGGCCCTGATCCTGACCGGCCTGTCCATGTTCGGCACCATCCGCCACCTGGTGGCCGACGAGATCGCCGACCTGCTGCCGGCCCTGGTCATGGTGCTGGTCACCCTGGTCGCCAATAATTTCGGCACCGGCATCGCCGCCGGCATCCTGGCCTACGTCCTGGTGCAGATCCTTGCCGGGCGGGTGGCCCGCGTGCCCGTCGGGCTACTGATCCTGTCCGTTCCGCTCGGCTATTACTTCTATGTCGCCGCGACCCGGCATTGAGCCGCCGCGGCGCTTATCATGGGCCTTTCATGACCATTCCCATCACCGACACGCTTGCCACCGTGCCGCCGGCGCGGACCGGCCGCACGGTCACCGAGGCGCAGCGTGCCTTCTTCCGCGCCATGCCCAAGGTGGAGCTGCATTGCCACCTGTTGGGGGCGGTGCGGTCCCAAACCTTCGCCGACCTGGCCGCCAAGCACGGCGCGCCCATGAACGGGGCGGAGATCGAGGCCTTCTACCGGCGCGGGGCCAAGCCGGTGGGCGTCCTGCACGTGCTGCGCGCCCTGGAACGCCACCTGTTGCTGGAGCCGGACGACTTCCGCCGCATCGCCTACGAGTACCTTGAGGATGCGGCGGCGGAGAATGTGCGCCATGCCGAGTTCTTCTGGAACCCCACCGCCACCCTGCGCGACACCGGCCTGGCCTATCATGAGGTGCAGGCGGCCCTGGTCGCCGGCATCGCCGAGGCGGCGGCCGACCATGGCATCAGTGGCCTGCTGATCCCATCCATCGACCGTGAGGCCGACCCGGCCGCGGCGCTGGAGATGGTGGAACTGATGGCAGCCGCCCGCCATCCGCTGGTGCCCGGCATCGGCATCGATTATCGCGAGACGGACCGGCCGCCTGAACTGTTCGCCGAGGCCTATGCCCTGGCCCGCCGCCAGGGCCTGCGCCTCACCGCCCACGCGGGGGAGTTCGGCACGCCCTGGCACAACGTGGAAACCGTGGTCGATCGCCTGGGTGTGGACCGGGTGGACCACGGCTACAGCATCGTCGACAACCCCGACCTGATGCGCCGGTACGCCGACCGCCGAATGATCTTCACGGTGGTGCCGACCAACTCTTACTACCTGCGTACCCTGGCGCCGGAGCGATGGGCGGCAGAGCATCCCATCCGCCGCATGGCTGCCGCCGGCCTGGCCATCCACCCCAACACCGACGACCCGACCCTGCACCGGGTGAGCCCGGCGGGGGCGTGGGAGCTGATGTACAGCCACCTGGGCTTCGGCATTCCCGACCTGCGGAACATGATGACCGCCGGCATCGCCGGCAGCTGGGCCGACGCCGCGCAGCGGTCCGCCTGGCACGCCCAGTGGCCGGCGTTATTCGACACCCTGGCGGCGGGGTTGGATTGGGAACCCTCGGCCTTATGACCGGCGCCACCCTCCAGGTCATCCGCCTCAGCCGGGACGCCGCCGCGTCGGTGCCGCCGCAGACGGCGGCGATGGTCCGCCGCTGCATCCTGGACTGGTTCGGGCTGGCGATCGCGGGGGCGGACGAACCTGTCTCCCGCACGTTGCGGGCCCTAGCCCTGGCCGAAGGCGGGCGGGCGACAGCTACCGTCATGGGTGGCCGAGGCCAAAGCGTGAGCGTCCGCCAGGCGGCCTTCCTCAACGCCGTGGCGGGCCATGCGCTGGACTATGACGACGTCTCGCTGGCCATGCATGTCCACCCCACCACCGTCATCCTGCCGCCGCTGCTGGCGCTGGCGGAGGAGCGTGGGTTGGGGGGTGGGGCGGTGATGGCGGCCTTCGTCGCCGGATATGAGGCGGCGGGCATGATCGGGTGCTGGCTGGGGGCGGGTCCCTATGATCGTGGGTTCCACATGACCGGCACCCTGGGCGCCCTAGGGGCCGCCGCCGCCTGCGCGCACCTGCTGGGCCTGGATGAGGAGGCGACCGCCCGCGCCTACGGCCTGGCGGCGTCGCAGGCGGCGGGGCTGAAGGCGCAATTCGGCACCATGGCCAAGCCCATCCATGCCGGCCGAGCGGCCGAGGCCGGGCTGTGCGCCGCCCTGTGGGCTGAGGCAGGCATTTCCAGCCGCATCGACATCCTGGAGGCGCCCCAGGGCTATGCCGCCACCCAATCCGCCATCCCCGCCGGCCCCATCATTTGGGACGGCCATGAGCTGAACCGCAATTCCTTCAAGTACCACGCCTCCTGCTTCGGGACCCATGGCGCCATCGAGGCGATCGCAGCACTGCGCGCCCAGGGTTTGGAGCCAACGGATGTGCGGCAGGTCCGCCTGACCGTGGATGCCGGTGCCGACCGGATGTGCAACATCGCCGCCCCGGCGACGGGGACGGAGGCGAAATTCAGCCTGCGTTTCGTCGCGGCCCTGGCCCTGTCGGGCGCGGATACCGGCAGGCCCGGGCTGTTCACCGATGCCGTGACGGCCCGGCCGGGTCTGGTCGCCCTGCGGGACCGGGTGACGGTGGCGTTCGGGCCCCGGGACTGGCCGGCCGACCTGACGGCGGTGGAGGTCACGTTGGCTGACGGATCGCGCCGCGAGGCGCGCTGCGACACCAGCCTGATCGGCGCCGATGACGACCGCCTGCGCGCCAAGTTCCTGCATTTGGCGGGCACGCTGCCGGACGGGCAGGCGCACCGCTTGGCCGACCAGGTGGCCGGCATCGAGGCCGTGACGGACGTGCGGGCGCTGTGCCGCCTGGCACTGCGTGTAGGGTAGCGCAGAGGGCTGGCGCTTTTTCAACGAAGGGGCGAAAGGGGCCTTATGTCCGCCACATTCCGGCGTGCATGATCCTGGCAATCCTGTTCCACGATTCCGGGTGCCAAGTCCCGGGGTGGCGGCCTTGCGCGGTGGGGCGCGGGACCGTTACAGTATTGCATAAATGGGGGATGGAATGCGCGACAGGCTGATCGGGCGCTGGGGCATGGGTCGTGCGGTCTGGGTGCTGCTGACGCTGGCGGTCTTCCTGGGGCTGCTGTTCTGGGCGCGCACGGGTGGGGCAGCACCAGCACCGGCCCGGACCTATAGTCCCGAATTGGTCGCCCGCAATTATATGGCGCCCGGGGGCGCCCAGCCCACCCATGCGCTGACCATCGGCAACCTGGACATCACGGTGAAGATCATCGGCGGGGTGGCGCACACCACGCTGTCGACCACCTTCGCCAACCCCACCGCAGCGGCCGTGGAGGGCGATTTCACCCTGGACCTGCCGGCGGGCTCCATCGTCACCGGTTATGCGCTGGACGTGAACGGCCAGATGGCCGACGGCGTGCTGGTGGCCAAGCGCGCCGCCACGCTGGCCTATCAGAAGCAGGTGCGGCGCGGCGTCGATCCCGGCTTGGCGGAGGTGACGCGCGACAACGCCTTCCGCACCCATGTCTTTCCCATCTTCCCCAACCGGGGCCGCATCGTGCGGGTTGAGTTCGCCACCCCCATCGGCACGGACCAGCCCTATACCTTGCCACTGGTGACCTTGGACCCGGTGGCCAAGGTCAACCTGCTGGTCATCGATGTGGACGCCGCCGCCGCGCCTGCCCTGGCGGGGCCGGATGGGCTGGACCTGCGCTGGGCCCCCGGCACGGGTGGGTTGGAAGCGCGGGCCAGCGCCAGCGGCGTCACCCTGGGCGGCGCCCTGACCATCGGGGGCATGCCGCCGGTGGCCCCGGTGGTGCTGACCCGGCATCACAGCGGCGATACGTTTTTCGAGGTGAACGCAGCCGTGCCCGGCGGCGTTAATGGCGGCGCCAAGCCCACCGGCCGTGTGCGCGTCTATTGGGACCGGTCGCTGTCGCGGCAGGACGCGGCGCCGGCGGAACTGGAGCTGTTGCAGCGCTATCTGGCGGCGATCGGCCCGAAGGTGGTGGATGTGGTGCTGTTCGCCGACGACACGCCGCGCGTGCTGTCGTTCGGCAGCGCCACGGCGGCGGACGAGGCGATGGGCGCCCTGCGGGCCGTGAGCTACGGCGGCGCCACCTCCCTGCAAGGGGTGCTGAAGGCCGCGCCGGCACCGGCCGACGCCTGCCTGTTCTTCTCCGACGGGCGGGTGACCCTGGATGCCTATCAGGCGGAGCGGGTGAACTGCCCGCTGTTCACCCTGTCCAGCGGCGCCGGTGCCGACCACGGCTTCCTGGCGGCGCTGGCCCGCAAGTCGGGCGGGGAGCATCTCGATTTGCGGGCGCGGGGCGTGGACGCCGTGCTCGCCCGCCTGACCAGCCCGGCCAGCCGCGCCATCGACGTGAAAGCGGCGGACGGCACGGCGCTGGACTTCACGGTGCTGCCGGCGGCACCCGATTGGGTGCGCGTCGTCGGCCGGGCCCCGCCGTCGCTGGGCGCCGTCAAGGTGACACTGGCCGACGGACGCGGCCTGTCCTTCGACCTGGACGATTTGCCAACGGCGGCGGACGACGCCCTGGGCGCCCTGTGGGCCGCCGACCGCGTGGCGGAGATGACGGCGTCCGACCGGCCGGACCAGAAGGCGGCCGTGGGTTTCGCCCGGCGCTACGGCGTCGCCGGCGGCGGTGCCGTCTTCCTGGTGCTGGAGCGGCTGCAGGACTATGTCGACGCCGACATCGCCCCGCCTGACAGCCTGGGCAAGGATCTGCAGAACCAGTTCGCCGCGGCGCAGGCCCGTGCCCAGCAGATCAAGG
Organism: Nitrospirillum amazonense; assembly: GCF_029594735.1. Lineage (NCBI taxonomy): Bacteria > Pseudomonadati > Pseudomonadota > Alphaproteobacteria > Rhodospirillales > Azospirillaceae > Nitrospirillum > Nitrospirillum amazonense. Next base: position 1,367,894 of record NZ_JARPAF010000002.1, read on the forward strand.
ACATCGCCGCCGCCAACCGGCTGGGGCAGGTGGTCACCGCCTGGCAGGAGCAGAAGGACTGGTGGGCTGGCCGCAAGCCCGCACCGCCGCCGGCTGTTCCACCGCCCCCGGCACCATCCCGCCGAGAGAGCCCGCCGCCGCCGCACATCATCCAGGACACCACCACGGTTCGGTCGCCGCCGCCCGTGGCGAACTCGATAACCACGGCCAAGCCGCCGATTGTGGCGCCGCCGCCGGCCCCCATCGCGGCGCCACCCGCCCCGCCACCACAGGCGGTGCAACCACCGGCTTTCGCACCGCCTGTGGAGGTCAACATCGAGGCACCGCCGCCGCCGGTGATGGCGCCCCTCTCATCGGTCGGGCCCACGCCCAGAGCACCCATCGCCGGCCGCGCAGCGGACCAGGTGGTCGTTACCGGCAGCCGCGCGAATGGCCAATCCGGTGGCGGCCAGTCCGGTGGCGACAGCGCCGGCGCCATCGAGGTGGCGCCTTGGGACCCCAACCGTCCCTATATTCGCGAGATCAAGGAGCATCTGGCCGATGCCGAGGAGTTCCGGGCGGCGGTCACTGCCCAGGCCGCCCGGTACGGCAGCCTGCCGGCCTTTTACCTGGATGTGGCGGAGCTGCTGTTCCGCAACGGCAAGGCGGCCGAGGCGGCGTCCATGGCCCTGAGCGCCCTGGAACTGCCCAGTGCCGACACCGGCACCCTGATCATCGTGGCCGACGATCTGATGCGCTTCGGGCAGGAGGACCGCGCCATCTGGCTGTATGAGAAGGTGCTGTACCTGGACGGCGACCGGCCGCAGCCCCGGCGCAGCCTGGCCCTGGCGCTTATCGAGCGCGCGGAACGGGCGGCCAAGCGCGGCGTTCCGGCGGCGTCGGTGCGGGCGGATTACGAACGGGCCATGCGGCTGCTGAACGAGGTCATCACCCGCATCTGGTCGCCGGCCTACAACGGCATCGAGATGGTGGCCCTGATGGAGGCCAACCGCATCCTGCCGCGCCTGGAAAAGCTGGGCGTGCGCGCCATCCCGCTGGACCCGCGCCTGCGGGACAAGCTGGACGTGGATCTGCGTGTGGTCCTGGAATGGAACGTGGACGCCACGGACATGGACTTGTGGGTGGATGAGCCCTCGGGCGAGCGCGCCATCTACAACCATCCCCGCACCGCCATCGGCGGCCGGCTGTCGCACGACATGACCCAGGGCTATGGACCGGAGGAGTATCTGCTGCGCCGGGCGCCGGACGGCGAATACACCATCAGCGCCAACATCTACCGCACCGATCGCCTGAACCCGAACGGGCCCATCACCGTGCGTGCCCATCTCTACCGCAACTACCAGCGGGTGGCGGAGGAGGTGCAGGTGATGCAGATCGAGCTGAAGCCGGGCGAGGATGGCACGCGCGTGGTGGGCCGGGTGACCGTGGGAGGCGGTGGGGCCGCGGTGGGCGCGTCGCAAGGGCCCTGATCAGGGGATCAGCCGGTGGGCCCGCAGCTCGCCGAACAAATCAAAGAAGGCGTCATCCGTGGCCTGGTAGTCGGTGAAGCCCAGGCGCCGGCTTTTGGACATGTCGGTCACCACCTCGATGGGACGGCCCAGGTCGGCGTCCGTGTGCCAGGGACTTGCCAGGCGGGCGAGGTCGGGCTCCACCAAGCCACGGCGCTGGGCCAGCGCGGCCCACAGGGGCGCGTCGTCCGCCATCTGCCGTTCCAGGGGCAGGATGCCGCCCGCGTCCTCTGCCGTAAAGGGCGCGGGTTCCAGCCCAAACCATTGGGCAATGCGGGTCCACATCCATTTCCAACGGAAGATGTCGCCGTTGACAACGTTGAAGGCCTGGTCGACGGCCCCCGGCGTGGTGGCCGCCCACAGCAGGTGGCGGGCCAGAAGACGGGCATCCGTCATGTCGGTCAGGCCGTGCCACTGGACGGGCGACCCGGGGAAGTGGAAGGGCCGCCCCGTCTCGCGGCATAGGGTGGCGTAGGCCGCCAGGGTGGTGCCCATGTTCATGGCGTTCCCCACCGCCTGGCCGATGATGGTGTGCGGGCGATGCACGCTCCAGCGGAAGCCGTCGCGCGCGGCGGCGGCGAACACCTCATCCTCCTGGGCGTAATAGAAATTGTCCACGTCCAGCCGGCCCTGATCTTCCCGGAAGGGTGTCTGGGGCAGGACACCCCTGCCGTAGGCCTCGAACGGTCCCAGGTAGTGCTTCAGCCCCGTCACCAGGCCCACGTGCCGCACCGTCCCGGCGGGGCGCACGGCGTCAAGCACGGCGCGCACCATGGCGCTGTTGACGCGGATATTCTCCGCCTCCGTCGCCTGCCGGCTCCAGATGCAGAGGAAGACATGGGATGGGCGGATGGAGGCGAGCGCCCGGGTCAGGCCATTCCCATCCCGCAGGTCCGCCGTCACCGGTGTCACGCCGAGCTGGGTGGTCGCATGGCGTGACAGGCCGGCCACCTGCCACCCTTCCTTTACCAGCAGGGACGCCAGCGCCCTGCCCACGATGCCGGTGACACCGACCACCAATGCCGACTGTGTCATGTCCCAAGTTCCGTTTCCTGCGGGCGCGTTTCCTGCTAACGGAAGGCAGGCTAGGCCGATGCGCCCAGGGCGTCCAGACGGCACCAAATGGGGACATAGGCACCAGAAGGTATCCAGCGATGATGAGTGGGACCCCGGAGGACGATTGGCGGGAAGATTGCGCGCCACGTCGCGTGATCGAAATCTTCGCCACCAAATGGACCAGCATGGTCTTGCACACGCTGTACGCCCTGCACGACGGCCGTGCCCGCGCCGGCGTGCTGCACCGCAGCCTGCCCGGCATTTCCAAGAAGATGTTGACGCAGACCCTGCGTGAAATGGAGGAAAGCGGGCTGCTGGAGCGGCGGGTGCACGACACCCTGCCTCCCAGCGTGGACTACGGTTTGACGGCACTGGGCAGCCGCTTCGTGGAACCGGTGGAGATGTTGTACGATTGGGGCCGCCGCAACGCCGACGCGCTGGACGCCCTCAAGCCCCGCGCCACCTCTCGCCGGCGCGCCGGCTAGCGTTTCCCTTTAGCAGCAGGCTGCCGGCCGCACAGGCCAGACATCCATGTACAACACCCCGCCGGCGCCAGCGGCGCCGTTTCCACCTGGGCCATGCCGGTATCCATCCATTGTTGATGATCCCGTCAGAGGCATTTCGAGGCGGGTGGGGAATGGGCGGCATGCCGAATACGGACGACGGACGGACGGCGTGATGCCTGATAAGGATGATCTCATCCTTCTCCTTCAGGAGCGCCACCATGCCCCCGCCCATGTCCTCTTCGACCTTGACGCCCGAGCAGGTGGTGGATGGCCAGTTGCGCGCCTACAATGCCAAGGATATCGACGCCTTCATGGCCTATTGGGCCGAGGACGCGCGCGTCTACCAGCATCCCGATACCCTGCTGGCCCGCGGGATGGATGAGATTCGGGCGCGCCATCTTATCCGGTTCCAGGAACCCAACCTGCACGGTCGTCTGCTGCACCGCATGGCGGTGGGCGGCACTGTGGTGGATCATGAGATGGTGACCCGGGCGTTTCCGGAAGGCCCCGGCACGGTGGAGGTCATCGGCATTTATGAAGTGACGGATGGCCGCATCAGCCGCGCCTGGTTCACCTTGGGAACGCCTGTATTAAGCTGAAAGAATTCCGCATTTCCGCATTACTGCATCAATTAAGGAAACCTGGGCCGTGGCCGTCACCCTCTATGGCATCAAGAACTGCGACACCATGAAGAAGGCCCGCGACTGGCTGGCCCGGCGCGGCATCGACTATGCCTTTCATGACTACAAGGCCGTGGGTATCGACCAAGCCCGGCTGCAGGCGTGGTGCGCCGCGCTGGGCTGGGAAACGGTGCTGAACCGGGCAGGCACCACCTTTCGGGCGTTGCCGGACGCCGACAAGCAAGACCTGGACGCCATCAAGGCGGTGGCCTTGATGGCGGCCCAACCGTCCATGATCAAGCGCCCGATTCTGGAGCTGGATGGCGTGGTGATGGCCGGTTTCAAGCCCGAGCGGTATGAGGAGGCGTTCGCCCGCGTTGGGCGCTGAACCCATTCCTGGGGGCTTGGGCATGATCCAGCCCCCAGGGATTGAATGTTCTCAAGGCGAGTCCAAAAAAGGAACATGATGAGAACATTTCCGCTTGTGGTTCCTGGAACGTTCTGGCAACACTAAGCCCATGAACAGCCGGGCGTGAAAGTACGCCGGCTCCGGATAGACAAACGGTGGAGGGGTAAATGGCGTACATTGCGGTCCATGACACGATGCACGGTGTCGGCTTTGCCCCGAAATCCACGCTGCTGCGTCGCCGGGCGCTGAGCCGGGCCGGCGCCAATGGCGGTCGTCTGGTGCGGGATTTCCTGGCGCTGGCCAGCCTGTTCGCCACCCTCTATGGCGCCGTGCTGATCCTGGGCGCCACCATGGGCGGCTGACGCCGTCACCCTTTCATGGGCTGCCGTTCCTTGAGCGGCGGTCCAAATGCAAACACCCCGCCCGAGAAGACCCGGGCGGGGTGTTTTCACATCCAATGCTCGCGGGCGCTGAAAGCCGGGGCATAAGCCCCGAGCCTTCAGCGGCGCTGGGCGCGGTGATAGGGGATGGGGATGGGCCGGGCCGCATGTTCTTCCTTGCGGCTGGCCGACATCTCGATCTCCATGCGGGCGATCACCTTGCGCAGCTCATGCAGCGCGTCGGTCAGGCCCTGCATGCCGCCTTCGGGATTGGCCTTCCAGGCGGTATAGGCCTCGGCGCTGCGCTGCGCGGCCGCGATCATGCGCTGGTCGGCCGGTTCCGTCGGCGTCTCGGCCGCCTCCAGGCGGGCGGCGTTGCGCTGCTGCTGGCGGTAGGGATATTCCGAACCCACCGGACGGTCACTGTTGTAGGGGCGGTCCAGCAACTGGTCCATGCTGTCGGTGTCGACCGGCGCGCGGTTGCCCTGGCGATCGCCGTAGGGACGCTGGCCCTGGCTGACGGCCGGCGGCTGGCTGCGTTCCTGGGCGGCATTGGCAACGGCGGCGCCGGTCAGGGTGCGGCGCTCCCCCCGCTGCGGACGATCACCGAACCGGTCGCCCCGGGGCTGTTCCCCTTCGGCGCGGTCGCCCCGCGGTTCACGCTCCGGACGGCCTTCGCGGCCCTCGTGGGAACGACCTTCCTGGGAGCGGCCCTCGTGCGAACGAATAGGACGTTCGCCACGGGGGCCGCGCTCGCCGGCGGCGCGCGGGGCGCGCTGCGGCTGCTCGACGACGGGAGCGGCTGCCACGGGGGCGGCCTCCACGGCGGCGGGGGCCGCCTGGGGGGCTGCTGGCGCTTCCGTCACCACCGGCTGCTCCAGCGGCAAGGCCGGGGCGGGAGCCGCGGGGGCCTCCACCTTCGGCGTGCGGGCCGGTTTGGGTGCGGGGGCTGCCTCCACGGCCGGTGCGGGGGCGTCGCCGCCTTCGCCGGGCTGCGCCGTCTCGGCCTTGCGCACGATATAGGAAATAGCGCTGGGCGTGCAGTCGAACTCGCGGGCGATGGCCGACAGCGTGGCGCCGGCGCGATACCGTTCCAGAATGGACGGCCAGGCCGATTGCGGAATGCGACCGCGCCGCTTGGGGGCGTCGCCGTCGGCTTCCTTCTCCACGCCTTCCTGGTTCTGGATATCGCTAGGCTGCCACAGGGGCTCTTGGGTCATGTCTGTCACACATCATTCAAAAGGCCGGCAGCCGAACGATGGGGGGCTGACCCGGCGGTCACGGACGGGTGTTGCAAGGCGCGCCGTCGACACGGGCCAAAGCCGGCCGTAGCGGCACCCCTGATGTCGCCGCCGCTTTTTACAACGACGGACCACATCTTTTAAAAGCGATATTCAAAACCCCTAAGTATTCCGACGTCTTTTCAAGCAAAGACCAGGATACCGACGCGGCGCCACACGGATTTACGCCCGGAGGGCGACGACGCAAGGTTTATGAAAATCCAGTTGAACTGAAGTGCCGGGTCGCCGTTGCGAATGTCCGCCAGGGCTGGCCGGTGACACCCAAGTCCTGACCTTTATTTAAAAGAAAATCCTTGGACTGCAAGCGTTGATTCCATCGTCATCGCTCTTTTTTAAAAACCTCATTCGCCGACTCGCCGGCGGCCCCCCGGATGGCTGTGCCGACGGCTGTGTCGACAGGCCCCCGGCCTAGGCGGAATGGAGGGCGCCTTACCCGGAAAGCCAGAGTCCCCGGGCATTTCGGTGCCGGGGGGAGCTGCACATCGCCGCCACCGTCTTTATTGAGCCCGGTCCCCCGCGACTCAGGGGCCCTGTTCCGGCCCGCCTTGCTGTCCGGCGGTGGCGCTGCTATGCCCATGATCCATGGCCAAGCGATCCGCACCCTCCCGTTCCGCTGCATCCGCCCGTCAAAGCGGCCGCCCTCCGAAGAGCACCCGCCGCAGGGCAGGCTTGACCCGCAAGGCGCCGCCCGCGGCCCCGCCGATGTCCGTTCGTATCACGCCCCGGGCCCGCTGGCATATGGCGGCCGCCGCCCAGGTGATCGCCGGCGCGGTGCTCATCCTGGCCTCGCCCGCGCTGTGGGCGGCCATCCTCGCCCTGCTGCTGTTCGCGACGGCGGCCGGTACCCTGATCTGGGCACGTCGCTAGGCCTGACCGTCCTCTCCAAAGACGGGCCCCCAACATGCCCCAGGTCGGGCCGGCCGGCGTTAAGGTCAGCGTTGGAGGGGCCAAAGCCAGGCGGCGCCGCGCACGCCGCTGGAGTCGCCATGCCGCGCCGGACGGATGGGTGTGGTGACATCGGGGGAGAAGCACCAAGCCGCCAGCCGCCGCGGCAGGCGCTCATAAAGATGGGTCATGTTGGACAGGCCGCCGCCCAGGATAATGACGTCCGGATCCAACAGATTGACCACGCCGGCCAGCCCGCGCGCCAGCCGGTCGACATGGCGGTCCAGGGCCGCCTGCGCCGGGCCGTCGCCGCTCGCGGCCATGGCGGCCACCTCCACAGCTGCCAGGACGCGGCCGGTGGCGCGGGCGTGGTCGTCGGCCAGCCCGGGCCCGGAGACCCAGGTTTCCAGGCAGCCCCGACGGCCGCAGTAACAGGTGGGGCCCGGCCGTTCGTCCTCCATGCGAGTCCCCAGCCCGGGCTTCTCACCAGGTGCATCCGGCGGCTGCGGCCAGGGCAGGGGACTGTGGCCCCATTCGCCCGCAGCGGCGTGCCGGCCGGTGATGATGTGTCCATCCACCACCACGCCGCCGCCACAGCCCGTGCCGAGGATGGCGGCGAAGACGGTGCGGCAGCCGGCGCCGGCCCCATCGGCGGCTTCCGACAGGGCCAGGCAGTTGGCGTCATTTTGCAGCCGGACAGGCCGGCCGATGGCCGCCGCCAGGTCACGGTCCAGCGCATGGCCGTTCAGCCAGGTGGAATTGGCGTTCTTCACCAGGCCGGTGAGGGGGGACAGCACGCCGGGTATGCCCACGCCAACGCTGGCGGGCACCCGGATCTCCGCATCCAGCCAGGCGACAAGCCCGGCCACCGCGGCCAGGGTGGCGCCGTAATCGTCGCGGGGGGCGGGAATGCGGCGGCGGGCCAGCTCTTCCCCCTGGTCACCCAGGGCCAGCCCTTCGATCTTCGTCCCGCCCAGGTCGATGCCAATACGGGCCATGGCGTTCCTCATTTCCGTGGGACGGTCACGCCTGGACCCCGCCCTTATGGGCTAGGTCGCGCCCGACTCTTGCTCATGGTGGGCATGCAGGGCTAAAAGTACAAGATGTGGTGGATGCGGGGGCCTGATCGCGGGCGTTCCTCCTGGCCTTGACCGGCAAGGGGGATGTCTTCATGGGGATGTGCCGCGCCGCCGCCACGATGCCGATCGTTCCGATACTGATATGGATACCCGCGCCATGACGCGTGCCCGTTTGCTCGCCGCCCCCCTCCTGTCCCTTGCGCTGGCCGCCGCCGCTGTAAGCGCGCCGGCCTTCGCTGCCGACAAGACGACCCCGGCCAAGAAGGCCGCGGCATCCAAGAAGGCCGCACCGGAAAAGGCCGCCAAGACTCCCAAGCCGGCCAAGGTGTCGGGTCCCTGCTATTCCCCGGCGGAGTTTGATGCCGAACAGGCCATCCGCTACCACACCCGTCTGATGGTCATCGGCCTGACCTGCCAGCAGCTGGGCGGGAACTACGAAGGCCTCTATGTGCGCTACAAGAAGTTCACGCTGGCGCACAAGGCGCAGATCATCGCTTGGGAAGACTCGCTGATCGCCCACTACCGCAAGACGGCCAAGGGCAACCCCAACCGCGCGCTGGACACCCTGCGCACCCACTTGGCCAACGAAATGTCCCAGCACATCGCGGCCGTCTCCACCGATATCTACTGCGCCCAGCATGCCGACATGCTGGCCCAGGCTGAGCTGATGAGCGACGCCGACGTGGTGAAGACCGTCACCAACGATGCCGTCGTCCGCGTGTCGGAGCTGCCGCGCTGCGACCTGCCGCCGCCGGTCATGACCGCCGCCACGGCCGGTGATCGCATCACCGGCCCCACCCCCGCGGTCGCGATTCCCACTGCCGCCGCCACGAAGGATGCCGGCGGCGCCGCCAGTGGCGCGTCCCACTAACGTCAGCGCCACAGGTCATAAGGCCCATGCCCGAATTTCCGGGTGTGGGCCTAAGGGCCAGCCCAGGCGGGGGATAACAAAGGGCTGGTGACAAAGTAACGCTATGCCCATAAGCGTGGTGGAAATCGTAATGCTGGGGATTGTTTAATCCGCTCCGCAAGTCGGCGCCCTTCCCGTGAGGCGCGCCTGATGAAAGGAGAATGGGTTATGCCCAATAGAATAGCTCTCCACGAGGCTCTGGATATTATGCCCGCCGGTGGTGAGCCTATTGAATTTACGCCCACGCACGACCACGAAGCGAGTGCCGCGCGCCCGGCCCGGCAGGCGGCCTCGGCGCTGCCTGATCCGATGGCATATGTCATTGAAATCGACGAGGAAGCGGTAGGGTTGGTGACGGTGCATCCCGACGGCATGGCCTTCCACGCGGTTCACATGCGTGCCCAGGCCCTCGATGGGCAAGTCTTCGCCGACGCGGCGGCGGCCCGTGCTGCGGCAGAATCGGCATTTTACGGTCGTGAATGACATTGGGGCTAACTAAAGCCCTAGGACCGTGCAATATGCAAATGGCGGATGGCGCCTCCGCTACTTATGCAAACCGCGCCCCTTGAAAATTCCTGCCTCAGTTTAACCTCATTTCCATCCGATTAACGGCGTGTCCTGACGGGCCGAACGGCGTAGCTCACAAGGCTGGGTTGCTCCCCGTTCGGTGTTGAAGGATTGAATTAACTCAGGACGTTGTCTAACCCTGCCGTTCGGCGGGACAATCAAAGGCGCCACGTCCTGGCGCGAAGGGTAGTCTTAATTCAACCGAGGGTTCCTTTGGGGAGACGTACCCCTCGGTCAGAAGGAGGAGAAACGACGAATGAAACTCCGTCATTCATTACTGTGCGCGGTGTTCGCGCTCGGTCTGCCGGCCACCGCGCTGGCCCAGACCAACGAGGGCTACTACCTCGGTGCCCAGGCCGGTGTGAACTGGGCTGACAAGACCGACCTGAAGGGCCCGGTCTACACCGACAAGGCCGACTTCACGACCTCGCCCACCGGCCTGGTCGAGGGTGGCTACAAGTTCGGCAACGGCGTGCGCGTCGGTGCGGAAATCGGTTACGGTGGCAGCACCGTCGGCGACATCACCGGTGGCGGCCCGGGCCGCGCCGGCGGCGCCGGTGACCTGACCGCCCTGACCTTCATGGCCGTCACCTACTACGAGTTCAACGTCGACAGCCCGCTGCGTCCGTATGTCGGCGCCGGTATCGGTTTCGGCCGCTACAAGTTCGACGGCGTGGGCGACCTGTACACGCCGGGCCTGTCGGTGGAGACCTCCACCACCGCCTTCACCTACCAGCTGGCTGCCGGCGTCGCCTACGCGCTGAGCGACAACCTGGACTTCACCGTCGGCTACCGCTTCATGGGCACGCCGGACACCACCTACGAGCCGTCGAACGCTCCGAAGTTCAAGGCCGGCTACCAGAACCACTCGGTCCTGGTTGGCCTGCGCTACACCTTCGGCGCCCCGCCGGCCCCGGCGCCCAAGCCGACCCCGACCGTGGCTCCGCCGGCTCCCCCGCCGCCCCCGCCCCCGCCGCCCCCGCCGCCGGCTCCGTCCATTTCGCGGAACTTCACGGTGTTCTTCGACTGGGACAAGACGGACCTGTCGGCTGACGCCAAGACCGTGCTGGACAACGCCGCCAAGGACGCTGCCACCGGCCACATCACGAAGATCAACGTGACGGGCTACACCGACCGTTCCGGTTCGGACGCCTACAACCTGAAGCTCTCCATGCGCCGCGCCGAGGCCGTGAAGGCTTACCTGACGTCCAAGGGCGTCGGCGCCTCCATCGCCACCGACGGCAAGGGCGAGTCCGATCCGCTGGTCCCGACCGCGGACGGCGTGCGTGAGCCGTCCAACCGTCGCGCCGTCATCATTTTCCCCTGATCCAGTCAGGGGATCGGTGAGCGGGCCTGGGCGAACCCCAGGCCCGGCTCTTCGACCAGATGAGGACGACGCCTTCCGGAACTCCAGCCTTTGGCTCCCGCCTAAGGGGCCGGAACCGGACGGTGGAAATAAGAAAGGGGCGCCACCCGGCTGGGCGGCGCCCCTTTTTCTTTTGTGTCGAAGGTTTCTCGGGCGGCTTGGCGCCATATCAACGGCGTACTCATGCCGCTATGGGAGGCGGATCGCGTCCGCCGCAGGCTGGGGGACTACTTAACTGAGCGGACCGATGCCGCGCTGAATAGCCCAGACAGCGGCCTGGGTGCGATTCTGTGCGCCGATTTTGCGCATCACGTTCTTGAAGTGCATCTTCACCGTGGACTCGGTGATTTCCAGCCGGCGGGCGATGGATTTGTTGGATTGTCCCGCCAGCAAGCAGCCCAGGATTTGAATCTCGCGCCGCGACAGATCGGCGGTGGCCGCCACCAGATCGGCCGGCGTGGGCCCCTGGGGCTGCTGCGCCTGGGCCACCAGGGCGGCGGCGCGCGGCGGAAACACGGCATCGCCAGCCAGGATCAGTTCCAGCGCGTCGCGCAGGGTGGCGACGCCGGATGATTTTGACAGGTGGCCGTCCATGCCCGCGAACAGGCTGGCCTTCAGCACCGAATCACTGGTGTCGGACGTCAGCACCGCGATGCGGGTCTGGGGGGCGGATGCGCGCAATCGCCGCAGCTCGCTGGCCACGCGCGGCGGGTCTATGCCCCAAGGGTCGACCATGATCAAATCGGGCGCTGCGATGTCCCGCAGCACCTTCATTGCTTCCTCAACCGAAGGGACGGGCGGTAACAGCTGGAAGCTATCTTCCCCCAGCAATGTACCCAGTGCCGCCCCGAACAACTGATCCTGGTCGATCAGAAGAACGCTGCGGCCTGTCATTGCCTATTCCCCCATTGTGATTGCGGTCTCCCCCACCGGAGACTGTTTATTAAAAATTTTACTAACATTGTCGTGGATACTCGTGAAATGTCGACGCTAACCTGTTAACGGCCTATTTGCCCCGTGGCCAGGTAATAGATCGCCAGTTCTATTGCGACAATCCTATGGGAAAGTGACCCCGAACGCCATGTTTCTGTTGCGGCATGTCTGAAAACGGGTCACAGTCTGTCACATCGTGAGGTGGATCGTTTGGCCACCCGGGAAAATCGGAAGCCGCCTAGGGGGTACCACGGCGGAAATGGGGTTCCCGGGGAAAAAAGGTTAGGTTGCCCCATTTTGGCCGTGTTCGAATGGTCATAATGGCGAAGGTGTCGCTAACCAGTCAGGGTCACGCGTTCATCGAAAGTGTCGGTCCGGGGGCCAAAGGTGCCGGAACCGATGGGCGATCATCAGGGACCTGCCACGCGGGGCCCGATGCCGGATGAAGCGTTTTGGATGGCCTGGGCCGGAAGTGGCCGGACTCGAACGTGGGGTTTCAGATGATGAGCATGACCGCGCGTTTTCCCGGGACTGTCAGCAGTCTAGCCGAGGATGGTTTGGAAAACGGAATTGCCGGTGTGGGCGCTTCGCCCCGCCACCGCACTTTTCTCGTCGTGGATGGCCAGGCCCTGGTGCGCCGCGGCGCCGCCCTGATGCTGACCACCCAGTTCCCGGGTGCGTCGGCGCTTGAGGCCGGCACCGTGGAGGAAGCGCTGGCACAGGCCATGTCCGCGCCGGGAATCGATCTCGTCCTGCTCGACCTGGACAGCCTGTCCGGCAGCCGGGTTGAAGCCATCGCGCAGCTGACTTCCGCCCTGGGCTCCGTGCCCGTGGTGGCGGTGTCCGCCGTACAGGAAGGGGATGAGGTCATTGCCTCCATCCGCGCCGGCGCCCGCGCTTATGTGCTGAAGACGGGCCCGACCGAGGTGCTGGAGCGTACGCTGACCCTGATCCTGTCGGGTGAGAATTACGTGGCCATGCCGCGCCAGGCGCTCACCGCCGCCTTGGCGGGTGTGCGCGGCGCTTCGGGCCCGGCCATGGGCCAGGCTCCGGCCAGCCGCGAGGCCGCCTTGGCGGACCGTCTGACCGAACGCCAGCAGGATATTTTCCGCCTGATCCTGGCCGGCTGCTCCAACAAGGAAATCGCCCGCGAACTGGGCGTGCTGGAAGGCACGGTCAAGGTTCATGTGCGCGCGGTGATGCAGAAGCTGGGTGCCAAGAACCGCACGCAGGTGGCTGTCGCCGCCGCGCGCAGTGGCTTCGGCAGCATGGCCTTCATGGCCGGCACGCTGACCAACTAAAAGATCGACGGCATGTTTCGGCCCTCCGGGGACCGATACACGGTGCAGGGGCCCCTTGGGCCCCTGTTGCCGTTTATGGGGCTCGCCACCGTGGGCTCGCGCATTACAGAAGGAATATAAAAGAGCGCTCCACCGGCATGAGAATGGTCTCATGCCGCAGTAGGCCGCGACTGCGCCCGCCGGAGTTCCGGCGGAAGCGTGGCGGGCTGCAGAATGAGAATAAGCCAAGTCGGCGGATGCCAACGCCCGCCGCTTGAGGATCAATCAAACAGGGCGTCGATGTCCGCCTGCGAGATGGTCTGGCCGCCGTCCTTGACGGGGCCGTGCAGCTCCAGGCCCTCATCATGCTTGTGGATAGAGGGGGGCAGGGGCATGGTCTCGAACTCCTTGGAGTTCCAGAGCGACATCATGGCCTCGACCCGCTCTTCGATGAAACTCAGGGCCTGGACGACCTTGGTGATTCGCTGGCCCGTGAGGTCCTGGAAGTTGCAGGCCTCGAAAATGCGCAGCGTGACCTCATTCAGGTCCTTGAGGCGAGAGTTCTGGTAGCCTTCCGGCAACTGGGAGCGAACCTCATTGGCAATGTCGTCGATCTCCTCGGCCGCCTGAATGATGCTGTTGGTGGCGGCCTCGGTGGAGGCGACGACGGCGGTCAGCTGCTGGCTGGCCTCCATGAAGGTGTCGTCCTTGGCCAACGGATGACGCAGGGCCGCCATTTCGAGCTTCGTCGCCTTGATGCGGCCGGCGATGTCGGCGATCTCCACATGGATCGCTTCGATCTGGGTGTGGTCGGTATTCAGGAAACGGTCCAGCTTCTGACCCAGATGCTGGATCGCCTCCATCACTTCCGACGTGTCCAGGCGAATTTCCTGCGCCGGGGTCAGCGGGGCCAAGGCGGCCGGGTTCAGCGTGGTGGCTGACAGCGACAGGGCGTCAACGGTGCCGGGTTGGTCTTGCGCCCGTCGCTGCCGTTGAATTTCCGCCATGAAAGGCCGCTGACCGTTCTGCGCCATCCGCTGGATCCTCTTTCCCCGTCGTATCCACTGATGTCACTCACAGCGAACCTAACCGAAAGGTTATGTCCTTAGGCAATATGTTCGCCGGCGACCCATTCAACATGGGCGATACCTTGGGTGAAGCCAAGGGCCTCGTGCAGAGCCGGCAGCATTTGCCCTAAAGTTTCATCCAATTGCCAAGGCGGATTAACCAAAATCATGCCGGAGCCGTTCAGGCGATCCATGCGGGCGTCGTCGTTCCAGGTCAATTCGGCTGCCAGGATTTTCGGTATGCCACTGTCCTCCAGCCGCTGGTGCAGGCGCCAGCTTACGGCGCGGTCCTTGATAGGATACCACAGGGCGTAGATGCCGGTGGGCCAGCGGCCGTGCGCCAGGGCCAAGCCGGCCACCAGTCGGTCGAAGTCGTCCGCCGCTTCGAAGGGCGGGTCGATCAGCACCAGGCCGCGTTTTTCCTTGGGCGGCAGGTGGGCTTTCAATGCCGTCCAGCCGTCCATGTGGTGCACCGCCACCTGGCGGTCGCCCCGGAACACGCCTTTCAAGGTCTGTGCGTCTTCCGGATGCAGTTCGGCCAGAATCAGCCGGTCGTTCTCCCGCAGGAAGGCACGCGCCAGGCAGGGGGATCCCGGATAGCTGCTGACAGGGCCCGCGGACTGGCCGGCGGCGGCGCGCACGGCGTCCAGATAGGGGGCCAGCGCTTCGGTCGCGGCGGCGCCCAGGGTTCCCGCCTCGGCGGCTTGCAGCAGGCGCTGGATGCCCATGGCGGCCTCACCGGTGCGTGTGGCCTCGTCCCCGGTCAGATCGTAGCGTCCGATGCCGGCATGGGTGTCCAGCACGGCGAAGGGGGCGGGCTTGGCGGTCAGGCGGGTCATCAGCAGCGCCAGGATGGCGTGTTTCATGACATCGGCCGGGTTGCCGGCGTGGAAAGCGTGGCGGTAGTTCATGGGGCGGGAGCATGCCAGCAAGGGCCGGCACCGGCAATCGCCGTGGCCGCGACCCAGAAAGCGAAAGGCCGCCTCACGGGGCGGCCTGTTCAACGGTGGATCAAATGGGAAGGGCGGATCAGCCCACCGGCTCGGTCGTGGCGCTCTGGTAGACGCGACGGGTGCGCGGGGTGACCGCCGTGCTTTCCTCGTCACTGCAGCCGTTGCCATCGATCAGCGAGGCGTTGACGGAGTTCAGGCTGACCAGGTTGCTGCGGACCTTGCACGCGTAGGCATGGGCGGTCTTGCCGCTGCCGCCGTTGTAGCGGGCCACGGCAGCGGCCCAGCTGCCGGCGGTGGCGCGCAGGCGGGCCAGCATGCGGGCCGCGTACTGCACGTTTTCCTTGGGATCGACGATCTTTTCCACCGGGTGGAAGGCCGCCTTGTGGTCGGACAGCGACAGCTGCATGCAGCCGGCGGTCACGTCCTGGCGCAGGTTGCCCTTGGGATCGCGCAGATACTTGGCGGCGGCGGTCGGCGTCGACACGAAATGGGCGGTGCCCTTCACGTTGACGGCATAGGCCTCCGAGGAAATGGACTGGCCGCTTTCCACCAGGGCCACGGCCAGCAACAGGCCGGACGGCACACCGGCCTCCTTTTCAGCCTGCAGGATGTGATCCAGGCAAGCGGCGTGGGCGGAGGGGGCAGCGGCGACCAGACCCAGGCTGAGGAATAGCCCGGCGATGGCGGTCTTGAAGAGACGGGCAGTGGAGCGGAGGCGGAGGGCGCCTGCGGACTCGGATTCGGACTCCCGGCCTAGAAGGGCGTCGCTCCGGCGGCGCGCGATCTGCATGAGAGTCCTCCATCTATCGTCACTGGCGTCGACGACCTCGCGTCGCGACATCCATCTGGCGTCTGTGCTGGTTCCCCAAAGCACATCCCCGCTCGCGGGCGGGGTATTCCATCAGATCACCGATACTCAGTGCGGTGACCGCTCCCTAACCGAATGGGTCGAATTACCGTTGCCGTCTAACCGTAAGGCCTATATCCATGCAACGGCCGCATAGCAATTGCAGACAAAACGCAGCAGGTCAATAAAAAATATGACCGGAGTGTGGCAACCGCGCCACGCTGCGCCCCTGTCAGCGAGGGCACCATGCCCCATGCGGTCCAGGATTCCAAGCCCTTAGCGTGCGTCATGTTGCCCCCGTGTGAACTGGGGGCCCCTCTACAAATAGCGCCATAGCGCGGGTTGCCCCCCAGGAATGGAGGGGCCATAAGGGGCCCTCGGCCCACGCCCTGAAACTCCGAGTCCGACTATGACCTCCGATAGCTTTCCCGATTATGAACAGCGGATGGCGCAGGCCTATGACGCCCTGGACGCCGGGGACGAGGCCGCGGCGGAGGCGGCGCTGACGGCGGCCGTGACCCTGGCGCCGGAGGCTGCCGAGGCCCGGGGAGCCCTGGGGGCCGTGCTGCGCCGCCAGGGCCGCTTCCTGGAGGCCGCCGCCCAGTTCGCCGCGGCCGCCGCTGCGGAACCTGGACGCACCTCGTGGGCGTTGGACCAAGCGTGCTGCCTGGCCGATGCCGGTGACCATGACGCCGCCTGGGCCCTGGCATCGGCCGCGCTGGCCCGCCGGGCGGATGACGCGGCCGGCCACCGTCTGGCCGCGCGCCTGCAACTGGCGCGCGGCCAGACCGCTGCCGCCTTGGCCCATGCGCGCGAGGCCCGTTTCCTGGCGCCCCACGACTTGAACGGGGCCGCCGAGGTGGGGCAAGTGCTGGTGGACGCCGGCGACCCGCTGACGGCGGTGGAGATGCTGGAGCCGCTGCTGGCCCACGCCCATCCGGCCGACCCAGCCCGCGCCGGCGCCCTGGTGCTGCAAGGCCGCGCGTGGGCCGCTTTGGCGGAGGGGGAGAAGGCGGCGCGCTGCTGGCACCAGGCGCTGGAAGCCGATCCTGAGGATGCCGGCGGCGCTGCCCGGCTGCTGGCGGCGTTGGAGGCCGCCATGGCCACCGGGGGCGCCGACCTGACACCAACGTATGTGAAGGCGCTGTTCGATCGCTACGCCGACCGTTTCGACACCGACCTGACGCAGAAGCTGCGTTATCAGGCGCCGCAGTTACTGCGCCAGGCGCTGGACACGGTGGGGGTTGGGGCTGGGCTGGACATCCTGGACATTGGGTGCGGCACGGGCCTGGGGGGTGTGGAGGTCAAGCCGCTGGCCCGGTTCCTGGCCGGTGTCGACCTGTCACCGCGCATGGTGGAGCACGCCCGCGCCCGTGGCCTGTACGATCGGCTGTGGGACGCCGACCTGATGGGCGCTCTGGCGGAGGCGCCGGGTGCCTGGGACCTGGTGCTGGCGGCCGATGTGCTGGTCTACCTGGGCGATCTGGCGCCGGTGTTCCAGGCGGCGGCCGGGGCGCTTAAGCCCGGCGGTCGTTTCGCCGCGACGGTGGAGCGCTGGTCGGGTGAGGGGCCCTACGCCCTGCGGGAAAGCCGCCGCTATGCTCACGCGCGGGAGCATGTGCTGGCGGCCGCCGGCGGCGCGGGCCTGGATGTGGAGCACCTGGCGCCGGTGGCGCCACGCTGGGAGAAGGGGCGGCCGGTGGATGGACTGCTGTTCATCCTGCGCAAGGGCGCCTGAGGGGGCGCCTGAGGGAAGGGCGCCTGAGGCTCAGAGCAGCAAAGCCAGCAGCAGCGGTACCGCGAGGGCGGTGATCAGGCCGTTCAGGGCCATGGCGATGCCCGCGAAACTGCCGGCCAGCGGGCTCATGGTATAGGAGATGGCGGTGCCCACGCCGTGGGCCGCCATGCCCATGGACAGGCCCTTGGCCCTGTCATCGCGGATCTTCAGCCAGCGCAACAGTAGCGGGCCGAACACCGCGCCGATGATGCCGGTCACCATGACCATGGCGGCCGTCAGCGAGGGGATGCCGCCGATGCTCTCCGAAATGCCCATGGCGATGGGCGTGGTGACCGACTTGGGCGCCAGCGACAGCACCGTTTCCCTGTCCGCCCCCAGCACGTGGGCGACGAAGACGGCCGAGGCGGCGGCGGTTATGGAACCGGCCACCATGGCGATGGTCAGGGGCAGAGCGCCCCGGCGCACGTCGGCACGGTGGCGCCACAGCGGCACGGCCAGGGCCACCGTCGCGGGGCCCAGCAGGAAATGGATGAACTGCGCGCCATTGAAATAGGTGGTGTAGGGCGTGTCCGTGACCACCAGCAGGATGACCAGGAACAGTGCCGCCAGCGCCACCGGGTTGGCGAAGGGGTTGCGGTTGGTGCGGGTGTAGATCCGCACGCCGACGAGATAGGCCACCAGCGTCGCGGCCAGCCACAACAGCGGGCTGGCCGACAGGTAGACCCAGATGTCGCCCAGACCCTTCTTGCTCATCATGAGGCACCCCCGGCTCCGCCGTTCGTATCGGTGTCGAAAGGATCATGGCTGGCGGGGGCCGCCGGTGCCGCCCCCTTTCCGCCGAAGCGCCTGTCCGCCCACAGGAAGGCATAGGCCGTGACGGCGATGGTCAGGATGGAACTGGCGAACAGGGCGGTTACGATGGCCGGTCCCTGGGTCAGGAAGCGCTGGCCGTGCTGCACGATGCCAACGGCCGCCGGCACAAACAGCAGCGACAGGTTGCTGAGGATGACGTCGGCGGTGGTGCCCATGGTCTGGGTCGGGCCGCCGCGCCAGGCGAACCAGGCGACCAGCAGCAGCAGGCCCAGCACGGGCCCGGGGATGGGCAGGTGCAGGCCATGCACCACGATTTCCCCGATGAGCTGGCAGACCACCAGCATGGCAAGGGCGCCGACCATGGCGAACTCCGTCATGTGAGGCGGTCCCCGGCGGCGGAAAGCCTCGGGACGCCTGACGCGGTGGGTTTGGTGGATGTGGATTATCGCGACGCCAAGCTGGACCCTGCGCGCCACCGGGGTCAACCGGCATGGGCGCAGGCGTGGCCCGCGATTTCTACCGGCCGCGGTCGGAAAAATCAGCGGGGGTGGTGGCCGGTCGTGCCTCCTGCACCGTCAGCTCAAGGCCCCGGGTCCCCAGCCGCGCCTCCAGCCAGCGGGCGTCCGTGGCCAGGGAGGGCAGCAGGCGGCAAGCTTCCTCCGCCGTTGGCGGCGTGCCGGGACGCAGATGCACGATCTCCATGGCGGCGGCATCGCGGAAGCGGTCCAGTGCCGGCGTCAGGGTGTCCCTGGCGCTGCTGCCGGGACGCAAGCGGGCCAGGTGGGCGCGCCAGCCGGTGATGGGGGCGCCGGGGCCGCGTGTCAGCACCAAGGCTGCGCGGCAGCCGCGCAACCGGTCCAGCCGCTCCGCCAGCATATCCGGGTCGGCGGCGGCATCAAGCGCCAGCACGCCCAGGCGGTTCAGCGTCAGGCCCTGCACTAGGTCGTCGGCACCGGCCCAGGCGTTCTCTGCCTTGTCCTCCGCCCCCAGCCCTTGGGCCAGCAGGCGGTGCAGGGCGCGGGGGCCCGCCGCCCTGCCATGATGCGTCCCCGGACCGGTCCAGGCCGCCAGGTGGGGCACGCTGGCCATCAGGGCGCGGCGTTCCGCCTGGGCGGGGCCGGCCAGCGTGCCGTCCGGCGCCAGGCCGCGCGGCACCAGGCCACTGAGCACGAACAGGTGGAACGGCTGCGTCCGATGGCGGGACTGCAGGGCCGACCAGGCGGAGGGGCCTGAGGGGGAGAAGGCAAACGGGGCGTCGTCCCCGGCATCGGCCAGCGCCACGCGCGGCGGCACCGCCATGCCGGGCACGGCGAAGGACCAGGGCCTGCCGAGGTCCAGGAAGCCGTAGTCCGCCCGCCCATCCTGCGCACCCCGGGGCACGGCGAAGTCGTAGCGCCAGGCGGCGCCCTTGCCCTCGGGCAGCTTCCCCAGCCAGCGGGGCGGCACGGGCAGGCCCACGCCGCCGACCGTCAAGTCTGGCGGCTCATCCTCCCCGTCCGTGACGATCACGGCGCTGATGCGCCAGCGGTCGCCCTGGCCACCCCGGGCCAGCAGCAAGGGCCCCAGCAGCAACGCGGGCTGGGCGGGCCGTCGGGGGATGGAGGCGCGGCGTTTCATGGCGGCGGACCATGGACGACGGGGCCGGGCCGGCGCAAGAGTGTAGCGGCTCCCCTATGTCTTATGCCGTCTCCCCGGCCAGATGATCCAGGACCCGCTGGTAGAGGCTGCGGCGGGCCAGCGCGTCCTCCAGCCGGTCGAGGGCCGCGGTCACGGCCTGCGCTTCGGCATCCAGGTCCAGCGCCGCCGCCTCCAGCGCCCGCCACAAGGGACGCAGCCGTTCCACCAGCGCCGTCCCCGCCGGAGTCAGGGCTAGGCGCCGGCGGCGCGCGTCATCCGGATCGGCGGTGGTCTGGGCCAGGCCGGCCTTCTCCAATGAGGCGCGCGTCTGGCTGACGGAGACGTGGGTGATGCGCAGGCGGCTGGCCAGCTCCCCCACCGTCAGGGGGCCGTTCAGCACCAGCTGGTTCAGCACGCCGAACCAGCGCTGCTCGAACGTGACGCCCAAGGCGTCGTAGGTACGGGTGGCGTCGCCGTCTATCGTTTCTGACAGGCGCCGCAAGCGGGCGCCCAGCGCCGCGCCGCCCAGGCGGCGGGAATAATCCTCCGGCGGTGTGATCTCATCGGATGGGGGCACGGGCGACAGGTTCCTTGACAAATATGTAGGCACCTACAGATCATAGGCGGATCGAACCGGGGTGTCCAGAATCAGGGGAGGGGTAAGTATGAAACCGACGCGCCGTCATGTGATCGCCGCGGCCGCGGGGGCCCTGATGGCACGCCCGGCATGGGCCCAAATCCCCGTCCACCTGGACCACGACATCCGCATCACCCTGGCCCAGGCCGGCATTCCGGGGGCGGCGGTGGGCTATGCCCGGGAGGGGCGGGTACGCTTCGTCCGCGGCTACGGTTATGCCGACGTGGCCCGCCGCCGGCCGGTGACGCCGGACACGGTGTTCGCCATCGCCTCCATTACCAAGACCATCACGGCGGCGGCCATCCTCCGCCTGGCGGGGCAGGGTCGCCTGACCCTCGATGACCCGGTGGCGGCCCATCTCGACTTTCCCGTGGTGAACCCGCACCACCCCGATGCCGTCATCACGCTGCGCCACTTGCTGACCCACACCTCCGGCATTTCGGACGAAAAGTACTACGCGGTGGATTTCCGGCACCGGGGCGGCGACACGCCGCTGGCGCTGCGCGACATGCTGGTGGGCTACCTGATGCCGGGCGGCACTTATTATGATGCGAACGGCTGCTACGCCGCCGCCCCGGGGGAGGCCTGGGACTATTCCAATGTCGGTTTCGCCCTGCTGGGTTATGTCGCTGGCCGCGTCGGCGGCTTCGACGCGCGCATGGCCATACGCCAGTTCCTGATGGCGCCCTTGGGCCTGCACCACAGCTATTGGACCTTGGGCGAGGTGCCGCCCGTCCTGGCCGCCACACCGTACGAGGGTGGCAAGCCCGTTGCCACCATGGGCTTCCCCGACTGGTCGGCCGGCATGCTGCAATCCTCCGCCGCCGATTTCACCCGCTACATCGCCGCCTGCGCCAACGATGGCGCGGCGGAGGGCGCGCGCGTGCTGCCGGCCGGCACGATGGCGCAGATGCTGACGCGCCAGCCGGCACCGAACCTGCCCGGCTGGCTGAGCGGCCAGGGCCTGGGCTGGATGATGGGACCCCTGGACGGCGCGGACCGGTGGGAGCACTGGGGCGGGGCGGAGGGCATCTTCACCGTTGCCTATCTGGATCCCGGGCGCCGCCAGGGTGTCACCATCCTGACCAACGCCACCGCGACGGACGCCGCCAAGGCCGCGGTGAAAAAGGTGGCGGCGCGTTTGCTGCGAGAGGGACCGGATTTATAAGGGGCGACCCTGTGCGTCTGGCGCCACGCTGCGTTGCGTTGCGGCATGTCACGGAATCCTTGGCTTTTGTCGGCCGCCCCCGTATGGTCCGCCTCGCCTGAGTGGCCGAGGGGCCCCCTGGCGCATGGTTATGGTCGTCTCCGCTTTCCAGGGGGCGACGCCAGCGCCGCTTCCATAGCCCCGCTTCTTTCGGGGTTGTGATTGCCGGATAGGTCCGGCTTTCCACACGTTCCGACGTTGCGCCGCTCTTTCGTTGGCTGGTGCCGCCTGCCGTTTGTTCGGCGGGCGCGGTGCCGGCTTGTTTGTTCGCGTGCCTTTCCCGGGCGGGAGGGGCGCGGCGCTGTTTTGCTATGTGAAGGAAAGTCCCTTGGATTTGCCCGTTGCCGCCAATACCGAAGTGACCGAAACCGAAATCCTCGACACCGTCGAGCTGGACGCCGCCAATGACGGCCGCGCCACTTTCGCCGACCTGGGCCTGGCCCCCGCCCTGACCAAGGCGCTGGAAGAAGTCGGCTACCAGTACCCCACCCCCATCCAGGAGCGGGCCATCCCCGTCGCCCTGGCTGGCCGCGACCTGATCGCGTCCGCCAACACCGGTACCGGCAAGACCGCGGCCTTCGTGCTGCCGGCGCTGCACCGCATGGCCACCACCCCGCGCCCGCTGAGCGCCGAGGGCCTGCAGACCTTCGGGCCCCGCCTGCTGGTGCTGACCCCCACGCGTGAGCTGGCGACCCAGGTGATGGACGCCGTCCGCGGCTATTCCAAGTACAGCCGCATCCACACCCTGGCCATCCTGGGCGGCATGCCCTACCGCCAGCAGCTGGAGATGCTGCGCCGCCGGGTCGACCTGGTGGTCGCCACCCCCGGCCGCCTGATCGACCATCTGGAGCGCGGGCGCCTGGATCTCTCCACCGTCGAGATGCTGGTGCTGGACGAGGCCGACCGCATGCTGGACATGGGCTTCCTGGAGCCCGTGGAGATGATCGCCAACGCCTGCCCGGAAAACCGCCAGACCCTGCTGTTCACCGCCACGGTGGACAAGGCCATGGTGCGCCTGGCCGGCAACCTGCTGAAGAACCCGGAGCGCGTTGACGTTGCCGGCGGCAGCGTCAACGTCAGCGCCATCGAGCAGCGCTTCCTGCGGGCCGACGGCCTGGAGCATAAGGAAAAGTTGCTGGCCCACCTGGTGGCCGACCCGTCCATGAACAAGGGCATCGTCTTCGCCGCCACCAAGCGCGACGCCGACCGCCTGGCCGACAGCCTGTCGGAAATGGGCTATGCCGCCGCCCCCCTGCACGGCGACATGCGCCAGCAGGAGCGTAACCGCACCGTCCAGGCCCTGCGCAACGGTCGTGTCCGCCTGCTGGTGGCCACCGACGTGGCCGCCCGCGGCATCGACGTGCCGGACGTGACCCACGTCATCAACTTCGACCTGCCGCGCCAGGCCGAGGACTATGTGCACCGCATCGGCCGTACCGGCCGCGCCGGCAACACCGGCAATGCCTTCAGCCTGTACACCCGTCATGAGTGGGGCCTGGTGCGTGGCATCGAGGGCTACACCCAGACCCGCGCCGTTGAGCACGTCATCCCGGGCCTGGAGCCGCGTGAGCTGCCCAAGCGTCCGGCCGGCGGTCCCGGCGGCACCCCCGGTGGCCGCCCGCGCAAGTCGTTCGGCGGCCATGGTGGCGGTTTCAAGCAGGGTGGCTTCAAGCAGGGCGGCTTCGGTGGCGACCGGAAGCCGGAAGGTGGCTTCCGCGCCGAGGGCCCCCGGGGCGAGGGCCCGCGCGGTGAACGCGGCGATCGTCCGGAAGGCGGCTTCAAGAAGTTCGGCGGCCCCCGTGACGGCCATCCCCGTTCCGAAGGCCAGCATCGCGGCGAAGGCCATCGGCAGGACCGCCCGGCCCGCGCCCATGGCGCCGGCCACGGCGGCGGCAATGGTGGCGGTTACCACCCGCTGGACGGCGCCAAGCCGGCCCGCGATGGGGCCCGCAAGCACAGCAACGGCCCGCGCCCGGCCCGGGTGCAGGGTGACGGCGGGACGGGGGGCTTGCGTCGCCCGCGTTCTTCCGCCAATTAAGTCCCGCGTTTGATGACGGGGCCGTCCAGCACCGGACGGCCCCGTTTTCGCCTTTTAAGACTTCAGCCTTACGTTTGGTCCCATGAGCGCGCTCCTCCAGGAAGTCCATAACCGTCGGACGTTCGCCATCATCGCGCACCCCGACGCCGGCAAGACCACGCTGACGGAAAAGCTGCTGCTGTTCGGCGGCGCCATCCAGATGGCGGGCGCGGTCAAGGCGCGCGGCGAGCAGCGGCGCGCCCGGTCGGACTGGATGAAGGTGGAGCGGGAGCGTGGCATCTCCGTCACCGCGTCGGTGATGAACTTCGATTATGCCGACCGCACCTTCAACCTGGTGGACACGCCGGGCCACGAAGACTTTTCCGAAGACACCTACCGCACGCTGACGGCCGTGGACAGCGCGGTCATGGTCATCGACGCCGCCAAGGGCATCGAGGCGCAGACCCGCAAGCTGTTCGAGGTCTGCCGCCTGCGCAACGTGCCCATCATCACCTTCGTCAACAAGATGGACCGCGAGGCCCGCGACCCCTTCGACCTGATGGACGAGGTGGAGCGCGACCTGCAGCTGGAGGTGACGCCCGGTTCCTGGCCCATCGGTTCCGGCCCTGACTTCCGCGGCTGCTATGACCTGATCCGCGACCGGCTGGTCCTGCTGGACCGCCGCCAAGGCGACGTCGCCAGCGAGGGCATCCAGTGCGACGGCCTGGACGATCCCAAGCTGGATGAGCTGCTGCCCGCCGACCAGGTGGCCAAGCTGCGCGAGGACGTGGCCATGGTGCGGGAACTGTGCCCGCCCTTCGACCTGGAAACCTATCGCGAAGGCCACCAGACCCCGGTGTTCTTCGGCAGCGCCATCAATAACTTCGGCGTGCGCGAGCTGCTGCTGGGCCTGGCGGCCTACGCGCCGTCGCCACGGCCGCAGCAGGCCGACAGCCGCACGGTGCAGCCGGAGGAGCCCAAGGTCACCGGCTTCGTGTTCAAGGTCCAGGCCAACATGGACCCCAACCACCGCGATCGCATCGCCTTCTTCCGCCTGTGCTCCGGCCATTTCCGCCGGGGCGTGAAGCTGAAGCACATGCGCTCGGGCAAGCTGCTGGCGGTCAACAACGCTGTGCTGTTCCTGGCCCGCGACCGGGAACTGGCGGAGGACGCCTATCCCGGCGACATCATCGGCATTCCCAACCACGGCACGCTGCGCATCGGCGACACACTGACCGAGGGCGAGGACCTGCGCTACACCGGCGTGCCCAGCTTCGCGCCTGAACTGCTGCAGCGGGTGAAGCTGGACGACCCCATGAAGATGAAGCACCTGCGCAAGGCGCTGGAGCATTTCGCGGAGGAGGGCGCCAGCCAGGTGTTCAAGCCGCTGATCGGTGCCGACTGGGTGGTGGGCGTCGTCGGTCCGCTGCAGTTCGAGGTGCTGGCCGCCCGCATCGATGCCGAATACGACATCAAGGCCAAGTTCGAATCATGCGGTTATGATTCGGCCCGCTGGATCGAATGCGATGACCCGGTGGTGCTGAAGTCCTTCCTGGACAGCAACCGCTCCGCCCTGGCGGAGGATCACGACGGGGCCCTGGTCTTCCTGGCGCGCAACAGCTGGCAGCTGAACCGCGCGCAGGAGGATTATCCCAAGATCCGCTTCCAGAAGACGCGTGAGCAGAACCGCGCCGTCACCACCTCCGCCCTGGGCTAATGGCGGCTTCCCGCGCTTGAGGACGAAGCCCTTATCCTGAAAGGACGAAATGGCGCATCCGCCGGATGGCGCGGTGACAGGGCCGCTTCCTGGGCGGTATCATCCCCGCCGAAGATGGTAAGTCGGAAGGCGTGACATGTCGGGTTCTTCCCGATCACCGGGTTTCTTGGCAGGCGCCGGGCTGTCGCGGCGCGGCCTGGTTGGCGGACTGGCGTTGGCGCCCTTGCTGACGGGCGGCCTGCCCGGCTTGGCGGGGGCGGTGGCCAGCCGTCCGGCACCTATCCGTCCCGGCCGCACGGTCGTGGTCATCGGGGCCGGCCTGGCCGGACTGGCGGCTGCCGGCACCCTGCGGCAGGCCGGGGCCGAGGTCACCGTGCTGGAGGCCCGCGCCCGTGTGGGCGGCAGGGCCTGGACGGAGTCCAAGCCCTTCGGTTTCCCTTACGATATCGGCTGTGGCTCGCTGGAAGCCACGGCCGACAATCCCCTGCGCCGCCTGCTGGATGAGCGCGGCATGGAAACAGTGCCGGACGACGGCGCCGACGACCTGCTGTTCTTCGACGCCAAGGAGGCCGACGCCGACACCGATGCGGCGGCCGCCGACGCCATCGACCGGCTGGAGCGGGCGGTGAAGGAGGCCGGCCGCGCCCAGGTCGACCGCTCGGCCGCCGAACTGGTGCCTGACCTGGGGAACCTGGGCCAGCTGGCCACCGCCCTGGTGGGGCCCCTGGACTTCGGCGTCGAGCTGAAGGACCTGTCCAGCCTGGACGCCGCGCGCCGACCGGATGCGGAGGCGGCGCTGTGGTTCCCGCGCGGCATCGGCACCGCCGTCGCCAGCCTGGCCAAGGACATGGCGCGCGACGTCAAGATCACCCTGTCCAGTCCCGTCAGCCGCATCGACTGGTCGGGCAGCGGTGTGCGGGTCACCACACCCAAGGGCGTGGTCAGCGCCGATGCCGCCATCATCACCGTGCCCATTTCGGTGCTGGCCTCGGGCGGCGTTACCTTCGACCCGCCCTTGCCGGAGGGCGTGCGCACCGCGTTCGACGGCCTGACCACCGGCTTGGTCAACCGCATCGCGCTGGGCTACAAGCCCGACAGCCTGGATTGCGACCCCTTCACCGCCCTGGACCAGGTGCGCGGCGACGGCCGTGTGCTGGATCTGTGCCTGCGCCCCTTCGGCCGGGAATTGGCCATCGCCACGGTGGGCGGCGACCTGGCCCGCCAGCTGGAAACGGCCAAGGATCAGGAGGCGGTGGACCTGGTGCGCGACGCCGTGGCCGACGTCTTCGGATCGCTTACCCGCCGGCAG
This sequence comes from Nitrospirillum amazonense, assembly GCF_029594735.1. Classification (NCBI taxonomy): domain Bacteria; kingdom Pseudomonadati; phylum Pseudomonadota; class Alphaproteobacteria; order Rhodospirillales; family Azospirillaceae; genus Nitrospirillum; species Nitrospirillum amazonense. The sequence goes on from NZ_JARPAF010000002.1 coordinate 1,394,616, forward strand.
GCCACCGCCTGGCACGTCAGCCGGTGGGGCGCCGACCCCTATTCCCTGGGCGCCATGACCGCGGCCAAGCCGGGCCATGCCGAGGCGCGCCGCATCCTGTCGGAGCCTGTGGGCGACCGGCTGTGCTTCGCCGGCGAGGCCTGTTCGCTCACCTGGCCCGGCTGGCTGCCCGGCGCCTATGAGACGGGCGTGGCCGCCGCCCAGCGCGTGCTGGCGCTGCCATCATGACCGCGCGCGCCATCCTGAACGGCATGGCGCCATTCTTCATCGTGCGGGATGTGGTGGCGTCGGCGGCGTTCTACCGCGACGCGCTGGGGTTCACGGTCATGCACATGTCCCCGCAAGAGGCGCCCTTCTTCGCCATCGTCGTGCGGGATGGCGCCATGCTGTTCCTGAAGTCGGTGGAGGTGGAACCGGTGCCCAACCCCGCACGGGCGGCCAACGCGCGCTGGGACTCGTACGTCAATACCGACGAACCGGACGTGCTCGCCGCTGAATTCCTGGGGCGCGGCGTCGTCTTTTCCGTACCGCTGCAGGACACGGGGGACGGCCTGCGCGGCTTTGAACTGAGGGATCCCGACGGCTATACCCTGTTTTTCGGCCGTCCCCTCAGCTGAGGGGGGAGCGAGGCGGGGCGCCTTCCCCCGATTTTGTTGGCCCGATTTTGTTGAAAGGAAGGGTTAACGCCTTCATGATTATATGAACCTGCCCCGTACTGGGGCGGGATGGTGGGTCCTACCCGAACGGCGTTCGAACGGGGCCCGGTGCACGAGCGTTGCGGGGTAGCATGACGGCCATCGAAACGGATGGTGGGGGCGAACAGGAACTGCCGCGAAAGAAATTCAGCGGCAAGAAGATCGTCATGTTCGTGGTGGTGCCGCTGCTGCTCATCGCACTCATCGCCGGTGGCCTGATCTTCAGCGGCCTGCTGGACGGGTTGCTGGGCAAGAAGAAGGCGGAGGAGGTGGAGGAAAAGCCCGCCGCCGCGGAGGAGGCGTTCGATCCCAAGGCGCCTCCGGTGTTCTTCCCGCTGGGCGAATTGCTGATCAACCTGCAGACAAATGAGCGCCGCCCGGCCTTCCTGAAGCTGAAGATCCAGCTGGAGATCTACAAGGAAGAGGACAGGCCCAAGCTGACCCTGGCCACCCCGCGCATCGTCGATACCTTCCAGACCTATCTGCGGGAACTGCGGTTGGATGATCTCAAGGGATCGGCCGGCATTTACCGCCTGCGCGAGGAGTTGCTGCAGCGGGTGAACGCGGCGGCCGCCCCGGTGCGGGTGAGGGACGTGCTGTTTGAGGAAATTCTGGTACAATCACAGTGAGATGAGATGGGGCCTTAAACGGCCTTGTCATCGTTTGGGTGATTGGGTTTGGGTGATTGGGTTTGGGTGATTGGGTTTGGGGGCGCCTGCTTGCTGGCATGGATATTGCCGCCCCGCCGATTGTAATATGGCCTGGTACGTGCATGTTTCTGAACATTCGGCGCCCCGCCCGGTTTCCTGATGGGTGGTTCTTGGGGGGCCGGGGGCCCGCATGCGCGTTTTGGACGCTGGAGCGCTGACCGATGCCGGATCCGCAGGAGCTGAGTGAAGAGGAACGCATGGCCGCCGAATGGGCGGCCTTGGCGGACGAGGGCGCCGGCGACAGTGGCTTTGGCGACATGGGCGGCGGGGCCACCCGCGTCCTGAACCAGGACGAAATCGACAGCCTGCTGGGCTTCGACAAGGACGGCGCCGGCGACGGCGACAATTCCGGCATCATGGCGCTGGTCAACTCGGCGCTGGTGAACTACGAACGCCTTCCCATGCTGGAGGTGGTGTTCGACCGCCTGGTCCGCATGATGTCGACCTCCCTGCGCAACTTCACCTCCGACAACGTGGAAGTCAGCCTGGACCAGATCTCCTCGGTCCGTTTCGGCGACTATCTCAATTCCATTCCGCTGCCCGCCATGCTGGCCGTCTGCAAGGCGGAGGAATGGGACAACTATGGCCTGATGGTCATCGATTCGGCGCTGATCTACTCCATCGTCGACGTGCTGTTGGGCGGCCGGCGCGGCACGGCGGCCATGCGCATCGAGGGCCGCCCCTACACCACCATCGAGCGCAACCTGGTGGAGCGCATGGTGCACGTGGTGCTGTCCGACCTGTCGGCCGCCTTCGACCCCCTGTCGCCCGTCACCTTCCGTTTCGACCGGCTGGAAACCAACCCGCGTTTCGCCACCATCGCCCGCCAGGCCAACGCCGCCGTGCTGGTGAAGCTGCGCATCGACATGGAGGATCGCGGCGGCCGCCTGGAACTGCTGATCCCCTACGCCACCCTGGAACCCGTGCGCGAACTGCTGCTGCAGATGTTCATGGGTGAAAAGTTCGGCCGCGACAGCATCTGGGAAACCCACTTGGCCAGCGAGCTGTGGATGACCGACGTGCACCTGTCGGCGGTGCTGGATGAGATCACGCTGTCGCTCTACGACGTGCTGAACTGGAAGGTGGGGTCGCGCGTGCTGCTGAACGTGGCGCCGGACGACACCATCGAGCTGCGGTGCGGTGACGTGCCCATGTTCCTGGGCCGCATGGGGCGCAAGGGCGGCAACATCGCGGTCCGCATCGACCGCGAGGCGCCCAAGCCGGAGACCGCGCCGACATGAGCCTGACCATCCTGCTTTCCCTGGCCTTGGATGTGGTGGTCGGCGGCCTGTTGGTCGCCACCATCGTTTACGCCCTGCGCCTGAACCGCCAGATCGCCCAGCTGCGCGACAGCCGGGGCGAGATGGAGGCCCTGGTGCGGGAGTTCAGCGAGGCCACCGCCCAGGCCGATGCCGGCGTGAAGGGCATGCGCAAGGCCGCCGCCGAGTCCGGCGAGGCGCTGCAATACCTGATCGGCCGCGCCGACAAGATGCGGGAAGAGCTGGAGCAGATGACCCAGGCGGCCGATGCCCTGGCCGCGCGCCTTGAGGGCGCCGCCGGACGCGCCCGCGCCAACGCCGCGCCACCGGAGCCGGCGCGCGACAGCCGGCCGGAGCCTCGCGACCTGCCCCGGGCGGAAGCCCTGCGCGGCAGCGTCGCCAGTGGCGGCATGGCCAGTGGCGGGATGGTAGGCGGCGTGAACGGCCACCGGTCCGAGGCGCCGCGTGGCGCCGCCAGCATTCGCCCAGATGGCATCCGCCCCGATCCGCGCCCGCTGCCGGCACGGCTGGAGGGCGAGCGTGGCGGTCAGGAACGGCCCGCTGAACGCTCCATCGCCGAACGCCAGTTGGCCGAACGGATGGCGGCGGAACGCCAGATCGCCGAGCGGCAAATGGCCGAGCGCCTCGCGGGGGAACGGGCTGCTGGCGACCCATTGAATGGCGGGCGCGTGCCCGAACGCGCCTCCCGGCCCGAGCGGCCGGGCGACCGCTATGACAACGACGCCGGCCTGGACGTCAACCGCCCCGCGCCGCGCCCGGCGCCCGCGCGCCTGCCGGCACCGGGAGCCGCCGCCGGGGGCGAGGCCGCTGGTGGCCAGGCGGGCGGCACCCTGCCCGAGGCCCGCTCGCGCGCGGAGCGTGAATTGCTCCAGGCCTTGGAGAACATGCGTCAATGACGGCTGAACCTTCGGCTCCCCGGCAAGGCCGGCCAACGGCCGCCCTCGGGACAACGCCTGGGGCACCCCCCACCGGGGCCGTCCCCAAGGCCGTCGCCCCCCAGGTGCCCCGGACCCAGCGTCCGGTGCCGGCAGGGGCGCGCCCGGCGGGAACGCGCGCCACTGCGGGCAAGGGCCGCGTGGCCAGGAAGGACGAGGCCCCCAAGGTTCCGCTGTGGCGGCGCCTGCGCGTGCGCCTGCTGCCGGCCACGATCTTCGCCGCCGTGCTGCTGTTGGGGGCACGGGCGGGGGACATGTGGTGGACGCTGACCGTGGGCGCCGCGCCGCCCGACGTGCCGGCCGCCAAGGCGCAGAGCCCGGCGCCGGAGAAGCCCGCCTCGCAAACGCCTTCTGGCCAGACACCCGCTGCCCAGGCAACCGCTGCCCAGACATCTGCCGCTGCCCCGGCGAAGCCGGCGGAGGCCCCGGCCGCCAAGCCTGCCGAGGGTGCCGCAAAAGGGGACGCCAAGGCGGAGGGCGGCAAGCCCGAGCCTTCCGGCAGCCCCACCGACGGCCAGACTTTCACGCCCAAGGACGTGGAGCTGCTGCAGCGCCTGGCGGAACGGCGCGAGGCCCTGGACAGCCGCGAGCGCGACCTGGACCAGCGCGAGGCCATGCTGCAGGTGGCGACCCAGCGGCTGGACCAGAAACTGGCGGAGATGCAGGCGCTGAAAAAGCAGCTGGACGGCCTGGTCAACCAGGTCAACGCCGACCAGGCGCAGCAGCTGGACAGCCTGGTGAAGATTTACGAGACGATGAAGCCGGCCGAGGCCGCCCGCATCTTCGAGGCCATGGACGACAAGGTGCTGCTGAACGTGATCAGCCGCATGAAGGAAGCCAAGGCGGCCCCGGTGCTGGCCGCCATGACACCCAAGCGCGCGGAGCAGGTGACCACCATGCTGGCCGACCGCAAACGACTGCCCAGCGTGCCGCAATGAGCGCGCCCGCCAACCGCACCAAACCCCAACCCAGCCGCCACCAGGCCTGATAACCGGCCCCATTTGACGAGACGAGAGCCGCCATGATCCGCCCCGCCGCCGACCCGATCCTTCAGGACCGGCTGGATGCCGCCCGCTCCCAGGCCCGCCAGCCGCTGTCGCGGGAAGAGGTCGCCCAGATCGTCTCCACCGTGGTCGCCTCCATGGGCGGCGACGTGACCCAGCACGACATCAAGCTTTATGGCGAGCTTGAGGGCCTGGCCCGTTTCATCCACAACGCCAAGAAGGAAATCGCGGCGCTGCAGCCCAGCGACATCCACGCCGAACACATTCCCCGCGCCACGGATGAGCTGGACGCCGTGGTGGGCGCCACGGAGGATGCCACCAACCGCATCATGGACGCCTGCGACCAGCTGATGGGCATGGCCGGCGATGTGACGCCGGAGGTGTCGTCCAAGATGATGGACATCACCACCGGCATCTATGAGGCCTGCAACTTCCAGGACATCACCGGCCAGCGCATCACCAAGGTGGTGAAGGCGCTGAAGCATATCGAGGCCAAGGTGGAGGCCATGCTGGTGGCCTTCGGCGAGGACGTGCAGCGCCGCCACCCCGACGGTCCGCCCGCCGCCGACACGCCGGCCGGCGGCGCATCCGACGATGACTTCCTGCTGCATGGGCCCCAGCTGCCCGGCCGGGCCATCGACCAGGATGAGATCGATCGCCTGCTGGCGAGCTTCGACTGAGTCTTCAGAGGGGATGGGCCCAAAGGCGACGGCTATGACGGTTGGGGCGTCCAGGAACCGGCCCATGGCGGGGCTGGTGTCGGGGGGACGGAAGATCGCCCAGGAGGAGGGCGGGGTCTTCGTCCTCTACCTGTCGGTATTCTTCCTGCTGCTGGCGTTCTTCATCCTGCTGACCTCGCTGTCCACCTTCGAGAACCGGAAGTTCGACGCCGTTATGCAGGCCGTGCAGGACGCGTTCGGCGTCACCCTCACCCAGGGGCCGGCGGCGCAGGCCGCCCTGGCCCGCGCGGATGAGCGCCTGGGCGCCGTGGGCCGCCGCCTGGTGGCCGTGATGCCCGACGCCGTCATCGACCAGAGCGGCAAGGGCGGCACCCTGGCCGCGACCATGCCCACATCCAGCCTGTTCGCCACGGCGGCGGCGGAGGGGGGCGGCACCATCGTCACCGTCCTGCCCGGCCGCGAGGGCGTGTGGCACCAGATGGCCGAGGCCGTGCGCCCGGATGAGGAGACGGGGCTGGAGATCGACCTGGAGTTCCTGGTGGGCGACGGCGGCAATCCCGGCGCCAGCCTGCCCGTGTTCCAGGCCGGCGCCATGGCCCGCACCCTGGCCGCGGCCGGCGTGGCCCCGCGCGCCATGACCGTGGGGGTGGAGAAGGGCAGGGCGGACACGGTGCGCTTCCTGTTCCGCGCCCGGCTGCCGCGTGCCGGCCTGCCGGCGGTTCCGGTGACGCCGGCGGCGGAGACGCGGCCATGAGCGAGCCCGATGCCCTGCCGCCGCCCATCCCGGGCTTCCTGCCGTCCCTGGCGCCCAAGATCCAGGCGCCCAAGCGCATCTGGCTGATTTCCTTCACCGATTTCGTCTGCCTGATGCTGTCGTTCTTCGTCATGCTGTACGGCATGACGGCCCCGGACGCGCGGCGGGACCAGGTGCTGCAGGCCATCTTCGGCGGTTCCCCTGCCGAGCAGCACGGCAACGGCAACCTGGACCGGGGCAAGGCCACCGACCTGGGCTATCTGGCCCGGGTGATGGAACGCCAGCTGTCCAGCGACCCGGCCTTGGCGGCCGTCCGCGTCATCCATGCGGGCGACCGTCTGGTGGCCGCCCTGCCGGAGGAGGCGCTGTTCGCCCCCGGGGCCACCACCCTGTCCTCCGCCGGGTCGGCCATCCTGTTCGCGCTGGGCGGGGTGGTCAGCAACGTCGCCAACGCGGTTGAGGTCGTGGGCCATACCGACCTCAACTCCATTGGTCCCGGCTCCAACGCGCCCGGCGCCATCGCCAACGCCGCCTACCCATCCACCTGGGAACTGTCGCTGGCGCGTGGCCGCACCATCGCCCTGGCGCTGGCCCGCGCGGGCTATGCCGAACCCATCACCGTGCGCGGCCAGGCCGGCGGCGCCGGTCCGGCTGCCCCGGGTGCTGCTACCGACGCCGACCGGGCCACGGCCGACCGCCGCATCGACATCGTCATCCGTGAATACGCCGCCCGGGACGGCAAGCCCCCGTCATGACCGCTTACGCCCCGCTTTTCCGCTCCCTGCTGATGGTCGCCGCCCTGGCGCTGGCGGCGACCCCCGCCCTGGCCGCCGGCCAGGAGACCAGGGAGTCGCCGCCCACCGCGATCCAGCCCGCTGCCACCCAGCCCACCGCCACCCAGCCTGCGGCCGCGCAACCGGCGGAGGCGGGCGCCGCCCTGCCCACGGTGACGGTGCGTGCCGGTGAACATCCCGGCCGCAGCCGCCTGGTGTTCGACTGGGCGGGACCGGTCAAGTCGACGCTGGAGCGCGACGGTGCCAAGCTGCTGATTCATTTCGACAGGCCGGCCAAGGCCGACCTGGGCGCCGCCCGCAAGGCCCGCTCTCCCCGCATCTCGGGGGTGGAAGCGGTGGCGGGCGGTTCCGGCCTGACCGTCGCCCTGACCATCCCCGCCAACGCGACGGTCGAACAGTCCCGCTCCGGCGACAAGGTCGTCATCGACGTGGGCGACGGCAAGCCCGGCGCCCCGCCGGCCCCTGCCAGCACGACCACCAGCATTGGCGCCTCGGGCCCCTCGGCGGAGAGGGCGGCCCCCGCCGCCAAGACGCCGGTGGCGGCGCCCAGCCAGGCTGCCGCCCTGCCGTCCGCCGGGCCGCCCAGTGTCCCGGCCAGTGGCGCCCCGCCCTCGGTGGCAGCACCCCCGGCCGATCCGCGCGCGGTCAAGGAAGGCCAGCCGCTGTACCTGATCCAGCAGCAGGCGGCCAAAGATGCCGCCGCGAAAGAGGCTGCCGCCAAGGCCGTGGCGCAGGCGGCCCCGCCTGCCAAAGCACCAGAGGCCAAGACACCCGAGGCCAAGCCTGCGCCGGCTGGTGAGCATGGCGCTCCCCCGGTGGCGGCGCATCCACCGGGCGCCTCGGCGCCCGAGGGGGCGCCGGCTTCCGAAGCGGCGGCCGCCCAGCCGGGCGCCGACGCACCGCCGGCACCACCGCCCACCCTGGTATTCGATCCCGGCCAGCCCTCGGCGGTGGCTGTGTTCGCGCGGGCCGGCTGGCTGTACGTGCTGTTCGACCGCGCGGTGCCGCCGACCACCGCGCCGACGCAACCCGCCAACCAACCGGCCGTGCTGGGCCAGGTGGAGCCGGTGGCCTTCACTGGCGGCACCGGCTTCCGCCTGCCGGCGCCAGCCGTGCTGGAGCCCAAGGTGACTGGGGAGGGCGCCACCGGCTATCGCATCACTTTTGACCACGCCCCGACCGCGCCGGCGGACGGCGCGCCGGCGGGCGTGCCGGTGGTGACGGACCCCGACTTCGCGTTGGGCCCCCGCCTGGTGGTGAAGACGCCCAAGCCGGTGAAGGTCTTCACCTTCTCCGACCCGGTGGTGGGCGATACGCTGAAGGTCATCCCCATGAGCCCGGCGCCGCAGTTGATGCCGGTGACGCTGCGCTATGCCGAGGCGCAGTTCCTGCCCACAGCCCAGGGGGTGGTGGTCCGGCCCATCGATGAACGCCTGCTGGTGCAGCCGGCCAAGGAAGGGGTTGAGCTGACGGTGCCGGGCGGCCTGCGCTTGTCGCCGTCCACCGACGTCGCCACCGCCGCACCGCCGCCGCCGGTGGTGGAGCCCGACCGCTTCTTCGACTTCCAGCGCTGGGCCAAGGTGGACCCCAACGGCTTCGTGGCCGGACGCGAGCACGTGATGAACGAGATCGTCAAGGCCCCGCCGGACGATCGGCCCAAGCTGCGCCTGGATCTGGCCCGCTTCTACGCCGGCAACGGCTTCGGTCAGGAAGCGCTAGGCCTGCTGGAGATGGCGCGCAAGGACCAGCCGGATTTGGAGAAGCGGGCGGAGTTCGCGGCCGTGCGCGGCACCGCCCGCATCCTGACCGGCGATGCCAAGGGCGGCCTGGACGACCTGACGGCCCCGGCCCTGCAGAATGAACCGGACGTGGCCCTGTGGCGCGCCTATGCCGCCCACACCACCGGGGACGATGACACCGCCTATCGCCTGTTCCAGAGTCGCCGGGAATTGCTGCGGACCTATCCGGAGCCGTTTAACACCCGCTTCAGCCTGGCCGCGACCGAGGCGGCGCTGGCCAAGGGCGACGTGGACACGGCCAACACCCTGCTGGACCGGCTGGTGAAGCGCGGCGCCAACAAGGGGCCGGCCGAGACCGCCATCAACTATCTGCGCGGCGAGGCGGCGCGCCTGGCGGGCGACCATGAGAAGGCCATCGACTCCTACCGCGCGGCGACGGAGGGGACGGACCGCCTCTATCGCACCAAGGCCCGCATGGCCCTGGTGGACGAGGAACTGGCCGCCGGCAAGCTGACCCCCGCCAAGGCGGCGGAGCAGATGGAGAAGATGCGCTTCGCCTGGACGGGCGACGACCTGGAACTGCACATCCTGCGCCGCCTGGCCGACCTGCATATCAAGGCCGGCAACTTCCCCCAAGCCTTCGACACCATGAAGCGCGCCATCACCCTGTTCCCCAACAGCCCCGAGGCGCCGCTGATCACCAAGCAAATGACGGACACCTTCACCGGCCTGTTCGTACGCAACGGTGCCGACAAGATGCCGCCCTTGGAAGCGCTGTCGCTGTATGAGCAGTACAAGGAACTGACGCCCCCGGGCCCCGACGGCGACACGGTCATCCGCGTGCTGGCGGAACGGCTGGTCGACGTTGACCTGCTGGACCGTGCGGCCGAGCTGCTGGACCGCCAGGTGCAGTACCGCCTGCAGGGGGAGCAGAAGGCCCAGGTGGGCACGCGCGAGGCGGCCATCCGCCTGCTGAACAACCAGCCGGACAAGGCGCTGGCGGCCCTGGACCAGTCGGAGGTGCCGGGCATTCCCGACACCATGGCGGCGGAACGCCGGTTGCTGCGCGCCCGCGCCCTGTCGCGCACCGACAAGGGGCCGGAGGCCGTGGCCCTGCTGAAGCAGGACAATTCCCGCCCCGCCAACCTGATGCGCATCGACATCGCCTGGCACGCTAAGCAGTGGCCGCTGGCGGCCCAGGCCCTGGCCGACGTCATCGGCCCGCCGCCGGCCGCCGGCCAGCCCATCGACCCCACCATTTCGCGCCTGGTGGTGAACCGGGCCGTGGCCCTGTCGCTGGCCCAAGATCTGCCGGGCCTGCAAAAGCTGCGCACCGATTTCGGCCCGTCGATGGACAAGGGGCCGGATTCCAACATGTTCCAGGTGATGACCCGCCCGACCGAGGCCAACGGCCTGCTGGACGCCGCCACCATCCAGAACCAGGTCAAGGAAATCGACCTGTTCAAGAGCTTCCTGGACAGCTACCGCACCCGCCAGACCCAGGGGGCGGCCGTGCCGGGCGAAGCGTCGGCAACCGGGGGTGAGGCCGCACCCAGCGCCACGGCGCCACCGGAATCAGCCAAGCCGGCGGGCGAACCGCCCGCGGCCTCCAGCGCCGCCGCCACCCCGCCCGCGCCGGAAGGCCAGCGGCGCTGAATAGAGCCTTAATGGCAGTTGACGCTTTGCACGAGTGTGCCGCCCTTATCCAGTGTCAGGCGGCAACTCTTTATTGAACGTGGCAGCTTGGTCACGATGATGATGTCGGTGGCGACGTAGGCACAGGACATCCAGATGTCCTTGCCGGACGCCGGTTCGAACGTCCAACTCGCGGTCGTCTTGGTCGTCGCATCCGGGGCCAGGATCGCTTGCTCCGAGGGCGGGCCCTCTGAGAAGCGAACGGTGATCAGCGGACGGGCCAACGGTTGGGAACTCAAAGCGGTTGGTGGATTGCCATCAGAGTAGGCGGTGAAGCCGGCCGGCACCGACGCTGGTGTCTCCGTCACCGCGAATGTCTTGGGACACTGCGGAACTGTCTCCGCCGCTGACGCCATTCCAATGGGGAGCATGAGTGCGCCGAGAATAAGGAAGGTTTTCATCTTTCTCACTCGATCACCGAAAAGGCGTCACCGTTGTTGCTCGGATTCTTATAAGTGCCATCGTCATTCTTTCCTTTGAAGGAGAGATGGCGTTTGTGGATGCCGAGACTGGTGGAGTATTGGTCCACTACCCAGATGCCAGTTGAGTCCTGACTGATGTAGAAGGCAGCATGGTTGCCATGGCTGTGACTGGGGTATTTCCCATTCACGAAGGTGGCTATGGCCGTTCCCATCTTCAGGGAAGTATTGCCCCGGACGGCTGCACCTTCTTTCCAAAAGAGGGACGCCGGTTTCGGCACTGACGTGTAGGTCTCAATCAACGCGACACATTGCCCTGTGCCGACGTTTGGCATCGGCGGGTGTGTCAGAAGCGACAGCACGTCATTATAGACGTAAGGCATGACGGCGATTTCCATGCATGGTGGTGCATATTCTTCGCCTTGAAATAAAGGGGCGTCCCGCAATCTCCATTCCACTTAAGGGCGGTCCGCCCTTGGCGCTTTTATGCCTTTTGGGATGTTGGATGTTTGAGCGCTGGAAATGGAGGCAGGGGCCGGCGCGGGGCCGACCCCTGACCTTCGCTTACTGGCAGTTCAGGCCGGCGGCCATGTTGCCGTCGGGCGACAGGGTCACGGTGCAGGTGTGGACACTGGCCGGCATCTTGGACGCGATCATGATGGCGGTGGCGTCATAGGCGCAGGCCATCCACAGGTTCTGGGCCTGGGCCGGCGTGAAATTCCAGGTCAGGGCCGTGCGCGACTGGCTGGCCGGGGGCAGGGGCGGCTGGCCGCCGGGTTCGCCGTTCCAGAACAGGATGGCCGCCAGCGGCAGGGGCAGGGCGCTGCCATCCGGCGCCTTGGGCGGGTTGCCGTCCTGGTAGGCCTTGAAGCCGGCCGGCACGTCCTTGACCGTCTCGGTCACCGGCAGGGTCTTGGGGCACTGCGGGCCGGCCTGGGCGGCCGCCTGGCCGGCCCCCAACCCGGTGATGGCGGTGACGGCAAACAGGGACAGCAGACCGCTGGTCAGAACCTTCTTCATTTTCCTCACTCAGGTCGTGTGGCGTGTGGGGCAAGGCGTTGATCCTAACGCCTTCTACGAATCTAGATGGGAAGAGCCTGCTGAACAGCGGCAAAGCGCCCCACACTTCGTTGCGCCGGCGCCGAGGGGCGGCGCTACCCGAAGCTTTTCACCAGGCTGCCGACGATCAGGTACCAGCCGTCCACCAGCACGAAGAAGATGATCTTGAACGGCAGGGAGATCATGGCCGGGGGCAGCATCATCATGCCCATGGACTGCAGCACCGACGACACCACCATGTCGATGACCAGGAAGGGCACGAACACCAGGAAGCCGATCTCGAAGGAGCGCTTGAGCTCGGACAGCATGAAGGCGGGGATGACCACCTGGATGGGCAGATCCTTGGCTGCCGTCACTTTGTCGATCTTGGCAATGTCGGTGAACAGCTGTAGGTCGCGTTCCCGCGTGTGCTTCAGCATGAAGTCCTGGAAGGGTACGACGGCGTTCTTCAGGCCCGTCAGCTCATCCACCTGTTCATCGATCATGGGCTTGATGCCCGCGTCGTAGGACGCCTGGAAGGTGGGCGCCATGATGAAGAAGGTGAGGAACAGGGCCAGGCTCAGCATCACCTGGTTGGGCGGCACCTGCTGCGTGCCCATGGCGGAGCGCAGGAAGCCCAGCACGATGATGATGCGCACGAAGCTGGTCATCATCACCAGGATGCTGGGCGCCACCGACAGCACGCTGATCAGCACCACCAGCTGGATGATGCGGCTGGTGGAACTGCCCCCTTGCGAGCCCAGGTCCAGGTTCAGGCTTTGCGCATAGGCGGTGCCGGCCAGCAGCGAGGCCGCCACCGTCAGCAGGATGGCCAGGACGGGCACGCCCCAGCGGAACAGGCGGGAGGGGCGGCTGGGGGTGGTGCTCATGGTACAGGCCCCGGGGCGGGCGCCGGCGGGGCGGCGGCCTCGTTCAGAACGGTCTCGAAGGTGGAGGTACCGCCCGGCGGTATGGGGCCCTCCAGGTGCAGATCCTGGGTGCCGCCCAGCAGCAGCAGATGCTCTACCCCGTCGCGCCGGATCAGCACCAGGCGGCGGCGCGGGTCCAGGGCCATGGCCTCCACCACGCCCAGGCGGCGCTGGGCCCGGCCGGGCAGGCGCATCAGGGCGCCGCCGCCGAAGCGGCGCACCAGCCAGCCGGCAACCAGGATGAAGCCCAGCACCAGGCCCAGCATCAGGGCGGCGTAGACGTAATAGGCGGCGGACGTGGCCATGGGGTCAGCCGACATCCGGATCTTCGGCCCGGCGGTAGGCGGCGGCCGCCCGGCCTACCGTAGCCTTGCCCTGTGTCAGCTCATTGGCCTTCTTCACCACCGCTTCCAGCCGCTCCAGGGCTGCCAGCACGCCCTCCAGTCGCGGCAGGAAGGATCGCGCTTCCTGCGGCGGCAATTGGACAACTGCATTGCATAATGCAGTGGCTTCATCCTCCAGACCGGCAAATTCCACCGCGTCGCCGGCCGCGACAAGGTCGGCGGTGCGGTTCAGGATGGCCAGCAGGTCGTCCATGGCCGTGGCCAAGGCATCCGCTTCGGGGGAAAGGGGCGGGGTCATCTGATCGGCGGTGTTCCGGACGTGGTGCCGGGCCCCGGACCGGGGGCCTGGCCATAAGGGTTGGGGGGCTGGACGGTTCCGGGGGAGGTTGCATCCAGCGGGACGCCGCTGCTGAGGCGGCCGTTGGCACGGTAGACGTGGGCCAGGATTTCCGCCACCGCCGCCAGCGCCTCGATGGGAATTTCGCTGTCGATGTCGATGACCGACAGGATTTCCGCCAGGTCCGCATCCTGCCGCACCTTCACGCCGTTGGCGAAGGCCAGTTCCAGGATCTGCTCGGCCACGGCGCCCTGGCCGGTGGCGACGATGCGCGGCAGGCCCTCGGCCATGTGCTGCAAGGCCACCGCCACCTGGCGGCGGGGCTTGTCGCTGTCGTCCTCGGGGGCTGGGGGCGTGGGGCCGGAGGGCAAAGGGGGATGAGTCCTTCGTTGAATTGAAAAGCGGCCCCGGCCGGCCATATGGGGCCTGGTCGGCACATGCCGGGACGGGGCCAGGGTATATCCCGCCGCCCCCGGACGCAAATGGGCAGCCGCCTGAAAGGGCGTCGCCGATGGGCCCGAAACGCTACCGTCATTGGAAAATGCGGGGGGACGCCATGCCGGTGTCCGGACCCAGGACGTGGAGGCCGGCAAAAAATGCTGGAATCCCATTTGGTTTAGAGCGATTCTCTAGGCAATGGCTTGCAGATTGCATATGACCCATCTATCGCGATAGAGGTGCCTGGGCCTGGCGTTTGGCGCTTTTGGGGACGGTGACCCCCGGTTTGACCCTTATGGGTAGGTGAGTACGGATCATGGACCTGAACAGGCTGGGTATCTTCAAGCTGATGTCGGACAAGATGGCCTGGGACAACCAGCGCCAGGAGGTCCTGGCGCAGAACGTCTCCAATTCCGACACGCCGAACTACCAGGCGCAGGACCTGGTGCCTTTCGATTTCAAGCACCAATTGCGCGAGGCCGGGCATCTGGACCTGGTGTCGACCGATCCGGCCCACCTGTCGGCCAGCAGCACGGGGGCGGGCGGCTTCCGCTCCGCCAAGGAACGCACGGCCTATGAGACCTCGCCCACCGGCAACGCCGTGGTGCTGGAGGACCAGATGACCAAGATTGGTCAGAACGCCATCGACTTCCAGGCGCTGACCAACCTCTACCGCAAGCAGATCGGCATGCTGAAGATGGCCCTGGGCAAGGGGTCCAGCTGAGCGGTTCTGGTTAACGTGTTCTTGATGGTTCGCAGCGTATTTTAGGCTTCAAGGGTTGGGGACGAGGGTTCCGATGGATTTGATGAACGCGCTGAACTTGTCCACCGCCGGCATGAAGGCGCAGGGCACCCGCCTGCGCGTCATCGCGGAGAACCTGGCCAACACCGACAGCACGGCCGCCAGCCCGGGCGACCTGCCTTACCGCCGCAAGGTGGTGCTGTTCGCCAACAGCCTGGACAAGGCGCTGGGCATCGACACCGTCAAGGTGAAGAAGATCGACGTCGATCGCGGCGACTTCCAGCGCAAGTTCGATCCCGGCCACCCCAGCGCCGACAGCGAGGGCTATGTGCTGATGCCCAACGTCAACGGCCTGGTGGAATCGATGGACATGCGCGAGGCCCAGCGGTCGTATGAGGCCAACCTGGGCGTCATCGACGCCACCCGCACCATGCTGACCAAGACCATCGACCTGCTGCGCAACTGAGCCGCGAACCGGAGCTGAGTGAACAAGATGGCCATTCCCATTCCGAACGCGATCGCGGCCTACGCCAACACGGCCCGCCAGGGCGCCGGGCCCGGCGTGGCGGCCCCCGCCAGCGGCCCCAGCTTTGGCGAGCTGATGAAGCAGGCGGCGGTGGACGCCATCGACACCATGCACCAGGGCGAGCGCATGACCGCCGCCGGTGTGGTGGGCAAGGCCGACCTGACCGACGTGGTGAACGCCGTCAGCAACGCCGAGGTGACGCTGCAGGCGGTGACGGCCGTGCGCGACAAGGTCATCTCCGCCTACCAGGAAATCATGCGCATGCCGATGTGACGCCAGTGCCGGAGGAGCACCCTCCGGGCTGGCCTTGTTTCACATTTGTGGGGCGGGTGGTTCTGGGGCAAGCTGGCCCCGACGGGGCGTCCGCCGCCCCTTTCGCGCCCCTCTTCGCGTCTGTGGACCCGCGCATGAACGAACAGGAAATCATCGAGATCGTGCGCCAGTCGCTGCTGACGGTCATCATCGTCAGCGGGCCGATCATGGCCGTGTCCATGGTGGTGGGCCTGGCCGTCTCGCTGTTCCAGGCGCTGACCCAGATCCAGGAACAGACGCTGACCTTCGTGCCCAAGATCATCGCCATGTTCGTGGCCCTGGTGTTCCTGGCCCCCTTCATGATGCACCACATGGTGACCTTCACCGAAGGCATCATGGACAAGATCGTCGGGGTCGGAACGGGCAGCGAGTGATGTTGCAGACCTTCCTCGTCAGCCAGTTCTACGCCTATCTGATGGTGTTCGTGCGGCTGGGCGCGGCCTTCCTGATCATGCCCACCGTGGGTGAAACCTTCGTCTCCACCCGCATCCGCCTGCTGTTCGGCGTGATGGTCGCCCTGGCGGTGACGCCGGCCGTGGGCGGCACCCTGCCGCCGGAGCCGGCGCAGCCCGCCGACATGGCCGTGCTGATCATCGGCGAGGCCTTGATCGGCATCTTCATCGGCACCATCGCCCGCACCATGATGGGGGCCTTGGAAACGGCGGGCAGCCTGATCGCCAACCACGTCGGCCTCAGCTCCGCCCAGGCCTTCAACCCCGCCATGTCCCAGCAGACGACGGTGGTGAACTCCATCCTGGGCATCCTGGGCATCCTGCTGCTGTTCGCCACCGACATGCACCACATGCTGATCCTGGCGGCGGTGCGCAGCTATGGCCTGTTCCCGCCCGGCGGGGCCATGCCGCTGGGCGACTTCACCGAGCATCTGACGCGCATCTTCTCGGAAAGCTTCATGATCGGCCTGCAGATGTCGGCGCCCTTCGTCGTCATCGGCCTGCTGTTCTTCCTGGGCATGGGCCTGGTGGCCCGGCTGGTGCCGTCCATCCAGGTTTTCTTCGTGACCCAGCCGCTGCAGATCGCCCTGGGCCTGCTGCTGCTGGGCGGCAGCCTGTCGGGGCTGATGGTCTATTGGCTGCGCGCCTTCCAGGGGCAGATGATGCCCTTCCTGTCGTCGTAGGGGGAAGGGGCCCATGTCGGAAGACCAGGATCCAGATTCCAAAACGGAAGAGCCGACAGGCAAACGGCTGTCCGAGGCCCGGGGGAAGGGCAACATCCCCAAGTCGCAAGAGGTGCCGCACCTCTTCATGCTGGGCGCCATCCTGGTGCTGGTGGTGGCCGTGCTGCCCTGGACGTTCGGGCGCATCCATAGCGTGCTGGTTCCCTTCATAGAACGGCCGGAGACCATGCCGGTGGACAGGGGTGGGCTGGGCCATTTGTTGACCGAGTTGCTGGGCCAGGTGGCCGTCGCCATGTCCGTGCCCTTCGCCCTGCTGGTGATCGCGGCCTTCCTCGGCTCCGTCCTGCAGGTGGGTTTCGTCTTCAGCACCGAGCGGGTGCTGAGCTTCGACCTCAACCGCTTCAATCCCGTCACCAACCTGCTGAACAAGTTCAAGGTCAGCAACCTGATCGAGTTCGCCAAGTCCGTCATCAAGCTGACGGTGGTGTCGGTCATCGTGCTGCCGGGCCTCATCCCCCTGGGCCACGCCGTGGATCATTTCATCGGCCTTCCGCTGATGGGCCTGGTGAATGAGACCAAGAGCCAGGCGGTGGGCCTGATCTTCCGCGTGCTGATCGCCCTGGGCCTGCTGGCCGGCGCCGACTGGTGGTACCAGCGCTGGAAGTTCATGCGCGACATGCGCATGACCAAGCAGGAAGTGAAGGACGAGCATAAGCAGACGGAAGGCGACCCGCTGATCAAGGGCAAGATCCGCGCCCTGCGCATCCAGCGCGCCCGCAGCCGCATGATGGAGAACGTGCCCAAGGCCGACGTGGTGGTGACCAACCCCACCCACTACGCCATCGCGCTGAAGTACGACCCGCTGACCATGACGGCACCCATGGTGGTGGCCAAGGGCGTGGACTTCATCGCCGCCCGCATCCGTGAGCTGGCGGAGGAGCACGGCATCCCCCTGGTGCCCAACCCGCCGCTGGCCCGCGCCCTGTACGCCACCGCCGAGGTGGACGACGAAATCCCGGCCGAGCATTACAAGGCCGTGGCGCAGGTCATTTCCTATGTCTTCAAGTTGAAGAAGAAGACATTTCCCAAGCGCTGACCTAAAGCGCTCTGCCGGAAGGGTGCCCCGCCTCCGTTTTATTTCGTTCTTGGCATCTCGTCCCGCGCGGCCGGTGCTGGTAGGATCGGGGCCCCCGATCCCGAGGTGCCTGCCGGTGGCCGTTTCCCCCTCCCGCCCGTCCTCCGCCCCGTCCGCGACGCCGCCGGAAAACCTGGCTGGCGGGGCGGCGCGGGCGGGCCTGGCGCTGGTGGCCGGGGTGCCGCTGCTTGCGGCGGCGCTGTTCCTGGCTGCCGCCCTGTCCTGGTGGGGATTGCCGGACCGCACCGCCAGCTTGGCGGCCATCGCCGCCGCCGGCGCCTTTTTGCTGATGGCTTTGCTGGGCGTCCTGTGGCTGCGACAGGTGGCGGCGCGCACCGCCGTGCTGCGCGCGGTGGTGGAGGCGGTGCCCGACGCCCTGGCCGTGGCGGGGGCGGATGGGCGCCTGCTGGCCGCCAACGGCGCCTTCGCCGCGTTGGCCAATGCCGTCGAGGGTGGGCGGGTGGTCGACATCCTGGCCCGCCATTGCCGGGAGGGGGCCGACAGCCAGCGCCTGCACGACCTGGAGGAGGCGGTGCGCCGGGGCGAGGAGGGCGAGGCCTTCGTCGTCTTCGTCGATGACACGTCGGGCCAGGGTGGCGGGGGGCATCCCGCCGGCGGTGTGGGCAGGCCGGCGCCGCGGCTGGTGGTGGCGCGGCCCCTGGTCGCCGCGGACCAGGCCGGAGTGTCGGAATGGCGGGTGCGCAGCGGTGGCGCCATCCCCGTGCCGGGCAGCCACCCCTGGCGTGAGCTGTGGGATCTGGCGCCCCTGGGCGTCATGCTGGTGGATGGGGCCGGCACCCTGCTGCGCGTGAACCTGACGTTGGCCGATTGGCTGGGCCATACCCGCGACCTGCTGGAGGATGGCAGCCGCCACCTGCGCGACCTGCTGGCGACACCGCCGTTGGGGGAGCTGTTTCCCGGGCGCCTGGCCGGCATGGCGGAGGTGGAACTGGCGGCGGCCCGCGCAGCCCCCTTGCGCGCCAGCGTGCTGCACGTGGCGTCGTCGTCCGGCGGCAGCCTGATCTTCCTGGGCGACCTCACCCGCGAAACCGCGCGGGAGGAGGAACTGCGCCGGGCGGAACAGCGCTTCCAGCGCTTCTTCCAGTTCGCGCCCACTGGCTTCGCCTTTGTGGATGGGGAATTCCGCCTGGCGGAGTGTAACCCCACCTTCCTCACCATGGCCGACCTGCGGCTGGGCGACGTGCAGGGCGAACCCATCGCCAGCCTGTTCCAGCCGGAACACCGCGCCAACCTGCTGGCCCGCCTGGGCGAGGTGCTGGAGGGCCGGCCGACGGCGGGGGCCGGCGGGAGCATGGGCGGGGGCATGGGCACGCCGGTGGAGGCGCGGCTGCGCGGGACCTCCGGCGCCGTGGTGCATGTCTATTCCCGCCGCTTCGACGGCGAGGGCGACGGTGACCGCGGCCTTATCCTGCATCTGGTGGACATGACCGCCCAGAAGAACCTGGAGGCGCAGTTCGTCCAATCGCAGAAGATGCAGGCCATCGGCCAACTGGCCGGCGGCGTGGCGCACGACTTCAACAACCTGCTGACGGCCATGATCGGCTTCTGCGACCTGCTGCTGCTGCGGCACAAGCCGGGCGACCAGTCGTTCAGCGACATCATGCAGATCAAGCAGAACGCCAACCGTGCCGCCAATCTGGTGCGCCAGCTGCTGGCCTTCTCCCGGCAGCAGACGCTGCAGCCCCGGGTGCTGAGCATCACCGACGTTCTGGCGGAATTGTCCAACCTGCTGCGGCGCCTGATCGGCGAAAACATCGAGCTGCGCATGCTGCACGGCCGCGACACCGGCCTGGTGCGGGTGGACCAGGGGCAGCTGGAACAGGTCATCATCAACCTGGCTGTCAACGCCCGCGACGCCATGCCCAAGGGCGGGCGGCTGACCATCGTCACCGGCAACCTGCACACGACCGAGCCCGTCCGCCATGAGACGGAGGAGATGCCGCCCGGCGACTGGGTGGTGGTGGAGGTGATCGATACCGGCATCGGCATCCCGCCGGAGAACCTGCAGCGCATCTTCGAGCCCTTCTTCTCCACCAAGGAGGTGGGGTCGGGCACGGGGCTGGGGCTGTCCACCGTCTATGGCATCGTGCGCCAGACCGGCGGCTTCGTCTTCGTGGAGAGCAAGCCGGGGGAGGGGGCCAAATTCTCCATCCACCTGCCGCGCCTGGACGAGAAGGCGGCCCAGGCCGCGCCAGCGGAAGAGGCCAAGGACAAGGCCGCCGCCGACCTCACCGGCATGGGCACCGTGCTGCTGGTGGAGGATGAGGACGCCGTGCGTGTCTTCGGCGCCCGCGCCCTGCGCAACAAGGGCTACACCGTGCTGGAAGCCCGCAGCGGGGAAGAGGCGCTGGACCTGCTGCAGGGGGAACGGGGCGGGGACGTGGACCTCATCGTCAGCGACGTGGTCATGCCCCAGATGGACGGCCCCACCATGATCGAGCAGGTTCGCCGATTCCGCCCCGACGTGAAGGTCATCTTCATCTCCGGCTATGCCGAAGACCGCTTCCGCCATTCGCTGAAGGACGGTGCGGTGGTCGACTTCCTGCCCAAGCCCTTCAGCCTGAAACAGCTGGCGGCCAAGGTGAAGGAAGTGATGGAAGGCGCCCCGCGCACGGGGGCGTGAGGCGGCGAATCCGGGGGGCTGTCCCGGGGGCTTGCTAACCCTCTGACCTGGAAGCGAATTGAAGCACGGCGACGAGGCCCCGACCGGGGCCGCCGCAGCATTTCGGGGAACGTAGTGGACTGAAATGCGAGGAAGCCCAGCCGGCGGATGCCGGTGTCCGGCGCCAGAGGGCATCATAACAAGAACAAAAAAGAACAAAAGATCAACAAACCCTCTTTCCAGACCAGAACAGACCATGTACGTTCTCCCTCACCACAGCCGTTGAACGCCCGTTGGCCGTATGCGACAAGAGGGGGACAGCAAGATGTCGGCACCACTTCGTCTGGTAGAAACACCCATGGATAAGCAAAAGGCCCTCGACGCCGCTCTCGGCCAGATCGAACGCGCGTTCGGCAAGGGCTCCATCATGAAGCTCGGCGCCAAGGAGGCGTCGATGGAGGTGGATGCCATCTCCACCGGCTCCCTGGGCCTGGACATTGCGTTGGGCATCGGCGGCCTGCCGCGCGGCCGCATCATCGAGATCTACGGGCCGGAAAGCTCGGGCAAGACCACGCTGGCGCTGCATGCCATCGCCGAGGCCCAGAAGGCCGGCGGCACCTGCGCCTTCGTCGATGCCGAGCACGCGCTGGACCCGTCCTACGCCCGCAAGCTGGGCGTGAACGTGGACGACCTGCTGGTCTCCCAGCCCGACGCCGGTGAACAGGCCCTGGAGATCACCGACACGCTGGTGCGCTCCGGTGCCATCGACGTGCTGGTGGTGGACTCGGTGGCGGCCCTGGTGCCGCGCGCCGAACTGGAAGGCGAGATGGGCGACAGCCACGTCGGCCTGCAGGCCCGCCTGATGAGCCAGGCGCTGCGCAAGCTGACCTCGTCCATCTCCAAGTCCAACTGCCTGGTCATCTTCATTAACCAGATCCGCCTGAAGATCGGCGTGATGTTCGGCAACCCGGAGACGACGACCGGCGGTAACGCGCTGAAGTTCTACGCCTCCATCCGCCTGGATATCCGCCGCATCGGCGCCATCAAGGACCGCGACAACGTCGTCGGCAACCAGACCCGCGTGAAGGTGGTGAAGAACAAGCTGGCCCCGCCGTTCCGCGTGGTCGAGTTCGACATCATGTACGGCGAGGGCGTGTCCAAGGTGGGCGAGCTGATCGACCTGGGCATCCAGGCCGGCGTGGTGGAGAAGTCGGGCGCCTGGTTCTCCTATGACGGCCAGCGCGTCGGCCAGGGCCGCGAGAACGCCAAGCAGTTCCTGCGCACCAACCCGGCCATCGCCAAAGCCATCGAGGAAAAGGTCCGCGCCAACGCCGGCCTGGTGGCTGGTGCCATGATGGTGGGCTCCCCCGAGGCCGACGGCGACGCCGACAGCCCCGAGTGATCGGCGCCTCCGGGACAGGCGGATGAAGGAAAGGCGGGCCGGGGACGGTCCGCCTTTTCCTTGTCTGGGTCATTTGCCTGCGGACAGGCTCAGGGCCCCGCCACCTGGCCCAGCATGGTGCGTACCACCAGGCGGTGGAAGGGCATGATCAGGGTGAGGTAGGCGCGGCCCAGCCAGTTGTGGGTGCGCACCACCGTGGTGGCGGTGACTTGGCAGCCGCCGGCATCCTGGCGCACATCGACCACGGCGCGGAAATCCAGGTGCTTGTCCGCCATGCCCAGCACCACCCGGTCCGGCCCGCTGCTCAGGATGGGGAAGATGCCGATGTGGCCGGCGCGCGAGGCCTCCGACGCCGCCGGCGGCCGGGGCGCCTTCAGCCCCAGGGGCGCCACGATGGCGTTGCGCAGGGCCATCAGCCGCCGCACCCAGGCGGGGGAGGTGCCCATCATGCGCTGGGCCGCGGCCGGGGCATCGATGACGGCCCCGCCGGACGGCAGCGTCAGGCGAAAGGCGTCGGCGAACTGGGCGCCGGGCAGCAGGGCCCAGGTGTCGGGCCCGGGGGTGACTTCGTGCACAGTCATGGCGGCACTTCCTCGCGCTCCGTCCGCATTTTACCCGCTCCACCCCCAAAGGTGTAAGGCCGCTTAATTGCAGAACTGAGATCAAAGGCGTATCATCCGAACCGATCGCATGAATGCGAAAATCACGGGACCCAAAATGGGGGGCGGATGATGGTTTCGACCACAGGCGCATACGGCTATTCCCAGGCGCAAAGCCTGGCTTCCTCGGTGACGCAGCAGACGTCGCTGTTCGGTGGCGCGTCCACCGCCAACGCCCCCAAAACCACCGCTGAAAAGGTTGCCGCCGCCCTGCAGAAGGGTGACACCGCCGGGGCCATCGGCGCCTTCGTCGATGAAAAGACCCTGAAGAAGCTGACCAAACTGCAGTCCGACGCCACCCAGTTGGACAAGCAGTTGAAGCAGAAGTCCGCCGACAACGACAAGAAGGCCGCCCAGGATAAGGTCGACAACGCCAAGCGCCAGCTGAAGGCCCTGCGCATGCGCGCGCAATTGGCCGCCGCCATGGGCGACAAGCAGGCCGCCGCCCGCATCGCGCGCGAGGCGGCGGACGTGGCCAAGTCCCTGGGCTCCGCCGCGCAGGAATATGCTGGCGCCGTGAAGGACGGCGCCTCGGTCGGCGCCACCGGCGGCGACTCCTCCGCCGCCACCGGCGCTTCGGGCACCAGCGGGGCCAGCACGGGTGGTGCCGCTACCGACATCGCCGGCGTGGGCAGCGACGCCGCCCAAATCCAGGCCACCGCCGCCGGCACCGGCCAGGCCCCGACCACTTCCACCCAGGCCGCTGCTGCCCAGGCTGCCACCACTCAAGCTGCCACCACGGCCGGCGCCAATGCCACCCTGCAGACGGGCGACGCCCAGGCTGCGGCCAATGACGGCAAGACCGACAAGGCCGGCATCATCCAGGTCCCTGACGGTGAAACGGACCTGGCGGCGCGGAAAGAACGCATGGAGTTCATGGGCAACGTCCGCACCCTGATGGCCCAGGCGCGCAGCGTCTACGCCCAGGCCAGGAATGTCCTGGACCGCAAGCGCAAGCCCGGCGATCCAGAGGATCCCGACCACAGCGCCCAAGACATCGCCGACGCCGCCAAGCAGGTGGACGCCGCCGACCAGTCCCTGGCCGCCGGCACCACCCCCACCGTTCCCACCGCGCCCACGGTCGTCGCCACGCCGAACAACACCTTGCTGTTGGTCTGACGGGCTTTTGCGCAGTTCCATCGATCAACCGGCCCGTCGATTGTCCAGTTGACAGGGGGCGGCGGGGCCCATCGGGAATGGAAAGCGGTGAAAAGCCGCGCGCCCAGGGCATGTCATCGCCCCATCCCATGGACAGCCCCCGTATCCACACGCTACAAACCCTGTCCCGGTGTTTCGCGCCCCGGGGTGTTCCGTCGCATGCTTAAGGCTGTTGCCCGATGAAGACCGCCAACGAGATCCGCTCCGCTTTCCTGGACTACTTCGTGAAGAACGGCCACACGGAGGTGGAGTCCAGCCCGCTGGTGCCGCGCAACGACCCGACGTTGATGTTCACCAACGCCGGCATGGTACAGTTCAAGAACGTCTTCACCGGCAACGAGGTGCGCCCCTACACCCGGGCCACCACCTCGCAGAAGTGCGTGCGCGCCGGCGGCAAGCATAACGACCTGGAGAATGTGGGCTACACCGCCCGGCACCACACCTTCTTCGAGATGCTGGGCAACTTCTCCTTCGGCGATTATTTCAAGGCCGACGCCATCGAGCTGGCCTGGAACCTGATCACCAAGACCTTCGCCCTGCCCAAGGACAAGCTGCTGGTCACGGTCTACCACACCGATGACGAGGCGCACGGCCTGTGGAAGAAGGTGGCCGGCCTGTCGGACGACCGCATCATCCGCATCCCCACGGCCGACAATTTCTGGGCCATGGGTGACACCGGTCCCTGCGGCCCGTGCTCCGAGATTTTCTACGACCATGGCGAGGGCATCCCCGGCGGCCCGCCCGGCAGCCCGGACCAGGACGGCGACCGCTTCATCGAAATCTGGAACCTGGTGTTCATGCAGTATGAGCAGGTGACGAAGGAGGAGCGGGTGTCCTTGCCCCGGCCCTCCATCGACACCGGCATGGGGCTGGAGCGTCTGGCGGCGGTGCTGCAGGGCGTGCACGACAATTACGACACCGACCTGATGCGCGCGCTGATCGAGGCGTCGGCCGATGCCACCAACAGCGATCCGTCCGGCGCGCACGCCGTGTCGCACCGCGTCATCGCCGACCATCTGCGCGCCTCCTCCTTCCTGATCGCCGATGGTGTGCTGCCGGCGAACGAGGGGCGCGGCTATGTCCTGCGCCGCATCATGCGCCGCGCCATGCGCCACGCCCACATGATCGGCGCCCGCGATCCGGTGATGCACAAGCTGGTCCCCGCGCTGGTGCGCGAGATGGGCGGCCACTATACCGAGTTGCAGCGCGCCCAGGCCCTGATTACCGAAACCCTGCGGCTGGAGGAAACCCGGTTCAAGCAGACGCTGGATCGCGGCCTGAAGCTGCTGGACGAGGAAGAGGACAAGCTGGGCGCCGGCCAGCCTCTGCCCGGCGAGGTGGCGTTCAAGCTGTACGACACCTACGGCTTCCCCCTGGACCTGACGCAGGACGTGCTGCGCGGCCGCAACCGCACGGTCGAGGTCGATGGCTTCACCGCCGCCATGGAGCGCCAGCGGGCCGAGGCGCGCAAGGCCTGGGCCGGCAGCGGCGAGGCCGCGACCGAGCGCGTGTGGTTCGAGCTGAAGGATGAGCTGGGCGCCACCGAGTTCCTGGGCTATGACACCGAGAACGCCGAGGGCAAGGTCACGGCGGTGCTGGACCGGCAGGGCAACAAGCTGGACAAGGCGACCGCCGGCCAGGACGTCATTGTCCTGGTGAACCAGACGCCGTTCTATGGTGAGTCCGGCGGCCAGGTGGGCGATAGCGGCGTCATTTTCGGCGCCGGTGGCGTCGAGGTGGCCATCAGCGACACGCAGAAGAAGCTGGGCGCCGTCTTCGCCCACATCGGCACCGTCACCCACGGCACCCTGGCCCCGGGCCAGTTGGTGGAGTTGCGCGTCAACGGCCGCCGCCGGGGCGACATCCGCGCCAACCATTCCGCCACCCACCTGCTGCACGAAGCCCTGCGCCAGCGCCTGGGCGAGCATGTCACGCAGAAGGGCTCGCTGGTGTCGGCGGAGCGCCTGCGCTTCGACATCAGCCAGCCGACGCCGCTGTCGGACGACGACGTGCGCGTGGTCGAGGCGGCGGTGAACGCCCGCATCCTGGGCAACAGCGAGGTCGTCACCCGCCTGATGACCCCGGCCGAGGCCATCGAGCAAGGCGCCATGGCCCTGTTCGGCGAAAAGTACGGCGACGAGGTCCGCGTGGTTTCGATGGGTGGCCAGGACGAGGGCCAGAACCGCCAGTACTCCGTGGAACTGTGCGGCGGCACCCACGTGCGCCGCACCGGCGACATCGGCCTGTTCAAGATCGTGTCGGAGGGGGCCGTCTCCGCCGGCGTGCGCCGTATCGAGGCGCTGACCGGCCGGGGCGCCTTCGAGTACCTGGAAGGGCAGGAGGGTCGCCTGCTGGCCGCCGCCGGTGCCCTGAAGGTTTCCGCCGCGGAGGTGCCGGCCCGCGTCGCCACCCTGGTGGAGGAGCGCCGCCGCCTGGAAAAGGAAGTGGCCGACCTGAAGCGCCAGCTGGCCCTGGGCGGGGGCGGCGGTGCCGCCGCCACGCCGGAAAAGGTGATCAACGGCGTTAAGCTGTCGGCCCGCGTGCTGGACGGCATCGAGGCCAAAGACCTGAAGCCCCTGGCCGATGAGATCAAGGGCCAGATCGGCAGCGGCATCGTCCTGCTGGTGGCCAAGGGCGAAGGCAAGGTGACCCTGGTGGCCGCCGTGACCGCCGACCTGACGGGCCGCTTCAACGCCGTCGATCTGGTGAAGCTCGCGGCGGCGGCCGTGGGCGGCAAGGGCGGCGGCGGCCGCCCCGACATGGCCCAGGCCGGCGGCAGCGAGCCCGACAAGGCCGACGCCGCCGTGGCGGCGGTCGAAGCGGCGCTCGCCGGCTAATCGCTACTCCTCAAGCAGCGGTATGAGAATTTTCTCATGCCGCTGTAGGACGCGACTGCGTCCGCCGGAACTTTTCGGGTAGCGTAGCGGACTGAAAAGTGAGGACAAGCCAAGGGCGCGGATGCGCCCGCCCGGCGCCTGAGGGAACACGACCATGAAATTCCAAGGGACGGAGAATTACGTCGCCACCGATGACCTGCGGGTCGCCGTCAACGCCGCCGTCACCTTGCAGCGCCCCCTGCTGGTGAAGGGGGAGCCGGGCACGGGCAAGACCGTGCTGGCGCAGGAGGTGGCGAACGCCCTGGGCCGGCCGCTGCTGCAATGGCATGTGAAGTCCACCACCAAGGCGCAGCAGGGCCTGTACGAGTACGACGCCGTCAGCCGCCTGCGCGATGGCCAGTTGGGCGACGCCCGCGTCAACGACATCGCCAACTACATCCGCAAGGGCAAGCTGTGGGAGGCGTTCGAGGCCGACGTGGCCCCCGTGCTGCTGATCGATGAGATCGACAAGGCGGACATCGAGTTCCCCAACGACCTGCTGCAGGAACTCGACCGCATGGAATTCTTCGTCTACGAGACGGGGCAGACCATCAAGGCACGGCAGCGGCCGGTGGTCATCATCACGTCGAACAACGAGAAGGAACTGCCGGACGCCTTCCTGCGCCGCTGCTTCTTTCACTACATCCGCTTCCCCGATGCGGAAACCATGGCCCGCATCGTCGATGTGCACTTCCCCAATCTCAAACAAGACCTGCTGCGCGACGCCCTGACCCTGTTCTATGAGGTGCGCGAGGTGCCGGGCCTGAAGAAGAAGCCCTCCACCTCCGAACTGCTGGACTGGATCAAGCTGCTGATGATCGAGGACATCGACCCGGCGGTGCTGCGCCAGCGCGACGTGAAGAAATCCATCCCGCCGCTGCATGGCGCCCTGCTGAAGAACGAGCAGGACGTGCATCTGTTCGAGCGCCTGGCCTTTCTGGCGCGGCGGGAGCGGGATTGAGGCCGGGCGCCATGCTGCGCTGCGATGTTTGCTTCTGACGCAAATCTCCCCAGCCTTGGGCACGGTTGAATGTGGAAATGGTGGACTTCCAGCCTTCCTGAGGGCAGACGGCGGCACCAACATGTGTGCACTGCAACATTCATCACAGCACAGTCCCATGTGTTTGCGCTATCACTGTTGACATCTCAACAGTGAGCGAAGGATTCCGGTCATGGTTGCCGGTGTCATGCGGCGGTGGATGGTGGCGTTCTTGCTGGGCGGATTGGCGGCGGTGCCCCAGGTCGCCTATGCCGGGGCCGGTTTGGGGCTGGAGATGGTGTGCGCCGACGCGGTGAACGCCGCCCCGGTGGTGGACCGGCTTCCCTCCTTCGCCCGGATGCTGGGCCTGATGCCGGCGCATCCAACGCCGGTGCCCACGGCCACCTGCGTGGCGGGGTATCAGGCGCTGTGGACACCCAAATCGGTGCCTGTCCCTGAAACGCTAGTTGGGGCTGAAACCCCGCCCGGCACGATCCTGGAACTGCAGGCCTTCGATGGCCGGGGCGGGGGGCGGGATCTGGGGCTTTACACCCGCTACGCCGGCGCCCTGCTGGCAGGCCTGCCCGCTGATCTGGCAGCGCAGAGGGATCGGATGCGGACCGCTGCCGTAGCCCGGCTGATCGTCATCGGCCAGAGCCTGGCCGCCAGCGCCTATCGCCCAGTGGCGGCCTTGCACCGCGCCTATCGCGATCCCACCGAACCCTCGCCCGTGCGTATGGCCCGCCTGTTGCGGCCTGAGGCGACCACGCAGAGCCCCTGACATCCTTGGAGGTACGCCGCGGGCTGGCTGCAGGCAGGGGGTCCGTGCATTTTCCGATAATTTATCCTGTATACAATATATTTACTCACCGATGCATTTTGAATTCTCTCGGAGTGCAACCGGTTTCATTTTCGTTTACTTCCGAAATACAAATATATAATGCAGTTATTGCGAGAGAGAGAATAAATAAAGGCTAGAGATTTGGGCTATAATTTTTCCATGTATACTTACGAATATACAAAATTCACTTTGCTTCGTTGTGTGCGTTAGCGTTTCCTTAATGCCTAAGAGGCAATCCTGTCCGCCTTCGGATTAACCCCTCAGGCTCGAAACGATGAACTTACTATCCAGCATGAAGGTCGGGCGGAAGCTGGCGGCCGCTTTCACGATCATCGTCGCCATCACCTTGATCGCCTCGGGCATCAACTACCGGGCGCTATCCACCATTCGCGACACGACGCAGTGGACCGACCATACCTACAAGGTGCTGGAACGGCTTGGCCACGTCATGGCGGCCATGGTCGATCGGGAATCTGGCCTGCGCGGCTATCTGATCGGTGCCGACGCCAAGTTCCTGGAGCCGTATCAGAAGGGTCAGGTGGCGTTCGAGGCGGCGTTCGCGGAGGTCAAGTCCCTGACCGCGGACAACGCCGCGCAGCAGGCGCGCCTGGATGAGTTGCGCCGGCTGGAGCAAGCGTGGCGGCAAGAGGTGGCGGACGCGGAAATCGGGCTGATGGCCAAGCCGGAAACCATCGAGCAGGCGCGCAAGCTGGCGGCCAGCGGCATCGGCAAGGTGCATATGGATCCCATCCGCGCCAAGGTGGCGGAGATCGACAAGGTGGAGCGCGACCTGCTGGCGCAGCGGGCGACGATCCAGGCCGACGCGCTTACGACGGCCATGACCGTCGCGCTGGTCAGCAGCGGCCTGTCCATCCTTCTCGCCGTCGTCATGGCCTGGGGCCTGACCCGGTCGGTGGCCTCGCCCATCGTCGGCATGACCGCCGTGATGCAGCGCTTGGCGGATGGCGACACTCGGGTGGAGGTACCGGCCCGTGACCGCGAGGACGAGGTCGGCGGCATGGCCCGGGCCGTCGCGGTCTTCAAGGACAACATGCTGGAGGCGGACCGGCTGCGGACGGAGCAGGAGGCGCTGAAGCAGCGCGCGGAGAAAGAGCGCCGGCAGGCGATGCTGGACCTGGCCGGCGCCTTCGAAAGCCGGGTGGGTGGCATCGTCAACGGCGTGACGGCCCAGGCCACGGAACTGCTGGCCACGGCGCAGACCCTGAATTCCTCTTCCGGTCATGTGGCGCGTGAGGCGGGCACCGTTGCCGCCGCCTCCATGCAGGCGACACAGAATGTGCAGACGGTGGCGGCGGCGACGGAAGAACTGTCCGCCTCCATCCAGGAAATCACCCTGCAGGTCTCGCGGTCCAGCCAGATGATTTCCAGCGCCGTCGGCCAGGCCGGGCGGACCAATGAGGAAGTGCAGGGCCTGATGCAATCGGCCCAGCGCATCGGCGAGGTGGTGACCCTGATCAACGACATCGCCAGCCGCACCAATCTCCTGGCCCTGAACGCCACCATCGAGGCGGCCCGCGCCGGAGATGCCGGCAAGGGCTTCGCCATCGTCGCGTCCGAGGTGAAGTCCCTGGCCACCCAGACGGCCCAGGCCACGGAGGAGATCCGGGCGCAGATCGCAGGCATGCAGGCGGCCACGGAAACCTCGGCCCAGTCGATCCAGGGCATCGTGGAGATCATCAACCAGGTCGACCAGGCCGCCACCACCATCGCCTCGGCGGTGGAGGAACAGGCCGCCACCACCAATGAGATCACGCGCAACGTCCAGCAGGCGGCCCAGGGGACCAGCGACGTCAGCCAGACCATCTCGCGCGTCAGCGACGCGGCGCAGGAGACCGGGGGCGCAGCCGGGGAGGTGCACACGGCGGCCAACGATCTCAGCAAGAACGGCGAACTGCTCAAGCAGCAGGTTGACACCTTCCTGCGCGAAATCCGCGCCGCGTGAGGCGGGAATGACTTAGGACCAGGGTCCGGGGTGGGAGGCGTTCCTGAATGAACGCGGCCCGCCCCGGCGCATGCACTGCCACGATGCCGACTTCTTGGGCTGGAAAAAAAAGCGGCACAACAGGAAAGCGGGGAAGAGAGATGTTTGGATTTTCAAAAAACAACGGCGCCATCAATCGTAAAATCGCGGCCATTGACGCCCTTCGCGCCAAGGTGATGGTGGCGGACGAGGATCTCAATATCGTCTACGTCAATCCATCCGTGGTCGCCTTGCTTCGGGATGTGGAGCAGGACCTGCGCAAGGAATTGCCGCGTCTCAACGTGGACCGCCTGGTGGGCAGCAACATCGACATCTTCCATAAGGACCCGGCGCATCAGCGGGGCATGCTGGCCAAGCTGGCCAAGCCTCACGCCGCCACCATCAAGGTCGCCAGCCACCAGTTCGACCTGCTGGTCACGCCGCTGAATGAGGGCGGCCGGCGCATCGGCTTCGTGGTCGAATGGGCGGACGCCAAGGAGCGGCTTGAGAACCTGGATTACGCCGGGCAGATCGCCGCCATCCGCCGGTCGCAGGCCGTCATCGAATTCACCACCGACGGCATCATCACCAAGGCCAACGACAATTTCCTGGCGGTCATGGAGTATCGCCTGGAGGAGGTCGTGGGCAAGCATCATCAGATGTTCGTCGATCGCGACTACGGCGCCACGGCGGAGTACCGCCAGTTCTGGGAATCGCTGAAACGCGGCGAGTTCAAGGCCGCGCAGTTCAAGCGCGTCTCCAAGTCCGGCAAGGCCGTCTGGATCGAGGGTGCCTACAACCCGATCTTCGATGAAAAGGGCCAGGTGACCAAGGTCGTGAAATTCGCTGTGGACGTGACGGCGCAGGTCAACCTCCTGAACAACCTGAAGGTCCTGATCGACCAGAACTTCGGCGAGATTGAACGGGCGATCGGCCAGTCGACGCGCGAGGCCTCGTCGGCCGGGGTCGCGGCGGGCACCACGGCCAGCAGCGTGCAGATGGTGGCGGCCAGCGCCGAGGAGCTGGCGGCCTCCATCGCCGAGATCTCGCAGAGCATGTCGCGCGCCCGCACCGCCACCGACAGCGCGTTCGACCGCACCGTGCAGGTGGGTGAAAGCACCGACCGGCTGGCGGCGGCGGCCCAGGCCATGAACGGCATCGTCGGGCTGATCAACAACATCGCCGGCCAGATCAACCTGCTGGCTCTGAACGCCACCATCGAGGCGGCCCGCGCCGGCGAGGCGGGCAAGGGCTTCGCCGTCGTGGCCAGCGAGGTCAAGAACCTGGCCAACCAGTCTGCCAAGGCCACCGAGCAGATTTCGGGGGAAATCGAAGGGATACAGTCCACCTCCGCCGAGGTCGCGGGCGCCCTGAACGCCATCCGTGAGGCGGTGTCCACCGTGCGTGAGCATGTGTCCGGCACGGCCGCCGCCGTGGAGGAACAGAGCGCCGTCACGCGCAGCATGTCCACCAACATGCACAGCGCCTCCAGCGCCGTCTCCACGGTGACGACCAACGTCACGGCCATTTCCGCCGCCATCAGCCAGGTGGCTGCCGCCATGGACAAGACCAAGGAGGCGGCGCAGGTGCTCGTGCGCTGAGGACAAGGGGGGGCTTGCAGACTGGGTGCCGGCGGTGCCGCCTCGAGATCGCGGCGCCCCTGGCAACCTCAGTGCCCGCCCAACTGCACCGCCCCGGTCTCCTGCGTCCTGGCGTGTTCCAGCTCCGCCAGGGCCGCGTCGATGTCGTACGGCGGGGCCATGAAGCGGCGGAAGATGCGGCCGGCCGCCGCGGTCAGCGGCGCGGTGGCGTCGCGGTCGAAGTAGGCGGCGAAGCCGGCCGCATCCTCCAGCACCTGCCGCCCCGCGTTCTCGAAGAAGGTGCCGGCGCCCGCCGGTGCGGGGCCCGTGTCCCTCTGCCCATCGCGCAGCGGTGACACCATGGCGAGATCGGTGTTGAAACGGTCCAGTTCCGCCGTCTCCGCCAGGAAGCGCACGAAGCGCTGAACCTCGGGCCGCGCGGCGGCCCGGGGGGCCACCACCAGCACGTCCTGCGGCGCGTCCTCATAGCGGGGCATGCCGGGGGTCAGCGTGGGGAAGGGAATGAAGCCCACGTCATCGCGCACCAGGGGCGAGAAGTGCATGGCGGCGAACCCGCCCAGCAACAGCATGCCCACCTGCTGGTGATAGAAATAGGGCAGGGTATCGCGCCAGTTGTCCCCGGGCTGGGGCACGTGGAAGTATCCCCGGTCCAGCAGCAGCCTCCAT
The DNA here is from genome assembly GCF_029594735.1 of Nitrospirillum amazonense. Classification (NCBI taxonomy): domain Bacteria; kingdom Pseudomonadati; phylum Pseudomonadota; class Alphaproteobacteria; order Rhodospirillales; family Azospirillaceae; genus Nitrospirillum; species Nitrospirillum amazonense. The sequence goes on from NZ_JARPAF010000002.1 coordinate 1,427,043, forward strand.
CGCGCCATCACCGCGTGCGCGGCCGGGTCGGTGAAGGGGATTTGGCCCGCCAGCAGGCGACGATGGAAGTCCAGCCCGTTCAGACGCAGGTCCAGGTAGTCGAACCAGGCGAACAGCGGCCAGTTCTCCTGCGCACCATAGGCGAAGGGGGTGACCCCCGCAGCCTTCAGGTGCGCCGCCACGGCCAGCAACTCTTCCCAGGTGCGGGGCGGCGCCAGGTTCAGACGCTGGAACAGGGATTTGCGGTAAAAGAAGCCCCAGGGGTAGGTCGACAGGGGCACGGCCACGACCTTGGCGCCCACGGTGACGGCATCGACGGCCGGCGGGCTGAACCGGTCGCGCACCAGCCGGGCCAGATCCGGGGGCAGGGGCGCCACCATCCGCCGGACATAGCCGTCCCGCAACGCCTTGCCCGAATCCCAGAACGCGACATCCGGCGCGTCAGGCCCGCCGGCCCTGGCGCCAACCCGCTGCCAGTAGAGGTCCATGGGCACTTCGCGATGGGTGATCTGGATGTCCGGGTTGGCGGCGGCGAAGCGGTCGAGCAGGGCGCTCCAGGCGGTGTGCTTGTCCCGGCTGCCCACCATCATGTCGATGGTCAGGTGGCCGGCCCGTGCCGGGCATGCCAGGCAAAGGACCAGGACCAGACACAGAAGAAGGCCCGCCGTGCCGTCAGACACCCGGCCCTTTCGGCGCGTGACCGCTACCATCCAACGGTCCCCGCCCCGCCTGTCCTATGCCATTTCGATCTCATGCTGGATAACCTTGGGCGGGGGGCTTTTGGCAGGGGAGTCTTTGGGCCGGGGAACTTTTCAACGGCGAACTGGGACCGGAGCGCGAGGCCGGGGAAGGGATGCTACCTATACGGTATGGGCGCCGCCAATCCTACGTGGAAATTCAGGTGGAATGCAGCCGCCCCGCGCGCCCTTGGCCCCACGCCCCCTTGGCCCCGCACCCCCTGGCCCCCGGGCCCGCCGTCGCGTAGACTGGCCCCATGTTCAGCACCTTCTTCTTCCAGCTGCGCCAGGCCCGAATTCCCGTGACCTTGCGGGAGTATCTGGCCTTGATGGAGGCCATGTCCGCGCATGTCGCGGGCTACAGCGTGGAGGACTTCTACCATTTGTCCCGCACCATCCTGGTGAAGGATGAGCGCAACCTGGACCGCTTCGACGTCGTCTTCGGCCAGGTCTTCAAAGGGCTGGAAGGGGCGGTGGCCGGGGATGGTGGCGATGTCGCCGCGCGCGAGTTGCCGGAAGACTGGCTGCGCAAGCTGGCCGAGCGGCACCTGACGGAGGAGGAGAAGGCGCAGATCCAGGCACTGGGCGGCTGGGAAAAGCTGATGGAGACGCTGGCCCAGCGCCTGAAGGAGCAGCACGGCCGCCACCAGGGCGGGTCCAAGTGGATCGGGACGGCCGGTACCTCGCCCTTCGGCGCCTATGGCTACAATCCGGAGGGCGTGCGCATCGGGCAGGAGGGCAGCCGCCACCGCCGCGCCGTGAAGGTCTGGGACCGGCGCGAGTTCCGCAACCTGGACGACACGGTGGAATTGGGCACCCGCAACATCAAGGTGGCGCTACGCCGCCTGCGCAAGTTCGCCCGTACCGGGGCGGCCGAGGTGCTGGACCTGCCCGACACCATCCGCGCCACGGCGGCCAACGCCGGCCATCTGGACCTGAAGCTGCGCCCCGAACGGCACAACGCGGTCAAGGTGCTGCTGTTCCTGGACGTGGGCGGTTCCATGGACGACCACATCCGCCTGTGCGAGGAGCTGTTCTCCGCCGCCAAGGGGGAATTCAAGCATCTGGAGTATTTCTACTTCCACAATTGCGTCTATGAGGGCGTGTGGAAGGATAACCGCCGCCGGCGGACGGAGCAGATGTCGACCGTCGACGTTCTGCACACCTACCCGGCGGACTACAAGCTGATCTTCGTGGGCGACGCCAGCATGAGCCCCTATGAGATCACCCACGCCGGCGGCGCGGTGGAGCACTGGAACCAGGAGGCGGGGCAGGTGTGGCTGCGGCGGCTGCTGGACGTCTACCGCCGCGCCATCTGGCTGAACCCGGTCAGCGAAGGGTACTGGCCCTACACCGCCAGCATCGGCCTAATTAAAAATTTGATGGAAGGCCGCATGTACCCTTTGACCCTGCAGGGGCTGGAGGCGGGCATGCGGGAACTTAGCCATTGATTTATTAACGTTTCTTGGCACCCACCCACGCAAGTGCAGGGGGGCAGGGACGCCCAAAGCACAGTTGCCGCGCCGGGCGTCCCGGCATAGTGTCCGCGCGGGCTCAAAGATTTTGAGCCGGACGCGGGCGGCCTTCCCAGACCGTGCCCCAAACCGCGCCCCCCAAACCGCGCCATGTCCCCCGATGGTTGGGGAAAGGTGCTAGTGCCAAGGATGAAAGAGAAGATGAATTCTCCGACCAAGATCACCATCGCGCGCGGCGACGGTATCGGCCCCGAGATCATGGACGCCACCCTTGAGGTGTTGGCCGCCAGCGGCGCCAACCTCGAGTATGAGGAAATCCAGATCGGCGAGAGCGTCTATCGCCGGGGCATCATGAACGGCATGGAGCCCAGCGCCTGGGAAAGCCTCCGCCGCACCAAGGTGTTCCTGAAGGCCCCGATCACCACCCCGCAGGGCGGCGGCTACAAGTCGCTGAACGTGACCATCCGCGGCGCCCTGGGCCTGTATGCCAATATCCGCCCCTGCGTCTCCTACTCCCCCTTCGTCGCCACCAAGCACCCGTCCATGGACGTGGTCATCGTGCGCGAGAACGAGGAAGACCTGTATGCCGGCATCGAATACCGCCAGACGCAGGACGTGACCCAGGCGGTGAAGCTGATCTCCCGCCCCGGTTCGGAAAAGATCATCCGTTACGCCTTCGAATACGCGCGGGCCAACCATCGCCGCAAGGTGACGGCCTTCGTGAAGGACAACATCATGAAGATCTCCGATGGCCTGTTCCATCGGGTCTTCGACGAGATCGCCGCCGAGTATCCGGACATCGAGGCGGAGAGCATGATCGTCGACATCGGCGCCGCCCGCCTGGCGGACACGCCGGAGCACTTCGACGTCATCGTCACCCTGAACCTGTACGGCGACATCATCTCCGACATCGCCGCCCAGATCACCGGCTCGGTCGGCCTGGCCGGTTCCTCCAACATCGGTGACCAGTGCGCCATGTTCGAGGCCATCCACGGCTCCGCCCCCACCATCGCCGGCAAGGGTATCGCCAACCCCTCGGGCCTGCTGCTGGCCTCGGTCATGATGCTGGTCCACATCGGCCAGTCGGAAGCGGCTGAGCGCATCCATAACGCCTGGCTGAAGATGATCGAGGACGGCATCCACACCGTCGACATTTTCAAGCGCGGCGTCAGCAAGGCCCGCATCGGCACCCGTGACTTCGCCGCCAACCTGATCGACCGCCTGGGCGATCGCCCGGCCACCCTGGTGCCCGCCAGCTACCCGGCCGGCGTCGCCAGCAGCTTCAGCGGCATCGCCCTTAAGGGCGCCCCGGCCCAGACCAAGAAGCTGGTGGGCGTGGACGTGTTCCTGGAGCGCAAGGGCGGCACCGGCGACGACATGGCCGCGCTGTTCCAGCCGCTGATCCCCGCCGGCCTGAAGCTGGTGATGGTGTCCAACCGCGGCCAGAAGGTGTGGCCGGACGGCGCGCCGGAAACCTTCTGCACCGACCATTGGCGCTGCCGCGTCATGGCCGACGGCGCCGATGAGCTGAAGCACGGCCAGGTGGCCGAGCTGCTGGCCCGCGTCGCCAAGGAAGGCCTGGACTTCGTCCAGAGCTCCAACCTCTACACCTTCGACGGCGCCAACGGCTTCTCCGCCGCCGCCGGCCAGTAAGGGGGCGCGTAAGCAGGCGGGCATGGGATCGCTCCCATGCCCGTCGCCATTTTGGAGGGCGCCCGTTCCCTCTTAACTCCCCTTTAATAGGGGATGAACGAGAGTGGGCCCGCTAGGAATAGTGGCTGTTCCTGGGATATACCCACTAAGGGGAGGGGCGGCGGGTTTCCCCAGGCTGCCTGCGGATCTTCGATGTGGATTCTGTATCCGCGGTCAAAAAACGAGTCGGAATCACCTGTTCAGGCTTTGGCAAGTTTGGTAGTGTCACACGCATCTCGATACCAAATCTTGTTGATGGGAAATTTCCCGGTATCGACTGCTGGAGCGGGACGCTCGGCGGTGACGGCATGTTTTTGCGCGCCCGCCGATCTCGGGGGCTAAGGAGCGAGGGCTTCGATGGAAGAAGAAAAAGCGTCGATGAGTTGGACTGACGAGCGTATCGAGCGCCTGCGCCAGCTGTGGGGCCAGGGCATGAGCGCCAGCGAGATCGCCGACCTGCTGGGCAACGTGACCCGCAATGCGGTGATCGGCAAGGCGCACCGGCTGGGCCTCTCGGGCCGGCCGTCGCCCATCAAGAAGAAGCCCACGCGCGGCGCCACCATCCTGTCGCTGAACGAGCGCATGTGCAAATGGCCGGTGGGCGACCCCAAGCACGCCGATTTCCATTTCTGCGGCTGCCCCTCGCTGCCCGGCATGCCCTATTGCCGCGAACACGCGCAGATGGCCTACCAGCCCGCCAAGAAGCGGGATGACGAGCGCAAGCTGGTCATGGCCTGAGACACTGGTCCTCACACGGAATCAAGCGAACCCCCGCCGGCGACGGCGGGGGTTTTGCTTTTGGGGCCCGGTCAGCCGATCATGCGGTGATGGCGGCTTAATCGCTATACGGGATATCCGCACATTGATATGATACCCGCGACTTATGGCTGGGTTCGTTGATGAACTTTGAGATCGACCCGGCCAAGGATGCGGCCAATCAACTGAAACACCGTGTTCCCCTGGCCTTCGGTGCCTTGGTGGTTCTGGACGAGCGCCGGTTGGATGTTGTTGATACCAGGGCCCTATATGGCGAGGTGCGCGTCCAATGCCATGGTCAAGTCGCGGGGCGGGTTTGGGTAGCGGTTTTCACTGAGCGCGATGGCGTCTACCGCTTCATCAGTGTGAGGAAGGCGAATGACCGGGAAACCAGGCGATACCATGCCCATCTCCTTTAAGCGCTTGGCGGATGGCTCCTTCGTGCGCGTCTTCCCCGATGGACGTACGGAACCCTATACGCTTCCCCAACCGGACTTTCAGGCTTTGGACGGTCTGAGCGATGACGAGGTGACGGCGGCGGCCGAGGCGGACCCCGATGCCGTGCCCATGACGGACGAGGAATTCTCTCGCGGCCTTGTCGCTGGCCAAGTCGCGCGCATCCGCAAGGCGACCGGCCTGTCCCAGAACAAGTTCGCCAATCGCTACGGCATCCCCGTAGGTACCCTACGAGATTGGGAACAGGGACGCGCTCGACCTGACGGCCCGACCCTGTCCTACTTGAAGGTCATCGCCGCCATGCCGGACCAAGTGGCCCAGGTGCTCAAGGCCGGCTGAGTCGATGAATACGCCAGCCAAAAGAAAACGCCGGGCGGTGGTGTGCCGCCCGGCGTTTCTGTCACATCGCAACCGTTGATAGGCCTCAGGCGTCGAAGCCCATGGCCTTGCGCAGGTTCTCGTCCAGCTTGGCCAGGAAGTCCTGGGTAGTCAGCCAGGGCTGGTCCGGGCCGATCAGGATGGCCAGGTCCTTGGTCATGAAGCCGGACTCGACCGTCTCCACGCACACCTTCTCCAGCGTCTTGGCGAAGTTGGTGACCTCCGGCGTGCCGTCGAACCGGCCGCGATAGGCCAGGCCCTGCGTCCACGCGAAGATGGAGGCGATGGGGTTGGTGGAGGTGGGGCGGCCCTTCTGGTGCTCACGATAGTGGCGGGTCACCGTGCCGTGGGCGGCCTCGGCCTCTACGGTCTTGCCGTCGGGGGTCAGCAGTACCGAGGTCATCAGGCCCAGCGAGCCGAAGCCCTGGGCCACGGTGTCGGACTGCACGTCGCCGTCGTAGTTCTTGCAGGCCCAGACGAAGGCGCCGTCCCACTTCAGGGCGGAGGCGACCATGTCGTCGATCAGGCGGTGCTCGTAGACGATGCCCTTGGCCTTGAACCGCTCGGCGAACTCGGCGTCGAAGATTTCCTGGAAGATGTCCTTGAAGCGGCCGTCATAGGCCTTGAGGATGGTGTTCTTCGTGGACAGGTACACCGGATAGCCGCGCTGCAGGCCGTAGTTGAAGCAGGCGCGGGCGAAGCCGGCGATCGATTCGTCCAGGTTGTACATGCCCATGGCCACGCCGGCCTCGGGGAACTTGAACACGTCGTAGGTGATGGCCTCGCCGCCGTCGTCGGGGGTGAAGGTCATGGTCAGCTTGCCGGCGCCGGGCACCTTGAAGTCGGTGGCGCGGTACTGGTCGCCGAAGGCGTGGCGGCCGATGACGATGGGCTTGGTCCAGCCCGGCACCAGGCGCGGCACGTTCTTGCAGATGATGGGCTCACGGAAGACGGTGCCGCCCAGGATGTTGCGGATGGTGCCGTTGGGCGACTTCCACATCTTCTTCAGGCTGAACTCGGCCACGCGGGCCTCGTCCGGGGTGATGGTCGCGCACTTCACGCCCACGCCGTACTTCTTGATGGCCTCAGCCGCGTCCACGGTCACCTGGTCGTTGGTGGCGTCGCGATGCTCGATGCCCAGATCGTAGTACTTCAGGTCGATGTCGAGGTAGGGCAGGATCAGCTTGTCTTTGATGAACTGCCAAATGATGCGGGTCATCTCATCGCCATCAAGCTCGACGACGGGATTGGCAACCTTGATCTTCTGCATTCTCAATGCCTTCTGCGTATAGGTAATTTTTATGACAGCCGGCGCCGCGTTTGAGCGCGCCTCGATATGCCAGAGCCGTTTCCCGGGTAAGAAACGACCGCGATTGGGCGACCAGTATATCGGACGGCCGGTATAAGAGCCCATTCGGGCCCGGCGATCAAGCAAGCGGGGCGGGGAACCGGCGTGCGGTCCCCGCAACGGTGTCCCCCCGATGAAACCGGGGCCGCGTGCCCTTGAAACCGGCTACAGCCGTTCCACCGCGATCTTCTGCTGGGCGTCCGGCGCGCGGCGCAGGGCCGGCAGGATGGCGTGGACGCTGTCGACGAAGGTGAAATAGCTCTCGATTTCGCCCCGGCCGAAACCGGTGGCGCGGATGTGGGTCAGCAGGTCGCGCAGCGGATCCCAGTAACCGCCGATGTTGGCGATGACCACCGGCTTGTCGTGCAGGCCCAGCTGGCGCCAGGTGATGATCTCGAACGCTTCGTCCAGAGTGCCCAGGCCACCGGGCATGACGACGAAGGCGTCGGACTTCTCCACCATCATGCGCTTGCGCGTGTGCATGCTGTCCACGACGTGCAGTTCGGTCAGGCCGCCGTGGTCGACCTCGCGCACCTGGATGTGGTCGGGGATGATGCCCACCACCTCGCCGCCCGCCGCCAGGGCGGCGTCGGCGGTGATGCCCATCAGGCCCACGCGGCCGCCGCCATAGACCAGCCGCAGGCCGGCGTTGCCGATCAGGGTGCCCAGGTCGTGGGCGGCCTTCTTGTATTCCTCCGACACCTGGCCCGAGGACCCGCAATAGACACAGACGCTACGCACCTTGGACATTCCTCTCATCCTTATGGAACGGGCGGGATGGGCTGTAATCCCCTTATCCCCGCCCGGGATGCCGCCGTCCGCTGACCGCCAGCGGGGCTTGCCGGACGGGTGACGGCCCGTTACACCATCCTTGCGGGCCGACTGCAAGCCATCCGGCAGGCCGTGCAAGGCGGCGGATGGCATTAGGCGGCCCGGACGGGTGGCGGGCAAGGCCATAGAGATAAGTGGTTACAATCAGGGCAGGAGAGAAGAATGCCGCGTGCTTTTCGTGATGTCCCGCAAGCCTTTCGCACCGGTTCCGCCGCGCGGGTCGCCGCCGGCCTGGCCCTGGCCGCCGCCCTGCTGGGGGGCAGCGTCGCCCACGCCGCGCTGGACCCGGCCGAAATCGTCAAGGCCCGCCAGCAGGACATGAAGAAGCTAGGCGGCGGCATGAAGGTCTTCATGGGCTACCTGAAGGACGACAAGGGCACCGCCCAGGACGTGGCCGCCGCCGCCGCCGCCATGGAGGCCGTGACCAAGGGCCTGCCTGACCAGTTTACCGAGGGCACGGATGTGGGGGTGGGCGAAAGCGAGGCCCTGCCCGTGATCTGGCAGGAGAACGCCAAGTTCCGCCAGGGCTTCACCGACCTGGCCCAGGCGCTGGACAAGATCCTGGCCCTGCCGGCCACCGCCGACAAGGCCGCCATCGGCCAGGCGGTGCAGGCCGTGGGCGGCACCTGCAAGCAATGCCACGAAACCTACCGGCAGAAGAAGTAAGCCGGGCATGACGCCCGCGGGCAAGGGCGGCGTCCCGGTATGGGACCTGCCCATCCGGCTGTTCCATTGGCTGCTGGTCGCCGATCTGGCCGGCCTGTGGTGGACGGCCGCCCATGACAACCTCGCCCTGCATTTCAAGCTGGGCTACGCCGCCCTGGCCCTGCTGCTGTTCCGCCTGTTCTGGGGGGTGATGGGCAGCGACCAGGCGCGCTTCGCCCATTTCCTGAAGGGGCCGGCGGCGGTGCTCAGCCACCTGCGGCACATGGCGAGCCCCGGCCCGCTGCCGCCGCAACGGGGACACAACGCGCTGGGCGGCTGGGCCGTGGTCGTCCTGTTGCTGGTGCTGCTGGCCCAGGTGGGCACTGGCCTGTTCGCCGTGGATGACGACGGGATGGAGGAGGGGCCGCTGGCCCACCGCGTCGGCGCCTCAGCCGCCAAGCTGGCGCGGCGGCTGCACCACGCCAACTTCAGCCTGATCCAGATCGTGGTCGCCGTCCACGTGGCGGCGGTGCTGTTCTATCTGCTGGTCAAGCGCGAGAACCTGGTGCGCCCCATGGTCACGGGGTGGAAACGCCTTACCTTCCTGCCCGGCGAGGGGGAGGCGGGCGTGGGCCACGGCTGGGTTCCGCTGTGGCGGGCGGGCGTGCTGGCCGCCGTCGCGGCGGGATTGGTGGCGGGCTTGGTCGTTTTCGCCTGACGCGGCGATCTTCCAGGCTTGATCGCGCGGGTGCCACCGGGCTATTCCGGAACGGCACCCGGGATCGCACCCAGGATGGTACCCAGGATCGCTTGGGGGGCTCATGAATCGGCGGCCGGGGGTCAGCCGCCGGGACAATGACAAAGGAACCGACTGTGACGCAGAACAAGGTCATTGCCGCCGTCGTCGGCGTAGGCGCGCTGGCGCTGCTGGTCTGGGGCTTGTCCCACATGCAGGCCGACCGCACCGCCGGCACGACGCAAACCGCCGCCCCGGCCGTGGCCGAGGCCCCGTCCGGCCCCAGCGCGGTTCCCACCTTCGATGTGGTGCGCGTCAGCCCCGACGGTACGGCGGTCATCGCCGGCCGCGCCATGCCGGGCGCCGCGGTCACCATCTCCGACGGCGACAAGGAATTGGGTACCGTCACCGCCGACAAGCGTGGCGAGTGGGTGCTGACCCCCACCCAGGCGCTGACCCCCGGCTCCCGCACCCTGTCCCTGAAGATGAAGACGGCGGAAGGCGCCGAGGTCGCGGCGGATGAGACGGTGACCCTGGTGGTGCCGGACGCCAAGCGCGACATCGCCGGCCGCAAGCAGAACGAGACCGGCGGGGCGCTGGCCGTCGTCACCCCGCGCCGGGGCGGCAGCCGCGTGCTGCAGAGCCCGGTCAAGACCGACAAGTCGCTGGCCGTCGCCATCGACACCATCGACTACAACCGCGCCGGCGCCGTCACCGTGGGTGGCGACGCCCCGGCCAAGGCGGAGGTGCAGCTGTACCTGGACAACACGCTGGTGGGCCACGCCACGGCCGACCTGCAGGGCCGCTGGTCCATCACCCCGGAACGCCTGGTCGACCCCGGCCGCTACACCCTGCGCGTCGATCAGGTGGGGGCCGATGGCAAGGTGGCGGCCCGCGCCGAGGTGACCTTCGAGCGCCAGCCCATCGCCGACAGCGACAGCCGCGCCGTGGTGGTGGTGGCCGGCAACAACCTGTGGACCCTGGCCCGCCACCTCTATGGCGAGGGCATCCAGTACACCACCATCTTCGACGCCAATCAGGACCAGATCCGCGACCCCAACCTGATCTACCCCGGCCAGATCTTCATCCTGCCGACCAACGGGCAGGCGGGGGGCGGCCAGGCGAACGGCGGGCAGGCGGGCGCCGGCGGGCATCATTGATGATTTCGAAAGGTCCTGGGGTTGGTTTATTCAGCCCCAAGCGACCAGCCGGCGGCGGTTGATTTTTGGATGCTACGAGCTGCTGTGGTAGGCGGAATTATTGTGAATTCTGTTCGTCCATGGCATCGAGTTTTTTGGTGAACCGGACCAGAAGAAAGACCAGTCCGATAGCCGGTCCGACCGCTGGAATGGCGTAGAGCAATCGGCCTTCGTGACTGGTAAACCAATCTGTGAGGGTGCCGATAAAGTGGTAGGCGCCTAATGCGGCAGCGAAGGATAGACCGAGAGCCACCACTCGTGCGGCACCGTTTTTCAGCACACGAAAAGCTATGAAAAGCAGGGAATATTCCAGCACGATTAAGACCATTGCGATGAGCATAAAGCCGCCCAGCATGATCTCAAGCATGGCGCACTCCGGTCAGGTACGGGCGCCTATTCTTATTCACAGATAGCTGCCGAAGATGCGCAGGTAGGGCCGCGCCTCCTGGATGAACTGCACCGTTTCATACATCAGGTCGGTCAGGCTGACATGGCCCGGCACGTCCTGCTGGCTCAGCACCAGCACCTTCTGCTGTTCATCGACGATGAAGCGGGCGGTGCGCAGGCTGGCCGTGGCGCGTAGGATGGACTGCAGCTTGGCGCGCTTCTCGGGCGCCTCGATGGTGTAGGGCAGGAAGCCGACCTCGGCCCAAATCTGGAACAGGGTGCTTTCATCCTGCGGCGTGATCGAGACGTGGAACAGCAGGCCGTCCAGGTAGAAATGGTGGCGTGAGGGCGAACGGTCGCGGTTGAGCCGCACCGTGCCGTCCTCGCCGAACAGCAGGGCGTCCTTGCCCAGCGGCAGGCCCGCCTGGGCGCTTTGCGCCAAGCCGGCGAGGTTCTGAACGGTGACGATCGCCTGTTCCATTGACTGAACGCCCTCTCAATGCTTTTAACGCCGGTTCGGCAGCAGAACAAACCGGCATCATGCTTACCCTCAGGCGCCGTTGGCCGTCCACCTTAATCCCCGGGCGCACCCCTTGAACTTGTAAAGGCGCCCTATTGCCAAGGTGCGCATTGCGGCGCGCGTGAAGCGGGAGCATATCGGCAGAGAACTAACAAGAAGTAAGCGGCCAGTTCCTGGGAACCGGGTGGGAGGACGCGGACTTGAGCAGCGATATGGATGTGGCGGTCCTGGTGGTGGGGGCCGGTCCCACGGGCCTGGCGCTGGCGGCCATGCTGGGCCGCACTGGCGTGCCCGTTCGGGTGATCGACAAGGCGGCGGGCCGCTCCCAGAAATCGAAGGCGCTGGGCGTGCACGCCGGCACGCTGGAGGCGCTGTCGGACGTGTTCGGCGTGGGCCTGCCGGCCCGCATGGTGGCCACGGGCCAGCCGGTTCGCACCGTGCATTTCCATCTGGGCGACCGGCGTCCCATCCCGGTGGACCTGGGCGGCCTGCCCAGTCCCTATAACTTCGTCCTGGTCTTGCCGCAGGGAGAGACGGAGCGCCTGCTGGCGGAGCAGGCGGCGGCCTTCAACGTCGCCGTCGATTGGAACCATGAGTTGGCCGGCCTGCGGCAGGACGGCGACGGCGTGCAGTGCGAGGTGCGCCGGCCCGATGGCGGCATCGAGCTGGTGCGCGCCGCCTATGTCGCCGGTTGCGACGGCGCCCACAGCGTAGTGCGCCACCAGGTGGGCGCCGGTTTCGCCGGTGGCTCCTATCCCGGCACCTTCCTGCTGGCCGACGTGACGCTGGACTGGGGCCCGGGGCATGGGGATTTGGGCCACGACTCCGTGCGCTTCTTCAGCACGGAGGCGGGGGCCATGGCCTTTTTCCCGATGAAGGATGCGGATCATCCCACGCTGTGCCGCCTGGTGGTGATCCCCAAGGGCGATCCGCCGGTGCCGGAGGCGGAGATCGACCTGGCCGCCTTCAGCACGCTTGCCTGCGCCGTGTCCGGCCTGCCCCTGGTGCTGGGGGAGGCCACCTGGCTGACCCGCTTCACCATCCATCACCGCATGGTGCGGCGGCTGCGCCACGGCCGGGTGTTCCTGGCCGGCGACGCCGCCCATATTCACAGCCCGGCCGGCGGCCAGGGCATGAACACCGGCATCCAGGACGCCCTGAACCTGGGTGCCCGCCTGACGGAGGCGCTGCGCCGGGGCGGGCGAGGGCGGAAGGACGAGGGCGTGCTGGACCGCTACGCCCAGGACCGCCTGCCCGTGGCGCGTGGCGTGCTGCGCGGCACCGACCTGATTTCCCGCGTCGGCCTGCTGGCCGACGGCTGGTGGGGCCGGCTGCTGCGCCGTCACCTCCTGCCCCTGATTATCGGCACCCCCTTCCTGCGGCGGCGCATCGCGCTGACCCTGTCGCAACTGCCGGTGTCGCGCCAGGAACGGCCGGTGCGGCTGGCAGCGCTGGACTAAACCCCGCTGCTGGCCATCTCCCGCGCCGCCGCCTCGCCCTTGGCGCGGCGGAAGTCGGCCAGGCGCTTGCCCGGCTCATCCCGGAACGTCTGGTCCAGCACCTCGGAAGCCCGCAGGCGGTCCAAGCGGAAGCAGCGGAAGTCCGCTTTCAATTCGCACCAGGCGATCAGCAGCCACACAGGCCCGAAAAAGCTGAGCGACAGGGGGCGGACCGATCGCTCGCTCAGGGTGCCGTTCAAGGTTTCATAAGTGATGCGCAGGTACTGCCGCCGCTGGGCGGCGCGCTTCAACTGCAGCAGGTCCACCGCCGGCGGGTGGCGGGTCACCCAGGGGGGCGCCCAGAGGATCTCCCGCGCCGCGCTGTCGCGGGCAGCCTTGGGCAGCACGGCCCGGATCTTGGTCAGCGCCATCTCCGCCTGCGCCGCCAGGGCGCCGTCGCTCCAGATGCTCAGCACCCGGGCGCCGAAGGCTAGGATCTCCGCCTCGTCCTCCGTCAGGGTCAGGGGCGGCAGGAAATAGCCCTGGCCCAGACTGAAGCCGACACCGGCCTCTCCCCGGATGGGGACGCCGGCGGCCAGCAGCGCCTCGATGTCGCGATAGACTGTGCGGGGGGAAACCTCCAGAGCCTCCGCCAGGGTGGCCGCCGTCACCACCGGGCGGCCTCGCAGCAGGTCCAGCAGGATCAACAACCTTTCCGCGCGACGCGCCATCTTGCCACCATGCTGTCAACAGGCTGACCATAGAATGCATGACGGCGCTGGCTCCCGGGAAGACGGTGCGGGTGCCAAAGCCAGGAACAAGAATGGGGGCGGCCATGGCGTCGGTGGAAGACGCGATCGCGACAATGGAACGGAACATCGAGGCGGCGTCGGGGCAGCCGGTGGCCGTGTGGGTGGGACGCATCCGGGCGCAGGGCCTGACCAAGCACGGGGAAATGGTGACTTGGCTGAAAGCGGAGCATGGCTTCGGCCACGGCTATGCCAACCATGTCGCCAAGCGCGCCTTGGCTGACGCGGCACCGCGCTCGGCCGACGATCCCGTGGCGCATTTGTTCGAGGGCAAGGCGGGGCTGCGTCCCCTCCATGACGCGCTGGTCGCGGCGGTGATGGCTCTTGGGCCCGACGTCGAGGTGGCGCCCAAGAAGGCCAATGTCAGCATCCGCCGGCGCAAGCAGTTCGCCTTGATCCAGCCATCGACCCGCACCCGCCTCGACCTGGGCCTGGTGTTGAAGTCCCGTCCCCCGGAAGGCCGGCTGGAGGCGTCCGGCAGTTTCAACGCCATGTTCACCCACCGGGTGAAGCTGGCGGCCGTGGCCGACGTGGATGCCGAAGTGCTGGCCTGGCTGAAGGAGGCGTACGATGAGGCGGTTTGAGCGCGGATTGGCCGCGGCCGCGCTGGCGGTGGCGGCGTTGATGCCCCGGGCGAAGGCGGCGGAGTCGCTGGCGGCCCTCTCCTTCCTGGTGGGCGAGCGCGTCGCCGACCCCGCTGCCGGTGCGCGGCCCAATCAGGGGGGCACGTCGGAGATCAGGCCCGACCTGAACGGCAGCCTGCTGGTGCGCCGCGACCGCACCCACATGGCCGAGGGCGGCGACCTGGACATGGTCATGACCATGTATGCGGAGGACGGACGCCTGCGCGCCGATTTCTTCGACACGGCCGGGCACGTCATCCATTATCACGTGACGGAATTGGCGCCGGGCCGGCGCGTCCAGTTCACCAGTGATCCGGCGCCGGTGGCCCCCACCTTCCGCCTGACATACGAGGGGCTGGCGGGCGGCCGCCTGGCCGTCCGGTTCGAGATCGCGCCGCCGGGCCCACAGCCGTCCTTCACGCTGTTCACCGAGGGGACGCTGTCGCCGGCGCCGTGAGAAGTGCTGCCCGGGCGGCTCCATCCCTCCGCGCATGCCGGCCCGCCCGTCGGCAGCGCTTTGATCCACCGGGTGGCCTGAGTATACAAGGGTGGTGCGGTGCCCTAGCGACAGGATGGCATACCGGTGGTCAGACGCGTCTATTCCCGCAAGGAAGTGGTGGGCCTGCTGGACGCGTTGGAGCGTCAGGCGCGCGAATCCACCCAACTGGCCAAGCAGGCCGAGGCGGCGGCCGCCCGCGACAGCTTCGAGGCCTACAACGCCTTCCGCAACAAGGTGGGGGAGTTCCGGGCCCTGTGCATCCTGGTGGAAGGCCGCCTGCGCAGCATGGACGGCCCCGTGGATGACGTGCGCGAGCGCTACGCCCAGCTGGACACCCTGATGCTGAGTCTGCTGGTGCGGGCCAGCATGCGCTTCTTCTTCGTGCTGTCGGCCAAGACCGTGCTGCCCCTGGGCGCCCGCGAGATCTTCGTGACGGAGTTGCGCAGCCTCTATGAGGCCAGCGAAAAGCTGCGCAAGCCGGAATACGCCAGCCGCTTGAACGAATCCATCCGCAGCGAGCTGGAGACGGCGGAGATGATCCTGGAAGAGATCATCGACAAGGCGCCGTCCATGTTGCAGTTCAGCTGAGCGTGTTCCCTCAATCGCCGGACGGCGGCATCCGCCGCCTTGGCTATCCTCCCTTTTCAGTCCGCTGCCGCTCCCCGAAAAGGTCCGGCGGATGCGGTCGCATCCTAGGTGACGTGAGATTGGGCCTCATGCCTCTGGTGTGACCGGCCTCACTTCCACCGGCAGCCGCACCACGTCGCGGTAGGCGTGCCAGCTGGCGTGCCCGATCAGGGGCAGCAGCGGCACCAGGCCGATGAACAGCGTGACCATGCCCAGTGCCACGGCCCCCGCGATCAGGGCGGCCCACAGCAGCATGGCGCGCGGGCTGGCCCGCACCGCCGTGATGCTGGTGGCGACGGCGGTGAGGACGCCGACGTCGCGGTCCAGCAGCAGGGGCAGGGTCACCACGCTGATGGTGAAGGTGGCCAGCGCCAGGGCGGCGCCCAGCAGGGTGCCGACGATCAGGAAGGGCAGGGCCGCCGGGGTCAGCAGCGCGGCGGCCAAGCCGTCCGGCGGCACATGCACCTCGCCTAGCATCAGGGCGTAGAGCAGGGTGGCCAGCCGCACCCAGAACAGGTGCATCAGCAGCAGCACCACGCCGAAGGCGCCGATGGCGGACAGGTTGCCGCGCCAGGCGTTCAGACAGGCGGCGGCGTCGGGCGGCAACCCCCGCTCGCGCCGGCGCGACGCCTCGTAGAAGGTGACGGACAGCAGGGGCGCCAGCAGCATGAAGCCGCCGGTCAGCGGCAGCAGCAGGGCCAGCCAGCCGTCCAGGATGGCCACGGCCGTGGCGAAGAAGCCCACCGCCGCCAGTATCAGGCCATAGCCCAGGCTGATGGCGGGCGTCGCCACCATGTCGTCCCACCCCAGCCGCAGCCAGTGCCAGGGCCGGTCCATCGGCACCCGCCGGACCGCGGGTGAGGGGTGGGTGAAAACCGGGATCAGGGTCCCGTCCGTCATCGCCGTCATGGCCTGTGCCGCTCCGCCCAGGGGTTGCAACGCCAACCGCGTTCCGGAGGCCTTCTTGCCGGGCCTTCCGTCACTCACCCAACCATACGCCAGGTTGATGGATGGCGGCTTGACGCAGGTCAATGCGGCTGGGTGTGCCCCCCATCACAGTGCCGACGCTGAGGTGCATCGGCCCCGTCGCCCGACGGACACCGCCTGGGAAACCGGGCCCGCCGATGCCCGCAATCGTTGTCTTAAGAGACGAGGTCCGGGGTTCAACCCGGGTCCCTGCCGCTTGAGCCCATATTCGGGGGGTGTCATGAGTGTAGCGGTTTCCGGGGGGGTGCCCATCACGGCGGCCCGCCCCGCCAGCCGGGAAGCCTATGTGGAGGATGTGGTCCGCGCGTTCACCATCGCGACCATGTTCTGGGGCATCGCCGCCTTCACGGTCGGCGTCCTCATTGCCTTTCAGTTGGCGTTTCCCGCGCTGAATTTCGGTTTGGAATGGACCAGCTTCGGCCGCGTGCGGCCGCTGCACACGTCCGCGGCCATCTTCGCCTTCGGCGGCAACGCGCTGCTGGGCACCTCCTTCTTCGTGGTCCAGCGCACGTGCCGCGCCCCCCTGTTCGGCGGCGCGCTGCCGGCCTGGTTCATCTTCTGGGGCTATCAGCTGTTCATCGTGCTGGCCGGCACGGGCTACCTGATGGGCATCACCCAGGGCAAGGAATACGCCGAGCCTGAGTGGTATACCGACCTGTGGCTGACCATCGTCTGGGTCGCCTATCTGATCGTGTTCGCCGGCACGCTGATCAAGCGGCGCGAGCCGCACATCTACGTGGCCAACTGGTTCTACCTGGCGTTCATCATCACCATCGCCATGCTGCACATCGTCAACAACCTGGCGGTGCCTGTCAGCTTCACCGGCACGAAGAGCTACGGCGCCTTCGCCGGCGTACAGGACGCGATGATCCAGTGGTGGTACGGCCACAACGCGGTGGGCTTCTTCCTGACCGCCGGCTTCCTGGGCATGATGTACTACTTCATCCCCAAGGCGGCGGAGCGGCCGGTTTACTCCTACCGCCTGTCCATCATCCACTTCTGGGCCCTGATCTTCCTCTACATCTGGGCCGGCCCGCACCACCTGCATTACACGGCCCTGCCGGACTGGACGCAGACCCTGGGCATGGTGTTCTCCATCATGCTGTGGATGCCCAGCTGGGGCGGCATGATCAACGGCATCATGACCCTGTCGGGCGCCTGGGACAAACTGCGCACCAACCCGTCGCTGCGCTTCACGGTCACCGCCGTCGCCTTCTACGGCATGAGCACCTTCGAAGGCCCGGTCATGTCGGTGAAACCGGTGAACGCGCTCAGCCATTACACCGACTGGACCATCGGCCACGTGCACTCCGGCGCCCTGGGCTGGGTCGCCTTCGTCACCTTCGGCGCCCTGTACTATCTGGTGCCGGTGCTGTGGCGGCGTAAGGGGCTGTGGAGCCAGACGCTGGTCGAATGGCACTTCTGGACCGCCACCCTGGGCATCGTGCTCTACATCACCTCCATGTGGGTGTCGGGCATCATGCAGGGCCTGATGTGGCGCGCCTACGACGACATGGGCTTCCTGCAGTACTCGTTCGTCGAGACGGTGGCCGCCATGCACCCCTACTACATCATCCGCGGCATGGGCGGCATCCTGTTCCTGACCGGCGCCATCATCATGGCCTTCAACCTGATCCGCACCGTGAAGCATGGCCAGCCGCTGGCGGAAGACCGGCCCGCGGGCCTGGTCGCGGCCGAGTGAGCGGAGGGACCGAAAATGAAATTCTCTCACGCCATCGTCGAAAAGAACGTCGTCATCCTGGCGCTGCTGACCCTGATCACCGTGTCCATCGGTGGCCTGGTGCAGATCGTGCCCCTGTTCTCCATCGAAACCACGATCGAGCGGGTGGGCGGGGTGCGCCCCTACACCCCGCTGGAGCAGATGGGCCGCAACATCTACATCCGCGAGGGCTGCTACGTCTGCCACAGCCAGCAGATCCGCACCTTCCGCGATGAGGTGGAGCGCTATGGCCCCTACAGCCTGGCGGCGGAAAGCATGTACGACCATCCCTTCCAGTGGGGGTCCAAGCGTATCGGTCCGGATCTGGCCCGCGTCGGCGGCAAGTATTCCAACGACTGGCACGTGGCCCACCTGAAGGACCCGCGCGCCGTGGTGCCGGAATCGATCATGCCGACCTACGCCTTCCTGGCCAGCCGTCCGCTGTCGGTGCCCAACATCCAGGATCACCTGAAGACCCTGCGCACCGTGGGCGTTCCCTATACGGACGACATGATCGCCAACGCCGCCGCCGACCTGAAGGCCCAGGCCGACCCGGACGCCGACACCAGCGGCTTGCTGAAGCGGTACCCGAAGGCGGTGGTGGGCAAGTTCAACACCGAAAGCCCGGAGCTGACGGAGATGGACGCCCTGGTGGCCTACCTGCAGATGCTGGGCACGCTGGTCGAGTTCAGCAAGCTGCAACCCGAAGACCTGCACCAGTGAGGGGGATGCCATGGAAGAGTTCCACGCCCTGATCTCGCAGGTTTGGCTGCTGTGGTTCGTGGCCTTGTTCAGCGGTATCGGCATCTGGGCCTATTGGCCCTCGCGCCGGCGCCGCCTGGACGAGTGCGCCCGTATCCCGCTGCTGGATGACGCCGACCACCCGCTGCCCGAGCGGCGGCGGCCCCTGCGGCGGACAATGCCGACTATGAAAGGCTGAGGTCCCCCCATGTCGACCCACACTGACAACCATGCCCATGCGGGCAGGGAAAGAGACGCCCACACGGGCCGGGAGACCACCGGCCATGAATGGGACGGCATCAAGGAGTTGAACACGCCGCTGCCCAAGTGGTGGCTGTACACCTTCTACGCCTGTATCGCCTTCGCCCTGGTCTACACCGTGCTCTATCCCGCCTGGCCCAGCCTGCACTCCCACACCAAGGGCGTGCTGGGCTGGACCCGGCGCGACACGGTGAAGTCCGAGCTGGACACCCGTCAGCAGGCGCTGGCGCCCTTGAAGGCCAAGCTGTTGGCCACGCCCATCGGCGACGTCGAGAAGGACCCGGAACTGCGCGGCTACGTGCAGGCCGCCGGCCACATCGCCTTCGCCGAGAACTGCGCCGCCTGCCACGGTGCCGGCGGCGCCGGGGGTAAGGGCTTCCCCAACCTGGCCGACGACGATTGGCTGTGGGGTGGCACGCCGGAGCAGATTCTGCAGACCGTCACCTACGGTGTGCGCAATTCCAACCCGGACTCCCGCGTGTCGGACATGCCGCGCTTCGGCGCCGACGGCCTGCTGACCAAAGAGCAGATCAACGACGTGGCGGAGTACGTGCTGAGCCTGTCGAACACCGGTACGGACAAGGCGGCCGCCGGCCGCGGCGCCCAGGTGTTCGCGGACAATTGCGCCGCCTGCCACGGTGAAAAGGGCGACGGCAACCCCGACGTGGGCGCCCCCCGCCTGAACGACGCCATCTGGCTCTATGGCGGGGACAAGGCCACGGTCGTCCAGACCATCACCTACGCCCGGCGCGGCAGCATGCCGGCGTGGAGCGAGCGTCTGGATCCGGCCACCGTCAAGCTGCTGGCCGCCTACGTGCACACCCTGGGCGGTGGGAAGTAAGGCCGACGGGGGGGTGGGACCCTCCTTCCCCCCATCCCCCTGACGCTTGCCTCCCCCAATACGTGTCACAGGGGGACCCCGCCCAGGGTCCGCACGAGAGAACCCCCGCCGCACCCCATCCGGCGGGGGTTTTTCTTTGCCCAGATCACAGGTGCAGCACTTTGCAAGCGGTTGTTTTCACGGCTGTGACCTGCCGTCGCGGCGCGGCAATGGCCGGCGGGCGGTTGATCTATCGCAAGGCGAGGGGAGCGGTGCGGGCATAGGGTCCGTCCATATCCGCGTTGGTGGCCCAACCGTTAGGGCTGGCCCGCGTATGGTTACTAGGATGGACTCCCATGGAAACCAATCCCCAGGACGGCGGCCTGCTGGAACGCCCGGTCGAACAACGCAAGGCGCCGCCACGTGACGGCCGCCCGCAGTCGATCAAGGCCAGCCGCGACAGCCAGGAAGGCGGCCTGTATGCCGAGCGGGTCAAGGTGTACCCCAAGGCGGTTTCCGGTCCCTTCCGTACGCTGAAATGGACGATTTTGGTCCTGTGCCTGGCGGTCTATTACACCGTTCCCTGGGTGCGGTGGGACCGCGGGCCCGGGGCGCCCAACCAAGCGATCCTCATCGACCTCGCCGCCCCGCGCGCCTATTTCTTTGGCATCGAGATTTGGCCGCAGGAGGTCTACTACATCACCGGCCTGCTGGTGTTGGGGGCCGTTGGCCTGTTCCTGGTGACCTCGCTGGCCGGGCGTGTCTGGTGCGGCTACACCTGCCCGCAGACGGTATGGACCGACCTGTTCATGGCGGTGGAGCGTTGGATCGAGGGTGACCGCGGCGCGCGCATCCGTCTGGATAACCAGCCTTTGAACCGGGAAAAGCTGCTCCGCAAGACGGCCAAGCACGCCGCCTGGCTGGCCATCTCCGTGGCTACCGGTGGGGCCTGGGTGTTGTACTTCGACGATGCGCCCACGGCGCTGAAGGCGCTGCTGACCGGTCACGCCACCATGCGTGAATATTTCTTCGTCGGCCTTTTCACCACCACAACCTATGTCCTGGCCGGTTGGGCACGTGAGCAAGTCTGCACCTATATGTGCCCATGGCCCCGTTTTCAGAGCTCGATGCTGGACGTGCATTCCCTGGTGGTGACCTATGAGGCCTGGCGCGGCGAGCGGCGCGGGCCGCACAAGGCCGGCACCAGCTGGGAAGGCCGGGGCGACTGCATCGATTGCGGCCAGTGCATCGCCGTCTGCCCCACCGGCATCGACATCCGCGATGGCCAGCAACTTGAGTGCATCGGCTGTGGCCTGTGCATCGACAGCTGCAACGAGATCATGACCAAAGTGGGCCGTCCGCCCAACCTGATCCGCTTCGACACCCTGGCCAACCAGGAGACAAAGGCGGGCGGGCAGGCCAATCGCTATCGCCTGCTGCGGCCGCGCGTGGTGATCTACACCCTGGTGCTGGCGATCGTGGCGGGGGTGATGCTGACCGCCCTGGAAACGCGCGCCACCATGGGCATCAGCGTGCTGCGCGACCGGGCGCCGCTGTATGTCACCCTGTCGGATGGCTCCTTGCGCAACGGCTACACCATCAAGGTCATCAACAAGCGGCGGGGCGAAAGCGCCTTCCAATTGGGCGTGGTCGGCCAGCCGGGCGCGACCCTGGTCGTACAGGATGTGGGCGAGGCTCATGGCAGCGATGGCGTGACGCTGCCGGTGCACGGCGACGCCGTCGCCACCTTCCGCGTCTTCGTCAGCCTACCGCGCCAGTCGATGACCCGCGATGGCGGTGCCCAGGGTTCCATCCCCCTGGTATTCAGCCTGACGGAGCAGGGGCCGGCCCCGGCACGCCCCACCTTCTACGAGGGCGTCTTCATGGGCCCCGGCGCCAAGCCCTGATCTGCCAGGCCCTGATCCTGAGGAGTGACCGTCATGACCGTCATCGACATGCCCCGCCGCCAACCGCTCAAGCCCAAGCGCTCCCTCATCCCCTGGATCTTCGTGGGCGGCATGGGCGTGGTGATCGTGGTGAACAGCATCCTGATCTACTACGCCATGCATAGCTGGACCGGCATCGTTACCGCCAAGCCCTATGAACGGGGCATCGAATACAACAAGGTGCTGGAGGCGCAGGCCCAGCAGGACGCCCTGGGCTGGGTGTTCGACGCGGATATCGAGCCGGCCGCCGACAGCGCTAAAGGGACGGGTGTGCTGACCGTGCGCATCACCGACCGCGACGGCACCGTCCTGGACGGCATGGCCCTGACCGGCCGCCTAGTGCGGCCCATCGACATCATGCCCGACGTGCCGCTGACCTTCACCGCCGCCGGCAACGGCCGCTACACCGCTACCGTCACCCTGCCCAAGCACGGGCAGTGGGACCTGAAGCTGAAGGCGGAAAAGGGGGCCAACTGGTACCACCTGACCCGCCGGCTGTTCGTGAAGTAAGGCGGATAGGACGCGCCCCATGCCCTTGGACAGCCTGACGACGCACTGCCGGCATTGCGGCCAGCCCCTGCTGGGGGCGGCGACGGAGCGGGGTGCCTTCTGCTGCCAGGGCTGCGCCGGCGCCTACACCCTGATCCATGACCTGGGGCTGGACGCCTATTACGACCGCCGGCCGGCGGAGGCCGCCGCCCCCGCCGTGGCGGACGACGGGGACGGCGCCGATCCTCTGTTGGGCCTGCCCGACGCGGTGGCGGTGGCGCCGGACGGCAGCTGCCTGCTGCGCCTCAGCATCGACGGCTTGCACTGCGGCGCCTGCCTGTGGCTGATCGAGGCGGCGGTGACCAAGCACCATCCCGAGGTGCGTTCGGCCCGGGCCAACCTGACCACCCGCTGCCTGACCCTGCGCTGGACGGGCACCCCCGCCCAGGCCGTGGAGTATGCCCGGCTGGTGACGGGCCTGGGCTATCGCGTGGCGCCCTTCGGCGGCGCCGGCGCGGGGGGCGATCCGGCGGCGGCGCAGGAACGGGCGCTGCTGCGCCGTCTAGCGCTGGCGGGCTTTGCCGCCGCCAACGTCATGCTGCTGTCCGTCTCGGTCTGGTCCGGCGCCGATGCCATGGGCGACGCCACCCGCACGCTGCTGCACTGGGTGTCGGCGCTGATCGCCCTGCCCACGGTGGCCATTGCCGGGCAGCCCTTCTTCCAGTCGGCGCTGGCGGCGCTACGGGCCGGCCGCACCAACATGGATGTGCCCATTTCCGTGGGCGTGCTGCTGACCACGGGCATGAGCGTGGTGATGACGGCCCAGCATGGGGAGCACGCCTATTTCGACGGCGCCGTCATGCTGCTGTTCTTCCTGCTGGTAGGCCGCTACCTGGACAGCCGGGCGCGGGGCCGCGCGCGGTCGGCGGCCGCCCACCTGCTGGCGCTGAACCAGGCGCCCGTGTCGGTGCTGGGCGCCGACGGCCTGCCCCAGGTCCTGCCCCCCGCCCGCGTGCCCCTGGGCGCCACGGTGCTGGTGGCGGCGGGGGAGCGCATCGGCGTGGACGGCACGGTGGCCGAGGGCGTGTCCGACCTGGACGCCAGCCTGGTGACGGGCGAGACGCTGCCCCTGGCGGTGGCACCCGGCGCCCAGGTCTTCGCCGGCATGATCAACCGCACCGCTCCCTTGCGCCTGATCGCCACCGCCAGTGGCGAGGGCACGCTGCTGGCGGAGATGGTGCGCCTGCTGGAGGCGGCGGAGCAGGGGCGGGCGCGCCATGTCCTGCTGGCCGACCGCATCGCCCGGGCCTACACGCCCGTGGTGCACCTGACGGCGCTGGCCACCTTCCTGGCCTGGGTGTTCCTGGGCCATGCCGCCTGGTACCAGGCGCTGCTGATCGCCGTGTCCGTCCTGATCATCACCTGCCCCTGCGCCCTGGCGCTGGCGGTGCCGGCGGTGCAGGTGGCGGCCAGCGGCCGGCTGATGCGCCAGGGCATCCTGCTGAAGTCCGCCACCGCCCTGGAGCGCCTGGCACCCGTCGACACCGTGGTGTTCGACAAGACCGGAACCCTGACCCTGGGCCGCCCCGACCTGCTGCCCGATCCCACCCTGGCGGCGGCGGAACTGGAACTGGCCGCCCGCCTGGCCCGCGCGTCGCGCCACCCCCTGTCGCGCGCGCTGGCCCGCGCCGCCGGTCCCGGCCCCGTGGCCGATGGCGTGGTGGAGGTGCCGGGCGGTGGCCTGCGCTGGCGGGGGCCGCAGGGCTTCGTTCGCCTGGGGTCGCGCGCCTTCTGCGGCGTGACCGACTTTGTCTATGGGGGTGTGGACGAGGGGCGGGCGGGGCCGGAGCTGTGGTTCAGCCGCTGTGGCCAGCCGCCCCGGCGCTTCCTGTTCGCCGACCGGCCCCGCCGCGACGCCGCCGCTGTGGTGGCGGAGCTGAAGGCCACCGGCTACCGGGTGGAGCTGCTGTCCGGCGACCGCGCCATCACCGCCCAGGCGCTGGCGGCGGAGGTCGGCATCGATATCGTGCGCGCCGACGCCCGGCCGGCCGACAAGTGCGCCCACCTGGCGGCCCTGCGGGCGGAAGGGCGCCGGGTGCTGATGGTGGGCGACGGGCTGAACGACGCCGCGGCGCTGGCCGCTGCCGATGTCTCGCTCAGCCCGGCCAGCGCCGTGGACGTGACCCAGACCGCGGCCGACGTGGTGTTCCAGGGCGATGGCCTGGCGGCGGTGGCGGAGACGCTGGCTGTCGCCCGGCGGGCCCGCGCCCTGGTGCGCCAGAACCTGGCCTTCACCCTGCTGTACAACCTGTGCGCCGTGCCGGTGGCCATGGCCGGCTTGGCGACGCCTTTCGTGGCGGCGGCTGCCATGTCCGGCTCATCGCTGGCGGTCATGGCCAACGCCCTGCGCCTGGGCGGTAGGAAATCCCCCGACGGAGGTCAGTCATGAACAGCCTGCTTTTCCTCATCCCCGCCGCCCTGCTGCTGGGCGGGCTGGGGCTCTGCGCCTTCCTCTGGGCGGTGCGCGACGGCCAGTTCGAGGACCTCGACGGCTCCGCCACCCGCATCCTGTACGAGGATGAAACGCCGCTGCCCAAGCGGCACACCTGATCCGTTTAGCCTGATGGAGTGAGTCATGAAAGCGTCCAACACCCTGCCGGCGGTCATCGTTCATGGCATGGGCATCATCGTGGCCGTGCTGGGCCTGTTCTTCGCCGCCGGTTCCACCGACCTGGCGGGCTACATCGACGGCCTGCTGTTCGTCGCCTTCGGCGTGCTGGTCAACTTCTTCACCATCGCCCGCACCGTCGGCGGGCATACGGACGAACTGGCGCAGCAGCCGGCGGAGTGAGGTCAAGGGGGGGGCGGCACTGGCGCGGGATGGGAACCATCCCTATCTTTGCGCCATGCTGATCCCCGATGTTCTTGTTCCCGGCCTTCACCTGGTGTTCTGCGGCACGGCGCCCAGCCGCGCCTCCATGGCGGCCAAGGCCTATTACGCCAAGCCCGGCAACGCCTTCTGGCCCAGCCTGCATGCCGCTGGTTTCACGCCCACGCGCCTGACGCCGCAGGAATATCCCACCCTGCCGGGGCTGGGCCTGGGCCTGACCGACCTGAACAAGACCCAGTTCGGCAATGACGTCGACCTGGACCCCGCCGCCTATGACGTGGCGGCCTTCGTGGAGAAGATGCGGCGCCATCGCCCCGGCGCCGTCGCCTTCACCAGCAAGACGGCCGCGTCCGTCTTCCTGGCGGGGCACTTCGGCCTGGTCGGGAGCCCGGTGTATGGCCGCCAGGCCCAGGATTTCGAGGGAATCGTCCTGTTCGTCCTGCCGTCCCCCTCCGGCCAGGCGCGGCGCTTCTTCACGCTAGGGCCCTGGCGGGAGGCGGCGGCCTTCGTGGCCCAGCGGCGCACCGCTTCCGCCCGGCTCCCCTGATTTTGCAGATCTGCATTTCCAGGTAGCGCGTGGGCATCGTCCACTCCGGTAACAGTTGTGTGCTAGTATCATCATCGGGTTCCGGTGTCCGGTTGACGGATTTATTTTCGCTGTCCTATCGCGGGCGCCCCGGTCGATTCTATGGGGAATATCCGGCCGTTATCGGTATTGCGCGGCGGTGGAAGTGAAATGCATGTCCTGACACTTCTCGACGTGAATATTCTGCTGCATGTCATCGCCGCCTTCTGTTTGTTTCCCGTCGGTCGTACGCTGAAGGCGGGCAGGGCGGTCTGGTTCTGGGTTTCCTCGAACCTGTTCAATGCAGCTGGCATGCTGATCGTCCTGACGCCCCACGCCAACCGGCCCATACCGGCGTTCAGCTTGATCGGTAACCTCTTGCTGGATTGGGGAACGATGTTGGCTTACGTCGGCATCCTCTCGTTCCTGGACCGGCCCCGGCGCACGCTCTGGCTGTTGCTTCCCGCGGCGGCGCTGTCGTGCGCCAAGATCGGCCTTTTCCTGGGGGTCGGTCTGAACTTGCCCATCAACGTCATCCTGGGTTGCGGTTGCCGCTTCCTGCTGGCGATGGGCTGCGCCTGGCTTCTGCTCCGCCATGCGGAGCGCGATCTGAGGATCGCCGCCTGGACGATGGCGGGATTCAACGTGGCCTGGGCGGCGGTGCTGCTGACCCGCATGGGTTGGGAAGCGTTGATGGTGCTGCCGCACGGCCAGGTGGTGATCGGTGACCTGCGAGATTCCACCACCTCCATAGGGCTGATGCTGCGGGCCGGCGTTACCTTCACGCTGACCCTCGGCTATTTGTGGATGGTGGGGCAGCGGTTGCAGGCGCGCCTGATCCGCCTGGCGGAGCAGGATCCCCTGACCGGCATCGCCAACCGGCGTGTCCTCTGGGAAAAGGGGGAGCGTTTGGTGGCGCGGGCCCACCAGCGGGGCGGCATGCTGGCGGTGCTGATGGTCGATATCGACCACTTCAAGGCCATCAACGACCGGTGGGGCCATGGCGTGGGTGACATGGTGATCACCCGTGTCGCGCAAACCATTGCCGGCGTCGTCCGCGCGACGGACATCCTGGGTCGCGTCGGCGGCGAGGAATTCGCGGTCGCCCTGCCGGACGCCGACATGGCCACGGTGGCCGCCGTGGCGGAACGCATCCGCCAGGCCGTCGCCGACCTGGTCGTGGACCCGCAAACGCCGCTGCGATGCACGGTCAGCGTCGGTCGCGCCAATCTCGCGCCTGGCGTGGGTTGGGCGGCCCTGGTCCATGCTGCCGACCAGGCGCTTTACCGCGCCAAGGCCGGCGGCCGCAACCGGGTGGAGGCGCACCTGTGGGACGAGGCGCCGGGGCGAGGCGCCGACGCGGAAGCCCCTGGGCTGGCCGCGGCCTGCTGGATATAGGCGACCACCGCGAGCCCTTGCCGGAGCATGCATCCAAATCGCTACTCGCTTGGCTGCCGGGTCATGGTAATGTCATGCGGTATCCCACGGGCGGGACTTGCGAATACGGGATCCGGCGACATGAGCAACCAGGACGATATCGATGCCATGTTCGGCGGTGGCGGCGCCACCATGTCGTCAGCGCCCGAACTGTCGGCCATCTATGACACGGTGGTGGAGGTGTCGGTGGTGCTGGGCACCTCCACCATCCGGGTGCGCGACCTGCTGAAGCTGGGCCGCGGCGCCATCGTGGAGTTGGACCGCAAGATCGACGACCTGTCCGACATCATCGTTTCCGGCCGCACCGTCGGCCGGGGCGAGGTCACCATCGTCGAGGACAAGATCGCCGTGACCTTCCGCGAGTTCACGCGGGTGAACGGCTGATGTCGTTCACCTGAGAACCAGGGGAGGGCGGGGCACATGATGGCGGACGGCGGCGTGGTGGAGACAAGTACGGAGGGCTGGGCCCTCTGCCCCGTGACCCCCGGCTTCATCGCCCATATCGGCCCCTTCTGGGAGGGCCGGCCGGCTCGCGGCGGCGGGGATGGCGGCTGGGTCCGCGCCTTCGTCGCCGATGAACGCCACCTGGCCGGCACGGGCCAGATCCACACCTCCGTCCTCTCATCCTTCGCCGAACTGGTCTGCCTGCGCGCCATCAGTGACGAAGGCGTGCCGGAGGGGGAGGCGGTGCTGCTGAACCTGACGCTGAACCACCTAGGCAGCGGCCCGCGCGGCACCCTGGTACAGGGCGAGGCGCGGCTGATCCGCCGCAACTGGTCGCAGCTGGTGACCGAGGTCCGCGTCCATGACGGCGACCGCCCGCTGGTGGCCGGGACCGCCCTGTGGAGCCTGGCCGGCGCCTGAGAGCCGCCCTTCGCCCCCTTTCGGTCCTCAGGCTCAGGACGTGCGGGCCGTCTGCCACGCGTTGGTCTGGTCCGAGGTGAACACGCCCAACTGGTCGCCACTAAAGGCGTTGGCCTGGTCCGACGACATCGCCACGATCAGGTTGGTGCTGAAGCCCGGGATTTGGTCGGTGGTGAACATCGGCACCTGGCTGACCGTGAACTCCCGGATATCGTCCGTGGTCAGGGCGCTGATCTGCGTCGTGCTAAGGGCGTCGATCTGGGTGCTGTTCAGCAGGGCGACCTGGGTGCCGCTCAGCGCCGACAGATTGGTGGAGCTGAGGCCCGCCAACTGCGCCGTGGTCAAGGCCGTCACCTGCGCCGGCGTCAGATTCACGATGCGGTCGGTGGCCAGGGCGTCCAGCTGCGCCGTACCCAGCGCCTTCACCTGGGTCAGCGACAGGCCGGAGACCTGGGTGGTGGTCAACGCTGCCGCCTGGGCGGTGGAGAGGGCCCCGATCTGAGCCGTGCTCAAGCCCGCCACCTGCGTCGCTGTCAGGGTCGACACGTCGTCCGTGGTCAGGCCGGATATTTGACTGGTGGTCAGCGCGCCTAGCTGGCTGGCGGACAATTCGCGGATATCGGCGGTGGACAGCGCCTTCAGCTGGCTGGTGGTCAGCGCCTGGATCTGTGCCGTGGTCAGCACGGTGGCCTGCGGGCCGCTCAACGCCGACAGGTTGTCGGTATCCAGCCCCGATATCTGCGCCGTGGTCAGCGCGGCGATGAGGGTGGGCGACAGGCCCCTGATCTGCGACGTGCTCAACGCGTTCAACTGGTCGGTGCTGAGCGTCTGAATCTGGCTGGCCGACAGGCTGCTCAGCTGCGTGTTGCTCAGCGCCGACAGCACCGTGGTGCTGAGGCCGGAGAGCTGGGCCGTCGTCAGGGCGGCCAGCTGCGTAGCGGACAGCGCGCGTGCGTCGCCAGTCGATAGGGCATTCAGCTGGTCGGTGCTGAGCGTCTTGACCTGGGTGGCCGACAGGCTGGCCACCTGGGCGGTGGTCAGGCCGCCGACTTGGGCGGTGGTCAGCGCGCCGACCTGCGCCGTGGTCAGCGCCGCGGTCTGGGTGGTTGTCAGGGCCCCGACGTGGGCGGTGTCCAGGGCCGCCAGCTGGCTGGTGGTCAGCAGGGCGACCTGGGCCGCCGTGAATTCAGTGACGTCCGATGTGGTCAGGGCGTTCAGCTGACCGGTGCCCAGCGACTGCAGCTGGGCGCTGGTCAGGCTGTTGACCTGCGTGGCGTTCAGGGCCGACAGGTTGTCGGTGCTGAAGCCGGCGATCTGGTCGGTGGACAGGGCGGCCAGCTGGGTGGCGGTCAGGGCGCGGGCGTCGGCGGTGGACAGCGCGTCCAGCTGGTCGGTCGACAGCACCTTGACCTGGGCGGCGGTCAGGCTGGACACCTGGGTGGTGCTCAAGGCCTGTAGGAAGTCGGTCCCAAGGCCGCTCACCTGGTCGGTACCCAGGCTGCTCAGTTGCGTCGCCGTCAGGGCCCGTATGTCCCCCGTCGACAGGGCGTTCAGCTGGTCGGTGCCCAGCGCATGCAGCTGCAGCGTGGTCAGACTTGCCACCTGACCGGTGGTCAGGGTGGACAGGAAGGGGATGCCGAGGCCGCTGATCTGGTCCGTGGTCAGGGCGGCGACCTGGGTGCCGGTCAGCGTCCGCACCGTATCGGTGCCGAGCGCGTTGATCTGGTCGGTGGACAGCACCTTGACCTGGGCGGCCGACAGGCTGGTGACCTGCGCTGTCGTCAACACACCCACCTGGGTGGTGGTCAGTGCGCTGACCTGGGCCGTGGTCAGGCTGGGCACCTGGCTGGTGGACAGGGCGGTCAACTGGTTGGTGCCCAGGGCGGACAGCTGTGCCGTGGTCAGCTGGCCCACCTGGGCCGCGGTGAACTCACGCACGTCGGCGGTGGTCAGGCTGTTCAGCTGACCGCTGGTCAGTGCCTGCACTTGGGCGCTGTTCAGGGTGCCCACCTGTGTGGCGCTGAGCGCCGACAGGGCGTCGGTGCCCAGGGAGGATACCTGGGCCGTGGTCAGGGCCTGGACCTGGGTGGCGGTCAGGGCGCGGGCGTCGGCGGTGGGCAGGGTGTTCAGCTGATCGGACGTCAGTACCTTGATCTGCGCGGCCGACAGGTTGCTGATCTGCGTTGTGCTGAGTGTCGCCAGGAAGCTGGTGCTGAGCTGGGATACCTGGGCGGTGGTTAGGGCCTGCAGCTGGGTCGCCGTCAGGGCGCGGGCGTCGTCGGTGGACAGGGTGTTCAACTGGTCGGTGGTCAGGCTGGCCACCTGCGCGGCCGTCAGGCTGGTCACCTGGGCCGTGGTCAGCACCGACAGGTTGGTGGTGCTGAGGCCCGCCAGTTGCGCCGTGGTCAGGGCCGCCACTTGGGTGCCCGTCAGTGTCCGCACCGTGTCGGTGCTGAGCGCGTCCAGCTGGTCGGTGCTCAGGGCCTTGACCTGGGTGGCGGTCAGGCTGGCGACCTGCGCCGTGGTCAGGGTCGCCACCTGATCGGTCGTCAGGGTGTTCAGCTGGGCCGTCGTCAGGCCGCCGACCTGGGTGGACGACAGCGCCGTCAGCTGGTCCGTGCCGAGGGCGGACAGTTGCGCCGTGGTCAGCTGCCCCACCTGCGTGGCGCTGAGCTCACGGATGTCGGCGCTGTTCAGGCTGTTCAGCTGGGTGCTGGTCAGGGCCTGGATCTGGGCGCTGTTCAGGCTGGGAACCTGGGCGCTGCTGAGGGCTGCCAGGTTGGCGGTGCCCAGGGCCGCGACCTGACCCGTCGACAGGAAGCCCACCTGGGTGCCGGACAGTTCACGGATATCGGCCGTGGTCAGGCTGTTCAACTGGTCGGTGGTCAGCGCGCGGATCTGGGCGGAGGTCAGGCCGGCCACTTGGCTGGCGGACAGCGCGGACAGTGCGTCGCTGCTGAGCGCCGCCACTTGGTTGGTGGTCAGGGCCGTCACCTGGGTGGCGGTCAAGGCGCGGGCGTCGGCCGTGGGCAGGGTGCCCAGCTGATCGGTGGTCAGGGCCTTGACCTGGGCGGCCGACAGGCTGGCCACCTGGGTACTGCTGAGGGCCGTCAGGAAGGCGGTGCCCAGCGCCGCCACCTGGGCGGTGCTGAGGCTGGTCAGCTGCAGGGACGTCAGGGCCCGCGCCTCGGCCGTTGACAGGGTGTTCAGCTGGTCGGTGGTCAGGGCGCCCACCTGGGCCGCCGTCAGGCTGACCACCTGGGCCGTGGTCAGGGCCGTCAGCGTGCCGGTGGCCAGGCCCGCCACCTGCGTAGTGGTCAGGGCCGCGATCTGGGTGCCCGTCAGCTTCTGCAGGTTGGCGGTGGGCAGGGCCGACAGCTGGTCGGTCGTCAGCGCCTTGACCTGGGTGGCCGACAGGGTGACCAGCTGCGCCGTGGTCAGGGCCGTCACCTGGTCGGTGGTCAAGGCCCCCACCTGGGTGGTGGTGAGACCGGCCAGCTGCAGGGAGGTCAGTGCCGTCAGCTGGCTGGTTCCCAGTGCGGACAGCTGCGCGGTGGTCAGCGCCCCCACCTGGGTGGCGCTGAACTCCCGCACATCGGCGGTGGTCAGCGCGTTCAGCTGGGTGGTGGTCAACGCCTGGACCTGGGCGCTGGTCAGGCTGGGCACCTGGGCGCTGCTGAGCGCCGACAGGTTGGCGGTGCCCAGGCCGGACACCTGGTCCGTCGTCAGGCTCGCCACCTGGGCGGCTGAAAACTCACGGATATCGGCGGAGGTCAGGCTGTTGAGCTGATCGGTGGTCAGGGCCTTGACCTGGGCACCGGTCAGGCCCGTCACCTGGGTGGCGCTGAGCGCCGACAGGGCGTCGCTGCCGAGCGCGGACAGTTGTGCGGTGGACACCGCCGCCAGCTGGGTGGCCGTCAGGGCGCGGGCGTCGGCGGTGGACAGCGTGCCCAGCTGGTCCGTGGTCAGCGCCCGCACCTGGGCGGTGGTGAGGGCCGCGACCTGGGCGGTGCTTAGCGCCGCCAGGGTGTCAGTCCGCAGGCCGGCCACTTGGGCGGTGGTCAGGGCCGCAATCTGGCCCGGCGCGAATTCCTTAAGGTCCGCGGCTCCCAGCGCGTTCAGCTGGTCGGTCGTCAGCGACTGGACCTGCGCGTTGGTCAGCTTCTGCACCTGCGCACTGTTGAGCGCGGACAGGGCGTCGGTGCCCAGCGTGGCGATCTGGCCGGTAGTCAGGCCGGGAATCTGGAGGGAGGTGAGGGCGCGCAGGTCCGCCGTGGACAGGGCGGACAGCTGGTCCGACGTGAGGGCGCGCAGCTGGGCCGTGGTCAGGTTGGCGACCTGGGCGGTGCTGAGCGCCGCCAGCGCGTCGCTGCCCAGGCCCGCCACCTGGTCGGTGGTCAGCTGGCCCACCTGCGTGACGGTGAATTCGCGGATGTCCGCGGAATTCAGCGCGTTCAGCTGATCGGTGGTCAGGGCGCGGATTTGCAGGCTGCCCAGGACGGCCACCTGCGCGCTGTTCAGCGCCGACAGGTTGTCGGTGGATAAACCGGCGATCTGCGCCGTGGTCAGCGCCGCCACCTGGGCCGGCGTCAGCTTCTGCACCGATGCCGTGCCCAGGGCGCTGAACTGGTCCGAACCCAGGCCTTTCAGCTGCACGGCCGTCAGGCTGGCCAGCTGGGCGGTGGTCAGGGCCGCCACCTGGCTGGTGCTCAGCGCCGACAGCTGGGTCGAGGTCAGGCCCGTCAGCTGCGTGGTGGTCAGCGCGGACAGGTTGTCGGTGTCCAGGGAGGATATCTGCGCCGTGCTGAGCGCCGTCACCTGGGTGGCGGCGAATTCCCGCACGTCGGCGGTGGTCAGGCCGTTCAGCTGGTCCGTCGTCAGGGCGCGGACCTGGGCGGTCGACAGCTTCTGCACCTGGGCGCTGGTCAGGGCCGACAGGTTGCCGGTACTGAGGCCGGCGACCTGCGCCGTGGTCAGGGCGGCCAGCTGGATGCTGGACAGCGTCCGCACCGTGGCCGTGCCCAACGCGTCCAGCTGATCCGTCGACAGCGCCTTGACTTGGTTGGCGGAGAGGTTCGCCACCTGCGCCGTCGTCAGTCCCGCGACCTGGTCGGTGCCCAGGGCCGCCACCTGGGCGGTGCTCAACGCCGCCGTCTGGATCGTGGTCAGGGCGGCCAGGTTGCCGGTGCTGAGGGCCGAGATCTGCGCGGTGGTGAGGGCCGCCACCTGCAGGCTGGTGAATTCCCGAATATCGGCCGTGGTCAGGCTGTTCAGCTGATCGGTGGTCAGCGCCTTGACCTGGGCGGTGGAAAAGGCCGCCACCTGGATGGAACTGAGCGTCGACAGCACGTTGCTGGTGAGGAAGGGGACCTGGCCGGTACCCAACGCCGACAGCTGCGTCACCGACAGGGCCTTGGCATCGGCCGTGGACAGGGCCGACAGCTGATCCGAGGTCAGCGAGCGGATCTGCGCCGTGGTCAGGCCCGCCACCTGCGCGGTGGTCAGGGCGGCAACGGCATCGGTCGTCAGGCCGGCGGTCTGGCCGGTGCTCAGGGACGCGATCTGGGTGGCGGTGAATTCCCGGATGTCGGCGGTGGTCAGCGACGCCAGCTGGTCGGTTGTCAGGGCCTTGACCTGGGCGGCGGTCAGGCTGGCCGTCTGCGTGCTGTTCAGGGCTGACAGGTTGTCAGAGCCCAGGCCCGCCAGCTGGGCCGTTGTCAAGCCGCTCAGCTGCGTGACGGTCAGGGCGCGGATGTCGGCGGTGGACAGGGCCGCCAACTGGTCGGTGGTCAGGGCGCCGATCTGCGCCTTGCTGAATTCCTGGATGTCGGCGGTGGTGAGGGCGGACAGCTGATCCGTGGTCAGCGCCTGTATCTGGTTGGAGGTGAGGCCGGCGACCTGGGTGGATTTCAGGGCCTTGAAATCGTCCGTACCCAACGCTGTGATGTCGGCTTCGCTGAACGCCTGCAGCTGAGTAGCACTGAACACCATTTGGCTGACCTGGAAGGCCGCCGCCTGCTGCGTCGTCATCGCCTTGATTTGGGCGGTCGTCAGCGCCTGGACGTCCTGAGTCGTCAGCCGCTGGATATTCGTGGTCGTGATGGCGGCGAACTGCGCCGGCGTCAGAAGACCGATCTGCGAAACCATACCCACCTCCGACCGCATCTCTTTGAGACGCTTCGTATTCGGCGTGAACCCACACCCCTTCTGGGTGTCGCCACGGACTGGTGGCGATGACGTCCGCCTTTTCCTCCGCCCCCTACTGGATGCCCGGGAAAAGGTACTGAGACACGGATCACCCCGGCGCCCCTTTGGGGTCGCCATGACCGGGCGACGCGATGCCAATCACACGATTGCATTCAAGGGATGACTGTATCCGTTTTTGTAGTGCTTCGCATCCACGAATGCACGGGGCGGCTTAGTGCCGCGCAAGAGGCGCAAAAGGATGGGATGGTCGGTGGCCGCGGCCGCCGACGGACCAAAAAAAACGCCGGCTGTCTCAGGACAGCCGGCGAAGATGAAGGGAGCCTCATAAGGAGGTTGAAGGCTTGAGAGTGTCAAATCCGTCACGGTCAAGCCCCTCCTATATAGCTCCGACACCGATTGATGAAAAGTTAAAAAACCGTGGCAAGCGTGTCACACTTCAAAAAACTGACCTCATGGTTAACCCCAAAGGCTCAGTCGCCGCGCACTTCCTCCACCATCTCCTCCAATCGGGCGAAGTCGCGGACGAGAAGGGAGTTGTCCTGGCGGATGACCAGCTTGTCGCGAGACAGGTCGCCCAG
This sequence comes from Nitrospirillum amazonense, assembly GCF_029594735.1. Taxonomy (NCBI): domain Bacteria; kingdom Pseudomonadati; phylum Pseudomonadota; class Alphaproteobacteria; order Rhodospirillales; family Azospirillaceae; genus Nitrospirillum; species Nitrospirillum amazonense. The sequence goes on from NZ_JARPAF010000002.1 coordinate 1,461,705, forward strand.
CACCCGGGCGACCGTTTCGCGGGTGGTGCTGACCCGGGCGGCGATGTCGCTGTGAATCGGGATGGGGGAGATGGCGGCGGTGTTGTCGTCCTTCAGGGTGGGCTTGGCCAGGCGCAGCAGCTCGGCATGCACGCGGTTGTTGGCACCCAGGGTCGACAAATCCATGATCCGTCCGGTGGCGGAACGAACGATGCTGGCCAGGCGGGTCATGACGCCCCAGGCAATGGTGGGGTTCTGGGTCACCACCTGCTGGAACAGGCGCGGCGACATGAAGGCGACCATGACCTCGCTCAGCGCCACGATGCTGGCCGACCGCGCCTCGCCGTCGATGGCGGACAGTTCGCCCAGGTAGCCCCCGGCCTCCACATCGTCGAAGGTGACCTCGCGGCCGGAGAGGGAGTAGTTCACCACCCGCACCCGGCCCTCAACGATGAAGCAGACGTCACGGCTGTCCGACGCGCGGTCGATCACCTGTTCCTGCGGATGGAAATGGCGCCAGCTGCACTGCTTGGCCAGGCTGGCGCGCTGGTCCGCCGTCAGGGGGGCCAGCAGTTCGATGCTGTCGAGGGACGCGGCTTCGATCACGGGAATGGGCTCCGGATAGGGTCGGCGCGATGCGGATCCCTCCCCGGAATCCGCACCGGCCCCCGAACATCGCGTCCGGGGGCCGATTTAACAGGGGTCCCATTTAACAGGGACTGGGGCCGGACAATAACGGCCCGCGCGCCCGCCGTAAACGGCCCCACGCCTTTTGGTGGCGCCCCCCTTACCCAATGCGCCGCCGTTCAGGCCTGCGGGACCACGCCGCGACGTGGCGCCAGGGCCGCTTCCTCCACCCGGATGCGATGGGTCAGCAACAGGGCGTTGGCGATGGAAAAGGCCAGGGCCAACTGCCAGGCGCCGAAGGCCAGGGGCACGGCCGCGATTTCCGCCACCACCACGCAGTAGTTGGGATGGCGGATCCAGCGGAAGGGCCCGCCCTGGATCAGCGGTGCCTGGGGCAGGGTGATGATGCGCGTTGTCCAGTAGGGCCCCAGGGTGTGGATGACCCAATAACGCCCCACCTGCAGCAGAACCAGCAGCGCCACCAGCGGCCAGACGACGGGGGCGTCCGCCGGGATCAGGAAGAACAGCGCGGCCAGCCAGGCGCTGTGCAGCACGATGAACAGCGGGTAGTGCGCCCGCCCGACCTCGCGCCCGCCCTGGGCCAACAGGCGGCGGGTGTTGCGGTTGGCCACGCGCAGCTCCGCCAGGCGCTGCACGGCCAGCAAGAGGACGACGATTTGCGGAACGCCCAAAGCGAATCCCATGACGCCCTCTCAGAACCGCATCAGGCCGAGCGCCGCGACGAAGCCGGGGCCCAGTGCGGACAACAGCTGCAGGCCGCGCGCACGCTGGCGCAGGCAGCGTTCCAGCACGAACAGCACGGTGACCGCCGACATGTTGCCATGCTGGCGCAGGATTTCCCGGGCGTCATTCAGACCCTCGACGGCGGGCGCGAGAATCTCTTCCAGCGCGTCCAGCACCTTGGTGCCGCCGGGGTGGCAGATCACGCCGGCCAGGTCCGACAGGGTCAGCCGCTGACGGTCCAGGAAGCCTCCCACCACGGCCGGCAGCTTCTCCCGCACCAGGATGGGGATGCTCTGCGCGAAAATGACGCCCATGCCGTCGTCCTCCACCTGCCAACCCATGATGCCCAGGCTGTCGGGCCAGCGATGCTCGGCCGATGCCAGGAAGGCGGGGGCGTCGTCCGGCTCCCGGGGCCCGGCCCGCAGGATGGCCGCTGCCCCGCCGTCGCCGAACAGGGCGGTGGCGATGACGTTGGCCTTGGACAGGTCGCCCCGGCGGAAGCTGAGGGCGCACAGCTCCACCACCAGCAGCAGGACGTTGGCACCGGGCCGGGCGGTGGCCCAGGTGGCCGCCCGCGCCAGGCCCAGCACGCCGCCGGCGCAGCCCAGGCCGAACAGGGGCATGCGCTCCACATCCGGCCTCATGCCCAGGCGCTGCATGATCAGCGCGTCCAGGCTGGGTGTGGCGATGCCGGTGGAGGAGACGGCGACGATGGCGTCCACGTCGGTGGGCTTGAGGCCGGCCTGGTCCAGCGCCTGGGTGGCGGCGCGGGCCAGCACGTCGACCGCGTGCTCCAGGTACAGGGTATTGCGCTCCGCCCAGCCGTGCGGTTCCAGATACCACTCCAGCGGCACGCAGGAGGCGCGGCCCTCGATGCCGGCATGAGTGAAGACGGGGGCCAGCCGGTCGAAATCGCGCAGCCGATGGGCGAAGACCTGGCGGGCGCCGGCCAGCGCCTGCTCCTGCGTCAGGCGATAGGGCGGCAGGGCGGTGGCGATGGACAGCAGACGGGCGGGCGCCGGCGGGGTGGACAGCGGGGTATTGGATGTAGGTGCGGCGCTGGCCATGGTCATGTGTGTCCTTCCCCTTGTGTCTGCCTGTCATACGGCCACCGACCGGCGATGGTTCATGTGGCGTTGCCGGGCATGCCCGGACACCATCATGCTAAGGGGAAGGAGCCTCCCCAACATCCGTCACTTTGGCGGGGTGGGTCGTCCGGCAACGGTTGGAATAAAGCCGGGCGCCGCTTCGTCAGGACGTGCCGGAATGGCCGGCCGCGCTATATCGATGCGGGCCATCCCTGCGAAGGACGCCCGCTGGTGAACGTGGAAACCTCACACCATGTCGACTGTTCCGACATCGGACCGGACGGCTATTACGATTATTATTATGCCTATACCCTCTGGCGATTTTCCGACGGGGGACCGCGTGTCCTGATCGTGCGGGGCTATGACGACGAGACGGCTGCGACGTTGCTGGCTTGGGAAAACCTGGACGGTACCCGCGACCATGTAGGCGCGATGGATCTGTTTCATCCTTTGGTCCGCCGAGCCTCCGTCCACCTGCGTGGCGAGGGGCGCTCGGTCCAACGGCTCAGTTCCTTCGGCATCGTTCCGGCCACCCCCATGCGGGGGTGGGCCAAGGCGTTCACGCTGGGGCTGGGCTATTGGCTGGGCTTGCTGGCCGAACTGGTCAGATCACCGCCAGGACCATCAGCCCCAGAAGGATGAGGGCCAGCGGCGCCAGGCCCAGGGTCAGGCGCAGCCGGCCGATGGGGCTGGGCTGATCGGGCGGGATGGAGCGGGCGCGATAAGCCCCGATCAATCCCATGCTTGCCATGCCGCCCAATGCGCCCCCCAGAACGGAGCCGACAAGGGCGCCGCGGCTGGTTGGCAGGTCGTGTCGCATGACGAAAATCACCATCGGTATCAAGCCGAAGCCTAAGCCCAACAAGACGTGCCTGACGACCGTCAGGGTCCGCAGGCTGACCTTATCGGCTGCGGGGCCCGTTGGGGTGGCGGCTGCGGAAGTGGGCGTGGCGACCATGGCGTATCTCCTGAAGGGGGAACCCCATGGGACATACGGCGCTGATCCCGCGCTGCAACTGTGCAGAGGAAATAGCCCGGCGGCACAAGTTGGCGGTTGCAGGCGTCGCTCCGGGTGCAAACATTGCTACAACGATGCCGGTATCCGCCGCTCATCGGTGGAGTGACGACGATTTTATGGGCTGGAGCCTTGGCCGCCTATTCGATGGCTGTCGCTTTCCTTATGGACCCACCGTGAGCGACGCGTTAAAGCCGGCCATTATCGCCTGCGAAGAATCAATCTCGTTTTCTTGGTAAAATTTCTCAATATTTTCATCTGTCATGACTGCATCGTCAAATTCTTTGAGTATTTCATAATAATTATCCTCCAGAATAGTTGAAGATGGGTTCAGGTTGGTGATGCAGACGATGCCTGTTGGTGTCGTGTCGACGAGGGTGATGTGCAGGTCTTTTCTATATTTCTTCAATATCGGGATCATTTTCCAGACGTCGCCGGTCCACCACCCGGCATAGTCTTGATTCTTTCGCTGCGGTGCATTGTGCCGCCTTTCGGTCATTTCCGCGTTCACGGGTAGGCAGTCATCCAGCATGATGAGGCTGTGTCGATTGCAGCTTTTTTCGCTATTTATAAAATCTCTCAGTAAATATTCAAATTGATGTAGGCCATCAAGAAACACAACATCAAGCGTGTCGCCTGATATTGCCCTTGCATCATGATCCCTGAAGAATTGGTCGCTTGTCTTTTGATATAGGAAAAGGGACGGCTTCGTGCCGACGGGACTGGAGCTGAACTGAAAATCAGGATCAACGCCAATCGCGGAGCAATCGATCATCGCCAAGGTGGAGCCGTCGCGGACGCCGATCTCCATATAGGTTCTGGCCATTTTCGACTTGACCATTTTTTGTATGAATACCCGGAAATCAACGCCAGCGTGATTGTGGTGATACATGATCACTCCAGATGAAATTATAAATTCAAGTCAATCGGATGGTTCCTGGCTTTCCCAGTCGAGCGCTTTGCGGTGCCGTTCTTCCGCGGATGTTCTCACCCCGACCGCAGCGTCTTGACCGCCTCATCCCGCTGGAACAGGTAAAGCAGGACGCGCAGGGCCTGGCCGCGCGGGGTTTCCAGGTCGGGATCGCGGGCCACCATCAGGCTGGCGTCGTCACGGGCGGTGGCGAGCAGGTCGGCGTGCACGGTGATGTCGGCCATGCGGAACTCCGGCAGGCCGGATTGCCGGGTGCCCAGTACCTCGCCGGCGCCGCGCAGTTCCAGGTCCTTCTCCGCGATGATGAAGCCATCCTCGGTGGAGGTCATGACGTCCAGGCGGGCGCGGGCGGTCTCGCCCAGCGGGGCGGCATACAGCAGCAGGCAGGCGGACGCGCGCTCGCCGCGCCCCACGCGGCCGCGCAGCTGGTGCAGCTGGGCCAGGCCGAAGCGCTCGGCATGCTCCACCACCATGATGGTGGCCTCCGGCACGTTCACGCCCACCTCGATGACGGTGGTGGCCACCAGCACGGACAGCTCGCCGGCGGCGAAGCGGGCCATCACGGCGTCCTTCTCCGTGCCCTTCATCTTGCCATGCACCAGGCCGACGCACCCGCCCAGCCGTTCCATCAGGGTGGCATGCCGCAGGGTGGCGTTGGCGAGGTCCACCGTTTCCGACTCGTCCACCAGGGGGCAGACCCAATAGACCCGCTGGCCGGTCTTGATGGCGGCGGCCACGCGCTCTACCACTTCCTCGATGCGGTCGGCGGCGGCGGCGCGGGTCACCACCGGCTTGCGCCCCGGCGGCTTTTCCGTCAGGCGGCTCACGTCCATGTCGCCATAGGCGGTCAGGGTCAGGGTACGGGGGATGGGGGTGGCGGTCATGACCAGGGTGTCGACGCCACGCCCCTTGGCCGCCAGGGCCAGACGCTGGTGCACCCCGAACTTATGCTGCTCATCGATGATCGCCAACGCCAGATCCTTGAACGCCACGTCCTCCTGGAACAGGGCGTGGGTGCCGATCAGGATGTCGATCTCCCCCGACGCCAGGCGGTCCAGCACCTGCTGGCGCGCCTTGCCCTTGTCCCGGCCGGTCAGCAGGGCCAGGCGGATACCGGCGGCCTCGGCCAGGTCGGCCAGGCTTTCGGCGTGCTGGCGCGCCAGGATTTCCGTGGGCGCCATCAGGGCGGCCTGGGCGCCGGCCTCCACCGCCGTCGCCATGGCCATCAGCGCCACGATGGTCTTGCCGCTGCCCACGTCGCCCTGCAGCAGGCGCAGCATGCGCTCCGGCTGCGCCATGTCGGCGTCGATCTCCACCAGCGCCTGCGCCTGCGCGCCGGTCAGCTGATAGGGCAATGCCGCCTGGATGCGGGCGCGCAGGGTGCCATTGCCCACCGTGGCGCGGCCGGCCAGCCGCCGCTGGTGCCAGCGCACCAGGGCCAGGGCCAGCTGGTTGGCCAGCAGCTCGTCATAGGCCAGGCGCTGGCGCAGGGGGCTCAGCGGGTTGACGTCCTTTTCCCCCTTGGGGTCGTGCGCGCCGGCCAGCGCCGCCTTCCAGGCGGGCCACCCCTGGCGCTCCAGCCAGGCCGGGTCCTGCCATTCCTCCAGTTCCGGCGCGCGGGCCAGGGCGGCCTGGATGGCGGTGCGCAGCGGCTTGGGGTTCAGGCCCCCGGTCAGGGGATAGACCGCCTCCACCTCCTGCGGCGGGGCGCCTTCTTCCACGGGGGCGAAATGGTCGGGGTGGGGCATCTGCAGCAGGCCGTTGAAGCGTTCCACCTTGCCGCTGACCACCACCATGGTTCCCTGCGGCAGCTTCTTCTCCAGCCAGTCGCCCTTCACGTGGAAGAACACCAGCTCCATCTCCCCCGTATGGTCGGTACAGCGCACGCGGTAGGGGCGGTGGCGCTGCACCGGCGGCATGTGGCCGTCCACCCGCACCGTCAGGGTGACGATGCGGCCCTCCGGCGCCTCGGCAATGCTGGGGGCGTTGGCGCGGTCCAGGATGCCGGTGGGCAGATGCCACAGGATGTCCGCCACATGCGGGCCGGTCAGCCGCTCCGCCAGCTTGCCCAGGCGGGGCCCCAGGCCGGGCAGGCTGGTGATGGGCGCGAACAGGGGATAGAGGACGGGCGGACGCAATGGGGTAGGCTCCAGGACGCAAAACCGTAGGCATATGCCTATATGTTAGCGGGCCGGCTTGTCGACCGGCTACCCCTTGTCGCGAGGCGCGTTTACGATATGTTCTGCCGTGTGTATGGTGCGGCCATGCCGGGCACGCCGCCATTGAAGACGTGACAGCGCCCGGGTCTGCCGTTACTCCAGGGGCTGATGCGGCGTGGCCAGTGTCGCCACCAAGCATCCCAATCGAGTTTTCGTTTCCCAAAGGCCATGCCATGCCCACCGACCTCCTGTCCGATGCCGCCCCCGAAGACGCCCTGGCCGTGCGGCGCAAGCGCCTGATCTTCCGCAGCTGGCATCGCGGGATGAAGGAGATGGACCTGCTGATGGGCACCTTCGCCGAAAAGCATGTGCCGGCCTTCACGGTGGAACAGCTGGACCGGTACGAGCATTTGCTGGATCTGAACGACCCGGATGTCTTCGACTGGCTGCTGGGCCGCGCGCCGTTCCCCGATGACCTGGATGCGGACCTGATGGCCTTGCTGCAAGCCCACCGCGTCGCCTGACCTCGCCCTTCACCGCCCAACGCCTGGCTTGCCCCCCATGCCCGATACCGTCCTGCCGTCCGCCGTCCTTTCCAGCCTGACCCCCGATACGCCGCGCCGCCTGCTGGTCGCCGGCGCGCCGGAGGGGCATGACGCGCGCGTGCTGGCCGACCTGGCGCGGCAGGCGGGGGCCTCGGGCCTGCTGCATGTGGCGCTGGATGACACGCGCATGGCTCGGGTGCAGGAGGCCTTGGCCTTCTTCGCGCCCGATGTGGCGGTGCTGCCCTTCCCGGCGTGGGACTGTCTGCCCTATGACCGCGTCTCGCCCAATGGCGACATCGTGGCCCGGCGCATCGAGACGCTGACCACCCTGCTGGGCAGCCGGCCGAAAGGCCCCTTCGTCGTTCTCACCACCCTGAACGCCGCCTTGCAGAAGGTGCCGCCGCGCCTGGCCTTCCGCAACGCCACCTTCGGCGCCAAGGTCGGCGGCCGCCTCAACGTCGATGAGTTGCAGCGCTTCCTGGCCAACAACGGCTACACCCGCGCCCAGACGGTGCGTGAGCCGGGTGAGTACGCGGTGCGCGGCGGCATCATCGACCTGTTCCCCCCGGCGACGCCGGAACCCCTGCGCCTGGACCTGTTCGGCGATGAGCTGGAAGGCGTCCGCGCCTTCGATCCCATGACCCAGATGACCACGGAAAAGCGGTCGGGCGTGGACCTGAAACCGATGTCGGAGGTGTTCCTGGACGACCCTTCCGTCCAGCGCTTCCGCACCGGCTATCGCGAGCTGTTCGGTGCCATCACCGACAGCGACCCGCTGTATGAGGGCATCAGCGCCGGCCGCAAGATGCCGGGCATGGAACATTGGCTGCCCCTGTTCCACGCCGGCCTGGACACGCTGTTCGACTATGTCCCCGCCGCCATGGTCAGCCTGGACGCCCAGGCGGAGGAGGCGCGCGACGCCCGCCTGTCGCAGGTTGCGGATTTCTACGAGGCCCGCCGCACCTTCCAGGAGGTGGAGAAGAAGTCCGGCACGCCGGTGTACAAGCCGGTGCCGACTGGCGCCATGTTCCTGGATGGCGACGCCTGGGACCGGCACCTGGCCCTGCGCTGTGTTGCCCAGCTGTCGACCTTCGCCGCTGTCGCCCGCGAAGACGAAAAGGGCGGTTCCAACCCCAACCTGGCCGATGCCGGCGGCCGCCGGGGGCGCGACTTCGCCGACGCCCGCGCCAATCCGGACGTGAATGTCTTCCGCGCGCTGGGCCAGCACATCGACCAGATGCATGCCGACGGCCGCCGCGTGGTGGTGGCGGGCTACAGCCAGGGTGCCCGCGACCGCCTGGCCAAGATGCTGAAGGAACACGGCATCGATCCGGCCCTGACCGCCGACACCTGGGCGGAGGTAGGGGCGCAGGAAGCACGGGCCACCGCCGTCATCGTGCTGGGCATCGACACCGGCTTCACCACCGGCGACCTAGCGGTCATCACCGAACAGGATATCCTGGGCGACCGCTTGGCCCGCCCGTCGCAGAAGAAGCGCCGCGCCGCCAACTTCATCGCCGAGGCCGCCAGCCTGTCGCCCGGCGACCTGGTGGTCCACGTCGACCACGGCATCGGCCGCTATGACGGGCTTGAGACGCTGACCGTCACCGGCGCCCCGCACGACTGCCTGCGCATCCTCTACGATGGCGGCGACAAGCTGTACGTGCCGGTCGAGAACATCGAGGTGCTGTCCCGCTTCGGCTCCGAGGAATCGGGCGCGCAGCTGGACAAGCTGGGCGGCGTGGGCTGGCAATCGCGCAAGGCCCGGGTCAAGAAGCGGCTGAAGGACATGGCCGACGCCCTGCTGCGCATCGCCGCCGAGCGCGCCCTGCGCAAGGCCCCGCCTATCGAGGTGCCGGACGGCGTCTATGACGAGTTCGCCGCCCGCTTCCCCTATGCCGAGACGGACGACCAGTTGAAGGCCATCGAGGATGTGCTGGAGGATTTGAACTCCGGCCAGCCCATGGACCGCCTGGTGTGCGGCGATGTCGGGTTTGGGAAGACCGAGGTGGCCTTGCGCGCCGCCTTCGTCGCGGCCATGAGCGGCTTGCAGGTGGCGGTGGTGGTGCCCACCACCCTGCTGGCCCGCCAGCACACCCGCACGTTCGAGAAGCGCTTCGCCGGGCTGCCCGTGCGCCTGGGGCACCTGTCGCGCCTGGTCAGCGCCAAGGAGGCGAACCAGACCAAGGCCGGCCTGGCCGACGGCACCATCGACATCGTGGTCGGCACCCACGCCCTGCTGGCCAAGAGCATCCAGTTCAAAAGCCTGGGCCTGGTCATCGTGGACGAGGAACAGCATTTCGGCGTGAAGCAGAAGGAACGGCTGAAGGAATTGCGCACCGACGTGCACGTCCTGACCCTGACCGCCACGCCCATTCCCCGCACCCTGCAACTGGCGCTGAGCGGCGTGCGGGAGCTGTCGCTGATCGCCACCCCGCCGGTGGACCGCCTGGCCGTGCGCACCTTCGTGCTGCCCTATGACCCGGTGGTGATCCGCGAGGCCATCCTGCGCGAGCATTATCGCGGCGGGCAGAGCTTCTATGTCTGCCCGCGCATCGAGGATTTGCCCAAGCTGCAGGAACGGCTGGCGGAGCTGGTGCCGGAGGTGAAGGTCATCACCGCCCACGGCCAGATGCCGGCGGCGCAGCTGGAGGAGGTGATGACGGCCTTCGACGAGGGCAAGTACGACCTGCTGCTGGCCACCAACATCATCGAAAGCGGCCTGGACATCCCCAGCGCCAACACCCTGATCGTCCACCGCGCCGACATGTTCGGCCTGGCGCAGCTGTATCAGGTGCGCGGCCGCGTGGGCCGGTCCAAGGTGCGCGGCTACGCCTACCTGACCTATCAGCCCAAGACCGTGCTGTCGCAGACGGCGCAGCAGCGCCTGCATGTCATCGAGACGCTGGACAGCCTGGGCGCGGGCTTCCAGCTGGCCAGCCACGACATGGACATCCGCGGCGCCGGCAACCTGCTGGGTGAGGAGCAGTCGGGCCAGATCCGCGAGGTGGGCGTGGAACTGTACCAGCAGATGCTGGAGGAGGCGGTGGCCGCCGCGCGCGGTGGCCTGACGGAGGCGCAGGCGGCGGAGGAGCAATGGACGCCGCAGATCCAGCTGGGCATGCCCGTGCTGATCCCGGAGGACTACGTTGCCGACCTCGGCATCCGCCTGTCGCTCTATCGCCGCGTGGCCGACCTGGTGGACCGGGCGGAGATCGACGCCTTCGCCGCCGAGATGGTGGACCGCTTCGGCACCCTGCCGGGGGAGGTGGAGAACCTGCTGCGCCTGGTGGAAATCAAGCGCCTGTGCCGCGACGCGGGCGTGCAGACCCTGGACGCAGGCCCCAAGGGCGCCGTCATCGGCTTCCGCAACAACGAGTTCAAGAACCCGGCCGCCCTGGTGAGCTTCATCCAGCAGCAGGCCGGCACCGCCAAGATACGGCCGGACCACAAGCTGGTGCTGCTGCGCCCCTGGGACAGCGCCGAGACCCGCATGGACGGCGTGCGCAAGCTGATGAGCGACCTGGCCAAGATGGCGGCGGGTGAGACCGTGAAGACCGACCCGCCGCCGCCGCCACCACCCCCTCCGCCGCCCAAGCCCCAGGGCAAGCCCGTCTCCGCCTGGGGCCACAAGCCGCCGCTGCCGGCCTCCAAGCTCAGCCGCCCGGGCTTCTCCGCCCCGCCGCGCAGCCGGCGGTAGGCGCGCGCGGAAAACGCAAATGGCCCCGTACCCTGGCGGTACAACCAATCCCCGCCTTCCTGATGTCGGCGGCCCGGATTAAGATTCGGGCTGTGTCCGGGAGGGGAGGCGGCTATGGCCGGCATGCTTGATCCAAAAGAGCTTCTGGAACAGGCTACCGCCGCCCGGCGGGCGGGCCGGCTGTCGGAAGCCCTCGACTTGGCCAGCCAGGCGGTGGCCCTGTCGCGTGCCTCCGGCCAGACGGGCGGCGCTGATCTGCCCCAGGCGCTGACGCGGCTGGCGCAGGCACTGCGTGATCTGCGACGGCCGGCTGAGGCGCGATTGCCGCAGGAGGAGGCGGTGGCCCTTTCCCGCGATACGGGCGATGGCCTGTCCACGGCCCGCGCCCTGCGTCACCTGGGTGGAATCCTCGACGACATGGCGGCCCATGGGGACGCCGTGCCGGTTTATGCGGAGATGATGGCCTTGTACCAGGCGGCGGAGGTCGCCCCCCTGGAAATGGCCAACGCCGTCCGCGCGCTTGCCTGCAATGCCGAGGGACGCGGTGACCAGCGCGAAGCCGAGGCGCTATGGCGGGAGGCATTGGACCGCTATGCCGCGCTCGATGCCGTGTTCCACGGCGACTTCGGCCTGGCCGACAATCCCGGCGCCAAGGAGGCGCGGACGCGCCTGTCGCGGCTCCAGGCCAGCGCAGTCTAAACCGTTCTGCCCCCCGGCCATGCGGGTTACAGCGCCCCGTGCCGTTCCAATGCCGCACGCAGCAGGCCCTTCATGGGCGCCTGGGGCACGGCGTCCTGTTTCTTCAGCACGGCGGTGAAGGCGGGCGCGCCGCCGTAGGCGGACTCGTAGCGCTCCACCACCTCATCCGCTAGGCGGGACACGGCGTCGGCCGGGACGCGGTTGGGGAACTGGAAGAAGGCGCGGATGGGGCCCAGCAGGGTGCAGCCATCGGCGGTCAGCGCCACGACGGCACCCTTGGGCACCACGATGGGCTGGTCCTTGCGCCGCACCACGACCTCGCCGCCCAGCGCCCAGTATTGCGTGCCGTCGATCTCCGTACGGCCGAAGACGCGGATGCGATCCCCCAGGCCGGCCTCGACCAGGCCGGGGCAGCGGCCGGGCAGGGTGTCCGGCGCCTGCTCGAACACCACGGTCTGCGGGTCATAGATCAGGCCGAACACCGGCTCGATCATCTCTTCGGCGTGGGCGTTGCCCGCGATGGTCAATAGGGTGGCGAACAGGCCGACCTTGGCCAGGGAACGCTTGAACAGGGAGACCTTGGGCATTTTCACGCTCCGGCAGCTGAACTGTCTTGAGGCTGCAAGGAAGGGTAGGAGCGGTGTGTGGCCGGAAAAGGGCGGGCCCGGTATCGCGAAACGGTTAGATCGGGAGGCGCGCGGGTGACTGGATCAGCCTAGAGAAAGCGGGCGCACGGTGCGGCCGGCCCCCCGTTTCCCGCCATAAATGAAATAATTTAATAAGCCCGGATCGGTGGATGCAATTTCCGAACGGCTGAGGCAACAATCGCCGCACCGACGAATAATGAGCGGAGGATGTCGCCATGGCCGTAGACAGCAAGCACCCTGAGACCCTGGCCCTGCATGCCGGGTATCGCGCCGATCCTGCCACGGGGGCGGTGGCCGTGCCCATCTACCAGACGACGTCCTACCAGTTCCGCGACACGGAGCACGCCGCCAACCTGTTCGCGCTTAAGGAACTGGGCAACATCTACACCCGCATCATGAACCCCACCACCGACGTGCTGGAACAGCGGCTGGCGGCGCTGGAGGGCGGGGTGGCGGCGCTGGCGGTGGCGTCGGGCCAGGCGGCCAGTACCTTCGCCATCCTGAACGTGGCCAGCGCTGGCGACAACTTCGTCACCTCCACCGATCTGTACGGCGGCACCTGGAACCTGTTCGCCAACACCTTCAAGCAGCTGGGCATCGAGGCGCGCTTCGTCGATCCCTCGGATCCGGAGAACTTCCGCCGCGCCACCGACGACCGCACCCGCGCCTATTACGCCGAGACGCTGCCCAACCCCAAGCTGCGCGTCTTCCCCATCGCCGAGGTGGCGGCCATCGGGCGGGACTTGGGCGTGCCGCTGATCATGGACAACACGGCCACCCCCATCATCGCCCGCCCGCTGGACCATGGGGCGGCCGTCGTCGTCTATTCCACCACCAAGTACATCGGCGGCCATGGCACCAGCATCGGCGGCGCCCTCATCGACGGCGGCAATTTCGACTGGGAGGCGCACGCCGATCGCTTCCCCCTGCTGAACCAGCCGGACCCCAGCTATCACGGGGCGGTGTGGACCCAGGCGGTGAAGCCGCTGGGCCCTATCGCCTACATCCTGCGCGCCCGCGTTACCCTGTTGCGCGACGTGGGCGCCCCGCTCAGCCCCTTCAACGCCTTCCAGGCCATCCAGGGGCTGGAGACCCTGCCGCTGCGCATGCGGGAGCATAACCGCAACGCCAGCGCCGTCGCCGCCTTCCTGGCGGAACATCCCAAGGTGTCGGACGTCATCCACCCCAGCCGGCAGACGGGGGAACTGCGCCGCCGGGCAGACGCCGTGCTGAAGGGCGGCCATGGCGCGCTGGTGGGCTTCGAGCTGAAGGGCGGCGCCGACGCCGGCCGCCGCTTCATCGATGCGCTGAAACTGTTCTACCACGTGGCCAACATCGGCGACGCGCGCAGCCTGGCCATCCACCCGGCCAGCACCACCCATTCCCAGCTGTCGGCCGAGGACCAGGCGGCCACCGGCGTCACCCCCGGCTATGTCCGCCTGTCCATCGGCATCGAGCACATCGACGACATCCTGGCCGACCTCACCCAGGCGCTGGCCCAGGCCTAAGAAGGCGCAGGCACCGGCGGGCGTCAGACCACCAGCCGGCGGTAGAGGTGCCAGGTGCTGTGGCCCAGCACCGGCATCACCACGATCAGGCCGACGAAGGCGGGCAGCGTGCCCGCCAGCAGGCTGCCGGCCACGATCAGGCCCCACAGCGCCATCACCCCCGGGTTGCGGGCCACCGCCCGCAGGGAGGTGCCGACGGCGGTGTGCAGCGGCACGTCGCGGTCCAGCAGTAGGGGGAAGCTGATGGCGGCGATGGCCAGCACCACGGCCGCGAAGCAGGCGCCCACGGCGCAGCCCACCGCGATCATGGTCCAGCCGGCGCGGGTGCCCGCCACGTCGGCGGCGAACTGCGCGACGGAGGCCGGCGGCTGCGGCCCCAGCGTGGCGTCATAGATGCCCTGGGCGGCATACAGCCAGGCGAAGTAGATGATGGTCAGCAGGAAGCCCAGGGCCGCGATGGCGGCGATGGCCGGCGACCGCAGGGGGCCGAACGCCTCGCGCCAGCTGGGCTGGGCGCCGCGTTCCCGCTGCCGGCTCATCTCCAGCAGGCCGATGGCCGCCACCGGACCCACCAGCACGAAGCCGGAGGCCAGCGGGAACAGCATCGGCAGCATGTTCAGGTTCACCGCCGCCCGGGCCAGCACACAGCCCAGGATGGGGTAGATGATGCACAGCGCGAAGACATCGGTGCGGAAGGCGCCGAAGTCGCGGAAGCCGGCGGCGATGGCCTCGCCCAGGTCGGCCACGCCGATGCGCCGCACCAGGGGCGCCTCCCGCGCCCGCAGGTCCTCCATATGCCCGATGGCCCGGCCGACGGAGGCGACACCCGCCGCCGCCTCGCCCAGCCGTTCCCATGTCCATTCCACGGGATTGCGGATGGTCTCTTGTGTCATGCCCTGATCCTCCTGAACGCGTTGTGGTATCAGGCAGGGGCCCAGAAGTCGCTGGGGCCCAAGGCGGTAACTATGCTCTTTGGCGCGAACGGGAGGCGGAGCCGCTAGGGCAGGGCGTTCTCCCGTAAAGGTGTGGTGTTGAGACCCGCACCTTTTCGGAGAGAGTGTACGCTGATTGGGTGCTGTCGTCTTTATGTTACTAAGTTGAAATTGTCTGTCATTGTAGGCATCCTATGCGAGCATTTCATTGCATCGATGTTTAAGCTAGTTGGAGCAGACATATGATAGCACATGCTCAATTTGAGGAGCGCGTACGTTCTACGGCAAGCATTATGTGGAATCGGCCTGCTGAGAGAGAGCGGATTGCTGGGGTGAATTTTGACTGCGTATTGAAGGTCGACGCTGGTCGATGGACCGTGGTTGAGATAACTGAGAATAGAACCCTCGATAAAATCAGAATAGATATTAATCGAGTTTCGATGGCTAGATTAAGTCTGTTCTCAAATAGTCAGATCATGGCCGACTGTTATTTGGTGGTTAATGGAACGCCGACACAAGCAATGACTGACGCTGGGAAGGAGTTGCACGTAAAGGTATACTCTTTAGATAAATTTGAGAGGTCTCTTTTTGATTATAAAAATTATGCAGATGAACGGAAAAAGTTGCAATTTGGAAGTGCGATCAATCCAATTACAGGAATTCCGGATAAATCTCAATATGTTCCGGTGGCTTATGTTCGGGATGGTGGTGGTGAGGTTGACATTAAATACATTTCAAAAAAGTTAGAAGATGGAAAGAAGATTGTTTTGGTTGGTCAGTATGGTGCCGGTAAAAGTCGTTGTATTATGGAATTATTTTCAATTTTATCGGAAAAAAGTAAAGATAGAGGAACTTATTATTTAGCAATCGATCTAAGAAAGGCTTGGGGGCTTCAGAGTGCTGCAGAAATATTGCGTCGCCATATGGAGGACATCGGGCTTTCATCGGGGGCCGACAAACTCATACGGGCATTTAATGCGGGGAAGATTTGCTTCTTGCTAGACGGGTTTGATGAGCTTGGCTCGCAAGCTTGGAGTAACAATGCCACAAAGCTGCAGAATATCAGATTCGAAACCCTCGCCGGCGTACGTGAGTTGGTTGAAAGGACTCCTGGTGGAGTATTGATTTGCGGTCGCGACCACTATTTCAACGGAAATGCGGAATTATTTAGGTCTATCGGAGTTATTGAGTCATCGTCGGAAATTATTTACTGTAAAGATGAATTTTCGGAAGATGAAATGGAGGATTTCCTGGAAAATTTGGGAATAGATGTTCCTGTTCCTGATTGGCTTCCGAAAAGGCCACTTATGTGCCAAGCAATTGCGAACCTTGATTCTAGTGAATTGCTGAGCATGTTTGGGGATGTGGACGGTGACGTGTTATTTTGGCATAACTTTATGAAAGTTGTATGTACAAGAGAAAGTAGAATCAAATCATCACTTGATCCGGAAACAATTTATTTGGTCCTTAAAGAATTGTCCCGCATGACTAGGACGAAATCTGCCGGAGTGGGGCCGTTAACCCTATCAGAAATTCAAAGGGCATTTGAAGCTATATTGGGTAGAGAGCCTGTCGAAGGTGCATCCGTTATGTTACAGCGATTGCCAGGTCTCGGTAGAACTGAAGCTGAATCGGATGATAGAAAATTTATTGATATATACATTGTTGATGGTTTAAGGGCTGTCGACGTTGCCGATTCTATAAATGAAGATAGAAAGCCAACTTTGAAGGAGCGTTGGCTTAATCCGCTCGGCGTTCTTGGGCAGAGGGTTCTTGGCGAAAGGGTCAATAGTAATTTGAGGATACAGACTTGTGTTCGTTATGCGATGAGGGCTGCATCTGAGGGGAATGCCGTATTAGCATCAGATATTGTCTCTTCATCTCTTAGGTGCGGGGTCCAAAACATAGATTTTATGAACACTGTTATTGAAGATGGGCACATTTTGCAGCTTGATTTGTCTGCATCAATTCCAGATAAATTAACAATTATTAATTCTATAATAGAGGAGATAATTTTTCCTCCTAGGCCAATAAATGGCATAACTATATCTAAGTCTTTGATGGGAAAGGCGTTCGGTGTTTCTTCTGCTGTAGGGCTTCCTTCCTGGGTTGACTCTTGTGATGTCTCGAAATTTGATTCAGTTGCTAATATAGCTGGTGTAAAGAATGTCAGACTTAGTATACCTCACAGGATATTGGTAACAATATTGAAGAAGACCTACTTTCAAAAAGGTAAAGGTAGGCAGGAAGAGGCTTTGCTTAGAGGTCTAGGTCAGATAGATCGCGGTGGATACACGATAAAGATATTGAGTCATTTGGTTGTTAACGGCGTTCTTAGCCAATCAAGAGGCGACCACGGAGTGCTATATATCCCTGTTATGAAGATGAAGCCAAGGGTCTCAAAAATTATGTCCGAGCTTAATATGTCTACAGATCCAATTTGGCAATTTACA
This sequence comes from Nitrospirillum amazonense, assembly GCF_029594735.1. NCBI lineage: Bacteria > Pseudomonadati > Pseudomonadota > Alphaproteobacteria > Rhodospirillales > Azospirillaceae > Nitrospirillum > Nitrospirillum amazonense. Next base: position 1,478,732 of record NZ_JARPAF010000002.1, read on the forward strand.
TCGGATCTGATCAGGTAATATTAATTTGATACTACAAGTGCGGTGGCGAAGACCGGCGGCATGTCGTGAAAACCGCCGAAGGCGGCGGGCAGGGCGGGCACCAGCATGCTGGCGTCCACCGTCAGGCTTTCGCTGTGGCGCAGGCCGGGCTGCAGGCAGGATTTCATTGGGGCGGCATCCTTTGTTGGGCGGCCGCTGTTCGTCAGGCCACGGGCATCAGGCCCAGGGGCGTCAGGACAGGGTCGCCAGAATACCCAGCAGAATATCCTGCGACCGGCGCTGGCCATAGCCTTTGCCGTAGGCGCTGGAGGTGATGGCCACCACCAGGTCCAGCGATGGCACCACGTAGATCTTGTTGCCGCCGTTGCCGGAGGCGAAGTGCACCGGCACGGTCCGGCCGCCACCCGCCGGCTCATCCTTGGCGTACCACATGTAGCCGTAGAAATCGGCGTAGGGGTCGCTGGCGGCGATGGGATGGATGCGGGCCAGGCTGTCGGCCAGCCAGTGTTGGCTGATGACGCGTCGGCCCTTATAGGTTCCCCCATTCAAGACCATCTGGCCGATGGTGGCGGCGTCGCGGACGGTGATCGACAGGTTGCCCTGGCCGGTGCCGTGGCCGCCGGGCAGGGTGCGCCAGTCGTGGGCGCGGATGCCCAGCGGGGCGAACAGGGCCTCTTGCGCCAGCCTGTCCAGGCTCTGGCCGGTGGCGCGCTCAACGATCAGACCGGTCAGGAAGGCGTTGAGGGAGCAGTACTGGTAGGTGCGGCCCGGTGGTTCCCGCACGGGCACGGCCAATGCTGCGGTGGCCCAGTCGCCGCTCTTTTCCCCCGCCTCGTCCAGCGTGTCCTCGTTGCCCGGGCTGGCGGGATCGGTGTCGTCCGCCGCCAGGCCGGAGCGCATGGTCAGCAGGTCGTGGATGGTGATGGCCTCCCACCCCGGTGGCAGGGGCCCCGGAAGATAGCGGGCGATGGGGGCGTCCACGCCCGCCACCCGGCCGCGATCGATGGCGATGCCCATCAGCAGGCTGGTCAGGCTTTTGGTGGCGGAGCGGATGTCGTGCAGGGTGGTGGCGTCGTCGCCGTTGTAATAGGCCTCCGCGATGCGCCGGCCATGCCGCAGCACCACCACGCCCTTGAGGTCAGGATGGGGATCGTTGCGCAAGGTTTCGAGTAGGGCGGCCAGCCTGGCTGGGGTGGCATTCTCCGCGCCGGCCATCCTGGGTGTCAGTCCCACCAACGCCGTTCCCGCCAAGCCACCCAGCACCGCCCGTCGGTTGCACCATGCCCCGTCCATGCCGCCACTCCCCTTTGGTTGTGGGCGCAGCCTTGCCGGGTCCGGTGATTGGGGCAACGGCCATCCGCGCATGGACGGGTGGAGCCACTTTGCGTCGCCGGAATGAATTCCCTGACGTCTCGCCTGCATCGCTGCTATGAAATCGATAACATCGAGACAATCACCAAGGTTTGAGGGGCGACATGGCGATGCGTGCGGCGTGGGCACTGGTTCTGGCGGTGGGGATGGGTCTGGGCGGCGCGGTCCCGGCCCAAGCGGCGGACAAGGCGCCGGCGAACCCGGCGTTGGAGGCTGTGCTGGCGGGTGATCCGCCGTTTCAGCCGCAAAACCTGCGCCTGGTGGACGTGCCGGCCCCGGCAGGGCCGGCGATCAGCCTGTTCAACGGCCGCGACCTCAACGACTGGGACGCCTGGCTGGGCTATCCCGACCCGGCCCGCACCTACCTGGCCCAGCCCGGTCAGACCCCTATCGGCGCCGACAAGGCCGCCATCGCCAAAATCTTCCACGTGGTGATGGAGGAGGGGGAGCCGGCGATCTTCATCACCGGGCAGACCTGGGGCGGCATTGTCAACGGGGGCGACCACGCCAACTATCACCTGCGCCTGGAATACAAGTGGGGCAAGACCCGCTACGCCCCGCGCCTGGACCTGCCCTGGAACAACGGCCTGCTGTATCACAGCCATGGCGCGCCCGGTGCCGTCTATGGCACCTGGATGGCGGCGGCGGAGTTCGAGATCATGCTGGGCTCCGTCGGCATGGTGGTGCCTGTCGGCCCCAACGTGACGGCGGTGACCGAGGTGGGGCGCGACCGCACGCTGATCGATCCCCAGCGCCGCTACATGATGGGCGGCCGCGCGGTCACCGTGCGGCAGCCGGCCTGGAACGTGGAGGCCGGCAGCAACGCCGAAAGGCCGGTGGGCGAATGGAACGTGCTGGACCTCTATGTCCTGGGCGACCAGGCGGTGCACGTGGTCAACGGCGTGCCGGTCATGGTGGTGCGCGACCTGCGGATGCGGGAGGGTGAGGGCTGGTCGCCCCTGACCCACGGCCGCATACAGCTGCAATCCGAAGGGGCGGAGACCTATTTCCGCCGCATCACGCTGGAGCCCATCACCAGCCTGCCCAAGGTGGTGCCGCAAGGGTGAAGGATTGATCCCTTACGGGTTCACCGTTTCCGTCCTTAAGAAGTCCAGCAGCAGGCGGCCGACCGCCTCCGGCGCTTCGCGCGTCGGGAAGTGGCCAACGTCGGGCAGTACCGACCGGCGATAGGGGCCGGTGAAATGGCCCTCGTTGACCTCCGTCGTGGCGGGCAGGGTGCAGCGGTCGTCCCCGCCTTGTATCATAAGGGTGGGGACGGCGAGGCTGCGGGCGGCGCGCTGGCGCTTTTCCATCTCGGCATAGCGCGGGTCGGGTTTCGCCTCGTCCCAGCGCACGCGGTAGGAATGCAGGGTGATGGCGGCCCAGTCTGGATTCTCGAAGGCGGCCGCCGTCCGTTCGAACGCCGCCTCCTCATACCACCCGGCGGGGCTCCAGCTGTCCCATTGATACCGGGCGAAGGCCTTGCCGTCGTGGCAGATGGTTTCCGCCCCACGCTCCGTCGTCAGGAACCATTGATACCAGTAGCGCTGGGCCTGGGGGAGGGCGGGCGTGGGCAGGCTGCCCGGCTCCCACCCCACCGACAGGGCGGCGATGCGGCAGAGGCGGTCGGGCGCCACGGCGGCCAGGAAATAGGCGATGCGGGCGCCCCAGTCGTGGCCGATGATGCTGAAGCGCTGCCAGTCCAGGGCGTTGGCGAGGTCCAGCGCGTCCTGGGCCAAGGCGGCGATCTGGCCGGAGCGGGTGGTCTGGCTGGACAGGAAGCGTGTGGGACCGAAGCCGCGCAGCCAGGGCGCCACCGTCTTGTACCCCGCTTCCCACAGGGCCGGCGCCACCCGATCCCAGGTGTGGGCGTCGTCCGGCCAGCCGTGCAGCAGCATCACCGGCGGGCCGTCGGCGGGCCCGCCGGCGATGTAGGCCACGTCCAGCAGCGGGGTGGCGATATGGGTGATCTCTGGTTCGGTGGCGTATTCGGTGGGAGGCATGCCGTTTCAACCTCGTTGAGGCGCCGACGGTTCCGGTTCAGCCGGCGGCGCTGGCCACCACGCCCTCCGCCCCCGCCAGGTCCAGCAGGGGCAGGAAGGCGCCCGGTTCCTGGGCGCCCGACAGGGAATAGAGGCGGTTGAAGATGAAGCAGGGCACCGCCTGGATGCCCAGTTGGCGCACGGTGGCCAGCGACTGGCGCAGGGCGTCGCGGTCGGCGTCGCCGTGCAGGAAGGCGGCGGCCGTGTCGGCGTCCAGCCCCACCTCCCCGGCGATCGCGGCCAGCACGGCGCGGTCGCCGATGTCGCGGCCGTCGCGGAAGAAGGCGGCCTGCAGCGCGGCGGCCAACTCCAGGGTGCGAGCGCCCCCTTGGCCATTGGCGTCGGCGTGGCGCAGCAGGCGATGGGCGTCCAGCGTGTTGGGCGTGCGGCGGATGCGGTCCAGGTTCAGGGTCAGGCCCTCCGCCGCCGCCGTCTGTTCCAGCAGGGCGTTCACCTGGCGGATGCGTTCCACGCTGCCGAACTTGGCCAGTTGGTCGATGGTACGGTCGATGCCGCTGGGCGGTGTGTCCGGGTCCAGCTGGAAGGGCAGCCAGCGCACCTCCGGCTGCTGCGTCGGGCGCTGGGCCAGCGCGCGTTCCAAGCGGCGCTTGCCGATGTAGCACCACGGACAGACGAAGTCGGCGACGATCTCGATCAGCATGGGTGTGTCGTGGTGGGGGCCAGGTCGCGAGCGTGGACGGACTATAGGGCGGCGGTGCCGGCCTGCCGAGCCTCATCCGATGGTTTATATACCAAGGATGGTTACAGGGCGGCGGCGGCCCATGGATGCGGCCGGTTTCTTTTCCATTCCGGTTCAGGGCCTCCTGCGCTAAACTTTTCTTATCTCTGCCATATATGGGTATGCCGCCGGCTTCGGTCGATGGCGCCAGGTGGCGAGTGCGCGGCGATTTAGAAAGGCTGGTCCGGCGTGGACCGCCGCCCGGTGGGGGCCCGTTCCATGAGCGAAACCTACGTCACCATGAAAATCCGCGAGGCCATGGCGCAGGCGCAGGGCAGCCGCGCCCAGGCGCAGCGCATCCTGATGGCCTGGGCGCTGGCGGATGAGCAGCTCATGCGCGGCCTGTGCAAGCCTTTCCTCAAGGGCATCACCGGCGCCGCCATCGAGCGTGCCTACCGGGGCGGCCCGGCCGTGCCCGCCATGGCGCCCGCCGCCGCCGTGCCCAGCGGGGGGACCAGCCGACGGGCGCCGGCGCCGCAGCGCCTGACCCAGGCCCAGCTGGACGCCATCGTCGCCCGCATGGGCGGCACCCGCCTGGCCAACCAGCCGCCCATCCTGAACGGCGCCCCGCCGCCCAAGAGCGAGGGCACGGTGAAGCAGGCGGCCTCCGTCAAGGCGCTGGCCGCCGCCTTCCACCGCAAGAAGTTCTGAACGGTCGCTTTGTGGCTGTAGGAACAGGCGGGGCCGGCGGCTCCGCCTTTTGCTTTTCGGCCGCTTCATGGTATCGCTGCCGCCCTTGGTTTCCTTATCGTTTCCTGAAGGTCCGCTTTTCCCATGAGCCCTGTCGCCGTCCGTTTCGCGCCCAGCCCCACCGGCCGCCTGCACATCGGCAACGCCCGCGCGGCGGTGATGAACTGGCTGTTCGCCCGCAAGCACGGCGGCAGCTTCATGCTGCGCATGGACGACACGGACCGGGAGCGGTCGACGGCGGAGTACGCCGCCGGCATCGAGGAGGATCTCCGCTGGCTGGGCCTGGAATGGGACCGTTTCGCCCGCCAGTCCGACCGGCTGGACCGCTACACCGCCGCGGCGGAGCGTCTTAAGGCCGCCGGCCGCCTCTACCCCTGCTATGAGACGCCGGATGAGCTGGGCCTGAAGCGCAAGGCCCAGTTGGCCCAGCACCGCCCGCCGCTGTACGACCGCGCCGCCCTGCGCCTGACCGACGCCGACCGCGCGCGGCTGGAGGCGGAGGGCCGCCGCCCGCATTGGCGGCTGAAGCTGGAACATAGCCCCGTCGTCTGGGACGATCTGGTGCGTGGGCCTCAGCGCTTCCAGGGCCAGGACCTCAGCGACCCGGTGCTGATCCGCGAGGATGGCCAGCCGCTGTACACCTTCGCCTCCGTCGTGGACGACATCGAGCTGGGCATCACCCATGTCATCCGGGGGGAGGACCATGTGGCCAATACCGCCGTGCAGATCCAGCTGTATGAGGCTCTCGGCGGCCCCGTGCCCGCCTTCGGCCATTTTCCCCTGATCACGGACGCCAGCGGCGCCGGCCTGTCCAAGCGCCTGGGCAGCCTGAGCCTGAAGAGCCTGCGCGAGGAATCGGGGCTGGAGCCCCTGTCCATCCTGTCGCTGCTGGCCAAGATCGGCACGTCGGACGCGGTGGAGGCCCGGGGCACGCTGGGGGAGCTGGTGGCCGATTTCGACCTGGCCAAGGTGGGCCGGGGCACGCCCAAGTTCGATGCGGAGGATCTGCACCGCCTGAACGCCCAGATCCTGCACCACATGCCCTACGCGGCGGTGGCGGGCCGCCTGCCGGCCCTGGGCATGGCGGGGGCGGATGAGGCCTTCTGGCTGGCCGTGCGCCCCAACATCACCCATGTTGCGGAGGCCAAGGGCTGGTGGGACATCACCCATGCCCCGCTGGCGCCGGTGGTGACCGATGCCGCCTTCCTGGAGGCCGCCGCCGGCCTGCTGCCCGCCGACCCCTGGGGCCCCGACACCTGGGGCCAGTGGGTGGACGCGGTGAAGGCCGCCACCGGCGCCAAGGGCAAGGCCCTGTTCATGCCCCTGCGCCTGGCGCTGACGGGCCTGGAGCATGGGCCGGAACTGAAGACGCTGCTGCCCCTCATCGGGCGGGAGCGGGCGCTGGCCCGGCTGTCCGGTCAGACCGCTTAAACTGGTTGCCTTTTCAAAGTAGTATTGTCTTTTCCTCTTATCCCGGATCAATCCGTCATGGCACTGCAGTTGTACAATACGCTCACCCGCGCGAAGGAAGTCTTCGTGCCCGTCGACGCCAGCCATGTGCGGATCTATTGCTGCGGCCCCACCGTCTACAGCTACGCCCACATCGGCAACGGCCGCACCTTCACCGCCTTCGACCTGCTGGCGCGGGTGATGAAGCACCTGTACCCGACCGTGACCTACGCCCGGAACATCACCGACGTCGATGACAAGATCATGGACCGGGCCAAGGCCCTGGGGCAGCCCATCGAAACGGTGACGGAGACGACGACGGCCCAGTTCCATGCCGACATGGACGCCCTGAACCTGCTGCGCCCGGATGTGGAGCCGCGCGCCACTGGGCACATCGACGCCATGATCGCCATGATCGAGCGGCTGATCGCCGGTGGCCACGCCTATGCGGCGGAAGGCCACGTGCTGTTCAACGTGCCGTCCATGCCCGACTACGGCCGCCTGTCCCGGCGCAGCCAGGATGAGATGATCGCCGGCGCGCGGGTGGAGGTGGCGCCCTACAAGAAAAGCCCGGCTGACTTCATCCTGTGGAAGCCGTCGGCCGAGGATCAGCCGGGCTGGGACAGCCCGTGGGGCCGGGGCCGCCCCGGCTGGCATATCGAGTGCAGTGCCATGACCGCCGCCCACCTGGGCCCGGTGTTCGACGTGCACGGGGGCGGGCTGGACCTGATCTTCCCCCACCATGAGAACGAGATCGCGCAGAGCCGCTGCGCCCACGGCACCCAGGTCATGGCCAACTACTGGGTCCATGCCGGCTTCCTGACCATGTCCGGCGACAAGATGTCGAAGTCGCTGGGCAACATCTTCACCGTGGCCGAATTGCTGGACGAGGTGCCGGGCGAGGCCTTGCGCTTGGCCCTGCTGCAGGCCCATTACCGCCAGCCGCTGGACTTCTCCAAGGAAGGCCTGCGCCAGGCCAAGGCCACGCTGGACCGCTGGTACGGCGTGCTGCGGGCCGCCGGTACTGTGCCGGCGGCCAAGGTGCCTGATGAGGTTCTGGCGGCACTGGAGGATGACCTGAACACGCCGCTGGCCTTCAGCCTGCTGCATGAGCTGGCCAACCGCTTCCACAAGGAGACGGATGAAGGCGCCCGCCAGGCTGTGGCCGCCGGCTTCAAGGCCGCCGCCAACCTGATGGGCCTGCTGATCCAGGACCCCGAGGCCTGGTTCCGCTGGACGCCCAAGGGGGCGGAAGGCCTGGACGAGGCCGCCATCCAGGCCGCCATCCAGGCGCGCAAGGATGCCCGCGCCGCCAAGAACTTCGCCGAGGCCGACCGCATCCGGAAGGCGCTGCTGGACCAGGGCGTGGTGCTGGAGGACGGACCCCAGGGCACGACCTGGAAGCGGGCGTAGCCGCGACACGATTGCCCCGACGCGCTCAGCGGGTAATACTGCCAGCAAAATCCCCTCGTCGGGGGTGGCGATCCGGGGGAAGGCATGATCAGGGTCACGGCGGCGTTCGGTCTGGGGCTGCTGGCGGCGGCGGCCCTGGGGGGCCCGGCGGGCGCGCAAACGGCGGCGTTGGCCGCGCGGATGAATTTCGACCGGCGGCACTGCGCGGAAGCCCCGGCGGAGGAAGCCATCCCCGCCTGCACCCGCATCATCGAGGCGAAGGGGGAAACGGCCCAGGTCCGGGCCGGCGCTTTGCGCAACCGCGCCTTCCACTTCCATCAGGCGGGTGACCTGGACCGCGCCATCGCCGATTATGGCGCCGCCATCGATTTGCATCTGCGGGCGGGCGAGACGGACGCCAGGCTTTATGTCGACCGTGGCCTGGCCTATGCCGAGCGGGGCGACGATGGTCGGGCGCTGGCGGATTACGGCAGCGCCGTGACGGCGGATCCCAAACTGCTGGCTGGCTACGTCAACCGTGCCGCCCTATTCCTGAAGCGGGGTGACCGTGACGCCGCGTTGGCGGATTTCAGCAGCGCCATCGCGCTGAAGGCGGATGACCCCACGCTCTATGTCAGCCGTGGCGCGCTCTACATCCAGCGCCATGAGGTCGATCGGGCCATCGCGGATGAAAGTGAGGCTATCCGTCTGGACCCGACCGCCGCTGCTGCATGGCGCTTCCGCGCCGTGGCCTATCGCGCCAAGGGCGACGATGCCCAGGCCCAGTCCGACGCGGCGGAGGCGGTACGGCGGGACCCCCGCATGGCCGAGGCCTACAGCGACATCGGTTTCAGCCTGCAGGCGGCGGGGGAGGCCGCGGGCGCCATTGCCGAATTCACCAAAGCCATTACCCTAAACCCCCAGGATGCCCGCGCCCTGAAGGCGCGCGGGGACAGCTATCTGGCGGTCGGCGCGCCGGACGCGGCCATTGCGGACTATGGCCAGGCGCTGGCGATCGACCCCGGCTTTACCGACGCGCACAACAACCGGGGGGTGGCCTATATCGGCAAGGCAGCCTGGGATCAGGCCATCGCCGATTTCACCGCCGTCCTGGCCCAGGATCCCATGAACGCGGGTGCGCACCTGAACCGCAGCCTGGCCTTGCAGTCCAAAGGACAGGACGCGGCCGCCCTTGCCGACCTGGATGAGGCCCTGCGTCTGAAGCCCGGCACACCGCAAGCCCTGCTGCGGCGGGCCGCGATCTACCGCGCCCAGGGTCGGATGGCCGACGCCCTGGCCGACCTGAACGCTGCCGTCGCGCTGTCGCCGACCTACGCCGACGCGCTCCGGGCCCGAGGCGCCATTGCGCTGGACCAGGACCGTTTTGAGGCCGCCATCGCCGACATGACCCAGGTTATCGCCCTGCAACCCCGGGACGCGGCAGCGTACCGCTACCGCGCCATCGCCTACGCCGCCCTGCATGACGACGCCCGCGCCACCCGTGATGACGCGGCGGCGCAAGGGCTGGCGCCGGAACAGAAATAAGGCTCACCCCACCGGCGTCCTGGCCCTCGATTTCCGGGCGGCGCTAGAGGTTGGCTCTCAGCCCGCCGCCAACTTCAAGGCCGCCGCCAACCGAATAAGCCCCACCCAACCAGCAACCGGGGTCTGGTTCCGCTGGTTGCCCAAAGGCCCGGGGGGACGGGAGAGGGCTGGACGAGGCCACCCTTCATACGCGCAAGCACGCCTGCGCCGCCAGGAACTTCACCGAGGCTAACCGTATCCGGGACGCGCTACTGGACCATGGCGTGGCGCTGGGGGCAGGGCACGACCTGGGAGCGGGCATAGTTCATGGTTATATCCTTATGGTTAGAGTCCGGGGTTTTGTGCTTGCCGAAGATGATATGTCCTTGCGGCATTCACCCGCTATGGTAGTGTCACGCAACCGTTAGGTTGGTGCATTTGCCTAAAATTCGTGACGAATTTCCGGTGCCGGTCCAGTAACCGGCGCCGCTGAGGCCTTTCTGCTGTCACTTTACACAGCTCTGACCTGCCAGGAGGAAACCATGAATAAAATGGGTTCTGTCACGATGCTGCTTGCCTGCACGATGATGTCTGGGTGCGCAGCTTATGGTGCGGCGAAGAATTATAGCAATTTTAATAAATTAGATGGCGGATATGACGTTAGAGAAGGACCATCTAGAATTATAGAGAATAAGGACTTTCCAGTTAGGCTTGGCAATCAAGGAGAATCATACGACTCTATTAGAAAACAATTAAAATTATCTGGTGACGATAAAAAAGACATGAAGGATATATTTTATGCTGCTGCATCAATAATAGATACTGACTGTCATAATTATTTCTCGGCGTTGGATAGACTTTCTCAAGATAAGGCTACTGGTGTTTCTGAAACAAGTCTAATTGGATCAACCACAACTAGTCTCATGGGGGCTTTTAATGCTAGTCATGTGGCGATCGCCACAGTTGCCGCATTATTTGGATTGACTACTCAGACAATTGAGAATGCAGCAAATAATGTTCTATATGATTTGCCTCCTTATGCCACGTATGCTCTTGTAATCAAAGCAAAGCAGACATTTATAACTTACTTACCAATTGAGAAAATAAGTGGTGGCCCACAATTAATAACAGCTCTCAATAGTTACTACGAGCTTTGCACACCAGTTAAAATACGAGGCTTCGTCACAGAAGCTGTTAGAAGTAAAAGCGCAAGTGTAGATAAAATAGATGGCCAAGGTCTTGGATTCTACATACCGATTGTAAATTTTGGCGGTGGGGCAGATTCCTTTGTTAAAGAACAACCGGTCGATGGGGGGGCAAAGCCAGCGCCGGACGCTAAGCCAACGGCTCAGCAACAACAGCAAATTCAGGCTGAGCCTCAAGCTCACTGAAAATTGGAAAGAAGTCTAGGCGCTTAGAGCGGATCGCGGAAAAGCGGAATCGCTTTGCAGCGTGAATCCGCTCGTTGAACAAGCACTTAGAGCCGAGTGCGTTTCTGATTAAACGCACTCGGCTCTAGACTTTAAAATTTCTGAGCTGGTGGCTATTTGAAATAAGTGTCAGTTCACCCCACCGGCGTCCTGGCCCTCAGTTCCCAGGCGCTGGCTTCCTCCGTCCGGCCCAGCTTGCGCAGGCAGGCGGCGCCGGCGGTGAGAGTGGCGGCCAGGCCGGCGGGGTCGCCGTGTTCGGCGGTCTCGGCGGCGTGGCGGTACCAGTCCATGGCCTCGTCGAAGCGGCCCATGCTGGCCAGGGTGTCCCCCACCGCCTGCAGGGCGTGGCACAGGCCCTCCAGGTTCACGCGCCCGGCGGCGTCGCCGTCCTCCACCGCCGTGACGGCAGCCAAGGCCCAGGGCAGGGCGTCGGCCGGGCGCTTCAGGTCCATCAGGCAGTGGCTGACGCGCAGGCGGGCGCGGCCGACGTCGTCGTGGTTGACGGGGGTATCGGGGGCGCCACGCTCCAGCGCCTGGACGCTGCGCTGGAACCAGACGAGCGCGTCCTCGACCAAGCCCAGGGCGTAGAGACAGTCCGCCATCAGGTGAAGGCTGGCGCCCAGGCTGGCGTGGTCCACGCGCGCGGTGCCGTCGCCTTGCTCCTTGGCTGCCACGGCCTGCTGCAGGCAGGGCAGGGCCTGGTCGGGCTGGCCCTGGCGCGCCAGGCAGGCGGCGGCCTGGTGCAGGCTGTGGCCCACAGCCTCGCGGTCCACCCGGCCCTGGGCATCGCCCCGGCTGGCGGCCTCCGCCGCTTGCTGGAACCAGGCCAGCGCCTCCGTATCCCGGCCCAGGCGGGCCAGGCAGGTCCCCACCAAATGCAGGCAGGCGGCCAGGTTGTCGCCGTGCACCAGCCCGTGGGCGTCGCCCTGTTCCGCCGCCGCCACGGCGTCCTGGAACTCCGCCAGCGCCTCGTCGATGCGGCCCAGGTCGTATAGGCAATAACCCACGTCATAGAGGATGCGGCCCAGGCGGTCCGCGTCCACGACCCCTTGGCCGTCGCCTTGCCGGGCCAGCAGGGCCGCGTGCTGGAAGACGGGCAGCGCGTCCTCGGGACGGCCCTGGTCGATCAGGCCGCGCCCCTGCCGATGGAACCCGCGGGAGTCCGGAAAGGCGGGATTCATGAAGGCGGGATCGGCGAAGGGAATTGCGGTGTGCGCCGGCATGCGAGGGGGGGCTTCCTGCGAAGGGGGCCGGTCAAAGGTGGGGACTGCCTCCAGGGCTGTCAACGCGCGGCCGGGGCGGGGGGCCTTCTGGGCAGGGGCGCCGGATCAAGGCTATGGAGGAAGGGATACGGCGCGCGCCATACGCCACCCCACGAAAGACCAAGGGGCCGCTGCAGCCCCCGCCGCGGTCCTTTCCCTTTCGATCAGGCTGGGGCGCAACCCGTGCCTCGTCCCTTCTTCCCGTTGACGTCAGGGGGCGCTGTCGCTCCCTCCCGTTACGGCAAGAAGCCATCCAGCATAGGGCATGGGCCAGCGTCATCCACCGCCAGTCATGCCAACGTTCGGCCAGGAGAAGGGGGCAGGAAAAAATCGATGCGCCGATTCAGTGGAGCCGTTAGCGCACGGTTTATTTTGACAGGAAGGATTCATCAACCGAAATGACGGATTCGGCGTCGCTATTCCCTGTGCAACGAAGGAACGTTAGACGGAAATTAGAATTATAAAGAACCTATACGGATAGAAAATTTCCGATAGCTCGGGTGGCGTGGCTGAATCCTGCCAGCCATCTGGTCTTCTGGGAGCTTCTGGCGTGCTGCTTTTGCGTAGTTGACCGAACTGATGTACAAATCAGTGGAATATGAGTAACTCCCCTATTGTGAGTGCCGTATGGCGGTTCGCTCGACTTGTCGGCATGCTCAATGCTTCAAGCGGATCCAGTAATTAAAAAAATTAGAAATTGGCAGAAGAGTTTCTGTGATCGCTATTTGCTTACGCGTAATGAAAATATCAGTATTGAGGAGATCGATCATGCGTAAATTCGCTTTCTTCTGCGCCCTCGCTTTCCCCCTGCTGTTCGCCTCGTATGCCAGTGCGCAGCAATGTGATAATCAGCAGGAGCCGTCGCCTCAGACGCGCGTGAAGTCCGGCCTGAGCCTGCAGAACACCACCAACAGCCAGATCAACGTGCTGTGGGCGGGATTTGACGGCGTCCTGACGCACTACACGACGCTGCAGCCCAAGCAGACGGCAGACTTCGTCACCTATGTCGGCCACATCTGGTATCTGGAGGCGTTCACGCCCAGTGGCGCCGTTTGCCTGGGCCCCATCCGCCCGGTGCAGGCCTCGGCCTGCAAAATGAAGATCTCCCTGCAGAGCGGCGATTTCGCTTACGAGCAGCAGGGCTGTCAGGTCGAATAAGCAAGCGCCGGCGGGCGGCGTCAGGCCCACAGGTCCATGCCGCCCTCCCATCTTCCCGGCCCCCTCACGCCGCCCGCACCGTCCCCAGAAACCGTTCCACCGCGCCGGTCAGCACGTCGGCGTGTTCCGCCAGCTTGCCGGACGTTCCCTTGATCTGGGTGGCGGCGCTGCCGGTGGTGGTGGCGGCGGCGCTGACCTGGGTGATGTCGCGCGACATGTCCTCGGTGCCGGTGGCGGCTTCGTTGATGCCGCGGGCGACCTCCCGCGTCGCGGCGGTCTGTTCCTCGACGGCCGACGCGATGGCCATGGCGATGTCGGCCATGCCGGTGATGGCGCTCTGCATGCCGGCGATGGCGGCGGCCGTGCGCTCGCTCAAGCCCTGGATGCGCTGGACCTGGGCGGTCACGTCCTCGGTCGCCTTGGCGGTCTGCGTCGCCAGCGCCTTGACCTCGCCGGCCACGACGGCGAAGCCCTTGCCGGCCTCCCCGGCGCGCGCCGCCTCGATGGTCGCGTTCAGGGCCAGCAGGTTGGTCTGCGCGGCGATGCCGGCGATGATTTCAACCACCTCGGTGACGCGGTTGGTGCTGTCCCGCAGCTGGCCCACCACCTCGGTGGAGGCGGCACAGTCGGCGATGGCGTCCTGGGCCTGCAGGCGGGAGCGTTCGACTTGGCGCGCGATCTCCTGCACCGTGGCGGCCAGTTCCTCCGACGCGGTGGCGACCATCTGCACGTTGGCCGAGGTTTGCAGGGCGGTGCCGGCGACGGCGCTGGAGCGGTCGCGGGTGACGCCCGCCGCCTCCGCCATGGACTCCGCCGTGTCCTTCATCTCGCGGGCGGCGGCGGCCAGGGCATCGATCAGGCTGGCCACCTGGGCCTCGAAAGCGTCCGCCACCGCGGCCTGGGCCGCCTTGCGCTCCCGCTCCGCCTGGGTGCGCAGGGCCGTCTGTTCCTGTTCCAGCCGCCGCACGGCCAGGGCGTTGTCGCGGAAGACGGACAGCGCCCGGCCCAATAGGCCGACCTCGTCCCGCCGCTCCTGCCGGGCCAGCACGGCCCCCTCCAGGTCACCGCGCGCCAAGCGGCCCAGCGCGTCCGCCATCGCGGTCAGGGGGCGGGCCACAGTGCGCGACATGGCCAGGATAACCACCAGCCCCAAGGCCAGGCTGGCGGCCAGCGCCCCCAGCACGGCGGTGCGTGCGGCCTCGCGGGTGGCGTTCGCCGTCCGCGCCAGGTCCTGCCCATGGCGGGCGTTCCATTCCAGCGTGTCCGTCAGGGGGCTGATCACGGCGCGGAAAGCGTCCTTCAGCGGGCCGGAGGCGAAGCTCTGCATGCCGGCATCGTCATGCGCGTCGATCAGGCCCACCAGCTTGGCGGTGGCGGCGGTGTAGCGCTGCCAAGCCTCGGTGAAGGTGCGCAGGGCGTGTCCGTCTGGGCTGTCGGCGTTGATGTTGGCGGCGTAATCGCGAATAGCCGTTTCCACCGCCGCCCGGGTCTTGGGGAAATCATCCTCCGCCCCTTTGACATCGCCGGCATCGTGCACGGCGGCGGCCAGTGCCAGACGCAGTTCCAGGCGGCGATAGCGGTTCAGGCTTTCCATCAGTTCCCCCAGCCGCACGGCGTTGGGCAGTGCCTGGCCGGCCAGGGCGTCCGTCGTCCGCCCCAGGCTGGCCTGGGTCCACAAGGAGGTGCCGCCCAGGGCCGCCATGAGGATCAGGACGGCCAGGAAGGAGAGGAGGACCTTGGCGCGCAGCGACAGGTTCAGCCAAAGCGTCATGGGCGGTTTCCTTGGAAAAGGGGACGGATGCCGGAACGGAGCAAATAAACAGCAAGGCGGTGGAGGCGCGGCCGCTCGAGCGAGTAAATTCGATAAAATTTTCGATATTAACTAGGATGGTCTTAGAAATTCCCTATGCAAAAAGTATAGGTGTTGAACAAAAGAACGCAAGAACCCTGTGTAAGGTTTCACCGATTTGATTGGTTAATTCTATTCGGCAGGTGTCGCCGGGTGTCACAGCCAATCACATCCGGAGGCGTCTGGCGGTTTTTACCAATGTCCCTGCGATCCATCTCCCGGTGTCGCCGGATAAAGGCGCACCGCGTCCGACAAGGCCGCCATGTCCGTCCTTGAGGGCTTCCAAGGTTGCTTCGTTGCGTGCGATGGGCCATTGTCGCAACTCCATTACGTTATCTGGCCTGGTTATGACCGATCGCCCCCGCATCTACCTATACGACACCACGCTGCGCGACGGCGCGCAGACCCAGGGCGTGGACTTCACCGCGGCCGACAAGGCGGCCATCGCGCGGGAACTGGATGCGTTGGGCATCGACTATATCGAGGGCGGCTGGCCGGGGGCCAACCCCACGGACGACGCCTTCTTCGCTGATCCGCCCCGCTTCAAGCGGGCGCGGCTGACAGCCTTCGGCATGACCCGCCGCCCGGGGCGCAGCGCCGGCAACGATCCGGGGCTGAACGCGCTGTTCAACGCCACGGACGGGGTGCCGGGCGCCGGTGTCTGCCTGGTGGGCAAGACCTGGGATTTCCATGTCGACGTGGCCCTGAACATCCCGCGCGGGGAAAACCTGGACCTGATCCGCGACAGCGTGGCGGAAACGTCCGCCCGGGGGCGCGAGCCGCTGTTCGATGCGGAGCATTTCTTCGACGGCTACAAGGCCAACCCGGACTACGCCCTGGCCTGCGTGCGCGCGGCATATGAGGGCGGGGCGCGCTGGGTGGTGCTGTGTGACACCAACGGCGGCAGCCTGCCGCACGAGGTGGAGGCCATCGTGGCGGCCGTGGCCCGGATCATCCCGGGCGACCGGCTGGGCATCCATTGCCACAACGACACCGAGAACGCCGTGGCCAACAGTCTGGCGGCGGTGCGCGCCGGTGCCCGCATGATCCAGGGCACCCTGAACGGCCTGGGCGAGCGCTGCGGCAACGCCAACCTCATCTCCCTCATTCCCACGCTGTCCCTGAAGATGGGGTATGAGACCGGCGTGGACGAGGAGGGGATGCGCCGCCTGGTCCATGTCAGCCGCCTGCTGGACGACCGGCTGAACCGCGCCCCCAACCGCCATGCCGCCTATGTCGGCGAAAGCGCCTTCGCCCACAAGGGCGGCCTGCACGTCTCGGCGGTGGAGAAGGACCCCACCAGCTATGAGCATGTGCCGCCGGAGGCGGTGGGCAACCGGCGCCACGTCGTGGTGTCGGACCAGGCCGGCCGCTCCAACGTCCTGGCCCGCCTGCGCGAGGTCGGCATCAGCATCGAGCCTGGCGACCCGCGCGTGGGTGCCTTGGTAGAGGCGGTGAAGCGGCGGGAGTTCGAGGGCTACGCCTATGACGGCGCCGAGGCCAGTTTCGAACTGCTGGCGCGGCGCACGCTGGGCACCCTGCCGGACTATTTCCGCCTGATCTCCTTCCGCGTGCTGGATGAGCGGCGCTGGAACGCCCAGGGGCAGCTGGTGACCCTGTCGGAGGCGACCGCCAAGCTGGAGGTGCCGGGTGTGGCCGACGCCCTGATGACGGTGGCGGAGGGCAACGGCCCGGTGAACGCCCTGGACACCGCGCTGCGCAAGGCCCTGATCCCCGCCTACCCGCATCTGGACGGGATGCGGCTGGTCGACTACAAGGTCCGCATCCTGACCCCCCAGGACGGCACCAAGGCGGTGACCCGCGTCATGATCGAAACGCGGATGCCGGACGGCGCCCCCTGGGTTACCGTCGGGGTATCGGCCAACGTCATCGACGCGTCGTTCAACGCGCTGTTCGACAGCATCACCTATTGTCTCTACCGCGCGGGGGCCACCGTCCCCACCGCCTGAGGGACGCCAGCAGTTTCAGGACCCAAGTGCCATGAGTGGAACCGACCGCCGTATGCTCGCCAAATCCCAGGCTGAAGGGACGGAGGAGGGCGCAGGCCCGGCCGTCATCCTGGTGGAGCCCCAGTTGGGGGAGAACATCGGCACCGTGGCGCGGGCCATGCTGAACCATGGCCTGACCGACCTGCGCCTGGTGAACCCGCGCGACGGCTGGCCCAACGAGAAGGCGGTGTCGGCATCGGCCGGCGCCACCCTGGTGCTGGACCAGGCCCGCGTGTACGAGAGCACCAAGGACGCTATCGCCGACCTGCAGAAGGTCTACGCCACCACCGCGCGCCCCCGCTACATGGTCAAGACCGTGCTGACGGCGCGCGAGGCGGCGACGGAGATGCGGGCGCATGCCCAGGTGGGCCGCGGCGTCGGCATCCTGTTCGGGCCGGAGCGCACCGGCCTGGTCAATGACGACATCGCGCTGGCCGACACCATCATCACCATCCCGCTGAACCCGGGCTTTTCCTCCCTGAACCTGGCGCAGTGCGTGCTGCTGGTGGCGCACGAATGGTTCCAGGCGGGCTATGAAGGGCCGGAGCGGCAGCTCTACACCGGCAACTCCCGCCCCGCGACCAAGGAAGAACTGGTCAACCTGTTCGAGCACCTGGAGCTGGAGCTGGACGCCACCGGCTTCTACACCAGCGAGGAAAAGCGCCCCAGCATGGTGCGCAACATCCGCAACATGCTGCAGCGGGCGCACATGACGGAGCAGGAGGTGCGGACGATGCACGGGGTGATCGCCGCCCTCACCGGCCGGCGCAAGGACGGCGGGCCGGTGAAGGGGCACTGATCCCCACGCCCGTCACATGACCACGGGCACGTGGAAATCGATGAAGGCGCCGGGGCGGGTGGGCGCGAATTCGCTGTCGTAAAGCTCGAAGTCCGGGCTGTCCGCCGCCCTCAGGCCCGATGCCGGGATCAACTCGCCCCAGATGCGGGCCATGGCCGCCTTGACCTGGGGGTGCAGGGGGCCGCCGTTCAACGTGATGCGGAACACGGCGTAGGTGGCGGCGGGGATGCGCAGGGTGGTGAACCCCGCCGGCGGCGTGGCGTCCGGGGCGACGCGCACGCCGGCCATGTAATCGAAGCTGCCTTCCGAGCGGTCCGCTGCCCACACCACGCCATAGGTGGCCCAACTGGGTTCCTGTCCCGCGAAGGGCAGGGCGCCGATCAGCGCCGGCCAGAGCTGGGGGATGGTGGCCTTGGTGGCGCCGTCGAAGCGCCGCGACGGGCCGGCGACGGTGAAGGCGTCCAGGGAAACCAGGTCGGGCAGTCGGATGACATCGACATCGGTGCTGTCGGGCAGGCTCATGGGATATTGTCCTTCAAAGGGGATGGCGGAGTAGCCTTGCCGGAACCGGCCGGGCGAGACACCGAACAGGCGCCCGAAGGCGCGGGTGAACGCTTCCTGGGAGTCGAAGCCGCAATCGAACGCCAGGTCGATCAGGCGCACCTCCGGCTCGCGGGTCAGGCGCCGCGCCGCCTTGACCAGCCGCCGTCCACGAACGTAGGCCATGACGCTGCGCCCCATGCGGGCCGTGAACAGGCGGGAGAAATGGTAGGGCGACAGCGCCATGCGCGCGGCGATGCCGTCCAGCGTCAGCGGCTGGTCCAAATTGTCCTCGATCCAGGACAAGAGGTCGGCGAGGCGGTCGGGGGTGTGCTGGCTCATGCCGGCACTATGACCAATGCCGACATCCCCGTCCTGACCGGTCTTGCTGTTTTGGGGGGAAGGGAGGCACCCTGGTGCTCCTACGCCGACGGGTCGGCCAACGATACGGGGAAGGCAATGCGGTCAGGGACGATGATACGGGCGGCGATGCTGGCGGCAGCCTTGGCGATGGCGCCCTTTATGGCGCCGGGGGATGGGCACGCGGCCGATGCCGCGCAACCCGCCACCGCCGGACGGGCGGCGAAGAGCGAGGCGCAGACCATCCAGCTGTTCGGCGCCTCCATCAAATATTACGAGGCGGGGCAGGGCCCGACCCTGGTGCTGGTCCACGGTTTGGGCAGCAGCGCGCAGGGCGACTGGGGCAAGGTGATGGCCGACCTCGCCAAGACCCACCACGTGCTGGCGCTGGACCAACTGGGCTTCGGCGCCTCGGACAAGCCCATGATCGACTACGCCATCCAGACCTGGGTGGATTTCCTGGGCGAATTCCTGCGGCAGAAGAAGGTGACGGACTTCACCCTGATGGGCGAATCCCTGGGCGGCTGGATTTCGGCGCAATACACCATCCAGGCCCTGGACGGCATCGCCGCCGATCCCGCCTTCGCCCTGCCCAAGCCGTCGCGGCTGGTCCTGTGTGACGCCGCCGGCCGGCATGACACCATGGCCAAGGCCTTTGGCCCCAAGCCGGCGGGCGCCGACGCCCCGCCCCCCGCCGCCTCGCTGGCGGGGCAGAAGGCCATGCTGGGCGCCATCTTCCATGACCCGCGCTGGTCCACCGGGCCGGCGGCCCTGAAGCGCGGCTTCGCCTGGAGCCTGTCCAAGGGCGACGCCTGGACCATCCACGCCGTCTACAGCAACCCCGCGCTGCTGAACGAGACGGTGGATGGCAGGCTGAAGGACATCACCATCCCCACCCTGGTGGTCTGGGGGGCGGAGGATAAGCTGTTGCCCCCGGCGGATGGCCAGTTCTACGCCGACGGCATTCCGGGGGCCAAGCTGGTCACCATCCCCGACAGCGGCCACGCCCCCATGATCGAGACGCCCAAGGCCTTCCTGGCGGCGGTGGAGCCCTTCCTCTAGAATTTGACCGCAAGAAAATCCCCTGTACCCTTGGCGGCAATGAAACCAAGGGGATGGGGATCATGATGCGAATGGGACGGGTCGCGGCGGCGGTCTCTGGTTTGGCGCTGCTGACCGGCCCGTTGGGGGGCCCAATGGGGGGCCAGGCATGGGCCGCGCCCACCCTGCTGGTCAACGCCCTCATCCATACCGAGGATGCCGCCCACCCCACGGCCAGCGCCCTGGCCTGGGATGAGAGCGGCATCCTGCTGGCGGTGGGGGAGACGGCGGACCTGACCCAGCGCTATCCCGGCGCCGCCACGGTGGATGCCGGCGGCGCCCCCGTGGTGCCCGGCCTGATCGACGCCCACGGCCATGTGCAGGAGGAGGGGGCGGCGCTGCTGACCGCAGACCTGTCGGGCAGCACCAGCAAGGCCGAGATCCTCACCCGCCTTAAGGCGCAGGCGGCCAAGCTGCCGCCCGGCGATTGGCTGCAGGGCTGGGGCTGGGACCAGAATCGCTGGGCGGACAAGGCCTTCCCCACCGCCGCCGACCTGGACGCCGCCTTCCCCGACCGGCCGGTGCGGCTGGAGCGTATCGACGGCCACGCCGTCTGGGTCAACAGTGCCGCGCTGCGTGTCATGGCGGCGCAACCCAGGGCCAAGAGCCTGGACGGCAGCTGGCAGCCGCAAGGCGGCCGCATCGTGCGCAAGGGCAAGAAGGCCACCGGCGTGCTGATCGACAACGCCATGGACCTGCTGACCGAGGCCCTGCCGCCGCGCACCGATGAGCAGATACGCCAGAACTATAAGCTGGCCTTCGCCGAGATGGTGTCGCTGGGCCTGACCGGCGCGCATGAGCCGGGCATCGACCTGCAGTCCTTCCGCGTGCTGCAGGACATGGCCGCCAAGGGGGAGGTGCCGGTGCGCCTCTACACCATGGCCGACGGCGACCATGAGGCGCTGGCCTGGCTGTGCAGCCAAAACGGCGGCTATACCGACCCCACCGGCCGGGTGCGCATGCGGGCGGTGAAGCTGTACATGGACGGCGCGCTGGGCAGCCGGGGCGCCAAGCTGCTGCGCCCCTACAGCGACGATCCCGGCAACAGCGGCATCTACGTCACCAACCCCGCCGACTATCCCCGCATCGTGGCCAAGGCTAAGGGTTGCCACCTTCAGGTGGCGACCCACGCCATCGGCGACGGCGGCAACCGCCTGGTGCTGGACACCTACGCCAAGGTACTGGGCGCCGACGCCAAGAGCGACCACCGCTGGCGGGTGGAGCATGCCCAGATCCTGACCCTGGATGATATCCCGCGCTTCGCCCAGCTGGGCGTCATCGCCTCCATGCAGCCCACCCACGCCACCTCGGACATGCCGTGGGCGGAAAAGCGCCTGGGCCATGATCGGCTGGCCGGCGCCTATGCCTGGCAGAGCCTGCGCCACGCCGGCGCGCGCCTGGCCCTGGGCTCCGACTTCCCGGTGGAGAAGGTGAACCCCATGCTGGGGCTCTATGCCGCCGTCACCCGCCAGGACCTGGCCGGCCAGCCCCCGGGCGGCTGGCTGCCCGACCAGAAGCTGACGCGGGAGGAGGCGCTGGCCGGCTTCACCCGCGACGCCGCCTACGCCGGTTTCATGGAAGGGGAGGTGGGCGCCCTGAAGCCCGGCCTGCGCGCCGACTTCGTCATCCTCAGCGCCGATCCCCTGACCGTGGCCCCGCGCCAGATCGCCGACATCAAGCCGCTGTCCACCTGGGTGGACGGCAAAAAAGTGTATGCGGCCGGGAAATAGGATTTGGCGCGCCTCTGGAGTTGCGCCCCTGGTGTGTCGCAATCGTCCTGATAGAATGATCGCCAACGTGCGACGATCGCATGGGATGGGGATGGGGGGAGCGATGCGCGCCGGGGTGTTTGCTGTTCTGTTGATGACGGGTCTGGCCTTTTCGACTGCTTCCGCATGGGCACAGGATCAAGAGACCGCTCCGCCCGTTCAAATCCCCGCCCAAGGCCAGGCGGCGCCAGCACCCGTTGATCCCAAGCCCGCTGATTCCAAGAAGGCTGCGGAAGAGGCTGAAGACCAAGCCATGCTGCGCGTCATCGGCGAAGGGGTGCAACTCATGCGCTCTGGCCAGCCGCGCCAAGCCATCGCGTTCTTCGACCAAGTGATCGCCACTTATGAGGTCCGTTACAAAGACAACCCGGACAGGCTGTACTGCGGTAGCAGCCCTGCCGAGATTCTGGCGTACATGCTATTGGCGGCCAGCCAGAAACCGACGAAATCGGCTCACGCCGTGCCAAACACCTGGGGCGCCGCCTATTTCTTCAAAGGCTTCTCCCTCGTGGAACTGAAAGATCTGGACGCTGCCAAGGCTAGTCTGGAGCGGGCCCGCGACCTGTCACCGTATAACCCTCATTATCTGAACGAGCTGGCCAACATCTATAAGTCGGAGAAGAACTGGCCCCTGGCGTTGGAGACGTATCAAGCGGCGAAAGAGCATTCCGCCGTCTTCGCTCAAAGTAAGGAAAAAGAGGAGCAGGTGGCCCTGCATGGCATCGCCTTCATTTACTCCGAGACCGGCAAGCTGGATGAGGCCGAGGCCATCTACAAGCAGTGCCTGGCGAAGAACCCGCAGGACGCCTACGCCCAGCACGAGCTGGACTATGTGACGCAGCAGAAGGCCAAGCAGGCGCAGGTTCATTGAAGATGCGGGGCGGTACCAGCCACCCCTTGCCGATCCTGGCCCTGCTGGCTTGTGCCGCCTGCGCCGGGCCGCCGGCGGGTGGGACGACCGCCCCGCCAGTCAAAGCACCGTCGGTCGCCCCTTCCTTGCCCACCGCCGATCTGACCCCTGACCCGGTATTGGGCAAGGCCTTGCTGGAGGGGCTTTTGGCGGTGCGGGCGGGGGATGCCCGGCGGGCGGTGGATGGCTATTTCAATCCGGTCATCAACGCTTATGAACGGCGCTACAAGGCGGTGCCGGGGCGCCTCTACTGTGCCCGCAGCATGGAAGAGGCTGCCCGCTACATGAAGGACGCCCTGCGGGCGCATCAGCCGGCACGGGTGGTGGAGGCGGGACTGGTCCTGGCTTATGTCTACCGGGCCCGGGAACTGATGATACTGGATGACCCGGCGGGAGCGCAGGTGGGGCTGGAGCGGGCGCGGGCCCTGTCGCCCGCCAACGCCGCTGTCCTGCTGCAGTTGGGGGCCGCGTACAAGGCCCAGCGCATGTTGCCTCAGGCACAGGAGGCCTACCAGGCGGCGGTGGACTCCGCCGACCTGTCGCCACCGGAAACCAGACCGCAGGAAACGGCCGACGCCTTTTATGGTCTGGGCAGCACCTACGTCGCCATGGGCCGCTTGGATGAAGCCGAGGCGACCTACCAGCGCTGTCTCAAGGTGCTGCCCGGCAATGCCCTGGCAGAGATGGAACTGAAAGAGATTGAGCGCCAGCGGGCCCAGGGCCATTGAGGCGGGCACTTCATCCCGGCCAATAAGACGCTCAAGGATTACTCGGGTTTCTCAAGAGTCCGTCGCTGGCACAGTGGCGGCAACCGTCAAACCTGGGAGCCCGTCCATGATCCAATCCGCCGAACCCACCCTGACCCAGCTGTTCGCCGATCTGCACGCCCACCGGGTGGCGACCATGGATCCGGCCCAGCTGCAGATCAACATCGACCAGCGGCGTGAACTGGTGGAGACGGCGGATCGCAGCGCCTTCGTGCGGCCGGGCGACCGGCTGGTGGGCGAGGTGCTGCAGGATGTGGAGGGCGGCACGCTGCACCTGGGCGCGCTGCTGGCCCGGGGGCCGGTGGCGCTGGTCTTCTTCCGCTTCGCCACCTGTCCCGCCTGTAACATCGCGCTGCCCTACTACCAGCGCCATCTGGAGCCGGGCTTGCGCGCCCTGGGCATCCAGCTGGTGGCGGTCAGTCCCCAGGTGCCGGAGCGGCTGGTGGAGATCAAACGCCGCCACGACCTGACCTTCACCGTCGCCAGCGACCGCGACAACACCCTGGGCCGCCGCCTGGGCATCGTCTTCACCGCCAACGCCGCCTCCCAGGCCAGCCAGTTGGCCAAGGGCACCTCGCTGGGGGAGGTCACGGGCACCGGCACCTGGGACCTGCCCATGCCCGCGGTGCTGCTGCTGGACCGCGACGGGGTGGTGCGCTACGCCGACGTCACCCCGGATTGGCTGGCGCGGACGGAGCCCGGCCCCATCCTGCAAGCCGCGCGCACCTTGGCGTTCCAGGATGCCGCCCGCCGCGCGGCGGAATAGCCAACCGTCCCATCATCCCTGGGCCATCATCCCTGGGCCATCATCCCTGGGCCATCATCCCTGGGCCAGGCGCGCCCTGTCGCCGCGTGGTGACGGGCGCGGCAGATCTTCCATTGCCAGGCGCACGGTGGCGACGGCCAGTGGCGTCACGGCCAGGGTCAGCAGCAGGTAGACGCCGCCGATGGCCAGGGTGTAGCCGGGCATGCTGCCCAACTGCCGTGCGCACCAGCCCACCAGGTCGCCCAGTGGGCCGGGGCCGTTCTCCGCCAAGCTCCAGTTGTTGGCGGCGGCGAGCCCGCGCAGGGCCACGAAGGCCTGGGCATAGGCGATGGCATGCAGGGGGGCGCGGTCCAACCGTCGCCACGGGTTGACGTAGAATCGCAGGAAGGAGCGTCGGGGCCGGCGCAACCAGTGCGGTTCCACGTCATGGGCGTGTGCGATGCCGAAGAGATAGAGTGCGGTCAGGAAGGCGGCGCCCAGGCCGGTGGCGATCCAGGATCGCGCCAGGGCAAGGCCGTCCGGCGACGCCAGGAAGCTGTTGCCCTCATGGACGCCATAGGCGCGCAATGCCAACAACGTCGTCCAGATGTCGGCGCCGCTGGCCAGCAGATAGGCGAGCAGGTATTGCAGGGCGGATAAGGCCAGGCGGCTGCGTCGGGTCATGCTTTCTCTCCCGGCAAGGTCGTGGGCGGCGTGGTGGCCAACGCTTCGGTCAGGAAGGCGAAGGCGGCCGACAGGGGGGAGGCGGTCTGGAAGTCCTGGGCCAGCTGCCGCATGTCGGTTCCGAAGGTGGCGGACAGCGCCTCGCCGTCGGCTTCCCCCACCAGGGCCACGATCTCCCGCCACTCCCGCGCCAGTTCCCGCACGGCTGGTGACGCGGCGGTGTGGTTGGCCTGGCGCAGGCGGTCGGCGGTGGTCAGCGCCTGCGAGATGCGGTGGCGCAAGGTGGGCAGGTCCACGCCCGTGCCCATCAGCCGTTCCGCCATCGACACGCGCAGGCGAGCGATCTCCGGCTCCAGGCCCCGGCCCTCCGCCAACTCGGTCAGCAGGCGGCGCACGTCGTCGGTGGTCAGCGTCTGGGGGGCGGTGGCCTGGCGGGCCAGGTTGATCAGTTCATCCACCGACAGGAGCTCGCCCGCCGCCAGCCGCTGACGGGCGTGCGTCACGGCGTCCAGGCGCTGGCGCAGCGCCGCGATCTGCTTCTCCAGATGGCGGCTTTGCAGGTCCACGATTTGGGCCAGATCGGCGCCATGCCCGGCCAGCACCTCGCCGATCTGGCGTAGCGACAGGCCCAGGCCTTTCAGCGCCAGGATCTGGTGCAGCCGTGCCAAGTCCTCGCGGGTATAGCGGCGCCAGCCGCCGGCCCGCCGTTCGGGCGTCAGCAGGCCGGCGCGTTCATAGACGCGCAACGCCTTGGGCGTGACGCCCAGTTTGGCGGCGACGTCGCCGGGGCCGAGGCCGGCGGTGGCGGGGGGCTTTCTCTGGTCCATAAGGCCAGCGTAGAACCGGACCCAAGGTCCGGTGCAAGCGCCTCTTGCCCTCCTTCCGCACGATCCGCTAAACGGGCGTCGCATGGGCCGCCTGCGGCCGGCGCCGGTGCATGGGCTGCGGTTTCCGTTGACTTGGCCGGCGTCGTGCTTATAGTGCCGGCCTTCCCTTCCCGGGAAGGTGGGTCCGGGGGATCTCTCCCCTTGTCCCCGTCCATGGGTTCCGATCCGGATTGTTGCCGGATAGGGGCGCCATGGAACTACCGGGACAACAAGCCGCGACAGCGGCACTCTGGAGCTTAGAGATGAGCAAGCGTTTAGAGTCCAAGTACAAGATTGACCGCCGCCTTGGCGTCAACCTGTGGGGCCGTGCCAAGAGCCCGGTCAACCGCCGCGAATACGGCCCCGGCCAGCACGGCCAGCGCCGCAAGAAGCCGTCCGACTTCGGCCTGCAGCTGATGGCCAAGCAGAAGCTGAAGGGCTACTACGCCAACATCGGCGAGCGCCAGTTCCGCCGCATCTACCAGGAAGCCGTCCGTCGCAAGGGCGACACCGGCGAGAACCTGATCCAGCTGCTGGAGCGTCGTCTGGACGCCGTGGTCTACCGCATGAAGTTCGCGCCGACGCCGTTCGCGTCGCGCCAGATCATCAACCATGGCCACATCCTGGTGAACGGCAAGCGCCTGAACATCGCCTCCTACCGCGTGAAGGACGGCGACGTGATCGAGGTCCGTCAGAAGGCCAAGCAGTTCGCCATCATCCTGGAGGCCGCCGCCTCGGGTGAGCGCGACATCCCCGAGTACGTGCAGGTCGACACCGGCGCGCTGAAGGGCACCTTCGTCCGCGCCCCGAACCTGGCCGACGTGCCGTACCCGGTGACCATGGAACCGAACCTGGTGGTCGAGTACTACTCGCGCTAATCCAGGGTCCTCCGGGAACCGACAAGATCAGGCCGCGCCCCTCGGGACGCGGCCTTTTCTTTTGGCGCGACCCGGCTGGCGCGGCCCGGGCCATCAGCTCCGGTGGCGGAGACGGGGCGTCATGCGGTCCATGATCCGGTCACGCCACAGCACGACATGGGCGGCCACGGCGGCCACGTGCAGGCCGACCAGGAGCAGCAGCACGGTCACCAGGGTTTCATGCACTTCGCCCAAGGCCCGGCCGACGGTGGAGCCCGTGGCCACCAGGGCCGGCAGGTCCAGGATGCCGAACAGGGTCACGGGCCAGCCGCGCCGCGACGCGTCGGCCCATCCGGTCAGCACCAGGGCGAAGACCAGCAGGTACAGCAGGCCGTGGACGGCCGTCGCCGCCCTATGCTGCCAGCGGGGCAGGCTGGAATTGGCCGGCGGCTGGGGCGTCAGCACCCGCCAGGCCAGGCGCAGGGCCATGATCGCGCCGATGGCCACGCCGAAGGACAGGTGCAGGTTGACCAGGCCCTCCGGCGGCATGCCGCGGCGCAGCTCCGGCATGGTCCAGCCCAAAGCGTATTGCACCACCAGCAGGGCCACCACCAACCAGTGGAACCCCTTCATGGCGCCGCCGTACTCGGCCAAGGGTGTGCGATCCATCTGTTTCCTCCTTCCAGGTCAACGGCGCAGGTGATCGGCCCAAAGGGGCTTCACCATCTCCAGGGCCAGCACCATGACGACGGCGGCGGCGAAGGCCACGGCCAGGTCGTCGGCATGCAGGGGCCCGAAGGCGAACAGGGCGGCCGCGGGCGGCCAGGCGAGGGTGGCCGCCATGACCGCGCCCATGACCGCCAGCACCGTCCATAGCGCGGTGTTGGGCCGCAGCAGCGCCGTCAGCGGCGACGCCGCGAAGGAGCGGTTGACCAGCACCAGGCCGAAATTGATCAGCATGAGGGCGACGAAGGCCAGCGCGCGGGCCTGGTCGGCCGGCATGCCGCCGTTCAAGGCCGCCATGAACAGCACCGCCACGACGGCGAAGGCGACGATGCCCTGGGCCAGGCTCCACAGCACCAGCGCGCGGGAAAACAGGGTGCTGCCCGGCGGGCGGGGTGGCCGGCGCATGATGTCCGCCTCCGACCGTTCCGCTTCGAAGACGATGGAGCAGACGGGGTCGATCACCATTTCCAGGAAGGCGATGTGCACGGGGGTCAGCAGCAGCGGCAGGTCCAGCGCCAGCGGCAGCAGCGCCAGGCCGGCAATGGGCACGTGGACCGCCAGGATGTACCCCATGGCCTTGCGCAGGTTGTCATAGATGCGCCGTCCCAGCCGGATGGTGTGGACGATGGACCCGAAGTCGTCGTCCAGCAGCACCAGGGACGCCGCCTCGCGCGCGACATCCGTGCCACGGCCGCCCATGGCGATGCCGATGTCCGCCGCCTTCAGCGATGGCGCGTCGTTCACGCCGTCCCCGGTCATGGCCACGATCTGGCCGTCCGCCTGCAGGGCCTTCACGATCGCCAGCTTGTGCGCGGGGCGGGTGCGGGCGAACAGGGCGGCCCCCCGGATGCGCGCCGCCTGTTCCCGGGGCGGCAGGCCGTCCAGTTCCGCCCCGGTGACCAGGGGGCCGTCGGGCAGGCCGGCCTGGACGGCGATGGCGCGGGCGGTTTCGGGATAATCCCCCGTGATCATCACCACGCGGACGCCCGCCGACAGGCAATCCCGCACCGCCGCCGGCACCTCCGCCCGCAGCGGATCGCTGAAACCCACCAGGCCCAGCAGGTGGCAAGGATAGTCGCGGCGGTCGGCGGGCAGCGGGCTGTGCGTTTCGCCGCCGGCGACGGCCAGCACGCGCATGCCGTCGCGGGCCAGGCCGTCCACAGCGCGCAGCATCGCCGCATGCGCGCGCGGGTCCAGCCGGCACAGCGCCGCCACCGCCTCCGGCGCGCCCTTGGCCGCCACGATGGCCCCGCCCTGCGGCGGCTGCCAGACCTGGGTCACCGCCGGCAGGCCCGGCTCCAGCCCGTGTTCCCGCACCAGGACCCAGGAGGGCTCCGGCGGATGCAGGCCCAGACGTTCGCCCAAGTCGCGGAAGGCGCGCTCCATGGGATCGAACGGGTTGGGGGCGCTGGCCAGGATGCCATGCCACACCAGTGTGCGGGTGGCGGCGGCCTCTGTATCACCGGGCGTCAGGCGTCGCGCCAAGTCGCCGGCGTTCCGCATCTCGGCGATGGCCATGCGGTTTTGCGTCAGGGTTCCGGTCTTGTCCGTACACAGCACCGTGGCGGCGCCCAACGCCTCGATCGCGGCGGCGCGGCGGGTCAGCACCCGCGCCCGCGACAGGCGCCACGCCCCCATGACCATGAACACGGTCAGCACCAGGGGGAACTCCTCCGGGATCATCGACATGGTCACGGCCAATCCGGCGAGCGCGCCTTGCAGCCAGCTTCCCCGCGCCAGGCCGTAAAGCACCATGACCAGGACGCTGACGGCCAGTCCGGCCACGGCCACGCCGCGGACCAGGCGGCGCGTCTGCCGGTTCAGCCGGGTGGGCTCCGGATGGATGCCTCCAAGGGCCAGACCGATCTTGCCGATTTCGCTGCGACGGCCGGTGGCGACGGTGGCGCCGCACCCACGGCCGCGCACCACCAGGGTGCCGGAAAAGGCCAGGGGCAGGTCGTCGCCCCCCGGGGCGGCGGCAGCGTCGTCCGGGCCGCCGGGGCGTTTGCGCACCGGCGCGGATTCCCCGGTCAGCAGGGATTCATCCACCTCCAGATCCTGGGCGGACAGGAGGTGGATGTCGGCCGGCACCCGGTCGCCTTCCTCCAGGAACACGATGTCGCCGGGCACCACCTCCCGTCCCGGAATGCGGACGCGCGCGCCATCGCGCAGCACTTGGGCCCGGGGGCTGGTCAGGGTGCGCAGCGTGTCCAGCACCCGCTCGCTCCGGCTTTCCTGGGCGGCGGCGATGCCGACCGACGCGGTGGCGAAGGCCAGCAGCATCAGGCCTTCGCGCAGGTCGCCCAGCACCAGGTAGATAAGGGCGCTGGCCACCAGCAGGCCGAACATGGGTTCGGCCAGGATACCCAGCAGGATGCGGAGGAAGGGGCGCCTGTCCGGCCGGGGCAGTTCGTTGTAGCCCTCGGCTGCCAGGCGCCGTGCCGCTTCCGTGGCGGACAATCCGACGGTCGGAACTGGGTCACGCGGCATCATGGCACCGGGGCGGATGCGGTATTCAGGCGGTGGTAGTGTGCCGCGATGCCGGGGCGGGGGCCTTGATTTAGGTCAGGGCGACGGGTGGATACCCGCCGCCCCGCGCCTCTTTGCCGCGCGACCATCCGGGGCGTGGCCTTTTCTTTTGGTTGTGGCAATGCGATGCTGCGCCATCACACCAGCAGAGGCCGGCAGGGCCAGCGGGGGAGCGGCATGGAACGGGTCACGGGCATTGGCGGCGTCTTCATGAAGGCGCGGGATGTGAAGGCGTTGAGCGCCTGGTACCGCGACGCCCTGGGTGTTCCGCTCAGCCCGTATTTCGCCGGCGCCAAATTCAGCTGGCCGGAGGGGCAGCGCCCCGACCGGCCGGGCACCACCGCGTGGAGCCTGTTCCCCGAGGACAGCACCTACTTCGCCCCGTCCACGGCGCCCTTCATGATCAATTTCCGGGTGGACAACCTGGATGCCATGTTGGCGCAACTGCGGGCCTTCGGCGCCGCCGTGGATGAGCGGGTGGAGCAGAGCGAATTCGGCCGCTTCGGCTGGGTCATGGATCCGGAAGGCAACCGGGTCGAGCTCTGGGAACCGCCTCCCGGCAAATAGTCCTGCGTTCCTTAACCCCGCGTTCCGTCTGCCCGCCGGCGGACTTCTGCGCCTGTTGGCAGCTCGGCCCTGCGCTTGAGAGATGCCTGGGCGGAGGCTGCCCGCCCGCCATTATCCTATCCAAAAAATTAAACCTGCTGGCTTTGCGTTGGCGGACGTGTGCACGCCTGGGTGGAAGGATGTGGCAGCGTTCAGACCAAGGCCTAGGCCAAATTAAATAATGTTTGCAAATATGGATAGTTTTATTTTGTGTAACCTATAACGATGGTCGTGCTTCGTGTATATCTAATGGATGGCCGGGTTACTGGAATCCTAGACGGAAGAATCCGCCCCTTGATCACAAATGAAAGCAGGATCTTTAATCTCCAAACGTAACAGGAAAGTCACGAAGAGAACCTGTGACTTGTGGACGCATCCCAGCCTGGATTGATCCGTGGACGGTGCTGTTCGCCCAATCACTGTAATGGGGATTTGGTCTTGTCGAACGCCTATGCCAAGAATTGGGACAGTCAAAGTCGTGCCGGTGCCCCGGTGTCCCCCCGCGCCCGGCCTGTCCACAGTCAGGTTGGCACGATAGAACGGCTGCGGCGGCGCTTCGCTGATTTGCCGGCGCCGGTGATCGTCTATAACAAGTCGCATTCCGGCAGCCGGCTGCTGGCACAGATGCTGGACGACCAGGGCGTGTTCATCGGCGGCAAGCTGAACGAGTCCAACGACGCCATGGCCATTCTGCCCCTGGTCGAGCGGCTGGTGGAGGACTATTACCCCGATTACCACGCGCTGTGGGATCAGGAATGGCCCACCGACCTGGAGGCCCTGTTCGTCACTGCGATGATGGAGCATCTGGCGGGCTATGACGGCTATTCGCCCTGGGGCTGGAAGCTGTGCGAGACGACCTACATCGTCCCCATCATCGCCGCCGTCTTCCCCGAGGCGCGTTTCATCCACCTGCTGCGCGATGGGCTGGACGTGGCCTTCAGTGACCATGTGCCGCCTCAGGCCCGCTTCTGGCGCAAGGTCTACTTCAATAATGGCGACATCCAGGGCTGGCGCGGCCTGTCCATGACCAATCGCGCTTATGTCCGCCGGCCGCACGTCTATAACGCCCTGCACTGGATGAATTCGGTGGAGGTGGGGCGTACCTACGGCGCCATGCTGCAGGAACGCTACCTGGAGGTCCGGTACGAGGATTTGTGCCAGGACTTCATCCCCACCTCCCGCCGCATCCTGACCTTCATGGGGCAGGGGGCGGACGAGGCCGCGCTGATGAGGCGGTCCGCCTCCGTGCGCAAGGGGGCGATCGGCAAGCACCATCGCCACCGCCGGCAGCGGCGCCAGGTGGTGCGCTTGATCGAGCCCACGCTTTTGTCCCTGGGGTATCTGGAGGCGCCCAGCCAGCCCACCCTGATGTGGCGCCTGCGGGAGCGCTGGTACAGCGTGCTGCGTGAGGCGGGCAAGGGCTGGGACCGGCTGCGGGGGCGCCGCCCCGGGTAGGAGCCCCGGGCGGGATGCCCTGGGTGGGATGCCATGGATAGGATGGCAGGGGATCAGCTGGCGGCCTTGCTCAGGCGCCGGCGGTTGGCGCGCACCTTGCGGCGGTAATGGGCCAGCACCTTGGCGGCGGCGCCATCGGCGGTGGCGCCCAGGCCGCCGGTCAGCGCCCGCATCTGCAGGTCCAGGCCGGCGGCGATCTTTTCGCTGATCATGCGTTGCGCCTCCGTCTGCGCCGCGGCTCCGCCGGCCGCCAGTTTCATGGTGCGCAGGGTGATGACCTGCAAGGCTTCCATGCCCAGCAGCCAACTGTCGAAGCCATTGCGCATCCAGGCGTTCTTCGCCATCGGTGTCTCCGCGATTGGGGGCGAGCCCGACTTAAACGGGGCGCGCCCCATCTTTGTTCCGACACTCTCATTGCCGTCACCTGGAACAAAACCCGGCTTCGCGAGGTTTCAGTCGGCGTTGGCCCAGTCTTGTGGGGCCGCTCTCAAGAACTGAGAGATCGAGAACCAAAATACAAGGAGATCGCGGCGATGCGATATGGGCTGTTATGGCTGCTGGGGGTGCCGTTACCCGTCCTGATCATCATCTATCTGATGTTTCATTAAGGGCCTGGTGTTCCATAAAGGGACGGCGCCGCGACCGCGTCAGGCGGCATTCCAGCGTGCTTAAAGCGAAAGGGCCGCGCCCGGCATCCCGGGGCGGCCCTTCGTCAATTTTCAGCCCTGGGTGATCAGGCGGCGGCCTGGGCGGCGACGCCCTTCTCGGCCAGCAGCTGCACCAGCTCACCCGATTCATACATGTCCCGGATGATGTCGCAACCGCCCACGAACTCACCCTTCACATACAGCTGCGGGATCGTGGGCCAGTTGGTGAATTCCTTGATGCCCTGGCGCAGGGCCGGGTCGACCAGGATGTCGATGCCCTTGAACTTCACGCCCAGGTGGCTCAGCACCTGCACGACGGCGGCGGAGAAGCCGCACTGCGGGAAAACGGGGGTGCCCTTCATGTAGAGCACGACGTCGTTTTCGGTGATGTCGCGGCGGATGCGCTCTTCGACGGTCTTGTCCATGTACGATCGATCCTCTGGTGCCGGGGCCGCCTTCCTCACGCGGGGAAGATGGTCGGCGGTCTAACCAAGCCGGCCAAACGGGGCCGGTGTTGCTGGCGACCATGATACCGCTGGCGGCGGCTTGGTTCACCCAACAACGTGTACCCATCATAAATGAGCGCGCGCCGGGCGTCTGTCCAGAGGGAATAGCCGGCGCATCGCCCCGCGATGTTCGCGGATCAGTCTTGCGTGGCCGCCGTGGTCAGGGCCAGGGCGTGCAGTTCATTGCCCATGCGGCCGCCAAGGGCCGCGTAGACCATCTGGTGCTGCGCCACCCGGCTCTTGCCCTTGAAGGCCGCCGCGGTGACGTAGGCGGCATAATGGTCGCCGTCGCCCCGCAGATCCTCGATACGCACCTCGGCGCCCGGAATGCCTTCCCGGATCAGGCGCTCGATTTCAGAGGCGTCCATGGCCATAAGTTATTTCCTTTCTATGTTCCCTCAGGCGCCGGGCGGCCGCATCCGCGGCCCTGGCTTGTCCTTGCTGCGCCCTGCGGTACTCGCTCCGGCGCCCGCAGTCGCGGGCTACGCTGGCATGAACAAGTTATGCCAGCGCTCCCATTTACTTAGGCGTCGCCGGCCATGTAGCCGGGCAGCCAGCCTTCGTGCACCTCGCGCAGGTCGGCCAGCGCCAGGGCGCCGCCGCCCAGGCCGGTGATGGCGTCGCCGCCTACCGTGCCCAGGGTGGTGACCGGTACACCGGCGGCCTTGGCGGCGTCGGTGACGGCGGCCACATCGCCGGCGGCCACGGTGACCAGGTAGCGGCCCTGGTCCTCACCGAACAGCAGGCCGGCGTCCGCCGCCTCCAGGCCGGTCAGGGCGATGCCCTTCTTGCCGCGCAGGGCCATTTCCGCCAAGCCCACGGCCAGGCCGCCGTCGGCCAAGTCATGGCAGGCGGTCAGCTTGCGGGCCTCGATCAGACCGCGCACCAGGTCGCCGGCACGGCGCTCGGCCGCCAGGTCGACCGGCGGCGGGGCGCCTTCCTCACGGCCGTGGACCTCGCGCAGGTACAGCGACTGGCCGACATGGCCTTTCGTCTCGCCGAATAACAGGACGGTGTCGCCCGCGTTCTTGAAGCCGCTGCCGATGGCCAGGGCGCTGTCCTTCAGCAGGCCCACGCCGCCGATGGCGGGGGTGGGCAGGATGCCTTCGCCGTTGGTCTCGTTGTACAGGCTGACGTTGCCCGACACGACGGGGAAGTCCAGGACGCGGCAGGCCTCCGCCATGCCTTCGATGCAGCCGGCGAACTGCCCCATGATGCGGGGCTTCTCCGGATTGCCGAAGTTCATGTTGTCGGTGATGGCCAGGGGCAGGGCGCCCACGGTGATGATGTTGCGGTAGGCTTCCGCCACCGCCTGGGCGCCGCCGCGCACCGGGTCGGCGTAGCAGTAGCGCGGGGTGCAGTCGGTGGTCATGGCCAGCGCCTTGGGCGTGCCATGCACCCGCACCAATGCCGCGTCGCCCCCCGGGCCGATCATGGTGTCGGCGCCCACCTGGCTGTCGTACTGCTCCCAGATCCAGCGGCGGGAGGCGAGGTCCGGCGTGCCCATCAGGGCCAGCAGGGTGTCGCGGGCCGACGCCTTCAGCGGGGCCTCCGCCGCGGCGATCTCGGCCTGCGGCGGGGTGGGCTCCGTCGGGCGGTTGTACAGCGGCGCCTTGTCGAACAGGGGCGCCAGCTCCACGTCGCACCAGGTGTGGCCATGCATGCGGATGACCATGCGGCCGTTGTCCGTCAGCTTGCCGATGACGGCGAAGTCCAGTTCCCACTTGTCGAAGATGCGCTTGGCCTCTTCCTCGCGGCCCGGCTCCAGGATCATGAGCATGCGTTCCTGGCTTTCCGACAGCATGATCTCGTACGGGGTCATGCCGGCTTCGCGCTGGGGAACGGCGTCGAGGTCCAGGTCGATGCCCAGGCCGCCCTTGCCCGCCATCTCGACGGAGGAGGAGGTGAGGCCGGCGGCGCCCATGTCCTGGATGGCGACGATGGCGTCGGTGGCCATCAGCTCCAGGCAGGCCTCGATCAGCAGCTTTTCGGTGAAGGGGTCGCCCACCTG
Source organism: Nitrospirillum amazonense (assembly GCF_029594735.1). Classification (NCBI taxonomy): domain Bacteria; kingdom Pseudomonadati; phylum Pseudomonadota; class Alphaproteobacteria; order Rhodospirillales; family Azospirillaceae; genus Nitrospirillum; species Nitrospirillum amazonense. The sequence continues at coordinate 1,513,525 of NZ_JARPAF010000002.1, forward strand.
CACCGTCGGGCGCTTGGCCTCGCTGTCCTCGGTGAACTCGGCCGACGACATGGTGGCGCCGTGGATGCCGTCGCGGCCGGTCTTCGATCCCACGTACACCACGGGCTTACCCACGCCGGCGGCCTTGGAATAGAAGATCTTGTCCGTCTGGGCCACGCCCACGGTCATGGCGTTGACCAGGCAGTTGCCGTTGTACGCCTTGTGGAAGTTGGTCTCGCCGCCCACGGTGGGCACGCCGACGCAATTGCCATAGCCGCCGATGCCGGCCACCACGCCCGCCACCAGGTGACGGGTCTTGGGGTTGGCGGGCTCACCGAAGCGCAGGGCGTTCAGGTTGGCCACCGGGCGGGCGCCCATGGTGAAGACGTCGCGCAGGATGCCGCCCACGCCCGTCGCCGCACCCTGGTAGGGCTCGATGAAGCTGGGGTGGTTGTGGCTTTCCATCTTGAAGATGGCGGCCTGGCCGTCGCCGATGTCGATGACGCCGGCATTCTCACCGGGGCCGCAGATGACCCAGGGCGCCGTCGTCGGCAGCTTCTTCAGCCACACGCGCGAGGATTTGTAGGAGCAGTGCTCCGACCACATGACGGAATAGATGCCCAGTTCCGTCAAGGTGGGCGTGCGGCCCACGCTTTCCAGCATGCTGGCGTATTCGTCGGGCTTCAGACCGTGCTCGGCCGCCAGCTCGGCGGTAACCTTCGGTTCGCGGTCAGGGGTGTGGGTGACGCTCACGACAGGCTCTCCAGCAGGCTGGTAAACAGGGCGCGGCCATCGGTGTTGCCGTGCTGCGGGTCAAAGGCGCGTTCCGGGTGGGGCATCATGCCCAGGACGGTGCGCGTCTCGTTGAAGATGCCGGCGATGTTGTTGGTGGCGCCGTTGGGGTTGCCGGCCTCGTTCACCACGCCGGCGGCGTCGGTGTAGCGGAAGGCTACGCGGCCCTCGCCTTCCAGGCGCTTCAGCGTCTCCTCATCCGCCACGTAGTTGCCCTCGCCATGGCCCACCGGGATGCCGATGTGCTGGCCGGGGGTGTAGTGGCGGGTGAAGGCGCTGTCGGTGTTCTCCACCTTCAGGTCCACCGTCTTGCAGATGTACTTCAGCGACTGGTTGCGGATCAGCGCGCCCGGCAGCAGCCCCGCCTCCGTCAGGATCTGGAAGCCGTTGCAGACACCGATGACCTTCACGCCCTGGGCGGCCCGCTCCTTCACCACCCGCATGACGGGGGAGTTGGCGGCCATGGCGCCGCAGCGCAGGTAATCGCCATAGGAAAAGCCGCCGGGAACGGCGATGACGTCGACCTCGGGCAGGTCGGTGTCGCGGTGCCAGGCGTGGAAGGTCTTGTGGCCGGAAACCTGTTCCAGGGCCACGGCGATGTCCCGTTCACAGTTGGAACCGGGAAAGACGATGACGGCGGACTTCATGGGGCCGCAAATCCGATCGTTGGAGGCCGGGGAAGGCGGGATGCCCACCGATCTTAAGCCGGCGCAACACCCGTCGTCTTGTGGGGCGGAAGCTAGCCGCGCCGATGGTCGAATGCAAGGCGTGGGGGTGGGGGGCTACCCCGCGCGGATGTGGGGGCGTGGGGGTCGCTAGGCGGAGTACCCAAGGGGGAAGCGCGATGGCCTACTTCGCTTGAAGTACCGGCTGGGCGATGACGGCGTTGCCGGGCGTTGCGTCCAGTCCTGTGACTGTGGCGGAGGCCGGCTGGCGCGTTCCGGATGCCCATCGTTTACATAGGCGCAGGCAAGGGTCTTCGACCAAGTGCCAGGAAATGGCAGAGAAGGCCAGGGCCATCAGCACTGCCACCGCCAAGGCCTTATAGCTGCTGAGCGACGGGTACAGGTCCAGCACCATCTGCTGGCAGACGAAGCCATAAATATAAAGGCCGTAGGAGTAATCGTATTTCGGCCGCAGAAACCTCAGTTTGCGCGAAGCCCCCACTGTCAGCGTGAGATAGGCCAGGGCGATGACAAAGGTCGGGACGGCCAGGACCGTATGGTGCAGCATGGCTGCGATGACAACTAGGGCCGACGCCAGCCACCAGTTTAGGGTGATCTTGTCCTTCAGGGCATAAAACACCATGCCCAGAAAAAAGAATGGCACGGGATAGAAGGAATAGTCTTCCTTGAAGCGGTTGAAAGTATAAAGAAAGATCGAGTATGGGTATTCGAAATTGACGTACGTCCCGAGAAGGTACAGCGCCGTCAGTGCCGCCATCAGGGCCGGCATCAATTTCTTCCGTGACAGCAGGCCCATCACGCCCAAAACCATGACTACGCAATAACATTGCGCTTCCACCGTCAGGGACCACAAGGGGTAGTTGACCGCCGTCTTGTTGCCTCCAGCGTGCATGAACATGTTCTCGATGTTCAGTCGTGCTTCGCCAATGTGGAAGACATTAATGGCCAAGTAATGTAGTGGGGAAAATTCGTTGGCGCTGAAATATTCACCCAGAGTGGCGGCGGTGGAAAAGAAAGGGCCTATTATAAAAACGATGACCAGGGTGTTCAGGGCGAGACCAGGCCACAGCCGGGCGACGCGAAAGGCCATGAAGTTGATAGGGTTTTTGGCACGCTCGAAGCTCTGGTAGATCAGCATGCCGCTAATGGTAAAAAATATGTAAACAGCAAGGCTTCCAGGGTAATCAGTTCCAAGTATATAACGAATATAATCGATATTCCCGGTGGGATTTTGCATGCCATATGAATGCCCAACCATCACCAGAAGGGCAGCAATCAAGCGGACAAGATCGAAATTATTATCTCTCCCCGAGATCACTTCGGACAATGTCCTGCCCTGAGGCGGCCACGGCAGCATGCGCAATTTGAAGACTCCTAGCCAATATGCGTGAAAATGTAACTATATCCTGCATATATCGGAAATGCCTCAGCATAGGTAATCAAAAGCTGGGAAGTCGACCAATCCTTAGCAGTGTCGCCCAATTCCGCTGTCGCCTCCTTCAGGCTTCCGCCCTGGCGGTGACACACACTTGATCTTCGCGCGGCCGCTTGCTCACCCTTGACCCACGTCATGGCCCCTGGCTGACGCTGGTGCTCCGATGGCGTTGGCCGGGACGGTGTGCCGGCCAGCAACGGAGGACGACGCCATGCCGTACGCGACCACCAATCCCTATACCGGCGAATTGCTGAAGACCTTTCCCGATGCCACCGACGCGGAGGTCGACCGCGCCCTGTCGGACGCCCACGCCGCCTTCCTGGCCTGGCGGGAAACGCCCTTCGCCCACCGCGCCGGCGTCATGCAGAAGGCGGCCGACATCCTGCGCGCCGAGGCCGACGCCTATGCCCGGCTGCTGACGCTGGAGATGGGCAAGCTGTTTACCGAGGCGAAGGCGGAGGTGGATCTGTCCGCCCGCATCTTCGAATACTATGCCGAGAAGGCGGAGGCGCTGCTGGCGCCGGAGAAACTGCCGGTGGCCGACCCGGCGGAGGGCGAGGCCGTGCTGGTGTGCGAGCCGCTGGGCGTGCTGCTGGCCATCGAGCCGTGGAACTTCCCCTATTACCAGATCGCCCGCATCATCGCTCCGCAGCTGTCCGCCGGGAACACGATGCTGCTGAAGCACGCCTCCAACGTGCCGCAGTGCGCCGCCGCGTTTGAGGGGCTGATGCGCCAGGCGGGCCTGCTCGATGGCGCTTTTCGGAACCTGTACGCCACCCGCCAGCAGATCGAGCGCATCCTGAACGACCCGCGCGTCCACGGCGTGGCCCTGACGGGGTCGGAGGCGGCGGGCGCCGTGATCGCGGCCCAGGCAGGCAAGGCGCTGAAGAAATCCACCATGGAACTGGGCGGGGCCGACGCCTTCGTCGTGTTGGCGGACGCCGACATGGACAAGACCGTCAAATGGGCGGTGTTCGGCCGGCATTGGAACGGCGGCCAGGTCTGCGTATCTTCCAAGCGCATGATCATCGTGGATGAGGTCTATGACCAGTTCCTGGACCGCTACATCAACGGCGTCGCCGGGCTGAAGGCCGGTGATCCCTTCGACGCCGCGACCACCCTGGCGCCCCTGTCGTCGCAAGGCGCCGCCGATGAGGTGAAGCAGAAAATCCGCGAGGCGGTCGCCCATGGGGCCAAGGCGATCGAGGTGGGCCCCAAGGTTCCCAACCAGGGCGCCTTCGTCCAGCCCACCATCCTAACGGAGGTGGGGGAGGACAACCCCGCCCGGTACTGGGAATTCTTCGGCCCCGTCTCCATGCTGTTCCGCGCCAAGGACGAGGATGACGCGGTACGCATCGCCAACGACTCCCCCTTCGGCCTCGGCGGCTCCGTCTTCACCCGTGACACCCACCGCGGGGCGGCGGTGGCGGCCCGCATCTCCACCGGCATGGTCTTCGTCAACCACCCGACCATGGTGAAGGCCGACCTGCCGTTCGGCGGCATCCGCCGTTCCGGCTATGGCCGCGAATTGCTGGGGCTGGGCATCAAGGAGTTCGTGAACCACAAGCTGATCGACGTGGTCGACATCGACGCGCCGTTCTGAGCGTTGGGGGGGGTGACACCCGGGCGCGGTCTCATGCCGCGCCCGGGTGTTCGTACATCGTCAGGCTGGGCCGACGCTGGGCACCAGCGCCGCCTTTTCCAACGACAGTTCCACCGTGGCCGGCTTCAGCCCCTCGGCCTTGGCGGTCACGCGCACCGTGCCGGCTTGGTGGCCCGTCTGCACGATGGCGCCGCACAGGCCCTTGAAGGCTTTGCGATAGGGGGCGTGGTCGGGTTCCAGGCTGGTGGGATCGCCGTTGCCCACGCCCAGCAGGCGGACGCCGCCCTCGATGGTGAAGGTCACCAGGTTGTCGGCATCGGGCACCAGGCGGCCCTTGGCGTCGACCACGCTGGCCGACAGCACCGCCACGTCATCGCCGTCGGCCAATAGCGTGACGCGGTCGGCGGCCAGGGTCAGGGCGTGGGCAGGGCCGGCGGTTTCCTGCCGCTGGGTCAGCACGCGGCGGCCGTCCTTGTAGCCGTGGGCCTCGATGGCGCCCGGCTGGTAGGGCACGGTCCATTCCAGGTGGCGGTTGCGGGTGACGTCCTTGCGCCCCAGGCTGCGGCCGTTCACGAACAGCTCCACCGCGTCCAGGTTGCTGTGGCACCAGACGGCGATGTCCTGGCCCTCCCGCCCCGGCCAGGTCCAGTGGGGGAACAGGTGCAGGTGCGGCTGATCCGGCCGCCACCAGGCGCGGTAGTAGTGGTAGTTGTCCTTGGGAAAGCCGCACAGGTCCAGGATGCCGAAGTTGGACACGGTGTTGGGCCAGTCGATGAAGGGCGTCGGCTCCCCGCGATAGTCGAAGCCCGTCCAGGCGAAGCCGCCGGAGAGGAAGGGGCGGCTGTCATAAAAGGTCCACCACTGTTCCGCCGTGCTGGCCCACTTGGGATATTCGGTGTCATAGGCGGGGACGTAATGGCGGACGTCGTCGTGGGCGTAAACGCCGCGGGTGCAGACGGTGCTGGCCGTTTCCGTGCCGATCATGGGCTGGTTGGGGAAACGGGCGTGGAAGGCGTCGATCTCATCCAGGTAGTAGTTGAAGCCCATGACGTCCAGCACCGGGCTGGCGCCCTGGCCGAACTTGCCGTTGAACGCCTCCGTGACCGGGCGGGTGCCGTCCAGGCGGTACACGGCGCGCTTCATGCTGGCGGCGATGCGGGCCCCCTGTTCCGTGCCGCGGTGGATTTCCTCGTTGCCGATGCTCCACAGGAAGACGGAGGGGCGGTTGCGGTCGCGCCTCACCATGCGCTCCAGCTGGCTCATGCCCTCCGGGTTGCTGGACATCTGGCGGGTTTCCTCCATCACCAGGATGCCCAGCCGGTCGCAGGCGTCCAGCAAGGCCGGCGCCGGCGGGTGATGGGTGGTGCGCCAGGCGTTGGCGCCCATCTCCTTCAGCCGTTCCACGCGATAGGCATGCAGCCGGTCGGGCACGGCGAAGCCCACGCCGGCATGGTCCTGGTGGTTGCAGGTGCCTTTCACCTTCACCGGCCGTCCGTTCAGGAAAAAGCCCTGGTTGGCGTCGAAGCGCAGGGTGCGGATGCCGAAGGAGGTGTGATGGCGATCGACCACCGCCCCGCCCACGCTGACCTCCGTCACCAGGGTGTGGAGGTTGGGCGCCTCCAGCGACCACAGGGCGGGTGAGGGCAGGGTGGCGGTCTGCGTCACGGCGCCCGCTTCCCAGGCGCCCAGCGCCAGGGGGGTGGCCTCCAATTGCAGGACGGCCGTGCCATCGGGGCTCAGCACGGTGCTGCGGACCGTGAGGTCCGCCGCCGGCCCCTCATTGGCCAGCTCGGTGGTGATGGTGAGGTCGGCGCCGCTGGGCGTCACCGTGCTGCGCACGAAGGTGCCCCACTGCGGCACATGGGCGGGGGCGGTCTTCACCAGCCAGACGGGACGGTAGAGGCCGGCGCCCTCGTACGACCAGGCCTCGCCCAGGGTGGCGTCCACGCGGATGACCAGGGTGTTGGCGCCGCCCAGGAGGACGAAGTCGGTGATGTCCACGCGGAAGGGGGCGTAGCCGCTTTCGTTGGTGGCGACGATGAAGCCGTTCAGCACCACCAGGCAGTTGCGGGCGACGCCGTCGAACTCCAGCGACAGGCGCCGCCCGGCATCCGTGGCGGGCAGGGTGAAGCTGCGGCGATACCAGCCGACGCTGGTTTCGGGAAACTGCCGGCCCAGGGGCTTGAAGCCCTGATAGGCCATGGCCTCCGCCGCCTCCTTGCCCGGCAGCCGCGCCTGGGCGAAGGGCAGGTCCACCGCCCAGTCGTGCGGCAGGGTGACGGCGGCCCAGTCCTTGTCGTCGAAATCGGCCTTGGCCACGGGGGCGCTGAGATCGCCGGACTTGGCGTAGGTGCTGCGGTCGGCGCCGAAGCCGAAATCCTGCAGCGGATCGGCGGCATGACCCAGGTGGAAGCGCCAGCCGTCATTCATGCGCAGCCGCTCGCGTGGGGCCAGGTCGGCGGGTACGGGGGCAGGGGATGCCGCCGCGACCTGCGCTGGCGCCGCCATTGCCGACGGGACAGCGGCCGGTGCCACGCCCAGCGCGGTCCCAAGGGTGGGCAGCGTGGCGGCGGTGGCCAGCAGGCGGCGGCGGGTCAAATCAGGCATGGCAAGCGTCCCCAGGGTGCGGCGATTTATAAATAATATATAATATCCAATTTGCGCCGCGTAAAAGCCTTATGACCTTCAAGATGCTTGATCAGCGTCAGCGGCCAGCTGCACGCTGGCGATCTGTAGCGGGGAGGGGGCCATGCGGGTCGTGAAGTGGGGGAACAGCCTGGCCGTTCGGTTGCCTGTGGCGATGGTCAGGGCTCTGGGGTTGAAGGAAGGCGACGAGGTCGAAATCCATGTCGCGGATAGGCGGGAAGTCACTGTCACCCATAAGCCCGGACGGGAGGATTTGTTAATGCGTCTGCGTTCCTTCCGAGGGCGGCTGCCAGCGGATTTCAAATTCGACCGTCACGACGCCAATGCCCGGTAAGATCATCGGGTCTCGGCCCGCCGCTTGCGCTCTTCCGCGCGCAGGGTTAGCACACGCACGCCGGTGGCGGTGACCGCCACGGTGTGCTCGAACTGGGCGGACAGCGTGCCGTCGACCGTCACCACCGACCAGCCGTCGTCCTTGGTCTCCACCTTGGCGCCGCCCTGGTTCAGCATGGGCTCGATGGTGAAGACCATGCCTTCCTTCAGGCGCAGGCCCGTGCCCGGCTTGCCGAAGTGCAGGATCTGCGGTTCCTCGTGCATCTCCCGGCCGATGCCGTGGCCGCAATATTCCCGCACCACGGTATAGCCGTTGCGCTTGGCGTGGCGCTCGATGACATGGCCGATGTCGCCCAAATGGACGCCGGGGCGCACCTGGCGGATGCCGTGCCATAGCGCCTCGTACGTCGTCTGCACCAGGCGCCGCGCGGCCGGCGCCACCGCGCCGATCAGGTAAGTCTTGCTGGAATCGGCGATGTAGCCGTTCTTCTCCAGCGTGATGTCGAAGTTGACGATGTCGCCGTCCGCCAGGATATCGGTGGCGGAGGGCACGCCGTGGCAGACGACCTCGTTGCGGGAGCAGTTCAGGACGTAGCCATAGCCATACTGCCCTTTGCTGGCGGGGCGGGCGTGCAGCTGGTTGACGATATAGTCCTCGACCCGGTCGTTGACTTCCAGGGTGCTGAGGCCGGCCAGGGGCATGTCGTCCAGCATGTGGAAGACGCTGGCCAGTAGGCGCCCGGCCTCCCCCAGCTTTTCGATCTCGTCGGGGCGCTTGACCATTATGGGGTAGGTTCCAGCTGGCGGGGTTCCGGTTCCAGATGGACGGAGGCCATCTTCAGCTGGATGCGCAGGATGTCGTTCAGCGACAGGGTGGGGTTGGCCTCCGCCAGCATGCCGATCTTCATCCAGTATTCGGCCTGGGCGTTGATGGACCGGCACAGCACGGTGCTGGCCTTGCGCACCTCCTCGTGCAGGTCGTCGTCGATCTTCACGATGCCCATGGGGCTCTCCAATATACGAAACGTATACGATTCATATATCGAGGGTGACGTCACGTCAACCGGCGCTGTCGATTCCGGATAGTCCGGTTTTGGGGGCTCGACTCATCTTGACCAGGCGGCCGACTCCGGATTAGAACATAACAAGAACATCATCCCCCGCACGCGAGAGACCAAGGCAGCATCCCCATGCCCGCCACACCTCCCCCCATTTCCGCAGCTTGGCCAATGGCTTGCCCAAGAGGGGCTTGTCCTGAAGAAGGGCAGTCTGACGGTGCCCTGGACCGCCAGCGCCTGCTGGCGGTGCTGCGGGAACAGGTGCGCGCGGTGGAGGCGCCGGGGACCGGCCGGGGTGTCGTGCCCCTGGGCGTGCCGGCGGTGGACGCCCATCTGCCGGCGGCGGGCCCGGGGGAAGGTGGCGCCCACGGCCTGCCGCGCGCCGCCCTGCATGAGGTGGCGGCGGCGGGCGATCTCGATGCCGGTGCCGCCACGGCCTTCACCGCCCTGCTGGCCGCCCGCCTGGCGGAACAGGTGCGCGGCCCCATCCTGTGGATGACCCGGGCACCCGACCTGTACGCCCCCGGGCTGGACGCCCAGGGGGTGGGGCCCGGCCGGCTGGTGGTGGTGCATGCCGCCTGCGAGGTCGACCTGCTGTGGGCGATGGAGGAGGCGTTGCGCTGCCCGCGCGTGGGCGCTGTGGTGGGGGAGGCCGGCGGGCTGGACCTGACGGCCAGCCGCCGTCTGCACCTGGCGGCGGAAACGGGCGGCGTGCCGGGACTGCTGCTGCGCCTGAACGCGGGTAAGGGGGGCGCCATGAAGGGCCTGAAGGGCGCTGGGCGGGGCAGTGGGCGTGGCAGCACCCAGGCAAGTGCCGCCGTCACCCGCTGGCAGGTCGGCACGGCCCCCATCCAGGAAGCCCGTGCGGGAGATTGGGGCACCACCGCTTCGGCCTTCACCGGCCCCGCCTGGCGGGTGGAACTGCTGCGCTGCCGGGGCGGCCGGCCGGGGGCTTGGACCCTGTATGAACGCGAGGGGGTGAGGCTGGAGGCGGCGGGCCAGGCGGCCGCGCCGGCGCCGGAGACGCCGCCGCCCGCCTCGGCGGTGGTGCCCTTCACCTCCACCCAACTCACCTCCACTTTGCGTGCGGTGGGCTGATCCCATGCGCCGCATCCTTTCCCTCTGGCTGCCCACCTTCGCCACCGACCGTATCGCCCGGGGGCTGACGCCGCCGCTGCCCGCAGACGACGCCCTGGTGACCCGCCTGTCGGACCGGGGGCGCCTGACCGTGGCGGCGGTGAACGCGGCGGCGCGCGCCAAGCGCCTGGTGCCGGGCATGGGCCTGGCCGACGCCCGCGCGCTGGAACCCCAGGTGCGGGTGGTGGACGCCGATCCCGAGGGCGATGCCGCGGCGCTGGGGCGGCTGGCTGACTGGGCCCGGCGCTACACGCCCTGGACGGCGGTGGACCCCAGCGACCCGCCCGGCTTCGGCCCCAAAGGTCTTGGTGGGGGACCCGGCCTGCTGATGGACATCACCGGCTGCGCCCATCTGCTGGGCGGCGAGCATGAACTGCTGCTGGACCTGGAACGCCGGCTGGCCAAGGCGGGGTTCGAGGGGCGGGCCGCCATCGCCGACAGCATTGGCGCCGCCTGGGCGCAGGCCCGCTTCGGCGCCCAGCTGGTGGTTCCGCCGGGCGGGGCGGCGGAGGCTTTGGCCGACCTGCCGCTGCCGGCCCTGCGCCTGGGCCCCGACTTGGTGGCCAGCCTGCGCCGCGTGGGCCTGCGCCGGGTGGGCGAGCTGATGCGCATGGCCCAAGGAACAGGGGGGCAAGGGTCCAAGAACCGGGCGGCGCTGGCGGCGCGTTACGGCGCCCAGGTCGCCCTGCGCCTGGACCAGGCCCTGGGCTGGGTGGATGAGCCGCTGTCACCCAGGCGCGCGCCCACCCGCCACACCGCCCGCCTGACGGTGGTCGATCCCATTTCCACGCCCGAGGGCCTGGCCCAGGCGGTGCGCCATCTGCTGGGCCGGGTGGCGGCCAGCCTGACGGCGGCGGGTGAGGGCGCGCGCTCGCTGGAGCTGGAGGCCTGGCGCATCGACGCCGGCCACGACGCCCCGCCGCAGGTGCTGGGCGTGGGCGCCAGCCGCCCCAACCGCGACCCCACCCATCTCTGGCGCCTGCTGGAACCGCGCATGGACCAGCTGGAGCCTGGGGCGGGCTTCGAGATCATGGCCATTTCCGTCACCCACGCCGCCCCCTTCGATGGCGGCCAGGCGGTGCTGAGCGGCGATGGGCTGGCCGACCTGGCGGGACCGCCGACGGCGAAGGGGGGAGAGGCGGCGGCCACCGGCAACCCCCTGGTGACCGATCCGCCCATCGCGGAACTGGTGGACCGGCTGGGCGCCCGCCTGGGGCCTGGCCGGGTGCTGCGGCTGCTGCCCCGGCAAAGCTGGATACCGGAACAGGCGGTGCGGGCGGTGCCGGCCGAGGCGCAGGACAACAGCCCACAAGCGGCCCCGCCGGCGGCTGCACCGCTCGCCTGGCCCGCTGACCGGCCGCGTCCCATCCGCCTGCTGCCCCGGCCGGAGGCGGTGGAGGTGGTGGCCCCCATCCCCGACGACCCGCCCCTGCTGTTTCGCTGGCGCGACCAGACCTATCGCGTGGGCCGGGCCGAGGGGCCGGAGCGCCTGCTGCCGGAATGGTGGGAAGGGGGGGAGCGCCGCCCCAACCCGAACCCCGAGGCCCGCGACTATTACCGGGTGGAGGATGCCGAGGGCCGGCGCTTCTGGCTCTACCGCCTGGGGCTTTACCACGCCGGCGGCCCGCCGCCCCGCTGGTTCCTGCACGGCTTTTTCGGGTGACGCCCGCCCCCCACCCCTAGCCGTGACCGCTTGAGGATGCGCCCCGGAGCGCAGCGACTAGGCTGCGACTGCGGCCGCCGGAAGTTTCCGGGGAGCGTAGCGGACTGGAAACTGAGGACAAAGCCAAGGGCGCGGATGCGCCCGCCCGGCGTCTGAGGGAACATGCAAAGCTACTCAGAACTTCAAGTCGCCAGCAATTTCAGCTTCCTGCGCGGTGCCTCCAAGGCCGGTGAGCTGGTGGAGGCGGCCAAGGCGCTGGAGCATCGCGCCATGGCGCTGACCGACCGCAACAGCCTGGCGGGAGTGGTGCAGGCGCATGCGGCGGCGCGCGAGCTGGATTTCCGCCTGGTGGTGGGGGCGCGGCTGGATTTGACGGACGGCCCCTCGCTGCTGTGTTGGCCGACCGACCGCGCGGCCTATGGCCGCCTGTCCACCCTGCTGACGGTGGGCATGCGCCGGGCGCCCAAGGGGCAATGCTTCCTGACCCGCGCGGATGTGGAGGAACACGCCGCCGGCCAGATGATGGCGGTGGTGCCGCCGGACACTCTTGACGCGGACTTCACCGCCGACCTGGCCGATTACCGCCGCCGTTTCGGCCGCACCCTCAGCCTGTGCCTGACCCATCGCTACCAGGGCGACGACGCCCGGCGTCTGGACCGGCTGGCGGCTTTGGCCGAGGCGCATGGCCTGTCGCCGCTGGCCACCAACGACGTGCATTACCACCACCCCGGCCGGCGGGCGCTGCAGGACGTGATGACCTGTATCCGCGAGCATTGCACCATCCAGACGGCGGGCTGGCGCCTGGCCGCCAACGCCGAGCGCCATCTGAAGCGGCCGGAGGAGATGGCGCGCCTGTTCCACCGCCACCCCCGCGCCCTGGCCCGCATTCGCGACATCGTGGAGGCCTGCACCTTTTCCATCAGCGAATTGCGCAAGGATTACCTGTACCCGGCGGAAGTCGGACCGGGGGAGACGCCACAGGGCCGCCTGGCCCAACTGACGGCGGAGGGGGCCCGCAAACGGTACCCGGCGGGCGTGCCGGAAGATGTCGAAAAGCAGATCGACAAGGAATTGGCCCTGATCGGAGAGCTGGGCTACGCCTCCTACTTCCTCACGGTCTATGAGATCGTGAGGTTCGCCAACGAGCAGGGCATCCTCTGCCAGGGGCGGGGATCGGCCGCCAACTCCGCCGTCTGCTACTGCCTGGGCATCACCTCCATCGATCCGGTGGAAAGCGGGTTGCTGTTCGAGCGCTTCATCTCCAGCGCGCGCAACGAGCCGCCGGACATCGACGTGGATTTCGAGCATGAGCGGCGGGAGGAGGTGATCCAGCACATCTACGAGAAGTACGGCCGCGATCACGCCGCCATCGCCGCCACCGTCATCTGCTACCGCTCGCGCGGGGCGGTGCGCGATGTGGGCAAGGCCATGGGCATGAGCCAGGACACGGTGGGCCAGCTGTCGGCCATGATCTCCGGCTGGGGCACCGGCACACCGGAGGAGGAGCGGGCGCGGGAGGCCGGGCTGGACCCCGACGACCCGCTGCTGCGCCAGGTGCTGGACCTGACGGGCCAGATTTCGAAATTCCCCCGCCACCTGTCGCAGCATGTCGGCGGCTTCGTCATCACGCCCAAGCCGCTGGCGACATTCTGCCCCATCATGAACGCGGCCATGGAGGACAGGCAGAACATCGAGTGGGACAAGGACGATCTGGACGCCGCCGGCCTGATGAAGGTCGATGTCCTGGGCCTCGGCATGCTCAGCTGCCTGCGCCGGGCGTTCACCCTGCTGCGGGATCATTACGGCCGCGACTTGACGCTGGCCACGGTTCCGCAGGGCGACGTGGCGACCTACGACATGCTGTGCGCCGCCGACACCCTGGGCGTGTTCCAGGTGGAGAGCAGGGCGCAGATGTCCATGCTGCCCCGCCTGCGCCCCCGCGAGTTCTATGACCTGGTGGTGCAGGTGGCCATTGTCCGCCCCGGGCCCATCCAGGGCGGCATGGTCCATCCCTACCTGCGCCGCCGCCAGGGGCTGGAGCCGGTGGACTATCCGTCCGAGGCGCTGAAGAAGGTGCTGAAGAAGACGCTGGGCGTGCCCCTGTTCCAGGAACAGGCCATGCAGATCGCCATCGTCGGCGCCGGCTTCACCGGGGCGGAGGCCGACGCCTTGCGCCGGGCCATGGCCAGCTTCCGCAAGCTGGGCGATATCGACACGTTCGAGGAAAAATTCCGCAGCGGTATGCTGAAGAACGGCTATACGGCGGAATTCGCCGAGCGCTGCTTCAACCAGATCAAGGGTTTCTCCACCTACGGCTTTCCGGAAAGCCATGCCGCCAGCTTCGCCAAGCTGGTTTACGTCTCCGCCTGGATCAAGTGCCACTATCCCGACGTCTTCGCCTGCGCCCTGCTGAACAGCCTGCCCATGGGCTTCTACGCCCCAGCGCAGATCGTGCGCGACGCCCGGGACCATGACGTGGTGGTGCTGCCGCCGGACGTGAACCATTCCGATTGGGACAGCCGGCTGGAGCCACCGGGGCGGGGGCAGCGTTTCCAGACCCTGCGCCTGGGCCTGCGCCTGGCCAAGGGCCTGAGCGAGGCGGCGGTGCAGCCCCTGCTGGAGGCGCGGGGGCATGAGCCCTACGCCAGCCCGCATGATCTCTGGCGCCGCGCCCGCCTGGCGCCGCGCACCCTGGAACTGCTGGCGGAGGCCGACGCCTTCCAGTCCATGGGCCTGGACCGGCGCCAGGCGCTGTGGGCGGTCAGCGCCCTGGGCGAACGGCTGCCGCCCCTGCTGGATCTGGCGCTGAACGCGGAGGAGGAGGGGACGGGCGACCCGTGGGCGGAGGAGCCGTCCATCGCCACCCTGCCGGCCATGACCCTGGGTGAGCATCTGGTGGAGGACTATACCCGCCTGTCCCTGTCGCTGAAGCGCCACCCCATGAGCCTGGTGCGCGATGACGTGGTGGCCCGGCTGGACCGGTTCGCGGCGGAGCCCAAGGAGAAAATGGTCCGCCGCTATCCCCTGATGCGCATGGAGACGCTGGAGACCCTGGCCGACGGCAGCCGCGTGGCCCTGGCCGGCCTGGTGCTGGTGCGCCAGCGGCCGGGCAGCAGCAAGGGCGTCATCTTCATCACGCTGGAGGATGAGAGCGGCATCGCCAACCTGGTGCTGATGCCCGAGACCTTCACCGCCTTCCGCCGCCACATCCTGGGCAGCCGCCTGCTGCTGTGCCTGGGGCGGGTGGAGAAGGTCATCGCCCCCACCCAGGACCGGGGCCCCAGTGCCACCCCCGTCACTCACGTGCGCGCCGAGCGCCTGATCGATTACTCCGACCTGCTGTCCCGCCTGGACGAACCCACCGGCGCGGCCCCCGCCCGCCGCGCGGATGCGACCTTCCCGGATGGGCGGAATTTCAGGTGAGGGCCGGGCTGCCCTGGAAATTAGCGAGCGAATGACCTATGCTATGGCATATGCCAGATCGTGAGGGCGTCATGTTTCCGGAGCGTCACGTCAAATTATTCAAGAATGGCCGTAATCAAGCCGTTCGCATCCCCCGGGAATTCGAATTACCGGGAGAGGATGCGGTCATGCGCAAGGAGGGGAACCGGCTGATCATTGAACCGGTCAAGCTCAAATCCTTCGTGGCATTGCTGGATAGCTGGGAACCTTTGGACGAGGATTTTCCCGCTATTGACGATCTGCCAGCCGAAGATGTGTCGCTATAGTGCGCTACCTGCTGGATACCAACATCATTTCCCATATGATCCGCCATCCGGATGGGATGGCGACGGAACAGGCTCGTTTGGTAGAGCCTGCGGCCCTTTGCACCAGCATCATCGTGGCGGCGGAGTTGCGTTTTGGCGTTGCCAAGAAAGGGCTCCCAGCCCTGACAGCCAGGGTCGAAAGTGCCCTTGAGATGCTCGATATCTTGCCGTTCGAAGCACCTGCTGATGAATTCTATGCACAGTTACGGGCGCGCTTGGAGGGGATGGGGCAGCCTATCGGGGCCAATGACATGCTTATTGCCGCCCAATGTATGGCCCTCGACTACATTCTCGTGACTGACAACGAGCGTGAATTCGCCCGTATCGAAGGATTGCGGGTGGAAAACTGGCTGCGGGGATAGCGCGCTTATTCCTTCTTCTTGAACGCCGCCGCGAACTCCTCTGACGCCACGATGGCCAGGGCGCGGCGCAGGGCGGCGGATTCCTCCGCGCCGAACAGGGCGTCGAAGCGGCTTTGCGCCACATGCCACAGCGCCAGCCCCTCGGCCTGCTTGGCCTCGCCCGCCGCCGTCAGGCGGGCGCGCTTGACGCGGCGGTCCTTGGCGTCGGGCACCAACTCGACATAGCCGTCGCGGATCAGCGGCTTCAGGGTGTGGCCCAGGGCCGACAGGTCCATGACCATGGCGGCGGCCAGGTTCTGCAGCGTGCCGGCGGCGGGGTCGGACGCGGCGGCGGCCAGCTTCAGGTGGGTCAGCAGGGTGTGCTGGGTGGGCATCAGGCCGGCCGGTGCCGTCACGTCGCCATAGAGCTGGCCCAAACGGCGGGCGGCACGGCGCACGGCGGTGTTGGTGCAATAGTCCCAGCCCCAGCGGTCCGATGGGCCTTCATTCGACGCCGTCGCCGTCGGGGCAGATGCTGTGGGAGCGGCGGCTATGGGGACGGCGGCTGTGGGGGCGGGCTCATCCAACTCCATGATCCTTTCAAAACCGGTATTTCCAAGACCAGCGGGCCAGAATAGGCGCCCCCGGCGGTTAGGGCCATTCCCACCATCACAGGGGGCATCTGTCCCGGCGCGTCGTCATATGGGCCAGCAGCCCGGCGACGGCGCCCGCCCTGCAATGCCCCCGGCGCGGGGCTTGGGGTTCACAAGTCCGATTGACTTGCATGATAATAGTGGCATATACCAGCTTCGTGATCAACGACGCCGATGGCGCCCCACTTCCACCGCTTCTTTCAAAGGGAAACTCCCATGAGCACCAAAGGTACCGCCCTCGTCACCGGCGCCTCCTCCGGCATCGGCGCCACCTATGCCGACCGCCTGGCCCGTCGCGGCTATGACCTGATCCTGGTCGCCCGCAACCAGGGCCGGCTGGAAGAAGCGGCCGCCCGGCTGCGGGCCGAGACCGGCGTCAAGGTCGAGGTCTTGGCCGCCGACCTGGCCAACCAGGCCGACGTGGAGACGGTGGAGCAGCGCCTGCGCACCGACGCCGCCATCACCCTGCTGGTGAACAACGCCGGCCTGGGCCCCAAGGAGGGCTCGCTGGGCAGCGACATCGCCTATCAGGACACCATGATCGCGGTGAACGTCACGGCGGTGAACCGCCTGGCCATCGCCGCCGCCGACGCCTTCGCCGCCAAGGGCGCCGGAACCGTGGTCAACGTCGCCTCCGTCGTCGCCCTGATCCCGGAGATGTTCAGCGCCACCTATGTCGCCACCAAGGCCTTCGTCCTGGCGCTGACCCAGTCGCTGCAGGCGGAAACCGCCAAGGCCGGCAAGGCCGTGAAGTTCCAGGCCGTGCTGCCCGGCCTGACGCGGACGGAGATTTTCGAGCGCGTGGGCAAGTCCTTCGACGACCTGGACCAGAACATGGTCATGGAGGTGGGCGAGATGGTGGAGGCGGCCCTGGCCGGCCTGGACCAGGGCGAGTTGGTCACCATCCCCTCGCTGCCCAACCCGGCGGATTTCGACGCGGTGAACAAGGCCCGCTACGCCCTGGGCCCCAACCTGTCGCGCAACCACGCCGCCGACCGCTACAAGGCTGGCTGATCCGTCAGGGCGTGTCGACGTCCGTCCCGCTGGGCTTGCGGTCCTTGAAGTCCAGCGGGGCGGGCGTCACCGGCCCCAGGCGGAAGACCGCGCGATCGACGTGGCGCCTCAGCACCACGTCGACGTAGGTCGTCTGGTTGGGTTTCAGCGCCACGGCCAGGCCGGCGCCGTCGGTGCGGAACTCCACCGGGGCATAGCCGACGAAGCCGTCGCCGGTGGCGGGCCGCGCCTGGACGCGCAGGCCGAAATGGGCGCCGGGCAGCTGCGCCATGACGTCGTAATCCAGATAGTAGACCAGGCAGTTGGGTGAGACGCTGTTGCGCTGCCGGTCGACGAAGAAGCCCTTGGGCAGGTCGTCGGGGGTGTAGTCCGGGCCGCCCAGCAGGTAGAGGTCGAAATCGTCCACCGCGTCGCCCTGGTCGTCGCGGATGCGGAAGACCAGTTGGCTGTGGCGTTGCCCTTCATCCGGCCTGGCCAGGGCCACGGCCTGCTGCGTGGCGTCGGTCAGGGCCGCCAGCGCCGCCACGCGGGCGCCATAGGCCGCCGGGCTGTCGACCTGCAGGCAGTGCAGGATTTCCGCCACCACAGGCTTGGCGGCGGCGTTCTGGGGCGTGACGCTGCCCATGATGCCCAGGCGGTCGCCGGAATGGCTGGCGTCGGGAATGACGCCAAAGGCCAGGGGCGGCTGCGGCGTCCGGGGCCCGCCGTCGGGGCTGAGCACGGCGGCCGGCTGCCCGTTGAAATGCGGATGCGGGTTGGTCACCGCCGTCGCCATCTCATTCAGCCTCAGGAACAGGCAGTTCAGGTTGGCCCCCGCCACGCGCACCACGCCATCCGACCCTTCCTCCGCCAGGTAGGAATTGAGAAAGTCGTAGAAGTGGGCGTCGATGGTCTGTCCGGTCAGCACGAAAGGGTAGAGGTCCACGGCCAGGGGGTCATAGTCCAGCCAGCGGCCGTTCAGGCGCCACTGGTCTGTGCTGCCCAGGGCCAGCCAGTCCAGGATGCGCTCCCCCGGTTCCACGCCGTTGAAGAAGGCCTTGATGCGGCCCACCCGCTCCTTGCCCAGGGTGGCGAGGGGGGAGCCGTGGTTGGCGGGCGCCAGCATGACCAGGTGGCGCAGCGGCGGCCGTCGCAGCCCCGCGCCACCCCCCGTCCCACCGTCATAAAGGCGGCTCACCCATTCCCGCACCACCGGCCCGCCGGTGGAATGGGTGACGCAGGAGAAGTCGGGCAGGGGCGTCCCCGCCGGGGCGCCGGGCGGCAGCAGCGCATCGCGCAGCGCCCGGTCGAAGGCCCGCACCACGTCGGCCATGGTGACGGCATCCTGGAAGCTGACGTAGCTGCCCAGGTGGATTTGCACCACCGTCAGGTTCAGGCCGGGCGCCGTCAGCGCCGCCTGTACCGCCAGGGCGTCCGGCAGGCCGCCGTAGGTCGCTGTGCTGGTGACGCTCCAGCCATGCACGAAAACCAGGATCATGAGCCCCCCGCAAGCGTCACCCCAGAGCGCAGCATAGCCCCTTAATACGCCACCCGCACCCGCACGCCATACAGGCGGGGCGGGCGGATGCTGGCGGTGTTGTAGCCGGCACCCAGGGCCTGGGCGGGCTGGTAGCCGCTGGTCACCACCGCCTGGTTCTCCACGTTGTTGATATAGCCCGTCAGGCTCCACCACCCATGGTCCGGGGTGTAGGTCAGGCGCAGGTTGGTCATGTGGTAGCCGCCCTGCAGCTGCTGCGGCGCGTAGTCGTACGCGGTCTGGTAGGAGGAGGAGAGGTGCACGTCCGCCGCCGCCGTGACGGTGCCGCCACCGTCCAGGCGGAAATCGTGCTGATAGCCGACGATGGCGGTCCAGCGCGGGGCATTGATGGCGGGCTTGCCGGCGCAATCCACCGCCCAGATCCGGGCGGCGCCGATGGGCTTGGGCACCGCCGTGGCCGAGGCGTTGGTGTAGGCGCAGCCCACGGCCGGCGAGGCGCCCAGGCCGCTGTAGTAGCGGTAGTGGAAATCGTCGTAGGCGGTGTCCAGGTACTGGCCGCTGGCGGTCAGCAGATCGTCCGCCGTCACCTGCCACTTGCCGTCCACGGCCAGGCCGCGCATGTGCGCCCGGCCGGCGTTCTGCGTCACCAGCAGGGCGGCGTAGGGCGCCAGCGGCACGCCGGTCTGCACCGGGGCGGTATAGGTGATCTGCTGGTCGCGGTATTCGTAATCGAACGCCTCCAGGTTCACCTGGGCCTTGCCGCCCAGAAGGCTGTTCTTCAGGCCCACGGTGTAGGCCGTCAGATGCTCCGGCCCATAGTAGTCGCGCTGGTTGACGGGGGAGGAGAAGAAGCCCCCCGCCTTGAAGCCGGTGGCGATGGTGGCATACAGCAGGGAGCCGGGGGCCACGTCGTAATCCGTCCCCACCTTCCAGCTGGCGCCGTTCCAGTCGTGCGTGTCCTGGCGCGGCAGCAGGGTGGGGAAGGCGGCGGAGAAGGTGTTGCTGCCGAACAGGATGTTCTGCGCCTTCTCTTCATGCGACAGGCGGCCGCCGGCGGTCAGGCGCAGGTCCGGCGCCACGGCGTAGGTCACCTGGCCGTACACGGCCTCGGACTCGGTGTTCAGGTCGCCCTTGCCCACGGCGTGCTGGATGTAATTGTCGTAGTACTGGTTGGCGTAGAGCTGCTCATTGAAATAGCTGACGCCGCCCACCCAGCTCAGCGGCCCCTGGCCGTTGGACGTCAGGCGCGCATCGACGGAGGTGGCGCGGGAGCGGCCGCTCAGGCTGAAGGCGCTGGGCACATAGGCCAGGTAATCCTCATCCATGCCGCGATAGGCCGGGGTGAGGGTCAGGGTGGCGAAGCTGAAGTCCTTCACGATGTCGGCCTTCAGGCCCCAGGACCTGTCGTCGATGAAGCCGTCGTTCCGGGCGTTGCGGATCAGCGGGTTCAGGCGGGCCAGCGGCGGCAGGGCGGCGTAATAGGCCTTCACCGCCGCCGGGTCGGACGGGCCGATCCAGGGGTTGTCGCCGTTCACGAAGGGGTACTGCACCTGGGCGTCACCCTTGCCGCCCCGGTGGGCGTAGTCGGCGGCCAGGCGCACATGCAGGTCGTCCGCCGGCTCCAGCAGCACCTGCACCCGGCCGGCCTGGCTCTGGTCGTCGTCATAGCCGTCGGAGAGATAGCCCTTGCGGTCCACCACCTGGGCCGCCACGCGCAACGCCGCCTTGTCCGCCAGCGGCACGTTCAAGGCGCCCTCGCCCTTGCGCAGGTTGTAGTTGCCGAATTCCAGCGAGGCGTGGCCCGAGGTCTGGCCCAGCAC
This sequence comes from Nitrospirillum amazonense, assembly GCF_029594735.1. Lineage (NCBI taxonomy): Bacteria > Pseudomonadati > Pseudomonadota > Alphaproteobacteria > Rhodospirillales > Azospirillaceae > Nitrospirillum > Nitrospirillum amazonense. Next base: position 1,533,929 of record NZ_JARPAF010000002.1, read on the forward strand.
CGGCACCTCCGGCACGACGTTCAGCACGCCGGCCGAGGCGTTGCGGCCGTACAGCGTGCCCTGCGGCCCGGGCAGCAGCTCCAGCCGCTGCAGGTCATAGAACACCAGGCTGGCGCCGGCGGGGCGGGGGACGTAGACGCCGTCCAGGTTGAAGGCCACCGACGGCTCGGCATAGCTGCTGACGATATAGGTGCCGATGCCGCGCACGTAGAGCTGGGGCGTCCCGCCGGCGGCCGGCGCCACCACCAGGGCGGGCAGGGCGCGGGCCAGGTCGGCGGTGTTGGTCAGGCTGCCGGCCGCCAGGCTGTCGCCGGTCACGGCCTGCACGGCGATGGGGGCGGACTGCAGCGTCTCCATCCGCTGTTCCGCCGTGACCACGATGTCCTTCAGCACGGCATCGGATGCGGCGTCCGCCGGGTCGGCGCCGCCGGTGGCACCGTCGATGGCCCCTGCGGCGGCGGCAAAGGGGGCAGTGGCCAGGAAAAGGGTGGCCATGGCCGTCGCCGGCCGGAACAGTCGGTTCATCTGTGTCCCCAACGCATGGCGCTGTTGGCCGGGCCCGGGCGGGGTCCGGGGCGCCGCTTGGGCGGACGCCATTCGTGCCTGTGCAGACGGGGGGCAGGAGACAGAAAAGAAGCGTTCCGCGCAACGAAATAATAATACGTTTTTATAAGAATTTGTCACTGATGCTGCGGGAGCACACGGGTGCACGGCGCCGCCCCGCCCCTTGACCTTGTCTGGTGGGCGGAAACGGCGCCGTTCCTTCAATCAGTATTTGTGAAACACGGTTTTATTAATGCGCCGGCCGCTCGATAACGGCCCTTAATACCGGCCCTTAATACCGAACCGTGGCGCGGACGCCGTAGGTGCGCGGCGGGCGGATGTTGGCGTAGTTCAGGCCATTGCCGAAGGCCTGGTTGGGCTGGAAGCTGGTGCTGACCACCGCCTGGTTTTCCACGTTGTTGACATAGCCGGTGACGGACCACAGGTCGTCCGCCGCATTGTAGGTCAGGCGCAGGTTGGTCATGTGGTAACCGCCCTGTACCTGCTTCGCCAAATAATCGTAGGCGGTGTAGTAGGAGGCGGAGAGGTACATGTCCGCCGCCGCCGTCAGGCCGGAGCCGTCGGCGAAGCGGAACTCATGCTCATAGCCCAGGTTGGCGGTCCAGCGCGGGGCGTTGGTGCCGGGCTTGCCGCTGCAGTTCACCGAGTAGATGGCGGAGGGCGGGACGGGCGCCGGGTTGGTGCCGGTGGCCAGCGCGGCCGGACAGCCGACGGAGGGCGGGGCGCCGAAGTTGGAGAAATAGCTGTAGGTGAAGCTGGTGTAGCGGCTGTCGATATACTGCACGTTAGCGGTCAGCAGGTCCTGCGCCGTGGCCTTCCACCGCCCCTCCACCTCGAACCCCCGGATGCGCGACCGGCCCACATTCTGCGTCACGAACACGGGGGCGTAGGGGAAGCTGGACACCCCGGTCAGCGAGGGCGCCAGATAGCTGATCTGCTGGTCGCGGTATTCATAGTCGAAGGCCTCGACGTTCAGCTGCACCTGGTTGTCCCAGAAGCGGTTCTTCACACCGATGCTGTAGGCCGTCAGGTGCTCGGGGTTGAAGGTGTCGGGCCCGGCGCTGGCGAAGAAGCCGCCCGCCTTGAAGCCGGTGCCGATGTTGGCGTACAGCAGCGACTGCGGCGCCAGATCGTAATCCACGCCCACCTTCCAGGTGGCGGCGTTCCAGATGCGGTCGTCGGCGCGGGTGGCCAGCGTGGGCTTGGCCGGGCTGAAGGTGGCGGTGCCGAACTGGGTGTCCTGCGTCTTCTCCTCATGGGTGAAGCGGCCGCCGGCCGTCAGGCGCAGGCTGTCGGTCAGCGCGTAGGTCAGCTGGCCGAAGGCGGCCACCGTCTCATCCGTCAGCTTGCTGTCGATCACCGTTTCCTGGACCCAGTGGTCATAGTCCTGGTTGGCCGCCACATCCTCGGTGAAGTAATAGACGCCGGCCAGCCAGGTCAGCGGCCCGGCATCCCGCGACGCCAGCCGCGCCTCCACCGATTTCTGCTGGGCGTCGCTCTGCACCCGGAAGGCGGAGGGGATATAGGACAGGTAGTCCTCATGCACCTCGCGATAGGCGGGAATGACAGTCAGGGTGGCGAAGCTGAAATCGTGGTTGATCTCGGCATGCGTGCCCCAGAACTGGTCGTCGATGAAGCCGTCGCCCTTGGCGTTGCTGATCAGCGGGTTGTGGGCGGAGGCCGCCGGCAGCCCGGCGTAATAGGCGGCGACCTCGCGCGGGTCGGACGGGCCGATCCAGGGGGTGTCGGCGTCGGCGTAGGGGTATTGCACCTGGCCGGAGCCCTTGCCGCCCCGGTGGTAATAGTCGCCGGACAGGCGCACCCGCCAGTCTTCCGTCGGTTCCAGCAGCAGTTGCAGGCGCCCGGCCTGGCCCTGGTCGTCGTTGTAGCCGTCGGTCAGGTAGCCCTTGCGGTCGATCACCATGCCGGAGGCGCGCAGCGCCGCCTTGTCGCTCAGCGGCACGTTGACGTAGGCGTCGCCCTTGCGCAGGTCGTAATTGCCGATGTCCAGCGTGGCGGCCGCCGACAGCGCGTCCAGCTTCGGCGTCTCCGGCAGCACGTTCAGCGCCCCGCCCGAGGCGTTGCGGCCGTACAGCGTGCCCTGCGGGCCCTTCAGCACCTCCACCCGCTGGATGTCGTAGAAGAAGCCGTTGGCCCCGGCGGGGCGGGAGATGTAGATGCCGTCCAGGTTCACCGCCACCGACTGCTCGGCATACTGGTTGGAGGCGAAGGTGCCGATGCCGCGCACATAGACCTGCGGCACCCCGCCCGCCGCCGGGGCGATCACCACCGATGGCACGCTGCGCGTCAGGTCCGACACGTCGGCCACGCCCGCGTCCTTCAGCGCCGCCCCGCCCAGGGCCGACACGGCGATGGGCGCGTTCTGCAGGCTCTGCTCCCGCCGCTCGGCGGTGACGACGATATCCTCAAGCTGGCCGGTCTCCGCCACGGCGGCGGCGGCGCCCTTCTCGGCCGGGGCCGCGCTCTGCGCCACGGCGGTTGAGGAGAGGAGGGCGAGGCCCACGCCAGGCGTCAGCATAAGGGCGACGGCAGCCGTCGCCGGACGCACGATCCGGTGCATATGTGTTCACTCCCTGCGCGGCCTTGTTGACCGGCCCATAGCCCCCACGGGGAAAACTCCGTGCTCTTCCAAGGGACTAGGGGCCGGGGCGCCGGTTCCTGGGCGCCTGCTGTGCCGCTACAGGCAAAGGTAGAACGCAATTATGCATTCATCAAATCGATAGGCTGGATAGGGATGTATCGGAGGAAATGATGAAATTGGCGGTCAGCAATCTTTCACATGAATTGAATGAAAGACCCCTTCCGCCTACACCTTCCGGACAGCCAGCTTGTCGACCCGCCGCCGGGCCATATTTGAAGGGCGGCTCAGTTTGCTTATCGCATAGCGGGTAAACGGAAGGGAATGAAAGATGGCCGACACCGTCACCGTGAACCATCGTTGGCTTAAGGACGACGCCCTGGCCTTGCTGCTGAACGAAGCGAATTGCGACTTCGCGCTGCTGAACCAGACATCCGATCCACTGAGGGCGCGCGTCCTGGTGGCGGGGCTATGCCTGATCCGCAGAAGCGACACTTTCCGACAAGCATTCGAGAAGGAGCTGGATACCTTCCGCCATAAGCCTGGCTGGGGACCATTCTATTCCTGGATGATCATGACCAAGTTCCAGGTCACCCAAGACCCGGACGAATGGCCCTTCGCTCTGTCGGATCGGGAATTCGACTACTACGCCACCAAGAATTTCGGTGGAAAGATGCCGGACATTCAAGGGATCTACAATCCACCCAGCTTCTACTCCGCCTTGGCGCAGGACATCTTCGCCGTGGGGGCGGGTGTTGTTGTTGGCGCCGCCGTCACGACCATGCTGCCGGAGGTGGCAGGGGCGGCGGCGCTCAGTGGGGCGGCGCTCAGCACCGCGACGGCGCGGGCCACGGTGTCGACCGCCTTGGGCGCCATAACCGGGCATCTCATGCCCGGCGGTTCCTGGGAGGCCGCGCGCCTGGGGCGGTTATGGCCCCGGTATTCGAGTGAGTATAATCGGCGGATGATGAGATGACGCTGGTGACCTTTCGTGGTTGGGTTGGTCGCTATGGGCAGTGGCTGATACTGCTGGGCGGCCTGCTGGCGTTTTTCGCCCAGGCCGACAAGCGCTATGAGGTTGCCACGCTGGGCATGGTCGCCGCGACCATCGGCGCCTGGGGGCTGTTGTTGGCCGCCGACCTGCCCGGGAACCGGTGGAGCCAGCGGCGGCCTTTCCTCAAGATCATGCTGGTGTTGTGCTTCGCTCTGACCTTGCTGGGCGCCGGGCTGGCGATGTCGGGGCATCCGGCCTGACGCCGCCCCTTACTTCTCCGCTCACTCCCGCAAATACCCCCTGAGCCAGATCAGGCCAGGATCGCGGTCGAACTGGTAGTGCCACTGCATCATCTCGGTCAGCACCGGGAACTCGATGGGGGCGGGGAGGACGCGCAGGGGCAGGTGCTGGGCGTAGAGGCGGGCAAGCCTGGTGTGCATGGTGCTGATCATGTCCGTCTCCACCAGGATGGAGGCGACGGAGGAGAAGTCGGGGGCGACGGCGCCGACCTTGCGGGCGTAGCCGTAGCGGTCCAGGAACCATTGCTCGAAGGCCGCCGTGCGCTTGCCGCCGATGATCACCACCACATGCGCCATGTCAGGGGGGCTTGAGCCATAGGCCCTTGCCCACGGCTCGGCGGATTGCACGGGCGCTACTTGCCCCGCCCAAAAGGATGCTGACCGCAAACGCCGAAGTCAGTCTTGATCGTTTCCGGCTTGGGCGCGTTCGGGCCGGAGTAGAAGATCACCAACAGGGCTTCCTGATTGACGGAGGGATCCGGCGGCAGGGGTTCCATGATCAGGTAGGTCAGCTTGCCGGTGGGGCCGCAGCCATAGGGATCGGCTTTCTGGTTGAGGCCCTTGACCGCGTAGAGGGTGCCCGTGCCGAAGGCCCCGGCTGGTGTCACGTCGTAAGTGACTTTCCCCAGGGTGATCTTGTCCCTCGTCACCTCCAAGGCGCCGATGGGCGCGCGTTGGGGGGAATTGTCCATCCACCTGCCCAGAATCTGGTCGTCGGCGTGGGCCGAGTTCGCCCCGAGCAGGAGCAGGGCCGGCAAGAATAACGGCAAGGGATGGCGGCGCATTGTGCTTGCCTTCTTGAACTGCGCCACCATCACGCCTCGGCGGCCGTCGATGCTTATTCTTTCCGGCCGAAGGGATGCTCGCCGCAAACCGCCATCTCATTGAGGGTGTCCGGCTTGGGCGCCTCCGGTGCCGCATAGAAGGTCACCACGATGGCGCTGTAGGTGGCGTTGGCGATGGTGGGCTTGGGCCGCACGATGATGTGGCTGAGCTTCTTGGTGGGGCCGCAGCCATTGGGATCGGTTTTCCGGTTCAGGCCGTTGACCGTGTACAGGGCGCCCTCGCCAAAGGGGCCGGCCTGGGTCACCTCATAGGTGACCTTCCCCACGGTGATCTTGTCGCTGGTGATCTCAAGCGGGCCCATTGGATCGTTCTTGGGGGCGGAGTCGGTCCATTTCCCCAGGAAGCGATCATCGGCCCACGCCGGTGCCGTGCCCATCAGCAGCAGGGGCAAGGACAGCAGCGCCGATGAAATGCCGCGCCTCATCTATTTCCTGTCCCGGGCGAACGGATGCGCGCCACAGACCCACATGTCGTCGCCCAGCGTTTCGGGTTTTGGCGCTTCCGCGCCCAAATAAAAGGTGACCCGAAGATACGTTGAAAGGGAACTGGTGTCCGGCGCGTTGGGCTGAAGGATCAGATAGGTCACCTTGTGGGAGGGACCGCAGCCATAAGGATCGGCTTTCTGGTTGAGGCCCTTGACCGCGTAGAGGGTGCCGGTGCCGAAGGGTCCGACCGGCGCCACGTCATAGGTGACCTTCCCCAGGGTGATCTTGTCGTTCGTCACTTCCAAGGCGCCGATAGGCGCGCGCTGGGGGGAATTGTCCTTCCACTTGCCCAGGATTTGATCATCCGCGCAGGCAGCGTTCGCCCCGAGTACGAGCAGGGTCACCATGGGCAAGGTGCGGGCAATGCCGAGGTTCAAGCGGGTTTCCTGTCAACGCAGCTCTGGAACTGAGAGCCACTGCCCGAACGCGGTGTGCTGTCCGCCCATGATCACTACCACGTGCCATGTCCCGATCGCGCAGGCGCTACTTGCTCCGCCCAAAGGGATGCTGACCGCAAACGCCAACATCACTGTCCAGCGTTTCCGGCCTGGGCGCGTTGGCGCCGGAATAGAAGATCACCAAAATGGTTGCCTGCGGGACGATGGGATCTGGGGGAAGGGGCTTGACGATGAAGTAGGTGGCCGGATCGCTCGCACCGCAAGGGCGGGGATCGGGCTTCGGCGTAAGGTCCTTCACCGCATAGAGGATCCCATTGCCAAAAGGTCCCTTGGGCACGACATCGTAGGTGACTTTCCCCAACTTGATCTTGTCGGTGGTGATCTCCAGGGTCCCCATTGGCCGGCGCTGGGGGGAGTTGTCGTGCCATTTCCCAAGGAATTGATCATCGGCCAGCGCTGCCGTCGGCCCCGCCGCCATTAACATGGTGACGATGGGTAATACGAAACCGAGCTTCAAACGCTCCTCCCCTTTTGGGCCTGGGCACACCGCTCGAACAAGGCCGCTGTGACCTTATTGCGCTCGGCTTGGATGCCGTGACGAAAGCAGCACTTTGCCGCTTTGGCCCAGTCGCCGCTATTGATCGCATGGTTCATGGTTGAATAGGCCATCAGTCCGGCGGCCCGGTGATGGCGGGTTTTGCTGCGCCCAGCGCCCAAATTGTAGATCATGTCGAACAACGCGAGCTTCGCATCGTCCGGAAAATCATCGAACTTGGGATAGATCAGTTTTAGATGGAGATGATCCGAATCCAAGTGGGCGTCCAAAAGGGTGTTGGCGGTTGCTTGGGTGATCCGTAGATCACTGTCATTCTCATAATGCGCCGCCGTGTGTTTTTTGTGGGGCGCGGCGGACTTCTGCTCCTGGTGTCCAATGAACAAGGCGCGCCAAGCGGCTTCGACCTCAAGTTTGCTGGCCGGCTGGTTGTTGCCCTTATGAAGGAAAGGAAGAGCGCTGGCGCTTTCGGCGGTCGCTAACAGGGTGCCACAGCCTACCGTCACCAAGCCCTCACTATCCAAATACATCCAAAGTACCTGATCTTCCCATCTGAGAAGCAGGGTTCTGATGTTCTCTCGCAAGGCTGGGAGGAGCATGGTCGGGGCCCTGGACCTTTTCATTAAGACGGCTGCGATGGGGCTTGCAGGCGATGCCTTGCCCCCACGCCAGGGAAATGAAAAGTGGGCCTGCGGTTTCAAGCCCTGCCTGAATGGTAGAACGTCATACCGCTTTCCTTCCCCGAAAGGGCTCATCCCGGCGCGCGCCGGGCGCGCGGTTGAAAACGCCGGCGCCGGTTCTACCAGCGCTCCCCGTCCTCACTCCCCGGCGCACTCCCGCAAATACCCCCTGAGCCAGATCAGGCCGGGATCGCGGTCGAACTGGTAGTGCCACTGCATCATCTCGGTCAGCACCGGGAACTCGATGGGGGCGGGGAGGACGCGCAGGGGCAGGTGCTGGGCGTAGAGGCGGGCCAGGCGCGTGTGCATGGTGCTGATCATGTCCGTCTCCACCAGGATGGGGGCGACGGAGGAGAAGTCGGGGGCGACGGCGCCGATGGTGCGGGCGTAGCCGTAGCGGTCCAGGAACCATTGCTCGAAGGCCGGGGTGCGCTTGCCGCCGATGATCACCACCACGTGGGCCATGTCCAGGTACTGCTCGAACGTCAGGCTGTCGCCCACGGCCGCGTTGTCGCGCCAGACGACGCAGCTGTGCGTCTCCTCGAACAGGATTTCCTTGGGCTGGTCGCTGGTGAGGTAGGCGTCGGGGGAGATCACCAGGTCCACGTCGGCCCGGTTCAGGCGGTCGTGGATGTCGTCGGCCACGGCGCTGATCTCCAGCCGCAAGCCCGGCGCCTCGCGCCGCAGGCGGCGGATGGCGCGGGCCAGCACCACCTCGGTCACATAGTCCGACGCCACCACGCGGAACACGCGCTGGGCCGTGGCGGGGTCGAAGGTGGGGCGCGCCTCGATGGTGGTCTGCACCCGGATCAGGATGTCGCGCACCGGCTCCACCAACGCCAGCGCCAGGGGCGTGGGCACCATGGCGCGGCCCACCATCACCATGATTTCGTCATCGAAATAATCGCGCAGTCGGGCCAGCGCCCCGCTCATGGCCGATTGGCTGAGGTGCAGGCGGTGGGCGGCGCGCGAGACGTTGCGCTCCTCCAGCAGCACGTCCAGGGCCACCAGCAGGTTCAGGTCGAAACGGCGGAAGCGCATGGGCGCCCATCCTCCCTATTTTATTGTTCGAGGTGATACCTCGCCGCACTTTGGTACGGCAGAACCGATAGATGGATCAGCCGTTCGCTGAGCGCAAGGCCCGTCGAAGGAGGGCGCTGATATCGGCCGCGCCGATGGACGCGCATCGGAAAATACGCCTCAACCGATGCTGCCGGCCGCCGTACCGTTGCCGCCATAACAAACGCCCATACCAAGCGAACGGGAGGGAGGATGATGGCGCAGCGTGTGAGCCGGGTGCTGATCGTGGGGGGCGGCATCGGCGGCCTGTCCCTGGCGTCGGCCCTGCGCGACCGGGGCCTGGCCGTGGACCTGGTGGAACTGCAGAAGGAATGGACGGTCTACGGCGTCGGCATCATCCAGCAATGCAACGTCGTGCGCGCCATGGCCGACTTAGGCTTGGTGGACCGCTACCTCGACGCCGGCTTCCCGTTCGAGGCGGTGGGCATGTACGCCCCCGACGGCCGCCTGCTGGCCAAGATACCGGGCCAGCGCCTGGCGGGCCCGCAATACCCCGCCAACCTGGGCATCAGCCGCCTGGCCCTACACACGGTGCTGAGCGGCGCTGCGCTGGAGAAGGGCACGGCCGTGCGCCTGGGCACGACGGTGGAGCGGCTGGACCAGGACGACGCCGGCGTGGACGTAACCTTCAGCGACGGCACCACCGGCCGCTATGACGTCGTGGTCGGGGCGGACGGGCTCTATTCCAAGGTGCGCGGCCTGTTGTTTGGAGACGAGCATCGGCCGCGCCACACCGGCCAGTCGGTCTGGCGCCACAACTTCCCGAGGCCGGCGGAGATCGACCATTTGGCGGCCTTCACCGGCGCGGACGGCAATGCCGGCCTCTGCCCCCTGTCCCACGACCTGATGTACCTGTTCGTGACGTCGGAGGAGCCGGGCAACCCCCGCATGCCGGCCGACCAGCTGCACACCCTGATGCGCGACCGGATGAAGGGCTTCGGCGGCCTGATCGGGGCCCTGCGCGACCGGATCACCGACCCGGCCCAGGTGGTCTACAAGCCTATGGAGGTGCTGATGATGCCGGCCCCCTGGTACCGGGGCCGGGTGGTCCTGCTGGGCGACGCCGTGCACGCCACCACGCCGCACCTGGGCCAGGGCGCGGGCATGGCCATCGAGGACGCCGTGGTGCTGGCCGAGCTGCTGCCCCAGGACGCGCCGCTGGGCGACCTGCTGGCCCGCTATATGGAGCGGCGGTATGAGCGCTGCCGCTTCATCGTCGACAGCTCCATCATGGTGGGGGAATGGGAAATGGCGCGGCGCCACGACGTGGACCGCATTGGCCTGGTGAAGAAGATGCTGGAGGTGACGGCCCAGCCCGTGTGAGGGGGCAGCGAGAGGGGGCAGTGTGAAGGCCGTCCCCGCCCTTAACTGGCCCGCCCTAACTGTTCTGCAGGCGGCTGACCAGCTGGGCCACGTTGGGCACACCCAGGCCGGTCACCAGGTCATAGCCGGGGCCGGCGCTATAGGCGCCGTTGCTGCCCTGGGTGATGTCGCGGAAGCAGGGCGTGCCCAGCAGCGGGTAGAGCAGCGGGTTCAGGAAGGGCAGGGCGCCCTTGCCCGCCTTGGTCCGCGCCTCGTTGATCAGGGCGCAGAAGCCGGCCCACAGCGGCGCGCTCCAACTCGTGCCGCCGATCTGCTCCTTCTGGCCGTTCAGGTACAGCAGCGCGCCCTCGTTGGGGTCGGCGGGGCCGGCGACGTCGGGTACCAGGCGCTGCCCGCCCGCCGGCACGCCGTTGCCCACCTGCCAGGCCGGGCGGGGGAAGTCCACGCTCTTGCCCCCGCCGCTGCCCGGCCAGGCCACCTCCGCCGCCACATGGCCATCGGCGCCCAGGCGCAGGGAGGTGCCGCCCACGCCGATGACGCAGGGGTCGCTGGCCTCATACTCCACCTGCAGGGGGCCCTTGGAGGAATGGCCGGTGTCGTCGGGGTTGGAACCGGCGTCGCCGCTGGAGACGAAGACGTTCACGCCGGCCGCCGCCAGCTTCAGGAACTTCTGGTGCTGGGTCGCCATCTCGCCCGAGGGGCCCTGCAGATAGGTCTCGCCCAGCCCCAGGCTGATGGACAGCTGGCGCAGGGCGGGCCGCTGGGCGGCGTCGGCGATGATGCGGTCCAGGGCCTGGTCCAGCGCGGTGAAGGAGAGGGAGCCGCAGGCGTAGACGCGGATGCCGGCGCCGGGCGCGATGCCGCTGGTCCATTCCACGTCCAGGCTTTCCTCCCCCTCCGGCGAGGGCAGGGTGCCGCCGGCGACGTTGATCTTGGTGACGCGGCCGAGGTCGGCGCTGACGCCGTTGGCCCGCCAGAACAGGGTGAGGTCGCTGTCCAGCGGCACGGTGTCGATCAGGATGGCGATCTCCTGCCCCGCCCCCGTCAGGCCCAGCCCGTCGGCGCCGTAGGCCTTCAGGATGGCGGGCACGGTGTAGGGCGGCTGGGTGGGGTCGGCCGCCGCCGGCTTCTTCTTTTTCTTCTTCTGCTTTTGCGGCGCGGCCGTGTCCGTAGGGTCATCGGGGACGCCATCGGGGGGGACGCCATCGGGCGGCGGCTTGTGATGGCTGATGCGATAGTGCTTGTTGGGCCGCAGGAAGGGTTGCAGGCCGCCGATGTGGAACACCGGGCCGCCCACGTCGTCGGGCAGGCTGGGCGTGTCGCAGGCCGCCGTGTAGGCGTGGCCGTCGCGCGTCACCCGCACCATGGTCACGCCCAGGCTGGCCTCGATGGTGCCGGCGGGGGCGGTGGCGTAGACCGTGGTGTGGTCGGGCGTCACCTGGTCGATGGTGTAGCCCTGGGCCGTCAGCCACCGCGCCAGGCGGTCGGCGGCGGCCGGGTCGGCGGCATAGTCCCGCGCCTGCTCCGCGAAGGGGATGACCTCGCCGGCCGCCACCCTGTCCTCCAGTTCTCGCTGCTTGCCCTCGGGCAGGCTCAGGGCGAAGTGCAGGGACATGGCCGCCGCCCGGTGGCGGGGCTCCGCCGGGCTGATCAGCAGGCCCTGGGTCGCCAGGCCCTGGCCGGCGGGCAGGGGGATCACGCTGTCGGGGAAAAGCTTTCTGCCGGGCATCGTCGCCGCCTTCTCGCGAATGGTGCCAAGGGCGGCCCCGGTAAGGGCTCACCCAGGACGGGAAGCGCGCGGCGGCGGCGCCGGTTCCTGCGACAGGATGTAGCGGGGCTGCCGGCGGCCTTCAATCGCCGCGCGGCCGCTCCGGCCCGGGCCGCAGCCCGGTGTAGAGCGCACGCGGGCGGATGAGCTGGGCATCGGCGCGCTGCTCCAGCGCGTGGGCGATCCAGCCCAGCGAGCGGCCCAGGGCGAACAGGCCGAAGGCGGCGCCCCTGGGCAGGCCCAGATGGCGGCGCAGCGCCACCAGGGCGGTGTCGATCACCGGCGGCTGGCCCACCAGGCGCTGGGTCTGCGCCTGCACCACGGCCCAGGTGGGGCGCAAGGGCAGGATGCGGCCCAGCAGGGCGGCGGCGCGGGGGTCACCGGTGGGGTACAGCGGGTGGCCGTAGCCGGGGATGTCCTCCCCCCGCGCCAGGCGCTGGCGCAGGCGGGCGGCGGTCTCGCCGTCCGCGCCCACCTCATCCCACAGGGCTTCCACCCGCGCGGTCAGGCCGCCGTGGCGCGGGCCGCCCAGGGCTGCCAGCCCGCCGATGACGGCCGCCCGCAGGCTGGCGTCGGTGGAGGCGATGCAGCGGGCGGTGAAGTTGGAGGCGTTCAGCTCATGGTCGGCGCACAGCACCAGGGCCATGCGCACCAGCTCGGCGCCGTCCTTGTCCAGCTTCCACGCCTGGGCGCATTGCTTGTGGATGGGGCCGGCGGCGGGGGCTGTGCCCAGCAGGCAGGCCGTCAGCAGCCGCACCAGCGCCGCCGCCCCCTGCGCCAGCCGGCCGGGCGCCCGCTGCCAGGCGGCGGTGTCGGCGTCCTCGCTGGCCAGGGCCAGCAGGGGCAGCAGCGCCTCCTCCGCCCGGCGGCCGTGGAAGGCCGCCTGGGCCACGGCGAAGGCCTGCGCCGGCTGGGGCAGGGGGCCGCCGAACGCCTCCTCCGGCGCCACCCGCCACAGCAGGCCGGCCACCTCCTCCACGCTGGCGCGGGCGGCGAGGTCCACGGCGTCGCGGCCCCGGTAGTAGAGGTGGCCGTCCTGGATCAGGGTGATGGCCGACTCCAGCACGGGCAGGCCCCAGTCCAGCGTGGCCTTGGCGATGTCCTTGGGCCGGCGGCCCCGGATGCGGGTCAGGGCCAGCCGGTCGACCTCCGCCGCCAGGTAGCGGCTCTCGCGCGTGTCCCCGTCCGGCTGGGCCCGCAGCAGCCCCCGGCTGACATAGGCGTACAGCGTCTGGCGGGAGACGCCCAGCCGGGTGGCGGCCTGGGCGGCGGTCAGCAGGTCGGCCATCGGGCGCCCCCTCGTTGATCGTCTCAATCAATATTGAATCAGTTAATCAACATTGACGATTATTGTCACCGGTTCATCGTCGGGCCGTCCCTGAAGCCAGCGGAGAACCGACCATGACCACCCCCGGCCATCATTTCCTCAAGACCATCTGGCAGGCCCTGGGCGGCGCGCCCGACGCGCTGGACCGGGTGCGCTTCACCGGCGCCGGCAGCCTGCCGTCCGTCTTCGCCGTCAGCGACTTGGCGGTCGCCTCGGTGGCCGCCGCCGGCCTGGCCCTGGCCGAGCTGGCGGGCGCGGACGGGGTGGTGGCCGACCGCCGCCTGTCCTCTGCCTGGTTCGGCTATGCCCTGCGGCCCCAGGGCTGGGACCTGCCGCCCGCCTGGGACGCGGTGGCGGGCGACTACCGCGCCGCCGACGGCTGGATCCGCCTGCACACCAACGCCCCGCACCACCGCGCCGCTGCCTTGTCCGTGCTCGGCGTGCCGGCGGACCGGGCGGCGGTGGCCCGGGCCGTGGCGGGCTGGACGGCGGGCGATCTTGAGGCGGCGGTGGTGGCGGCCGGCGGCTGCGCCGCGGAGATGCGCAGCGCCGAGGCGTGGGCCGAACACCCTCAGGGCCGCGCCGTGGCGGCCTCCCCCCTGTTGACCCTGGAAACGGCGGGGCAGGGTGTCGAGGGGTGGCGGCCGGATCCCGTCCGGCCCCTGGCCGGCATCCGTGTGCTGGACCTGACCCGTATCCTGGCCGGGCCCACGGCCACGCGCTTCCTGGCCGGCTGCGGCGCCCAGGTGCTGCGCATCGACCCGCCCGGCTGGGCGGAACCCAACCTGGAACCGGACATGACCCTGGGCAAGCGCTGCGCCCGCCTGGACCTGCAGCGGGCCGACGATGTGGCGACCTTGAAGCGCCTGCTGGCCCGGGCCGACGTGCTGGTCCATGGCTATCGCCCGGACGCCTTGGCCCGCCTGGGCCTGGATGCGGACAGCCGCCGTGCGCTCAACCCCGGCCTGGTCGATATCTGCCTGGACGCCTATGGCTGGGACGGGCCCTGGGCCGGGCGGCGCGGCTTCGACAGCCTGGTGCAGATGAGCGCCGGCATCGCCGAGGCCGGCATGCGCCTGCTGGGCCGCGACAAGCCCACGCCCCTGCCGGTGCAGGCGCTGGACCACGCCACCGGCTACATCCTGGCCGCCATGGCGCTGCGCGGCCTGGCGCTCCGGGCGCGCACCGGCCAGGGCACGGCGGGCCGCACCGCCCTGGCCAGCACCGCCCGCCTGCTGCTGGACGGCGGGGCGGGGGTGATGGACGCGCCCCCTCTGGCGCCCGAGACCGACACCGACTTCAATCCCGCCCTCGAACAGACCGGCTGGGGGCCAGCCCGCCGCCTGGCGGCGCCGGTGACCGTGGCCGGGGCGCCGCTGGCCTGGGACCGGCCGGCGGGGCCGCTGGGCGGCGCCACCGCCGTCTGGGAATGATGTTCGAAGTTGCAATTGCGAATTACTCTTATTTATAGTGCCGGACGCTAAGGGCGCCGGACGGGGACGATCGGCCGGATGCCCGCGACATCCTTGGGATTTGGGCGACGGCATGACGGCGACGATGGGCTTTTTGGGGGGCTTGGCCCTGACGGTGCTGGGCATCGTCCTGCTGCGGCGGGTATGGGCCTCGGCCACGGCCCCGCGCTGGCGTGCCCTGCCGGGCTGGGCCCTGATCGCCGCGGGTTTCGCCGGCTGGCTGGCCGTGGCCGACGCCGACAAGGCCGTCGTCATCGGCTTCCTGGCCTTCTCCCTGGTGGGCTACGGCGTGGTGATCCTGGGCCGGGACCGGCGCCGCCGGCCGCACCGCGCGCCCAAGGCCCCCGTGGCCATGCCGGTGGAACCGGGCCGGCGGGCCTGGGTGACCTTCCTGCGCGGGACGGCCCGCACCCTGCTGGCCGGCCCGCTGGCCGCCGCCACCGGTATGTCGGTGGCCGCCCTGGTGGCGGTGCGCGCCGGTGGGATGGAGGCCGACCGCCTCGTGGCCGCCGGCTTCATCGGCCCTATCGGCTGGGGTATTGCCATGACCTGGGCGCTGGTGGACGCGCGCCTGGCCCGGGTGGGCCTGCTGCTGCCGCTGACGGCCGGTGCCGCCGTGGCGGCCGCCTGGCTGTCCCGCGTCTGAGGGGGGAAGACATGTTGAAGCGCATCGCCGCCCGCGTCCTGGCCCGCCGCAGGGCCGACCCCGCCACTGCGGCCAAGCCCGGCGCCACGCCCCGCGCCCGGGGTGGCGTCGTCCAGTCCTCCCTGGCCGGGCATTCGGCCCTGGGGCTGGGGCTGGGCGCGCTGGTCTACATCGTCTGCCTCAGCGGGGCCGTCGCCGTCTTCGCCGATGATCTCAGCCGCTGGGAATGGGCCGGCACGCCGGAGACCGCCACCCTGGCGCCGGAGGTGGTGGACCAGGCCCTGGCCGCCGGCCTGGCACGCGCGGCCCAACAGGCGGGCGGGGCGGAGAAGGTGACCGGCCTTTACGGCCTGCTGCCCCGGCCGGACTGGCCCCACCTGGCGGTGCGCGCCTTCACGCCGGCCGGCGCTGTCACCTGGCGGGCCGGCGCCGACGGCGTGCTGGCCGATACGCCGTCCGATGCCTGGACCGACTTTATCGGCGAGGTCCACATGGAGTTGAGCCTGCCGGGGGTGTGGGCGGGCCTGGCGGTTGGCACGGTCGGCATCGTGCTGCTGTCGCTGCTGTTCTCCGGCATCCTGGCCCACCCGCGCATCTTCCGCGACGCCTTCGCCCTGCGGCTGACCGGCGCGCGGCGCCTGGGCCTGGCCGACCTGCACAACCGGCTCAGCGTCTGGGGCCTGCCCTTCCACGTCGCCATCACCGTTACCGGCGCGCTGTTCGCGCTGGCCAGCCTGATGATCCTGACCGTGGCCCAGGTGGGCTACAAAGGGGACCTCGCCCGCGCCTACGCCCCCTTGAGCGGCGCCCAGGTCGCGGCCGACGCCGGCCCGCAGCCCTTGCCGCCCATCGCCCTGCTGCAGGCGCAGGTGGCCGACCCCACGACCGGGGCGGCGCGCATCTCCCGCTTCTATTATGTCGAGCGGCCGGGCACCAAGGGGCAGCGCATCCTGCTGGACATGACCCGCCACGACGGTCTGACCCAGGGCGACCGCAACTATTTCGATGGCGAGGGCAAGCTGCTGGCGCCGTTGGGCTTCCTGGACGGGCCCGTCGGCATGCGCGTTTATGGCGCCTCACTGGCCTTGCACTGCGCCACCTACGGCGGCCTGCCGGTGCGCCTGGTCTATGGCGTGCTGGGCCTGGCGCTCAGCATCGTCACCGCCACGGGGTTTTCCATCTTCCTGGCCCGGCGGCGCGATCGGGGCCGGCCGCTGCCCCGGCTGGAACGGGCCTGGGCCGGCGTGACCTGGGGCGTGCCCCTGGCGGCGACCGTCTCGGCCGCCTTCACCCTGGCGCCCGATCTGGCGCGGGAGGCGGTCTATCTCTGGAGCTTCTGGGGCCTGGTGGCGATCCTGCCGCTGTTGAGCTTGGCGGCGCCCACGGGTGAGCGGGCGTCGCGGACCTTGCGCCTGCTCCTGGGGGCCGCCTTGGTGCTGCTGGCCGGTGCCCATGCCGCCCGCCATGGCACGGACCTGCCGGCGGCGGCGTTGGTGGTGGATCTGGTGCTGGCCCTGGCCGGCGTGGGCTTTGTCTTCAGCACCGGCCTGGCCGGCCGCCGCGCCCGGACCCTGGCCGCCCAGGCCAACCCCGCGCCTTAAGCCTTTTCCGCCGGCGCCGCCACCATGGTGCGCAGCACGGCCGCCACATCCTCCGGAATGGGGGTGAGGCGGCGGGTGGCGTTGTCGACATAGACATGGACGTAGTGCCCGGCGGCGGCCGGCGCATCCTCGTCATTGCGGAACAGCGCCAGTTCATAGCGCACGCTGCTGCGGCCCATGTGTGCCACCCGTACCCCCACCGTCACCCGGTCGGGGAAGGTGATGGGCGCGAAATACCGGCACTGCGTCTCCACCACCAGGGCAATGGCGGTCCCCCTGTCCGGCGCCAGCACGCCCTTCTCGATCATGTGCTGGTTCACCGCCGTGTCGAAGTAGCTGTAGTAGACCACGTTGTTGACGTGGCCGTAGGCGTCGTTGTCCGCCCAGCGGGTGGTGATGGGCTGGAAGTGGCGATAGTCGGCGCGGCTTTCCGGAGTGTTCGTGGCCGGGGTGCTCATCAGGATTCCTCGGGAATACGGGGCGGACGCGCCTCAGGACATACCCGCGAAGACGGCGACGGCGCCACCGGTTTCGCCGGGGCGCCGTTCCGTTTCAGGGCATTGCTCGGTGCTTACTCCGCCGCCGGCGCCGCCACCTTTTCAGGTCCCTGGGCGGCCTTGGCGCGTTCCTCCGCCACCAGGGGCTGCTTCCACAGCTTGCCCACGGCGGTCTTGGGCAGGATGTCGCGGAACTCCAGCGCCGCCGGCAGCTCGTGCCGGCCCAGCTTGTCGGCCAGGAAGGCGCGCAGTTCTTCCAGGCTGAAGGGGGTGGCGTCCGGGCGCAGGGTGACGAAGGCCTTGGCGCTTTCGCCGCGATAGCTGTCGGGGATGCCGATGACGATCACCTCCGCCACGGCGGGGTGCTCATAGATCGCTTCCTCCACCACGCGGGGATAGACGTTGTAGCCGCCGGACAGGATCATGTCCTTGCGCCGGTCGACGATGAACATGAAGCCGTCATCGTCCAGGTAGCCGATGTCGCCCGTGCGGAACAGGCCGTCGATGAAGGCCTCGCGCGTCTCCTCCGGCTGCTTGTAATAGCCCTGGGTGACGTTGCGGCCCTTGATGCAAATCTCCCCCTTCTCGTTCGCGCCCAGGGTCTTGTGCGGGTCGGTCAGGTCGCGGATCTCGATGGTGATGCCCGGCATGGGGATGCCGGCGGAGCCGACCTTGCGCCTATGCGGCGGGGTGATGGTGCCGGCGGGGCTGGTCTCGCTCATGCCCCAGCCTTCCAGCACCGGCTTGCCGGTGGCGGCCTCGAACTCGTGCGCCAGTTCCACGGGCAGGGGCGCGCCGCCGCTGCCCACGAACTTCAGGCTGCTGAAGTCGATGTCTTTCACCCGGGGGCTGGAGGCGATGGCCCGGTGCATGGTGGGCACGCCGGCGAACAGGGTGGGCCGGTGGTCGCGGATGCTGTCCAGCACGGCATCGGTGTCCCAGCGGGGATGCAGGATCATGCAGTAGCCGTTGCGCATTGCCCGCACCATCAGCGTGTCCAGCGCGTAGATGTGGAACAGGGGCAGCACCACCATCATGCGTTCCTGGCCCGGCGTCAGCCCCATGAATCGGCTGAACACGTCATAGGCCCCGGCCGAGGCGCTGAGGTTCTGGTGGGTCAGCATGGCGGGCTTGGGCAGGCCGGTGGTGCCGCCGGAGAATTGCAGCGTGGCCAGGTCGTCCAGCGCGCGCTTGGGCCAGCCGGCGGCCGGCGGTTCCGTGGGCGCCAGCAGGGCGGTGTAGGGCAGGGCGCCGCTGGGCAGGGCCTCCGCCGGCACGCCCTGGCCGGCGAAGTCGGTGGGGCCGGCCACCACCAGGCGCACGCCCTCGGCCAGGGGCAGCTTGTCCGCCAGGCCGGCGAAGCTGATGACCAGGCGGATGTCGGCCTTGGTCTGCTTGTGCGTCAGCTCCCGCTCCGCATCCAGCGGGCTCAGCGGAACGACCACGCCGCCGGCCTTCAGCACGGCGTAGAAGGCCAGCACGAAATGGGGTGTGTTGGGCAGGTGCAGGCCGACGTGCACGCCCGGGCCCACGCCCAGCTTGGCCAGGTTGGCCGCCACGCGGGCGCACAGCGCACCGAAGGTGGCGAAATCCATGGTCTGGCCCATGCAGATCAGGAAGGGATTGGCGGGCCAGGTGGCGACGGCGCGGTCCAAATCCTCCACCAAGGTGGGCAGGGGCGGTTCGCTGTTCCACTCGATGCCCGGCGGATAGGACTTTTCCCACAGCATCGTCATGCGCTGGTCTCCTCCCATTATGTGCCCGCCTTCATGCCGAGGCGGGGTTAGTGGGCACTATGCTTTCACACCAGATGGGCGTTTGCCAAGGGTGACGGATGACGCGGTCACATTGTTCAACAATGGGGGTAGGCGGCGCTAACCGTTAGCCCCGGGGGAGGACGGCCCCGGGTTGGCAGGTTGAATAAAGGCTTTTTGATTTTCGATCCCCGGCTTTCACATCGAACTTTAAGGCGGCGTTGACGTCTCTTGGCGTCCAAGCCGGCACCCCGCCGGCCAAGAAGATCAAGAGATGCCTTCCCATGTCGCATTCCATCCAGTCCACCATTCCCCGCCGCCGCACCGCGCTGCGCGTCGCCTCGGCCACGGCCGCCTGCGCCTTGATGCTGGGCGCGGCCGCTGCCCGCGCGGATGAGGACGCCGCCGCTGCGCCCGCCCCCGCCGGCATCACCGTCAGCGGCCTGGTGGAGGCCGGCATCACGGCGGCGGACCATGGCGCCGACCGCGGCCCCAACTATGGGCACCTGTTCACCGACCGCACCGACCAGCTGGTGCTGAACCAGGCCGTGGGCACCATCGCCAAGGACGCGGGCTCGGGCGACGACTTCGGCTGGGGCTTCAAGCTGCAGGGCATGTACGGCACAGACGCCCGCTACACCCACTTCCTGGGTGAGCTTGACCGCACCATCGGCGAGCGCACGCAGCTGGACATCGTGGAGGCCAACGTGACCTTCCACGTCCCCGACGTGGCGGGCGGCAGCCTGGACCTGAAGGTGGGGCAGTACGCCTCGCCCCTGGGCGCCGAGACCATCGTGGCGTCCAGCAACCCGCTGTACAGCCACAGCTACATCTTCAACTTCGGCCTGCCGTTCAAGCACACCGGTGCCTTGGCCACCCTGCACCTGTCGGGCGGCATCGACCTTTACGGCGGCGTCGACAGCGGCGTGAACACCAGCCTGGGCAAGGATGGCGACAACAACGACGCCTGGTCCGGCATCTTCGGCTTCGGCTACGCCAATGCCGACAGCACCGTCACCCTGGTGGCCCTGACCCATGTCGGGCCGGAGAATGCCAGCACCAAGGCTCCCCTGGGACTTAAGAACGCCAATGACGAGGCGCGCTGGATCAACGACGCCGTGCTGACGGTGAAGGCCAGCGACGCCCTGACCCTGATCACCGAGCTGAACTACGTCCGCGACGACCTGGTGAAGGCGGAGGCGTTCGGCGCCGCCCAGTACGCCACCTGGAAGTATAGCGACGCCGTGTCGCTGACCCTGCGGACTGAGCTGTTCCGCGACGTCCAGGGCTTCTACGTTTCAGCCTATCAGGGCAACCAGGACTATGTCCTGGCGGAGGCCGGGCAGCCCACGCGCGCGCCGGTGTTGTCGGCGGGGCAGGGGGCGACCTATATGGCGCTGACCGCGGGTGTGACGTGGAAGCCGGCGGCCACCCTGGGTTGGGACGCCCTTCCCGACGGCCTCGCCCTGCGGCCGGAGGTGCGCTACGACCGCTCGCTGGGCGACGCCCGGCCCTTCGCCGGTGATCAGGGACAGACCACCTTCGGCCTGGACGTGCTGATTCCCTTCGGCGGCTAAGCCCCGACCCATTTCAACAACGACGGCGAGAGTCCCATGAGGACGCAGCTATGGGGTTGCCTAGCCTTGGGTGCCGGGCTGGCGCTTGCGCCGGCCTTGGCCCTGGGGAACACCACGACAGGGGATGACCACACCCAGGTCGGCAAGGCCAGCTGGTACGGGCGGGAGCATGCGGGCCACCGCACCGCCAGCGGCGAAGCCTACGACCCCGAGGGACTGACCGCCGCCCACCGCACCCTGCCCCTGGGCACAGTGATCGAGGTGTCGGCCCACGGCCAGGTGGTGCAGGTGCGGGTGAACGACCGGGGCCCCTTCGTGAAGGGCCGGGTGCTGGACCTGTCGGCCGCGGCCGCCCGGGTCCTGGGCCTGGATCGCACCGGCACGGCCGTGGTCAACATCCGCCCCACCGGCGCCGTCTGTCCCGCCAACCGCGCGTGCGATGCTGCGCCGCAACTGGTGGCGGAGGCGGGATCGCCTTGACGCTTGGATGGGCACTTGGCAATCCCCACCTTGATGAGGGCCGGCATGATGCGCGCCGGCCCTTACTTTCCTTTTCAGGTGATGGCGGCCAGCAGGACCTCCGTCACCTCTTCCGAGAACCACTTCCTCTGGCCATCGATCAGGACACCGCCATGGCCGTCCGCCGGTGCCTTGGCCACGGGCATACCGTGGGCCAGCAAGGCCTGGGCGCAGGCCACCCAATCCCCGCTGTCCTCCGGCTGGTTGAGCGTCGCCCAGGACAGGGTGCCGCTGACATCGTCGCCGTAGCCGTGCCTCTCCGTCCAGCGGGCGCCGTGGTCCAGCAGGAAGCGGGTGAGGGCGGCGTCCCCCCGGAACACGGCATGGTTCAGGGCGGTGGCGTTCCAGTCCCCGGCCTGCACGGTCAGGGGCCAGCCCAGGCGGACCATGACGGCGATGGCGTTGTCGCAGCCCCCCTGCGCTGCCAACTCCGGCAGCAGGCACCGCTGCCGGTCCGACAGGCTGGCAGGCAGGTCCGGCCGCTGGGCCTGGAGGGCGCGCGCCGCCGCCTCATCCCCGGCGGCACAGGCGGCGACGAACTGGTCCTCCAGCGACAGCGCAGCACCTCCGCCCGCCTGGCGCAGCACCTCCGCCACATCCGCCATGCCGAAGCGCAGGGCGACCGTGTAGGCGCTGGTACCGTCCGGCAGGCGGGCGGCCGGGTCGGCGCCCGCCGCCAGCAGGGCCGCGATGTGCGCGGCGGAGCGGCGCCGGTAGATGGCCCACAGCAGCGGCGATCCCCAGTCGGAGATGGGACGATTGCGCACCGGTTCATTGGCGTCGCCGCCATGGGCCAGCAGCAGCCGAAGCACCGGCAGATTGTCCAGGTCCAGCGCCCGGTACAGGACGTTGGTGCCCGCGACAACGGCGCCGGCCTTCAGCAGCAAGTCTACGCAGGCCGGACTTTCCAGGGCATGATAGAGGGACTCCCCGTCGTTGGGATCGGCCCCGGCGTCCAGCAGCAGGGCGGTGAGGACCGGGTCATGGTTCTGCCCGGCAGCGCCGTAAAGGGCCGACAGCCGTTCCGTTTCCGACGGCTGGGCCACGCTGGCGGGCGGCCAGCGGTTGCCCACCGCCTGGTTGGGATCAGCGCCTGCCGCCAGCAGGGCCCGGGCGCAGGCGTGCAGGCGCCCGGCCACCTCCGGCACCCGCGCCAGGCTGGAGTGGGCGACCGCCACCAGGGGCGGCAGCCGCAGCGGGCCGCCGACGCGGTTGACCCAGGCGGGGTCTTGGGCGATGGCCTGGCGCACGCGGTCCACGTCGCCGATGGCGCAGGCCAGGATGGGGTCGCCCGTCGCCACATCCGGGTTCTCCGCCAGCAGGCGCAAAGCGGCGGCTGGCCGCGGACGGCGCATGCTGCCGCTGATGTCACCGGGATACACCAGGCGCAGCCATTCCAGCCGCGCCTCCGCCCTGTCGGCGGAGGTGGCCCGCCGGCTGGTCACGAAGGCATCCAGCTCCGCCCAGGAGGGGAAGCCATATTCGCGCGCCAGGCAGGATTGGGCGTCGTGCAGGCGCAGGGTCAGCGCCGCCAGGGCCGCGTCGTCCTTGCCTCGGGCCGCCGGCAGGCTGGCCCGGAAGCGGGCGAGGGCGTCGGCGTCACCGCGCCGATAGGCCACCAGCAGTTCCTTGGCCTGGCGTTTCAACTGGTCGATATGGGGATGGTCGGGAAGGGATCGGGTCATAAGCGAACCTCCGTGCATGAGGCGCCGACGACCCGCAAATCCGGCTGCACAAAGGTCAGGTGTGACCGCGCAGGATATGGCCAGTGGGCTCAGCCCTTCCCGCGGGTCCGGTGGCGGCTTGGCAACCGCGCGATCGGACGATAGGGGAGGGCCGTCCAAGGGTCAATGCGTCAGGTGGGCGACATTGCTTTCGCCAACGGGCCGTCCTTGCTTGCCAGGACCGACCATCCGGGGGCGGCACCGTCAGCGACCCGGGCCAATATTTCTCCCCGCAAGAAAATCAAAGCGCCCGCATCATCCCACGTCACGGAGAACTCTTCAGGGGAAGTGGGGAGACCGATTATCCTGGCTGCGCAAACATAGGCTGCGGAGTTGGCAAACGGCGCCCTTTCCCGATTATGCCACTCGGGTTCCTTTGGCGCGGTGCAGCGGTTGTAAAGCCATACATCTCCCCGGATGCGGTCATCCGCGTCCAGAAAGTAGGCATATCCAACGCGGCCATCATCCTCGATGACAATGGACTGCCCACCTTCAGGGGCGATCAGGCGCACCATGAATTCCATCGGGACATCCATCGGAGTCAACCACCACACATCAACCACCGCCCACCGGCAGCGGCTCACCCAGGCAATGCTCGATGGCGCGCGTGTCGTCGCAGCGGGGGGCGCCGGCGCGCAGGCGCTGGGTCAGGTCGCGCAGGCAGGTGGCGATGCCGCCAGCGCGGATGGCCAGGGGCGAGTCCAGGAAGGCGCGGTCCTTGTCGTGGGCGGCCAGGGCCAGGCCGAAATCCAGCTCCTGCTCCAGGCTTTGCGCCAGGTCGCCCGCCAGGCGGTCGCTGCCCACCGGGTCACAGCGCTTGCCGCCCTTCTTGCGCGCCGCCGCGTGGGCTTGCACCACGGCGCGCCAATGGGCGTCGCTGGCCATGACATAGGCGTAGGCCAGGGGGCTGTTGGGGTAGGCGCTGCTGTAGGCGGCGTAGGCCTTGCCATACTCGCCCCGGCGATAGGCGCGGTCCCCCTGCGCCGTCAGGGCTCGCGCCGCCTTCACGTCGGCCGGCGTCTGCCGCTGGCGGGCGGCATCGGCCTGGGTCAGGCGGTCGGCCCTGGCGGCGGGGGTGCCCGCAGGCGTGCTGGCGGCGGGTGGGGCATCGGCGGCCTGGGCGCCGCCGGCCAGCATCAAGGCGGTCAAAGCGGCCAGCCAGCGAAGGCGTGTCGTCATGGGTTCTTTCCCGCAGCGCTGGGGTGTCGCTCCCGTTTCCGGGGGATCTT
The DNA here is from genome assembly GCF_029594735.1 of Nitrospirillum amazonense. NCBI lineage: Bacteria > Pseudomonadati > Pseudomonadota > Alphaproteobacteria > Rhodospirillales > Azospirillaceae > Nitrospirillum > Nitrospirillum amazonense. The sequence goes on from NZ_JARPAF010000002.1 coordinate 1,557,864, forward strand.
ATCCGCAGTTTGCCGGGAATTGCCAAAGGGATTGCGGCAGCTCCGTTCCGCCGCCCTTTATTCACCCCCATGCCGGATTTTCCATACATCCAATCGGAATAGGTGGTCAACCCATTGAGGTCGGGGCGGTTTTGCCCGTCAGCCCGCACCTTCCGCGCCGGCCGCCGTTAAAATCCTTTTATTTTCGGCCCTCGGCTTTGCCATCGAATTTTGATGGCCATCGGCTGTCTCCTCAGCATCGACCCATCCCGCCCGGAAAGCGCCCCGTCGAGGGCCGTCCGGGTTTCGTTCGTGAGGAACATCCGCATGCTCGACGTCATCCTGCTCGCCCTGCTGGTGGGGCTTTTCGGCCTGGGCGTGGCCTACGCCTACGCCTGCGAAAGGCTGTGAGGGGCCCATGTTCGACCTGATCCTGGGCGCCGCCGTCTCGATCGGCCTGACCCTTTACCTCGTCTACGTCCTGATCCGGCCCGAGCGCTTCTGAGCGTGGCCGCAGGCCCCCTGCGCGTATGCGGAGACTTTCCCCGTGACCTTCAACGGCATCCTACAGATCGCGCTGTTCGCGGCGATCATCCTGGTCCTGACGCGGCCCCTGGGCGGCTTCATGACCCGTGTCTTCAATGGTGAGAACACCCTGTTCGGCCGCGTCTTCGGCCCTGTCGAGCGCGGCATCTACCGCATCTGCGGCGTGGATGAGACGGCGGAGCAGCACTGGCTGACCTATGCCGTCGCCATGATGCTGTTCAACCTGGTGGGCGCCCTGGTGCTGTACGCGCTGATGCGCTTGCAGGCCCTGCTGCCCTTCAATCCGCAGGGGCAGGCGGCGGTGGCGCCGGACCTGTCCTTCAACACCGCCATCAGCTTCGTCACCAACACCAACTGGCAGGCTTACGGCGGCGAGACCACCATGGGCTACCTGGTGCAGATGGCGGGCCTGACGGTGCAGAACTTCATGTCCGCCGCCACGGGCATCGTGCTGGCGCTGGCGCTGGTGCGCGGCTTCAGCCGCCGCGGCGCCCGCACCATCGGCAACTTCTGGGTCGACCTGACCCGCGCCACCCTCTACGTCCTGCTGCCCGCCTGCGTGGTCCTGACCCTGTTCTACGTCTGGCAGGGCGTGCCGCAGAACCTGTTGGCCTATACCGAGGCGACCACGCTGGAAGGGGCCAAGCAGATCATCGCGCAGGGCCCCGTGGCCTCGCAGCTGGCCGTCAAGATGCTGGGCACCAACGGCGGCGGCTTCTTCAACGCCAACTCCGCCCACCCGTTCGAGAACCCCAACGCCCTGGTCAATCTGGTGCAGATGCTGAGCATCTTCGCCATCGGCGCCGGCCTGACCAACGTCTTCGGCCGCATGGTGGGCAACGAGCGCCAGGGCTGGGCCATCCTGGCCGCCATGGGCGCCATGTTCATCGTCGGCGTCGGCGTCTGCTACTGGGCCGAATCCCAGGCCAACCCCTTGTTCGCCAGCCTGCCGGTGGATCAGGCGGTCAGCGCCCTGTCGCCGGGCGGCAACATGGAAGGCAAGGAGGTGCGCTTCGGCATCGCCAACACCGCCCTGTTCGCCACCATCACCACCGATGCCTCCTGCGGCGCCATCAACGGCTGGCACGACAGCTTCATGCCCCTGGGCGGCATGGTGCCCCTGGTCAACATGCTGTTGGGCGAGGTCATCGTCGGCGGCGTGGGCGCCGGCCTCTACGGCATCCTGCTGATGGCGATCATCGCCATGTTCGTGGCCGGCCTGATGGTGGGCCGCACGCCCGAGTACATCGGCAAGAAGCTGGAGGCCAAGGAAGTGAAGATGACGGTGCTGGCCATCCTGGCCATGCCGCTGGTCATCCTGGTGTTCAGCGCCATCTCCTCCGCCATTCCGGCGGGTGTCGCCGGTATCGCCAACAACGGCCCGCACGGCTTCTCGGAAATCTTCTACGCCTATTCCTCCGGTGCGGCGAACAACGGCAGCGCCTTCGGCGGCCTGTCGGCCAACACGCTCTGGTACAACGTGACCCTGGGCGTGACCATGTTCGTGGGCCGCTTCTTCATCATCATCCCGGCCCTGGCCATCGCCGGCGCCCTGGCCGCGAAGAAGTCCGTGCCCGCCTCCGCCGGCACCTTCCCCACCACCGGCCCGCTGTTCGTCAGCCTGCTGGTGGGCGTGATCCTGATCGTGGGTGGCCTGACCTACTTCCCCGCCGTGGCGCTGGGGCCGGTGGTCGAGCACCTGCAGATGATGGCCGGCACCACCTACTGACCCCCGGGTAGAAGCCTTGCATTGGCGTCATCCGTTCTTCGGAGATTTTGAGATGTCATCCCCTTCCATGTTCCACCCGGGGCAGCAGCCGGCGGCCCCCCAGCAGCCGGACGCACCGACCCGCCGGGGCACCAAGTCCGCCCTGCTGGATCCGGCCATCCTGGGCCCGGCGGTCAAGGCCAGCTTCACCAAGCTGAACCCCGCCACCCTGGTGCGTAACCCCGTCATGTTCCTGGTGGCGGCGGTGGCGCTGCTGACCACCGTGCTGCTGGCGCGCGACCTGGCCACCAGCGCCCAGGGCACCGGCTTCTCCTTCCAGATCGTGCTGTGGCTGTGGTTCACGGTGCTGTTCGCCAACTTCGCCGAGGCGGTGGCCGAGGGCCGCGGCAAGGCCCAGGCCGACAGCCTGCGCAAGACCCGCACCGAGACGGTGGCCAAGCGCCTGACCGGCCCCATGGTCGCCAGGGGGGCGGCCGTCACCAGCTTTCAGACGGTGGGGGCCGCCGACCTGAAGGTGGGCGACCACGTGGTGGTTGACGCCGGCGACATCATCCCCAGCGATGGCGAGATCGTCGACGGCATCGCCACCGTGGACGAGTCCGCCATCACCGGTGAATCGGCGCCCGTCATCCGCGAAAGCGGCGGCGACCGCTCGGCCGTCACCGGTGGCACCCGCGTGCTGTCGGACCGCATCATCGTCCGCATCACGGCAGCGCAAGGCTCCACCTTCCTCGACCGCATGATTTCGCTGGTCGAGGGGGCGGAACGGCAGAAGACCCCCAACGAGATCGCGCTCAACATCCTGCTGGTGGGCATGAGCCTGATCTTCATCCTGGCGGTCGTCACCATCCCGGGCTTCGCGGCCTACGCCGGCGGCACGGTGTCGGTGGTGGTGCTGGTCGCGCTGTTCGTCACCCTGATCCCCACCACCATCGGCGCGCTGTTGTCCGCCATCGGCATCGCCGGTATGGACCGCCTGGTGCGCTTCAACGTCCTGGCCATGTCCGGCCGCGCGGTGGAGGCGGCGGGCGACGTCGACACCCTGCTGCTGGACAAGACCGGCACCATCACCCTGGGCAACCGCCACGCCGCCGAGTTCATCCCCGTCTCGGGCGTGACCGACAAGGAACTGGCGGAGGCCGCCCAGCTGTCGTCCTTGAGCGACGAGACGCCGGAGGGCCGCTCCATCGTCGTGCTGGCCAAGGAGAAGTATGGCCTGCGCGGCAAGGACATGGGGGCCCTGAACGCCCGCTTCGTCCCCTTCGCGGCGCAGACCCGCATGAGCGGCGTCGACCTGGCCAATGAAAACGGGGAGGGCGGCATCCAGATCCGCAAGGGCGCGGTGGACGCCGTGCTGCGCCACGTGACGGCCCTGCGGGGCAGCCAGCCCGTGCGCCATCCGGAGCTGGAAGCCATCACCGAGCGCATCGCCAAGGCCGGCGGCACGCCGCTGGCCGTGGTGCGCAACGACCGGGTGCTGGGCGTCATCTATCTGAAGGACATCGTCAAGGGCGGCATCCGCGACCGCTTCGCCGAACTGCGCCGCATGGGCATCCGCACGGTGATGATCACGGGCGACAACCCGCTGACCGCCGCCGCCATCGCGGCCGAGGCGGGCGTGGACGACTTCCTGGCCCAGGCCACGCCGGAGGACAAGCTGGCCCTGATCCGCAAGGAACAGGCCGAGGGCCGCCTGGTCGCCATGTGCGGCGACGGCACCAACGACGCCCCGGCCCTGGCCCAGGCGGACGTGGGCGTGGCCATGAACACCGGCACCCAGGCCGCCCGCGAGGCCGGCAACATGGTGGACCTGGACAGCGACCCCACGAAGCTGATCGAGATCGTGGGCATCGGCAAACAGCTGCTGATGACCCGCGGCGCCTTGACCACCTTCTCCATCGCAAACGACGTGGCCAAGTACTTCGCCATCATCCCGGCGATGTTCGCGGGCCTCTATCCGGCGCTGAACGCGCTGAACATCATGCACCTGGCCACACCGCAGTCGGCCATCCTGTCGGCCATCATCTTCAACGCCCTGGTCATCATCGCGCTGATCCCGCTGGCCCTGAAGGGCGTGCGGTACCGCGCCCTGCCGGCCGCCAGCCTGCTGTCGCGCAACATGCTGGTCTATGGCCTGGGCGGCATCATCATCCCCTTCATCGGCATCAAGGCCATCGACATGGTCGTGACCGCCGTCGGCCTGGCCTAAAGGAGGCCCGAGAGCCATGCTCAAGCAAATCCGTCCGGCCATCTCGCTGGCCGTCTTCTTCACCGTCGTCTGCGGCCTGATCTATCCCCTGGGCATGACCGGCATCGCCCGCGTCCTGTTCCCGCGCCAGGCCAACGGCAGCCTGATCACCGCCAAGGACGGCACGGTCATCGGGTCCACGCTGATCGGCCAGAACTTCACGTCGGAGAAGTACTTCTGGGGCCGCCCGTCGGTGACCACCGACACCGACCCCAACGACAGCACCAAGACGGTGGCCGCCCCCTACAACGCCGCCAACTCCATGGGCTCCAACCTGGGGCCCACCTCCAAGGCGCTGGTCGACCGCATCGCCGGCGACGCGGAGAAATACGGCGCCACCAAGGACCACCCGGTGCCGGTGGACCTGGTGACCGCCTCGGCCAGTGGCCTGGATCCCGACATCTCGCCCGCCGGCGCCTATTACCAGGTGGCGCGCGTGGCGAAGGCCCGGGGGATGACCGAGGCCGCCGTGCGCGCCCTGGTGGATGCCCATGTCGAAGGCCGCCTGCTGGGCCTGATCGGGGAGCCGCACGTGAACGTCCTGGCGCTGAACCGCGCCCTGGACGCCGCGCACCCGTCAGGTAACTGATTGTCTTAAAGGGAAAAGCTCGCCGCTTCGGATCCGTTGGCGCTATTGTCGGCCAACGTTCCGGGGCGGCGGCTTTTGCCGTTTGCGCTTGGGCCTTCGAAAGACCACCCGTGACCAACGCCGACTACACCAACCGCCCGTCCCCCGACGCCCTGCTGAGCCAGGCTATGCAGGAGCGTCGCGGCAAGCTGCGCATCTACCTGGGGGCCGCCCCGGGCGTGGGCAAGACCTACCAGATGCTGGAGACGGCGCGACAGCTGAAGGCCGAAGGCGTGGACGTGGTGGTGGGCGTGGTGGAAACCCACGGCCGGCGCGAGACCGAGGCCATGGTGGCCGGGCTGGAGGTCGTGCCCCGCCGGGTGCTGGAGTACAAGGGCCGCACCCTGGAGGAGATGGACATCGACGCCCTGCTGCGCCGCCGTCCCCGCCTGGCCCTGGTGGATGAGCTGGCCCACACCAACGCCGCCGGCAGCCGCCACGCCAAGCGCTATTCCGATGTGGAGGAGCTGCTGGCCGCCGGCATCGACGTGCTGACCACCCTGAACATCCAGCATGTGGAAAGTCTGAACGACGTGGTGGCGCAGATCACCCGCATCCGCGTGCGCGAGACGGTGCCGGACAGCGTGCTGGAAATGGCGGACGAGATCGAGGTCATCGACCTGCCGCCGCAGGACCTGATCAAGCGCCTGAACGAGGGCAAGGTCTATATCCGCGAGCAGGCGCAGCGGGCGCTGAAGCACTACTTCTCCCCCGGCAATCTGACGGCCCTGCGTGAGCTGGCGCTGCGGCGGACGGCGCAGCGGGTGGACGACCAGATGCTGTCCTACATGCAGCGCCACGCTATCCAGGGCCCCTGGGCGGCGGGCGACCGCGTGCTGGTCTGCGTGTCCGAGGACAGGACCGCCGGCGGCCTGGTGCGCTACGCCAAGCGCCTGGCCGACCGGCTGAAGACCCGCTTCACCGCCCTGTACGTGGAAACCGCGCGCACCCAGCGCCTGACGGAGGCGGCGCGCGACCGCATCGCCGACACCCTGCGCCTGGCGGAGCAGCTGGGGGGCGAGGCCATCACCGTGCCCGGCCGCACCATCGCCGCCGATGTGCTGGGCTATGCCCGCGCCAACAACTTCACCCACATCATCATCGGCAAGTCCGAACGGCCGCGCTGGTTCGAGATTGTGCACGGCTCGGTGGTGCATGAGCTGGTGCGCAAGGCCGGCACCATCTCCGTGCACGTCATCGCCGGCGACGCGGTGGAGGCGGATGAGATCCCGCCCAAGATGGTGCGGACGCGGCCGGAATCCAGCGGCCTGGCGTGGCAGCCCTATGGCGTCGCCACCTTGATGGTGGCGCTGGCCACCGTGGCAGGCAGCCTGCTGGGCAACGCCATGGATGTGCGCAACCTGTCGCTCGTCTACATCGCCGCCGTCCTGGCCAGCGCCATCCTGCACGGCTACGGCCCCTCGCTGTTCGCCTCCTGCCTCAGCGTGCTGGCCTACAACTTCTTCTTCCTGCCGCCGCTGTACACCTTCACCATCCGCGACCCGTCCAACGTGGTGGCGCTGGTGTTCTTCACCATCGTCGCCGTCTTCACCAGCCGCCTGACGGCGCGGGTGAGGGAGCAGGCGACCATCGCCGCCAACCGCGCCCGCATCACCGCGCAGATGTTCTCCTTCGCGCGCAAGCTGGCCGGCATCGGCGAGATGGAGGATTTGCTGTGGGCCACCACCCACCAGGTGGCGCTGCTGCTGAAGGTGCGCGTCGTGCTGCTGATGCCCGACGACCATGGCGCGCTGGAGGTGAAGGCGGGCTACCCGCCGGAGGACCAGGTGGGGGAGATGGATCTGGCCGCCGCGCGCTGGGCCTATGACAACGCCAAGCCGGCAGGGCGCGGTGCGCCCACGCTGCCGGGAACCCAGCGCCTGTTCCTGCCCGTGCGGACGGAACGGGGCGTGGTGGCGGTGGTGGGCGTGGACACCGACGACCCCGGCCCCATCCTGACACCCGACCAGCGCCGTCTGCTGGATGCCATCATGGACCAGGCCGCCGTGGCCATCGAGCGGGTGAAGCTGGTGCAGGACATCGACAAGGCCCGGCTGGAGGGGGAGACGGAGCGCCTGCGCTCCGCCATGCTGACCTCGCTGTCCCATGATTTGCGCACGCCGCTGGCCGCCATCATCGGCACCGCCACCACCCTCAAGGCGGAGGGGGAGGGGCTGGAGCGCGCCACCCGCGCCCAGCTGACCGGCGACCTGCTGGTGGAGGCGGAGCGCATGGGACGCTTCGTGCGCAACCTGCTGGACATGACGCGGCTGGAGGCCGGGTTGGACATCCGCCGCGAGCCGACGGATCTGGTGGACGTGGTGCATACCGCCACCCAGCGGGCCAAGCCCATCCTGGCCGGCCGGCCGCTGGACCTGGATTTGGCAGCCGATCTGCCGCTGGTGCGCACCGACTACCTGCTGCTGGAACAGGTGCTGTTCAACCTACTGGACAACGCTGCCAAATATTCCGGGCCCGAGGCGCGGGTGGCGGTGTCGGCGGCGCGGCGGCACAACCATGTCGTCATCCGGGTGATGGATGAGGGCGTGGGCATCCCGCCCGACAGCCTGGAACGCATCTTCGACAAATTCTACCGGGTGGAGGCGCGGGACCATCGCCAGGCCGGCACCGGCCTGGGTCTGGCCATCTGCCGCGGCTTCATGACCGCCCTGGGCGGCACCATCAAGGCTGCCAACCGTACCGACAAGACCGGCGCCGTCTTTGAACTGACGCTGCCCACCGATGATGCGCTAGATGCCTGGGTTCTCGGGTAAGAGCATGTTGGAATAGAGTTGAGATCATGAGCAAACCCCATCGCATCCTGGTGATCGAGGACGAGGTGGCCATCCGCCGCCTGCTGCGCGCCGTGCTGGCCCCCCAGGGCTGGACTTTGGTGGAAGCGGCGACGGCGCAGGAGGGGCTGGTGCAGGCCCGCCTGCCGGGCGTGGACCTCATCCTGCTGGATCTGGGCCTGCCCGATGGCGACGGCCTGGACCTGGTGGGCAAGCTGAAGGCCGAACGCCCCACGCCCATCATCATCCTGTCCAGCCGAGACCAGGAGGAGGACAAGGTGGCGGCGCTGGACCTGGGTGCCGACGACTATGTCACCAAGCCCTTCGGCACGGCGGAACTGATGGCCCGCATCCGCGCGGCCCTGCGCCACGCCGTGCAGCAACAGGGCGGCCGGTCGGTGGTGAACGCCGGCGGGCTGGAGATTGACCTCATCAACCGGCAGGTGACGCGGGGGTCGGAGAAGCTGCACCTGTCGCCCACGGAGTTCGACCTGCTGCGCTTCCTGGCGGCGCACGCCGGTAAGATTCTGACCCACCGGCAAATCCTCAAGGAAGTCTGGGGACCCGCCAAGGAAGACGAGGTGCAGTACTTGCGGGTCTATATCCGCATGCTGCGCCAGAAGATTGAAAACGACCCCAACGCGCCGGGAATCATTCAGACGGAACCCGGCATCGGCTACCGCCTGGTCATTAGTGAGGAATCTCTTTGATTCAATAGGGATCTTAAGGAAACGAATCGTGGACGGGCATCCATACCCTGCGGGCAGGCGCGTTATGCTGTCGCAGTTGGGGCTTCCCAAAGGCCCCGAGATCGCTTATTTGACGGCCATCGGTCACCAGTACGGTTGTTTTCATGCTCCGCTCCAGCGTGGCGTCCCGATGGGCCTTCGCCGCTCCCAAGGTCGCTGACGTCATGGCGTCGATCGCATCCGATCCGTCATCTGCCCCTTCCGGCACCGGTTCCTCCCTGGCGCCGTCCTCCGTCGGGCTGGGCCTTTCGGTGGCTTCCAAGGACGCCGTCCTGAAGGAAATCGCCCTGCGCATCGCAGCCGCCGGCGCGCTGGATGTCGGCGCCGTCCTGGACGATCTGCGCGCCCGTGAGGCGCTGGGCTCCACCGGCGTTGGCGCCGGCATCGCCATCCCCCACGCTCGCTTCAGCAGCATCACCCGCCCCATCGGCGCCTTCGTCCGCCTGGCCAAGCCGGTGGAGTTCGAGGCCATCGACGGCGCGCCCGTGGATCTGGTCTTCGGCCTGCTGACCCCCGTCCATTGCGGCAACGCCCATCTGCAGGCCCTGGCCCGCATCAGCCGCGCCCTGCGCACCCCCGGCCTGGCCGCCACCCTGCGCGCCGCGCCGGACGCCCTGTCCTTGCACGCCCTGGTCGCCCCCATCCTGGATGCAGGGGCCGCCTGCTGAGGTCACCGTTTTTTCCAGGATACATGCGGCCGCTGAATTGAGCCGCATCAAGGACGCGTGCCGGTCTTAAGCCCACTATGGCGGCATCCCAACCGGAGGATGCCGTCATGGCCGCGCCCGCCCCGACCTTAGAGATTTTCAAGCCCACCGCCGTCCGCCAGATCATGACGCCTGGCGTCCTGACCGTGCGCCCCGAGACCCCCCTGGTCGATGCCCTGCGCCTGATGGTGCGCAACCGCGTCAGCGGCCTGCCCGTGGTGGAGGATGACGCCGCCGCCGACGGTGGCGGCTGCCGCGTCGTCGGCGTCCTGACCGAGGGCGACCTCATGCGCCGGGCCGAAACGGGGACCGAGGTCCACGACCGCTGGTGGCAGCGCATGTTCACCACCCCGGGCGACCAGGCGGACCAGTACAGCAAGATGCATGGCCGCCGGGTGGAGGAGGTGATGACCCGCGACGTCCTGACCGTGGACGTGGACGACGACATCGCCACCGCCGTCGCCCTGATGGACCGCCACAAGGTGAAGCGGCTGCCGGTGCTGGCTCACGGCCACCTGGCCGGTGTCATCAGCCGCGCGGACGTGGTGCGGGCCCTGCTGCACACTTTCGACCTGGCCACCCCTCGGGGGGAGGAGCCGCCGCTGCTGGACGCCGAAATCCGCTACCGTCTGCTGATGGAACTGGCTGATAAGCGCTGGTGGGCCGACAGCCGGGTGGATGTGGTGGTGGAAAACGGTATCGTCACCCTGACCGGTGCCGTCTACGACGCCCGGGTGGCCCAGGCCTTCCGCGTGGTGGCGGAGAACGGCCCCGGCGTGCGGGAGGTGCGCGACCACCTGGTGGTGGCCGAGGGCCTGCCCGGCTGGGCCGGCGTCGACAACGCCTTCGTGGCGTGAGGCAGCTTTCGCCGGCATGCCCGGCAGATTTTGACCGGCGGCACCCGCCCTTTCCGGTGCCGCCGGCGGACGATAACCCGGGAATCAAGGGCTTGTCCTTGGCTTAAAAGTTGCATGTTTGTCGTCCGTCACCCATCGATAGATTTGCGGGAGGGGAGCGATGAACATGATGCCTGTCATCAATCGCGGGGTCGCCACCGGTGTCAACCACCTGGGATCGCCCGGCGATGACACCGCCGCCAGGCAGTCGGCGCTGGGCCAGATTTTTGAGGTCAGTGACACTGACAAGGATGGCGTCCTCGGTGCCAAAGAGGTGGAAGCCGCCGTCGCGTCCGGCCAAGGCGGCACGGCCGATGCCGACGCGCTGTATGGGAGATTGAGCGCGGATGGCGCCCAGGCGGCGGACCGGCAGCGCTTCATGTCCAGCTTCCCGGGCGGCAGCCTGATCGGTCCCACCCTGTATCTCCTGGCCCAGACCAAGGACATGACCGATCATGGCTATGTCCAAACCATGCATCTGGTGTCCCTGGTCAATCCGAAAACGGGGGAGGAGGACGGCGGCGAATACCCCTGGATACCGCCGGAGAAGACCGACCCCGGCGGCCCTGTCGCCCGCGCCAGCCTGGACATGATGTACGGCGCCTTCGGTCAGGTCGTGAACGAGGCCGGCAAGGACATGCTGAAGCAAATGCGGGATAACCAGGCCTTTCTGCCGTGAGCCGTACGGGTGGGGGCGTCGTGCCGGCGCGCCCCCATCATTCCGTGCCCTGTTGACATAAAGCTGATTACTCAGACAAATGGATATGGATGTTAGCGCTATCACAGGCGCGGTCCACCCGGCCTGCCGCACGGCGAGCCGGGCGGCCGCGGCTGCTGGTGGCGCCACAATAAGCAAGGGCCCGCCGTGACACAGGGATGCGGGTCCCAGGGAGAACAGCGTGATGCCACGAAGCTGCGGCCGCGTCCTGGCGCTGACGGCGCTGGTCGCCGTCCTGTCGACCACTGTCCGAGCGGAACAACTGCCCCTGATCTCAGGCTGGCGGGTCCATCGGGGCGAGGCGGCGGGCGCCGAGGCCGTGGCGTTCGATGACAAGGACTGGCGGCCGGTCACCGTTCCCCATGACGCCTCCATTGATGATCGTGCCGACGGCACGCCGCCGTTCGACGCGCAGGCGGTCGCCGGGCAGGACTCCGGCTACCTGCCGGGGGGGCAGGCCTGGTACCGCCGGCACCTGGTGCTGGACGCGGTTCAGGCGGCCCGCGTCATCCGCCTGAATTTTGAAGCTGTCTACATGGATGCCGACATCTGGCTGAATGGCCAGCCGCTGGCGCGGCATCGCTATGGCTACACCGCCTTCAGCCTCGACCTGACGGGCAAGGTGCGCCCCGGCGACAATGTCATCGCCGTGCGGGTCAACCATCCCGATCCGTCGTCGCGCTGGTACGCCGGCACCGGCCTGATCCGCCCCGTCAGCCTGGACATTCTGGACCCTGTCCATCTCGACCCGGTGGGCACGGCCATCACCACGCCCGTGGCGACGGCGGAGCGGGGGCAGGTGGCGGTGCGGTCGGCGGTGGTGAACCGGTCGGCGCACTCGGCGACGGTCGAGCTGCGGTCGCAGGTGGTGGCGGCCAACGGCGCCGTGGTTGCCCAGGCGCGGCAGGTGCGGCCGGTGGCGGCCAATGGCCGTGCGGATCTGGAGCAGCCGCTGGTGGTGGAGCGGCCGGCGCTGTGGTCCCCCGACGCGCCCAATCTCTACACCCTGGTGCAGCAGGTGCGCGTGGGCGGCGCGCTGAAGGATGAGCGGCGCACCCGCTTCGGCATCCGCACCATCACCGTCGATGCGCGCCAGGGCCTGCGCATCAACGGTCAAAAGGTGGTGCTGAAGGGCGGCAACATCCATCACGACAATTACATGATCGGGGCCGCCGGCCTGCCCGATGCGGACGTGCGCAAGGTGGCGCTGATGAAGGCCGCCGGCTACAACGCCATCCGCAGCGCCCACAACCCCGCCAGCCAGGCGACGCTGGACGCCGCCGACGCGCTGGGCATGCTGGTCATCGACGAGGCGTTCGACGCCTGGGACAAGCCCAAGCGCGCCCAGGACTACGCCCGCTTCTTCGCGCAGGATTGGGCGGCCGATCTGGACAGCCTGGTGGTCAGCGGCCGCAACCATCCCAGCGTCCTGTTCTGGAGCATCGGCAACGAGATACCGGAGCAGGGAACGCCGGAGGGGGCGGAGACGGGCCGGCGGCTGGCGGAGCGCGTGCGCCGCCTGGACCCCAGCCGCCCCGTGACCCAGGCGGTCAGCATCGACGGGCCCGACAACGCCCGCCAGTTCGCCGTGCTGGATGTGGCGGGCTACAACTACCGTGCCCACCTGTTCGGCCCCGACCATGTCCAGTTCCCCGACCGGGTCATGTTGACCACCGAGTCCACGCCTAAGGACGCCTTCCAATATTGGCGGCCGGTGGAAACCATGCCCTGGGTGATCGGCGATTTCGTCTGGACAGCGGTCGATTACATCGGCGAGGCCGGTATCGGCTGGATGGGCTACAGCCAGGATTGGCAGAAACTGGCGCCCTATCCCTGGACCCTGGCCTATTGCGGCGAGATCGATGCCACGGGACGCAAGCGGCCGGCGGCCTATTACCGCGAGGTGCTGTGGAGGACGGGCATCGATCCCATTTCCGCCTTCGTGCGCCAGCCGCCAGGGACGGAGGATTTGCCCGACCGGCATTACTTCCCCATCCAGCCGCCGCACCTGGACTGGTCGCTGGATGACGTCCACCCCAGCTGGACCTGGCCGGGGCAGGAGGGCAAGCCGCTGGAGGTGGTGGTCTACTCCGAATTCCCGGAGGTGGAGCTGTTCCTGAACGACCGCAGCCTGGGCCGTCGTCCGGTGGGCGTGGACAGTGAATACAAGGCCACTTTCCAGGTCCCCTACGCGCCCGGCCGCCTGGTCGCCGTGGGCTATCGCGATGGCCAGCCGGCGGGGCGGTGGGAACTGCGCACCGCCGGCGCGCCCGTCCAGGCGCGGCTGTCACTGGACCGGCCGACGGTGCGGGCCAATGGCGCGGATTTGGCCTATCTGACGGTGGAACTGGCCGATGCCGATGGCACGCCCGTCTATGCGCGGGACGCCGATCGCCAGGTGACCGTGTGGGTCGCGGGGGCTGGCGCGCTGGCTGGCATGGGCAACGGCGACCCGCGGGATGCGGGCAGCTTCCAGTCCGGCGAGCGGCGCACCTTCCATGGGCGGGCCGTCCTGGCCATCCGCGCCGGAACGCGGGCTGGCCCCATCACGGTTGACATCGACGTCGCCGGCCTGCCGACGCGCCGGGTCACGCTCGACGCGACATCCCCGTGAAACAAGCCCCATAAAGCAACAAACGACAGGGATGGCCATGCGCTCACCATTGAAGGATTTCATGTCCAGGCGTTTCCTGCCGGCGGTCGGCATGGCGCTGGCTCTCACGTCGGCGGCCCAGGCCGATACCGTGGTGCGAAGGCTGGACGACACCGGCGCGCTGGCCTTGCGCACCGAGCGCGGCGTCCTCACCCTCGAACCCTGGCAGGACGGCATCGTCCATGTCCGGTTCGGAACGCCCGGCTATCATGGCAACTACAATCCCGCCGTCATCGCCCAACCCGGGACTGCCGCCTTCCATGTGGATGAGACACCCGACGCCTATGTGCTGACGACCGCGCGACTGCATGTCCGCGTCGCCAAGCGGACGGCGGCGGTGACCTTCCTGGACGCCAAGGACCATGTGATCCTGGAGGAGGGTGACCGGGACGCCGGAGTGGGGGCCACCCAATGGTTCAAGACCGCGACACCGGTCTACGGGCTGGGGCAGCACCAGAACGGGCTGCTGGACTATAGCGGCCACACCATCCACCTGCAGCAGGCCAACACCGACGTGGGGATTCCCATGCTGGTGTCGCCCACGGGCTTCGGCCTGCTGTGGAACAACGCCTCCGTCACCGATGTCGATGTTGGCACCGGCAAGGCGCCGCTGGGCATCCGGTCCGAGGCGGGGCCGGGCATTGACTATCATTTCATCCTGGGGCCCAAGCTGGACGATGTGGTCGCGGGTTATCGCGCGCTCACCGGGGATGTGCCCCTGATGGCCCGCTGGACCTGGGGCATGTGGCAGTCCAAGGAGCATTACAGCACCCAGGATGAACTGGTCGCCATCCCGCGCCGGTACCGGGACATGGGCGTGCCCATCGATGCCGTGGTGCAGGATTGGCAGTATTGGGCGCCCGGCCAGTGGGGCAGCCACCGGTTCGAGGCGTCGCGCTATCCCGACCCCAAGTCCATGGTCGGGGCGATCCATGACATGCACGTCCACACCATCATCTCGGTATGGCCGCGCTTCGACCTCGGCACCGCCAACCTCGCGGAGCTGGACCAGGCGGGCGCGGCCTTCCCGGACGCCTTCAACAATGTCTTCCCCGTTGGCTTTGGCCGCTGGTACGACGCGTGGAGTCCGAAAGGCCGGGAGATTTACTGGTCGCAGATCATGCGGAACCTGGGCGTCCTCGGCTTCGACGGCTGGTGGCTGGATGGCGATGAGGCCGAGCTGGGAGGCCAGACCGGCGAGATGCGGGAGCAGCTGACCGCCGCCGGTCCCGGCATCGTCGTCAACAACAGCTTCCCCCTGCTGCACACCGGTGGCGTCCATGACGGCATGCGGCGGGACCAGCCGGACAAGCGGGTGTTCATCCTGTCCCGCTCCGCCTATGCCGGCCAGCAGCGCAACGGTGTCATCACCTGGTCGGGGGACACCCACGCCAGTTGGGAGACGCTGGCCAAGCAGATCCCGGCCGCGCTCAATTTCTCGCTGAGCGGCGAGCCCTACTGGTCGGCGGACATCGGCGGCTTCTTCAGCCCTGACCCGGCGAAGGACAAGGCCTATGCCGAGCTGTTCGTGCGCTGGCACCAGTTCGGCGTCTTCAACCCCATGTTCCGTATCCACGGCGCGGGGCAGGGCAAGGAGATCTGGAACTTCGACCCGGCGATCCAGAAAATCCTCATCGACGACGTCACGCTGCGCTATCGCCTGCTGCCCTACATCTATTCCCTGTCCTGGGATGTGCTGAGCCATCGCGGGACGATGATGCGGGCGCTGGCCTTCGACTTCCCCGACGATGCCGACGCCCTGCGCGTCACCGACCAGTACATGTTCGGCAAGGCGTTCCTCGTGTCACCCGTGCTGCAGGCGGGGGCCGTGACGCGCAGCGTCTACCTGCCGGGCGGCGGCCGGTGGTTCGACTTCTGGACGGGGGCGTCGCAGCCGGGCGGGCAGCGGGTGGAGGCGAAGGCGGACCTGGCGACGCTGCCGCTGTTCGTGCGCGCGGGCAGCATCGTGCCGCTGGGCCCCGTCAAGGCCTATGCCGATGCCCCCAGTGACGAACCGCTGGAACTGCGCGTCTACCCCGGCCGCGACGCCGCGTATGAGTTGTATGACGATGAGGGCGACGGCTATGGCTACCAGGCGGGCAAGCGCGCGGTCATTCCCATGGCTTGGTCGGACAAGCAGCGCCGGCTGACAATCCAGGCGCGGGATGGCACTTTCCCAGGCATGCCCCCGTCCATCAGCTTCCGCGTCGTCTGCGGTGCCACGCCGGGGGCGGCGGACGCCAAGACTGTCGTCTACACCGGGGCCGCCGTCACCGTTCCGCTGCCGCGCTGCGAGTGAGGAGGGTATGGAAGGGCCGCCCGGCGGAGACGGCCCTTCTCTTCATGGGGGGCGCTCAGGCGGCCAGCAAGCCCTCGGCCTTCAGTGCCACCTGCACCTTGGGGCGCTGGCCCACGCGGGTGACGAAGGCGGCGACCTTGGGATGGGTGGTGAGATCGATGCCCACCTGGGCCGCCCAGGTCAGCACCACATAGGCATAGGCGTCGGCCACGGTGAAGGTTTCGCCGGTCAGATAGCTGCGGCCGTCGGCCAGCGTCCGCTCCAGGTGGGCGAAGCGGCGGTCCAGGTTCTGCTTGGCCATCGCCTTGACCTCATCCGGCGTGGCGGGGTTGAACAGCGGGCTGAAGCCCTTGTGCAGCTCCGTGGCGATGAAGTTCAGCCACTCCTGCACCTTATAACGCGCCCCGCTGCCGGCGGCGGGGATCAGGCCGCTGGCGGGGGCCTGGTCGGCCAGGTATTGCACAATCACGGCACCCTCGGTCAGCAGGCTGCCGTCGTCCAGGATCAGCGCCGGGACGGAGCCCTTGGGGTTGGTTTCCAGGAAGTTGGCGCCCGTCTCGGTCACCTTGGTCTTCAGGTCCACCGCCTCGATACCGATGTCGAGGCCGGCCTCCAACGCCACGATGTGCGGGGAGAGCGAGCAGGCGCCGGCCTTGTAGTAGAGCTTCATGGAATTTCCTCTGCCATTTCTGGGCCCTGGGTCCAGGGCCGCCCTTGGGAAGTGGGACATGGGGGTCCATTCCTAAGGGCGGCGTTGCCGGATGCCAAGCGGCGAAATGGCCGCGCTCACCGCCCCCTTATTGCCCGGAATCACCCGCCACCAGGGCGGCGACGACCTGGGCCAGCGGGGTTTCCCCCTTCAGGGCGTGGGATCCTGCGTCGCGGAACTCGATCCAGCCTTCGTTGAAGCCGTCCAGCATGCGCATGCGGGGGCCGGGGTGCCGCATGCCTTGGGCACGGAACTGCGCCTCCCAGGTCGATCGCGGCACGGCCTGGGCGGTCACCGGACGGCCCAACGCCTGGGCGAAGGCCTGGGCCAGGTCTTTGGGGGAAACCCGGGTGGGGCCCTCCAGATCCACCACGCGCAGGCCGGCCCACGCCTCCTGCAGCAGGCGGGCGGCGGTGCGGCCCACATCCTGGGTGGCGACCATCGGGAAGGGATGGTCCAGCGGCTGCAGGTGGCTGTGCAGCACGCCGGTTTCACGCGCCGCGGCCACGTCCCAGGCGGCGTTTTCCATGAACCAGCCGGGGCGCAGGAAGGTGATGGGCAAGCCCAGGGCCGCCAGGCGCCGCTCACTCAGCGTGTGCTGGCTTAGCAGGTTGTCGTGCGGGGCGTCGGCGCCAATGGTGGACAGGCTGACCACCCGCTGCGGCTGGGCCGCCGCCAGCGCCGTGGCCACGGACTCGATGAGGCCCAGCGTGGCGGGATAGCCCGGCGCCGGGTCGAAGTTGGGCGGCAGCAGGACGAAGACGGCGGTGGCGCCGGTGAAAGCCTGGGTCAGGGCGGCGGTATCCTCCATGGTCGCCTGGGCGACCTCGCAGCCCTTGGCCGCCCAGGTCGCCCCCTTGGCGGCATCGCGTACGACGGCGCGGACCGGCTGGCCCGCCGCCAGCAGCGCCTCGGCTACCGCGCCGCCGACCTTACCCGTGATGCCGGTGATGACGTACATGGTCCTTCTCCTTTATCCAGTGTCGGCCGTAGGCGGCCCGTGGCCTGGTTTTAGGCGGGAGGGGGATTTGAATCAGGCGCATCCTTGTCAGCTGAAGGATGATCTATAGTCACCTTGGCTTGGGCGGTGGGAAGGAGGGAAGGCGATGGGCTTCGACGCGCGTCTGTTGACCGGAATCGGCGTGCTGGCCGCCGTGGTGGAGGCGGGAAACTTCGTGCGCGCGGGTGAGGTGCTGGGCCTGACGCCGTCGGGCGTCAGCCGCGCCGTCGCCCGGCTGGAGGCGCGGGTGGGGGTGCGCCTGTTCGACCGCAGCCCCCGCGCCGTGACCCTGACGGAGGAGGGGCGGCGCTTCCACGCCCAGGTGACGCCCCTGTTGGCCGGGCTGGAAGAGGCGGCGCTGGACGCGGCCGGGGCGGCGGCCACGGTGGACGGGCGCCTGCGCGTCTCCGTCGATCCCTGGTTCGCCCGCATGGTGCTGGCGCCCCGCCTGCCGGACTTCACGGCCCGCTATTCGGGCCTGGTCCTGGACATGACTGTCAGCAATCACCGGGAGGAGATGATGGCCGGCGTGGACGTGGCGGTGCGTTTCGGCCCGCCGGACGTGGCCTCCCTGATCGCGCGCAAGCTGCTGGAGACGCGGGTGCTGACCTGCGCCTCGCCGGATTATCTGGCGCGGCGGGGAACGCCGGTAACGCCGCAGGACCTGAAGGGGCACGAGGGCGTGCTGTTCCGCAACCCGCAGACGGGCCTGCCCTTCGGGTGGGAGTTTCACCGCGGGATGGAGCGGGTGACGGTGGCGGTGGCCGGCCGGGTGGTGATGGACGACCCGTCCGTGGCCGTCGCGGCCTGCGTCGCAGGGCAGGGGGTGTTCCAGAGCTTCGAGCTGGGCCTGGGCCCCTGGCTGGCGTCCGGCCAACTGGTGCAGGTGCTGCCCGACTGGGCGGAGGAGCGCTATCCCCTCTACGCCTACCATCCCAGCCGCCACCTGCCACCGGCCAAGGTGCGGGCCTTCCTGGATTTCGTGCAGGAGGTGGCGGCGGGGGCCTGACACCCCGCCGCCCCCGCATATCCTTCCCGCGCGCCTTACGGTGTCGCCACGTGCCAGGCACCGTTCGCCAGGCCGTCGCCGGTGATGTCACCCGGCTTCCCGTCCTTCACGAAGGTGTAGAGCGGCTTGCCCTTGTAGGCCCACTGCTTGGACCCGTCGTCGCGGGTGATGATGGTCCAGTCGCCCTTGGCCCCGGCGTCGGCGGTAGCCGGCAGGGCCGGCCAGTTCTTGGCGCACGCGGCGATGCAGTTGGACTGCCCGCTCATGTCATGGTCGAAGGTGTAGAGGGTCATGCCCTTGGCATCCACTAGGGTCTTGCCCTTGGCGGTTTCCGCTACCGTGGCGCCCGCTGGACCTTGCGCGGAGGCGGGCACCGAAAGGGCGATGCCGACGGTCAGCAGGGTGGCTGGGATGATCTGTTTCAGCATCTCTGGATTCCTCCCGTGGTCGAGCCATTGGTCGGTGTGGGACCGCTCGGTTGACGCATTCGACCGAAGCCTTATTCCGTCGGTCGCCGAATTTTTACGCGTGCCGAACAGATGTGCAGGCATGACGGTCAGCCATGCCCGGGCGGCACTTGTCAGGGGCCAGGCTTTGCCCAGATTCTCAAACGGCAGGTAGCGATTTCCTGCCGCCCCCGGATGAAAGGCACTGTGACGACGATGCTCGTCGCCCTCATCATATCGTGCGCCCTGTTCATGGAGAACCTGGACGCCACCGTCCTCGCCACGGCCTTGCCGGCCATGGGGGAGAGCCTGGGCGTCAGCCCCATCCATCTCAGCCTGGCCATCACCGCCTACATCCTCAGCCTGGCGGTCTTCATCCCCATCAGCGGCTGGGTGGCCGACCGCTTCGGCTCCAGCCGCGTCTTCCGTGCTGCCATCGTGCTGTTCACCCTGGGCTCCATCGCCTGCGGGCTCAGCCAGTCACTGCCGCAATTGGCCCTGGCCCGGCTGCTACAGGGCGTGGGCGGCGCCATGATGGTGCCGGTGGGCCGCCTGGTGCTGCTGCGCACGGTGCCCAAGGACCAGCTGGTCCGGGCCATGAACTATCTGACCACGCCCGCCATGGTGGGCCCGCTGATCGGCCCGCCCATCGGCGGCCTGCTGACCACCTACCTGTCCTGGCGCTGGATCTTCTTCATCAATATCCCCATCGGCCTGCTGGGTCTCTACCTCTCCTGGCGCTATATCGCCGATCATCGGGAGGAGGCGGTGGCCAAGCTGGACGGCTGGGGCTTCGTGAATTCCGGCGTGGCCCTGGCCGCCTTGATGGCCGGGTTCGAGTCCATCGGCCGCGACGGCGTGGACTGGCGCGTGGCGCCGTCGCTGCTGGCCCTCGGCGTGCTGGTGGGCATCGTCGCCGTGCGCCACTCGCGCCGCCATCCCCACCCGCTGGTGGACCTGGACCTGCTCAAGACCGCCACCTTCCGCATCAGCGTGCTGGGCGGTTCCCTGTTCCGCATCTGCATGGGCGCCATCCCCTTCCTGCTGCCGCTGATGCTGCAGGTGGGCTTCGGCATGACAGCCTTCGTCTCCGGCCTGCTGACCTTTGCCACCGCCGCCGGCGCCCTGGTGATGAAGATGACCGCCGGCCCCATCCTGCGCCGCTACGGCTTCCGCCAGGCGCTGGTGATCAACAGCGTGCTGTCGGCCCTGCTGACTGGTGCCATTGGCCTGTTCCGGCCGGACACGCCGGTGCCGCTGATCCTGCTGGTGTTGCTGGTGGGGGGCTTCTTCCGGTCCCTGCAGTTCACCGGCCTGAACACCCTGGCCTTCGCCGACGTGCCGGCAGCCCGCATGAGTGCGGCCACCAGCCTGTCGTCCATGGTGCAGCAGGTGTCGCTGGGCATGGGGGTCGCCACCGGCGCGCTGCTGCTGCACACCACCCTGGCCCTGCATGGCGGCGCCCAGTTGGTGCCGCACGACTTCATGGTGGCCTTCCTGACCGTGATGGTGATCGGCCTGGCTTCGTTCCTCTTCTTCATCCGCCTGGACCCGGATGCCGGCGCCGAGGTGAGTGGCCACCATAGCCACCCGCTGCGGCCAGCGACGGAGCATGCCGCAGGGGACGACTGAGGTCGGACGCGCCGACGGGCCCGTCTCGCCGTGGGGGTGCGCCTGTGACAGGGCGAGTGTCCCGAGGCCGACCATCCATCCTGAAATTCCTATTTAGGATCTTCCTTCACCGACGCCTTCAAGCGATCGAGGCGGGCGCCCGTTTTCACGGATGGCCGCCACGGAAGCATGGCGGCTATCTGCGAAAGTATCTAGTGATGATATTGTTTATTCGTCACTAGACACTCATCTTAATGAGGCAGCTTGATGCTGCTCCCGCCCCGTGACGGGGCGGGCTGGTTTCAGCAGATGAGACAGATGATGGTCGCCTCGATCCATGGGAAGTTGCGTGCGCCGGTCACAGCCTTGGTTTTGTCTGGGGTTCTGTTTAGCGTCATGTCCGGTTCGGCGCTTGCTGCGACGGACCCGGATCCGGCAAAAGCCTTCATCGCGTCGCTGGCGGGGAAACAGGAACCTGTCGCGCAGGCCATCGTCACCCCGTCCTTGGCCCAGCCCCTGGACGATCCGGCCCGGCTGTTCATCGATCGCCTGGCGGGCAAGCATGAGGGCCCGTCCCACGCCGTGTCGGCGGACGCGGACACGCACCCTGATCAGGACTTTATAAATCGCCTGGGCGGTCGGTCATTCTAGGGGGAGCGATCGGCGGGGTGCGATCGACGGTGCCGGGCGTCATCCCCCGTACGTGTGCTCCGGCAGGCCCGGCACGTCGACGCGGAAGCTGAAGATGCCGCCCGACTGCGGGTGGCGGGCCAGTTCGGCCTCATCCAGCTTCTGGCGGGCGGTGGTGACGTAGGCGGTCTTCAGGTCGGGGCCGCCGAAGGCGATCATGGTGCACAGGCGGGCGGGGATGGCCACCTGTTCCAGGATGTCCCCCTGGGGCGACAGGCGCACCACCCGGCCGCCGTCGTACAGCGCCGTCCAGTAGCAGCCCTCCGCATCCACCGAGGCGCCGTCGGGTCGGCCCAGGCCGTGCGGGAACTGGTGGAAGACGCGCTGGTTGGCGATACGGCCCGACGCCAGGTCGAAATCGTAGGCGTAAATGACGTGGTTGGGCGTGTCCGACAGGTAGAAGGTGCGGTCGTCGGGCGAGAAGGCGATGCCGTTGCTGGTGAGGAAGCCGGTGGCGACGTCCGTCACTTGGCCGTCCACGTCCAGGCGGTAGAGGGTGCCGTTGCGGTGCTGCTTGGTGCCGTCCAGGGTGCCGGACCAGAAGCGCCCCAGCCGGTCGCAGCGGCCGTCGTTGAAGCGGTTGTCGGGCCGCGCCTCCTCCACCTGGGTGCCCAGGGGTGCGGGCTCGGCGCTGAAATCCGACAGCAGGGCAAAGCCGTCCTTCATGCCCAGGGCGAAGCCGTGGGCGCCATGGCGGGCGAGGCAGGCGGCCGGCTGGGTGAAGCCGCGCTGCACGTCCTGGCCGGTGGCGGGGTCGAAGCGGTGCAGCGTCTTGGCGGGGATGTCCACCCAGTACAGCACGCCGCCCCCGGCGTCCCCTCCGTTCGGGTCCCAACGCGGGCATTCGCCCAACTGGGCCTGGGCGTCCAGAACGCAGCTGACTTCACGCATCGTTCGTCCTCGTTAACCTGAGCTCGTGACCGGCAGGCACCATACCGGCAGCGAGCCGGCCAAGGCCAGCGCGTCAACATGCGGGCGGGTTAGACAGGGGGGACGGATTGGACAGAATGACCGGCGGCGTTTTCGGGACTCCCCGCCGCCGGGCAAAAGGATTAAGGGTAGACCCTGCAAAGAACGACCAACTCATCCCGGCGCCCGCAACGCCGGGGTTCCAGTTCCGGGCCTGACCATGACCGCATCCCCCACGCCGCGCCGTGCCGCGCTGGCCTTCGTTTTCGTGACGGCACTGCTGGACGTCCTGGCTCTGGGCATCGTCATCCCGGTCCTGCCTGATCTGGTGAAGGGCTTCGTTGGTGGCGACAATGCCCAGGCGGCGCATATGGTGGGCCTGTTCGGCACCCTGTTCGCCGCCATGCAGTTCCTGTTCTCCCCCCTCATCGGCGCGCTGTCCGACCGGTTCGGCCGGCGGCCCATCCTGCTGGTCTCCTGCTTCGGCCTGGGGGTGGACTATTTGCTGATGGCCGTGGCGCCCAGCCTCGGCTGGCTGGTCGTGGGCCGCATCGTCTCCGGCATCACCGCCGCCAGCTTCACCACCGCCTCGGCCTACATCGCCGACGTGACCCCGGCGGAAAAGCGCGCCGGCGCCTTCGGCATGCTGGGCGCCGCCTTCGGCCTGGGCTTCATCGTCGGCCCGGCGGCGGGCGGCTTGCTGGGCGGGATCGAGCCGCGCCTGCCGTTTTGGGTGGCGGGGGGCTTGAGCCTGCTGAACGCCTGCTACGGCCTGTTCGTGCTGCCGGAATCGCTGCCGGCCGACCGGCGCGGCGCCTTCTCCTGGCGGCGGGCCAACCCGTTGGGCGCCTTCGCCCTGCTGCGCGGCGCGCCCGGCCTGCTGGGCCTGGGGGGCATCGTCTGGCTCTACTATCTGGCGCATGAGGTGCTGAACAACACCTTCGTCATCTACGTCAACGACCGCTACGGCTGGGGGCCGGAGTCCGTGGGCCTGACCCTGGCAGGGGTGGGCGTATGCAGCACGGTGGTGCAGGGCGGCCTGGTCGGCCGGGTGGTCAAGCGCCTGGGCGCGCGGCGTACCATGATGGTGGGCCTGGTGGCGGGTGCCGCCGGCTTCACCACCTTCGGCGCCTCCCCCGTGGGCGCGGGCCTCCTCTGCGGCATTCCCCTGGTGGCGCTGTGGGGCATGGTCGGCCCCTCGGCCCAAAGCATGATGTCGGCCCAGGTGGCGGCGACGGAACAGGGGCTGTTGCAAGGCACCCTGGTCAGCATCCGCGGCATCACCGGCATGATCGGCCCCCTGCTGTTCACCAGCGTACTGGCGGACAGCGTCGGCCCCTTCGCCATGCTGCCCCAGGGATCGCCCTTCATGCTGGCCGCCGTGCTGCTGGTGGCGGCGCTGGCTTTGGCCTTTGTCGTCACCCGGCCGCAGCGGGCGATGGCATGAAAGGGCGGCCTAATATTGGCCCCCTATGACGCGCCGGCGCGCTGAGCAATTGAATAAAAAGCGACCGATCTTCTTCATAATTAAAGTGTAATCTTTTGCAAACCGTCATCTAAAAGAAATATACGGCCTATACAAAAGAGAGATGTCACGCGGGTGCCGGGCGCCCGACGGCGTTTCCTACGGCGTCCCGAAAGCTGGATAGCGGGGCGGCCGTGCGCCCAAGAGCCCGCTGTGACAGGAAAAATCCCAGGCTCCCCTCAGGTGGGGGCGCCAGCGGGGGCACCTCTCGAGTGGGCGACGGCCGATGTGGGAAGACAATAGTCCCGTGATTGCGGAGAAGACGCGGCCGCAAATACTGGTCGTCGATGACACGCCTGACAACCTCAAGATCATGAGCGGCCTGCTGAAGGACGATTACCACGTCCGTGTGGCCAATTCCGGTGAGCGGGCCCTGGCCGTGACCGCCGCCCACCCCAGCCTGGACCTGATCCTGCTGGACATCATCATGCCCGGCATGGATGGGTATGAGGTCTGCCGCCGGCTGAAGGCCAATTCGGCCACGCGCGACATCCCCGTTATCTTCCTGACCGCCCGCAACGAGGTGGCGGATGAGGAGCGGGGCCTGGCCCTGGGCGCCGTCGACTACATCACCAAACCCATCAGCCCGCCCATCGTTCTGGCCCGCGTGAGCGCCCATCTGCGGCTGAAGGCCATCGCCGACCTGCTGCGCGACAAGGCCGACTTCCTGGAGGCCGAGGTGGCCCGGCGCACGCGGGAGGTCATGGCCATCCAGGACGTGACCGTCATGACCCTGGCCTCATTGGCGGAAACCCGCGACACCGAAACGGGCAATCACATCCGCCGGACCCAGTTCTACGTCCGTGCCCTGGCCATCCGGCTGCGCCACCATCCCCACTTCGCCGGCTACATCACCGACAGCCGCATCGACACCCTGTTCAAGTCGGCGCCGCTGCACGACATCGGCAAGGTCGGCATCCCCGACCGCATCCTGCTGAAGCCGGGCCGGTACGTGCCCGAGGAATTCGAGATCATGAAGCGGCACACCACGCTGGGCCGCGACGCCATCGAGGCGGCGGAGGATGCGCTGGGCGCTCCGGTCGAGTTCCTGACCTGCATCAAGGAAATCGTCTATTCCCACCATGAGAAGTGGGATGGCAGCGGCTATCCCGAAGGGCTCTCGGGTGACGCGATCCCCATCTCCGCCCGGCTGATGGCCGTCGCCGACGTCTACGACGCCCTGATCAGCCGCCGCGTCTACAAGGACGCCATGCCGCACGAGCAGGCGGCGGCCATCATCGCCGACGGTTCGGGCAGTCATTTCGATCCCGATATCGTCAAGGCGTTCCTGGAAATCGAGGACGAATTCCGGGCCATCGCCGAGCGCTTCGCCGACCAGGACGGATTCCTGGACGGGAAGCGCGACTATCTGGCGATGGCGGCCGAGGGCCGGTGAAAGAGCACGAGTGAAAAAGGGATCGGGGAGGCCCGGCTTAACGCAGGGGCTGCACATGGACACTGCGGGCGCGGATAGGATGGCGACGGATGAGGCAGCGGCGGCGGTGCCGGTGGTTTATCGCGCGCGCGACATCCTGCAGCCCGCCCAGGGCATCAGCGAGCGCACGCCCTGCGGCGATGTCGTGCAGATCTTCCTGGGCGCGCCGCTGCTGCCCTGCGTTGCGGTTGTGGACGACTTGGGCGGGGTGCTGGGGCTTATCGCCCGCGAATTCCTGTTGTCCACCTTCGCCCATCAGATCAAGTCCGAACTCTACCGCCGCCGGCCGGTGGCCTTCATGCTGGGCCGGCCCTACCTGTGCGTGGATGTCGATACGCCGCTGGATGACGTCAGCGCCATGATCGCCAGCGACCATCCCAAGGCGCTGACGGAAGGCTTCCTGATCACCGATCAGGGACTGTACGCGGGCGTGGGCACCGGTGTGGCACTACTGAGCCGCATCGTCGCCATGACCCGCACCCGTGCGGTGGAACTGGACGCGGCCCGCCATACCGCCGAGGCGGCGTCCCAGGCCAAGGCGGACTTCCTGGCCAACATGAGCCACGAGATCCGCACGCCGATGAACGCCATCATCGGCATGAGCCACCTGGCGCTGAAGACCGAGCTTACCCCCCGCCAGCGCGATTATCTGACCAAGATCCAGCGCTCCAGCCAGCACCTGCTGGGCATCATCAACGACATCCTGGATTTCTCGAAGATCGACGCCGGCAAGCTGACCATCGAGCAGGTGGAGATCCGGCTGGATGAGGTGCTGGACGGTGTCGCCAACCTGGTGTCGGAGCGGGCGGCGGCCAAGGGGCTGGAGTTCGTCTTCGACGTGGACGCGGCGGTGCCCGGCAACCTCATGGGCGACCCGCTGCGCCTGGCGCAGATCCTCATCAACTTCGCCGGCAACGCCGTCAAATTCACCGAGACGGGCCGCATCTCCATCAACATCCGCGCCATCGAGGAGGATGAGGCCTCGGTGACCCTGCTGTTCCAGGTGGCGGACACCGGCATCGGCATGACGGCGGAACAACAGGCCCGGCTGTTCCGCAGTTTCGAGCAGGCGGACACCACCACCACCCGTCGCTTCGGCGGCACGGGCCTGGGCCTGGCCATCTCCAAGCGCTTGGCGGAGCTGATGGGCGGCGCCGTCGGTGTCGATAGCGATTATGGCAAGGGGTCCTGCTTCTGGTTCACGGCCAAGCTGGGGCGGGTGCTCACCAGCCAGCCGCTGCTGCCCCGGCCCGACCTGCGCGGCCGCCGCGTGCTGGTGGTGGACGACAGCCGCAACGCCCGCCGGGTGATGTCGGCCATGCTGACCTCCATGTCCTTCCGCGTCGACGGGGCGGGGGACGGTCGCGCCGCCATCGCCGCCATCAAGGAGGCCGCCGCCGCCGGTGCGCCATATGACGTGGCTTTCCTGGACTGGCAGATGCCGGATCTGGACGGCATGGAGACGGCGCGGGGCATCGGCGCGCTGGGCCTTGCCCATCCGCCGCACCTGATCATGGTGACGGCCTACAGCCGCGAGGATGTGCGCCGCGCGGCGGAGCAGAGCGGCATCGAGGACGTGCTGATCAAGCCGGTGAACTCCTCCGTCCTGTTCGACGCCGTGATCCGCGCCATCGCCGGCACCGAGACGGCGGAGCCCAAGGCCAGGGCCGGCGACCTGCCCGCCGACTTCGAAGCCTTGCAGGGACTGTCCGTCCTGCTGGTGGAGGATAACGACTTCAACCAGCAGGTGGCGATCGAGCTGCTGACCGACGTGGGCGTCGGCGTCGACCTGGCGGAGAACGGCGCCATCGCGCTGGAGAGGATCGCGGCGCGGCGCTATGACGCCGTGCTGATGGATGTGCAGATGCCGGTCATGGATGGCCTCACGGCCTCGCGCCGCATCCGGGAGATGGGCGAGACGGCGCTGCCCATCATCGCCATGACCGCCAACGCCATGGCCTCGGACCGGGAGCGCTGCCTGGCCGCGGGCATGAACGATTATGTTTCCAAGCCCATCGATCCCGACCAGCTGTTCGCCGTCCTGGCGCGTTGGGGGCAGGGCAGGACCGAGGCGGCGGGGCCGCGCCCCCTGCCGCTTGTCCCCCTGCCGCTTGTCATGGGGAAGCCAGCTGAGCCGGTGCCGGAGCGCGCCATCGACATCCCCGGCATCGACGCGGAGGAGGGGCTGCGGCGGGTGCGCGGCAAGCGGGCGCTGTACGCCGACATCCTGAAGAAGTTCGCCGCCAACCAGCGGGCTACCCCCGCCGCCATCCTGGACCGCTGGCGCAGCGGCGACGCCGCCACGGCGGAGCGGCTGGCCCACACCCTGAAGGGTGTCGCCGGCACCATCGGCGCAGGCGAGGTGCAGCGCGCGGCGGCGGCGGTGGAGGCCGCCTTGCGCAGCGGTGCCGCGCCGGAACGGACGGTGTCCATCCTGACCCCGCTGCTGGAGGATGTGGCGGCCGGGATCGAGCGCTGGCTGGCCCAGGACGCGCCGGCCCCGGCCCTGACGGCTTCGCCGGATGCCGACCCGGCCAAGGCTGCGGCCCTGTTGGCACGTCTGCGCGACCTCCTGGCCGACAACGACCCCGAAGCCGAGGAACTGGCCGAAAGCAACCTGCATCTGCTGCGCACCGCCCTGCCGGCCCCCCGCGCCGACGACTTCATCCAATCGGTGCGCGGCTTCGACTTCAGCCGCGCGCTGGAGTTGATGGAGCCGTGACTGGCTTGGTTCTGTCCATCTTGATATAATAGTCAGACCGACCAGTTTTCCGAGGTGGACATGACGCGAGAAACACGTGGGGCGCCAAAGCTTGATGATCGCTGGCCTTTACAGGATGCCAAGGCGCGTTTCAGTGAGCTGGTGCGTCGGGTCAAAAGCGATGGCCCACAGCATGTCACGGTGCACGGTCGCGACGAGGTGGTAGTTATTACGGCGGAGGAGTTCCGCCGGCTGAAGGGGAGCCTTTCCGGGCAGGCCTTGGTGGACGTGCTCCAGGCGTGTCCACATCCGGATGTGGAGTTTGACGTCGAGCGCATGGTGATGCCAGTGCGTGATGTCGTTCTATGACGGGCTGGTTGCTCGACACCAATGTCTTGTCCGAACTCCGTCGGCCCAAGCCGGACAGGAAGGTCGTTGCCTTCGTGGCTGACCAGCCACTTGATACTCTTTTTATCAGCACCGTGACGCTGGCGGAGATTCGCTTTGGCATTGAGCAGGCAGCCGATGCCGGCAAAAGGTCGGAGCTGACGGCTTGGCTGACGCACAAGCTGCGGCCAATGTTCGATGGCCGCGTCCTGCCTATTAGTGAAGACGTGATGTTGAAGTGGCGCCTGCTTGTAGAATCAGGTCGACAAGCGCGGCATACCTATACGCAGCCTGATCTGATCATCGCCGCGACGGGGTTGCACTATGATTTGACGGTGGTGACACGCGACGTGACGGATTACGCCCGCACGGGCGTGTCAATCCTGAACCCGTGGCTTTGATGATGATCCCGAAAAACGGAAGCCATGTGACGGCGCCCTTCGTCAACCGCTACCTGATCGCCCACGCCTGTTTCGCCTGCCGGCGTTCCTGGAAACTGCCCGTGCTGTTTGGTGGCGTGGGGGAGGGTGGGCGATCTTGTCCCGCATGCGGCGGGGTCTATGCCTGATGGGGCGCTCATTCAAGGCGCCGAAACGCACTGACGTCGCCCAATGGCGGAAGGTGGAAGCGCTGTGGCGGCGGGGTTACCGGTTCTGGAGCTATCGCTCGCATCCCGGGGCGGAGCCGCTGCCGGCCACGCTCAAGGAGGTGTCCGGATTCCTGCGGCGCAATCCGGATCACCCTATGCGCCTGAAGCCGGCCCCGCCGGCTCCCCCTCCTACTCGCTCGCCCCCGGGGCGGCCGCCTTCACGAAGTGGCGGACGTCGTCTGTCAGTTTGTCCAGGGCGGCACGGTTCAGGTACATCATGTGCCCGGCCTCGTACCAGCCGCCGGCCATGAATACCTTCAGCTTGGGGTTCCGGCGCATAGCGCCGCCGTACCAGGGCGCCACGTTGGCGTAGCCGCCGCCCTCGTCGCCCCAGGTCTTCCAGTCCCAGTTCTTGCCCACGTCGCCGCTGGTCGGTACTCCCGGTCCATCTTGCTGTTCAAGTCGCTCAACAGGTAGCTCTGCAGCGTGGTGGCGAAGGCGGTGCCGATGCCGTAACGGGCCGACCCGCTTAGCCCTTCGGCGCCTGGAACAGCGGATGTCGTGCCGGGGCGGCGTCGATGGCGGCGGCGATGGCGCCCCAGGCGGCCTTGCGGCGCATCGCGGTGTCGTAGGGCAGGGGGCGGACGGGCAGTCCATCCCGGCGCGGCCGCATCGCTGACAGCCAGCTGTGGCGGTCCGACAGGCCCCAGGTCATGACCACCGTGGTCGCCGGCTCGGCCAGCACGGCCTCGAGTGCCGCGCGGTAAGTGGCCGCCACCGCCGCGTCGCGGGCCTCCGTATCCGCCGGCGCGAACTGGTCGGAAACATCCAGTTCGGTCACCATCACTTCCAGCCCGAGGTGCGCGACCTCATGGCAAAGCCGCTCCAATGCCGGCCCGTCAAGCGCCTCCGGCCCCTCCGTTCCGACGTGGATTTGCACACCCAGCGCGTGGACCGGCACATGCGAGCCCAGCAGGCGGCGCAGCAGCGCCAGGATGGCGGCGCGTTTGGCGTCGCCGCCTGGGCCGCGACGCTCCAGCCCGTTCTCATTCAAGGTCAGGCGGGCGGCCGGGTCGATCTCACGCGCCTTCCAGAAGGCGAAGTCGATATAACCCGGCCCGATCGCGTCCAGAAGCGGCGAGACCCTGAGCCCGTTCCGGCCGGTGGGGCCGAGGTCGATCGGCTCATTGACCACGTCCCAGGAATGCACGCGCCGGGCATAGCGGCCGACCAAGGTTCCGATATGACCGGCCACCAGGTCCTCGGCGGCGATGCGGGAAAGCCCCGGCGCCAGCCATGCGGGCAGGCGCTCGGGCCAAAGCAGCGCGTGGCCGCGGAACGCCATGCCATGATCGCGCGCGAAAGCGAACCGCCGATCCGCGCCGCGCAGGTCGTACAGCCCCGATTCCGGCGCCACGTCCGGCCACTTCAACTCATACTCGGGGACGATGATGGTGCAGTCGGCCACGGTCGCCGCACGCAGGTCGCGATCCTCATCCAGGGCGGGGCCCACCGCCGTGCCGAACAGCAATCCCTTGCGTTCCGCCCGGGCACGCAACGAGACGGGATCGTTCTCGTACCAGGCGGCGGCCTCCGCCGGGCGTGCGGCCGCCAGCAGGCCGCCGACGCCCAGCGCCAGCACGGCGCGGCGGTGCGGGCCGCCCGCCACCGTCACGGCCCGATGCGCTTGAAGAGGCTGAGCCGGTTGCGGTCGCCGGCGCGCTCATAGACGACCCGGTCGAAGCTGGACTGGATCAAGGAGAGGCCCATGCCCGATTCCGGCAGGTTGGCGAGGTCAGTGGGATCGAAGTCGATGCGGGCCTCGGCCAGCCGCGCCGGGTCCAGGGGCGGGCCGTCATCCTTCAGCTCGATCACGATCTCCCCTTCGGCCAGGGTGACGGCCGCCTCGATGGGGCCGGCATCACCGCCATAACCATGCTCGACGATATTCGTCACCGCCTCGACGATGCCCAGTTCGATGGCGGCCAGCGCGTCGGCGTCGAGATCAGTCAGGCCGCAGACCGCCTGCACCGCCCGCCCGATCAGGGCGACCTGCTCCAGCCCGCCATCCACGGTCAGCACGATATGGGGGACGGGCATCGCCATGATGGTCTTACTCGCCGCCGGGGGTGAGCGCGGCCACGGCCGCGTCCGTGTCGGGGAAGGTCTTGAAGACGCGATCCAAACGGGTGGTCTGCAAAAGCCTCTGGACAGGGGACTGAATCCCGGCCAGCACCAGGTCGCCGCGCGTGCCGATGAGCTTGAGGCAGCCCACGACGCTGCCGAGCCCGCTGGAATCCATGAAGCTGACATCAGCCAGATCCAGCACGATGCGCTCCGCCCCGCCCTGGATCAGGTCCACCATCCGCGCCTTGAAGGCGGGGGTGATGACGGCGTCCAGCCGCCTGACGGTCACCCGCGTGATCAGCACGCCGCCGCGCTGCTCAGTCTCGATCATCTTGCCCCTCCGCGGCCTCGGCCGCCGTCTTCTCCAGGATCAACAACGATACATCATCGAAATGCGCGTCGGCACACCAGTCGGCGAACCGGCGCCCGACCATGGCGATGGTGTCGGCCAGCGGCAGTGCCGCCGCCTCGGCCAGGCAGCGCGCCAGCTCCCCGTCGCCGAAGGCCCGTTCCTCGGCGTCGACACAGTCACTGAGGCCATCCGAGTGCACGATCAGCCGGTCGCCGGCCGCCAGCGTGAAGGGCAGTTCCTCATAGTTGACCGATGGCAGCATGCCCACCGGAAAGCCGCTGTCGCCCAGCGTCTCCAGGCGCCGGCTGGCGGCGCGCCAGACCAGGGGCGGCGGATGGCCGGCCAGGGTCAGGACGCCCTCGCCCGTGCGCCGGTCGATGACGCCGTACAGCATGGTGAAGTAATCGTCGTCATCGCTGCGCTGGGCGCGCCGGTTCAGTTCCTCCACCACCGCCACCGGCTGCGTCGCCCAGCCGGTGGTCCCGCCGGTCTCGGCCAACTGGCGCAAGGCAGCGCCCGACAGCAGGGATTGAAGGTTGAAGGACGACAGGGCGGCGGGCACGCCGTGCCCCGCCACGTCGATCTGGTAGAAGACGGTGACGGGTGAATCCGGGCGATGGACCACGTCCAGGATATCGCCGCCTATCATGTCGGATGGTTCGAACAGCCAATCGAAGCGCAGCCCATCCAACTCCGCCGGCCTTGGCAACTGCCGGCGCAGGCTGTCGGCAGCGGCCTGCAGATCCTTGCGGATGTGCTCATAGGCCTTTTCCAGGCTTTGGTGGGCACTGGCCAGCGTGCGGTTCCGCTGCTCCAGCTGGCGCTGCAGGTCGATGATGCGGATGCCGGCCTTCAGCCGGGCCCGCAGTTCCGCGAAATCTGGCGGCTTGACGAGGAAATCATCGGCACCCGCCTCCAGGCCTTGCACCACACTGCTGTCGTCGATCTGGGCGCTCAGCATCATGACGTAGAGGTAATGGTCCGGGAAGGAGGCGCGGATGGCGCGGCAAAGGGTGATGCCGTCCATCTCCGGCATGTGCCGGTCGGTGATGACGAGGTCGATGCCGCCGCCGGCCAGCACGTCCATCGCGGCCACGCCATTGGCCACCGTCACGACATCGTAGCCCAGCGCGCGCAGTACGATGCCCAGCATTTGCTGGGTGGTCGGCTCATCCTCGACCAGAAGGATGCGGCGGAGTTCGCTCATGATGTTTCCGCCCGTCGGCCGAACAGCACGGCGGGCCGCAGCGGTCCGTCCCGGCGGGCGGCCATTGCTTCCAGCACCAGGGCGTTGGTTTCCAGGGTCAGCACCTTGTTGGTCGTGCCGTCGACTTCGTAGAAACCGGCATACCAGCCTTGGGTGGCATCGGCGCGGTCGGTCAGGGCGGCGCGCAGCCGGGCGGCATAGTCGGTGGCGAACAGGGCGTCCCAGCCGAACGCTGCCTTGGTCGCGACGGTCCGCAGGGCCGCGGCCTCACGGTCGGCGTCATCCAGGGTGCGCCAGGGTTTGCCATTGGCCTGCACGGTCGCCTGGGCGAACCAGGGCGCGCGGTCCAACGGGCCTTCGCCGGCCCCGGTGAGCTGGCCGCTATGCTCGAACCGGCGCTCCTGCGCCAGGAAGGTGCGCCATGCGAGCTCACGCGAGGTGCGATCGAAACCGTATTCCAGCCCGTCGAACATCCAGGGTTCCGACAGGGTGTGGGTGCGCGTGCCGGCCCCCATGGCCCGCCGGTCGACGGGCACTTCCACGCCGTCAACCTCAACCCATCCCAGGGTCGGTCGCAGGTCGGTCGCCTGGGCCAGGTCGAAACCGAAGAGCTGAAAGCCTTTGGCGGCGTACTGACCGTAGCCGAGCCGGCCCTCCTGATGGAATTCCGGCTTGCCGCTGCCGTTCATGATCGAGGCGCGCAGCGCCCTGTCGGCCACCGCCGCGTCCAGGCGCCAGCCGGCCAGCAGGTGGGCGATGGCGGGAGCTTGCCGGGGATGCGCCCGGCCCCAGAGGTCGAGCGCGTTCAGCAGCCGCCCCAGGTCAACGGCCGACCAGCCCAGATCTTCCCGCTCGGTGGGCCGTCCGTCATGGGTTACAGGCTGTAGCGTCTCCGTGTCGAGAAAGCGCGAGGGCAGGGCGCCGTCGAACAGGGGCACCCGGGACAGGGCTGCCAGGACACGGTCGATCCGCGCTTCCGCGTCGGTGGCCGTCACGAGATCCAGGCGCTCGGCGGCCAGGGTGCCCAGGATCTGCGACCCCACGTTCCACAGCGTCGCCGCGCGGTTGCCGGCGGCCGGATCGACCAGTCCGGTCGCGGCCCGCGTATGCGCCGTCAGGTAGGTCCAGGCGATGGTGGCGGCGGCCTTGTCCTCCGCCGTCAGCGGCGCCGGCTGGCGTTCGGGGATCTGGGAACTATAGGGAATCTCGGCGTAGAGATGCGTCGGGTCCCGTTCCCACTGCTCGATGCGGACGATGAGCGCGGTGGAGAGCAGCAATCCGACCAGGAAGGCGATGTGGCTGCGCCCGGCGATAAGCCCGTCGCGGAAAGTCATGCCGGCACTCCTTCGGCGGCGGCGTCCGCCGGCGCATCGTCATCAGGCGACCAGAAGGCGGCGGAGACGATGCCCGACAGGGCGAAGATGTTGTTGGCGCACCAAAAGACGTTGGCCAGCAACCCGCCCCAGGAAAAGGGCGAGTCTCCCAGCCAGAGCCGAATCCCGGCATAGGCCAGGCCGGCGACCGACAGGACCATGACCAGCAACTGCCAGCGCACGAGGCGCAGGAAATTGCCCTCCTGCCGGTCCTTGGGCGTCACCGGGAATTTGATCTGCTGGTGGCGCAGGACCGACCAGAGGGCGCGCAGATTGATCGGGAAGAAGCTCAGCCAGGAACGCTTGCCTTGGTAGCCGGGCACCCCCCAGCTGCCGATCATGAAGGCGAGTTCATTCAGCATGAGGAAGGGGATGATGTGCTTGAAGAAGTCGAAGCTGTAGGTCCTGACCGGGGCCACACCCGTGGTCAGGTAGATGATGGGGGCCGCGAAGAAGACCACGTTCCACAAGGCGCCCAGGTATGAATAGAAGGTCGCCGCGTACATCAGCTTCTGCCAGATGGTCAATTCACCCCGCAGCAGCGGATTGTCGTGGAACAGGATGTCGAGGCTTCCACCGGCGTATTTGAAGCGCTGGATGCTCCAGGACAACAGGTCCTGGGGGCTGAGCATGCGGGTCTCGACCTCGGGATGCAGCACCGACCGCCACCGCCGCTCGCTGTCCGAATGCAGTACGATGGAGGTGTAGATGTCCTCCGAGACATGGAACTTGTAAGGCGTCAGCTCTTCCGCCAGCGCCGCCTCCTGGACCAGCGCCGCCTCAAGGCCGGCGTCCAGCGTCGACTCGCCGGTCAGCTTCAGCGCCTCGCGGGCGCGGGCGTCGACGTTGCGCGCCACTTCCCGGGTGTAGGATTTCAGGGCCGCCTGCATCACGGCATCGCGGCGGTGGATGGAGGATGCCCCGCAGCAGAAAGAGGCGTTGGCCCAGTTGCGCCGCCGTTGCAGCACGTCGAAGAACATCTGGCTGTCATTGACGAAGGGGTCGCGCCCGACATGGATGGGCCCCGCCACCGCCTCGACACACCGGCCGAGGAAGCGCCCGGCGGCGCCGAGGCGTCGGCCCCAGGCCACGGGCAGGCGGCGCCCTTCCGGCAGGTCATAAAACCAGTGCGGCGTTTGCACCCAGGCGACGGTGGGATCGCGGAAATATCCCAGCGTATGCTCGATCATGGTAGGGAAGGGCCGCGTGTCGGCATCGCAGATGACGATGAAGTCGCCGCTGGTCTGCTCCATCGCGTTACGCAGGTTGCCGGCCTTGAAGCCGATATTGTTCGTGCGCGTGATGTAGTTGCACCCTTCCTCCTCGGCCACGCGGCGCATTTCCGGACGCCGTCCGTCATCCAGGACGTGCACCGCCAGGTCGATCGGGTGCGGGTAGGTCATGGCGCGCGCCTCCCGCAGGCCCAGGCGCACCAGCTCCGGATCTTCATTATAGGTGGCGAAGAAGACGTCAACCGACACCGGGCGGTCAGGCACGTCCGTCTCCTCCACGCAGTCGGCGATACGCGCGGGCGGGGGCGGCCGGGGCGGATCCTCGGTCCGCCACAAGTTCACGGTGAAAAGGACGAGGCCGAGGAAGGCCATGGTCTCCGCCGCCGCCAAGGGAATGGCGAACCAGAGCGCGTCCGGATTCAGCGACTGGGTCCAGCGCCAATGCAAATACCAGAGGCCCACCACCAAGTTCGCAGTGCCGAGGACCTGCCAGAGGAACTCCCGCGCGGCCGAATAGGGGATCGGCGGCGGCGGGCGGCGCGATTCGAATCGGTCGAAGTAAAATCCCATCGGATATGACATCTCGCGGTGGAACGGACGTAACGATATCGCGTGTGCGGGGCCTTGCCTAGATGATTACGATTCTCATCATAGACAATCGACAGACGAACCTATCCGAATGGTTAATCGCAACTCAGCCATGGAATGCGATTTCATCGTCATACCGCACGGTTCTTGCCGTCAACATCATGGGCGCGGGATGGATTGGAAAATCGAGAGGGATGGTCGACGTATTCTTGCGGGGGGCGTCTAGCGCGCCGACCGTACCGCAGGTACAATTAAGTGTACTGGAGAACCGATCCGATGACAAATCGTGCGGAACGTAAACGATGCCGGCTTGGACTGGGGACGACGGTGGCCGTGGTTCTGGCGCCGTCGATGGCTGGTGCCGTCGAGTGGACCTGGTCCGACATCGATGCGGGCCTTGCCAGCTCCTTCGATCTGCCCTTCTCCCGAGAGAAACGCACGCCGCTGGAAGGATTGACCCTCGGCACCGGCGTCACCGTTCCCATGACCCGGTCGGAGCAGAGCGGACCCACGGGCAGCGGCCAGCAGGGAGCCCACGTGACGGGCAGCCCGACGGTGGACGCCCTCATCCGCTATGAACCGCTGCCGGGCTGGTTCGCCATGACGGATTTCCACCGCTACGTCCAGGGCAGCCGCCAGGCGCCGTGGAATCCGGACTTCGATTACGGCTTCGGCTTCGACAACGGCGCGCCGTTCTCGCTGCACCTCACCTATTTCAACTATGCCAGCAACCGCCTGGACCCATCGGCGGAAAAGGGTGAGAACGTCACGCGCTTCAACCAGGGCACCTGGAGCGCCGGCTGGCGTTTCCCCGTGCCGGAGGCGCTGGCGACGCCCATGCTGCTTGACCCCGACCTGGCCATCGACTGCACGGTCGACGTCAATGTCAGCCCACGCTTCTACGACCAGGCCAGCGCCGCCAACCGCAGCTGGAAGCAGAGCCTGTCGCTGGGCTGCCATTATCCGGTCGTGGCCGGCATCTATGTGGAGTGGAAGGCGTTCGCCTATCCCCAGCATCGCGACCAGCAACCTTGGGACCCGGACTTCACCTACGCCGTTGGCTGGAGCTGGGGCTATCCCGGCACGTTCTCGCTGCGCTATGGCAACTATTCCGGCAACCGCTGGCCCGGACGCGACGCCGGCCCGGCCCAGGGGCGCTTCGTCGACGGTGCCATCACCGCCTCCTGGAGCCAAGCATGGTGAGCCGCCGCATCTTCCGCGCCGTCGCGATCCTGACCTCCGCCGTAGGCCTGCTGGCGCTGTCGGGCTGCGGCCTCGCCTACAGGGCCGCGACCGGGCAGCCGGAGCGGGCGGGGACGCCCACTCCACCCGCGCCGTTGACGGCGGAAGAAAAGGCGTGGGCGCGGAACGCCTGGCGCTATTTCGCTGAAAACGACAATGCGGCGACGGGCCTCGTCAACTCCGTTGATCAGTACCCGACGGCGACGGCCTGGGAGATGGCGGACACCATCGCGGCCCTGATCGCCGCCCGCGACCTCGGCCTGCTGCCGGCCGCTGCGGCCCAGGAGAGGCTGGCGCGGATCCTCGCCTTCGCCGGCCGCATGGAACTGGCCTATGGGCGGTTGCCCAACCGGGTGTACAACGCCGCCACCGGCGTCGCCGCGATCGATGCGGATCACCCCGGCAACGCCGGCTGGTCGGCGGTGGACACGGGGCGGCTGCTTGTCTGGCTGCGCGCCCTGGCGGACCGGGAGCCCGCGCTGGCGTCGGCGGCTCGCGCCGTGGTCGCCCGGTTCGACCTGTGCGCCGCCATTGGCGCCGATGGCGGCCTGACCGGCGGCGCGCCCGCCGGCCCTGCGCCGGCCCGTTACCGTGAGGCCGGGCGCGGCTATGAGGATTACGCCGCCGCCGGCTACAGGCTGTGGGGGATGCCCGCGCGGCCGCCCCGGCTGTCCGACCCGGTCGTGAAGGTGGACGGGGTGGGGTTCGTCAGCGCGGTACCGGACCACGCCAACGAGTTCACCCCGGTGGTGACGGGCGATTCCGTGCTGCAGGGGCTGGAGTTCGGCTGGGCCGCGCCCGCCACCGGCGACATGGCGAAGCGCGCCCGCTCGGTCGAGCTGGCGCAGCGCACCCGGATGCTGCAGGAGGGGGTGGCCACCGCCCGCAATGACTACCTGCGCTCCACAGCACCCTATTTCCTCTATGGCACGGTGGTCGCGTCGGGCCGTCCCTGGGCTGTGCTGACCCCGGAGGGAACCGAAACATCCAGCCTGGCGCTGGTCTCGGCCAAGGCCGCGCTGGGATTATGGGCGTTCTGGCCGGAGCGCTGGAACGACCTTGTCGCCCGGCTGGCGCCGCTGTCCACCGCACGTGGCTGGCAGGAGGGGATCTACGAGGCCAGCGGCAAGGCGGAGACGGTGCTTTCCGCCAGCACCAATGCCGTCATCCTGGAGGTCCTGGCATATCGTGCGCGCGGACCGCTGCTGACCGCGCTGTCGTCCGAGCCGGCCCGGACCTGTGCGGCCTCCGCGCCCTGAGACGCGCACCGCCAGGATGCGGGTGATGCCAGAATCCGCGTGTAGAAAGCCGGCGGGGCGGCGCTGACCGCCCCGCCGGCTCGCGGTCCTACTCGCTCGCCCCCGGGGCGGCCGCCTTCACGAAGTGGCGGACGTCGTCGGTCAGTTTGTCCAGGGCGGCACGGTTCAGGTACATCATGTGCCCGGCCTCGTAATAGCTGAAGGTCACCCGGTCCGTGGGCACGCCGTTGGCGTTCATGGCGTTCTCGTTTGAGAAGAAGGGCACGGACAGGTCGTACCAGCCGCCGGCCATGAACACCTTCAGCTTGGGGTTCTGGCGCATGGCGTCGCCGTACCAGGGCGCCACGTTGGCATAGCCGCCGCCCTCGTCGCCCCAGGTCTTCCAGTCCCAGTTCTTGCCCACGTCGCCGCTGGTCCGGTACTCCCGGTCCATCTTGATGTTCAGGTCGCTCAGCAGGTAGCTCTGCAGCGTGGTGGCGAAGGCGGCGCCGATGCCGTAGCTGGACGGATCGCTTTCCACCTGGTCACCCACCGAATCATATTCCTGGCCGGTATAACGGCCGTCGTAGATGCCGGTGATCTTGCCCTGGTCGCGCAGCAGTTCCTTGGCGAAGCGCACCTCGCGGATGCGCAGGTTGGTGTGGTCCAGGTAGGCGGGCGACAGGCCGGTGAACCGCGCCAGCTTGTCGATCATGCCCTTGCGCTCCGCCGGGGTCATGCGGTTTCCCTTCAGCAGGGCCACCGGATATTCCTCCACCGCGAACTTGCGCACCTGGTTCATGAAGGCGTCGAACCCCATGGCGGTGTCGGCGATCTTCTTGTGGTACCAGGCGATGGCGGCATAGCTGGGCAGGAAGGCAGGGTAGGGCAGGTCGTTGCCGCGGTTGAACTCGAATGCGCCGTAGTCGACGGCGCCGGAGATGACGATCAGGCCGTTCAGGCCCACGGGCGCGCCATTTTCCAGCAATTCGGGGAGCAGCGCGCCGATGCGCATGCCGCCGTAGCTCTCACCGCCGATGAAGACGGGGGAGTTCCAGCGCTTGTGCTCGGTCAGCCAGCGGCGCATGAACTGCGCGATGGAATGGGCGTCCTGCTTCACGCCGTAATAGTCCTTCTCCTCCCCCTTGGGCAGCAGGCGGCTGTAGCCGGTGCCCACGGGATCGATGAACACCAGGTCGGCCACGTCCAGCAGGCTCTGCGGGTTGTCCTTCAGGGGGTAGGGCGGGCTGCCGGCGCTGGTGGCGTCGCTGGGCACGTCCACGCGCTTCGGGCCCCAGGCGCCCATGTGCAGCCACAGGCTGGCGGAGCCGGGTCCGCCATTGAACAGGAAGATCAGCGGGCGCTGGGTCGCGTCCTTCACGCCCTTCTTCAGGTAGGCGGTGGAGAAGACAGTGGCCGCGTCCTCCTCCTTGTCGTTCACCAGGTGGGTTTCGCCGGCCTGCACCTGGTAGTCCACGCGCTTGCCGTTGAAGGTGCCGCTGCGGTCGGCGGTGAAGTGCTTGGGCGTCCAGTCTTTATCGGCTGACGCCTTGTCGTCGCCCTTGGCCTGATCGACTGCCGGCTTGTCGCCGGCGTTGGCGGGCGTGCTGGTGATGGCCATGTGCGTGGTCAGCAAGACCATGGCCGTGCCGGCCAGCAGGGCCGCCAGCTTCCACTTCGGTGCAGGCATGTGTAGTAACCCCCATAACCCCTGGTTTCGTTGTTGCCCGGCGTCCGATGCTTCCCCGCAGTGCCGGCCCGGGCTTGGGTGCAGTCTAGACACGCGGAAGGCCTGCGGGCAAAGGTCCCATCTGTCGCGGGCCGCCGAAAAGCGGTATGGCGTGCCGATGCGGCAGTGGCCCTCGCAAATTTGCAAAGGGGCCCCACATTAGGGTGGCCACATTTGGGTGGGACCGAAAGATCGGTCCCATTGTTTAGGGGGAGAGAGAATGTTCGGTCGGTTTGGTTCGCGTGCGGTCGCCGCCGTGCTGGCGGTGTCCCTGGCCTTGGCGCCCCTGGCTGCCGACGCCCGCCCGGGCCGCAGTTCCAGTTCCGGCAGCCGCGGCAGCCGGACCTACACCACGCCCGCCACCCCCTCGGTGACGGGCCAGCCCATCCAGCGCAGCATCACCCCGCCCCCGGCGGCCGCGCCCGCAGCACCCGCCGCGCCGGCTTACCAGCCGCGCCCGGCCTTCCAGCAGCCGTTCGCCCAGCCGGGATTCGCCCAGCCCAGCTTCACCCAGCGCCATCCCTTCCTGTCCGGCATGATGGGCGGCTTCCTGGGCGCCAGCCTCTACAACTCGCTGTTTGGCCATCACGGCTATGGCGTGGGCGGCGATTACGGCAGCGGCTCGGGTGGGGCCTTCGGCGGCTTCCTGCGTCTGCTGATCATGCTGGGCATCGCCTACCTGATTTACCGCCTGGTGCGCATGGCCATCAGCGGTCCGCGCACGGCCCCGGCGTCGGGCATGACGTATGAGATGTACCCGCCGCAGGACGCGCCTTACCAGGCCATGCCCTTCGGCGGCGGCTACACCCAGGGGGGCGCGTCGGTGCCGCCGCCCGCGCCGGTACCCGCCATCGGCGTGCAGATGCAGGGCCAGGACCTCTCGGCGTTCGAGCAGATCCTGACCGGCGTCATGGACAGCTGGAGCAAGGGCGACCTGACGGCCCTGCGCCGCCACCTGACGCCGGAGATGCTGTCCTACTACGGCGAAGAGATGACGGAGAACCAGAGCCGGGGCGTCCGCAATCTGGTGGCCGACGTCCATCTGGTGAAGGGCGACGTGGTGGAAAGCTGGCACGAGGACGGCCGCACTTACTGCACCGCCCTGCTGCGCTGGCGCGCCCGCGACTGGACGGTGGATGAGAACACCGGCCGCGTCGTGTCCGGCGACGACCGCCACGCGGAGGAGGTGCAGGAACTCTGGACTTTCGTGCGCGCGGACGGCGGCCGCTGGCTGCTGTCGGCCATCCAGCAGGTTTGATCCACAGGCGCTGCGGCGGCCGTCAGCTCACGGCCGCCGCCAGCTTGCCCATGGCTGTGGCCAGTATGTTGAGGCTGGCATCCCATACCGCCCAGTTCTCGTGCGCCAGCGCATGTTCCGCCACCGCCACGGCCGAGACCACGCCAAGGGCGGCGATCTGGCTGGCCGTGCCACGCAAGGTGTGAAGCATGCGAGCCGCGTCGGCGGGCCGGCCCTCCGCCACCGCCCGGCGCAGTTCCTGCGCCGCGCCGGCGAATTCCCGTACAAACCGCTCGACCAGGCTGACGTAAAGATCCTCGCTGTCTTGCAGGCCCATGGCTTCAAGCCGCTGGTCCAAATCGGGCAGGATGGCGCGCAGGCGCGCCAGGGCGCTGGGCGACGAGGTGGGCGCGGCCGCCACCCGACCCCGGCGTGGTGCCGCCACCTTCGGCGCGTGGCGCAGGATGGTGGCCACCACCTGGTCCAGGTCGAACGGCTTGGTCATGAAGTCGGTGATCCCGGCCGCGTAGGCGCGGCTGCGTTCCGCATCCAGGACGCCGGCGGTCAGGGCCACGACCGGCAGCGTGGACAGGCCCGGTTCCTCCCGGATCAGCCGGGTGGCCTCATAACCATCCATCACCGGCATCTGCATGTCCATCAGCACCACGTCCACGGAACCGGGCTGGGCGCGCAGCCGCGCCAAGGCCTGCGCGCCGTGGGCGGCAACGGTGACGCTGGCCCCCTCGCGCTCCAGGATCTGCCGGCCTACCTCCTGGTTGATGCTGTTGTCCTCCACCATCAGCAGGCGCAGCCCCTTCAGCCGCTTCGGCCGCCGCGACCGGGGGGCGCTCGCGGCGGCGTCCGGCGGCGGCGCGGCCAGGATCGCCTGGCCCGCGGCGTGCCCCGGCGACGCCACGTCCAGGGGCACGATGAACCAGAAGGTGCTGCCGGCGCCGGGCTGGCTTTCCACCCCGATCTCGCCCCCCATCAGGGTGACCAGGCGCTTGCTGATCGCCAGCCCCAGGCCGCTGCCGCCATAGCGGCGGGTGGTCGAGCTATCGGCTTGGGTGAAGGCGCTGAACAGGGTGGGGATGGCATGGGCGGGAATGCCGATGCCG
Source organism: Nitrospirillum amazonense (assembly GCF_029594735.1). NCBI lineage: Bacteria > Pseudomonadati > Pseudomonadota > Alphaproteobacteria > Rhodospirillales > Azospirillaceae > Nitrospirillum > Nitrospirillum amazonense. The sequence continues at coordinate 1,600,262 of NZ_JARPAF010000002.1, forward strand.
CTGTCGGTCACCGAGAAACGCAGCGACACCCGGTCCGGCCGGGGCCAGGCGACGGCGCGGATATCCAGCATCACGCTGCCGACTTGGGTGAACTTGATGGCGTTGCCCAGCAGGTTCAGCAGAATCTGCTGCAGGCGCAGGCGATCGCCCACCACCGTCGCCGGCGTGTGGGGCGCGATGGTGGCCGCCAGGGCGAGTTTCTTCTCCTCCGCGTTGACCGACACCAGCGACACCAGCCCGTCCACCAGGTCGGGCAGTTTGAATTGGGCATGCTCAAGGTCCAGCCGCCCCGCCTCCACCTTCGAGAAATCGAGGATGTCGTTGATCAGCGCCATGAGGCTGCGGCCGGCCGAGGAAATCTTGGAGATGAAGTCCCGTTGCTGCGCGGACAGCCGGGAATCGGCCAGCAGCTGGGTCAGGCCCAGGACGGCGTTCATCGGGGTGCGGATTTCATGGCTCATGTTGGCCAGGAAGTCGGTCTTCGCCCGGCTGGCCGCTTCGGCGGCGGCCTGGGCCGCGACCAGGGCGGCCTCACGGTCGCGCACCTCGGTGATGTCCCAGTTCACGCCGATGACACGGATGGGCCGGCCGTCGGCGTCCCTGTCGGTGATCGAGGCGCCCTTCACATGGCGTATGCCGCCGTTGGGCCGCACCACGCGGAATTCCGTATCCAGGTCGGCGCCGCCATCCAGCACGCGCCGGAACTCCGCCGCCAGGCGCGCCGCGTCGTCCGGCTGGCAATGCGCCTGCCAGATGGAAAAGCAATCCCCGCCGTCGCGCTGGGCGCCGTAGAGCTGGAACATCTGCTCGTCCCAATCCAGGCGGCGTGTGGCCACGTCGTATTCCCAGATGGCGATGCCGCTGGCCTTGGTGGCCAAGGCCAGGCGAGAGGAGGTGGCGCGCAGGGCCTCTTCGGCCCGCAGCTGTTCGGTGACGTCGCGCCCCGATCCGCGATAGCCGACGCAAGTGCCCGCGGCGTCCAGGATGGGGGTGCCGCTGATGACGATATGGCGCAAGGCGCCGTCATTGCCCATCAGGTCATAGCGCAGGTCGCGGAAGGGCTGTCCGCGGCGGACCAAATCCTCATATTGGTCCAGGCGCGGGTCCGGGGCACTGGCCGACAGCTCGCGCCGCGTCTTGCCGATCAGGCTCCGGTGATCCTGCCCGATGCGGGAGACGCCCTGCGACATGGCGGTGAAGCGGCCCTCGGCGTCGGTTTCCCAATACCAATCGGTGGACAGCTCCGTAAGCGTCTTGAACCGGACCTCCCGTTGCGCCAAGTCGGCCGTGCGCGCCTTGACCTCCCGCTCCAGCATGTCCGTCTGGCGTGCCTGCTCCCTGCCGGCGGCAAGCCGGCGGGCGCGGTTTGCCATGTAGAGGTGCGACAGTAGGGCCAGAAGGACGCCGGCGACGCTGACGCGGCCTGCCGCCAGCAGGGGCGGCGTGAGGTTCAGGGCCTGCCGCAGGACGGGCGTCGCCTGGTAATGGATCAGCCACTGGCGGCCGAATATGGACAGGCGATCATCGTGGACCAAGCCATCGACGAAGCCTATGGCGGGGACGGGGGTTTGGTAGAAAGGGAGGGCGTCCGCGCCGTCGGTCACGTCGCTCAGGGTGAAGCCGACGTCCGCCCGCATCAGCTCCGACCCGACGATCATCTTGCTGATCAGGAAGGGGGTATAGGCCCATCCCACCGTCGCGGTCCCGCGCGTGTCGGGCGTGGTGAGATCCGCCCCTTGCCGGTAGATGGGCAGCAGCAGCAGGAATCCGCTGTTGTCCCCCGGGGCCTGCACCAGCGAGATGGGCGCGGTCAGGCGGGGTTCGCCCGACCGCATGGCGGCCATGGCGGCCGCATGGCGTGCCGGTTCCGAGGCGATATCCAGGCCCACGGCGGTGGCGTTCACGCCTTCCGGCTCCACGAACTGGATGACGGCGTGTTCGCCATCGTGCGGCTTGAGTTCCCAGACGCGGAATCCGGGACGGCCGCCATGGCGCTCCCGCTCGACGAAGGCTTCCTCTTCGGCGATGGGCACCCGCCGCACGATGCCGAAACCCGTAGCTCCCCTGAATTCCGTTTCCAGGGAGCGTGTTTGGCTGTAACGGCGGAACTGCTCAACCGTCAGGGAATCCAGGCCGGCAACGACTGCCGCACCGCGTGCGCCGCGCAGGCCGTATTGGTACAGTGTCAGTTGCTGGCGCAGGTCTTCCGTCATTTCGCCCGCGCGCGCCGACAGGCTGTCGGCGGCCAGGGTGCGGTTATGGGCATCGGTGAGCCGGGCGACCACTGCGCCGCCGACCAGCGCTAATGCCAGGACCAGCAGGGGTAAAAGCAGGGCAAGGCGGCTGGAGCAGACAAGCACCCCATCGGCGCCCGGCAGCCGCCAGGGGAAGGGGGCGGGGCGGATATCGCCGCTGCTGGAGAATGACGGCGAATTTTGAAAACGCATCCCGGCCTCACGATTCTTCAGCGGCCATCTTTGCCAGTTTGCCTGAAGAAATCGTTAGGATTAACCCCACATCCCCAACTCTATACTTATAGGTATTGAATTGCCGCTTGTTTGGACTCCGGTGATTCGGCGTCCTATCTTTCACGGTCTTAAAATACACCCGATCAGGCGGCGGCCCGGTGTCGGGCCACCAGGGCGTCCACCGCCTGGGCGGCCTCATCGGTCAGGCGGAATTGGACGCGCGTGGTGTCGCCCTCCTGGGCGGTGACGCGTCCCCGGAAACGGCGGCCATCCACGTCGATCTCGACCTCATGGCCGGCGCCGCCGATGGCAGGGCCGCTCACGGCGCAACCACCCCGGCCGATATTGACCAGGCGATGCGTCGCGGGACCGGAAAGGGCGGCGCCCGGCGCCCCCACGCGGGCCGGCAGGTCGATGTCGTGGCGGTCGAACTGGCGACGATCCTCGGCCGTCTGCATGGCGACCAGGAAATGTTCCACGTCCGTGCGCAGCTGCTCCGACTGCCGCGACAGCTCGTTGGCGGCGACCAGCAATTGCCCAGAGGCTTCCTTGGTGAATTCCGCGCTATCCCGCACCAGGGTCAGGGATTCCGTCACCTCCTGCGTGCGCGCGGCGGCCTCCGCGACGTTGCGGCTGATTTCGCTGGTGGCGGCGCTCTGCTGGCTGACGGCCGCGGCGATGGCGCCGGAATTGCCGTCAACGACGCCGATGGTGGTGGCGATGCGGTTGATGATGCCGATGGCGTTGTCGGCCGCGGCCTTCACACCGCCGACCCGCGCCTGGATGTCTTCCGTCGCCTGTGCCGTTTGGTTGGCCAGGCTCTTGACCTCGGTCGCCACCACGGCGAACCCCTTGCCGGCCTCGCCGGCGCGTGCCGCCTCGATGGTGGCGTTCAGCGCCAGCAGGTTGGTTTGCGCGGCGATGGTCTGGATGAAGCGCACCACCTCGTTCACGCTCTCGGCCACGGTGGCCAGTTCATCCACCACGTTGCGGGCGTGCTCCGCCTCCTGCACAGCCGTCTTGGTGGTGGCGGCGGTCTGCTCCGCCTGCGCGCCGATCTCGTTGCTGCTGGCGGCCAGCTGCTCCGTCGCCGCCGCCACCGTCTGGGTGTTGGCCGTGGCGCGGGCGGCGCTGTCGTCGGCGGCCTGGGTGCGGGCGGCGGTGTTGTCGGCTTGGCTGGCCAGCGAGCCGGCGGTGGCCTCCAGTTCCGTGGCGGCGGCGGCCATGCCCCGCAACTCGGCGCTGATGGCCAGCTGGAAATCCTTAGTCAGGGTTTCCAGCGCCTGCTGGCGGCGCAGCCGCTTTTCCTGTTCCAGGGTCTGCGCCGCTTCCAGCGCATGGGTGCGCTGGGCGTTTTCCTTGAAGACGACCAGGGCGCGGGCCATGGCGCCGACCTCGTCCCCATTGTCGGCGTGGGCGATGCTGGTATCCAGGCGGCCTTGCGCCAGGCCCGACATGGCGCCGGTGAGGTCGCTCAGCGGGTTGATGACAAAGCGGCGCACCACCACGTAGACGGCGCCGCCGGCGACCGCGAACAACGCCAGCGAGATCAGCAGCACGCGCAGCTGCGTCGCCTTGAAACCGCTGATCCGCGCGTTCAGCAAGCGCTCCAGGTCGGCCGACGCGACGGTGTACAGCGCGTCCTGCGTCTTCAGCGCCGACAGCGTGTCCGCGTCGGCCACGCTGCCCTTCTCGGCACCGGCGGTCAGCGTGGCGGCGGCTTTCTGCAGGGCGGCGACCGGGGCCTCCAGGGCCTTTTTCACGCTGCCGTCGGCATTGCCGCCGTAAGCGGAGGTTGCGGAGGAATCGACGCCGGACAGCAGGGACTTGACCCCGCCCAGGGCGACGAACAGGTCCACCTTGTTGTCCCCCGCCTGATGCGTCACCGCCCGCAGGCCCGTGGTCTGGTCCTGCAGGTCGGGCAGTTTGACCAGGACAATGTCCATGACATAGAAGCTGTCCAGGTCCGGATCCAGGATCAGGTTGGACTTATCACCGATCTGGGCGATCAGCGCGCGCAGGGCCGTCCGGGCGGCGGCGGCGTCCTTCTTGCCCAGGGCCGCCAGCAGCTCGTCGGCCTTGCCGGCGCTCTCCATGTCCTGGCCCCAGGCGGCCTGCAACTGGCGCACGGTGGCAGCACTGCCGGCCGTATCCACAGCGGCCCCGCCCGTTTCCGCGGCGGCCAGGCGGGCCTGCACGGTCTGCAGCCCCCTCAGATAGGCGGTGCCGGCCAGTTCCTTCGCCGCGAAATCGATGGAAATCTGCTGCTGTGCGATCAGGGCGTACAGCAGGTAACCCACGGGAACCAGGAAAAGCAGGACGGCCAGGCCCAGCTTGTGGGCGATCTTCAGGGACTGGAGCATCGTGGCAATCCTGTTACGAAAAGGGTTAGGCCGTAGGTACTAGATGAGAGGTTGATGATGTCTTAATTTCCGCGCTGAATTTCCATGCTTATTTCACCATTGAAAATAAAATAATGGTTCTCAAACTTCAACTTTTAGTGGGTAACCCGTCGCGGGGGCGGCAGCGGCCCTAATGGGCGCCGGGCTGCACCGGCGCCCAAGCCGGTTGCGTTTTCACGCGATTCCGGCCATGAAAACCCCTCACTCCATGATTGGACTTGATGGCGAAGACGATGGCTTATCGGATTGCAGGCGAGACGGGCGAATGGGAAGTGGTGATCGGGCTGGAGGTCCATGCCCAGGTCGTCTCAAATGCCAAGTTGTTCAGCGGGGCGGCGACCGCCTTCGGCGCCGCGCCCAATAGCCAAGTCAGCTTCGTGGACGCGGGCTTTCCCGGCATGCTGCCGGTGATCAACGAGGTCTGCGTGGAGCAGGCGGTGCGCACGGGCCTGGGTCTGAAGGCGCAGATCAATCTGCGCTCGGTCTTCGACCGCAAGAACTATTTCTATGCCGACCTGCCCTCCGGCTACCAGATCAGCCAGTTCCAGCAGCCCATCGTCGGCCATGGCACCATCGTGCTGGATCTGGCGGACGGCTCCACCCGCGAGGTGGGCATTACCCGCCTGCACCTGGAGATGGACGCGGGCAAGAGCCTGCACGACCAGAACCCGACCAAGACCTACATCGACCTGAACCGGTCGGGTGTGGCCCTGATGGAAATCGTGTCGGAACCCGACATGCGCACACCGGAGGAGGCCGCCGCCTACCTGCGCAAGCTGCGCACCATCCTGCGCTATCTCGGCACCTGCGACGGCAACATGGAGGAAGGCTCCATGCGCTGCGACATCAACGTGTCGGTGCGCAAGCCGGGTGAGAAGTATGGCACCCGGACGGAGACGAAGAACGTCAACTCCATCCGTTATGTCCAGCAGGCCATCGAGTATGAGGCCCAGCGTCAGGTGGCGCTGATCGAGGACGGCGGCGTGGTGGTGCAGGAAACCCGCCTATGGGACCCGAACAAGGGTGAGACGCGGTCCATGCGCTCCAAGGAGGAGGCGCACGACTACCGTTACTTCCCCGATCCGGATCTGCTGCCGCTGGAACTGGACGCCGCCTGGGTCGAGGATATCAAGCGCACCCTGCCGGAACTGCCGGATGAGAAGAAGGCCCGTTTCATGGCCGACTACAAGCTGCCGGTCTATGACGCCGGCGTGCTGGTGGCCGAACGGTCGCGCGCCGACTTCTATGAAGAGGTGGCCCGGGGGCGCGATCCCAAGATGGCGGCCAACTTCGTCATCGGCGATCTGCTGGGCGCCCTGAACAAGACGGGCGCCGATATCGACAGCTCGCCCATCAGCGCCGCGGCGCTGGGCGGCCTGATCGACCTGATCGCGGACAACACCATCTCCGGCCGCATCGCCAAGGAGGTGTTCGCCGACATGCTGGAGACGGGCAAGCCCGCCGCCCAGATCGTGGAGGAGAAGGGACTGCGCCAGGTGACCGACACGGGCGCCATCGACCAGGCCATCGCGGCCGTGATGGCGGCCAACGCCGACAAGGTGGCGGAGTTCCGCAGCGGCAAGGACAAGCTGTTCGGCTTCTTCGTCGGCCAGGTCATGAAGGCCACCCAGGGCAAGGCGAATCCCGCCCTGGTGAACGAGATCCTGACCGCCAAGCTGAAGGGCTGAAGCGCAGGCTTAAGGTGAGGGCCGGGCCCTTGCGCCTTGGTCCGGCAGGAAAAAAAGGGTGCCGCACCGGGGACATCCTGGGTGGGGCGTGGGCAGGGGGGCCGGTTGGTCCCCCTTTTCATTTTCCCGCGATTTTTCCTCACCGTTATCGTTGACAAGGGGGCCGCCGCCCGAGTACATACGCGAACCGCCGACGACAGTCGGTGGACGGAGGGGTGGCCGAGTGGCTGAAGGCAACGGTTTGCTAAACCGTCGTACCGGGAAACTGGTACCGTGGGTTCGAATCCCATCCCCTCCGCCATCACTTAGCGCAAGCCACATCATGGGCTAAGTGAACGGACAAGCCGCCCCTTGGGGCGGCTTTGTCGTTTCTGGTTCCGGCCGCGTGACGATGCCGGCCATTCAAGGCGCCAGCCGCCGTTCCAGGGCCGCCAGATCGTCCACGAACCACACGACTTGGCCCCGGTTGGCCTCATAGATGAAATCTCGCAGGGCCCCGCTGCTGGCCATCCAGGCGCTGACGTCGCCCACGATGACGGGGCGCAACTGGTAGGTGGCGAACTTCTGGATGACGGCCCCCGCCTGGCCCGTAGCCAGCGTCAGGAAGCCGGCGCCCAAGCGGCTGAGGGGGATGGCCACCAACCGGGCACCATGCTCCCACGCCAGGCCGATCAGGGGCACGGCGTCCTGGTCGCCGGTCAGCAGCGGCCCCTCCGCCGCGCAGACCAGCACCCGCGTGCCCTGGAGATCCTGGGGAAGGTCGGTCATGAGGTGAGGCTCCCGAATGAAGCAATGCCGTTGTGCGGCCAGTGTAGCACCGCCAGGGCTTTCAGGCGTGACGGCTGCCGGTCTGTCCGCTACCTTCCCGGCGGCGGCGTGCCGGCGCCCCGATCCACCGGCCCAATGATAGGCACACCCCCGCTACCGCGCCCGCGCCATCTCGGCGTCACCGGGCGACGGTGGCTCATACCCAGAGATTGAGGTTCCCGATGAATAGTTCGTCCGATGAAGAGTTCGTCTATGACGAGGCCAGCGGCGAATGGATCCCGGCCAGCCAAGCGGCGGCCAACGCGGCGGCTGCCAGTACAGTCGAGGTGCGGGATTCCGTGGGCAACCTGCTGGCCGACGGCGACAGCGTCACCTTGATCAAGGACCTGAAGGTGAAAGGCGCCAACCAGGTGCTGAAGCGCGGCACGGTCATCCGTTCCATCCGCCTGACCGGCGACGCGCAGGAGATCGATTGCCGCCACGACACCATCAAGGGCCTCGTGCTGCGGGCGGAGTTCGTGAAGAAGGGTTGAGCCGGACTTTCAGTGCAGGGTTGGGTCCGTGGCGGCGATCTCTGCCGCGCGCTGAAGCATGGCGTCGTCGGGCGTTTCGATCAAAGGCGCCGGGATGGCGATGTCTGGCGTCACCCCCCGGGGCCGCGTGTCGCCGTTGGGCCGCACGATGTGCGCCTTGGGAAAGCCCACGGTGATGCCGGTGATGGGCAGTGTGAACCGTTCCATAGCGCCATAGGCGGTCGCCATGTCGGTGGTCGCCTCCCCCAGGACCTTGCCGAACCCATAGTCCTGGATGGTGGCGGCGACGGCCACCCCGTTGGAATAGGTGTGCCGATCGATCAGGGCGTACACCGTGCCCTGGAACCGTCCGCCCGGATTGGGCTGCGTTTCCGGAAGGGTGAAGGTCACGACGGCGCCGGGATGGGCAGTGGCATACAAGTCAGCGAAGCGGCGGGAGATGGGGCCGGCCGCGACCGCGTCGTGCAGGATGCGGTCCTGGTTCGCTGTGACGGCGTCGGCGCTGACCCGTATCTTGAACGATGAAAAGAAGCGATAGGGCCGGTCGGCGATCCAGGAGACCATGACGTCGCTGAACAGGCTGTCGCCGCCGGGATTGCCGCGAAGGTCGATGATCAGACGGTGCACGTCCTTGGCCGCGAACATGCCGAAGGCGTTGTTGATGAACGTCCGGAACACTGTCACATCCCACTCGTCCGCGCCGGTCTTGGCGGCCTCATTGTAAAACGGGCCGGGGCGCAGATAGCCGACGCCATTGGCCAGGACTCGGGCGTCCCGCAGGGGATGCTCCAGGTCCAGGCGGGGCGGCTGCCGGCTGGCAGCCGCCGCGATTTCCGATGCCGTTCGCGCGGCGACCTCAGTGTCGAACGCGTCGCCGTCGGCCGCCTTCACGCGGACCTTGAAACCGGACCGGGCGCCGGCCTCCACCCAGAGGTACATGGGGAAATCATATTCCAGGATGCTGTCCGCCAGCGCCGTTGTCTCGGCCGAGATATGAGCGCGCGTGCGCTCCAGCCAGCGTGCCGCCGGCACCCCGTCGATGGCCAGGATCTCGCCGCCCGGGGGGAGATGTGGAACGTCGCTGAGATTGGCGGCGATATGGAGGCGACCATCGCGGATGCGGACCATGAAGGGGAACGCGCGCCCCTCTGCCTTCCGGTAGGCCGCCCAGGCGCCGTAGACGCCCTCGACCCGCGCATGCCCCTGGTGGGCCATCGCCGCGAGGCGTTGGAAGCGCGCCTCGGCCTCGGTGCGCGTCATGGGCCCCGTGATCCCCGCCCGCAGCGTCTGGTGGAGGCTGTCCATCTCCGCCTCAGGGGTGAAGGCGTAGAGGTCGAAGGCGTCGGCCTTCAACCGCTGATACAGCATGTCCAGGTCCGCCAGCACCTGGTCGGGGGAATAATTGGCCTGGGCGGCGGACTGCGCGGTTGCCGGGAGAGGGACGAGCGCCAGCAAGCCCGAGGTCAAGACACAAAGAAGCGCCAAGGCCCGAACACGGCGCCCCACCGGCATGCCGGAAGCGTGTCGCATGATCCCCCCTTCGCTGTTTTCGCATCCAGGTGATATGCAATCCCGGATGGCGTAGATATTAGTTAGGCGCCTATATAAATACAAGTAGGAGGAACCGATGGCAACGGATCACACCCGCAAGCGCGGCCCCCTGGCCATCGGCGGCCGCCTGCGCCGCCTGGTTGAACGCATGGACCAGGACGCCGGCCGGGTTTACGCCGACCTGGGGGTCGTGTTCGAACAGCGGTGGTGGGGGGTGATGGAACACCTGGCCGAGCAGGGGCCGGCGTCGGTGGCGGAACTGGCGCGGGCCCTGGGCATCACCCAGCCATCCGTCAGCCAGACGCGCCGCTCCCTGGAGGTGGCGGGCCTCATCCAGGCGCAATCGGACCCCCGCGACGCGCGCAGCCGGCGGCTTGACCTGTCCGACCAGGGGCGGGCGCTGTACCGCCAACTGGCGCCCGTCTGGGCGGCGATGGACGTGGTCGCGGTGGAACTCAACGCCGAGGTGGCGGACGTGATGTCGATGCTCGACAGACTGGACGCCGCCCTGGCGCGCACCTCGCTTTACGAGCGGATACGCCGGGCAATGGATGGGCCGCAAGGAGGGAAGGGTTAGGCGGCTTTGATCACGCTGTATTGAAGTCGATCATGTCCAATTGCCTGAATTGAGACGAAACGGGCGCGGCAGTTGCCCGCCGCGCCCGTCTTCGACCTGAAGCCGTCCCCATGAAGGGATCGTGTGCTGGCGCCTTACGGGGGCGTGGGAGCCGACTTGCCGCGCTTGGGCGCCTTGGCCGCTTTATACATGTCGGCGGGGTCCCAGACGGCGCCGCGGCGCCGGCGGGCGGGCTTGGCGTCGCCGCCGGCGTCTTCCTCGCTGGAGGCGGCGGTGGAGGTGCTAGCCGGGGCGGTTTCGGCCCCGTCGTCGTCATGCGACACGGCGCGCAGCAGGCCGGCGACGCAGTCGGCGATGTCCGCCGGCGCGTTGCGCCAAGCGCGCAGCAGGTCCAGGTCGCGGCGCGACAGCAGCGGCGAGCCCTCATCCGGTGCGCTGAAGCTGGTGGGGGCGGGGCGGTCGGCGCCACTCTCCAGGTCGTCGAAGAAGAAGGTCAGCGGCACGTCCAGGATTTCGGCCAGGCGATACAGCTTGCCTACCGAGACGCGGTTGGAGCCCCGCTCGTATTTCTGCACCTGCTGGAAGGTGATGCCTAAGGCGCGGGCCAGATCCGACTGGCTCATCCCCAGAAGACCGCGGCGCAAACGGATGCGGCTGGCGACGTGGTTCTCAATTTTGCCTTCAAGTTCGGCAACAACCGTGTTCTTAGTCCTACGGGGCATGGGCACTACTCCAAGTCGATGACGCGCCATCTGAGATCATCGGATGGGACGACAGCATAACCTACTAAGGTAGGAAGCCTGAATTGGGGCGAGAGTATGGAGGCGCCTTGGCGCTGACAACTGGCATTGTCTCCCCACACTCAACCTTTCCCCGCTGTTTCCTTCTTTAAAGCTGTTTAGCTGAGAGAATACAATAGTATTCATCTTTTCAGTCCCCGTAACAATCTCGGATACCGGCGGACGGCAGTGATCTCGGGGGTTTCACGGCTGAAAAGTTCAGGCGCGGACGGGTATGCGCGCCGACTCGCGCCACTCTTCCGTGGGCGCCGAGGCCCGGCCCCTCCTAATCGCGTAGCTTAGGGCAGATTGGCCGGCTCCATCCCCGTCGGCGTCCCTGCCGGCGGGGGGATTACGGCGTCCGGTCCGTAAACGGCGAGCTGGGCCTTCAGCACGTCCAGCAATTCATTGAGGCTGTCGCGGGCGTAATCATCGCGCTGACGCGCCAGTTCAGTCCGCGTCAGCTGAATGAAGGCGTCGACCAGACGATGATGAATGACGGCTGCCCGCAGCAGGGCGGCGGGAAGCGGCTGAGGAGCCAGGGGAACAGAGGCCATGGCACATACCTATCGGGAACTGTTTACCCGGGTAGGATATGGCGTTCGTTATTAATCGCAAGTTAACATTGGGTCTGAGGGTTTTCCCCCTAACCTTTTGCGCGAATTAACCAAAATAGTGTTGCCGATTGGCCATCAACCGGCCGTGCCCCGCTTCAAATCGGTGGTCATGGGCATTTGGCGGCCCCCCATGCGGATACGGTAGACGTGCAGGTTCTCCAGCACGCGCTGGACATAGTTGCGCGTCTCGTAGAAGGGCAGGGTCTCGATCCAGTCCACCGGATCCACCGCCTCGATGCGTGGGTCGCCATAGTCGCGCAGCCAGTTGGCCACCCGGCCGGGGCCGGCGTTGTACGCGGCGATGGCCAGAATGTAGGAGCCGCCGAAGCGGTCCAGCAGATCCTGCACGAACACGCTGCCCATGCGGATGTTGAAGTCGGGGTCGTGGGTCAGCTTGGCGACCGTGTATTTCATGCCCTCGCGCTTGGCCAGCTGCTGCGCCGTCGGCGGCATCAGCTGCATCAGGCCCAGGGCGCCCGCGCCGCTGGCCGCGTCCACCTTGAAGCTGCTTTCCTGGCGGATGAGGGCATGGATCAGCGCCGGCTCCGGCTGGGCCGGCAGGTGGCTGGAGACGATGGGATAGCCCGCGTCGGCCAGCACGATGCCCTTGTTCAGCGACAGCCGGCTGATGCTCACGCCCAGGTCGCGGCGGTGCATTTCCAGTGCCGCCTTGGCCACCAGCACGAAGTCGTCCGGCGTCTTGGCGTCCTGCGACAGCTTGCGCAAGAACAGGTCCACACGGTCGTCATCCTCGGTCAGGACCTTGTCCAGCAGGCGGGCGGCGCGCGCCAGCTCGTTCTTTTCGAACTTGGCGCGGGCGTCGGCGGAGGGCGTGGGGGCGATGGGGATGGCCTCCGCCTGGCCCAGCTTCTCCTGCGCCATCATGCCGTAGAAGGTGCTGCCGTAGCGGGCCCCCAGTTCATACCACTGGCGGGCGCGCTCCGGGTTGCCCAGCTTCTCACAAGCCCGGCCGGCCCAATAGGCGCCGCGCGACTGCCCGACGGGGGAGGAGACCCCCTCATACAGGCGGGTGAAGTGGTCCAGCGCCTGTTCCGGCTTGTTCAGGAACTGCAGCGACAGCCAGCCGGCCAGGAATTCCGCCTGGATGAAGCCAAGGCCATCGGTCACGCCGTGGTTGGCCGCCAGGCGGTAGGCGCGCTGCATCTGCCCCTGGTCCATCAGGTGGCGCGCCAGGATGTGCCGTTCCGTCCACCAGGCCTCGGGATGGCCCAGTTCCTTCCCCGCATCCTTGGGCAGGTTCTCAACGATCTCCAGCGCGCCGGCGTCCATCTCCTTGCGCCGGCGCCAGCGCAGCCGCTCATAGGTGATGCCGGGCTCGCTCATCAACGGCGCGGGCACCTGCTGCAGCAGGCGTTCCACGCCCGGGTCCAAGTCGGCCATGGCCAGGCGGGCCAGCGCCACGGCCTGGTGGCCGGGGTCGACGATGGGCAGCATGCGCCGCGCGTCCTCTTCGTCGTTCTCCCACAGCAGGCGGTCCAGGCGGGCCCAATGGTCGGCGGGGCGCAGGATGGCCACGTACTTGGTGCGGAACGTCCGCTCGTCCACCACGCCGAAGTTGCCCTTGATGTAGCGGTCGCGAATCAGACCGATGGCCTTCTCGCTGTCGCCCAGGTTCAGCAGGCTGTCGGCGTAACGCATGAAGCCGGCGGTGGTCAGGGGCGGGTGCTTGTCGAACCAGTCGCGCGTCGGCGTGTCGCCGAAATTGGGCATGCGAATTTCGGCGTTGCGCCGCAGGGCCGCCAGGCCGGGCCAATCCGGATTCTTGTCGATGAAGTCTGCCAGCTCCTGGAAGCTGGCGTCGGTGTCGGCGCGGCCGAGATCCATCCAGGTCAGGACCTTGTCGGCCAGCGGGTCATGCCCGCGTTCGGCCAGCTTGTGGGCGTCGGCCCACTTGCCCCTGTCCGCTGCCTTGAAGGCGGCGCGGTAGGTGCTGATATCGCTGGAGGACTGGGCCATGGCCGCCATCGGCGCACACAGCAGGGAAAGCGGCAGGATCAAGGCGGCCAGCCCTCGCCGGAACGGGGGCCAGGGGGCCTTTTCTCGTCGCTTGTCACCTAGGTGCGGGGCCGCTAAGGTTCGCGCCTTTCGGGTCGAATGCCCACGGAGATTGCAGAGATGACCACCGCCACGCCCGCCCTCGCCGGTTCCCTCGTCGCCCTGATCACGCCGTTCGCCGACGGCAAAGTGGACGAGCGCGCCTTCCAGGCCCTGGTGGACTGGCAGGTGAAAGAGGGCACGCACGGCCTGGTCCCCTGCGGCACCACCGGCGAGTCGCCGACGCTGAGCCATGAAGAGCACCGCCGTCTGGTCGAGCTCTGTGTCGAAGTGGCGGACCGCCGCGTCCCCGTGGTCGCCGGCACCGGCAGCAACTCCACGGCGGAGGCCATCAGCCTTACCAAGCACGCCAAGGCCGTGGGCGCCGACGCCGCCCTGGTGGTGACGCCCTACTACAACAAGCCGACGCAAGAAGGTCTCTACCAGCATTTCAAAGCCATCCATGATGCGGCCGACCTGCCCATCATCATTTATAACATCCCCGGCCGCAGCGTGATCGACATGTCGATCGCCACCATGGCCCGTCTCGCGGCGTTGCCTAACATCGTTGGGGTGAAGGACGCCACCGCCGATTTGGTGCGGCCGTTGCGCACACGGCTCGAAGTCGGCGCCGACTTCATCCAGCTGTCGGGCGAGGATGCCACTGCCACGGCCTTCCTGGCGCAGGGCGGGGTGGGGTGCATCTCCGTCACGGCCAACGTGGCGCCGCGCCTGTGCGCCGAGATGCAGAACGCCTGGGTGCGCGGCGACCTGGCGGAGATGGCCCGCATCCGCGACCTGCTGATGCCGCTGCACCACGCCATGTTCGTGGAGACCAGCCCGGCGCCGGTAAAGTACGCCGCCAGCCTGCTGGGCCTGTGCCGTCCGGAACTGCGCCTGCCGCTGGTGGAAACCACGTCGGCGACTCAGGAGCTGGTGCGCGCAGCCCTGGTCCACGCTGGCCTGCTGAGCTGAGGGAAAGGGCCGGATAGCCGCCATGGCACGCGCCGACGAACATAAATACGCCGCGCAGAACCGGCGTGCCCGCTTTGATTATTTCATCACCGAAACGATTGAGGCTGGCATCATGCTGACCGGGACGGAGGTGAAGTCGCTTCGCGCCGGCCGGGTCAGCATCGCCGAGTCCTACGCCGGCGAGCGGGATGGGGAGTTGTACCTGATCAACGCCCATTTCCCGGAGTACCAGCTGGCCGGCCGCTTCTTCCAGCATGAGCCCAAACGGGCGCGCAAGCTGCTGGTCCGCCGCCGCGAGATGGACAAGCTGTTCGCCTCCATTCGCCGCGACGGCGTCACCCTGATTCCGCTGTCGATCTATTTCAATGACCGCGGCTACGCCAAGGTCGAGATCGGCGTGGCCAAGGGCAAGAAGAAGGGCGACAAGCGCGAGGCGGAGAAGGAACGCGACTGGCAGCGCGACAAGGCGCGCCTGATGCGGGCCAAGGGCTGACAGCAAGGCCGCCCAGAGATGCAAAAGGCCGGGGCGTTCGCTCCGGCCTTTTGTCTGGGTGGGCTTTATTCCGATGCGTCCAGGTACTGGCGCACGGCCTTGAACACGTCCTCGAACATGGTGTCGGTCAGGCGGCCGGTGTTGGTGTTGTAGCGGGAGCAGTGGTAGCTGTCGAACAGCGTCACTCCGCCGCCCAGGTCGTGCCGGGCGCCGTGGCCGAAGGGATGGGCCGCCTGGCGCAGGCCGAAGGTACGGATGACGCTGGTGTGGGAGACGGAGCCCAGGGCCACCACGGCCTTGAGCCTGGTCATCGCTTCCAGTTCCGCCACCAGGAAGGGGCGGCAGGTGTGCGATTCTTCCGGCGTGGGCTTGTTCTCGGGCGGGACGCAGCGGACCGCGTTGGTGATGCGCGCGTCGATCAGGGTCAGGCCGTCATCCGGCCGCTCCAGATACTGGCCCGTGGCGAAGCCGAACTTCAGCAGGGTGGCGTACAGCAGGTCGCCGGCGTAGTCGCCGGTGAAAGGACGGCCGGTGAAGTTGGCGCCGCGCAGCCCGGGGGCCAGGCCCACCACCAGCAGGCGGGCGTCCAGGCCGCCGAAGGACGGCACCGGCCCGTTGAATTTGTCAGGGAAGGCCGCGCGGTTGCGCAGGCGATAATCCACCAACCGGGGGCATAAGGGGCAGTCATGCCCCGGCGGCGTCAGGTTCTGGGTCATGGGATAAGGGCGCCCGTTACGTGTCGTGTGGGCGCCGGATATCACTCCACCGGCGTGGTGTCGAGATTCTGGGCATGCTCCACCGCCGGGCGAGGGGCATGGGCGCGGGCGATGTCGGGTGCCAGATCCATCAGCTCGATGAAATTGTCGGCCTGGCGGCGCAACTCGTCGGCGATCATGGGCGGGGTGGAGCGCACGGTGCTGATCACCGAGACGCGCACGCCCTTGCGCTGCACCGCCTCCACCAGGCGACGGAAGTCGCCATCGCCGGAGAACAGCATGATGTGGTCCAAATGCTGCGCCATCTCCATGACATCGATGGCCAGTTCGATGTCCATATTGCCCTTGATCTTCCGGCGGCCGGACGCGTCGGTGTATTCCTTGGTCGGCTTCGTGACCATGGTATAGCCATTATAGTCCAGCCAGTCGACCAGCGGGCGAATAGGGGAATATTCCTGATCTTCAACCAGCGCGGTATAATAGAAGGCGCGGATCAGGCGCCCGCGCTTCCCACAAAAATTCAACAAACGCTTATAATCGATATCGAAATTCAGGGCGCGCGCGGCGGCGAATAAATTGGCGCCATCGATGAAGAGGGCGAGACGTTCCTCGGGATAATGCAACATTTTATATTCCTTTAAATATCATTTGGGAGGGTAATGCAGAGGATTCAATTATCAGTAGCGTGCCGTCTTTATAGCGCGCTGACAAGCGTCTACATAAAGTGAATGGGTTAACGCGTTCAAGCAAGATATGGTCGCAGCCGGTGTATTTAAAGTCGCATCCTCCTTCTGGGGATATCGCCCCCGGGGGCGGGCACCATATTTAGGCCTTAAGGGTAGATGCTGGCGTCATCCCGCGCGATGCGCGCCGGAAGGGCGAAGTAGGGGTGAGGTGAATGATTCTGGTGGGGGTGGGGTCGAACCTGTCGGTTCCCGGCGTCGGCGGCTCACGCAATGTCGTGGCCGCGGCGGTGCGGGCGCTGGATGGCGAAGGAGTGGCGGTGGCGGCGGTGTCGCCATGGTACCGCAGCGCCCCGGTGCCCGCGTCCGACCAGCCCTGGTACGTCAATGGCGTGGTGCGGGTGGAAACGGACCTGGACGCCCCGGCGCTGCTGGCCGTCCTGCATCGGGTGGAGGCCGCGTTCGGCCGGGTGCGGCGCCAGGTGAACGAGGCGCGGGGGCTGGACCTGGATCTGCTGGCCTACCATGACGACGTTCGGGATGAGGCACCGGTACTGCCTCATCCCCGCCTGCACCAGCGTGCGTTCGTGCTGCTGCCGCTGCGCGACCTGGCGCCCGGGTGGCGGCACCCGGTGACGGGGATGAACGTGGCAAGCCTGGTGGCGGACCTTCCGCCAGGCCAGGTGACGGAGCGCATCGACGACTAGAGGGGCGGGGCAGGCCCGTCCCCCGGCCGTTCTTCACGACCGAAACGCAGGAATGCGGCGGATCGGGTGTCGCCTTCCTTGCAACCGCGAAAACAGGCCCTTATAACTATGGGATGGTGTTCAGTGCCCCTATTCCCGGCACCCGTTTCGTTGTTGGAGTGAGCAAGGTATGGCCCGCGTTACCGTTGAAGATTGCGTCCTGAAGGTTCCGAACCGGTTCGAGCTGGTGATGATGGCGGCCCAGCGGGCGCGGGACGTGGCGGCCGGTGCGCCGCTGTCGGTCGATCGCGACAACGACAAGAACCCGGTCGTCGCCCTGCGCGAGATCGCGGACGAGACGGTGGTGCTGGACAGCCTGAAGAACTCCCTGATCAAGGGGCATCAGCGCGTCCAGGAGCAGGACGAGCCCGAGGAAGAGATCATCGAGCTGATGGCCGGTGAGCAGGCTTGGGCCGTGCAGGGCGCCGCCGGTGAAGATGACGACCTGGGTGGCGAGGATGCCGCCGAGGATGCGGCGCAGGGTGACGACCTCGGCGACGACGAGGGCCTCTGAGCCGGTGGTGGGGCAGGCCGTGGGTAAGCGACCCGTCCCCCTTGGCTATTTTTTCATGGATAGCGCCCTGAACGGCCACGCCGCGCTCGCTGCGGTTCCCCGTGTGCAACAGGCCTGGGGCCGGGCAGGGCATCCATGATGCGCCAGTATGAACTGGTTGAGCGCGTCCGCTCCTACGATCCCAACGCGGACGAGGACAAGCTCAATCGCGCCTACGTCTTTTCCATGAAGGCGCACGGGTCGCAGAAGCGCGCGTCGGGCGACCCCTATTTTTCCCACCCGCTGGAGGTGGCCGGGCTGCTGACCCAGCTGAAGCTGGACGGCGCCTCCATCATCACGGCCCTGCTGCACGACACGGTCGAGGACACGCTGACCACCTTGGAAGAGGTGCAGCGCCTGTTCGGGCCGGAAATCGCGCGCCTGGTGGATGGCGTGACCAAGCTGTCGCGCATCGAGCTGCAGAACCTGGAAAGCGACCAGTCCAAGCAGGCGGAGAACTTCCGCAAGCTGGTGCTGGCGATGTCGGAAGACATCCGCGTCCTGCTGGTGAAGCTGGCCGACCGTCTGCACAACATGCAGACGCTGCACTACCTGTCCAAGCCGGAGAAGCGCAAGCGCATCGCCCGCGAGACGCTGGAGATCTACGCGCCGCTGGCGGAGCGCATCGGCATCCAGCGCTGGAAGGACCAGCTGGAAGAGCTGTCGTTCAAGGAACTGAACCCGGACGCCTACGACAGCATCACCAAGCGCCTGCAGGATTTGGAAGAGCAGGGTGCGGGCCGCGTCGACCGCATCATCCATGAGCTGGTGGACACCCTGCACGAGAACGGCCTGCCCCAGGCCACCGTGTCGGGCCGGCGCAAGGCGCCCTATTCCATCTGGCGCAAGATGCAGCGCAAGAACGTGACGTTCGAGCAGCTGTCCGACGTCATGGCCTTCCGCATCACCGTCGAATCCATCGAGCAGTGCTACCAGGCGCTGGGCGTCATCCACGCCCGCTATCCGGTGGTGCCGGGGCGCTTCAAGGACTACGTCTCCACACCCAAGCCCAACGGCTACCGCTCGCTGCACACCACCGTCATCGGCCCGGAGCGCCAGCGCATCGAGGTGCAGATCCGCACCACCGAGATGCACGAGGTTTCCGAACTGGGTGTCGCCGCCCATTGGGCCTACAAGTCCGACGGCAGCAGCCAGCCCAAGACCGAGGGGCGGCAATACCGCTGGCTGCGCGAGCTGCTGGACATCCTGGAGCATGCGGTCCGGCCGGAAGAGTTTCTGGAGCACACCAAGCTGGAGCTGTTCCAGGACCAGGTGTTCTGCTTCACGCCCAAGGGCGACCTGATCGCGCTGCCGCGCGGCGCCACGCCGGTGGACTTCGCCTACGCCGTGCACAGCCAGATCGGTGACACCTGCGTCGGCGCTAAGATCAACGGCCGCATCCAGCCGCTGCGCAGCCAACTGCAGAACGGCGACCAGGTCGAGGTCGTTACCAGCAAGGCGCAGACGCCGTCGCCCGACTGGGAAAACTTCGTCGTCACGGGCAAGGCCCGCGCCCGCATCCGCCGTTACATCCGCACTCAGCAGCGCGCCCAGCATATCGAGCTGGGCCGGGCCATGGTGCAGAAGATCTTCCGGCAGGAAGGCTACGACTATTCCGACAAGGCGCTGGAAGGCGTTCTCAAGATCTTCCAGTACCAGTCCGCCGATGACCTGATCGCCGCCATCGGTGCCGGCCTGGCCGGCGCCCGCGACGTGTTCAACGCCGTCTTCCCCGGCCACAAGGTGGTGCAGCAGATCACGCCGGACGAAAAGATCGTCCAGCTGACCCGCGGCAAGACCAGCAAGCCCAAGGGCAAGGACAGCCCGCTGCCCATCAAGGGCCTGATCCCGGGCATGGCCGTGCATTACGCCCGCTGCTGCCACCCCCTGCCGGGTGACCGCATCGTCGGCATCGTCACCACCGGCAAGGGCGTCACCATCCACACCATCGACTGCGAGACGCTGGAAAGCTTCCACGACAGCCCGGAACGGTGGATCGACGTCTCCTGGGACAACGAGGCCGACGGCGCGGACGAGAAGGTGGGCCGCATCACCGTGGTGGTGGCGAACGAGCCGGGCAGCCTGGGCACCGTGTCCACGGTGATCGGCAAGAACGGCGGCAACATCACCAATCTGAAGATCACCCACCGCACGACCGACTTTTTCGAGATGTTGATCGATATCGACGTGCATGACGTGAAACATCTGACCAATATCATCGCCGCGCTGCGGGCCACGCCGGTTATCAATTCCGTTGACCGGGCGCGGGGCCGCTGACGCGGTGTCCTCAGTCG
The DNA here is from genome assembly GCF_029594735.1 of Nitrospirillum amazonense. NCBI lineage: Bacteria > Pseudomonadati > Pseudomonadota > Alphaproteobacteria > Rhodospirillales > Azospirillaceae > Nitrospirillum > Nitrospirillum amazonense. Next base: position 1,620,160 of record NZ_JARPAF010000002.1, read on the forward strand.
TCGTGCCGCCGCATGGCGTGCTAGGGATAGACATAGGGGAGGAACCGATCGGTCCGCGGGGCGTGCGGCACGATCGGCCTAGACGAAGGTCATACGGCGCTGGCGTGGCGCCGTGCCCAGGTCTAGAACAGTGCAAGTTTGTCGGGGGGCCGACACCCATCGCCCAGAGACTCACCCAGGGGCAGCAGGCTTATGTTCCGCCGTCGTGAAAAAAGGCCGTTCGCCGAAGCCGTGAAGCAGACCTTGTGGCCCCGCATGGGCTGGCGCCGCGCCGGCCGCTATTGGATGCACCGCATCGGTCGCGTGCCCGGCACGCCCTATGGCATCTCCGCCGGGTTCGCCAGCGGTGTCGCCATGGCCATGACGCCCTTCATGGGGGTGCACTTCCCCCTGTCCATCGGCCTGGCCTGGCTGCTGCGCGGTTCCATCGCGGCCTCGCTGCTGGGCACGCTGTTCGGCAACCCGGTGACCTGGCCCTTCATCTGGCTGGCCACCTACCGTTTGGGCTGCTTCGTCCTGCACATGCACCCCGGCCACGGCCCCATGGAGCTGTCGTGGAGCGTGCTGCGCCACAGCGCCTGGCAGGTGGTGGCACCCATGACCGTCGGCGGCTTCCTGTCCGCCGCCCTGACCTGGCCCCTGGTTTTCCTGGTGCTGCGCCCCCTGATCGCGCGCTACAAGCACCACCGCATCGCCGCCAGCCACCATCACCCGGTTCTGGGCCATGAGCCCAAGCCGGCCGGAGATTGACATGACGTCTGAAACCCAGAGCCAGCGCTTGCGCCTGGGCGTCAACATCGACCACGTGGCCACCATCCGCAACGCCCGTGGCGGCGTCCATCCCGACGTGCTGCGCGCCGCCCACCTGGCGGCCGACGCCGGTGCCGACGGCATCACCGCCCATCTGCGCGAAGACCGCCGCCACATCCGCGACAGCGATATCGACCGCCTGATGTCGGAAATCTCGCTGCCCCTGAACCTGGAGATGGCGGCGACGGAGGAGATGCTGGCCATCGCCCTGCGGCACCGCCCGCACGCCGCCTGCCTGGTGCCGGAGCGCCGGCAGGAGCGGACGACCGAGGGCGGGCTGGACGTGGTGGGCGGCTATGACCACCTGGCCCCCATCGTCGGCCGCCTGAACGACGCCGGCGTGCGCGTGTCGCTGTTCATAGCGCCGGACCGGGCGCAGCTGGACGCGGCCAAGCGTATCGGCGCCCCAGTGGTCGAGCTGCATACCGGCCGCTATGCCGATGCCGAGAACGCCGCCGAGCTTGAGGCCGAATTGGCGCGCCTGACCGCCGCCGCCGCCCATGCCGGCCAGATCGGCCTGGAATGTCATGCGGGCCACGGCCTGCGCTTCGACAACGTGATGCCGGTCGCGGCGCTGCCGCAGGTGCGGGAGCTGAACATCGGCCACTTCCTGGTGGGCGAGGCGGTGTTCGTCGGGTTGGAGGCCGCCATCCGCCAGATGCGGGCGCTGATGGACCAGGCCCGTCCCGCCGGCGCCCATTCTACCGGCACTGTGGCGCCATAATGTCCTTTGGCGCTTTTCAGCCCGGCAGTGTCATCCTGGGCATCGGCAACGATCTGATCGACATCACCCGCATCGAGAAGACCCTGGCGCGCTTCGGCCAGCGCTTCGTCGAGCGGGTCTTTACCGACATTGAACAGGCGAGGTCCGACCGGCGCGCCAAATCCAACGGCCGCGCCGCCAGTTATGCCAAGCGCTACGCCGCGAAGGAGGCCTGTTCCAAGGCGCTGGGAACGGGTTTTCGGCAGGGTGTGTTCCACAAGGACATGGGCGTCATCAACCTGCCGAGCGGCCAGCCGACACTATGTCTCACCGGCGGCGCCCTGGAGAGGTTGCGGGCGATGACGCCGCCGGGCATGGTGGCGCAGATTCATCTGACGCTGACGGATGAGCCGCCCATGGCGGAGGCCTTCGTCATCATCACGGCCACGCCGGCCCCGGCGGGCGACGCCGCCAACGGTATTGCTTGAAAATCCCGGTGGGCCCGCTAGATCGGTGCCACCCACTCTCACTGAGGTTGTTTCGTTCCATGAGCCAGCAGAATGATCGCGTCAGCCGCGCGGCCCCCCAGCCCCAGGCGGAAAGCTGGGGCGACGTGGTGCGGACGGTCATCTACGCCCTGATCATCGCGCTGGGTGTGCGGACCGTGGCGTTCGAGCCCTTCAACATCCCCTCGGGCTCCATGATCCCGACGCTGCTCATCGGCGACTACGTCTTCGTGTCCAAGTTCAGCTACGGCTACAGCCGCTTCTCGCTGCCGCTGGGCCTGCCGCTGTTTCACGGCCGCATCTTCGGCAGCGTGCCGGAGCGGGGGGACGTGGTGGTCTTCCGCCTGCCCACGGACACCAGCCAGGACTACATCAAGCGCGTGATCGGCCTGCCCGGCGACCGCATCCAGATGATCGACGGCATCCTGCACATCAATGGCGAGCCGGTAAAGCGTGAGCGGGTCGAGGATTACACCATGGAGACGCCGTTCGGCCGCCAGAGCGCCGTGCCGCGCTACATCGAGACCCTGCCCAACGGCGTGAAGCACACCATCATCGAGATCATGGGCGATGACGGCGGGCTGGACAACACACCCGTCTACACCGTGCCCGAGGGCCACATCTTCTGCATGGGCGACAACCGCGACAACAGCCAGGACAGCCGCGTCCTGAACGTCGTCGGCTACGTCCCGCTGGAGAACGTGGTGGGCAAGGCCCAGTTCAAGTTCTTCTCGCTGGAGGAGGGCGTGCACTTCTGGGAATTCTGGAAGTGGCCGACGTCCATCCGCTTCGGCCAGATCTTCAGCAAGGCGCACTGACGCCATGGCCACGTCCGCTGGCCCGCTGGACACCGGCGGCGCCGACATCGCCACCCTGGCCGAGGCCCTGGGACACACCTTCGCCGAGGCCCGCCACCTGCTGGAGGCGGTGACCCACCCCAGCGTGGCCGGCATCGGCCGCGGGCCCCGCGCCGCCACCGGGCATTATGAGCGGCTGGAGTTCCTGGGTGACCGGGTGCTGGGCCTGGTGATCGCCCAGTGGCTGCTGGAACGCTTCCCCGAGGAGAATGAGGGCGGCCTGGCCAAGCGCCACACCGCCCTGGTGCGGGCTGAAGCGCTGGCGGGCGTGGCCGAAAGCTTGGATCTGGGCCGCTACCTGCGCCTGGCCCCGGGCGAGGCGGACGCGGGCGGCCGCACCAAGCCCGCCATCCTGGCAGACGCCTGCGAGGCGGTGATCGGCGCCCTGTACCTGGACGGCGGCCTGGAGGTGGCCGGCGCGTTCATTCGCAAGCACTGGGCCGGCCGCATCGACGCCGCCGAGTTGCCACCGGTGGAACCCAAGACCGCCCTGCAGGAATGGGCGCTGGCCCGGGGCCTGCCCCTGCCGGTCTATGAGCAGGTGGGACGCACCGGCCTAGACCATGAGCCGGTGTTCACCGTGCGCGTGGCCGTGCAGGGCAAGGGCAGCGAGGCTGCCAGCGGCCCGTCCAAGCGCGCCGCCGAGAAGGCCGCCGCGCTGGAGATGCTGAAGCGGCTGGGCTGAGCCCTCCGGACGTTTGATGGTGGACGATTGACCGCGGGCGATTGACGACAGGCGGTTGACGGCGACGCGTTGTGCGGCATCCTGCGGATATTCCATACCGTCAGGGGCCGCCATGCTTCGCCGCCGTCTCGCCCAGGTCCTTGTCGCCAGCGGAGTTCTGGCCGCCGCCTTCGGCGCCAGGGCGGAGCCGGATGCCCATTCCATCACCCCCTTGGACATCCGGATCCTGCGCCCGGCCAGCGTGGTGCCGGCCACGGACGGCCGCCATCTGGTGTTCGAGGCGCTGATCAGCAACTTTTCCCCCGTGCCCATGACGTTGGCGACCGTGCGGCTGGGCACGGTGGCACAACCGGCCGCCCTGGCGCGATTCGAGGGCGCGGCCCTGACGGATCTGCTGTCGCGGCCCGGCCGTCCGCCCGGTGACGGCCAGCCGCCGGTGACGGTCATACAGGGCAATACCTACGCCGCCGCCCTGTTCGACGTGCATCTTGGCGATGATGCCGAGGTGGCGGATCTGCGGCTGGCGCTCACCATCGCGCCGTTCAAGCCTGACTTGCCCGACACCACGCTGAACACGGCGGTCGCCGTCCCGCTGGGCCGGGCGCCGCCCGTCGTCGTCTCCGCCCCCGTCGCCGGCACGGGATGGGTGGCCTTCAACGGCCTGTCCGCCGCCTCTATACACCGGACCACCGTGATGGTGGTGGACGGGCAGGCGCGGGTGCCAGAGCGCTACGCCATCGACTTCATGAGGCTGACCGCGGACGGGCGGGAGTTCGGCGGCGACCAGGCGCGCAACGAGTCCTGGCCCGGCTATGGCCAGGCGGTGCTGGCCGTGGCCGACGGCGTCATCGAGAGTGTGCGCGACGGGTTTCCGGATAACGTGCCCGGCCAGCCGCCGGCGCAGAAGGTCACGCTGGACACCATTGCCGGCAACCAGGTGGTCCTGCGTATGAAAGGGGGGGCGTACGCCTTCTATGCCCATCTCATCCCGGGCAGCATCCCCGTGCGGCCGGGCCAGGCCGTGCGCAAGGGCGAGGTGCTGGGCCGGCTGGGCAATTCCGGTCAGTCCGACGCCCCGCACCTGCATTTCCAGGTGGGGGATGGTGGGCATATCGCCGCCAGCGACGGCCTGCCGTTCGTCTTCGACGCCTTTACCCTGGCGGGCGTGATCCCGGACACTGCCACCGCCGACGCCGGCGCCGCCTGGCGTGCTGACCAGCCGCCGGAAACGCGCCGCCGGCAGCTGCCCACTGAAAACGCCGTTATGGGTTTCTGAGGGGCTCGGCACCCCGTTGCCGTGCCATATATTGCGCGGGCGGGCTGCCCAGGGCCTTGCGGAACATGGTGACGAAGCTGCTGGCGCTCTCATACCCCAGGTCCAGCGCCACCTGCTGCACCGGCGCCCCCTCCGCCATGCGCTGCAGGGCCAGCATGAGGATCAACTGCTGGCGCCACTGGCCGAAGCTCATGCCGGTTTCGCGGGTCAGCAGGCGGGCCAGGGTACGCTCGCTCATGCCCACGCGCTTGGCCCACTGCTCCATGGTGCCGCGTTGGCCCGGGTCGGCCATCATCAGGGCCACCAGCCGGCGCAGCCGCGCGTCCGTGGGCATGGGCAGGTGCAGCCGTTCCTCCGGCGCCGCCGCGATCTCATCCAGCAGGACGGTGACCAGGCGGGCGTCCGGCCCGTCCTCAGGATAGAGCTGCGGCAGGCTGGCCGCCCGCATCAGCAGGGCCGTCAGCAGTGGCGTCGCCGAGACGGTGCAGCAATGCGCCGGCAGGATCGCCGCCACGGCGGGGTCGATGAAGGCGTTGTAGCCATCGACCGTGCCCGACACTTTGAGGGAATGCAGCGTCTCCGCAGGGATCCACAAGGCACAGTTCGGCGGCACCAGCCACAGCCCGCTCTCCGCCTCGCAGGTCAGGACGCCGCGCGGGGCCAGCAGCAGCTGCGCCTTGCGGTGGCGGTGGGGCGCCAGTTCGATGCCGTTGGTGAAGCCGATGATGCCGAAGGCGGCGATGGGCCGGGGCACGTCATCGGGGTCCATCAGGTCGCCTGGCCAGTCCTGATCATTGGAGGGCAGCTCTCTCAGGATGGGCATGGGGCCTGGCTCCGGTCCCTCAGATGCGGGTTGGCAGATTTTCGAAATTGATTGTCATGATTGCCCAATGACGCCAATCCGCCAAGAGGCTAGCTAAGTCAGGCCGCGCACATGCCGGGCTTGGGAGAGAGTGATGGACAGTCAAGATGTGGATCGGGTGACGGAGAATGCGACCCCTGTGGCCGCAGGCCCGGTGACGCGGACCCTGCTGCGCTGGTTCATGCGCCCGGCCCGCGTGGCGGCGGTTGAGCGCCTGTCCCCGCGCTTCCGGCGCGTCCGGCTGGAGGGGGAGGCGCTGCGGGACGTGCTGTGGGCGCCGGGGCAGAAGATACAGGTGGCCATGGGCATGGGCCTGGCCGCCCGCACATATACCCCGGTGTCCTGGGACGTTACCGGGGGCGCCACCCAACTGCTGGCTTTTTCCCATGGTGAGGGGGCCCATGGCGGGGGGCCGGGCAGCCGCTGGATGGCCGGCTTGAAGGCTGGCGATGGCTGCCAGTTCTTCGGCCCGCGCCGCTCCCTTGACTTCACCGATCACGCGGGCCCTTGGGTACTGTTCGGGGACGAGACGTCGTTCGCGGTGGCCCTGGCCTGCCGCATGGCGCTGGGCAGCGGCTTCCGCTGTGTATTCGAGGTGTCGGACCTGGCCGAGGCGCGATCCGTGCTGGACGCGGTGGGATTGAGTGACGCCATGCTGATCGGCCGCCTTGCCGGCGAGGGCCACCTGGCGGGGGTGGTCGACGCGCTGTCGCATGCCGGTGGCGACGCGGCACATTTCGCGCTGACGGGCAGGGCGCCTGCCATCCAGCAGATCACCCGAGCACTGAAGGAGCGGGGTGTGGCCGCCTCACGCCGCAAGGCCAAGGCTTATTGGGCGCCGGGCAAGAGCGGCCTGGACTGAGATCATGGAGATGCCGATGGCCCCCCAAACCCTGGGACACGATCCCCTGGACCTGGACACGCTGTACGATCCGCCGGCGGAGCACATCCGCCAAGCGGTGATGCCCGAGTTGATCGACTTTCATATCCGATATCTGGAAAAGGCGACCTTCTTCTGCCTGGCAACGGGCCGCGGCGACGGACGCGACGGCGGGCTGGACGCTTCGCCACGTGGCGGGCCGCCCGGCTTCGTGCGAGTGCTGGACGCCAAGACGGTGGCCTTCGCCGACTGGCCGGGAAACAACCGCATCGAATCCATGCGCAACCTTCAGGCGGACGACCGCCTGGGCATGCTGTTCCTATTCCCCGGCCTCGATGTCTTCCTGCGCCTCAATGGGCGTGGCCGCGTCACGGATGACGCCACCGTGCGCAGGGATCTGGCCGAGGGGGGCAAGGCGCCCAAGACGGCGATCATCGTGACGGTGGATGAAGTCCTGTTCCACTGCGGCAAGGCCTTGAACCGGGCCCGCTTTTGGGACCCGGCCTCAAGGCTGGCGCGCGGCAGCCTGCCGACGCCGGGCCAGATGCTGGCCGCCATGACCCGCAAAAGCACGGCGGAGGCAGAGGCGATCGATGCGCATTACGATCACGCCATGCGCACCGACCTCTACGGCTGAAGCTCAAAGGTTCTCGTGCGCGCCCGCCTCGCCACGCAGCCAATAGCCGGACGCCCGCATCCATTGCGCCGGGTGCTTGCGGTCCTCCAGCACATAGGCGCGCAGGGCCTTGGCCACGGTGGCCTCGGCGGCGATCCAGACATAGCCGTCGCCTGGCGGCAACTGGATACCCTCGACCGCCCGGCGCAGGGTGGCGGCGTCGTCCGTGCCCTGGCTGTCGCGGGTGACCCAGTGGGCGGTCCAGCGCGCCTTGGTCTCGATAGCCTGAATCTCCGCGGCGCTGTCGACGGCCACCACGGTGTGGACCGGTACGCCCGGGCGCAGCTCCTCCAGCCGGCGGCCGATGGCGGGCAGGCCCGTCTCGTCGGCGACCAGCAGGTACCAGTCGAAATCATCCGGCACGATCATGGAGCCGCGCGGGCCGCCGATCTCCAGCGTGTCGCCCACCTTGGCGCCCAGGGCCCAGGCCGTGGCCGGGCCGGCGTCATGCAGGGCGAAGTCCAGGGTCAGGGTGCGGTCCGCCTGGCTGAAGGCGCGGGGGGTGTAGTCGCGCATCAACGGCTGGCCATCCGGGCCGGAGAAGAACAGCTTGATATGGTCATCGGCGCCGCGGCTGTCGAAGTCCGCCAACTCCGGCGAGGTCAGGACGACGCGCAGCATCTTGGGCGTCAGGTGCGCCACGCTGGTCACGGTCAATGTGCGCCGACGGGTGTCGAAGCGCATACGGCCGATCTGGTGGCGGGGGGTGTCGGTCATTCGGTCACCTAGGTCAGGTCTGTCGGGTTGAGAGGCGGGGACGGTTGCCCCGTCGTCATTCAAGGAGGAGGGAGTCAGAATCTCCGCCGTGGCGCGCCGCAGGATGGCGGCCAGGCGCCGGGCCTCGGCGGCATCGCAGCCGCGCTTGCCGTAAAGGGCGGATTTCAGGGCGTGGCGCGCCTGGTGCAGATCTTCGGACGCCGCGGGATCGGCGTCGGTGACGCCGGCGAAGGCCTCGCGCACCTGCTCCATCCGGCCGCCGATGCGGCGCAGGCCCTCCAGGATGGCGACGGCCGTGCCGCGGTGGCCCTCCAGGTGGGCGCGTCCGCTGTCGGTGATGCGGTAGAGCTTGCGGTTGCCCTCCGGCTCCGCTGCCGCGTAGCCGATCTCCGCCAGGAAGGTCAGCGCCGGGTAAATGACGCCGGGGCTGGGGGTGTAGAAGCCGCCGGACTGTTCTTCCACGGCGCGGATCAACTCATAGCCATGGGCCGGCTTGCGCTCCAGCAGCGCCAGCAGCAGCAGTTCCAGGTCGGCGGACGACAGCTTGCGGCTGCCAGGCATGCCGCCCCCGCCACCGCCCCAGAAGCCGCCGCCCCCGCTGAAACCGCCGCCGTGCTTCCAATGATGCCACCCGCCGCGCCCGCCCATGGCCAGGTAAGGGGGATGGGATGTCGTTTGATCGGAAAACATATCGTACGATATAGCGAACGATATGAAACCGACAAGAGGAAGCTGAAAAGAAAACGCCCCGGCGGGAGAACCCGGCCGGGGCGTGGCGGAAAGAGGGGAGAGAGGGGCCTAGCTCAGTGCTTCTTGCCCGGCACGGCCTCGACGGGGAAGGCCTTGGGCAGGGCGATGCCCTTGGCGGCGGCCGCCTCGCGCAGCAGCACCGGCTGGTCGGAGATGATGCCGTCCACGCCCATGTCGATCAGCTTGGCCATGTCCTCCGCCTTGTTCACCGTCCAGGGGATGACGGTCAGGCCCAGGCTGTGCGCTTCCTGCACCAAGCCGGCGTCGATGTCGGTGTGGAGCGGCGACCAGACCTTGCCGCCGGCCGCCTTCACCGCCTTGGGCACGCTGCCGCCGTGGTCCACGGGGTCGAAGCCGGCAGTCCAGGGCAGCTTGGCGGTCAGGCTGACCGAGGGCTCGCGCGGATCCTGCTCCGTCAGGTAAACGGTGGGAATGGCGGGGGCCTTTTGCTGCACCACCTGCAGGGTGCGCCAGTCGAAGGACTGGATCATCACCCGGTCCTCGAACTTCTCGGCCTTCAGCACGGCCAGCACTGTGTCCACGAAGACCTCCGGCGTGGGGCTGTCCTCGGGATGGCTGGGGTCGATCTTGGTCTCGATGTTCATCTTCACGGTCTTGTTGCCCGACCGCTTCACCAGGTCGATGACCTCTTTCAGGGTGGGGATGGGCGTGCCGGGAATGGGGCGCTGGTCGGGGAAGTGGCTGCCATAGGCGCTGCCCGGGCGCAGCTGGCCGACGTCGTACTTCTTGATCTGCTCCAGCGTCAGGCTGAAGAAGGCCGGGGTGGGGGCGGTGACGTAGGCGCCGTCCGGCCCCTTGGCCAGGTCGGGGTTCAGGTGCCGCTCATGCGAAATGATGACGGTGCCGTCCTTGGTGATGTTCATGTCCATCTCCAAGGTGGTCACGCCCAGCGACAGGGCGTGGGCGAAGGACTGCAGCGTGTTCTCCGGCCACAGGGCGCGGCCGCCGCGGTGCGCCTCGATGTCCAGGTCGCGGGCCTGGGCGGGAAGAATGACAGCTGAGGCGAGCGCGGCGGCGAGCGCCAGTTGACGCGGGGCCAGGCGGTGCGGCAGGGACATCGAAGCGGGCTCCTGGTAGACTGGGACCGTGTGCCGGCCGAAGCCGGCGCGGTCGAGCTATAGCCCGGGCATCCCCTAAGCCCTTGTTAAATTTCCGAGGCGGTGCTGTGCGCCGGCCGCCTGCGCAATCCTTGGATGCCGTGCCGCCGCTGGTGCCGGCGCGCGGTCTGTGTCATGAAGCCGCGCATGCGGCGGCGGGCGGATGCCAAAGGGTGTCCGGGCCCGCCGTTCCCTTTGAGGATGTGAGTGATGAGCGACGTCGAACACGGCCAGGACGGCCTTCCCCCCGATGAGGACACGGTGGCCGGTGCCACGGGCCCCGAGCACGAGGCGCAGGAGGCGCCCGAGGGTGAAGACCAGTACCTGGACGATGAAGACGACTATGAGGATGACGAGGAGGAGGGGGACGGCACGCCGCTCGCGCCCATGCGCTGCGGTTTCGTCGCCCTGGTTGGCGCGCCCAACGCCGGCAAGTCCACCCTGCTGAACGCGGCGGTGGGCAGCAAGGTGTCCATCGTCAGCCCCAAGGTGCAGACCACCCGCTCCCGCGTGCTGGGCATCGGCATGCACGACCGCGCCCAGATCCTGTTCGTCGACCTGCCCGGCATCTTCACGCCCAAGAAGCGGCTGGAGCGCGCCATGGTGGCCGCCGCCTGGTCGGGGGCGGAGGAGGCGGACCTGGTGGCCGTGCTGGTCGACGCCTCGCGCCGCGTGGATGATGATACCAACGGCATCATCCAGCGCCTGAAGGACAGCAAGCGCCAGGCCATCCTGATCCTGAACAAGATCGACCTGATCCCCTATGAGCGGCTGCTGGAACTGGCGGCGCGCTTCAACGAGACGGGCGTGTTCACCGACATCTTCATGATCTCCGCCCTGACCGGCGACGGCCTGAAGGACTTCCTGGACAAGCTGGCCGCCCGCCTGCCGGAAGGCCCCTGGCTGTTCCCGGAGGACCAGCTGTCCGACATGCCGCAGCGCCTGCTGGCCGCCGAGATCACGCGGGAGAAGCTGTTCCTGCAGCTGCACCAGGAACTGCCCTACGCCGTGGCGGTGGAGACCGAGGCGTGGGAGGAGTTCGAGGATGGCTCCGTCAAAATCTCCCAGATCGTCTACGTCCAGCGCCCCAACCAGAAGGCCATCGTGCTGGGCAAGGGTGGCAGCAAGATCAAGTCAATCGGCGCCGCCGCTCGCGTGGAACTTGAGGAAATCCTGGACCGCCGCGTGCACGTCATGCTGTTCGTGAAGGTGCGCGAGGACTGGGCGGAGAAGCCCGACAGCTACAGCCAGTGGGGGCTGGATTTTAACGCCTGACACGACAGGGCGTCAGCCCCGCGCTGCCGTCATGCCGCCGCCCTTGACCCTCCCATCGTGGGAGGGTCTATCTATACGGGACATCTCGTCGAGGAGACTGAAATGTCCCATGTCGCCGCCGTTCCGCCCGCCGCCCCTGGTACCATCGACATCCCCATAGCCGGCATGACCTGTGCCGGATGCGTGCGCCGGGTGGAGAAGGCGATCGCCGCCGTGCCGGGCGTGGCCGCCGCCACCGTGAACCTGGCGGCGGAACGCGCCCATGTGGAACTGGCCGAGGGCGGGCGCCTGCCTGACGTGATCGAGGCCATCGCCAAGGCCGGTTATGACGCCGGCACCCACACCGTAGAGCTCGCCATCCAGGGCGTGACCTGCGCCGGCTGTGTGGCGCGGGTGGAGAAGGCGTTGCGCGCGGCGCCGGGCGTGGTGCAGGCCACCGTGAACCTGGCGACGGAGCGGGCCAGCGTGGTGCTGGTCGATGGCGCCGATGTCGCGGCCGTGGCGGGTGCGGCCACCAGGATCGGCTATGAGGCCAAGCCCCTGGTGCAGGAGGACGCGGCCGCGCAGACGGACCGGGAACGGGAGGCGCGGGCGGCGGAGATCAATGCCCTGAAGCGGGCCGTGGCGCTCGCCGCCATCGCCACCGTGCCCCTGTTCGCGGTGGAGATGGCGCGGCACTTCATTCCAGGGGTCCACCATTGGCTGGCGGGCGCGGTGGGGGAACAGCCGTGGCGCTGGGTCAGCCTGGCGCTGGCGGCCTTCGTCCTGGCCGTACCCGGCGGCCGCTTCTTCGCCAAGGGTGTGCCCAATCTGGTACGCGCCACGCCGGACATGAATTCCCTGGTCGTGCTGGGGGCGGGTGCCGCCTTCCTCTATTCCACCGTGGCCACGGTCGCGCCGCATCTGTTGCCCGCCGGCACCGACAACGTCTATTTCGAGGCGGCGGCCGTCATCGTCACCCTGATCCTGGTGGGCCGCCTGTTCGAAGCGCGGGCCAAGGGCCGAACCAGCGAGGCCATCAAGCGCCTGCTGACCCTGCAGGCCAAGACGGCGCGGGTGGAGCGGAGCGGCCAGACCCTGGAACTGCCCATCGCGAGCGTGGTGGTGGGCGACATCGTCCTGGTGCGCCCCGGTGAGCGCGTGCCGGTGGACGGCGGCGTGCTGGACGGGTCGTCCTTTGTCGATGAAAGTATGATCACCGGGGAGCCGCTGCCGGTGGAGAAGGGGCCCGGCGCGTCGGTCGTCGGCGGCACGGTCAACAAGACCGGGTCCTTCCGCTTCCGGGCGGAGAAGGTGGGGGCGGCCACCCTGCTGTCCCAGATCGTGCGCATGGTGGAGACGGCGCAGGGCGCCAAGCTGCCCATCCAGGCGGCGGTGGACCAGGTGACGGCCTGGTTCGTGCCGGCGGTCATGGCGGCGGCGCTGCTAACCTTCGCCGCCTGGTACTTCTTCGGGCCGGGGCCGCAGCTCAGCTACGCCCTGGTCAACGCCGTGGCGGTGCTGATCATCGCCTGCCCCTGCGCCATGGGCCTGGCGACACCCACCTCCATCATGGTGGGCACGGGCAAGGCGGCGGAGCTGGGCATCCTGTTCCGCCAGGGCGACGCCTTGCAGGGCCTGCGCGACGTGCGCGCCGTGGCCTTCGACAAGACCGGCACCCTGACCCTGGGGCAGCCGGCGCTGACCGACCTGGCGGTGGTGGAGGGGTTTGCCGAGGACGAGGTGCTGCGCCTGGTGGCGGCGGTCGAGGGGCGGTCCGAGCATCCCATCGCCCAGGCCATCGTGGTCGGGGCCCGGGCGCGCGGCCTCACCCTGCCGGTGGTGGAGAGCTTCCAGGCGGAACCCGGCTATGGCGCGCAAGGCCGAGTCGAGGGCCGGGTGGTGGCGGTGGGCGCCGACCGCTACATGACCCGCCTGGGCATCGGCGTGGCGCCGGTGGCGGAGGCCGCCGCCCGGCTGGGCGGGGAGGGCAAGAGCCCGCTCTACGCCGCCATCGACGGCCGGCTGGCCGCCATCCTGGCCGTGGCCGATCCGGTGAAGCCCGAGGCGGCCGAGGTGGTGCGCACGCTGCACGGCGCCGGCCTGACGGTCGTCATGGTCACCGGCGACAACCGCCGCACGGCGGAGGCCGTGGCCAAGACGCTGGGCATCGATGAGGTGGCGGCCGAGGTGCTGCCGGAGGGCAAGGTGGCGGCGGTGACGGAATTGCAACGGCGCTACGGCCGCGTCGCCTTCGCCGGCGATGGGGTGAACGATGCCCCGGCCCTGGCGACGGCGGACGTCGGCCTGGCCATGGGCGCGGGCACCGACATCGCCATCGAGGCGGCCGACGTGGTGCTGGTGCGGGGCGACGTGCGCGGGGTGGCCACGGCCATCGCCCTCAGCCGCGCCGTGCTGGGCAACATCCGCCAGAACCTGGCCTGGGCCTTCGGCTACAACGTCGTGCTGATCCCCCTGGCCGCCGGGCTGCTCTACCCCATCACCGGCTGGCTGCTGTCGCCCATGGTGGCAGCCGGCGCCATGGCGCTGTCCAGCGTCAGCGTGCTGACCAATGCCCTGCGCCTGCGCCGCTTCCAGGTGCCCGGTTCGTGACGGTCCGCCGGAGGCGCGTGCTTCGGACCAGGCGCCTGGTGTACGGTTTCAGCCTCTGGATGACGTAGGAAAGCGACGCATGCCCACCGTGGGAGAGGTCTTGGCCGTGGCCCTGGACCATCACCAGTCCGGCCGCCTGGATCAGGCGGAGGACTTGTACGGCCAGATCCTACGCGCCATGCCGGACTGCGCCGACGCCTTGCACCTGCAAGGCGTGCTGTTCGTCCAGACCGGCCGTGCTGTGGCGGGTGAGGGCCTGATTGCCCAGGCCATCGCGCTGGACGGCGGCAATGTCGACTATCGCGCCAACCTGGCCCAGGCCCAGCGCCAGCGGGGCGATCGGTTGGCCGCCCTGGCGACCTATGGCCAGGTCGTGGCCCTGGCGCCGCGCCATGGCCCGGCGCACCTGGCCCGCGCCCAGATCCTGGAGGATCTGGGCCGGGTGGAGGAGGCCGCCGACACCTACCGGCTGCTCACCCGCTTGCCCTACCAGGTGGCGGAGGCCCAGCTGGGCCTCGGCCGCTGCCTGCTGCGCCTGGACAGGAAGGAAGAGGCGGAGGCCGCCTTCCGTGCCGTCCTGGCAGTGGCGCCGGATGAGGTGGTGGCGCTGGTCAATCTGGGGGATCTGCTGCGCCAGCGGGGCGGTCATGAGGCCGAGGCCGCCCGCCTGCTGGACCATGCCCTGCGGCTGCGCCCCGGTTTGTTCGAGGCGGCGGCCAGCCGGGCGGAGCTGCATGCGGCAAACGGGGAAATGGCGGTGGCGGCCGAGATGGCGCGCGGCCTGATCGCCGCCCATCCCACCCGGCCGGAGCCCTACGGCATCCTGGCCCGCGCGCTGCGTTACCAGGGGTATACGGCCGACGCGCTGAAGGTCGGCGCCCGCCAACTGGCCCTGACACCGGATGATCCAGAGTTGGCCATGAGCATGGCGCACTGCCATCTGCGCCTGGGCGATTACCGCGCTGGCTTTCCCCTGTATCGCCGGCGCTGGCATCTGACGCCCCTGCCGCGGCGCCACCAGGGTGTGCCTGAGTGGGACGGCCGCGCCCTTCCCGGCAAGAGCCTGGTGGTTTGGGACGAGCAGGGCGCCGGCGACACCATCAGCATGCTGCGCCTGCTGCCCCAGGCGGCGGCCCGGGTGGGGCGGCTGCTGTTCGAATCCCCGCACGCGCTCTCGGTGCTCTGGCCACCCGCGCTATGGCCCGGCCAGCGGCCGGGGGACGTGGTGCTGCGCGGCCAGCCCTTGCCGCTGGCGCCCGATTATCAGATCGCCATGATGGATCTGCCGGAGGCCCTGGGCCTGACGGTGGACACCATCCCGTGGAATGGCCCCTATCTGAGCGCGGCGCCGGAGCGGGTGGCGGCGTGGCGGGCGCGCCTGGCGGACGTGCCCGGCCACCGGGTGGGCCTGCTGTGGGCGGGCAATCCCCAGTTCCCCGTCGATGCGTGGCGCTCACCGGGCCTGCGGGCGCTGCTGCCCCTGCTGGAGGCACATCCCGACGTGACCTTCATCGGCCTGCAGCGGCCGGAGGGCAGGGGCGCCGTCGATGGGCTGACGCCGCCGCCCAACCTGCTGGACCTGGCGCCGGAGGTGCGCGACTGGGCGGACACCGCCGCCATCATGACCCTGCTGGACCTGGTGATCACCCCGGACACCGGCCCGGCCCATGTCGCGGGCGCCCTGGGCCGCCCGGTATGGACCATGGTGATCACCGACGCGGACTGGCGCTGGATGGACCAGCGGGCGGACACGCCCTGGTACCCCAGCATGCGCCTGTTCCGCCAGGCGACGCTGGGGGACTGGGCGCCCGTGGTGGCGGCCATGAGCACCGCCCTGACGACCTTCAATGGGGACCGTGCGTCATGAACATCGGCCAAGCCTCCAAGGCATCCGGCGTCAGCGTCAAGATGATCCGCTATTACGACGAGGTTGGCCTGGTACGTCCCTCCAGCCGGTCGGAGGGCAATTACCGCGAATACGACGCCCGCGAGATCAATGAGCTGCGCTTCATCAAGCGGGCACGCAGCCTGGGCTTCGACATGGCGGAGATCGCCCAGCTGCTGTCCCTGTGGCGCGACCGCGAGCGTTCCAGCCGAGAGGTCAAGGCCATCGCCCAACGCCACCTGGCCGACCTGGACACCCGCATCCGCGAGATGCAGGCCATGGCCGACACGCTGCGCCACCTGGCCCATTGCTGCGCCGGCGACGACCGCCCCGACTGCCCCATCCTGGAAGACTTGAGCGGGACGGGGGCCGCTCAGACGACCTTGTAGACGCGGATCAGGACGGCGTGCCGCTCGGGCGGCAGGCCATGCACGGTGCCGACGAAGATGCCGCGGTTCAGCCAGGCGTGCGGCCCTTCCGGGGCAGTAAACTCCAGGACGGAGTACGCGTAGGGGGGCTGGCCCGGCGGCGTGTCGATGAGCGCCCGGTTGTTCACGGTGATGATGGCGCCGTCATCCGTCTTCAACTCATAGAGGGCGTTCAGCAGCAGCACGCCGTCGGACCGGACCAGCTGCCGGTCGGCGCCGCCGCCCAGAACCGTGCCCTTGATGCGCGGCCCCTGGAACATGCCACCGGTGATGGGCACCATGCGCCGTTCCCCCAGCGGGGACCGGCCCAGGGTGATCATGGGCTCCAGGTCCACCACCGCCTCATAGGTGAATTCCGTGGCGGGCAGTTGCAGGGGCACGGTGCTGAGCGGGGTCGGGGGCGCTGCCGGGGCGGCGGCCTCCGCGCGATCCGCCACGATCGCCCCGGCGATGCCGGCCGTCGCCGCGGCCTGCAAAAGCATCCGCCGATCCATGGTGCCCACCGTGTCCATCCCCATCTCCATTGTTTATTGACGTTAACAGTTATGAATAAACATGGTTGTCGATGCAATGGGGGTGAAAGCGGGGCCGCCGGCGTGCCCGCCTCGACATTTCCAGCCGGCCTGCCAAACTGCGCCCATGGACGCTCTCTTCCTCCTGCCGGGCGCCGTGCGGCGCGATCCCGAGGTCGACGCCTGGTTCGCCCAAGGTGATCCCCTGCGCCTGATGATCCAGCCGTGGTTCGAGGCGCTGCGCGGCTGCGGTGACGATGTGCGGGAACTGATCCACGACCGCCAACCCACGGCATGCGTGGGTGACGCGGCCTTCGCCTACGTCGGCGCCTACACCGCGCATGCCAGCGTGGGCTTCTTCCATGGCGCCGACCTGGACGATCCCGCCAGCCTGTTGCAGGGCACCGGCAAGCGCATGCGCCATGTGAAGCTGCGCTGGGGCCAAAGGCACGACACCGCGGCGCTCACGGCGCTGATCGCCGCCGCCTACCAGGACATGCGGCGACGCCTTCAGAAATAGCGCCGCCCGGCTGGTCCCAAACAGTGCGCCTGGGCGTCGGCTGCTGCACGATGCGCGAACAAAGGAAAGGGACAGGAGCCCGGATTGCGATTCGATCGGGCGCCAAAATTTGACAAATTTTGGCCATATCGTACCATGGCGCTGTTGGATCTGGAAGGAGCGGCCTTGAGATGAGCACCCTGAACGTTTCCATGCCAGAGGCAATGCGAGCGTATGTCGAAAAACAGGCGGCAGAGGGCCAGTACAGCGCCAGCGAATACATCAGACATTTAATCCGCGAAGACCAAAAGCGCCAGGCAGAACAGGCCCGTAAGCTATTGGGTGACTACCTGGTCTTGAGTGCACAGCAGTTGGATGAAGATGATCTCTCGGACGCATCTGTCGAAAGCCTGCTTGCAGAAGGCCGTGCTCGCCGGGAAGGCCAGTCTTCCCGATGACGAAGCAGAGCTATGTCCTTTCCCATGAAGCGGGATTGGATCTAGTCGAAATCGAGGACTACACCGCCCGGGAATGGGGCGATGCCCAGGCGGAATCTTATATTCGAGCGCTATTCCTGGCGTTTGAAAAATTGGCGCGCAACCCACAACTGGGGCGCCGCCGTGCCGATGTTCCCGGGCCATTTCTGGTCTACAACGTTGGCAGGCATTTGATCGTCTATCGCTTCCAAGAGGTGCGTGACCGTCTGGAAATTCTCAACATTCTACACCCGTCAATGGATATTGCTGCACGGATGAAGCAGGCACTAAACCGACGGAAGCAGCGTTTGACCAAGCAATAAGCACTACCGCCGCGCAAGCTGATCCAAGCTCACCGCGCCTTGGGCGGCAGCCCCCGGAGCGCCGACAGTCCTTCCAGCACTTGACGGCTGCGGCTTCAAAAGCGGGGGTGTCCGCCGGAATAGGGTGATTGACGCAACAATGTGTTAGCTGAAGTCCCACTTAAGTTTGTGGGCATCTACGACATCAGCGCCCATGTGGCGGATGAATATGTCGCGAAGCGCATCTTTATGCGGCTGCCATTTCGACACATCTTCCAACAGGTCTATACCCTCGGCCAAAAATAGCCAGTCGACGAATTGATCGGCTGTCACCGGGCCACTTTCCGGAATGAACATGCTGACATGACGCGGTTGATCGTCAACTACGCTTCCGCACCATCCACGACCGACGCAGACCTCATGTATGAGGGCGTTAAACCCCGGCTTTTGAGGCTCCTGCTCCTCATCGGGGGAAGGCGCTATTTCAAAATAGACTTTCATGCTCACCTTTGGCGGTTCCGCATTGTCACCTTGGGCGCTCACCGCCCCTTGGGTGGCAGCCCCCGGAGCGCAGACAAGCCCTCCAGCACTTCACGGCTGCGGCGGCGCGCGTCCATCAGGTCTTCCACGGCCTCCTTGGGCAGGGGCGGGGCGAAGTGGAAGCCTTGGCCGAACTGGCAGTGCAGGCCGCGCAGGAAGTCGGCCTCGGCCTCCTTCTCGATGCCCTCGGCGATGACCTCCAGGTCCAGGGCCTGGGCCAGCAGGGTGATGATGCGGGCGATGGCGCTGCGGCGGTCGCTTTCGCCGGCGGCGCGCACGAAGCTGCGGTCGATCTTCAGGGTGCCGATGGGATAGCGGTGCAGGTAGCTGAGCGAGGAGAAGCCGGTGCCGAAGTCGTCCAGCGACAGCTTCACGTCCTTGCGCTTCAAGGCCTCCATGATGCCCAGGCAGCGGCCGGGGTCGTCCAGCAGCAGGCTTTCGGTGATCTCCAGCTTCAGCGTGCCGGGGGTGATGCGGTGGGTGTCCAGCGTCTCCGTCACCGCCGCCACCAGGTCGTCCTCCATGAGCTGGCGGCCGGAGACGTTGACGCTCATGAACAGGTCGGGGCTGAAGCGGCCCTGCCACTCCGCCAACTGGCGCGTGGCCTCCACCAGGGCCCAGCGGCCCATCTTCAGGATCAGGCCCGTTTCCTCCGCCAGGTGGACGAAGTCGCTGGGCGGGATCATGCCGCGCTCGGGATGGAACCAGCGCATCAGCGCCTCGAACCCCGCCACCGAGCCGTCCGCCAGGCGCACGATGGGCTGGTAGAACAGGCGGAACTGCCGGCCCTCGATGGCGTGGCGCAGATCCGATTCCAGGCGGAGGCGGGTCAGCGCGCGCTCGCGCAGCGCGTCGTCGAACATCTCCACCCGGTTGCGGCCGCTGGTCTTGGCGCGGAACATGGCCAGACCCGCGTCGCGCAGCATGTCGCCGGCTGACGCGTAGCCGGAGCCGGACAGGGCGATGCCGGCGGTGACGTTCATCACCACCTCCTGCCCGTTGGACAGGGTCAGGGGCTCGGCCACCGCTGACGCCAGGCGCTCGGCCGCGTCCACCGCCGCCTTCACGTCCAGCACGCCGTCCATCAGCACGCCGTACTCGTCAGCGGACAGGCGGGCCACGGTGTCGCCGCTGCGGCGGGCGCCGTCCAGCCGCTGGCCGACGGCGCACAGCACCTCATCCCCCACCAGGGGGCCCAGGCTGTCGTTCACCGTCTTAAAGTGATCGATGTCGAAGATCATCACGGCGAACTGCGCCTCTTCCGGCCGTCGCCGGCGGCCCAGCGCCTGGCCGATGCGGTCGAGCAGCAGCATGCGGTTGGGCAGGCGGGTCAGACCGTCGTGGAAGGCGTCGAACAGCAACTGCTGTTCCGCCCGCTTGCGCGCCGTGATGTCGGTCATGGAGCCCGCCATGCGGATGGCCTCGCCCTCCTCATCGCGGATGGCCACGCCGCGGATCAGCACCCACAGCTCCGCCCCGCCGGCGTGGCGGGTGCGCACCTCTTCCTCCAGGTGCGCGCTGCCGCCGGCCAGGTGGGTGTCCACCGCCGCGCGCAGGCGGGGGCGGTCCTCGCCGTCGATCTGGGCGTACCAGTCCTCCATGGTGCTGGTGCGCGCCCCGCCGCCGATGCCCAGCATGGCCGTCCAGCGGGGGGAGCAGTAGAGCTGGTCCGAGGCCACGTGCCAGTCCCACAGCCCGTCGTTGGCGCCCTGGGCGGCCAGGGCATAACGCTCCTCGCTCAGGCGCAGCTGTTCCTCGGCGTTCTTGCGGTCGGTGATGTCGCGCTGGGCGCCGACGATGCGGATCGGCTCCCCCTCATCGTCCAGCACGACGATGCCGCGGCACATCATCCACAGCACATGGCCGTTGCGGTGGGTGATGCGGTATTCGATCTGAAAGGGCTTGCCGCCGGCGCTGGCCTGGGCGTCCAGGGTGGCCTGCAGCCAGATGAGGTCGTCCGGGTCCACCCGTTTCAGCCATTCGTCGGGCGAGGTGCCGATCTCATCCTCGGCATAGCCCAGCAGCGCCTTCCAGGTCTCACCGTAATAGACTTGGTCGGTGCGCAGGTCCCAGTCGTACAGCCCCTCATTGCTGGCCGCCGCCGCTAGGCTGTACCGCTCCAGCGTCAGGCGCTCGCCATCGCTCAAGGCCGGTGCAGCGGCGGGGGAGGGACCCTTCAAACGGGCGGGCTTGCTCACGTTCATGTCAACACCGGCGGCGTGACAAGCACCATGACCAGTCCGCGCGGTGAACCAGCCCTCATAGTCCAATGATTGCCAGTAGATGGGCTGTGCACGCGGGCGCTCGGTTCCAGGGTTATTAATGCAGGGTATACTAAAAAACTCAGCAGTGACACCGTTGGCCTAAACGACGGCACGAGAGCATTGGCATACACCGTCCGGGGCGCAATCTGCTAGAAAGCTTCCATGGAATGGACTGACGACGCCATCGTGCTTTCGGCCCGGCCGTTCGGCGACACCGCCGCGCTGGTGGTCATGCTGACGCGGGAGCATGGCCGTCACGCCGGCGTGCTGCACGGCGGGCAGTCGTCACGCTATCGCGGCGCGCTGGAACCGGGCGCGCAGCTCACCGCCCGCTGGCGGGCCCGCACCGCCGATCAGCTGGGCACCTGGACGGTGGAGCCCGTGCGCTCCGCCACCGGCCTTTACCTGGACGACCCCTTGCGCCTGGCTGCCATCGTCGCGGCCACCGCCTTGACGGACGCCATGCTGGCGGAGCGCGAGGCCCACCCCGGCCTCTATGATGCCACCCTGGCCCTGTTCGCCGCCCTGGACCTGGACATTTGGCCCGCCGTCTACGTGCGGTGGGAGGTCGGGCTGTTGGAGGAGGCGGGCTTCGGCCTGGACCTGACGCAGTGCGCCAGCACCGGCCAGCCCGTCGGCAACCCGAACGACCAGCTGGCCTACGTCAGCCCCCGCACCGGCCGCGCCGTGTCGGCCTCGGCGGGGGAGCCCTACCGGGACAAGCTGCTGCCCTTGCCGGGTTTCCTCATCGGCCTGGGCTTCCAGGGCGGCGGGGAGGAGGATGTGGCGGCCGGCCTGCGCCTGACCGGCTATTTCCTGGAACGGCATGTCTTCGCCCAGCGCCATGCCGAGGTGCCGCCAGCCCGCCAGCGCCTGGTGGAGCGTTACTTGCGCACAAATGGCCTTTCGATCCCCGGGACGGATGGGGGGGAGCCGCAGGAAACGTGACCTTTCTACGGCTGCACCATGTCTGGCAATCGGCCCACCATATCTGGTAGTGTCGCCGCACCATGACCGATGCCACCGAGATTCTCGATAAGCCCCTGGCCGATGCGCTGGGTGAGCGTTACCTGTCCTACGCCCTGTCGACCATCGTGTCGCGGTCGCTGCCTGATGTGCGCGACGGGCTGAAGCCGGTGCACCGCCGCCTGCTGTTCGCCATGAGCCAGCTGAAGCTGGAACCCACCACGCCGCCCAAGAAGTCGGCCCGCGTGGTGGGCGATGTCATCGGCAAGTTCCACCCCCACGGCGACGCCTCGGTCTATGACGCGCTGGTGCGCCTGGCCCAGGACTTCGCCGCCCGTTATCCCTTGGTCCAGGGCCAGGGCAATTTCGGCAACATCGACGGCGATAACGCCGCCGCCATGCGATACACCGAGGCCCGCCTGACCGAGGTGGCCAAGGCCCTGCTGGACGGCATCGATGAGGACGCGGTCGATTTCCGCGCCACCTACGATGGCGACGGCGAGGAGCCGGTGGTGCTGCCGTCGGCCTTCCCCAACCTGCTGGCCAACGGCTCGGCCGGCATCGCCGTGGGCATGGCCACCAGCATCCCGCCGCACAACGCCGGCGAGATCTGCGACGCCCTCAGCCTGATCATCGACCGGGAGCTGCTGGTGCCGGAAGATCGCCGCCGGCCGGTGACGGTGGATGAGCTGGTCACCCTGATGCCCGGCCCCGACTTCCCCACCGGCGGCGTGCTGGTGGAAAGCCGCGATGCCGTGCGCGAGGCCTACCGCACCGGCCGCGGCGGCTTCCGCCTGCGCGCCAAGTGGGAGAGCGAAAAGCTGGCCCAGGGCACCTGGCAGATCGTCGTCACCCAGATCCCCTACCAGGTGCAGAAGTCCCGCCTGGTGGAGAAGATCGCCGAGCTCCTCATGGAGCGTAAGCTGCCCCTGCTGGAGGATGTGCGCGACGAGTCGGCGGAGGATGTGCGGCTGGTGCTGGTGCCCAAGAGCCGCAATGTCGACCCGGCGGTGCTGATGGAACAGCTGTTCCGCAACACCGACCTGGAAGTGAGAATTCCGCTGAACATGAACGTGCTGGACGCCGACCAGGTGCCGCGCGTCATGACCCTGCATGAGGTGCTGCGCGCCTATCTGGACCACCGCAATGTGGTCCTGGTGCGGCGGTCCCGCCACCGCCTGGCCAAGATCGACCATAGGCTGGAGGTGCTGGGCGGCTATCTCATCGCCTACCTGAACCTGGATGAGGTCATCCGCATCATCCGTGAAGAGGATGAACCCAAGGCCGAGCTGATGCGCGCCTTCGGCCTGACCGACGTCCAGGCCGAAGCCATCCTGAACATGCGCCTGCGGTCCTTGCGCAAGCTGGAAGAGATGGAGATCCGCAAGGAGCACGACAGCCTGACCGCCGAGCGGTCGGAACTGCTGTCCCTGCTGGACGACGACGGCAAGCGCTGGACGGCCATCGCCGCCGAGGTCGCCGCCACCAAGAAGCGCTTCGGCCAGGCGACCGAGCTGGGCGCCCGCCGTACCAATGTGGGCGACGCCCCCACCGACGTGGTGGTGCCGGTGGAGGCCATGATCGAGCGTGAGTCGGTCACGGTCTTCCTGTCGGAGAAGGGCTGGATCCGCGCCGTGAAGGGCCACCTGCCGCCCGCCGAGACGGCGGAGGCCAAGTACAAGGAGGGCGACGCCGAGCGCTTCGTCCTGCATGCCGAGACGACGGACAAGCTGCTGGTGTTCTCCAGCACCGGCAAGTTCCACACCATCGGTGTCGACCGCCTGCCGCGCGGCCGCGGCTTTGGCGAGCCGGTGCGCCTGATGGTCGATCTGGGCGACGCCGACATCGTCACCGTGCTGCCCTACCGCCCGGGCAAGCGCCTGCTGGTGGCGTCCAGCGACGGCCGCGGCTTCCAGGTGGATGCGGACGAGGTGGTGGCGCAGACCCGTGCGGGCAAGCAGGTGCTGAACGTGGGCGACGGCGCCACGGCGCTGGCCTGCGTGCCGGTGGAGGGCGACACCATCGCCGTCATCGGCAACAACCGCAAACTGCTGGTCTTCGCGCTGGAGGAACTGCCCGTCATGGTGCGCGGCAAGGGTGTCGCCCTGCAGAAGTACAAGGACGCCAGCCTGTCCGACATCTGCGTGTTCGAAAGCGCCAAGGGCCTGTCGTGGAAGATGGGCGGGGCCGGCGATCGTACCCGGGTGGAGACCGACCTGTCACCCTGGCGCGGCGCGCGCGGCACCCAGGGCAAGCTGCCACCCAACGGCTTCCCGCGTAACAACCGGTTCTGATCCATCCGGTCAGGACCCAAGGAAAAACGCCGGAGTGGCGACCACTCCGGCGTTTTCATTTTGGGCGGGGCGATAAGGTTTTACTGCCCCTTGGTCACCATGATCCCGGCGTTGGCCGCCAGGATGTAGGAGGTGGTGGTGGCCACGGTGGATTCGTTTTCGAACCACAGGAAGGGCCAGGCCACCTTCTGCTCCGGGAAGTCCGGCTTGATGACCAGCACGCCCGGCACCATGGCGCCCGGCACGGTGGAGTAATCCGCCCGGTTGTGGGTGTAGGCGATCATCTTGGATTCCGTGCCCACGGTGGAAACCAGGGACAGGTTGGTCGCCGGGTGGCGGCCCAGCACATAGTCCAGGGCGTCCAGGGTGTACTGGGTGCCGATGATGCCGGGGAAGGCCTTGTGCAGCAGGTACATGTTGGTGCCGAAGCCGGCCACCTGGCCCGAACCGGCCCAGGTGCCCATGGCCACCGGCACGCCGAAGGGCGTCTTGGCGGCCTCGGCGTCGATGGCGGCCTTGGCCTCCGTCACCGCCTGGGTCAGCTGCGCGCGGTAGTCGGCATCCATGTAGGGCAGGGCCAACGTCGCCATGCCGCCCAGGAAGGCGAAGCGCTGCTTGATGGTGGGCAGCAGGGACTTCAGCTTGTTGGTGTACAGCGGATCGGCGCCCTTGGTGGTGATCACCAGATCCACGGTGGCGGAAAAGGCGGCCATGTCGATGAGATCCGCAGGGTTCCAGTCACCCCGTTCCGGCCGGTCCAGGCGGTCGCTGGGATCCTGCTGGTTGGCCCACATCACCTTGGCGGCGGCCAGTGCCTGGGCGGCCAGGTCGGGATCGATCTCCCCCAGCACGCGCGAGGCGGCAGCCAGGGCGCCGGCCACATGGTAATCGTCCGCCGGCACGTCGGAGGTGAAGGCCCAGCGGTCGTCGGGCACACCGGAATAGGTGCCGTTGCTCTCGTTTGGACCCAGTTTGGGATCATAGATCAGGCGGTCGGTCTGCGATCCGGCGTCGCCCAGGTGGGTGTACTGCTTCAGGGTCGGCTCGATGATGCCGACGATGGCATGGCCGAAGACCTTGTACTGCGCCAGCAGCTGCAGGGTGCCGTGGCGGATCTGCTGCAGCACGTCGGGGATGCCGTCGGGCTTGCGGATCTCCACCTGGCGCGCCGCCTCGTCGATGGTGTCCTCATCCCAGTCCATGCCGAACAGTTCCCGCGCCCGCACCAGGTCGCGCACCACCCAGGCGTTGTCGGAGGTCTGGATGTCATAGTCGCCGGCATCCTGCCACCCGCCCACGTTCAGGCCGGGAATGTGCTCCCCCGGCTTGAAGGGTGAGTCCAGGTGCGGGCCCATTTTATATCCGTCGAAATGGTGGATGTTGGGGGCGGCCTGCCGGGCGTCGTCGATGTGGGACAGGCCCTGCCACGCCCGGTACTGCTCGCGTACCGCGATGTGGTCCATCTGCTCCGCCAGATAGGTGTCCAGGGACGGCTGCCAGATATGGTCGTAGGCATCGGGGGCGATGCGGAAGGGATTGAACAGGTGCCCGGCGTAGGAGATGGCGTAGATGCCGGGCGTGCGCACCGAGGAGAAGTCGAAGGTGGCGTAGTCGTAGCGCAGCCACTTGCCCCAGGGCTTGATGGTGCCCTTCAACGCCACGGTCTGGCTGCCGTCGGCGCCGATGCGCACCAGCTGGATGTCCTTGGGCGCCTTCATGTGCGGGTCGAGTTCGACGGTCGCGACCTTGGCCCGGTCGGGCGTGTAGCCCGCCTGGTTGAAGGCGACGACGGGATCGCGCACCCAGTTCTTGATGACGTTGGGATGGACATGCCAGACGATGGCGTCCGTGGTCTTGCCCGCCGGGATCAAGGCGCGCACCACGAACCAGCCATTCTGCGCCCGGTTGCGGGCGTCGTACAGCGCCAGGGGCGACGTGTCGGACGTGATGGCCACCCGCGTCAGGGGATCCTCCGGCGCCAGCACGATGGAAGACCCGCCCGAGGCCAGCGGCAGCGGGTCGCCCGAGCCGTCCTTGGCCATGGGGCCGGCGGGATTGCGCGGGAACAGGCCCGAACTGTCCCCCAGCACATAGGTCTTGCCGAAATAGCTGGTGGGCAGGAAGTCCAGGCTGAAGGCGGCCTTGCCGACATACTCCGCCGGCAGCGGCTGATCCATGTTCACCGCCACGCGGAAGCCGGTGCCCTCCGGCGTGATGACCAGGCGGTAGCTGAAGCCCTGTTCGGGGAAGTTGCTGTACACCGTCAGCTGGTCGGGGCCGGGGCCGCGCTCACGTTTCACGAAGGCGGGGACGGGGTCCCACTGTTCCGGCGTGGGGTTCAGGCGCACGGCGCCGTCGGTGGCGATACGCTCGCCATGCAGCACGATCTGGATGCCGGCGTTCTTTTCGTCGCGGAATACCGGATGGAAGTGCATCTGGTCGACGATGACGCTGAGGCCCTGCATCTCCAGGGTCTCGTTCGGGCTGACGGTCAAGCCCGGAGAGCCGGCGATGGCCGGTGGCGTGGCGGCAAGACATGATTGGATAAGCCATGGCTGAATAGCCAAGGCGGCGGCGAACCAGACTGCCCGCATGGATGTCCCTCCCGTTAGCGTTAACATTTTTATGTTAACGGTACCATTTTGCCCACACTGTGCGGCAAAGCGGGCGCGGACACAACCCCCAAGCGCCAGGTGCCGTCGCGGCGCATACGGGCCTGGAGGAACATCCATCTGGCCCCGCGCTTCCGTCTCCGCCGGCCTCTCGCCGCCGGCTGCCTGAATCGGGGACAGCGGATGGCCGTCTTCCTGCTTTTCGTGGTGCTGGCGCTGGTTGCAGTCTGGACACCGTGGCACGCCTGCGCCTTCGCCGCCTTCAGGTCCGGTGGGGAAGGGAGCGCGCGCCGCGCTTTCTTCAGGAAATGGGTGATGACCAGCCTGCTGCTGTTCGGCGGCGGCACGCTGGGGGCGCTGGCCCTGCTGGGGCGCCTGCGCCAGCTCTGGGACCTGCCGCCGGAGTTCGACTCGCTGGCGGCCCCGGCACGGGCCATGGGGGCCACGGTGCTGGTCGCCGCCGCCACGGTGGCCGTCGCGGCCTGCGCGGTGGTCGTGGTGGCGGTCGCCTGTCGGGAGCGGGGACGGCTTCTGCCGGCTGTGTTCGGCGATGTCGAGGCCTTGCTGCCGCGCGATGGCGCGGAGGGGGCTTGGGCAGCCGTCCTGTCGCTGAACGCCGGCCTGACCGAAGAGGCGACGTTCCGCCTGCTGCTCCCCCTGCTGATCACCCTGGCGGTGGGGGATGCGCCCTTGGGCATGGCCGCCTCAGCCCTGGTGTTCGGTCTGGCGCATCTGTATCTCGGATGGCGCGGGGTCGCGGCCACGATGATGGCGGGGGTGTTCCTGTCCCTGGTCTACCTGGCGGCGGGCAATCTTCTGGTCCCCGTCGCCGTGCATGTGGCCACGGACTGGGTCGGCCTCCTGGCGCTGCCCCGGCTGGTGGGATGGCGGCGGCTTGGCCAGCCTTAACGGGCGCGAACCGTGATCGTGACGGTATCGCTGAAAAAGCCGCCATGACGCACCGTCTGGCGCGGCAGGCTCAGCAGGATGCTGCCGGTGCGCAGATCCGTCTGCGGATCCAGGCGGTTGATCACCTGCGGCTCGCTCAGCGGGCGGCCATCCACTTGGTCGTAAGAGATGGTGTAGGGGATCTTGTTGCCGCTGGCGTCGACAAGGGCGCCGCCGTTGTTGGACGACAGCACCACGGTGTAGCCGGCGGACTCGTTGCAGTGCTCACCCAGGTCACCCAGCATGACGTTGCCGCCGTCCGTCGACAGGCTGGTATCGCCGGTGGAAACGGACACGAAACAGTTGGACTCCACCACCCCCTTCACGGCGATGTTCAGCGCCATCGCCGACTTCACCGCCGGCAACGCCAGAACCAAGGCCAGGAACGCAGGGCGGATGAAACCGCTGACCGCACGCATGGAACGCAGGCACCCTTTTCTCAAGATCCTGGCGCGGCACCCCCCATGGGTACCGCTATCAAGCATATCGCAACACAGCAATATACATGCCGTTAATTCAGCGGCGATATGGCGCTGCCGACTCGCGTTTCGATGGGAGCCTCTTGCTCAATGAAAGAGGCTTTTGCATTGTGCAATGAATTTTGGAAATGTGACGGCGTGTGATGGCAAAAAACCGCTGTCAGGACGCGGGATCCAGCGGCAGCCAGCCGTCCCGGCCCAAGGCCTCCAGCGGCTGGAAGCGCCGCTTGTAGTCCATCTTGCGGCTACCCTCGATCCAGTAGCCGAGATAGACGTGGGGCAGGCCCTCACGGCGGGCTTGATCCACCAGGGTCAGGATCAGGTGGGTGCCCAGGCTGCGTTCCGGCATGTCGGGATTGTAGAAGCTGTAGACGGCCGAAAAGCCGTCATCCAGCCGGTCGGTCAGAATCGCGCCCATCAGGGTGCCGCCGCCGTCGCGCAGGGTGTACAGCCGGCTGTCGACCTGGCCTTCCTCGATCATGGCGGCATAGTCGGTCATGCCCATGCGGCTCATGTCGCTGTCGCTGTGCCGCGCGGCCTGGTAGCTGGCGAAGACCTGGAACTGTTCCGCCGTGGCGCTGGCCGGCTGAACGCCCGCCACCAGGTCGGCATTGGCGCGCATGACCTTGCGCATGGTCTTGTTGGGGCTGAAGGTGGCGACGGGGATGCGAACGGGCACGCACGCGGCGCAGCCGCTGCAGACGGGGCGATAGACGATGTCGTGGCTGCGGCGGAAACCGGCGCGGGACAGGGCGGAATTGACCCCGCTGGCCTGCTGACCCACCAGGCGGGTGAACAGCTTGCGCTCCATGCGCCCGGGCAGATAGGGGCAGGGCATGGGGCCGGAGCGGTAGAATTGCTGCAACGGCCGGGAATGGGGGGGGATGACGGACATCCGCGCCTTTCGTGAACGGTCAGGGCCCCTGGGACATCGCCCCGAGGGCAAGGGAGCGAATACTGGGCCTACTCAAGAACCATGCCGGCCAAAACGATATCCGATGTCGTGGACAGGATGAACTTTACCGGGAGATGTAAGGCCATACCAGAGGCATTCCCTTTGGGGGTAACCGTGTTCTTCAGTGTCCGCCGCCTTCCGGCCGGCTGGTGACCGAGGGGGGCGGGGGCGGCACGGGCTGGCCGGCCGGGGTGGTGGGGGCGCCTGAGGGCGTGGTGGCCGCGCCCCGTGGCGTGGCCGTTTCCGTCAGGGGATGTTCGCGCAGCACGGTGATGCTGATGCGCCGGTTGCGCGGCGACTTGGGATCCTCAGGGAAGAGCGGGTCGCGGTCGGCCAGCCCCACGACGGAGGCGATGCGGTCCTCGGCCACGCCCGCGGCGGCCAGGGCGCGTCGGCTGGCATTGGCGCGGTCCGACGACAGTTCCCAGTTGCCGTAGTTGCCGCTGCCGTTGTTGGCGAAGGGCGTGTTGTCGGTGTGGCCGGTGATGGACACCTTGTTCGGCAGCTTGGCCACCGCCTGCGCCACCAGCGACAGAAGCTGGGCCGTCTGCGTGTTCATCTTGGCGCTGCCGGACGGGAACATGGAATAGCCATCCTGGTCCACCAGGTTCAGCCGCTCCCCCTCCGGGGTGCGCTGCATGATGACGTTCTGCTGCAGGGCCTTCAGCTCCGGCACCTGCTGGATGGCCTGGCGGACCTCTTTCTCGATTTCCTTGAACTGCTGGTCCTCATGCTGGGCCAGGGCCTGCTTCAGCTCCTGCTCGTCCACCTTGCCGTCGCCGTTCTGGTCCATGTCCAGCCGGCCGTCGCCCGACTTGCTGCCGTCGCTGCGCCCGCCGTTGTTGTCGGTGGTGCCGCTGGTCTTCTCATCCTTGCCGTCCGGCTTGCCCTGGGCCTCGTCCGTGGCATCCTCCACCGACTGGAAGGCGTTGGAGGCCTGGGGACGGGAGGGCAGCGGCACCGCCACCGAGGTGGGGGAGCTGTTGTTCATGGCGGCACCGTTGACCGTGATGGTCTTGCCGCCCAGCACGCCGCCGGCGCCGCTTTCCTGCTTGGACGGGGTGGCGGGGCTGAAATAGTCGGCCAGGCCCAGCTTCTGCTCCGCCGTGGTCACGCTCAGCAGCCACAGCAGCAGGAAGAAGGCCATCATGGCGGTGACGAAGTCGGCGTACGCCACCTTCCAGGCGCCGCCGTGGTGCCCGTCGCCGCCCTTGTTCACCTTCTTGATGATGATGGGCGCCTTCTCGTCGCCCCCCGCGCTGGCCAAGCCGGTATCCCCCATGCCTTCCGTGGGCGACCAGTGTAACCGGGGGCGGGGGCGGCGCGACAGATCCTAAATGGCCCGGCCGCGATGAACGCCCCTCCACGGTCCTACCCGGAACGATCGGTCGCGGGCGGCATATGGTCATGGCGCCGCTGCTGGCCAAGGGTGGGCTTTCCCCGGGCCGGGGCCCATGGTATCGCTTTGCCCATGGCGACCATGACCGAACATACCCTTCGGGGTCTCTCCGCCCTGGGCTTCCACCGCCTGGCCTACACGCAGTGGAGTCCGGAAGGTGTGCGCCCCGGACGCACCATCGTTTGCTGCCATGGCCTGACCCGCAACGGCCGCGACTTCGACGTGCTGGCGGCGGATTTGGCGGACAGCCTGGGCGCCCGCGTCGTGTGTCCCGACGTGGTGGGCCGCGGCAAGAGCGGCACGCTGGCCAATCCCGACCTCTACGGCTACCCCCAGTATCTGGCCGACATGGCGGCCCTGATCGCGCGCCTGGATGTGGAGAGCCTGGACTGGGTCGGCACCTCCATGGGCGGCCTGATCGGCATGATCCTGGCGGCCCAGGGCGACACCCCCATCACCCGCCTGGTGGTGAACGATGTCGGCCCGCTGGTGCCCAAGGCGGCGCTGGAACGCATCGGCACCTATGTCGGCACCAGCCCTGTCTTCCGCACGGTGGAGGAAGTGCAGCGCTACCTCAGCCTGGTCTACGCCCCCTTCGGCGACCTGACGGAGGCGCAGTGGCGCCACCTGGCCGAGCACGGCTATTGGACGCGGCCCGATGGTACGTTGGGCCTGGCCTACGATACCGGCATCGCTCGCGCCTTCCAGACCCAGCCCATCACCGATGTCGATCTATGGCCGGTGTGGGGCATGATCCGCTGCCCCGTGCTGGCCATCCGTGGCCTGCAGTCCGACCTGCTGACGGCGGAGATCGCGCAGGCGATGACGGAGCGGGGACCCAAGGCCACGCTGTTCGAGGTGGCGGACGCCGGCCATGCCCCGGCGCTGATGGACCCGGCGCAACTGGCGGCCGTGCGCGACTTCCTGCGTTAAGGTGCCGTCCGCCGTTCCGCCCTTGCCCCCGGGCTATCCGCCCTTCCAGCCGCGCCTGCCGTGGCTGGGCCCCGACCTGCAGACCCTGCGCAATACCCTGCGCCGCCCCCGTCACGCCCTGCCGGTGGGCGAGGTGCTGGTCTTCCCCATGCTCGACGGCACCGGGGACAGCCTGGCCGGCACGCTGCATCGCCCGGCGGCGCCGGCCGCCGCTCGTCCATTGGTGGTGCTGATCCACGGCTTGGCGGGGTCTGAGGACAGCCCCTACATCCGCGCCGCCGCCGGGGCGGTGCTGGCGCGCGGCCATGCCGTCCTGCGCCTGAACCTGCGCGGCGCCGGTCCCTTTGTCGGCCGGACGCGCCAGCGCTATCACGCCGGCCGCACGCAGGATGCCCGCGCCGTGCTGGCGCACCTTGCCGCCACCCTGCCGGACCTGACGGCGGCGGGTGTGGTGGTGGTGGGCTATTCCCTGGCCGGCAACATGGTGCCGAAGCTGATGGGGGAGGTGGATGTGCTGCCGCCCATGGTGCGCGGCGGCGTGGCCGTGTCGGCGCCCATCGACCTGTCCGCCACCTCCCGCCGCTTCCTGAAGGCGCGCAACCGCCCCTACCACCTGTGGCTGTTGCGCCAGATGAAGGCGGAGACGCTGGCCACGCCGGCCGAGCCCGGAACTGCCGAGGCGGAGCGCCAGGCGGCGGTGCGCCGCGCCCGCACCATCTACGACTTCGACGACGGCTATGTGGCGCCGGCCAACGGCTGGCGGGACGCGGAGGAATACTATCGCGTCAACAGCGCGCTCCAGTTCCTGCCCGCCATCACGCGGCCCACCCTGGTCATCCACGCGCTGGACGATCCCTGGATCGCGCCGGAGCCCTATCTGGCCTTCGACTGGGCGGCGCACCCGGCGCTGGTGCCCTTGATCGTGACCAAAGGGGGGCATGTCGGATTTCATGCCGCGGCTGAGGGGCGGGGCGCTATTTTAGGTGGTGGATGGCTCGATCGATGCCTGGTGCGTTTTCTGGAAACGCTGGCATGATGGGCCCGCGATAATAAACATATGGGAGGGTCATTCCTGTGCTGGATCACATCGGCTTCTCGGTCGCCGACTTCGCGACGTCCACCGCCTTTTACGACCACGCCCTGGCCCCATTGGGCATCACCCGCCTCATGAACATCACCGCGGAGATGACCGGCGCCGGTGCCCACGCCGGCTACGGCAGCGACGGCAAACCCTATTTCTGGATCGGTACGGGGCGGCGTCTGCAAGGCGGCGCCCTGCACGTCTGCTTCGCCGCGGCGGACCGCAAGACGGTCGACGCCTTCCACGCCGCGGCCCTCGCCGCGGGTGGGCGGGACAACGGCGCACCTGGCCTGCGCCCGCACTATCACCCCAACTATTATGGGGCCTTCGTGCTGGATCCCGACGGGCACAATATCGAGGCCGTCTGCCACGATCCCGAATGACGAAAGGGCGGCGCGGACCGGATGCGCGTCCGGTCCGCGCCTTGCCCGGTCAGTGGCCGGCCCGCAGCAGGCGGGCGGCGTCGATGGCGCCATAGGTCAGGATGGCGTCGGCCCCGGCGCGCCGGAAGGCCAGCAGTGTCTCCAGCAGCGACTTCTCATAATCCATCCAGCCGTTCCGGGCGGCCGCCTTCATCATCGCGAACTCGCCACTGACCTGATAGGCGAAGGTGGGCACGCCGAACTCCGCCTTCACCCGGTGGACGATGTCCAGGTAGGGCAGGCCCGGCTTCACCATGACCATATCGGCACCTTCCTCCAGGTCCAGCTGCACCTCGCGCAGGGCCTCGTTGGTGTTGGCGGAATCCATCTGGTAGGTGCGCTTGTCGCCCTTCAGCAGGCCACCGGTCTTCACCGCGTCGCGGAAGGGGCCGTAGAAGGCGGAGGCGTACTTGGCGGCATAGGCGCATATGCGGGTCAGCTCATGCCCGCTCTCGTCCAGCGCATCGCGGATGGCGCCGACGCGCCCGTCCATCATGTCGGACGGGGCGATGATGTCGCAGCCCGCCGCCGCCTGCACCAGCGACTGCTGCACCAGCACGGCCACCGTCTCGTCGTTCAGGATGCGGCCGTCGGTGACGATGCCGTCGTGGCCGTGGCTGGTGTAAGGGTCCAGCGCCACGTCGCCCAGGGTGCCGATGTCCGGCACCTCGCGCTTGATGGCGCGCAGGGCCCGGCACATCAGGTTGTCGGGGTTGGTCGCCTCGCTGCCCATGGGATCCTTCTGGTCCGCCGACAGGCAGGGGAACAGGGCCACGCAGGGAATGCCCAGGTCGCGCGCCTCGGCCACGGCCGGCACCAGCAGGTCGATGCTGAGCCGCTCCACCCCCGGCATGGAGGCCACGGGCTCCCGCTGGTTCTCACCATCCACCACGAAGACCGGCCAGATCAGGTCATCGACCGACAGCCGGGTTTCCGCCACCAGCCGGCGCGTCCAGGCATCGACGCGGTTGCGGCGCGGACGCTGGCGGGGATCGCCGCCGAAACGGCGGGGCAGGGAGGCATGATCAACCATGAAAGGTCTCCAAGTCCTTGAGACGTTTGGGAATGACGTTGGGTAAGGAACCGGTGACGGAATGCTACGCCTGGGTTCCCCGCCCCTCAAGGGCGCGGACGAGGGCGGGCCGCCCGCCCAGGTCAACGCTGCCCTGCCCGGGGGCGGGGCAGGGGGTGGCGATGGCCGCTGGGCTGGTATTGCCCGGTGCCGCTCCCTATGATCTCCGGCAACGGGCGGGGTTCCTGCCGCCGCCCCACAGATAAATTCCGCGGCCCTCGAGGGGGCGTGGCGAACTTCAGGGGATGAGGGAATGAACGAGACCGTGGACCTGGGGGCGGCGGAACAGCCCCACGTCATCTGCACCGTGCGCGGCGCCATCGGCCATGTGCTGCTGAACCGACCCAAGGCGCTGAATGCGCTGACCTTGGACATGATCCGCATCATCGATCCGCAGCTGGCCGCCTGGGCCCGGGACCCAGCCATCAAGGCGGTGGTGATCCAGGGAGCGGGGGATCGCGCCTTTTGCGCCGGCGGCGACGTGCGCGCCGTGTGGGACAGCGGCAAGGCCCTGCAACGCGGGGAAGGCGATGGCGCCATCGCCCGCGACTTCTTCCGCGAGGAATACCGGCTGAACCGCCGCATCAAGCGCTACCCGAAGCCCTACATTGCGTTGCTGGACGGCATCACCATGGGCGGCGGCGTAGGCCTGTCGGTGCACGGCAGCCACCGGGTGACGACGGAGAAGACCCTGCTGGCCATGCCGGAGACGGGCATCGGCCTTTTCCCCGACGTGGGCGGCGGCTACTTCCTGTCCCGCCTGCCGGGGGAGCTGGGCACCTACCTGGCGCTGACCGGCGCCCGCCTGGGCGCCGCCGATGCCGCCTATGCCGGAATCGCCACACACCACGTCCCCTCCGCCCAGCTGGGTGCGCTGGTGGACGAGTTGGCCGCCGCCAGCTATGGCGCGCATGCGCACGCCACCGTCGATACCCTGCTGGCCCGCCACGCCACCTTCCCGGGCGAGGCGCCGCTGGCCGCCCACACGCCCTCGATCGACCGCAGCTTCAACGCCGAGACGGTGGAAGAGATCCTGGCCTGCCTGGGCGATGAAACGCAGGGCTTCGACGACGCCTGGGCGTCGGCCACGGTGAAGACCCTGTCGCAGATGTCGCCCACCAGCCTGAAGGTGACCTTGAGCCAGCTGCGCCGGGGCGTGTCGCTGGAGATCGAGGATGTGCTGGTCATGGAATACCGCATGACCCAGGCGGTGATGGCCGGCCATGACTTTTATGAAGGCATCCGGGCCCAGTTGGTGGACAAGGACCGGCAGCCGAAATGGCGGCCGACGACCCTGGCCGAAGTATCCGAGTCTGAGGTGGAACGGCATTTCCAGCCGGTGCCCTCGGGGGATCTCACCTTCACCGATTGACGTACGCCGGAGCGGTAGGCCGGGCGGACTCGGCCCGGCTTATCCCTCCGGAAGATATACGCCGGACAAACGGATGGCCGACCTACCCTTT
Source organism: Nitrospirillum amazonense (assembly GCF_029594735.1). Taxonomy (NCBI): domain Bacteria; kingdom Pseudomonadati; phylum Pseudomonadota; class Alphaproteobacteria; order Rhodospirillales; family Azospirillaceae; genus Nitrospirillum; species Nitrospirillum amazonense. The sequence goes on from NZ_JARPAF010000002.1 coordinate 1,655,397, forward strand.
AGGGGTAGGAAGGGGTCGACTTGACCGCCAGATTCTGAGCATTTCTTACATTATCGGGTCGATTACCCGGGGGCGATGCGTTAAAGTCTTGTCCGTCCAATGGAATCTACGTATCCCAAATGGTTCATGCCGGTTTACTTGCCGGCGAACACTCTATGTCGTCGGTTCAGTGTGAAGGAGAGGGCTTTGAAGCAACCTTACTACGACAGCATCCTGTTGATCGAAAGGCTGCATCGGCACTTTCTGGAAGTGCTGAAGGTCGAACTGGACCGGCAAGGTGTGCAGGACATCAACAACGTCCAGAGCTTGATCCTCTACAACATCGGTGAGGATGAGCTGACGGTGGGGGAACTGACCGCGCGGGGCTACTACCTGGGGTCGAATGTCTCCTACAACGTCAAGAAGATGCATGAGAACGGCTATCTGACGCAGGAGCGGTCGGCCCATGACCGCCGGTCGGTGCGCGTCCGCCTCTCGGACAAGGGCATCGCGCTGCGCGACAAGATCAACACCCTGTTCGAGCGGCAGGTGGGTGCCCTCGGTGAAGCGGGCCTGTCGACGGATGAGCTGAACAAGGCCAACGAATTGATGCGCAAGCTGGAGCGATTCTGGACTTCCGCCCTGGACTACACCAACTATCCTGCAAGTTCCGCCGCCTAAGCGCCGGCGTTTATTCAAAGCAGGGTGCCGGATGATGGCCGGGAACGACGAAGTCTATGTCGAATACCATCGGATCGGTCAGATCGTGAAAGCGACCGCCATCGACGCCAATACAGGCGTCGAGGTGTCGATTCAGGGGCCGGCCAATCTGCCACAGGAACATTTGCGCCGCGTGGTGGTGGCCAAGCTGCGATACGTCCTGGCGAAAAGGCGCAACAAGCCGCGCGGCATACTGGTCTGAACCACCGGCCACGTTTTATCTGGGGCCTAAAATGAAAAACCGCCGCTCCTCATCGGGCGGCGGTTTTCATTTGGCTTGGGCCCGGCCCCGGAAGGGCTGGGCCGTCATCCGGTGACTCAGGACGCGCGGCGGCGCGGCTGGTCGGCCGGGGCCTTGCCCAGGCCAATCTTCTTCGCGAACTCCGACCGCTGGGCGGCGTAGTTCGGGGCGACCATGGGATAGTCGGCCGGCAGGCCCCACTTGGCGCGGTATTCGTCGGGGGTCATGTTATAGGTCGAGCGCAGATGCCGCTTCAGCATCTTCAGCTTCTTACCATCTTCCAAGCAGACGATGTATTCGGGGGTGACCGACTTGCGCACGGGCACGGCGGGACGCTGCGGCTCCGGCTGAGCTTCGACCTGCGGCATGTCGAGGCCGGCCAGAGAGCTGTAAACCGTGCTGATGATCTCGGGAATCTGCTGGGCCGGCAGGGCATTTTTGCCAACATAGGCAGAGACGATTTCCGACGTCATCTGGAGAAGTTGAGACGCGCGCAGGTCGCCGTCCTGTTGTTCAATCATTTCAACTGCCTTGACACATTGGACCGAAGTGTGTGTACACCTCGCACAGTCATAATGTTATGTCAATGTTAATTCGGCTTGTCCTATCGACGTAGGGCTGGTCTTCATGCCCTTCGTCAAGTGTTTAGCCGTGTTGACTTGGGCGGGGATAGTTGGGCCAGATCCCATTGATTGTGACGTCCATCACATGTGGACAATTTTAGACGGATTGCGGGCTTCACCGTTGAGTAGCTGCATTTCGGGGCTATTGCGGACGCGGGTGGTTCTACTCGACGTTGTCGGGCGGCCGCCACAACCACCAGCGCGTACGGGGCCAGCACCTGCGGACCGGCGCCCCCACCGTATTCGCCGACGCGCCGGGTTTAGATCGGCGTGCCGGGCATATCCTGGCTGCGCCGCCAGCGGATCCGGGAACTGGTGCGAACGGGGCGCATCTGGTAGTGTCCACACGGTTTTTAGCCCCCACTTCTTGTGGCGCCGCACTATTCGCGGTGTGCGGGGACTGGGGCGGCGCCGGGGGCGGGCCATAGGGGCGCGCGCCCGGTTCGCGTGTTCACGAAATGGGTTGGGCCTCATGACCGCCAAGACGTTCGCCATCGCTTCCGATCACGCCGGCACCGAGCTGAAGGCCGCGCTGAAGACGCTGCTGGAAGAGCAGGGCGTGAGCGTCCTGGACCTGGGCACCGATGGCCCCGCCAGCGTTGACTATCCCAATTTCGCCGACGCCGTGGCCGCCGCCCTGGCCGACGGCCGGGCCGAGGCCGGCGTGCTGATCTGCGGCACCGGCATCGGCATCAGCATCGCCGCCAACCGGCACCGCCATGTCCGCGCGGCCCTGTGCCACGACATCACCACCGCCCGCCTCTGCCGCCAGCACAACGACGCCAACGTCCTGGTGCTGGGCGCCCGCATCGTCGGGCTGGAGGTGGCGCGCGATTGCACCTTGGCTTTCCTGTCCACGCCGTATGAAGGGGGACGTCACGCCCGGCGCGTTGCCATGCTGGGCTGAGGCGCTTCCGGGACCGGCGCCCCGGCGCGGGTCCAGACGACATGGGATCCGCATCATAGAGGGTTGTCAGAATGGCTTTTACTCAAAGCGCCGGTTTCTTCAGCGACACGCTCGCGGCGGCCGATCCCGAATTGGCCCGCGTCATTGGTGACGAGCTGCGCCGCCAGCAGGACCAGATCGAGCTGATCGCGTCGGAGAACATCGTTTCCCGCGCCGTGCTGGAGGCCCAGGGCTCCGTCCTGACCAACAAATACGCCGAAGGCTACCCGTCCAAGCGCTACTACGGCGGTTGCGAGTATGTCGACGTGGCCGAGCAGCTGGCCATCGACCGCGCCAAGGCCCTGTTCAACTGCGCCTACGCCAACGTGCAGCCGCATTCCGGCGCCCAGGCCAACCAGGCGGTGTTCATGGCCCTGCTGAAGCCGGGCGACACCTTCATGGGCATGGATCTGACCCACGGCGGCCATCTGACCCACGGCTCCGCCGCCAACCAGTCCGGCAAGTGGTTCAACGTCGTCAGCTATGGCGTGCGGCCGGAAGACCACCGCATCGATTACGAGGCGATGGAGGCCAAGGCCCGCGAGCACAAGCCCAAGCTGATCATCGCCGGCGCGTCGGCCTACCCGCGCGAGATCGACTTTGCCCGCTTCCGCGCCATCGCGGATGAGATCGGCGCCTACCTGATGGTGGACATGGCCCACTATGCGGGCCTGGTCGCGGCCGGCGTCTATCCCAGCCCGCTGCCGCACGCCCACATTGTCACCACCACCACGCACAAGACGCTGCGCGGCCCGCGTGGCGGTATGATCCTGTCCAATGACCTGGACCTGGGCAAGAAGATCAACTCGGCGGTGTTCCCCGGCCTGCAGGGCGGCCCGCTGATGCACGTCATTTCCGCCAAGGCCGTGGCCTTCGGGGAGGCGCTGAAGCCCGAGTTCAAGGAATACGCCGCTCAGGTGAAGGCCAACGCCCAGGTGCTGGCCGACGTGCTGATCAAGGGCGGCCTGGACATCGTGTCCGGCGGCACCGACAGCCACATCGTGCTGGTCGACCTGCGTCCCAAGAAGCTGACGGGCCGCGACGCCGAGGTCAGCCTGGAACACGCCGGCATGACCTGCAACAAGAACGGCGTGCCCTTCGACCCGGAAAAGCCGATGGTCACCTCCGGCGTCCGCCTGGGCACCCCGGCCGCCACCACGCGTGGCTTCGGCACCGAGGAGTTCCGCCAGGTCGGCGAGATGATCATCGAGGTGCTGGACGCGCTGGCCAAGTCCAACGGCGACAACTCGGCCGCCGAGGCGCGGGTGCGGGAAAAGGTTCAGGCGCTCTGCCGCCGTTTCCCGATTTACTGAAACAAGGCTGGTTGAACGGCCTTACACGGAGGGGGACCAGGAGTAATGCGCTGCCCGTTTTGTGGTAACGACGACACCCAGGTGAAGGATTCTCGGCCCACCGAGGATAACTCCGCCATCCGCCGCCGCCGCTTCTGCCCCTCCTGCGGCGCGCGGTTCACGACGTTCGAGCGCGTGCAGTTGCGCGAGTTGACCGTGGTGAAGGCGACCGGGCAGCGCGAACCCTTCGACCGAGAGAAGGTCTTGCGGTCGATGCGGGTCGCCTTGCGCAAGCGGCCGGTGGATGCCGACCGCATCGACCGGGTGGTGAACTCCATCGTTCGCCAGCTGGAATCGTCCGGTGAGACGGAAATCCCGTCCAAGCAGATCGGCAGCATGGTGATGGATACGCTGGCCCAGTTGGACCAGATCGCCTACATCCGCTATGCCTCGGTCTATAAGGACTTCCGCGAAGTGGCGGATTTCAACGAGTTTGTCGGCCATCTTAAGACCGAACCCGAGGTCTGACGGCTTCAAAGTTATTATAGGCGGGGCTTGAACGGGTCCCGCCTAACGGCCCATCCTATGACCTGAGGAGAGGCCGCATGACCCATATCCAATTCACTGCCGATGATGTCGCGCACATGCGCGCGGCCCTGTCGCTCGCCTCGCGCGGCTTGGGGCGCTGCTGGCCCAACCCGGCGGTGGGCTGCGTCATCGTCAGGGACGGCCGCGTCGTGGGCCGCAGCTGGACCCAGCCCGGTGGCCGCCCCCATGCCGAAACCGTGGCGCTGGCTCAGGCCGGCAACGCGGCGGAGGGGGCCACCGCCTATGTCACGCTGGAACCCTGCAGCCATGTCGGCAAGACGCCGCCCTGTGCCGACGCGCTGGTGGCGGCCGGCGTCACGCGCGTAATCGTCGCCATCGGCGATCCGGACCCCCGCGTCTCCGGCCGGGGCATCGCCCGCCTGCGCGACGCCGGCATCACCGTGGACGTCGGCCTGCTGGAGGATGAGGCGCGGCTGGTGACCGAGGGCTTCCTGCGCCGCGTCACCGAGGGCCGGCCTATGGTGACCCTGAAGCTGGCCACCACGCTGGACGGCCGCATCGCCACCAAGGCGCATGAAAGCCAGTGGATCACGGGGCCCGTCGCCCGCTCCTGGGGGCATGGCCTGCGCAGCACCCACGACGCCATCATGGTGGGCATCGGCACGGCCCTGGCCGATGATCCGGAACTGACCTGCCGTCTGCCCGGGCTGGAGGACCGATCCCCCATCCGCATCGTGGTGGATAGCCGCCTGCGCCTGCCGCTGACCAGCCGCCTGGTGAGCGACGCCCGCCGCGTGCCGGTGTGGGTGGCGACCCTGGCCGGCGGTGATGCCACCCGTCGCCGCGCCTATCAGGACTGCGGGGTGGACGTCATCGAGATTCCGGCCGACGCCGACGGCGTCATGCCGCTGGCCGACGTGCTGGCGGCCCTGGGCGCCCGGGGCCTGACCCGGGTGCTGGTGGAGGGCGGGGCGCAGCTGGCCGCCTCCCTCTTCAAGGACGACCTGGTGGACCGCCTGGAATGGTATCGCGCCGCCAAGGTCATCGGCGGCGACGGCCTGCCGGCGGCTCATGGCTTCGGGCTGGAGCGGCTGAACGCGGCCCCGCGCTTCACGCTGGTGGACGTGCGTCCCGCCGGCGATGACAAGGCCGAGAGCTATCGCCGCACCGGGTGACCGGTTTGCGGTTTTGCGCAAGAAACGCCGCCATTTTCCACTCGCCAGCCGGGGCGCCCGGGCCTAGTTTGTCGCCCATGTTTACCGGACTCATCACGGATGTCGGGCAGGTCACCGCTGTTGAACGGCGTGGCGATACCCGTTTCACCATCGCCACCGGGTTCAACCTGGAGGCGGTCGCCATCGGCGCTTCCATCGCCTGCAACGGCGTGTGCCTGACCGTCGTGGAGAAAGGCCAGGGTCAGGAAGGCGGCTGGTTCAAGGTGGACGTGTCCGCCGAGACCCATTCCAAGACCACCACCGGCGGCTGGCAGGCTGGCACGCCCGTGAACCTGGAGCGGTCCTTGCGCCTGGGCGATGAGCTGGGCGGCCACCTGGTCTACGGCCATGTCGACGGCGTGATCGACATCGTGGACGTGCAGCCGGACGGTGACAGCCAGCGCTGGTGGTTCGACGCGCCGCCGCACCTGGCGCGCTTCATCGCCGCCAAGGGTTCCGTTGCGCTGGACGGCGTGTCGCTGACCGTGAATTCGGTCGAGGGCACGCGCTTCGGCATCAACATCATCCCCCACACCCAGGAAAAGACCACCTTCCAGCACCTGAAGGCTGGCGGCGTGATCAACCTGGAAGTCGATATGCTGGCGCGCTACGTCGCCCGTCTCGCGGAAACGAAATGATGAGCAACACGCCGGTCTCCGTGGCCCTGTCCACCCCTGAGGAGCTGATAGATGAGGCCCGCGCCGGCCGTATGTTCATCCTGGTGGATGACGAGGATCGCGAGAACGAGGGCGACCTGGTGATCCCGGCGGAGTGCTGCGACGCGGCCGCCGTGAACTTCATGGCCCGCCACGGCCGCGGCCTGATCTGCCTGTCCATGGACACGGCCCAGATCAACCGGCTGAACCTGCAGCTGATGTCGCGGGACAACGCCTCGCGCCATCAGACGGCCTTCACCGTGTCGATCGAGGCGCGGGAAGGGGTCACCACCGGCATTTCCGCTCCCGACCGCGCCCGCACCATCGCCGTCGCCATCGACCCCAACAGCGGACCGCAGGACATCGCCAGCCCTGGCCACATCTTCCCGCTGGTGGCGCGCGACGGCGGCGTGCTGGTCCGCGCCGGCCACACGGAAGCGGCGGTGGACTTCGCCCGCCTGGCGGGCAAGCTGCCGGCCGGCGTGATCTGCGAGATCATGAAGGACGACGGCACCATGGCCCGTCTGCCGGACCTGCTGCCCTTCGCCGCCGAGCACGGCCTGAAAATCGGCACCATCGCCGACCTGATCGCCTATCGCCGCCGTACCGAAACGCTGGTGGAGCGCACCTACACCACCGCCATCGAAAGCCGCCATGGCGGCCACTTCACCGTGCACGTCTACAAGAACCGCATCACCGGGGCGGAGCATCTGGCCCTGGTCATGGGCGACGTGGACGACGGCCGGCCGGTGCTGGCCCGCATGCACGCGCTGGAGGTGGTGCACGACCTGCTGGGTGACGTGCGGCGCCAGGGCGCCGGCGACCTGGACATCGCCATGTCCACCGTGGCGCGTGAGGGGCGGGGCGTCATCGTCGTCATCCGCGACGCGCAGCCCTTCTCCCTCCTGGACCGGCTGCGGGCGCTGGACGGCGCCGGCACGCCCGACGGCGGCCAGTTGCGCGACTATGGCGTGGGCGCGCAGATCCTGCTGGACCTGGGGGTCAAGGAACTGCATCTGCTGACCAACAATCCCAAGACCCTGGTGGGGGTCGAGGGCTACGGCCTGACCATCCTCAGCCAGCGCGCCATCCCGCCGCGCCCCCCGGTCGCCTAAACCCAGATCGCCTGAAGGAGAGCCGGTCCTTGGCCGAAGCCCCCCACATCATGATCGTCGAGGCCCGGTTCTACGAGGACATCGGCGAGGAACTGGTGCGCGGGGCCGTGGCCGAGATCACCCGGGCCGGCGCGACGTACGAGCATTTCCAGGTGCCGGGAACGTTCGAGCTGCCGGCGGCCCTGCAGTACGCCGTGAAGTCCATGGACTTCTATTCCGGCCGCCGCCGGTTCGACGGCTATGTGGCGCTGGGCTGCCTCATCCGGGGCGAGACCACGCACTACGACACCGTGGCCGCCGAATGCGCCCGGGGCCTGAACGAGCTGGTGCTGCGCCACACCCTGGCGCTGGGCTACGGCGTGCTGATGGTGGAAAACCGGGAACAGGCCTGGGCCCGCGCATCGGTTGCGCAGAAGAACCGGGGCGGGGAGGCGGCCCGCGCTTGCCTCGACATGATCGAGCTGAAGCGGCAGTTTAGATTGAACACGCGCTAATGCGCGATGCCCTCAGGCGCCGGGCGGCCGCATCCGCGGCCTTGGCTATCCTCGCTGTGCCCTGCGGTGCTCGCTGCGGCGGACGCGGTCGCATCCTACAACGGCATGGATGCCGTTGGTTTTAATTGTGGGTTTCGGCCGCTTTACGGGCAGGCCGGCTATGCCGGATGATTTTTCGGTTGGCCGGCGGGCCCGGCTGCCGCATCTTTCCCTACTTTCCGATTCCCCTTCCTTCCTGGCGAAAAGCGTTCCCGACATCATGGCTCCCCGCAAAAAGGTCACCACCCCCACGCCCACGCCGGAAGTGAAGCTTCCCACGCCCAAGCGGGCCGGTTCCGCCAAGGCACGGCGCAGCGCCGCCCGCCTGAACGCCGTGCAGGCGCTGTACCAGATCGAGCTGACGGAAAGCTCGCCCGAGATGATCATCACCGAGTACGCCAATTTCCGCCTGGGCCAGGAACTGGACGGCGACCGCTACGTCTCGGCGGATGGGGAACTGTTCGCCGCCATCGTGCGCGGCGCCACCTCGCGCCAGCATGAGATCGACCCGGTGCTCAGCCAGGCGCTGGACCGCCAGCACCTGGACCGGCTGGAGCTGCTGCTGCGCGCCATCCTGCGCGCCGGCGCGTGGGAGTTGCTGGCCGGCGGCGACACCGCCGCCCGCATCGTCATCAACGATTACATCGACGTGGCCCACGGCTTCTTCGCCGGCCGGGAACCCGGCATGATCAACGGCGTTCTGGACAAGGTCGCCCGCATCGTCCGCCCGGATGAGCTGGCGTCCCGCGCCAGCGGCACTGAGGGCGCCCAGGGCTGACGCCCGCCCCGACCGTGAGAGGTTGACCCAGCGGATGGTGGACACGGGTACCGATCCCTGCGCTCCGGCGCTCGCCGCCGTCGCCAAGCCGGACAAGGGCGCCGACCAGCCGCTGGGGGAATTCGACCGCATCGCCCGCTATTTCCGTCCGCTGGCCCAGGGCTTTCCCGGGGCGCAAGGGCTGCGCGACGATGCCGCCTATGTCACCGTGCCGCCGGGCAAGGAACTGGTGGTCACCACCGACGCCATGGTGGCCGGCGTCCATTTCTTCCCCGAAGACGCGCCCGGCCTGGTGGCCGGCAAGCTGCTGCGGACCAACCTGTCCGACCTGGCGGCCAAGGGGGCCGAACCCCTGGCCTACAGCCTGGTCACGAGCCTGCCGCAGACCCTGCCCGAGGATTGGCTGGCTGGATTCGCCGGCGGCCTGGCCGCCGACCAGGCGGAATTCGGCATCCACCTGCTGGGCGGGGACAGCACCGTCACCGATGGGCCCATCACCCTGGTCATCAGTGCCCTGGGCCTGATCGACGCTGGCACCGCCGTCCGCCGCGTCGGCGCCGGGCCGGGCGACCTGGTCTTCGTCACCGGCACCATCGGCGACGCCACGCTGGGCCTGGCCCTGGTCCGCCAGCGCAAGGGGCCCGTGCCCGAGGATGACCGCCAGTTCCTGCTGGACCGTTTCTACCGCCCCCGGCCGCGCCTGGGCGTGGGCCCGGTGCTGCGCGCCGGCGCCACGGCGTCGGCCGACGTGTCGGACGGCCTGCTGGCCGACCTGGGGCACATCGTCCGCGAAAGCGGCCTGGTGGCGGTGGTGGAGGCCGGGCGCATTCCTCTGTCGCCGCCCGCCCGCCGCATGCTGGCCGGGCATGCGTGCACCATCGCCGACCTGGCCACGGGCGGCGAGGATTACGAGGTGGTGTTCACCGTCCCGCCGGCCAAGCGCGCCGCCGTCATGGCGGCAGCGGCCAAGGCCAAGCTGACCATCACCGAGATCGGCAGCCTGCGCCCCCTGGCGGCCGGCGGCGGCTTCACCGACGGCACCGGCCCCGCCCGGCTGGTGGACGCCATGGGCCGGGACATCACCCCCCGCGCCGCCGGCTGGCAGCACTTCTGATCCTGGTCTATTGTGCCAGATGAGAGCGCCCTTTCGGGGAGCCTTGGTCTTGGCTGAGCACGGTTTTTTAACGCCCTGGCGTCAGGATGGCGCCCGAGGGCGGCACTCCGCCAATAGCGTTCCTTTCCCTGAATGTTTGGTCCGCTCGATTCTTGTTCCCCTGATTCTTGTCCCCTGGATTCTTGTCGATGAAGAAAATCCTTTTCCTGGTGGTGGCGCTGCTGGCCCTGATCGGTGCCGGCGTGGGCGGTTACATCTTCCTGGTCCACAAGGACGGTCAGCCCAAGGTGGAGGAGGAGAAGAAGAAGCCCGTGGGCCCGCCGCAGTTCGTGGACATCGGCCCCTTCGTCCTGCCCGTCATGGGCGACAAGCAGATCGAGCAAAACCTGCTGCTGCAGGTGCAGATCCAGGTTGCCAGCGACGAGGCCAAGGATAAGGTCAAGGAACGGCGCTACATCCTGCAGAACGCCTACATCGAGACGCTGTACGGCAAGCTGGGCCAGCAGCAGATCAAGGCCGGGCAGGTCATCGACGTGGTGGCGGTGCGCCGCTGGCTGATCGAGGCCACACCCAAGGTGATGGGCGAGGGCGTGGTCGATGACGTGCTGATCCAGGCCGTCAACCAGCACCCGGCCTACTGACGATGGCGGACGTGGTCATCCGCCCCTACCGCCCTGGTGACGAGTCGGGCATCGCCGACCTCATCGTCCCCATCCAGCGGGAAGAGTTCGATATTCCCATCACCTATGCGGAACAACCGGATCTGCGCGATATTCCAGGCTTTTACCAGCAGGGCGCCGGGGAATTCTGGGTGGCGGTGGAGGGGAGCCGCATCGTCGGCACCATCGCGCTGAAGGACATCGGCGATGGCGCGGCCGCCTTGCGCAAGATGTTCGTGGCGGCCAGTCACCGGGGCGCGCCACACCGGCTGGCCGCCCGGCTGCTGGCGGTTTTGCTGGCACATGCCAGGGATCGGACGCTCCGATCCGTGTATTTGGGCACAACGGCTAAGTTCCTGGCGGCCCATCGATTTTATGAAAAAAGCGGTTTTTCGCAGATTACCCCCGATGAGTTACCCCCATCCTTTCCCCGCATGGCGGTCGACACCCGGTTTTACTTTCTGACCCTTTAGACGCCACCTTGCGGGGCGATTGCTTAAGCCCTGTTTCCATGTCACTTTTTTCAGGCTGAAACGGCGACCGACACCCAGCGTTCAGAATTGGGGCGGCGCCGGCTCTGGGAAACCAGTCTGGGAAAAGGAAACGACATGACAGGAGTGCTTCCCTTCGTGTGGGGGTGCGGCGCCTTGGCCGTGCTCTATGGTCTTTTCACCGCCAGGTCCGTGCTCTCCGCCAGCCCGGGCAATCCCCGCATGCTGGAAATCGCGGCGGCCATTCAAGAGGGGGCGGGGGCGTACCTCAACCGCCAGTACCGCACCATCGCCGTGGTCGGCGTCGTCATCGCCATCCTGCTGTACGTCACCCTGAAATGGTACGTGGCCCTGGGCTTCGTCGTGGGCGCCGTGCTGTCGGCGGCGGCGGGCTACATCGGCATGAACGTCTCCGTCCGCGCCAACGTGCGTACGGCGGAAGCATCGCGCCACGGTTTGGCGGCGGGCCTGTCCATCGCCTTCCGCTCCGGCGCCGTCACCGGCATGCTGGTGGCGGGCTTGGCGCTCCTGGGCGTCTCCGGCTATTTCGGACTGCTTTCCCAACTGGAGATCACGGGGCGGCCGCTGGTCGATGCCCTGGTGGCGCTGGGCTTCGGCGCCTCCCTCATCTCCATCTTCGCGCGCCTGGGCGGCGGCATCTTCACCAAGGGGGCGGACGTGGGCGCCGACCTGGTGGGCAAGGTCGAGGCGGGCATCCCCGAGGATGACCCCCGCAACCCCGCCGTCATCGCCGACAACGTGGGCGACAACGTGGGCGACTGCGCCGGCATGGCGGCCGACCTGTTCGAGACCTATGCCGTAACCACGGTGGCGACCATGGTGCTGGCCTCCATCTTCTTCGCCGGAACCGACCTGCTGGCGCCCCTGATGCTGTACCCGCTGGCCATCGGCGGCGTCTGCATCATCACCTCCATCATCGGCACCTACTTCGTGCGGCTGGGCGCCAGCGGCAACATCATGGGGGCGCTGTACAAGGGCCTGATCGCCACCGGCGTCCTGTCCCTGGCCGGCATCTGGGCCGTCACCTACTGGGTGCTGCCCGACCATCTGCAGACGGCCTTCTCCGTCAACGGTAAGGAGTTCACCGGCCAGACGCTGTACTGCTGCGCCGTGGTGGGCTTGATTGTCACGGCGCTGATCGTCTGGATCACCGAATACTACACCGGCACCAACTACCGCCCGGTGAAGTCGGTGGCGCAAAGCTCCACCACCGGCCACGGCACCAACGTCATCCAGGGCCTGGCCATTTCCATGGAGTCGACGGCCCTGCCGGCCGTCGTCATCTGCGCTGCCATCCTGGTGACCTTCCTGATGGCCGGCCTGCTGGGCATCGCCATCGCCGTCACCAGCATGCTGGCGCTGGCCGGCATGATTGTGGCGCTCGACGCTTATGGCCCCGTCACCGACAACGGCGGCGGCATCGCGGAGATGGCGGACCTGCCCGGCGACGTGCGGGTGACCACTGACGCGCTGGACGCCGTGGGCAACACCACCAAGGCGGTGACAAAGGGCTACGCCATCGGCTCGGCCGGCCTGGGCGCCCTGGTGCTGTTCGCCGCCTATAACGAAGACCTGCACTACTTCATGGCCAATCCGACCGACTATCCCTACTTCGCCGACTTGTCGGGCAAGCTGGACTTCGGACTGGACAACCCCTTCGTCGTCGTGGGCCTGATCCTGGGCGGGCTGCTGCCCTTCCTGTTCGGCGCCATGGGCATGACGGCGGTGGGCCGCGCCGCCGGTTCGGTGGTGGAGGAGGTGCGTCGCCAGTTCCGCGAGAACACCGGCATCATGGCCGGCACGTCCAAGCCGGATTACGGCCAGGCGGTGGACCTGCTGACCCGCGCCGCCATCAAGGAGATGATCATCCCCTCGCTGCTGCCGGTGCTGGCGCCGGTGGTGCTGTACTTCATCATCAACGCCATCGCCGGCAAGGGGGCGGCATTCTCGGCGGTGGGCGCCATGCTGCTGGGCGTCATCGTCACCGGGCTGTTCGTCGCCATCTCCATGACCTCGGGCGGCGGCGCCTGGGATAACGCCAAGAAGTACATCGAGGAGGGCCACCATGGCGGCAAGGGCTCGGACGCGCACAAGGCAGCCGTGACCGGCGACACCGTGGGCGACCCTTACAAGGACACGGCCGGGCCGGCCGTGAACCCCATGATCAAGATCACCAACATCGTGGCGCTGTTGCTGCTGGCCATCCTGGCCCACGGCTGACGCGCGCCATTCGAGTCCCAAGCAAAAACCCCGGGGCGAAGGCTCCGGGGTTTTCCTTATTCCGTGAAGGACTGAGCAAGGGGCGGGGCCTTAGCTGCCGCCGCCCTTCTTCTTCTTGTCGTCCTTCTTCTTCTGGCGGTTGAGATTGCCCATCAACTGCTCCAGGAAGGTGACCTCGTGGCCGGCCGTCGGGGTCTCGCGATCCTCGGGGCTGATGTCCTGCTGCTGGGCCAGGTCCACGTCGCCGATGGCGCTGACCACGCCCTGGTCGTTGAAGCTGACCTGCAGCACCCGCTGCTGCACGATGTCGGGATCGAAGAAGGCTTCGTTCTCGGTGATGGCGCCGATGTAGTACCAGACGTTGGCGTCCAGCGTGCTGGTGGTGCTGGGCGACCCTAGCGCCTTCTGCACATCTTCCTTGGTGCTGGTCCCCGGATGGACGTCGGCCAGGCGGCGGTCTTCCACCAGATTGCCGCGGTTGTTCACCGTGGGGGTGCAGGCCGTCAGCCCGATCCCGAGCAGGCCCACGCCAATCAGGCCGGCGGGAGACAGCAACTTAAGGGTCTTGTTCGGCATGGTCTAAGACGTTAATCCCAAGAACGTTGATCGCGGGTCGGCCCCGTTCCACGATTGAGGCACCGCCCGTCCGTCGCGGGGGGTGCGATAATCCGGAGATTGAGGACCAACCGGCCCGGGTTCCGGGCCATCCCCGTCCGGCGCGGCGTCCTTCGTCGCGCTTGACCGGTGGACGACCACCCCCCATCTGGCCGGTGACAATCGCACCAGCCGCTTTGTCCTGTCAACGAAAGCCGGGTTACGCGCCGTGATCGCCTTGCTGAAGTCCCTGTTCAGCCGTAACCGCCACCAGGCGGCCGTGTTGCGTCTCTATGCCGGCATCGTCGACCAGGCGCGCCAGCCTGGATTCTATGCTGCGGTGGCAGGCGAGGGGCGCGGCGTGCCCGACACGGTGGAGGGCCGGTTCGAGGTGGTGGCCCTGCACGCCTGGCTGGTGATGCGCCGGCTGGCGGCCGAGGGGCCGGATCTGGCGGCCCTTAACCAGGCCCTGTTCGACCATATGTTCACCGACCTGGACTTCAGCCTGCGGGAGCTGGGCGCCAGCGAGATGGTGGTGGGCAAGAAGGTCAGGGATTTGGGCACGCACTTCTACGGCCGGGCCGACGCCTACGAATCGGGCTTGAAAGGCGGGGCGGGGGATCTCGAAGCGGCGCTGGACCGCAACCTCTTCGGCTCCACCCTGCCGGACGGACCGGAGGTGGCGGCCGTGGCCAGCTATGTCCGAACCTGCGCCGACCGGCTAGGCGCCCTGCCGGCGGCCCACCTGCTGGCGCGCGGGCCCGCCTTCGCCCCTGCGCCCCTATTTTGATTTCTTAGGTCCGGTTTTGACTTCTTAGCCAGTTTGACTTCCTAAAGTGTGGAGTTGCGCGTCATGGCCGACATGGCCCCTGAATTTTCCCGACCCGTCATCGCTGATAAGGTGTCCGCCCGCGAGAGCGTGGAGAAGATCACCGCCACCCCGGCGGAGCGCGCCGCCTTGGCCAGGCGCCTGGATCTCGTGTCACTGGACAGCCTGACGGCCCTGGTGCGCCTGCGCCGCATCCGGGGGGGCCAGATGGTGCGGGTCACCGGCGAGCTGGAGGCCGAGGTGGTGCAGAGCTGCGTGGTGACGCTGGAGCCGCTGCCGGCCCAGGTGCGCGACACCTTCCAGGCCCTGTTCGCCCCGGCCCACCTAGTGCCCAAGGACGAGGATGAGCTGGACAACCTGGGCCTGGACGACGAGGCCGACCCGCCCGAGCCCATCGAGAACGGCCGCATCGACATCGGCGAGCTGGTGGCCCAGCATTTGTCGCTGGCCCTCGACCCCTATCCCCGCAAGGCGGATGCCGAGCGCTTCGTTCATGTGGAGGATTGGGAGGGTGAGGGCGAATTCCCCGACGCGCCCAACGAGCCGCCGCCGGACATGGACGGTGGCCAGGACGCTGAGTCGCCTGCCAGTGGCACGCCGCCCGCCCAGGACGCCGACGGCGGGGAGAAGCCGAATCCCTTTGCCGCCCTTGCGAAGCTGGTGCCTAAGACTTAATTTGGTCTTTGGCGCTTGCCCTTGCCGGGGATTTCGAGTACTTAAGGCGCCCTGTTTGATCCGGTCCAGGGTTGGGCCGGGTTCGTTGTCGTTTGACCCCATATCGTTTTCCGCAAGCCCGTCCCCAGCAAATTGGGGGTGGGAAAAGGATGACGGTTTCGCTAAAGCATGGGGCCTGACGATGGTTAGCAAGACGGCACATGAGTGGTCGTCTTAATCGAGTAGAGAGTAGACGATCATGGCCGTTCCTAAGAAAAAGACCTCCCAGTCTCGCCGCAACATGCGCCGTTCGCACCACGCCATCAGCGCCGGTGCGCACCACGAGTGCAGCAACTGCGGTGAACTGACCCGCCCGCACCACGTCTGTGGCTCCTGCGGCCACTACGACGGCCGTGAGGTCGTCGTCGATACTGCTACCGCTGCCGCCTGATCCGGTTCGCCCGGTGCTTGAGGAGGTCGCCGTCCGGTGAGCACACGCCTGCGAATCGCCCTGGATGCGATGGGCGGCGATCATGCCCCGGACATGGTGGTGGACGGCGCGGACATCGCGCGCGAACGCTGCCCCAATGTCGACTTCCTGTTCGTCGGTGACGAGCAGCGCATCAGCGCGCTGCTCGACTCCCGGCCGGCACTGAAGGCGATCTCCCAGGTTCGCCATACAGCTGACGTTGTGGCCATGGACGCGAAACCGTCCGTGGCCCTTCGTTCTGGGCGCGGCTCCAGCATGCGCCTGGCGATCGACGCCGTGGCGTCGGGGGAGGCGGCCAGTGTCGTCTCCGCCGGCAACACCGGCGCGCTGATGGCCATGGCCAAGTTCGTGCTGAAGACCCTGCCGGGCATCGACCGGCCGGCCATCGCATCCATGCTGCCCACCATGCGGGGCGACTGTGTGATGCTGGATCTGGGCGCCAACCTGGAATGCGACGCTGACAACTTGGTGCAGTTCGCGGTGCTGGGCACCGTGTTCGCCCAGACGGTGCTGGGCCTGCTGGAACCCACCATCGGCCTGCTTAATGTGGGATCGGAGGAGCAGAAGGGCCATGAGGCCATTCGCACCGCCGCTTCCGCCCTGCGCGCCACGCCGCTGGCCCGCAACTTCCACGGCTTCGTGGAAGGCACCGACATCGCCGCCGGCACGGTGGACGTGGTCGTGACCGATGGGTTCACCGGCAACGTCGCCCTGAAGACGGCCGAGGGCACCGGCAAGCTGTTCGGCGAGTTCCTGCGCCGCACCTTCCAATCCTCCCTGCTGGCCAAGCTGGGCTATCTGCTGGCCCGCACCGCCTTCAACAAGCTGCGCCAGCGCATGGATCCCCGCCGCTACAACGGCGCGATGTTCCTGGGTCTGCAGGGCGTATGCGTGAAAAGCCACGGCGGCACCGACGGGCTGGGCTTCGCCAACGCCATCTGCGTGGCGGTGGATCTGGTCCAGCACGGCTTCAACGAGAAAATCCGCAAGGAGCTGGCCCTGCTGCAGGAAAGCCTGCAGGCGGCGTCCGCCGCCGCTTCCGGTTCCGACCCCCAGGCCGTCGCCCAGTGACGGCCCATCCCCTGATGGCTGGTTGAACGATGGTAATGCGCTCCGTGATCGTGGGCTGCGGCTCTTACCTGCCCGCCCGCGTCGTGACCAACGACGACTTGGCCAAGATGGTCGACACCTCGGATGAGTGGATCACCCAGCGCACCGGCATCCGCAGCCGCCACATCGCCGCCGAAGGCGAGATGACATCCGACCTGGCGCTGGCCGCCGCCAAGGCCGCCCTGGCCCACGGCAACGTCGCGGTGGATGAGCTGGACCTGATCATCCTGGCCACCGCCACCCCCGACCAGACCTTCCCCGCCACCGCCGCCAAGGTGCAGGCCGCCCTGGGCATGACCCGGGGCGCCGCCTTCGACGTGCAGGCCGTCTGCTCCGGCTTCATCTACGCCCTGTCGGTGGCCGACAACTTCATCAAGGCCGGCCAGGCGCGCACGGTGCTGGTGATCGGCGCCGAGACCTTCTCCCGCATCCTGGACTGGACCGATCGCGCCACCTGCGTGCTGTTCGGCGACGGCGCCGGCGCCGTGGTGCTGCGCGCCGAGGAAGGCGAGGGCACGGCCGCCGATCGCGGCATCCTGTCCACCCACCTGCATTCCGACGGCCGCCATCACGACCTGCTGTATGTCGACGGCGGCCCGTCCTCCACCCAGACCGTGGGCCATGTGCGCATGGCGGGGCAGGAGGTGTTCAAGCACGCCGTGGTCAACCTGGCCGAGGTGGTGGGCGAGGCGCTGGAGGCCAACGGCCTGACGCCCGCCGACCTGAACTGGCTGGTGCCCCACCAGGCCAACCGCCGCATCATCGAGAACACCGGCCGCAAGCTGAAGATGGATCCCGCGCAGGTGGTGATGACTGTGGACCACCACGGCAACACCTCCGCGGCCTCCATCCCCCTGGCGTTGTGCGAGGCCGTGGCCGATGGTCGCATCCAGCGGGGCGAGCTTGTCCTGCTGGAGGCCATGGGCGGCGGTTTCACCTGGGGTGCCGCGCTGGTTCGCTTCTAGGCCGGGCCTGTCAGCGGCGGCTCACGCCGGCCGGCAAATCCGGTTACCCAAATCCGCTTACCGACGTATTCAAGGGGCGTCCCGCTGGGGCGCCCCTTTGCCATTGCGCCGACGGCCGTCCCGCTTTCGCGGCGCACCATTCTTGGGTGCTCTGCAGCAGCCGTTTCGCCCTGACGGATGGTCTAGCCGAATCTGACAAAACTTTGGCAAACCTTTGGAATTGACGGCTTTCCCGGCTGGCATTACCGTTCCCGCAGTTGGCGAAGGGGCCACTGGTTGAGGGAGGGCACCCATGGGAGATCACACCGTCACGCGCGCTCAGCTGAGCGAGGCCGTCTACCAAGAGGTAGGGCTGTCGCGGAATGAGTCCGCCGATCTGGTGGAAAGCGTGCTGGATGAGATCGCCTCCGCCTTGGGGCGGGGGGAAATGGTCAAGATTTCCTCCTTCGGGAGCTTCTCCGTGCGGTCCAAGGGCGAGCGCATCGGCCGAAACCCCAAGACGGGTGAAGAGGTGCCGATCCTGCCCCGCCGCGTCCTGGTGTTCCGCGCCAGCCATGTGCTGAAGAACCGCATCAACGAAGTCCTGTCGGCCAACGGGCACTAAGCCATGTCCGGCATGCCCGCGCCTGAGCCCCGGATACCGGCTGAAGACATGTCGGCTGATGATGTCGAGACCGGGGACGATCTCGTCGCACCCGACATGACGGACGCGGGCGACGGGGCGGGGGCGGATGCCGGCGCTGAAGCCGACATGGCGGATGACGCGGGGCCGGATGACGCGGCAAACGAGACGCCGGTGGCTGATCGCGGCCGCGCCGGGGCCAAGTCGCCCACCGCTTTCCGCACCATCAGCGAGGTGTCGGCGGAGTTGGATGTGCCGCAGCATGTGCTGCGCTTCTGGGAAACCAAGTTCCCCCACATCCGTCCGCTGAAACGCGGCGGCGGCCGGCGCTACTATCGCCCGGACGATGTGGAACTGCTGCGCCGCATCCAGGTGCTGCTCTACAAGGAAGGGTACACCATCAAGGGCGTGCAGCGTCTGCTGCGCACCGGCGGTGGTCGCACGTTGCCCGCCAATGGCCCCATCAGCGAATCCGCCGTCGGCGCTGAAGATGCAGCCGAGGCTGCGGATGAGAGCTGGGTCGAACCGGCACCGCCATCCCCGCCCCCCGCGCCCCGCCCGCAGCCGGAGGAGAAGCTGCGCATCATCGGTCTGTTCGACCACGATCCCGAGGCGGATCCCGAATGGTCGCGCACGCCGCCTTCGACGCCGGAGCCTGCGGCCCCGCGCGCCCATGAGCCGCGCCGGGTCTCCACGGAAAAGGTGGAGAAGGGCCTGTCTGCCCCCAAGCGTGAGGCGCTGGGCCAGGTGCTGGCGGACCTGGAAGAGATTCGCGACCTGCTGCGTCGCGTGCTGTAAGCGCTCCGCCCACTTCTACAAGTAACTCCCGTATCGGTCCCGTCTTGGCGATGTCGCCCACGCGGTGTTCCTGCGCGTCGTCCGTCGCTTTGCGCAAGCGGGATGACGAACAGCATCGTCAAGCCGGCCCGGGAAAGGTGATCCGGCCAGCCCCCCAAACCCGTTTTGGTGGTCCAATGGTTTTGGATCGTGCCAAAGCGAGTCGCTAAAGTGTTGATTTACAAATATAAAATAAGAAAATTCATTTTTTTGACGTTTAGGCGTCCAACGCCGTTGCATCTGGTGAATCTCGTGGCTATAGTCCGCGCCCGAACCGCAGCCCACTGCGGTTCACTCGAGAGGTCGGAGCGTAGCGCAGCCTGGTAGCGCATCAGACTGGGGGTCTGGGGGTCGCAGGTTCGAATCCTGTCGCTCCGACCATCTCTCGATACCATGAAGACGGCGCCGGTCCCGTGAAGGACCAGGCGCCGTTTCCATTTCAGGCGCTTGTTTCGCCTGTGGCTGGCAGTTCGTCCGCCTTCTTACGCGCCGGTGTTCTGCTGCATACGGCGCGGCCGGCATCCGTCAGGCGGCAGACCAGCCAGTCGGGCTTCAGCGGGTTGCTGAACCAGGGGGTGGCCCAGCCGGCCTCCAGGCAGGCCTTTACCGTGGCGGCGGTCACCTTGCTGCCGTCCGCCCAGAAAAGGGGCAGCTTGCCGCCGGCCTGGTCCAGGCCGCGCCGCAGCCAGCGTTTCTGCACGGGCGTGGGAAGAAGCGGGGGCGGGGCCTCGTGCGTCGGTGTTTCAGGAACAGCTTCCTTGCCGCGCGCCATGCCCAGTCTCCCCCGTCAGTTGGGCGCCATCGTCCACCGGCCCATTCTATGGGCCCATTTGGAATCGCCACGCCCTTTGGGCCATGGCGCGGGGCCTGCCGGTATCTTACGCTGACGGGACCGGGCGTCAAACGGCCCCCTGCGTCAGGTGCTTGCGGCACCGGACCGCTGGCGGCTGCGTCCTGGCGGAATATCTTCGAACCGAGAGGTGGGTGATGGCGGCGTTCCTGGTCTATATGACGGCGGCCTCGAATGAGGAGGCGGAGACCATCGGCCGGGCGCTGGTGGAGGAGCGGCTGGCCGCCTGCGTCAACATCCTGGGGGCCAGCCAGTCCATCTATCGCTGGAAGGATGGGGTGGAAACGGCGGCGGAGGTGGCCTTCATCGCCAAGACGCGCGCCGACCGGTTCGAGGCCCTGACCAAGCGGGTCAAGGCCCTGCACAGCTACGACACGCCGTGCATCGTCGCCCTGCCAGTGGTGTCGGGCAATCCGGGCTTTCTGGAATGGATCGCGGCGTCGGCGGCACCCGACGCCAGCGACGACTAAAGTCAGCCGTCCGCCCGGGGACCGCGATCAGGCCAGCCGCCGGGAAACAGGCGGGGCAGGTCGATCTTGGGGCAGCGGTCCTGGATGACCGTGGCGCCCAGGGCCCGCGCCTGGGCGGCCGATTCCTCATGGCTCACCCCCAGCGGCATCCAGATGTAAGGGATGCCCCGCTGCGCCGCCTCCACCACGAAGGGCGCGATGGCCGGGGCGGCGCGGAAGATCTCGACGAAGTCCACGCCGTCGGGCAAGTCGGCCAGGGTGGCCACCACCGGTTCCCCCAGGATGGTGGTGCCGACGTGGGCCGGGTGCACCGGGATGATCTTGTAGCCGTATTCCTGCTGCATGAAGGCCGGCACATAGTGCGAGGGCTTGGCCGGGTCGGGCGATATGCCCACGATGGCCACCGTCTTGGTTTTCAGGAAGACGTCGCGCAGCACGTCATCGGTGATCTTCTCGCTCATGGCTCATGGGTCCTTATGCGATAGGCAGCCACGGCAGGGTGTGCAGGGCGCCTGGGGACGGGTATACCGGACACCATAAATGGGATGAGGGGAGGGGTTTGGGAATGACGGATGAGATGGACATGGCGGCAGATACGCCGGCGTCCGACACCAAGCCGGACGACAAGCTGGCGGCCATGGGCAAGGCGCCCGTCTTCACGCCGACGGATTTCGACCGCTTGCTGGAAAAGGGATTGCCCCAGGCCCATCGCGCCGGCATCCGGACGAAGGAGATGGGGCACGGCACCATCACCCTGACCATGCCGGTGTCGGAAGACTTCCTGCGGCCGGGCGGCACCGTCTCCGGCCCTACCATGTTCGCACTGGCCGACGTGGCGCTCTATGGCGCGGTGCTCAGCATGGCGGGGCACATCGTGCTGGCCGTCACCAGCAACATGAACATCACCTTCCTGCGCCGCCCGCCGGCCAAGCCGCTGCTGGCCTACGCCCGCATCGTGCGCATGGGCCGGAACTTGGCTTATGGCGAGGTCACTATTCATTCCGAGGGCGAGGACGATCCCGTGGCGCACGCGACGGGCACCTATGCGATTCCGCGGGGCTGAGAGGCGCACCAGGTGGCTCGCCGGGATGGTTCCCTCAATGTCCTGGATTCATTGGGGAAAACGGAAACGGCGCCGTTTCGGCGTCTCTTGAAAACCCAATAGAATCAATGGGTTTGAGTTGTGGGTACTATAATACCGCAGCGGTAAGCATTTGATGGATGGTGTCTTTTTCCCGTTGACACCCGACCGTCACCGACATAAAAACCGCCCACTTCGGTGCCGGTCCCAGGAGCGGTGCCCCTGGGGCCCATTTGGGCCCGGACCTCATTTTGAGTGAGTGCGCGGATGAAAACCTTGTCTCTCAAGCCGTCTGAGATCGAGAAGAAGTGGCTTCTCATCGACGCCGACGGCCTCGTGCTGGGCCGCCTGGCCAGCATCATCTCCATGCGCCTGCGCGGCAAGCACAAGCCGACCTACACCCCCCACATGGATTGCGGTGACAACGTCATCGTCATCAATGCGGAGAAGGTGAAGCTGACCGGCAACAAGCGCAGCGACGAAATCTTCTACTGGCACACCGGTTACGCCGGCGGCATCAAGCAGCGCAGCCTGGGCCAGATCCTGGACGGCAAGTACCCGGAGCGGGTCATCGAGAAGGCCGTCGAGCGCATGATCACCCGCGGTCCGCTGGGCCGTCGCCAGATGGGTAACCTGCGCGTTTACAAGGGTCCGACGCATCCTCACGAAGCGCAGAACCCCGAGGTGCTGGACGTCGGCGCCCTGAATCCCAAGAACAAGGGGGCCTAATCCATGGCTCAGACCATCAACAGCCTGGCCGACCTGAAGCAGGGCGCCGCCGTCGTGACGACCGAGGCCGCCGAGCCGGCTCAGCCGAAGATCGACGCCCAGGGCCGTTCCTACGCCACCGGCAAGCGCAAGGACGCGGTCGCCCGCGTCTGGATTAAGCCGGGCAAGGGCCAGGTCACGGTCAACGGCCGTGACATCACCGTCTACTTCGCCCGCCCCGTGCTGCGCATGATGATCAACCAGCCGTTCCAGATCGTCGGCCGGGTTGAGCAGTACGACGTGGTGTGCACCGTGTCCGGCGGCGGCCTGTCCGGCCAAGCCGGCGCCCTGCGCCACGGCATCTCCAAGGCCCTGACCTACTTCGAGCCGGCCCTGCGCCCGCCGCTGAAGGTCGCCGGCCTGCTGACCCGCGACCCGCGCGTGGTCGAGCGTAAGAAGTACGGTAAGGCCAAGGCCCGCCGGAGCTTCCAGTTCTCCAAGCGCTGATCCCTCAGCCGTCTGGATTACCGAGGAAAGGCGCCTTCCCCCTGGGGAAGGCGCCTTTTCCTTTTGGTGTTCCGCGCATTCGTGCGAGAAGGCTCTACAAAAATGCCACCAAGTGGACCTTGCGCATCAGGTGGGCCCCGGCCCACCGTCGCGGGGTCATGGGTCCATTTTCAGGTCCAGGGAAGGGCAGGCCTGGGGAAGGCCAGGCCCAGGGAAGGATAGACGGATGCCGGATCAGAAGCCGCACGGCCGCGTGCACCGCGCTTTGGGATGGCGGCCCAGCCCGCAAGCCCGCCTGTGGCTGCGGCGGCTGCTGACCCCGCTGGCGGTGATCGCGGCCTTGGCGTACGTGCTGGTCGACGTCTGTTTCTTGCCCCTCGTGCGGCCATTCGCCAACCGCATGGGGCGGTGGTCGCCCTTCCAGGCGCTGGGCCGCTTCATTGATCGCCTGGGGCCGCGGACCACCCTGGTGCTGTTCCTGGTGCCGCTGGTGGTGCTGGAACCGGCGAAGCCGCTGGGCGCCTTCCTGATCGCCCAGGGGAAGACCCGCCTGGGCATCCTGCTGATCGTGGGGGCGGAGGTGCTGAAGCTGCTGACGGTGGAACGCCTGTTCCAGCGCAGCCGGCACAAGCTGCTGACCATCCGGTGGTTCGCGCGAGTGCATGGCTGGATCGTCGGGTGGATAGACCGGCTGACGGCGCTGCCCGCCTGGCGGACCGTCGTGGCCTTGGCCAAGGGGATACGGGCGATCCTGGCGCCGGCGCTGTACGCCGCCTGGCGCCAGGCGGCGCGGTCGGCGGCCTTGGCCCGCGAACGCCGCCGTTATCGGCGCGGCGGATAGGATATTGGAACGTTTCCAAACGGTGCGTATCCAAAAGGCCTAAGGCAAAGGCTCGACTATTGGGGGTCTGCCGTAGGGCATAAGGTGGCCGCCCGCCTGGGGGTCGCCCGACAGGCAAGATGGGGTTGGGTGGATGACTGTGGATGTGACGAAGGGCGGTGCCGTGGGTGGTGCGGCGGCCCGGGGGATCGTGAATGAACTGGCGTCGGTGGCGGCCTTCGCCCGCCTGGCGCCGGACCTTCTGTCCTCCTTGGCGGCAGCATGCCACATCCAGGATCTGGGCGCGGGCGACTTGGCTGTCCGGCAGGGAACTCGCCTCACCGATATCCACATCCTGTTGTCCGGCGCCGTGATGCTGGTCGCCGGCAATGCCGAGGTCGGGCAGCGGCGGGGACCGGAAACCACCTTCCTGCTGCCGGAGGCGCTGACCGGTGCCGCCGCCCCCGTCACCCTGCGTGCGGTGGATGGGGTCCGCCTGCTGGTCCTGCCGCTGGCGGCGTTGCGTGCGCGCCTGGGTGAGGGGGCCGACCTGGCCCTATCGCTGATGGCGGGGCAGGCGGCACGGGAACAGGTTCTGGTGGAAACCGTGGCCGCCTTGCAGGACCTGTCGCTGCCCCAGCGCCTGGCAGCCCATTTGCTGAAGGAACACAACGACCGCCGCGCCGGCGGCCGGCTGGACCTGGACATGGGCGCCCTCGCCGCCGCCCTGGCCGCCACGCCGGAGGATGTGGCCTGGACCTTCACCGACCTGCGCCGCCACGGTGTGGCGCTGGAGGGCACCACGGCTGTGCTCAAGGATTTCGACGCCCTGCGCGCGCTGGCCACCCCGGGCCCGCTGCGCCGCCGCCAGGCGGAAGAATGGCCCGTGGCCATGTGGGACGTGGACGCGCCAATCTCCTGACGGCGCGTGACGGAGGCGACACGGCGCCTCAGCCATACGGGGCCATCGTTAGACAAGGGGGGCGGGGCCGTTTAGGATCGCGAGCCTTCAGTCCCTTGCTTTTCGTTCCGTGCCATGTTGCCACCGTCTTCCCCGCCGCCGTTCCAGGGCCCGACCGTGCTGGTCGCGCCGGGGATACGCCTGGCCGAGACGGAGCTGCAGGAAAGCTTCCTGCGGGCCGGGGGCCCCGGCGGGCAAAACGTGAACAAGGTGGAGACGGCGGTGCAGCTGCGCTTCGACGCGGCCGCCTCGCCCAATCTGCCGCAATGGGTGAAGGACAAGTTGAAGACCCTGGCGGGCCGCCGGTGGACGGGTGACGGCGTCATCGTCATCACCGCCCAGCGCCACCGCACCCAGGAGCGGAACCGTGAGGACGCGCGCGAGCGGCTGTTCGAGCTGATACGCGAGGCCACGGTGCGCCAGGCCGTGCGCCGCGCCACCCGGCCCACCCTGGGCTCGCAGAAGCGGCGGCTGGACGCCAAGGCCACGCGCAGCGGCGTGAAGCGCCTGCGCGGTTCCGTCGATATCGATTAAGAACCCGCATGACCGTTTCCAGCAGCCCCGACGTCATCGTCATCGGCGCCGGCGCCGCCGGCCTGTTCACCGCCATCGCCGCCGGAAAGCGCGGCCGCCGGGTGGTGGTGGTCGACCACGCCCCCGAGGCTGGCGCCAAGATCCTGATCTCCGGTGGCGGACGCTGCAACTTCACCAACGTGGATGCGCAGCCGGCGCGTTACCTGTCGGCCAATCCGCACTTCTGCATCTCGGCGCTGCGCCGCTACACGCCGCGCGACTTCCTGGACCTGGTGGAGCGCCACGGCATCGCCTGGCATGAGAAGAAGCTGGGCCAGCTGTTCTGCGACAACTCCGCCCGGGACATCCTGGGCATGCTGCTGGCCGAGGCGGCGGACGCCGGCGTGGAGCTGCGGCTGGACTGCGCGGTACGGGACGTTCAGGGCACGGAAGGCGGCTTCGTGCTGGACACGGCGCGGGGCCAGATGATGGCGCCTAAGCTGGTGGTGGCCACAGGCGGCCTGTCCATTCCCAAGATGGGCGCCACCGACTTCGCCTATCGCCTGGCCAAGCAATTCGGCCTGAAGGTCGTGACCCCGCGGCCCGGCCTGGTGCCCTTCACCTTCACGCCCGAGGACCTGGCGCGGACCCAGGGCCTGTCGGGAGTGGCGCTGGACGCTGTCGTCAAAGCCGGAAAATCCGCGTTCCGCGAAGCCCTGCTGATCACCCATCGCGGCCTGTCCGGTCCCAGCATCCTGCAAGCGTCCAGCTACTGGCAACCGGGGCAGCCCATTACCGTGGACCTCACGCCCGACCTGGACCTGGCCGAGCATCTGAAGGCGGCCAAACGGACGCGGCCCAATGCCGAGCTGAAGACCATCCTGGGCGATGTCCTGCCCCGCCGCTTCGCCGAGCGTCTGTGCGGGGAGGGCGGCGCCAATGGCGGAGAGGTGGAGAGCCGCCCCTTGCGCGACCTGTCGGACAAAGCCCTGGCGGCGGTGGGCGAACAGCTGCGGCGCTGGACCGTGGTGCCGGCCGGTACCGAGGGCTATCGCACGGCGGAGGTAACGGTGGGCGGCGTCGACACCAACGACCTGTCGTCCAAGACGCTGGAGGCCAAGGCCGTGCCCGGCCTGCACTTCGTGGGTGAGGCCGTGGACGTCACCGGCTGGCTGGGCGGCTATAATTTCCAATGGGCCTGGTCCTCCGGCTGGGTCGCCGGCCAGGCTCTTTAGTATCCCCTCAGGTGGCGGGCAGCAGCCTAAGGGCGCATCAGACTGGAGGTCTGAGGGTCAGTCTCCCCCCGCCTCGGCCCGCGCTTCCATTGCCACCGGCGCCTCCAGGATGGGGGCGGCCCTGTGGCGGCGGAAGGGGAAGGCCAGTTGCCCCAGGAAGGTCAGCGGCACGGCATCGGCGGTGCCGATGTCCACCGGCGGGCGCCGGTCCGACGGCAGGTAGCGGGTGCGGAAGATCACGTCCCAGAGAAGCAGATTTTCACCATAGTTGGTGTTGCCCTCGGCCGGGATGCGGCTGTGATGCCAGCGGTGCAGGTCCGGCGTGTTGAACAGCCAGTTCAGGCCGCGGCAATCCATGTCCACGTTGCAGTGGGTGAGGAAGCCGATGTAGGTGGTGATGACCAGCACCCAGACGATGACCTCCTTGGGCGCGCCCACCAGCATGCCCAGCGCCAGGGCGAATCCGCTGCTGAGCAGGCTGTCCACGAAATGGAACCGGCCGGTGTTCACCACCCACAGGCGGGTGACGCTGTGGTGCACGGCGTGATAGGGCCATAGCCACGACACCTCATGGCAGAGGCGGTGGGCCCAATAGAGGCCGAACTCCGCCACCACCAGCCCCAGAACCACCTGGGCGGCCATGGGCCAGTGGGCGGGCCAGATCCCCCCCGCAGCGGCCGGCGCCACCTCATTGGCGCCGATCACGGCGGCGAGGCTGGCCAGGAACTGGCCGATGCCCTTGTTCAGGGCGGTGTGGCTGATGTCCTGGCGCATCTGGCCATCGCTCTTGGCCCACGCCGCCTCGTAGGGCATCACGCGCTCGAGCAGCAGCAGGGCGGCGGCCATGCCGAAATAGGTGACGTTGTAGGTCAGGATGGGATGGCCCAGCGCGTTCCCATAGGCATAACCGGCAATGCACAGGGCCAGCAGCCCCGGCCACGCGATCCAAGAAAACACCCGGCGCATTCGTCACCCATCGCAAGGCGCCCCGATGGTCATCGAGGACGCGGAACGGCGGCGGGGCCTGGCGAAAACCAGCCTCTGGTGTGATCCAGTTTAAGACCGATCCCCCATACGACCAGGACCGCCCCGTCACCGTTTTGCGCTCAGACCGGCCCCCGGCGCAAGGGTCTGCGTCACAGCGGAAACGGCTAATTTGCTGATGTTTCAGGCGCCAAATAAATCCAGGTCAGCTCATGCTTGTTGTGCGACAGATGCAGCAGGCGCGAGCCCGGAATGGCGGCGAAGGCGCGGGCGCTGGCGTGGTCCGTCTCCCCCTGGAACTTCAGGGTGCAGATGAAATTGCGGGCGTGGCCGCCGTCCTTCCACTGATGAACCAGGCGCAGCAATCGTTCCGGATAGCAAATGACGTCGCTGCACAGCCAGTCGACCGGCCCTATCGTGGCCGGATCCAGGCCGAAGGCGCTTTCCCGCCGCACGGTGACGCGGGGCAGGCTGGCGATGCGCGGATCCAGCGGCGCCTTGTCGATGGCGGTGACGTCCGCGCCCAGCGACTGCAGCACCCAGGTCCAGCCGCCGGGGCAGGCGCCTAGGTCCAGGCAGCGATCGCCCGGGCCCGGCAGGCGCCCGGCCAGCGTCAGCGCCTCCCACAGCTTGAGGTAGGCGCGGTTGGGTGGCGTCGCCTTGTCCTCCACGAACGCCACCTCGCCGTTGGCGAAGGCGCTGCTGCATACAGGGCTGGCCAGGATGGTGCCTTCATCCAGCAGCGTCCAGGCGCCCAAGGGAGCGGTGGGGGCGGGGGCGGGGAAGACCAGCGGCTTGGCCGAGACGTGCGGCAGCTGTTCCTGGATCAGCTTGGCCCGGCGATGGTGGCCATGCTCATAGACCGCCCAGTTGCGCTGGATGGCCCGCAGGCTGCGGGCACCGTCCTTGATGGACGCGATCGCGATGCGGCGGGGCTGCAGCCAGGTGTTGATGGACCAAGCGGCCGGCCGGGGCGGCGCCCGGGTGATCACCAGGCGGCCATGCACCGTGGCTGTCGAATCGGCCAGTTCCTCCAGCAAGGGCTCAAGGAAGCCGTCGGCGGCAAGGTAGGCGGCGCCGGGAGCCGGCGACTCGCCGCCGTCAAAAGACGGCGCCCCGGGAGCTGCGCTCGCCGGGGCGTTGGTTCCATCCGGATGACCGGTCATGTCGGTACTTCTAAGGTCGGAAAGCGATGTCCTGCGTTTAGGGCAGAATGTCGGCCGACGCAATAACCGCCTGGGTACGGTTGCGCACGCCCAGGGAGCGCATGACGGCGGTCACGTGGATCTTCACGGTGCCTTCCGACAGGCCCAGCTCATAGGCGATCTGCTTGTTGGACTTGCCCTCGCGCAGACAGCGCAGGACGTCCCGCTGGCGCTGGGTCAGGGAGGGGCTGTTGCCGCCGCCGCCGCCGCCGCTGGCCACGCCGCCACCGCTGCCCGCCGGGGCCGTGCCCTCACCGTGAATGGCGGCCGGAGGCACGTAGATGCCGCCGGAGAACACCAGGTTCAGGGCGCTCAGCATGATCTTCACGCTGGAGGACTTGGGGATGTAGCCGGACGCGCCAGCGTCCAGCGCCGCGCGCACGTCCGCCTGGCTTTCGGAGGCGGAGACGATCACCACCGGCGTGCCGGCCTGGATTTCACAGATTTCCTGGATGCCGGAGAATCCCGGCCAGTTGGGCATTTGCAGGTCCAGAAGGATCAGATCGAATTCCTGCTCGCCCTGCGCGAACTCCAGCGCCTCGTTGAACGTGCCCGCCTCGGTAAAGGTGGCATCGGCGCTGAGTTGGGTCAGCAGCCGGCAAAGGCCTTCGCGGAACAGCAGGTGGTCGTCACCGATCAGGATGTTCATGTCCGACTCTCGTTCAGAGGTAGTAGGGAACCAAGGTTGCCAGCGAACCCAGACGATTATGTTGTTTACGTGCGGTGGGCATGTCTGCGGCGGCTTTAGCTTCTGCGCGGTGGCAAAAACCAGCCGCCGTATGGATGAACAGACCCGGTTCGGGAATATTGGGGCGCCAAACTTTAAGCTAAACTACTACAAATTCCGCCCGGCCCTGTCACGCTGATTTGACTTGGGTTGGTTAATTTAAGCAACGGATTTAGGTGTGATTGAGGCGAAAGTTATCGTTTGGAGGGGCGATTCATCCAACCAACGGGCGCCGACCCCGACCATGGATATAGACACCGGCATAGGCCATCATGGGCTGGAATGGCGCTTTTTCTTGCCACGAAAGCGTCAGAAAGTCTCATCAGCTTGATTGCGTGCCTGGATGTCGATGTGGCAGAAGGGCCGAACGGACGGGACTGTCCGGAATCGGGCGTCCCACCCACCAATTCCAATAATCCCCCGGGTGATC
Source organism: Nitrospirillum amazonense (assembly GCF_029594735.1). Taxonomy (NCBI): domain Bacteria; kingdom Pseudomonadati; phylum Pseudomonadota; class Alphaproteobacteria; order Rhodospirillales; family Azospirillaceae; genus Nitrospirillum; species Nitrospirillum amazonense. The sequence goes on from NZ_JARPAF010000002.1 coordinate 1,685,140, forward strand.
CGGGGCTTGAACTCCAGGGGTCGGTCTATGGTCAAGCGCGTACGCAAAGCGGTGTTTCCGGTTGCTGGTCTGGGCACGCGGTTCCTGCCGGCGACCAAGGCCATACCGAAGGAAATGCTGCCGCTGGCCGACAAGCCGTTGATCCAACACGCGGTGGATGAGGCGAAGGCGGCCGGCATCGAAATGTTCTGCTTCGTCACCAGCCGGGGCAAGACCCCGCTGGAAGACCATTTCGACCTGAACTATGAGTTGAACCAGACGCTCAAGAATCGCGGCAAGCTTGACCTTCTGAAAGTGGTTGAGGACATCCAGATCGACAGCGGCAAGATCGCCTACGTCCGCCAGTCCGAACCGCTGGGCCTGGGCCATGCCGTCTGGTGCGCCCGCGAATTCATCGGTGACGAGCCCTTCGCCGTGCTGCTGCCGGACGAGCAGGTGCTGGGCGACCGCCCCTGCCTGGCGCAGATGATGGACGCCTACGGCCAGGTCGGCGGCAACCTGCTGTCGGTGTTCGAGGTCCCGCGCGAGCAGACCAACAAGTACGGCATCCTGGACATCGGCAAGGACGATGGCCGCCTGGCCGAGGTGAAGGGCCTGGTGGAAAAGCCGGATCCGGCCGCCGCCCCGTCCACCCTGTCCATCCAGGGCCGCTACATCCTGCAGCCGGAGATCTTCCATCACCTGGAACGGTTCGAGACCGGCGCCGGCGGCGAGATCCAGTTGACCGACGCCATGGCCAAGCTGATCGGCACGCAGCCCTTCCACGGCTTCCGCTTCGAGGGCAAGCGCTTCGACTGCGGCGACAAGCTGGGCTTCGTCCTGGCCAACGTGGCCTATGCCCTGGAACGCCCCGACATGGCGGCCAAGGTGCGCGCCGCCCTTAAGGAAATGCTCTGAACATGGGATGGCCCGGGTTAGTCGCCCGGGCCATTGATTCACGGCGGCCCGACAGAAATCCGGGGCCCGTCCCGGGGCTTTAATTCAAATCGGAAAGACCCTAAAAGGTCACATGCGCGACACAGCCATGTCGCCTTAAATAAGGGCGCGGTCCGGCCTAGTCGCCGGCGCCGCCCCTGATCCCGATGCCCCCTGCCTGTGGTGCCCCCACACGGCCTATACTGGGTGCGGGAAACGGGACTACGTGACGATAGGGGATCGGTATGCGCATTGCGGTGATCGGAACAGGCTACGTCGGCTTGGTCTCGGGCGCCTGTTTTTCCGAGTTCGGCGTGACCACGGTCTGCGTCGACAAGGACGCCAGCAAGATCGAGCGTCTGAACCGGGGCGAGATCCCGATCTTCGAGCCGGGGCTGGATGATCTGGTGGCCAAGAACGCCAAGGCGGGCCGCCTCAGCTTCACCACGGATCTGGCCGCCGCCGTCAAGGGTGTGGACGCCGTCTTCATCGCCGTGGGCACGCCGTCGCGCCGGGGCGACGGCCACGCCGACCTGTCCTATGTCTACGCCGCCGCCCAGGAAGTGGCGCTGGCGCTGGATCCCGACCGCTACACGGTCATCGTGACCAAGTCGACGGTGCCGGTGGGCACCGGCCGCGAGGTGGCGCGCATCATCGGGGAGACGCGGTCCGGCCTGGACTTCGACGTCTGCTCCAACCCCGAGTTCCTGCGCGAGGGTGCCGCCATCGCCGACTTCATGCGCCCCGACCGCGTGGTCATCGGCGCCGAATCGGATCGCGCCCGGGCGGTGATGAAGGCCCTGTACCGGCCGCTCTATCTCATCGAGACGCCCATCGTCATGACCAGCCTGGAAACGTCCGAGCTGATCAAGTACGCGGCCAACACCTTCCTCGCCACCAAGATCACCTTCATCAACGAGGTGGCGGATCTGTGCGAGAAGGTGGGCGCCAACGTCCACGACGTGGCCAAGGGCATCGGCCTGGACGGCCGCATCGGCCGCAAATTCCTGCACGCCGGCGCCGGCTATGGCGGCTCGTGCTTCCCAAAGGACACGCTGGCCCTGGCCCGCACGGCGGCCGACGTCGGCTCGCCCCTGCGCATCGTCGAGACGGTCATCGACATCAATGACAAGCGCAAGAAGTCCATGGCCGGCCGTATCGTGGCCGCCGCCAACGGCACCGTGGAGGGCAAGCGCATCGGCATCCTGGGCGTGACCTTCAAGCCCAACACCGACGACATGCGCGACGCGCCGTCGCTGGACATCATCCCGGAACTGCAGCGCCTGGGCGCCACCGTCCAGGCCTACGACCCCGCCGGCATGCAGGAGGCGGAGCATCTGCTGCCGGGGGTGGTGTGGTGCGCCGACGCCTATGCCGCCATCCAGGATGCCGACGTCCTGGCCATCATCACCGAATGGAACGAATTCCGCGCGCTGGATCTGGACCGGGTGCGCCGGTCCATGAAGGCCCCGGTCCTGGTCGACCTACGTAACATCTACAATCCTGACGATATGAGCGCCGCCGGTTTCACCTACACGTCCATCGGCCGTCCGGCGCGTCGATAAGTCAAAGCAGCAAGGGAGCAGGTGCAAGTCATGACCGCTAATCATCGGTTCCACCCCACGGTGCTGCGCGAGTACGACATCCGCGGCGTCATCGGCAAAACCCTGGGCCCGGACGACGCCCGCGCCATCGGCCAAGGCTTCGGCACCCTGGTGGTGCGCGCCGGCGGTACCCGCGTGGCCATCGGCTATGACGGCCGCCTGTCCTCGCCGGAGCTGGAGCAGGCCTGCGTCGAGGGCCTGATGTCCACCGGCCTGGAGGTCATCCGCATCGGCCTGGGCCCCACGCCCATGCTGTACTTCACCGTGCGGCACCTGGAACTGGACGCCGGCGTGATGATCACCGGCTCGCACAACCCGCCGGACTACAACGGCTTCAAGATGATGCTGGGCAAAGGCCCGGTCTATGGCGAGCAGATCCAGGAGATCGGCCGCCTGGTCCACGGCAACGACCTGGCGACGGGCGCCGGCTCCTCCCGCAAGCTGGACGTCAGCGAGGATTACATCAACCGCTTGGCCAAGGATTATGACGGTACCCGCGACCTGACCATCGTGTGGGACGCCGGCAACGGCGCCGTGGGCCATGTCCTGCGCCGCCTGACCGACAAGCTGCCGGGCAAGCACATCCTGCTGTTCGAGGAGGTGGACGGCAATTTCCCCAACCACCACCCCGACCCGACCGTGCCGGAGAACCTCGAAGACCTCATCCACGCCGTCCACACCCACAAGGCGGACATCGGCATCGGCTTCGACGGCGACGGCGACCGCATCGGCGCCGTGGACGAGCATGGCGAGATCGTCTGGGGTGACCAGCTGCTGGCCATCTATGCCGCCGACGTGCTGAAAAGCCACCCGGGCGCCACCATCATCGCCGACGTCAAGTCCAGCCAGACGCTGTACGACGACATCGCCAAGAACGGCGGCAAGCCCCTGATGTGGAAGACCGGCCACAGCCTGTTGAAGGCCAAGATGGCCGAGACGGGCTCCCCCCTGGCCGGTGAGATGAGCGGCCACATCTTCTTCGCCGACAAGTACTACGGCTTCGACGACGCGCCCTACTGCGGCGTGCGCCTGGCCGGCCTGGTCAGCCGCGAAGGCAGCCTGGCCAAGCTGAAGTCGGTGCTGCCGCCCGTGTTCAACACCCCGGAAGTCCGCTTCCAGGTGGACGAGGAACGCAAGTTCAAGGCGGTGGAGGAGATCGTGGCCCGCGCCAAGGCCCTGGCGGGCAAGGGCGTGGAGGTCAACGACATCGACGGCGTCCGCGTGAAGACCGAGGACGGCTGGTGGCTGCTGCGCGCCTCCAACACCCAGGACGTGCTGGTGGCCCGCGCCGAAGCCTTCAGCGAAGCCGGCCTGGAACGCCTGAAGGGCAGCATCCGCGACCAGCTGAGCCAGAGCGGTATCGAGGCGCCGGAAGGGTTCTAATCTCAAGCATGCGCGTTTAGGAAAGGGCTGCGATCCTGGTGGGTCGCGGCCCTTTTGTTTATTTCCGTACCACCCAGCCCCGGCGCACGCCCAGATACCAGTATAGGCCCGCCAGGACGCCCATGGTTGCCAGGACGCCAGCCACGTCCTCGACGCCGGCGGGTTTGTTCTCCGGCGCGCCCACGCCCAGCAGGGAAGGGAAGGGTGGGCCCAGCACGCCCATGACATAGATGGCCATCAGGTTCTGGCCCAGATGGATGCCGATGGCGGCCTCCAACCGGCCGGCCTTGGCGGTGATCGCCGACAGCAGCAGCGAAATGATGAAATAGAGCGCCCGCTGGTCCCACACGGCGTTGCCCCAGGATTGAGTGTGCAGGCCGGCGAACAGCAGGGCGACGGGCAGGGCGGTGCCCCACGCGCTGCCCGTCACGGCGTACAGGCCCTGGCTGATGTAGCCGCGGAACAGCGCCTCCTCCGCCGTGACCTGAAGCACGACCATCCAGCCGGTGGCGGCCGCGAAGGCCAGCACCTGGGGCCAGGGCTGGCCGCCGGGGGCGAAGGGCTCCCCATTCCAGACGTCGAGCAGGCCGCTGGTCACGACGGCCAGCAGCACCAGCCCGCCCCACAGCAGGGCGGAGCGCAGGGCCAGGCCCACATCCAAGCCGGGCAGGGGCGACAGCAGGCTGCGCAGCGGGCGCCCGTGCAACCAGCGCACCGCCAGGGCCAGGGGAAACAACGCGGCGGCGACGCTGCCCAGCATCGTCAACAGTTCGACGACGGCGCGCAGCCCCTCATCATGCTTCATCGTCCGGTCCAGATGGGCCCACTGCGGCACCTTCACCAGCACCACGGCGATGAGGATGGCGCCCAAGACCACGATGATGAGGCCGCCGAGAAAGGCCCACCACGGCTCGCGCCGCTGGCGGGCCAAGGCCAAGACGGATGGGGCGGCGTCACCGCCCGCCACAGAAGAGGCTTGCGACACGGGGGACGGGATCAGCTGGCGCCGGGGGCGATGGTGATGCAGCCCTGGCCCTGGCGACGCAACTGGACACAGGCGGCGCGGGCATTCTTCTCGCTCAGGCCCGCCAGGCGGGCACGGAACAGGGTGGACTTGGCGGATGATACCTCCACCACGTTGGGCACGGCGGCATTCAGCAGGCCCTTGCCCTTCTGCGTGGCGCGCGCGATGGCGGCCTGGGTAGCGGCGCGGTCGTTGTAGGCGCCCACCTGGATGCTCCACCCCGCCGGGATGGTCTTGCCCGTGGCGCCTGTGGCGACCGCTGGCGCCGCCTCGGCCGGTGCTGCCAGCAGCGTGTGGTCGGCGACGCTTTCGGCCGCCTTGCCAACGGCCTTGGCGGCCTTGCCGGCGGCGCTGGCCAGCCGGACACCGGTGCTGGCCTTCGTGGCCTTGGGCGCCGGGGCCTCATCCGCCTCGTCCTCATCGCCCTGGGAAGTGGCGCCGTCTTGGCTGTCAGCCGTATCGGCGCTGGCCATTTGCACGGCGTCGCGGCCGCGCGGGGCGCGGATGGGCGCCTCCGCCGTCAGCACCTCGCCGGGCCTAGTGGCAAATCCCTCATCCAGAAGGTCGGCCATGCGGTTGTCGCGCCACACAGCGCTGCTGCCGCCCATGACCACGGCGATCAGGCGGCGGCCGTCATGCACGGCGGAGCCCACCAGGTTGAAACCAGAGGCGTTGATGAAGCCGGTCTTGATACCGTCCATGCCCGGATAGCGGGACATGAGGTGGTTATGGTTGGCCATGGTCTCACCGTTGTAGGTGAAGCTGGCCGTCTTGAAATAGGCGTACTGCTTGGCGTGATCGTGGATCAGCGCCTGGGCCAGGCGGGCGAGGTCACGGGCCGTGGTGACCTGGCCGGTGTTGGGCAGGCCCGAGGCGTTGCGGAAGGTGGTGCGGCTCATGCCCAGGGCGCGAGCCTTGGCCGTCATCATCTGGGCGAAGCGCGGCTCGCTGCCGCCCAGGTTCTCGCCCACCGTCACCGCCACGTCGTTCGCGGACTTGGTGACCAGCGCCAGGATGGCGTCGCGCACGCGGATGGTGTCGCCCGCGTCCAGGCCCAGCTTGCTGGGCGCCTGGGCGGCCGCGTGGGCAGAGACCTTGAAAGGCGTATCCAAGGTGACGCGGCCGGTGTCCAGCGCGTCGAACAGTAAATACAGCGTCATCATCTTGGTCAGGGACGCCGGATAATTCTGGGTATCGGCACCGGCGGCGTGCAGCACCTGGCCGGTCTCCGCGTCCACGACAATGGCGGCGTACTTGGCGAAAGCGCTCACCGGCGCCAGGGCCCAGCAGGCCAGGAGGGCCAAGGCTGCCCAGCGCAGGCGCCGGGCGGCAAAACCCGGGCGTCGCGCCAGGTTCGAGCGATTCCAATGGGTCACGGTGAACTGCCCCTTCCGCCGATGCCACGTCGTTGGTGACGACAAAAGTAAAGGCACGATGATTCGCTGTCCAGTATTGAAAATACGGTTAAGGGCGAAGGATGCACGGTTTTTGACTGCCGCCTTTACATGACACGCCGCGACTCCGGGTCGCCCGCTACCCCGGGCGGGGAAGAGGTGTTTATTCATATGATATATTGCGCCGCAACATACACCTACCTTCCGGCGCGACAGTGACTAGCCGGTTTGGCCTATGAAGGGCGATTTCACGTTTGAAAGCCACGAATTACACCCGTATGCGGGGCACCAATCCCATGTGACGAAATTTTTGCGGTGCACAAAAACGGGTTGACAAACTCCTTTTCCGGGTCCAGATAAGGCATCGTGCTGCGACGCAACATGACGGTGCCGCGAAATGGGCCGTCCGCCGCAGGCACGCCACCCGGCCGATGCCGGTTTGCCTGACCCGGGTACGGGCCGCATCGGGCGGCCGATGGATCATTAGCGATCATTGGAAGGAGCACTGATATGACCACCGCGAATACTACCGCCCCCACCGCTACCGTTGCGCGCGCCAAGAAGGTCGTCACCGACGCCGCCGTGGACACCGCCGCTGCCACGAAACAGACGGCCGAGACCACTGTGGCCGCTGCGCAGGACACCGTGACCAAGAATTACGAGCAGGCCGTCGCCCTCACCAAGGAGCAGGTCGAAAAGGCCAGCAAGAAGGCCTTCGAGGCGTATGAGGAACTGACCGCCTTCAACAAGGAGACGGTCGACGCGCTGGTCCAGTCCTCCACCGTCCTGGCCAAGGGCCTGGAGAGCCTGTCCAAGTCCTTCGTCGCCTACGCCCAGTCCTCGCTGGAGAGCAGCGTGTCGGCCACCAAGGCTCTGCTGGCCGTGAAGACCCTGCGCGAGGCTGTGGACCTGCAGTCCGAATTCGCCAAGACCAGCTTCGACACCCTGGTCAGCGAGGCCACCAAGACCTCCGAGCTGTCGGTGAAGCTGGCCAACGAGGCCATCGAGCCCATCTCCGCCCGCGTCAACGCGGTCGTGACCAAGTTCGGCAAGCCGCGCCTGGCGGCCTGAGTGACGGCCCGGGCCGCGCCCGTGCGGCCCGGCGACATCGCCGATGCTGACGAACCCGGTGGGCCCGTGCCCGCCGGGTTTTGTTTTGCCTGCTGTGATGGCTGCCGTTGCGGGGCGCACGGTTCGCTTGCGCCCGCGTGATTTCCGTGCGGCAATCGCACCCCAGGCATGAATAAGGTTACCAGGGGTCTTCCAACGGCCCGCCGCGATCTCATATTATTCCTGGGATGACCACCCCGAGAGACACGTACCTGGAAGGCCATGACGGAGTTCGATAGTCAGGGAAATGAGGGCGGCACTGGCGGCGACGGCACCAACACCGGTGTCGTGGTCAAGGCCAAGCCCAAGACCAAGAAGCCCTCCATGTACAAGGTCCTGATGTTGAATGACGACTACACCCCCATGGAGTTCGTCGTTCACATCCTGGAGCGTTTCTTCTCGAAGAATCGGGAGGAAGCGACGCGGATCATGCTGCATGTCCATCGCCGCGGCGTCGGCGTGTGCGGCGTGTTCACCTACGAGGTGGCGGAAACGAAAGTTACCCAGGTGATGGATTTCGCGCGCCAGAACCAGCATCCCCTGCAATGCACCTTGGAGAAGGATTAGTAGGCATGCTCTCGCGTAATCTCGAGCAGACGCTGCACCGGGCCCTAGCTTACGCCAATGAGCGTCGGCACGAGTACGCGACCCTGGAACACCTGCTGCTGGCTCTCACCGAAGACCAGGACGCCCTGGCCGTGCTGCGCGCCTGCGGCGTGACCGTGGAGAAGCTGCGCGTCGAGCTGGGCGAATACCTGGACAATGAGCTCAGCAACCTGATCTCCAGCCGGTCTGAGGACGCCAAGCCCACCGCCGGCTTCCAGCGGGTGCTGCAGCGCGCCGCCATCCACGTCCAGAGCTCGGGCCGGGAGGAGGTGACGGGCGCCAACGTGCTGGTCGCCCTGTTCTCGGAGCGTGAAAGCCATGCCGTCTATTTCCTGCAGGAGCAGGAGATGACGCGATTCGACGCGGTCAACTACATCTCCCACGGCATCGCCAAGTCCCCTGGCCGGTCGGAGACGAAGCGCGTCGCCGGCGCCGAAGAGGAGACGCCCGCCGGCGAGAAGGCGCCCAAGAAGGGCACCGAGGCGCTGGAGGCCTATTGCGTCAACCTCAACAAGAAGGCGCTCAGCGGCAAGATCGATCCCCTGATCGGCCGTGGGCAGGAGGTTGACCGCACCATCCAGATCCTCTGCCGCCGCTCCAAGAACAACCCGCTGTACGTGGGCGACCCGGGCGTGGGCAAGACCGCCATCGCCGAGGGCCTGGCGCGCCGCATCGTCCATGGCGAGGTGCCGGAGGTGCTGCAGAACGCCACCATCTTCGCATTGGACATGGGCGCGCTGCTGGCCGGGACCCGCTATCGCGGCGACTTCGAGGAACGGCTGAAGTCCGTGCTGTCGGAGCTGGAGGCGGTCGAGGGCTCGGTCCTGTTCATCGACGAGATCCACACGGTGATCGGTGCCGGCGCCACCTCGGGCGGCGCCATGGACGCCAGCAACCTGCTGAAGCCGGCCCTGGCCAGCGGCGCCCTGCGCTGCATCGGCTCCACCACCTACAAGGAATACCGCAGCTACTTCGAGAAGGATCGCGCTCTGGTCCGCCGCTTCCAGAAGATCGACGTCAACGAGCCCTCGCTGGACGACGCCGTGAAGATCCTGGAAGGCATCAAGAGCTATTACGAGAAGCACCACAACGTCCGCTACACCCGCGAGGCCATCCGCTCGGCGGTGGAGCTGTCGGCCAAGTACATCGGCGACCGCAAGCTGCCGGACAAGGCCATCGACATCATCGACGAGGTGGGTGCCGCCCAGATGCTGCTGCCGCCGGGCAAGCGCAAGAAGACCATCCAGGTCAAGGATGTGGAGGCGGTGGTCGCCAAGATCGCCCGCATCCCACCGAAGAGCGTCAGCCGCGACGACCGCGAGGTGTTGCTGAACCTGGAGCGCGACCTGAAGACCATGGTGTTCGGCCAGGACAAGGCCATCGACACTCTGGTCAGCGCCATCAAGCTGGCGCGCGCCGGCCTGCGCGATCCGGAAAAGCCCATCGGCAACTACCTGTTCTCCGGCCCCACCGGCGTGGGCAAGACCGAGGTGGCGCGCCAGCTGTCGCGCACCCTGGGTATCGAACTCACCCGCTTCGACATGTCGGAGTATATGGAACGGCACACGGTGAGCCGCCTGATCGGCGCGCCCCCGGGCTATGTCGGCTTCGACCAGGGTGGCCTGCTGACCGACGCCATCGACCAGCATCCGCACTGCGTGCTGCTGCTGGACGAGATCGAGAAGGCGCACCCGGATCTCTACAACATCCTGCTGCAGGTGATGGACCACGGCAAGCTGACCGACCACAACGGCAAGACGGTCGACTTCCGCAACGTCATCCTGATCATGACCACCAACGCCGGTGCCGCCGACCTGGCCAAGCCTGCCTTCGGCTTCGGCCGGGAGCAGCGGCTGGGCGAGGACGAGGAGGCGATCAACCGGCTGTTCACCCCCGAGTTCCGCAACCGCCTGGACGCCATCATCCCGTTCTCCGGCCTGTCGCCGGAGATCATCGGCCGGGTGGTGGACAAGTTCGTCATGGAACTGGAGGCGCAGCTGAGCGATCGCGGCGTCACCATCGAGCTGACAGACGAGGCCCGCGAGTGGCTGTCGAAGAAGGGCTACGACCCCCTGTACGGCGCGCGCCCCCTGGGCCGTACCATCCAGGAGTACATCAAGAAGCCCCTGGCGGAGGAACTGCTGTTCGGCAAGCTGGTGAAGGGCGGCGCCGTCCGCGTCACCGTGAAGGACGACGCCCTGTCCTTCGACTACGTCGCCGGCGGCACCCGCCCGCCGCAGGCGGAAAAGCCGGAAGAGAAGGTGCCGGAACTGGTCAACTGAGCCGGCGTCTCGAACGCGTTGGAAATGGGCGGGCCTCCAGGACATTCCTGGAGGCCCGTGCCGTTTTGGAACGCTGGCGCAGAGGGCAGTGAAGGCGGCAGGACGCGGGCTGGAAAGGGGACCTCAGGACAAAGCGACCAGCCGCTTGATCAGGGCGTCCAGGTCGTTCCAGGCCAGGGGCTTGGCGACGTAGCCCGAGAACAGGCCCGTGGTCAGGTGGTCGATGACATCGGTCTCCGCCGTCATCAGCACCAGGGGCACGGGCCGATCGCGACCGGCAGGGATGGGGCGGCCGTGCAGGTCCCGCGCGGCCTCGGCCCCGCCGACGCCGGGCATGTTGAGATCCAGCAGCACCAGGTCGAAGGGTGTTTCGGCGGCGTCGAACAGGGTGATGGCCTCCGCCCCATCGGCGGCGCCCGTGGCCTGGTACCCCAGGCGGCGCAGAACGGCCAGGATCAACTCCCGATTCACCCGGTTGTCCTCCGCCACCAGGACGCGGAGGCCGGCGGCGGCGTCTCCGGCGCCGGTATTTTGGATACTCATTACGGTTGGCCCCTCGGCTCCTCGCAGTAGGCGCGCCCTGGGGCGCAAGCCTGTGTTGCCGCCACAATAGGCCTGTTCCCCACCATCGCACAGTCCCTTTGCCGCAGGACGCAGTGGAACCGGTATCGTTGATTTTGTGGCGCGGCGCCGCCTTTCCTATAAAATCCAGGATTGTTCGGGCCACCCGTATCGGTGACTCCGGCGATTGCCGTCACCCTGGTGGTTGTGCTGATGCGCGTAGTGTCATTGTTCGTTGTGGTATGGCTGGCCGCCTTGGGGGCCGCCTGCGTCCCGTGGGGCGCGGCGCGGGCGGAGCCTGGACCATGGCAGGCGCTGGGGCAGACGGCATTCGAGCATATCGACCGCAGCCGGGGTTTGCCCAGCGATACCATCTTCTCCCTGGCGCAGGACCAGCGCGGCTTCATCTGGATCGGCACCACCAACGGCCTGGCCCGCTTCGACGGCTATCACATGCGGGTGTTCCAGCCGGATCCGGACGTGCCGGGCTCGCTGCCGGACGGCGTCATCCGCGCGCTGCATGTCGATCCCGCCGGCCGGCTGTGGATCGGCACCCACGTGGGCGGTCTGGCCCTCTACGACCCGGTGACGGAACGCTTCCGCACCATTGCCCCCGGCCCTGGGGGCGTCAGCGCCGCCACCATCTATGACATCAGCGACGACGGCGACGGCGGCGTCTGGGTCGCCACCCGCGGCGGCATGGATCACCTGAACGGCGATGGTCGGGTGCTGGAACGCTTCCGCCACGCCGACAAGGACGTGAAGGACAGGGCCCCCGGGGAACGGGCGCCAGGCGACGACGCGCTGCCCCACAGCACCGTCTTCACCGTGCACCAGGACCGCACCGGCGCCCTGTGGGCCGGGACCGCCAAGGGCCTGGTGGTGCGCGCGGCACGCAGCGACCGCTTCGCCCCGCCGCCGGTGGCGACGCCATCCCCCGCCGCCGTCGCCCTGTTGGCCGACAGCGTCTGGCAGATCGAGGAGGGGGCGGACGGCCGTCTATGGCTGGGCGGTGACCGCAGCGGCCTGGGCGTCTACGACCCGCGCGACCATTCCCTGACCGTCATCCGCCCGCAAGGCGAGGGGGAGCCGCCGCTGGCGGCCGTCACCATGCGGGGCGCCGTGGAGGTGCGCCCGGGGGTGCTGTGGGTGGCGACGCTGGGCAACGGCATCGCCGAGGTCGATGTGGCCAAGGGCGACTACCACACCATCCGGCATGAGCCGGACATCCCGGCCACCCTGTCCAGCAACGCCCTGCGCGCCATCCTCAAGGACCGGTCCGGCCTGATCTGGACGGGAGGCGACTCCGGCCTGGATGTGCACAATCCCACCAACGCCGCCCTGGTGACGCTATTCACCGGCAACGGCCGGCCGCCGCTGGGCGACCTGCCCACCATCAAGAGCGTGGCCGTGGCCCCTCAAGGCACGCTATGGCTGGGCGGCGATGGCGCCGTGCTGGTGTTCGATCCCACGACCCGCCAGGTGCGCCGCATCCTGGCCGGCGGCGCGCAAGCCGATCCGGAACACAGCCTGCCGCAACTGGACGTGCTGGCCATGACCCGGCACGCGGGCGGAGACGGCGCCGCACCGGGACACATCTGGGCGGGCACGCCCCGCGGCCTCTACCGCGTGGGCGAGGTGACGGGGACGGTGGACCGGGAGGCGCTGCCCACCGCCAACCCCTATCCCTACATCTCCCGCGTGATGACGGCGGGCGGGACCACCTGGGTGGGCACCTTTTCCGGCCTGGTGCGCGTCGATGCCGATGGCGCCAAAACGCTGTACCGGCACGACCCGGCCAATCCCGCCAGCCTGGTGGACGACCGCATCATCGCCTTGACGGTCGACCATACCGGGGCGGTGTGGGCCGGTACGGAACACGGGCTGAACCGTCTGGATCCGGCCACCGGCGCGGTGGAGCGCCTGGCCCATGACAAGAACGACCCCGGTTCCCTGCCGCATGACTATATCAACAGCCTGGCCGAGGATGGGCGGGGCCGGCTGTGGGTGGGGACCGCCCAGGGCGGCATCGCCATCCTGGAAGGGCGTGACGGTGGCGGCAAGCCGCGCTTCCGGACCCTGGACCGGCAAAACGGGCTGCCCAGCCTGCGCGTCAACAACCTGACCTATGACGGTCACGGCCATGTCTGGGCCACCACCGCGGACGAGCTGGTCAGCATCGATATGGACAGCCTGGCGGTGCGTGTGCTGGGCCCGGCGGAGAACGCCCTGATCCGCCGCTACTGGGAAAACGCCTCCGCCGTGACGCCGGACGGAAAGCTGCTGTTCGCCGGCGATGGCGGCATGACCATCGTGTCGCCCGACGCCATCACCGACTGGCGCTTCGCCCCGCCCCTGGCGGTGACCGACGTGCGGGTGGGGACACAGAGCGTGCCGCCCGCCGCCATCGAGGGCGTGCCCCTGGTCCTGCATCCCGGCGACCGGGGGTTCGAGGTGGAGTTCACGGCGCTGGACTTCTCCGCCCCCGACCGCAACCGCTATGCCGTCATGCTGGAAGGCTTCGACAGCGGCTGGCTGGACAAGGACGCGCAGCGGCGCCGCGCCGTCTACACCAACCTGGCGCCTGGCCGCTACCGCCTGCTGGTGCGGGGCAGTAACAAGGACGGGCAGTGGAACCCGCAGACCCTGTCGCTGCCCGTGACGGTGCTGCCGGCTTGGTACCAGACCTGGTGGTTTCGCATTCTGGCGGGGGCCAGCGTCATCGGCGCCGTGGCCCTTGCGGTCTGGGCCCGCCTGGCCTGGCACCGCCGCCGCCAGCGCGAGCTGGAGGAGCTGGTGGACGCGCGCACAGCGGACTTGGCGGCCTCCGCCGCCACCCTGCGGCGCGTGGGCGACGCGGGCCGTGACCTGTCGGCCTCGCTGGAGCGCGAGGCCATCTGCCGCGCCCTGCATGCCCATGTCGCGGAGCTGATGCCGGCTGCAGCCCTGCGCGTGGCCCTGTTCACCGAGCCCGAAGCCTCCAGCCTGTCCCTGGTCTACGCCGCCGGCACGCCGGATACCGACCTGGGCCCGCTGTCGCCGGAAGACCCGCTGTACCGGCGCGCGGCCGAGGGCGCCTCCACCAGCAGCGGACCCGACGATACCGCGCTCTACGCCCCCTTGCGCGTTGGTGGCCGCCGCCTGGGCGTGGTGGAGGTGCGCATCAGCCGGCCGGAGGCGGCGCTGCCCCGCCATGTCGAGGCCTTGCGCTCCATGGCGGCCTTCGCCGCCGTGGCCATCACCAACGCCGCCGCCTTCCGCGAGGTGGAGCAGGCGCGGGAGGAAACGGCGCAGACCCTGGCCAACCTGGAGAATGCCCTGACCCGCTTGGTGCAGCAGGAAAAGCTGGCCTCGCTGGGCAACCTGGTGGCGGTGGTGGCGCATGAGATCAACACGCCGCTGGGCGTCTCCGTCACCCTGGGCTCGCAGTTGCAGGGGGAAGTCGAGTCCCTCGCCGACGCCGTGGCGGAGAAGCGCCTGCGGCGGGGCGACCTGGACGAATTCCTGTCCCAGGCCCGGGATGAGTGCGAGATACTGAACCGCAACCTGCGCCGCGCCGCCGACCTGGTGCAGAGCTTCAAGCAGCTGTCGGTGGACCAGACCAGTGAGCGGGCGCGCGCCATCCCCCTGACGGAATACCTGCGTGAGACGTTGGTCAGCCTGGATCCCTTGCTGAAGGGCCATGGGGTGACTGCCACGGTGGACGGGCCCGCCGGCCTGATCGTGCCCACCCGGCCGGGGCAGCTCGCCCAGGTGCTGACCAACCTGGTGCAGAACGCGGTGGTCCATGCCTTCGACGGGGTGGACCAACCGGCCATCCATATCCAGGTGGCGGGCACGCCGGGCGGCCAAGCCACCGTCACCGTGTCCGACAACGGGCGGGGCATGACCGCCGACCTGGCGGCCCAGGCGTTCGAGCCCTTCTTCACCACCAAGCAGGGTGCCGGCGGGTCCGGCCTGGGCCTGCATATCGTGCACAACCTGGTGACCGGCCCCCTGCGGGGGGAACTGACCCTGGACAGCCTGCCGGGCGAGGGGACGCGCATCCACATTGCGCTGGGCAGCTTCCAGCCCAGCGAGGCGCCGCCGGTGCTGGAACCCAGCCTGTAAAAACACATGTCATTGTGACAACTGGGTGGTGGCCTTTCGGGCTCACGCCGTGGCAGTTTCCTAATCCAATGACGGACGGGGGCAATGGCGGGGGGCCGCTTCCGGGACGTTGCGACGGATGGGAGACAAGGGCGTGTTGGGATTTAAGAACAAGGCCTTGGGCACGGGCGTCGTCATGGGCGTGGCCCTGGGCGGGATCGCGGGTCTGCTCGCCACCGCGGCGTGGGCCGACGCGGGGCCGGCCACCATTCCGGCTTCGGCGCTCAGCAGCGTGAAGGAACTGCAGAAACGCGCGCTGGCCGGCAGCGGCGCCTATGAGGTGGTGGAATCGCTGACCACCCAGGTCGGGCCGCGCCTGCCCGGCACGCCCAACGACGCGGCCGCCGTGGCCTGGGCGGTCAAGGCCATGAAGGACATGGGCCTGCAGGACGTCCACACCGAGGCCGTGCCCATGCCCGGCTGGCGGCGCGGCCTGGAACGCGCCAGCATCATCGCCCCCATGCCGCAGCCGGTGGCCGTGGCGGCGCTGGGCGCCAGCGTGGGCACCGGGCCGGAGGGCATCGAGGCCGAGGTGGTGCGCTTCGCCAGTCTGGCGGACCTGAAGGCTGCACCCGCCGGCTCGCTGACCGGCAAGATCGCCTACATCGCCCTGCCCATGGCCCGCACCCAAGACGGCAGCGGCTATGGCGAGGCCGTGGCCATGCGCATCGCCGGCCCGGCGGCGGCGGCCAAGAAGGGCGCGGTGGCGGTCATCATCCGCTCCGTCGGCACCGACGCGCATCGCACGCCCCACACCGGCATGACGCGGTATGAGGACGGCGTGGCCAAGATCCCGGCCGGCGCCATCTCCACCATCGACGCCGGCCAGATCGACCGCCTGCTGGAGCGTGGACCGGTGAAGATGAAGCTGGTGCTGGATGTGGGCCCCCTGGATCCCATCACCACCTACACCGTCGTGGGCGACCTGAAGGGCACGGAGAAGCCGGATGAGATCGTGGTGATGGGCGCGCACCTGGACAGCTGGGACCTGGGCACGGGCGCTATCGACGACGGTGCCGGCGTGGCCATCGCCCTGGCCTCTGCCAAGCTGATCAAGGGCCTGCCGGAAAAGCCCAAGCGCACCCTGCGCATCGTGCTGTTCGCGGCGGAGGAGGAGGGCACCTACGGCGCCGCCGCCTACGGCAAGGCCCACGCGGCCGACGCCGCGCATTATGTTCTGGGTACCGAGGCCGACCTGGGCATCGGCCCCGTCTGGCAGTTCAAGCTGAAGTCCAACGCCAATGCCGAGGGCGCCATCGCCGCCATGGCCGCGGCCCTGAAGCCCTTGCGCGTCATCCAGGGTGCCGATGGGGAGGGTGAAAGCTCCGATCTGGGCCCCATGGCCGAGGCCGGCATGCCGGTGGCGGAACTGTCGCTCGACGCCACCACCTACTTCGACATCCACCACACCGCCGACGACACCCTGGACCGGATCGACCGTCCCACCATCGACCAGTCCACGGCCGCCTACGCCAGCGTGCTGTGGCTGGCCATGCAGGCCGGCGGCACCTTCCGCGCGCCGGGGGGCAAATAAGCGCGTGAAACGGGGCGGGGCTATCCGGCCCGCCCCCATTTTCCATCAAATGACGATATTGCCGGAATAGCCGGTGCCCTCCTTCCCACCCCCTCCACTACGGTTGCCCAGACCGTCTGGGATGAGGGGGGAGGGACAGGGCATGGGGTTGGGCCATTTCTTTCGGCGTGCGGGGCAGGCATTACCCGTTCTGCTGGCGCTGGCGGCCGGGGCGGCGCAAGGGGCCGATACCCGCTTGGGATTCGCTCCCTATGTCGACCTGACCGGCGACCCCGACCTTGCCGCCTGGGCCAAAGCCACCGGCCAGAAGGGCCTCACGCTGGCCTTCTTCAATGCCCAGGGCGCCTGCCAAGGCGGCTGGCCCATTCCCGAGGCGCGGCTGATGGAACGGGTGGCCGCCTTCCGCGCCGCTGGGGGCGCGGTGATCCTGTCCAGCGGCGGCTGGAACGCCGACGACCTGGCGGAGCGCTGCACCGGCGCCGACGCCATCGCCGACCAGTATGACGCGGCGCTGACGCGCCTGGGCATCGACCACCTGGACATCGATGCCGAGGATGGCGACGTGCATGACAATCTGCGTCCCGCCATCGTCGCGGCGCGTACCCAGGGATTACGCCGCCTGCAGGACCGTTGGGATGCGGCGGGCAAGGTGCTGCGCCTGTCCTTCACCCTGGCCGTGCGCCCGGACCTGGGCATGCGCCCCATCGATCTCGCGGTGCTGCGGTCGGCGGTGGCGGCCGGCGTGCGCTTCGACGTCGTCAACCTCATGACCATGGACTACCGCGACGGCAAGTCCGCCGGCCGCATGGGCCTCCGGTCGGTGGAAGGGCTGGTTCACGTCCGCCAGCAATTGGAAACCCTGCTGCCCGGCCGCGCGGATGCCCAATACTGGAGCATGATCGCGGCCACGCCCATGATCGGCCAGAACGACGCGGGGGATGAGGTCTTCACCCTGGCCGACGCCGCCCTGCTGCGCACCTTCGCCGACCAGCACGGCCTGGCCGGCCTGTCGTTCTGGCAAATCGAGCGGGACAGCGGCGCCTGCCCCGGCGACGGCAAGGCGCGCAACGACTGCAGCGGCCAGGATCAGGCGCCGAACGCCTATGCCCGAACGTTTTCCGGATTTGCTGGGAAACGCTAGGGGACGATCCGATACGCACAGCGCCGTGCGCCATTCGGAACGTGTTCTGTCCGCTCCACCTGAGCGCCCAGCGCGGTACGGAAGGTTTCCAGTTCCGACCGGCAGAAGCCGGCGCAGGCCGTGGCGGCGGCGCAGATGGGGCAGTGGTTCTCCACCAGCAGCCAGCTGCCGTCATCCAGCATCCAACTGTCGGCCATATAGCCTTCCGCCGAGCGGATGGCGGCCAGACGGCGGACACGCTCGGCCAGGTCAGGGGCATCCGCCAGTTCGGCGCGATAGCGGGCGAGGGTCTCCGCCTCCCGCGCGGCGATGACGGCATCCAGGGCGCCGGCGCCCAATTCCGCCACCAGGGTGGACAGCAGGGTGGTGGTCAGCGCTGCATGGCCATCCGGAAACTGGGCATGGCCCGCCGCCGTCAGGTGCCATAGCTGGCGGGGACGGCCGCGGCCGGCCGCCCCTTCGCCGACGCTGACCACCAGGCCATCTTCGGCCATGCGCGACAGCTGCTGGCGCGCCGCCTCGCCGGTGATGCCCAGCGCGGCGGCCAGGGTCGCGGTGGCCTGGGGCCCTTCCGTCTTCAACAGCAGCAGGATGCGGTTCACGGGTGACTGGCGGGTCATATTCCAAGTTTCAGCTTGCTTAAATCTAGGCCGGACATATTTTCCAATTAATAACTTGGAAAAAATCATCCGACAGGTCAAGGATAAGCCCGCGAGGAAAATCACCCCATGTCCGTGAACCCCCGACCCGAGCCCGCCGAGGCGCCCCGGCCCCCCGCCGTCTCGATCTTCCAGCTGTTCTCCCCCAGGCTGTTGCCCGCCACCCTCATGCTGGGCGGCGGCGTCACCCTGTTCGCGGTGGAAACCTATGTCACCGCCACGGTGGCGCCCTCCGTGGTGCGCGACATCGGCGGGCTGGAGCTGTTCGCCTGGGTCACCACGCTGTATGTCGCGGCGGCGGTGCTGGGGTCATTGTTCGTGGCCTTGCGGCCCCGGGCGTTGGGCCTGCGCGGCGTCTATACCGTGGGTGCCCTCGTGTTCAGCGCCGGCAGCCTGGTCTGCGGCCTGGCGCCGTCCATGCCCGTGGTGCTGCTGGGGCGTACGGTGCAGGGCCTGGGGGCCGGCATGCTCTCGGGGCTCGCCTACGCCTTCATCCGGCATGTCTACCCTGAGCCGCTGTGGCGCAAGGCCTCGACCCTCTATGCCGCCATCTGGGGGGTGGCAACCTTTCTGGGCCCCACCGCCGGCGGCCTGTTCGCCGATGGCTCCGCCTGGCGCTGGGCCTTTTTCATCCTGCTGCCGCCGGCCTTGATCATGGCGCTGTCCGCTCCGCGCCTGCTACCTCGGGTGGCGGATGAGCGTGCCGACGCCCGCGCGCCCCTGGCACAGATCGGCCTGCTGCTGGCGGCGGTGCTGCTGGTCAGCACGGCGGGAACGGAGGAGCGCGGGGACCTGAAGGCCGGGCTGCTGGCGGGGTCGCTGGCGCTGTTCGCCGCCATGCTGGTGGTGGAACGCCGCGCCCCTCTCCGCCTGCTGCCCCAGGGGGCGGTGCTGCTGGGCCAGCCTATCGCCCGGCTATACCTCATCATGTTCGGCCTGATCGTCACCGTCTCCAGTGATGTCTACATCCCCTATTTCCTGCAGACCCTGCACGGTGTGGCGCCCCTGGCCTCAGGGTATCTGGTGGCGCTGGTGGCGCTGGGTTGGACGCTGACCGCCTTTTTCACCGGCACGCTCAGCGGCGGACGGGCGGTGCTGGCCATCAGCGCCGGCTGCGCGCTGGAAGCGGGTGCGACGCTGGCCCTGGCCCCCGTGCTGGGTGGTTCCGGGGTCTGGGACCGCCCGGTGGCCCTGCTGCCCGCGATCCTGGCCATGCTGGCCATGGGCGGCGGCGTGGGCCTGTGCTGGGCCCATTTGGTGGCGGGCGTCCTGAAGCGGGCGGGGGAGGCGGAGCAGGACAAGGCGTCGGCCGCCATCGCCACCATGCAGTCCCTGGGCGGGGCCCTCGGCGCCGCCTTGTCCGGCGTCATCGCCAACAGCGCCGGCCTGGTCGACCCGGGCGGCATCATCGGCGGCCAGTCGGCCGCCCACTGGCTGTTCCTGTTGATGGCGGTGCCCGGCGCCATCGCCTGCCTGGTGTCGCTGGTGCCCAACCGCGCCTAGGTGACCCACACACAAATAAATAAAAACGGCGGCGGATCCCAACGATCCGCCGCCGTCTTCATTCACATGGTCCCAACCGTCCGGTCAGGATCAGTTGGCGTCGTCCGGCAGGTCCGGCGGGGGCGGCATGTCGCCGTCGTCATCGCCGTCCGGGCCGGGACGGCCGGGACCGCCGTGCATGCCCTGGTCACCGGGACCGGGGCCACCGAAGCGGCCGCCGCCGAAGCCATGATGGCCGCCGAAGCCGTGCGGACCATGATGCGGGCCGATGGCCCGCGCCAGCATGGTGTCTGCCTTTTCCTTTTGTTCCGGGGTGAAGCTGGCGTACAGCGGCGCCAGCACGGCCTTCATCTCGCTGATGTGCTTGGCGTGTTCGGCCGCCATCTTCTCGGCGCGGTCCAGGCGGTCGGTCAGCGAGGGCGGGGCGGGGCGCTCGACCGGCTGGCCGGCTTTTCGGGCGGCCTCGATCTGCTCCCAACGCGCCTTGTGCTCGGCCTCGAACTTCTCGGCCTTCTGTTTCATTTCCTCGGCGTTGGCGCGAACGACGGCCTCGAACTTCTTCCACTGCCCTTCCTGGGCGGCAGTGATTTTCAGTTCGGCCTTCAAGAAGGCCAGTCGGCCATCCACATGTTCCCACGGACCGCCGCGATGGTGCTCATGCGCCATCGCCATCGGGGCCGGAGCCGGATGGGACGTGTCCTGGGCGAAAGCGCCTGCCGCCACACCGATGGCAAAGACACCGACCGCCAAGGTCGAAAGGAGTTGGGTACGAAAGCGGGACATGGATCTACAAGCCTCGTCAGGTTCGTCTTCGCCGTTCTAGAACCGGCTAAGCGGATATACGGGCCAACATGGAAAAACTGTCGCCGAACGCTGATGAAACCTTAAGAGGAATGTCCCGATTGGGGTATCTGCGTTAGTCTGATGTGACAAGCCATCTCGCAATACAGGGGTGGCGCATAGGGGGACCGCCGGCAGAAAGGCGTGTTTCCCCAAGGGGAAGAGGGCCGATGCAGGGTATGGACGAGGAGCCCATGTGGCGGGACGAGGATGACGGCGGAGCCAACCCACGGCGGCCGGACGTCTTGCCCCCCTGGAAGATCCTTGTCATCGACGACGACGCCGAAGTCCACGCCCTGACCCGCATGGTCCTGAACCGTCTGCGCTTCCGCGACCGCAAGGTAGAGATCCTGTCCGCCCATTCCGGGGCGGAGGGGTTCCGGATACTGGCGGAGGTGCCGGACATCGCCGTCGTGCTGCTGGACGTGGTGATGGAAACCGACGACGCCGGCCTGGTGCTGGCCCGCCGCATCCGCCGCGATCTGGGCAACGAGGCGACGCGCATCATCCTGCGCACCGGGCAGCCGGGCATGGCGCCGGAGGAACAGGTCATCGTCGACTACGACATCGACGATTACCGCCCCAAGGCGGACCTCAGCGCCGCGCGCCTCACCACCACCATCATCACCGCCCTGCGGTCCTATGGCCACATCATGGCGCTGGAGGAGAATAAGCGCGGGCTGGAGCGCATCATCGACAGCGCCGCCACCCTGTTCCAAATTCGGTCCATGCGTGACTTCGCTACCGGTGTCCTGACCCAGGTGGGCAGCTTTCTCAGTTGCGGTCCCCTGGGCGTGGTCTGCGTGCACGCGCTGGAGGGGCAGCCCCTGAGCGTGCTGGCCGCCAGCGGCGTCTACGCCTACCTGAACGGCCAGGCGAACGCGCCGATCCCCGGCGCCGAGCTGATCGAGCGGGCGCTCAGCACCAAACGGTCCCTGTTCGTGGACGACCTCAGCGTGCTGCACATTTCCAGCCGCGAGGTGGGGCGCACGGTGGTGTTGATCAAGGCGCAAGACCCGCCTTCCAACATGGACCAGCGGTTGCTAGAGCTGTTCGCCACCAAGATCCCGGCCGGCTTCGACAATGTCAGCCTGCTGGAAGGGCTGGAGGGCGACGTGGCCCGCCGCACGCGGGACCTGAAGGCCACCAATGCCATGCTGACGGAGAAGCAGGAGCGGCTGGAGCGCCAGGCCCATGACCTGGCGGTGCTGGCCCGCGACCTGGATCGCGCGCGCGTCCAGGCCCAAGCCGCCAGCCAGAGCAAATCGGAATTCCTGGCCAATATGAGCCATGAGATCCGCACCCCCATGAACGGTGTCATGGGCATGGTGCAGCTGCTACTGGACACCCCGCTGAACGAAGAGCAGCGGGGATTCACCCAGGCCATCCGCGAAAGCGCCGAGGCCCTGCTGGGCGTCATCGACGACATCCTGGACATCTCCAAGCTGGAGGCGGGCAAGGTCGACCTGGACATCGTCGACTTCTCCCTGGGTGGCCTGCTGGACGGTGTCGCCACCATCCTGGCGCCCCGGGCGCGGGAAAAGGGCCTGGCCTTCCGCACGGAACTGCTGGGGGGCGATGATCAGGGCGGCGATCTGGACGCCGGCGGCCGGCTGGTGCTGGTGCGGGGCGATCCCACCCGCCTACGCCAGATCCTGGTCAACCTGGTGGGCAACGCCATCAAGTTCACCCTGCGCGGCGAGGTCAACGTCAGCCTGACGCTGACGCCGCAGGCGCGGGCCAACGGCCGTGCCGGCCTCAGCCTGCGGGGGGAGGTGAGGGACACCGGCATCGGCGTCAATGCCGAGCAGGCGGCCCGCCTGTTCGAAAGCTTCAGCCAGGCCGACACCTCCATCACCCGGCGCTTCGGCGGCACGGGTCTGGGGCTGGCCATTTGCCGCCAGCTGGTGGAACTGATGGGCGGCACCATCGGCGTGTCCAGCCAACCCGGCACCGGCAGCACCTTTTGGTTCACGGTACCGCTGGAACCGGCGGAACAGCCCTTTCAGGAGGGGTTCACGGCGCCCTTGCCCGCCAGCCGCCCGTCGCCCGCGGTCTGGGGCGGCAGCGGCGCACCGCCCACGCCGGCGGAAGGCCGCGGCGTGGGGCGCTGTGTCCTGCTGGTGGAGGACAATCCCGTGAACCAGGAGGTGGCCAGCCTGATGCTGGCCAAGGAAGGGTTCGAGGCGGTCCTGGTGCAGGACGGGGTCGACGCGCTGGAGGCAGTGCGTTGCCGGCGCTTCGACCTGGTGCTGATGGACATCCAGATGCCGCGCATGGACGGCATCGAGGCCACGCGGCGCATGCGCGCCATGGGCGCCCGCATGCCCATCATCGCCATCACCGCCAACGCCATGGCGGGCATGCGCGAGGAATACCTGGCCGCAGGCATGGACGATTATGTCGCCAAGCCCTTCGACCGGGGCCATTTCATCGGCAAGGTGGTGCACTGGGCCTGCGGCCAGGCCGCCGAACCGGAGACTCCGCCGGAACCCGTGGCCTCGGTGCCGCCCCTGTTCGGCATCCTGGCAGAGGACAGGTTGGGTGAATTGGCCGCCATGGCGGCACGCCCGGACTTCATCCGCATCGTGAGCGGCTTCCTCACCCTGGGTAAGCAGCGGGTGGAAACGCTGGCGGAGGCGGCACGCAACCGCGACCTGAAGGCCTTGCGCGCGGAGTCGCACGACCTGATGGCCACCGCCGGCACCTGCGGCCTGATCCGCCTGCAGGATCTAGCCATGGCCCTGCATGAGGCCTGCGTGGCGGCGGACCTGGACCGCGCCGTGGCCGTCGCCCAATCGGCAGTGGAGTTCGGGCGGCAGGATTGGGAACTTCTGCGTGAGCGCTTCCTCTCCGACGCCGAAGACCAGCCGCCACCCATCTGACGTGTGCCCAACCGGCCGGCCCCGAACCGTCTGGCCCCGAACTGTCTGGCCCCGAACTGTCTGGGCCCGAACTGTTTGGGCCGTCGCGCGAACAGAAACGGCCTCCCCGGGGATCGGGGAGGCCGTTGTCATGAGGCCGGGATGCCTTGGCAAAGAAGGGGCTTACTGGAACGTCGTGTCCAAGGCGCGCAGGGTCCACAGGGCCTGCTCGCGCTCCTCGGGCTCGATGCGTTCCGCCCGGCCGCCATCCAGGGTGACGCGTCGGGTGTTGCGCACCACGGCGGCCAGATAGGCCGGGTGGGCGCGATAGACGAACAGGAAGGACTCGGCGGCGGCGATCAACTCGGCGTCACCCAGGGCGCGGGCCAATTCCTTTTCCACCGTCAGGCTCAGCGGCACCGGATCCTCGGGGAAGGCCTCGGGGAAGCGGCGGCTCAGCTGGGCATGGACGTTGGCCAGGTCTTCCGGCAGTTCCAGCGCCGTGCCGGCCACACGGGGCAGCGAGATGGTGGCGCCGTCGAAATCGTTCACCACCACGCGCGGCGGCCACAGGACGTGCGGCCGGTCGCTGGCGTCATCCTCACGGCCGCGGCCGCCATGGGCGGGGCGCCCGCCGGGACGGCCGCGCTGCTCACCGCCGTGGGGGCGGCTGTCGCGGTTGTCCTGGTAACGGTTCTCCAGGGCCCGGTAGTTGGGGCGGAAATCGCTGTCCGGCCGCTCATAATCATGATGCGCAGGACGGTAGGGCGCGTCGCCGCGGGACTGGCGGCGCTCCCCGAACTCCTGGTCCGGCTGGCGGTCGCCCCGGTCGAAGCGACCGGTGTCACGATCGGCGTGACCGCCGCTGCGGCTACGTACCGGCGTAGGGGCCCGTTCCAGGACGACGACGCGTTTTGTTGCGCCGCGGTCACCGACGGTGCCGCGCTGCGCGGCGTCGAGAGTCAGTTTAGTTTCAAAGCCCAGCGGCTTCTTGAGAGATAAAGTTGTCATGGCATCCATCCCGGCTCAAGGCAACGATACCAGCTTTTTGCTGCGGTGCCGCAACCAGAAAGTCAGTTCCAAGCCCTCGTTTGGTGCAGCCTTGATTTAACCAGCGTGCATGACCCGAGCCTTCGCGTGCCAAGGTCGCGCCATCCGGTCGCCATCCGCCCCACCGCAGGGGCGGAGGCGGACGAAAACGTTAATGAAACCGGAGACGAAACGAATAACGGCATGGAAGTGGCTGGTGGCGACCCCTGTTCGGTATCGTCGTGCCCCATGACCATCACTATCTGCCCCAGCGGTTAAAGAAAGTTTTACAAGGCTCACGTGTAACGGCAGGCCCCCGCAGTCTTCCTGTTTTCTGCCTGCATGTCCGCTGCGCGCGCGTTGCAGGGCGGGCAATGGTCCCTGGCCTTGGTCAACCCTTCGCGCAAGCCGGGCGAAGACATCAGCCAGGAAGGCAATCCCAAACAAAAAGCCGGACGATGACGGTCGAGTCATCGTCCGGCTTCTTCAATTGATCCGCACCGTGGATGGTTCCGAACCATGCCGCAATGCAAAACGGATAGGCTTAACGGCCTTTGAAGGCCGCCTTTGGCATCAGCCGTTATGGTTGGCCAGCGACTTGGCCAAGGCCATGATGCTGTCGCGCACCGAGCTTTCGGTGATACGGGAATAGGCCCGCACCAGTTCCAGGGTCTCGCGCCGCTCGCTGGGCGGGCGGCCACCTTCCACCGCCGCCTCGATGGCCGGCGCCGGGATCTGCCCCTGGGGCCCCAGGCCGTCGAAGAAGAAGCTGATGGGAACGTCCAGCACCTGGGCGATCTTGTGCAGCATGGAGGCGGAGATGCGATTGGCGCCGCGCTCGTATTTCTGCACCTGCTGGAAGGTCAAGCCGATGGCCTCGCCCAGCTTTTCCTGGCTCATGCCGATGAGGGTGCGGCGCAGGCGCACGCGCCCGCCGACATAACTGTCCACGCTGGTGCCGGTCTCTTCCTCGGCCGCCAGCATGGTGCGCTTGCGGGTCTTGCCCCGGCCGGTGTTCGGCTTGTCCGTCGTCGTCATTTCCTAAATCCTATCGCTCGTGAGGGGGCGAGGCAGTCTCCCCAGGATATCCACGGGAATTGTGGCCATCTTGGGGACTTGGCCTCTCTGACCACCGCCATCAAGGGCCGATACACGGCACCCCCAGCACGGGATCGTCGCCAATTTCGCCGCCCGGGTCCGCTACCCGCCTCCGCCATCCGCGCTCAGCCGTACGGGAAAGGCGACGCCGCGAATAAAGGAAGGGGCCGAACCGGGGCAGTCCTTATAAAGACATCGTAAACAAGTTTACATACGGTAAATAAGGGAATTCCCCTATTCCTGATAGACTACAAAGTAGGGGATAGGGGCCCCGCCGGCATCCCTGTCCTGCAGAGGTAGTTCTTTCCCCCGCCGGCTGCGGGTCCCATGACCACACCCCCGCGAAAAAGGTGCAGCACATCGCCGCGCGTGCGCGGGCAAAGGGTATAGGCCCCGCCGGACGGACAGGGCGCCGAACAGCGCCCAAACTCCAACGGGGCCCAAACGCCAACGGGGCGCGACCTTGGCCGCGCCCCGTCCCGACTCGCAAGATATGAGGTGATGCCGCCCCCGGGCAGAGGCGGGCGGAGGGCGGGCGGCGGCTGTGGCTCAGGCCGCGACGATGGCCGACAGGAAGTCGGATACGGCGCGCTGCAGCTCCTTGGCCTGCACCGACAGATCGCTGCTGGCGGTGAACACCTGGTTGGTGGCCAAGCCCGTGTCGTTCGCGGCGCGGGCCACGGTGCCGATATCGCCGCCGACGCGGGTGACGCCCTGCGCCGCGTCCGTCATCGTGACGGCGATGGCCTGGGTGGCGCGCGCCTGGTCGGTAATGGTGCGGGCGATGCCGTCGTTCACCTGGTCGATGCGCATCACCGCCGCCACGATCTCACGGAAGGCCTGCACTGCCTGGGCGATGGCGGCCTGCATGGCAGCGATCTCCTGCTGAATGTCCTGGGTGGCCTGGGCGGTCTGGCCGGCCAAGCCCTTGACCTCGCTGGCCACTACGGCGAAGCCGCGGCCGGCCTCGCCGGCACGGGCTGCTTCGATGGTGGCGTTGAGCGCCAGCAAGTTGGTCTGTCCGGCAATGGTCTGGATCAGGGCCACGACATCGGTGATGCGGCGTGAGGCCACCGTCAGCCGCTCGATCAGCTCACTGGTGCCCTTGGTGCTGTCGGCGGTGGTGCGGGCCAACTTGGCGGCCTCGGCGACGCTTTCCAACACATTGGCCGTGGTGGCGCGCAGCTGCTCGGCCGCGTCCACGGCCCCCTGGATGGTGCCGTTGGCCGATTGGGCGGCCGTCTCGGCGGCGCTGGCAGCGGTGGACGCGCCGGCGGCGGTGCGTGACACGGCCCGCGCCGTTTCCACCAGGCCATGGGCGGCCTCGGTGACCGAGCCCAGGATTCGGCCGGCCTTGGTCTCGAAGGTATGGGCTGTGTTCTCCAGGGCGCGGCGGCGCATTTCCTCGGCCCGCGCGCGCTCCTGGTCGCGCTCCACGTTCAGGCGCTCCACGGCGCGGGCGTTATCACGGAAGACGGACAGGCTGTCCACCATCTCGCCGATCTCATCCTTGCGGGCGGCGGGCAAGGCCACGTCCAGCCGGCCGCCGGCCAGGTCCCGGGTGGCGCCGGCCACAGCCAGCAGGGGCGAGAGCACGCCGCGCATCAGGAACACGGCCGCCAGGCCACACAAGACCAGGCCCAGCGCAGTGCTGGCCTGGATGCCGTGGTTCAGGTCATCGATGACGCCCAGGGCCGTCTGATTGCCCGTGCGCACCTGTGCCTGGTCGCCCTTGGCCACCAGCTTCATGGCCTCCGCCATGCGGTCCAGATGGTCGTTCAGCCCGTCGACCTGGGCCGACAGCTTCAGCAGCTGGTCCGCCGGAGCCGAGCTTTTGCCCGCCAGCGGCTTCAGCGCCATGGCGGTTTCCTGCAGGGCGTCGAATTGGGTCTTGGCCATCTGCACCTTGGTCGCCACGTCCCCCAGCGGGTTGTTCTCGGCAGTGCCGCCCGCGCGCTCCCGCGCGGCGACGCGGCGCACCTCCTCCAGGCCGGCGGCGTAGGTGGTGGCGATGGCCCGGAGGGAGTTGTTCAGCTCCGCCGGTTCCGCCACGGACAGGGTCCCCATCAGCGTCTGGGTCAGCAGCACCTGCACCTGCATGTTCTTCAGGGTGGCGGCCAGCCCCAGGTCGGCCATAGCGCCGTCGGTCTGGGCGGTGGTGCCTTCCAGGATGGCGCGGGACTGACGGGCGATGCCGATGCCGATCGCGCTTTGCAGCAGGACTAGGAACAGCAGCGTGCCGCCCACGGCCATGAACTTGGACCGCAGCCGGGTGGCGCGCGGCACCAGGCGGCCCAGCAGTCGCCCGTAACGCGCCAGGACGGGGGCCACGGCCGCGCCAGCCCGGCTGTTCAGCAGGGCGGCCAGGGGAGCGGTGACGGCGGTCTTAAAGGCGGTAAAACGGGCGGCAGTGGCGGCGAGGCGGGCGGGTGACGTCTGGCGCATGGGGGCGGCCATCCTGGCAGGGGCAAGGGTGCCCAAAGGCCGGGGAAGGGCCTGGGCGGGACCACCTTACAAACCGCCCCGGTCACCGGATAATCACAGCTCTGTTAAATTTGGGTTTAAACTTTGCGACAGACGAAGAAAGTTTTCAGAAAAAGCAATCCTATCTTGAGGATAGCTTATCCAATGATCACGCCTGCGCCGGTTGTGTCTGGCTTTGCGTCTGCACCTCACCAGTCTCCAGGGCGATCTTGGATGGCGGTGGCAGGCGTTTGAGACCAAACCACGGCCGCAAGAAATTGACGCGGCGGACGATCTCATAAGTGGCGAAGCAACCGGTGAAGGTGATGACTACCAATATAGTCGCCTCCACGCCCTGGGGCAGGCCCAGGGGCGCCAGGTTATGACCCGCCACCACGGTGATGGTCTGGTGGACCAGGTAGAAGGGGAAGACCGCCTGCACCAGGTACCGCAGCACGGGGCCGTCACGGTTCAGGTGGCGGGCGCCAAAGCCCAGCGCGGCAACGATGGCTCCCCACTGCTGGGCGGCATAGACGAGGCGCATCGCGGCGCGGATGCCCAGCGGGGCGGGCGGCGCGCCGAAGGGGTAGACCCAGGTGTAATAGGCCACCACGGCATAGGCGGGCACGGCCAGGGCCAACCCCCACCAGCGCCAGCGGATGAAACCATCCCGCAGGGGGAGGGACTTGGCGATCAGGAAGCCGAAGAGGAAGGCGGTGAACGACAGGGTATGGTTGTACCAGTCGTGCAGCATCCAGTGGGTGATGGGGAAGCGCAGCTGCAGCATGTCCAGCGCGCACAGCGCCAGGAAGGGCAGAGCCATCAGCCGCCAGCCCGCCAGCCGCGCCTCCAGCTGGACCCCCGCCGCCCGCAGCCGCTCCCCCGCCAGCCCCAGCAGCACCGAAAGCCCCAGGCTGTAGGCCAGCAGGTAGGACACGAACCACATATGGTTATAGGTGGGGGTGGTCAGGCAATCGTTGACCCGGCACCAGTGGCCCGTGCCGCTGAGGTACTTCAGGTAAAAGGCCGGATAATAGGTCTCAACCGGCGTCACCGCCTGCTCGATCACCTGATAGTAGGTCTGCGGCGGCACCAGGACCAGCACGGCGAAGACCAAGGGCGGCACGAGGCGGGCCAGCCGCGCCTTGGCCAGGGCGGCCACCGTCATCTTGTCGGCCATGAAACGGGTCGCGGCCCCCGACACGAGGAACAACAGGCTGAGACGCCAGGGGCTGGTCGCCATCAGCACCGGCGCCATGGCCGGTGCCTCGTGCGGGCTTTTCACATGCCATTCCCAAGGCCCGTAGAACATGCCCACGTGGAACACGATCAAGGTGAAGAACGCCAGAACCCGGATCCAGTCCAAGTCGGGACGGCGGGTGACGGCTGGCGCAGGACGGGAAGGCATCATGTTCTTTCGGCCCCTGGTCGTAAGACATGTGGCGACTGCCCGCGCCACTGCCCTAGGCTGACCTTAAGGAGGGGAGCCGGCCATTTCCCTGACGCGAGCGGCGGGTTTTCCGGGGCCGATGGGGACGGATGGTTGGCTAGCAGGGCCAAGCGGATGAAAAAATGAGACCGGCGGTGGATCGTTTATCAGTCTTCTGGAGTACGCCCAGCCTCAAGGCCTGGGCTCTTGTGTGGCTGGGTTTCGCCTTCCTGCCCACCACCATCAACGCCTTCGCACTGTTGACGGAATATCAGCGGACCAACCAGGACATCCCCGCCTGGGAACCCTTCCTGCGGGAATATTCCAGCGGCGTGGCCCTGCTGTTGGTGCTGCCCCTGGTGCGCTGGTCCATCAACCACACGCCCGGCTGGGCGGAGGCGCCGCTGCGCTGCGCGGTCCAGTTCCTGGGTACGGCCCTGGCCTTCAGCACGCTGCACCTGGCGGCGATGACCGTGCTGCGCATGGCCGCCTATGGTGCCCTGGGGCAAAGCTACGCCGTGGACGACCTGCGGGACGACCTGCCGTATGAGTTCCGCAAGGATCTGCTGACCTATTTGCTGATCGTGCTGGTGGTGGTGGGTGTGCGCCACCTGATCCGCCTGTCGCGGTCGCTGGCCCTGGTGGAAGCGGCGGCGGCAAGCGCGGCCGCCCAGGCCATGGAGGGACAGGCCCCACCGGCAGCGGCGGCGGAACCGGCGCGCATAGAACTGAAGGTGGGATCGCGACGGGTCTACCTGGCGCCGGCGGACATCCTGCTGGTGCGCTCCGCCGGCAATTATATCGAGGTGGTGACCGCCGGAACCGTCCACCTGGTGCGCCGCACGCTGGCGGATTTCCAAGCGGAATTGCCGTTGCCGGACTTTGCGCGGGTCCACCGCTCCCATGTGGTGAACCGGGGCGCCATCGTCCGTATCGATAACCGGCCCTCCGGCGACATGGACTTGACGTTGACCAACGGCATCACCATCCCAGCCAGCCGCCGCTATAAATCAGAGCTATTCTAGAATAGATGTATGCCCAAGCGATTATCTGCCGCGGCACCGCGCCAGCCGGGGGTATAGGTCTAAGGTCCGTTTGAAGTGCGGCCATGCATTGGGCCAGACTGCCGACGTCGACGGGGACCTACTTTTCTAGCGGGTTTCACACCTTTCTCAAAAGTGTCCACGGCGACGGGCGCCTGACATCCGGCCCAGCCGGCGTTGGTCAGCGTTAACCTTGTTTTTGGGTTGGTTGGAGGCACTGCCGACCGATGGAAGCCTTGTCCCCGCACGCCATTCTGGCCGCGATCGTCGACTCGTCGGACGATGCCATCATCAGCAAGACGCTGGATGGCACCGTCACCAGTTGGAACGCGGCGGCGGAGCGTCTGTTCGGCTACACCGCCGATGAAATGATCGGCCGCAACATCGCGGTGCTGGCCCCCCCTGGGCGCGAGGCGGAGATGCCCAGCATCCTCGCCCGCCTGAAACAGGGGGAGCGCGTCAGCCATTTTGAAACGCTGCGCCGCCACAAGGATGGCCACACGCTGGAAATCTCGTTGACCGTCTCGCCGTTGCGCGACGCTGACGGCAACCTGATCGGCGCGTCCAAGATCGCCCGCGACATCTCGCAGTATCGCCGCTCCGAACGCCAGATCTCCTTCCTGATGCAGGAGGTCGACCATCGCGCCAAGAACGCGCTGGCGGTGGTGCAATCCATCCTGCGGCTGACGCGAGCGGAGTCAGTAGACGATTTCGTCGCCCTGGTGGAGGGGCGCATCTCCGCGCTCGCCGCCATACACAGCCAAGTCGCCAGCCGGCAGTGGGTGGGCACCGACATGGACAGCCTGGCCCATATCTCCTTCGACCCCTTCGACCCCAGCGGCGCCCGCGTCACCCGCAGCGGGCCGCAGACGGTGCTGGGCCCCCAGGCCTCGCAGGCGCTGGGCCTGGCGCTGTACGAGCTGGCGGGCAACGCCGCCCGCTACGGCGCCCTGAATCATCCGGACGGCCACGTCGATCTGTCGTGGCAGAGCGACGACAACGCGCTGTCGGTCAACTGGCGCGAATGGGGCCTGCACGACATCCGCCCACCGATGCGCAAGGGCTTCGGCCTGACCGTGTGCCAGCTGTTGCTGGCGGGGCAGTTGGGCGGGCGTCTGGACTTCGACTGGCAGGAGGGCGGTCTGGCCCTGGGCATCAGCCTGCCGCGCGCCAACCTGTTGAACTGACGTTCCCGGGTCGGGCCTCAGGCCGCCTGCGCCTGTGCCTCCAAGCGCCCGGCCGGTGTGGGCTTCAGCCCGAACCAGGGCCGCAGCGGGTTCACCCGCCGCACCGCCTCGTAGACCGCGAGGCAGGTGGCGAAGGTGCCCAGGATCAGCAGCGGCGCCTCCAGCCCCTGGGGCAGGCCCGCCTTGGCCAGGTAATGGCCCAGGACGACGGTCGCCGTCTGATGCACCAGATAGAAGGGGAACACGGCCGGCACCAGATAGCGCAGGGCGGCGCTGTCACGGGTCAGATGGCGGGCGCCGAAACCCAGCACGGCGGCGATGGCGGCCCATTGGTCTGCCGCATAGACGAAGCGCATGACGGCGCGCAAGGCCTCGGGCGGCACCGCATCGTCCGCGCGGTAGGCCCAAGCGTAGGTGGCGAAGATGGCGTAGGCGGGCAGGGCCACCAGCAGCGCCGGCCAGCGCAGGCGTAAGAAGCCCTGGCGCAGCGTTTCCGACTTCGCCATCAAGAAGCCGAACAGGAAGGCGCTGAACGACAGGGCGTGGTCGTACCAGTCGTTGACGATCCAGTGCGTCATGGGGAAGCGGTCCAACAGGGCATAACGGATCAGGCCCAGGAACAGGAGGGGCAGCACCAGCAGGCGCCAGCCACCCAAGGCCCATTCCATGCCGCGCTCCAGCCGCCTCAGCAGTTCCCTCCCGACAGCCAGCAGGCCGCACAGCACCAGGGTGTAGGCCAGCAGATAGGCCACAAACCACATGTGGTTATAGGTCGGGGTCGCCAGGCAGTCCGTCCCCCGGCACCAATGGCCGCTGCCGGTGACGTATTTCAGATAAAAGGCCGCGTAGGGCAGGGCCTGATCCGGCACCTTCTCCACGATCTCGAAAAAGCTCTGCGGCGGCACGATGACGAAGATGGCCAGCAGCAGGGGCGGCAGCAGCCGGGCCACCCGGGCACGGGTCAGCGCCCCCACCGCCATCTTGCCGTCCATGACCATCTTGTCCGCCAGGAAACGGGTGGCGGCACCGGAAACCAGGAATAGCAGCGTCAACCGCCATGGGCTGGTCAGCATCATGATGGGTTCCAGCGCCGGAACCGTATGCGGGCTTTTCACGTGCCAGTCCCACGGCACGTAGAACATGCCCACGTGATAGAGGATCAGCAGGAAGAAGGCGATGACGCGGATCCAGTCCAGGTCATACCGGCGTGTCGAGAAGGGGGAAGAAGCGGAAACGGACATCGGCGTCGCATCCTCATGATCAAGCTGGCCGGGGCACCGGCAATGGCGCTACGCTGGCACCCGACCGCCGGCGCCCCCAAGAGGCGAGGGTGCGGGCGGCGGGATAAAGGGCGCGGATGGGGATTGAACGGCGATGTCCACGGCACCAGCGGCGGAAGGAACGGCGCAGGCGGTGATGCTGCCGGGATGGCGGCTGTCGGCGCGCGCCACCTGGGCCCTGGTGTGGCTGGTCTTCTATTTCCTGCCGACCACCATCAACGTGCTGTCCGTCCTGTCGGAGCATAAGCGGGACGGCCGCCCCATCGCCGCGTGGGAACCGATGTGCTGGGAATATTCCAGCGCGCTGGGCGGCCTGGCGGCGCTGCCGCTGGTGTATCTCGGGATCAGGCGGGCGCCGGGCTGGGCGCGGGCACCGCTGCGCACCCTGGGCCTGCACCTGCTGCTGATGATCGCCTATGGCGTCGTACACATCAGCCTGATGATGGGCCTTCGTGTCATCGTGTACGCCCTGGTGGGCGGCCACTATCACAACGCCGGCAGTTGGGCCGACATCTTCCTCTACGAGGTCCGCAAGGACGCGCTGACGTATCTGATCGCCGCCGCCATCCTGACCATGGGGCGGCAGTTGGTACGGCTGTCGCGCGTGGTGGCGCTGGTGGAGGCGCAGCAGGCCGCGGTGGTTTCAGCGCCGATCGCACCCCCGCTCCCCGAACCGCCGGCCCCCGAACCGCCAGCCCGCCTGGAATTGAAGGTCGGCACCCGCCGGGTGTTCGTGGCACCGGAGGAGATCATCCAGGTCAGCGCCGCCGGCAAGTATGTCGAGGTCATGACGAGGGAACGGGTGCACCTGGTCCGCCGCTCCCTGGCCGACATCCAGTCCGACCTGCCGCCCCATCTGTTCGTGCGCGTCCACCGCTCCCGCCTGCTGAACCGCGCCACTATCCAGCGCGTGGACAGCCGCCCCTCCGGCGACCTGGACATCACCCTGACCACCGGCCTGACGGTAACCGCCAGCAGGCGCTACAAGGCGGAGCTGCTGGAGGTTTGATGGCCGGTGTCCTCAGCTGTCAGAAGCGGTTTTCTTCCTCGGCAAGGGGCAATGGTCCAACGTATCGCGTGTCCAGCGCAGATGCGCTGGATGCTCACCAGGTAGGGCCGGGCAGGCGATATAGCCGTGGCTCGCCGCCGCCTTCTCCACGATGCCGGTGGTGATGGGGGACGCCAGGAATGCCAGCACGATCCCCAAAAACGCCACCCCCAGGCAAATCACCGGACCATTAATGTGGCTGGCTGGTTGCTTGGTTCTGCTCCGGTCGCGTCTGGCAGGATCAATCTTAGGGGCTCGGAACAGCGTCATCGCCGCGAAGGCGAAGAGCGTGACAGCCAATGGCAGACCAGTGGCATCTCGGGGCGCTAGGGTGATCAGAGGGGCGCCCGCGCCAAGATCGTGAGCGATGGGAAGCAGGCTGAATAAAGCCAGACACAATAACCCGCCGCCCACTGCGGCGAATCCCAGGAACACCGGAGCGGCCCTCAGCCGTTCGCGCAAAGCGGACATTTCCATCACCAATGCGCCAACTCCCACCGTACCCAGTCCGCCCGGCGACTCATCAGGCTTATAGAGGCCATCGCTGACCACTATTCCAGCGGCGAGAGCCATAAGGAACGGCCTGCAAGCGAAACTGCCAACGAGGGCAAGACTTACCACCGAACTCGATATAACTTCTCCAGGAAGGGAAACCCGCTCCTTCGACTTAAATCATGGACCACCCGCCCCATTCCCTCGCACGAAGCGCACGATGGCGCTGGTGATGCCGGGGTTGATGGCCAGACCGGGGTCGGTATAGGTGGCCAGGTTGCCGGCGCGGTCGTTCAGAGGCGCGTTCTTCATCATGTGGTTCACGCCCTCCAACCGCTCCAGCCGCACGCCTTGGCGGGCCTGGGACAGGCGTATGGCGTCGGACATGTCGATCTGGATGTCGTTGGTGCCCTGAAGCACCAGCACGGGTTGGCTGGTGCGGGCCAGTTCCGCCGCCGGGTCTATGGTCAGTTCCGAGATCAGGTAGGGCTGGATGCTGGGGCGGAACAGGCTCATCAGCGGCGGCGGAACCTTGGTGACCGGCCGGCCTTGCTCCAGCTGGGTGATGGCGTCCAGCGCGGCCCGCTGTACGTCCAGGGCCAAGTCCGTACGCGGCAGCTGCTGGCGCATCATGTCGCCGTACGTGCGGCCGGGGGTGGCCACCAGGATCAGGCCCGCCACCGGCGCCTGTTCGGCCAGCAGGATGGCGGTCAGCCCGCCCTCGCTATGGCCCAGCAGGAAGATGGGGCCGATGCCCGGCTGGGCGCGCAGGAAGGCCAGCCACTGGCCGGTGTCCTGCACATAGGTGTTCAGCCGCAGGTCCTCCTCCCGCGCCAGGGCGGCCTTGCTGGCGCCCACACCGCGCTTGTCGATGCGCAGGCTGGCGATGCCCTTCAGGGCCAGGGACTGGGCCAACTGGCGCAGGGCGTCGGTGCGCAGCGACGGGCCGTTGCCGTTGCGGTCTACCGGACCGGAGGCCGGCACCATCAGCACGGCGGGGATGGGCCCGGGCGGGGCCGTGTCCGGCATCTGCAGCGTGCCGGCCAAAGGACCGGGGCCGCCGTTGACCGTGACCTCCTGCTCCATTGCGCCGGCCCGGCCCGTGGTGAGCCCCGTAGCGAACAGGGCGACCAGCAGCAGAACCCCTTTCCAATGCCGTGCGCGCATCATCCATCCTCCGCTTACCGTCCGCCATCCCGGCGCGGAACCGGCAGGGGGGTCACCAGGCCAAGGTAGAGGTCGCGCATGCGCCGGCCCACCTCAGCCTCGCCGAACTCCGGGTCCACCACCCCGCGGCTGGCCAGGCCCAAGCGGCGGCGCAGGGCCGCGTCCTGCGCCAGGCGGGCCAGCGCGGCCGCCAGCGCCGCCGGATCGCGGGGCGGGGCCAACAGGGCGTTGCGCCCCTCCACCGCCACCTCGCGGCTGCCCGGCACGTCGGTCGCCACGATGGCGCGGCCGCAGGCTGCCGCTTCCAGCAGGCTCTTGGGCACGCCTTCGCCGCCCCGCGAGGCCAGCACGGCGATGCTGGCGCGGGCCCAGACGGTGCGCACGTCGCTGACGGCGCCCAGCCATTCGATGCCGGACTCTACCGCCCAAGCGTCCAGGGTCGCGCGGGGGATGGCGGCCGGGCTGTCGGTGTCGGGCGCGCCGGCCAGGATCAGGTGCAGATCGATGCCTTGGGCGCGCACGAGACGCACGGCGGCCACCAGATCCTCTACCCCCTTCAGGGTCAGCATGCGCGAAACCTGGGCGCAGGTGACGGGTCCCAGGGGCTCCGCCAGTTCCTCATAGTGTGTCAGATCGACGCCGGAGCCGCGGATCAGGCGCGCCGTCGGCGGCCGGGGCCAGCCGGCGGCCAGCAGGGCGGCGTCGTCGCCGTTCTGCACCACCAGGGCCTGGCTCCGGCGCCAACCGGCGGCGTTCAGCGCCAGGCGCAAGAGCACCCGGCCCAAGCCCGCCTTGGTTCCCGTGCCCGACAGGCCCAGGCCCAGACCGGCCAGGGTAGCGACCACCCGGGTGTCGCGCAGGCCGGCCAGGAACAGCGCGAAGCCGCCCAGCACCGTGGGCTTCACCGCAATATGGTGGATGATGGTGGGCCGTTCCCGGCGGTAGAGCCGCGCCAGGCGGCGAATGTCGCCCAGGGCGTTCAAGGGGTTGAAACTGCCGCGCCGCCAGGGCAGGGCGATGACGCGGAACCCCTCCGCCGCGATGGCCGGCCCATCCTTGGCCACCCGGCAGGCCACGGCGACGTCGAACCCGGCGTCGCGAGCCGCCCGCGCTGTCGGCAGACGGTGGGACCGGAAATACCAGTCCTCCGTCACGACGAACAGCAAGGTGGGGCGGGGGGCGTCAGGCATGATGACCAAGGCAGCGTCCACTAATGTGATGGCAGGGAACAGGGAGCGAGTTCTACCGATTTTCCGACTGCCTGTCGTATACGTCCTGTCGGATAGGCGAACCTGTCCCTAGCAGGGCGCACAACCGGCGCTGGTTCGACCGCGCCTTGGGCCTGACCGATCTGATGTACTATTTTGCCGGCAAGAACGGCATGTACCGCATCGACGCCACGGTGCTGGATGCGCCAACCTGAAGCGACATCTAACGTGTGATTTACTGAACAAGCTAATGATTTTATTCCATAATAATCAATCCTGAGAAAGTGGATGAAGATGACGCAGCGCCCACGTTTCCACCTGGCTTTCCCCGTTCATGA
Organism: Nitrospirillum amazonense; assembly: GCF_029594735.1. NCBI lineage: Bacteria > Pseudomonadati > Pseudomonadota > Alphaproteobacteria > Rhodospirillales > Azospirillaceae > Nitrospirillum > Nitrospirillum amazonense. The sequence continues at coordinate 1,722,491 of NZ_JARPAF010000002.1, forward strand.
CCTGGCCGCCGCCCGCGCCTTCTATGGGGAGCTGCTGGGCTGCCCCGAGGGGCGCAGCTCGCCGGAGTGGGTAGATTTCGACCTCTATGGCCATCAGATCGTGGCCCACCTGGTGCCGGGCAAGGCGGCGGCGCCCAGCGACGATCACAACCCGGTGGACGGTCACGAGGTGCCGGTGCCCCACTTCGGCCTGATTCTGGCCTGGGACGACTGGACCGCCCTGGCCGATCGCCTGCGCGACGGCGGGCAGACCTTCGTCATCGAGCCTTATGTCCGCTTCAAGGGCCAGGTGGGGGAGCAAGGCACCATGTTCCTGTACGACCCCAGCGGCAATGCCTTGGAATTCAAGGCGTTTCGTGATGAATCCCTAATCTTCGCCAAGTAGCCGACCGTAACAAGTAACCGCCCGTAACCGGCGGCGGCCTTTGTTGCAGGGCCAGGGAAAATTGCTACGGCATTGCAACACTTGCGTTTCTTGGGCTTCCCGGTGCCGCCGCCCCATGATGTCCTGTTCCCACACGGCCTTTCTTAAGGTGGGGAGTGAACATGAGACGGACGTTGTGGGGGGTGCCGGTGATGGCCGCCGCCCTGGCCCTGGGCGGCGGCGCCCCGGCGGCGGAGCCCAAGGACATCCGGGCGGCCCTGGACCAGGCGGTCCCCGGCTTGTTGGCGGGCGCCAAGGTGCCCAGCGTTTCCATCGCCGAGATCGAGGATGGCAAGGTCGCGCTGACCGCCGCCTATGGAGAGCAAAGTCCCGGCGTGCGCGCCACGCCGGCCACGCTGTACAACATCGCCTCGCTGACCAAGCCCATCACGGCGGAGGTGGTGCTGCGCCTGGCCGCGCGGAAGACGGTGTCACTGGACGCGCCCATGGCCGACTACTGGACGGATCCCGACATCGCCAGTGACGACCGCCGCCAGCTGCTGACCCCGCGCCTGGCGCTCAGCCACCAGACGGGCTTCCCCAACTGGCGGGGGCAAGGCAAGCCGCTGGCCTTCCAGTTCACGCCCGGCACCTCCTACGGCTACTCGGGGGAGGGCTACCAGTACGTCGCCCGCTATGTGGAGAAGAAGACGGGGCAGGATTTCGAGAGCCTGGCCCAAGCCGTCCTGTTCAAGCCGGCGGGCATGAACGACACCGCCAGCGGGCACAAGCCCTGGTTCGACGGCCGCGTCGCCGTGCCCACGGACGCGTCCGGCAAGGCGCTGCAGCCGGGCTACGCCACCACGTACAACGCCGCCGACCTGATCTACACCACGGCCGGCGACTACGCGCGCTTCATCACCAGCGTGATGAGGGACCAGGATTTGACCACAAGCCTGGCCGCGGACCGCCGCCATATCCAGGTCAGCCAGAGGACGGAGATGTGCGCCGGCGCCAAGGCCGCCACCTGCCCGGCCGAGGCCGGCTTCGGCCTGGGCTGGCAGGTGCTGGAGTTCAACGGCGAGACCGTGATGATGCACACCGGCCGGGACGAGGGGGTTGCCACCTTCGCGTGGTACAGCCCGACCACCCGGAAAGGGGGGGTGTTCCTGACCAACAGCGACAACGGTTTCCAACTGGTGCTCCCGGTGTTCGAGGCCCTAGGCGCCAGCCCCACCTTCCTAGCCTACCTGCGCGGGCAGTCCTGACCGGCACGGGGCCTGAGGCCCGCATTACACCGAAGATTTTTCCGGCGGCGGTGTCGGATCCGGGCATACTCGGCCGTCCTGGGGAAGAACCGGTTTCAAACCGGCCGTCCCGCCGCTGGAGGATCACCCATGCTGTACGCCATCCTGTGCTATCACCGCGAAGACGTCGTCGGTTCCTGGACCAAGGAGGAGGATGACGCCGTGATGGCCAAGCTGTCGGTGGTGCATGAGAAATTGGCGCGCGAGGGCCGCCTGGGCCCTGTGGCTCGGCTGCTGCCCACGACGGCCGCCACCACGTTGCGCAAGGACAGCGACCCGCCGCTGGTGATTGACGGCCCCTTCGCCGAAACCAAGGAACAGCTGCTGGGCTTCTACCTGGTGGAAGGCGAAACGCTGGAGCAGATCTTGGACACCGCCCGCGAGCTGGGCCGTGCCAACCCGGGCGGCAGCTACGAGATCCGCCCGGTGGGCCTCTACCACCCGGCGCCGGCGACCGTTTCCACTGGGGCGTGAGATCATGGCCGAGGCCGCGGACATGGCCTGGATCAACACCGCGCTGACGGCCGCCCGGCCCCAGGCGATGGGGGCCTTGCTGCGCTATTTCCGCGACCTGGACACAGCGGAGGAGGCATTCCAGGAGGCATCCCTGCGGGCGTTGAAGGCATGGCCGCGCAATGGTCCGCCGCGCGATCCCGCCGCCTGGCTGATCTTCGTCGGACGGAACGCCACCCTGGACACGGTGCGCCGCCTGGCGCGCCAGCAACCCCTGCCGGACGAGGATACGCTGGCCGACAGCGACGGCGGCGAAGGGGATGCCGAGGCCGAACTGGCGGAACGCCTGGACGGCGCCGGCTACCGCGACGACATCCTGCGCCTGCTGTTCATCTGCTGCCCGCCGGACCTGCCGGCCACGCAGCAGATCGCCGTGGCCCTGCGCATCGTCTCCGGCCTCAGCGTGGCGGAGATCGCGCGCGCCTTCCTGGTCAGCGACAGCGCCATGGAACAGCGCATCACCCGGGCCAAGGCGCGCATCACGCGGTCGGGCGTGCCCTTTGAGACCCCCGGCGCGCCGGAACGGGCGGCGCGGCTGGGTGCCGTCGCCGCCATGCTCTACCTGCTGTTCAACGAGGGCTATTCCGCCGGCGGCGACACGACGGAACGCCGGGCACCCCTGGCGCATGAAGCCATCCGCCTGGCCCGCCTGCTGCTGCGCCTGTTCCCGTCGGAACCGGAGATCATGGGCCTGCTGGCGCTGATGCTGCTGCAACAGGCGCGATCCGCCGCCCGCTTCGACGGGGAGGGCAACCTGGTGCTGCTGGAGGACCAGGACCGCGGCCGCTGGAACGCCCCCATGATCGCGGAGGGCCTGGCCCTGATCGACAAGGCCATGCGCCACGGCCAGCCCACGCCCTATCTGGTGCAAGCGGCCATCTCCGCCCTGCACGCCCGGGCGGCCACGGCGGCCGAGACGGACTGGACGCAGATCGACCTGCTGTACGCCACGCTGGAACACATCCAGCCCTCGCCGGTGGTGACGCTGAACCGCTCCGTCGCCACGGCCAAGGTGCGGGGGCCGGCGGCGGCCCTGGCCATGATCGAGCCCCTGGGCGAGCGGCTGGCGGGCTACTTCCACTTCTTCGGGGTGAAGGGCGCCTATCTAACCCAGCTGGGCCGCACGGCGGAGGCGCGGGTGGCCTTCGATCGCGCCATCGCCCTGGCCCACACGCCGGCGGAGGCCGCCCACATCCGCCAGCACCTGGACCGGCTGGTGCGGGATGCCGCGCCGTCCTGAAAAAAATTGCGGTCCCCTGTCGGGACGGGAATGCGGCCGCCGTCCTTAGGGCAAGCCCGCGTCCCCGCGTGGCCGACGCAGTTAAAAACGGGAGAGCACAACCATGTCCGATACGGTTCAGCCCATTCAGCAGGGCGTCATCCCCCATCTGGTGGTCGCCGACGCCAAGGCGGCGCTGGCCTTCTACGTCCAGGGCCTGGGCGCGGAGGAGGTGTTCCGCATGCCGGCCGAGGACGGCCACCGCTTGCTGCACGCGGAAATCCGCGTGAACGGCGCCCGCCTGTTCCTACGCGACGACTTTCCCGAATACCGGGCGGAGCACGGTGGTACCAGCGCCCCGCCGGATCTGCTGAAAGGCACCAGCGCGGTCCTGCATCTGGAGGTGCCCAACTGCGACGCCGCCATGGAGCGGGCGGTGGCCGCGGGCGCCACGGTCACCATGCCGGCCATGGACGCCTTCTGGGGCGCCCGCTACGGCCAGGTGGCCGATCCCTTCGGCCACCTGTGGAGCTTCGCCCATCCGTTGGCGGCACCCGGTGAGCCGTGCCCGCTGGCCGCCGGCCAAGCCGGCTGACGCCCGACCTACGATAGCATAGGAACCCGGCACCATGACCGAGATGCCAGAATTCCGTATTTCCCGCCGCTTCGCCGCCAGCCCCTGCCTGCTGTGGTCCGCCTATACGGAGCCGGAGCGGTTGCGTCTGTGGTGGGGCCCCAAGGGCTTCACCTGGGTGCGCGGCGATCTGGACCTGCGGCCCGGCGGGACCTTCTTCTACGGCATGAAGCCGCCGGCGGGGGCCGGCGATTTCACCATGTGGGGCAAGTGGACCTTCCGCGACATCACGGCGCCCACACCATCGACGCCAGGCTTGATGTCCTTCCTCGTCTCCTTCACCGACGCCGATGGCACGCCGGTGCGCCATCCCATGAGCCCCACCTGGCCCCTGGAGATGCTGAGTACCACGGCCTTCATCGCGGACGAGGGCGGCACCCGCCTGGACTGTACCGCCGTGCCGGTCGACGCGACGGCGGAGGAGGAGGCGACCTTCGCCGCCGGGGCCGAGAGCATGCGCCAGGGCTGGGGCGGCACACTGGACCAGTTGGACGATTATCTGGCGCGGGCGCAGGCGATGCCCCAATAGGCGGGGAACCGGTGGGGACGGGCAGGGGTTGTTCGGGCGACACCCCCTCAGCAAAAGGAACGCCGGTTATGGCCGATATCCACGACGCCCGCATCCTGATTCTGGCCGCCAACGGCTTTGAGCAATCCGAACTGACCGTCCCTCGGGATGAGCTGCGCAAAGCCGGTGCCAAGGTGGACGTGGCCACCCCGGACGGCAAGCCTATCCGCGGCTGGGACCATACCGACTGGGGCGAGACGGTGGAGGCCGACCTGCGCATCGCCGACGCCAAGGTGGAGGATTATCAGGCCGTGGTGCTGCCCGGCGGCCAGATCAATCCCGACCTGCTGCGGGTGAACCCGGACGCCATGAGCCGCGTCACGGGTTTTCTGGACAGTGGCAAGGTGGTGGCGGCCATTTGTCACGGCCCTTGGCTGCTGGTGGAGGCCGACGCCCTGCGCGGCCGCCGCGTCACCTCCTACAAGTCCATACGCAAGGACGTCGAGAACGCCGGCGGCGACTGGGTGGACGAAGAGGTGGTGGTGGACAACGGCGTCATCACCAGCCGGTCCCCGGACGACCTGCCGGCCTTTGTCGCCAAAATCATCGAGGAGGTGGGTGAGGGCCGGCATACACGCTGAGCCCGGCCCGATACCCCCGGCCCGATACCCCCTGCCCAATACCCCAACGTGAAAAGGCCGGCCCCCGCGACGGGACCGGCCTTTCGGTTTTCAGGAGCCGCCGGGGTAAGGGACGGCTCAATGCAGCAGGGTTTTCCCCTGCAAATGGGCGAGCAGGGCGTGGATCTCGGGCGGCAGGGGCTCGGCAACGGCGTCACAGAACATCTCCCGGATCCGTTCATCCACCGCGTCTTGGACGATGTCGAGGGGGGTGGCATAGGCCGCCGCCGTCGAAAATCCCGCCGCCACAACGGGGGTCAGAGCCGGAGTGCGCTGAAACTCAATGCTTTTCTGCCGCTTGGTCATGACATCCTTCCCAAAAGCCTGGGCCTATGCCCTTCGCACCATGACTAAAGCGGCCAGCGGCGGCTTTGTTCCAATGTGGCAACGGGATAGCCGCCCTTCCCGTGTAAGCCGGGCGGCAGGCGACTGCGGCGATGGACGTAGGGCAGGGGCCAGCCGGTACCGCAAAATTTCCCTTCCCCTCCTTTGAACAGACTAGCCCAGCCCTTATCAGGGCGGCATGTTGCATAATCGGATGGTCATAGCCCATCCGTTAAGTAGACCGAATAAATACAGCGATAAACCTAGGGATTTTCCCGAAATACGGAGAGACGTTGGCGGCGGCATTTGCTTATAGTGACCCAAGAAGACAGACGAATTCGGGGAATTACCGAACCCATTATCGCCTGCATCCACATGCGATTTCTTTAATAAGAATAAAATCGCAGCGGGCTTTCACAAAAAGGTGTGACCCATGCCATCCGCTGAGACATCGCCCACCTTTCGTGACGAACTGGTCAAGCTGATCCCCGCCATGCGGGCCTTTGCACGGTCGCTGACCAACAACGCCGCCGACACCGACGACTTGGTGCAGGATGCCATCGTCCGCGCTTGGTCCCATGCGGGCCAGTTCACCCCAGGCACAAATTTGCGTGCCTGGCTCTTCACCATCCTGCGCAACCGCTACTATTCCGTCGCCAAGCACCAGCAGCGCGAGGTGGGCGACCCGGACGGTATCCATACCGCGCGGCTGACCATCAGTCCGGCGCAGGAATGGGGCATTGCCGGCCGCGAGCTCAAGGCGGCGCTGATGAAGCTGCCCGTGGAACAGCGCGAGGCGCTGGTCCTGGTGGGCGGCGCCGGCGCCAGCTACGAAGAGGCGGCCGAAATCTGCGGCTGTGCCCTGGGCACCATCAAAAGCCGCGTGAACCGTGGCCGGGCCCGGCTGGCCGACATCATGGGCATGGACCCGGGCGACACCGGCCTCGGCGCCCCCACGGGCATGGCCACCTCCAGCGCCTGGGATGCCAGCCATCCGGTGAGCAGTCACTGAGATACGAAGCGAAATCAATTACTTGGCATAAGGATTTAGGTGAAGTGCCTGACAGGAAACCTTGGTCAAGGGATGCCGACCAGTGGAAGCGCATGTCCACCCAGTGGCTGGCGGCCCAGCGACCCGCTCCCCTCCGCCTAGCCGAGCGCCGCGCGCATGCCCACCCGGTCGCGGACGGAGCCGGGGAGGGCGGTTGGGCGCCGCATCCGGCGCTCTCCCTGCCAGCGCCCTCCCTGGAGATCTTGGCCTCCCATCAAGCCTCAGTACCCCCTATCGCCGCCTGACGGACCTGCCCCCGGCAAGAAGGGCAAAAACAGTCTGTCCCTAACGGAGGATCACCCAATGCTCGGCACCATCCTGCTTGTTGTCCTGGTCCTGCTGCTGCTGGGGGCCATTCCCAGCTGGCCCTACAGCCGCGGCTGGGGCTACGGCCCCAGCGGCCTGTTGAGCATCGTGCTCATCGTCGTTCTGGTGCTGGTTCTGACCGGCAGGGTGTAGCCGGCCGGAGCTTTCCTTGAATGCCTTGAAAGGAGACGCATCATGACCGCCGTACATGAGGCCCTTCCAGATATCGACACGCTGCTGGGCGACGTGTCCCGTTATTTCGAGACACCGCACGACCTGGTCGTCACCGACCGCCTGAACCGGGCAGAAAAGATCCTGCTGCTGCGCCATTGGGAACATGACCTTCAGCTGCTCATGGTGGCGAGCGAGGAGAACATGACCACCGATTTACCGCCGACGACGGCCCACCAGCTGTCCGAGGTCAAGTCGGCCCTGGTGGCGCTGGGCGACGTGTCCGTACCCTCGGGGCCGGCCAAGGTCGGCTGACGCCGCCTTATCAAGGAAGGATTATCCCATGGCCAACCGCAATGAAGGCGAGGGCAACCGCACCGCGACCCGTGCCTACAACAAGCACGCCCGCGACTTCGTGGCGACGGGCCAGGTGGCGGAAAAGGCCCGTGCGGCGGCCGACGCCGTCGATGGCCCGGAAGGCCGCGACCTGGAACAGGCCGAGGCGCGCGGCAAAGCCCACGCACGGGAAGAAGACAGGCTGCTGCGCCCCAGCGTTTCCAAGCAGGATTCCGAACACTGACGGTGTCGTTGATGAGCGACCAAGGGCGCCGGTCATTTAGGCCGGCGCCCTTGGTCTGTCCATTCCTCGTCACCCAGCCCATCACCAACCTCCCAGCCGGCACCACCCAACCAGGAGACTGACACTTCTACTTTGCACAGGCCTGACATTTTAACTTTGCGCCTACATACCAAAAACCGATAAGGAAGATTATGGAAATTATATGGAATAGGGGCTGAGCCTTACAGGATATGGCCAGTGGCGTTCGGCTGCCGTCGGCTTGCACCGATTTGCACTCATTTATTCGACAGCGGCCGGCAAAAGTGCCGACAATGGTCCGGGATCAATCCGGGGATGAAATCATGCTGACCGTCGTACCGGGGCCCGCCACCGCTTGCGCGCGGCGCCGGGATGAGATTTCCATCTTGCTGCGCAACGCCCTGACTCTCCTGGACAATGACAGCGCCGCCGCGGCCACCTGCCTGCAGCGGGCGGCGGATATGCTGCGCGACCTGACGGTCGATGCGCCGCCGCTCGCCGGCAGCTTGGTGCCTTGGCAGACGCGCCGGGTCGAAACCTACATCCATGACCATTTGGCCGCGCCCATCCGCATCCGTGACGTGGCGGTGCTGGTCCGCCTCAGCACCAGCTATTTCTCGCGCGCCTTCCGCATCACCTTCGGTGTGCCCTTCACCCAATACGTCATCCATCGGCGCATGGAACAGGCCAAGCACCTGATGACGAGCACGACGGAACCGCTCTCCCACATCGCGCTGACCTGTGGCTTGGCCGACCAGGCGCACCTGACGCGGCTGTTCCGGCAGACCATGGGGGTGACGCCGGCAGCCTGGCGGCGTCGCGTGCAGCAGGAATACCCCGATCAGCGCCCTGATCCGCGAGCCGACGCGACGGCAACCGGCGAACCGCAGGCCGCCTGATCGGCCCATCCGACACCGGCAAAATAATCTCGAGAGGTCCCGGGGCCCGTGGTGCTATAGAGGCGCCATCATCCCTTTAGGACCCACCCCTATGGATTCCGTCGAACAGCGCCTTATCGACCTGGAGATGCGCATCACCCACCATGAGCGCATGGCGGAGGAACTATCCCAAGTGGTGGCGGACCAGGGCCAGATGATCGACATGCTGACCGCCCGCGTGCGCCGGCTGCTGGCCCGCCTGCAGGAGGCGGAGGGAGGCTGGCGCCCTTCCCCACAGGACGAAAAGCCGCCGCCGCATTACTAAGACACGGTACTGGCAGGGCGCTAAGTACGCTTGGCCCAGGCGCGGCGTACCGCTTTACGCCGGAAGCCCATGTGGCGGAGATCGCCGGCCTCATCCGCCGCGTCTTCACGCCATTGTCTTGAGGATATCCAACCGATTTCGCCGCCGACGGCCACCTCATCCATGGCAAGCTGACGGCGGAAGCCATACATGCTTAGGGACACAGGCTTGTGGGCCCACATCCCGGGCATGTCGCCACCGACCGAGGGAGCGTGTCCCATGACCGCCTGGCCCGACCGCCGCATTCTGGACCTGTTCGGCATCGATCATCCCATCCTGCAGGCCCCCATGGCCAACGCCAGCACGCCGGCCATGGCGGTGGCAGTCAGCGCGGCGGGCGGGCTGGGCGCCCTGCCCGGCGCCCAGTACACCCTGGACGGCCTGAAGGCCGCGGTGGCCGAGGTGCGGCACGGCACCAGCCGGCCCTTCAACCTCAACTTCTTCTGCCACACCCCGCCGGTGCCGGACCCGGCCCGCCTGATGGCCTGGCGCGCCCGGCTGGCACCTTATTATGTCGAGTTGGGCCTTGATCCCGCCGACACGCCTCCGGTCGGCGGCCGCACACCCTTCGACGCCGATTTCTGCGCCCTGATCGAGGAGGTGAAGCCGGCGGTGGTCAGCTTCCATTTCGGCCTGCCCGGCAAGCTGCTGGTGGAGCGGGTGAAGGCCACCGGCGCCAAGGTCATCGCCTCGGCCACCACGGTGGCGGAGGCGCGCTGGCTGGAACATCACGGCGTCGACGCCGTCATCGCCATGGGACTGGAGGCCGGCGGCCACCGGGGCAACTTCCTGTCGGACGACATGGCGACGCAAGTCGGCACCTTCGCCCTGGTGCCTCAGGTGACGGACGCCGTCTCGGTCCCCGTCATCGCCACCGGCGGCATCGCGGATGCGCGCGGAATCGTGGCCGCCCTGGCCCTGGGCGCCTCCGCCGTGCAGCTCGGCACCGCCTATCTGTTCTGTCCAGAGATCAAGATACCCGAGGTGCACCGCCAGGCGTTGGAAAGCGCCACGGATGACGGTACCGCCCTGACCAACCTGTTCACCGGCCGCCCCGCGCGCGGCCTCATCAACCGCCTGATGCGCGAGGTCGGTCCCCTGTCCGACGCGCCCACCGCCTTCCCCACCGCCGGTGGCGCCCTGGCACCCTTGCGCGCCCGGGCCGAGGCGGCCGGGTCCGGCGACTTCACCAACCAGTGGGCCGGCCAAGCGGCGCGCCTGGGCCGCGCCCTGCCCGCCGGCGACCTGACGCGGGCGCTGGCGGCGGAGGCGCTGGACCGCCTAGGCGCCCACCAGATCAGCGGCCGCTGAGCGTCAGCGGGGTCGTCAAGCTGAGCGTCAGCGAGAGCGTCAAGACGACCGTCAGCGGCATGTCAGAACATGGTCCCGGTTGATTTTGCAGGGGTGCAGCAGGCTGCCCAGGTAACGCTGGTCCAGTGTCGAGCCGGTGTTCATCTCCGGCAGGCGCAGATATTTGTCCTCCTTGTCCGCGCCCAGATACGTTTCCATGTGATTGAAACGCCAAGTCTCCGCCTGTTCCCGCAGGAACTGCTCCTGTTCCAGCGGGTCGGGCAGGACGAAATGCGGCGCCTGGATGACGATTTCAGGGGGGGACGGTTCCGAAGACCTGGAGGCCGGTGCCGGCTGCGGGCCGGCCTTGGGCACCACGGGCGTCAGGGTGATTTGCGGCTGGGGTGCCACCGGCTGGGATTGCGCCAGGACGGGGTCCGCCACGGACATCAGCAGGACACTCGCGAAATACCGCCACCGCGCACGCCGCATGCCCCGCCCCATCCGCCGCCCATTCTTGTGGCCAGTGAACCATGACGGCCAAGCCCGCACAACCGATGGCGCGCCGGCGGCAAAGAAAACGCGCGCCGTACGCGTGCCGGCGCGCGTCAGGGAGGTGGAGCACAAATGAAGGTCTCATGAGGCTGGGGGAAAGAACCGGGACGCCGCCTCACCCGCGCCCCGGCTTTTAAAAAGCACTCAGTATTTGAAGGAGAAGCCAGCCTCATAGATGCGGCCGGTGCAGTTATAGTAGTTCAGGCGGTTGACCGAGCCGACATACTGGTCATTGCACTCGTTCGTCAGGTTGATGGCATTGAACATAAAGGTCAGGCGCTCATTGACGGCGTAGGAGGACGCGAAGTCCACGTTCATGGTGGAGTTGGTGCCTTCCACGTCGTTGCCATTGCGGCCCGGCACCTGGGTCAGGTAGCCGCTGCGGTAGGCGGCGGAGATGCGGGCGCTGAACACCTTGTCGTCGTAATAGAGCGTGCCGTTGTAGGCGTTCTTAGACAGGCCCACCAGATCGGCCAGGGTGGTGGTGGTCGAGGTGGCCGCCAGCAGGTAATTGATGCGGCTTTGCACGTAGGTGTAGTTCAGCAGGATGCCGAAATTGCTCCAGAAGTCCGGCAGGAAGCTGAACGGCTGCTGGAAGTTCACCTCCAGGCCCTTCAGGTCGCCGCCCTTGGTGTTCACGGGCGTGCTGAAGGTGAACACCTCGTTGCCGGTCAGGCCGGTGCCGTTCAGCAGGCTCAGCGGCAATCCTGAGCTGTTGTAGACCTTGTTTTCGCTCAAGGTCTGCACGTAGCTGTTGATGTCCTTGTAGAACAGGCCCAGCGAGATCAGGGCGCCGGGCTGGTAGTAATATTCGAAGGACAGGTCGGCGGTGTTGGCGCGGATGGGCTTCAGGTAGGGGTTGCCCGAGGTCACCGTGCGGTTGGTACCGGCCACATTGACGCTGCCGCCCGGGTTCAGGCCGCTGAGGTCGTTGCGCACCATCACCTTGGCCAAAGCCGCACGGATCAGGAAATCATCCGTGACTTCGCCCACCAGGTTCATCGACGGCAGCACGTCATGATAGTCGGTGCCGACGGTCACCCAGTTGGGGGTGCCGCCCACCGCCTGGTAGCCGGACGAGGTCTGGTCGGTGGTGACGAAACGCACGCCGATATCGCCACGAATGGGCAGGCCCAGCCGGTCGGTCTTGAAATTGGCCTGGGCGTAGCCGCCGTAGTCCTTTTCCTCCACCGCGTAGTTGCTGCCCAGCGAGCCGGTGCCCGTCTGACTGACGGAGAAGGTGCCGGTCTTGCTGTAGATGTTCAGCGCGTTGGCGAAGGCGTCGATGTCGGCCACCAGCCAATTGGTGGGCGTGCCCGCCGGGGCGAAGCCGCCAACGCCGCCACCGATCTTGGTCAGGCTGGCCAGGCTGACGCCCGCCGGCAGGTTGGGAACGGCGATTTCCGAGGCGCGGGTCTTGTTGTAGGTGGAGAAGGTGAAGTCCTTGAACTGGAAACCGGCCTTCAGCGTCAGCTCGTTGCTGATGTCGTATTCGAAATCCAGATCGCCGTTGCCATAGGTGTTCTGCGTGCCGTTGGGGCGCAGGCGGATGTTGGACAGGCCATTCACCAGGCTCCAGTTCGCCGGGTTGGTGACGTCGAAGCCATAGGACAGTACCGGCAGGCGGCTGTTGGCGCGATAGTCGTAGGAGTAGCCGTTGCTGCCGGTGCGATCCAGGGTGATGGTCGTCTGCACCGGGTTGTTGAAGGCGGAGACGGAGTAGCCGCCCAGCGCGTTCATGCGGAAGCTGGGGGAGAAGCTATGCTTGATGTTCAGCGTTTCCTGGCCGAACTGCGTGCTGAGCACGTCGTAGCGCGCCTCCGACCGGATGCCGACATTGTTGAAGGTGCCGGCGACCAGGTTACCGTTGGCGTCCAGGGTGCCCGAGGTGATCTGCATGACCGGCTTGCCAGTGGTAATGCTGCCCACCTTGGTGCTGGCCTGGCTGAAGCTGATCGCCTCCAGGTCGTTTTCCGTGCGGGTGCCCCAAAGGTCGGAGAACACGCCGTCCAGGCTGATCTCGGTATCCTCGTCCGGCTTCCACTGCAGCGAAGTCACCAGGCCGGCACGGCTCTGGTTGTAGTCATAGACGCTGTAGCGCGGGATGCGCGGCATGAAGACGTTGGGGCCGTTGACGGCCGACAGCGAGGATGGCGCCGTGACACCACCGTTATAACTGCCCGACGCGTTGGAGGCGTTGGACGCCCAGCGCGTGGTTTCGGAGCTGAGCTGCTGCGTATCGCGCCTGGAATAGGACAGGCCGACCAGGAAGCCCAGCTTGCCGTCGGCGAAGGTGTCGCTGACCAGCACGGCGCCATTGGGCTCCTTGCTCTTGTTCTGATCGTTGTAGGTGGCCTTGCCATTGATGGCCAGCTTGAAGCCGCCGAAGTCCAACGGATGGGGGCTGGACAGATCGACACCGGCGCCCAGCGAGCCCTCCTCCTGGTCCGCCGACTGCGTCTTGTGGACGGTCAGGTTGCTGAACAGGTCGGAACCGAAGACGTTGAAGTCGAAGGCGCGGGAGCGGTTGTTGCCGCCCTGGGCGTCGGAGCTGCCGGTGGTGGCGATGGCGTCCATGCCGTTGATGCGCACGCGGGTGAAGGCCGGCCCCAGGCCGCGCACCGAAATCTGCCGCCCTTCGCCCGCGTCGCGGGTGATGGCGATGCCGGGGATGCGTTGCAGGGATTCGGCCAGGTTCTTGTCGGGGAACTTGGCGATGTCTTCCGCCACGATGCTGTCGACAACGCCGGAGCTTTCACGCTTGGCCTGCAGGGCCACGTTCAGGCTGCGGCGGAAGCCGGAGACGATGATCTCCTCCAACCCGTCACCACCGCCCGGGGCGGCGGTTTCGCCCTGGGGCGCCGCTTGGGTCCCCGGCTGGGCCGCCTGGTCGGCTGGCGCGCCCGTCGGGGTCGCGGTCTGGTCGGCCGCCGGCGCCGGGGGCTGTTCCGCCACCTGGCCGGCAGCATGGGCGACACCGCTTCCCCCCGCCGCCAAAGCCAGCAGCAGCGCCACCCGGGACACGCGGGTGGACAGTGTGTGACGCCGCGCCCGGCTCATGCTCTTGAGCATTTGACGTAATCCTCCGTTCAACCTTGTTGTTTTGCTTTGCCGGTCCAAGTGTCCCGGGACGCATCTGGCCGGTTGTTCCCCGTTCCGAGTGTTCCCAGAAAAACCAGACGTTGTCGCCTGGTCATGCCACCCGTCCGATCTCCCCGTCCGTCCGGCCCTTTATTGGGACCGGTGTCAATTTTAATGCGACGGAATTGCCCTGCCGCGCCGTGATGGTTGGTAAAGGGCCAGCCGTCGACGCGTGGCGTCAGCGCCGCGCCGTTCCCCGGTATAAAGTCCATACTTTGGGAAAAATTGATCGGGCGCGGCAGCCGCCAACGGCGCCCCAGCCCATGCCTCTGCGTGATGGCATCCCATACCCTCCCATTATGTCGGCGTCATTGGGGCCTGCGTGGCCATCGCCGTTGCCCCTAAAATGACACCGGTTACCGACCGATGCAAGCACCAAGAGTTGTTTGCGCGGACATCTTGTGTCTGAACGGCTGTTCCTAGCGGAAATGCCAGGGAACGTGTGGATTTTGCGGGGGCTCAGGTCCCCTGCTGAGTGAAGGGAACCCGGGCGAAGAGACGACGTTCGGCGCCGCGCGGGTCCTGTTCCAGACGCGAGTCCAGATCGAAGACCATGGTCTCGCGGCCCGCCAGGGTATAGGGCGTCCAGCGCGGCGCGCCGGCAGTGTTGGGGTCGCCTGTACGGGCGAAGGCGATGAAGGCGTCGCTCATCCGCTCCGCCATGCGCCGCGCTTCCGGGCTGTCGGTGGACAACGAATCGGGCACGGCGGTGTTGTCGAACACCAAGGGGATGTCCAGCGTGTGGGGCGCCCGCCACTTGCCGCCATCCTTAGGAGAGCCCCAGTTAAGCTGATAGGCGTAGGTGGCTGCGGCCCCTTCCCCCAGCGCTTGAGCTTGGGCGGCGCGCGCCTCCGCCTCCATCACCGCAGCGCGCCAGGAGCGGCCGGCCGTGGTGGCGGCGAAGAAGACGTCGCTGGGGCTGTAGTCCGGATAAAGGCGGCGGTATTCCGCCACCACCAGGTCGGGGTTGATGTCCACCCGCATGTGCCTGGCCAATAGGGCCGGCACCTGGTCCCAGGCCAGGGTGAAGGTGGACGGATCGCTCCCGCCGATCAGCAGTCGCGTCTCGTCATGGGTGTTGCCGATGATCATGGGGATGCCGGCCGACTGCGCCGGGGCGTCCGGATAGAAGGGATGGCGGGCCAGCACCTGGTCGTCCAGCACGGGGCCCCAGTAGAGCCCGCCCATGCCCTGCCCAGCCACGCCGTGGATGGGATCGGCGGCGTTCAGGGCCGACAGCAGCCTTTCCACCGGCAGTGTGGCCGCCTCGGCCGCGCGCTCCGGCGCCAGGCCTAGGGCTTCCAGATAGGTCTTGGCGCGGGCGGTGGCGTTCAGCGGACCAGAGGCGGTGACCTGCTGGCCGCTCATGGTGGCGGCGCGATGGAACAGGCCCTGGGCCGCCGGCGTGCCCATCAGGGTGGCGATCTTCGCGCCGCCGCCGGACTGGCCGAACAGCATGACGCGGCCGGGATCACCGCCGAACGCGGCGATGTTGTCGCGCACCCAGTGCAGGGCCAACACCAGATCCAGGATGCCGACATTGCCGGACTGGGTGTAGGCCGGTCCGGCCAGACGCCCCAGATACAAATGGCCGAAGGCGTTCAGGCGGTGGTTCAAGGTCACCACGACCACATCGCCCCGGTGGGCCTGGCGCGTTCCGTCATACAGCGCGTCGCTGCCGGAACCGTGGGAATAGGCGCCACCGTGGATATAGACCATGACCGGCCGGTTGCCGCCGGCCTTGGCCTCCGGCGTCCAGACGTTCAGGAACAAGCAGTCCTCGGACTGCGGTTCATCGAACCGGGTCTGGGGACACGCGGCGCCATAGGCCAAGGCGTCCTTGACGTCGCGCCAGGGGGCCGGCGGCTGCGGTGCCTGGAAACGGCGGGGGCTGGTGTCCGCGCCGTAGCGGATGCCCTTGAACACCTGGATGCCGTCGTGGCGGGTGCCGCGCACCCGGCCATGGACGGTGGTCACCACCGGGTCGGCGGCGGCCCAGGCCCGCGCCGGCAGGGTCAGTGCCGCGGCGGCGGCCATACCCAATCCCAGCACTTCGCGGCGATCAAATGATGACAAGGAAACGCGACTTTCCGCTTGGCGGAACGGTCGAGCCGGGTTCATGCTTCCTCCCACGTCCTTTTATAGCCGAAGATCAAGAACAGGGAGGACACCATGGATGCCACCCGTCCGAACCTCGGACCGGTATATGACACCGGTTTCCATGCTTTTGTGAAGAGGGCTTTTGCGGCGGGCGCCGTTTGGGCTGTCCTGGTGACCGTGCTTCAGGGTGCCGCCCTGGCCGATGACCTGCCCACCCCCTTCCCCATCTGGCCCGCCGGCGTTGGGCCGGGCTCCGAAGCTCTCACCGTCCAGGAGACGGTGGTGGAGCGTAGCGCCGATCCCGCCACCCTGCACGACCGCTACACCGTGGGCATCACCCGGCCGCACCTGTCGCTCTACCGCCCCGCCCACCCCAACGGCACCGCCCTGCTGGTGATGCCGGGCGGCGGCTACCTCCGGGTGGTGGTGGACAAGGAGGGCGATGAGATCGGCCGGCGCCTCAGCGCCGCTGGGATTACCGTCTTCGTTCTGACCTACCGCCTGCCGGGCGACGGTCACGTCCATGCCGCCGACGTGCCCTTGCAGGACGCGCAGCGCGCCCTGCGCCTGATCCGCGCCCGGGCGGTGGAATGGGGTATCGACCCGCGCAAGGTAGGCGCCATGGGCCTGTCGGCCGGTGGCCATGTGGCGGCCAGCCTGGGCACCCGGTTCGACGCGCCCGTCTACGTCCCTCAGGACGCGGTGGACCGGCAGAGCGCCCGGCCGGACTTCCTGGCCCTGGTCTACCCGGTGGCCAGCATGGATCCGGCCATCGCGCACAAGGGATCGCGCGCCCAACTGCTGGGCGACAATCCCACCCCGGCGCAGGACGCCGCCTACTCCACCGAGCGCGCGGTCACCGCCCAGACCCCGCCCACCTTCCTGCTGCACGCCGACGACGACCCGGCGGTGCCGGTGGAGAACAGCCTGCGCTTCTATGCCGCCCTGCATGCCGCCAAGGTCCCGGCCGAGCTGCACATTTTTCAGAAGGGCGGCCACGGTTTCGGCATCCGCGGCGTCACGGGGTTGCCGGCCGCGGCGTGGCCGGACCTTTACATCGCCTGGGTGCGTGGCCTAGGGATGATGCCGTGATGGTCCTTCCGCGCTGGAAGGCCACCTTTATTGTCACCGGTGTCAATTGGTCATTGATCCGGCCGGGCCCCGCTGGCACAGTGCGTGGCGCAAGCCCGCGTGACAGACGGGCCCGGGAGGACGCGTGGGACGGCCTTGGTCCCCCACGGCAGCGACCAGGATGGATGAACGAGAATGAGCGGGCCTGTGATGCGTGGTCATGTCGTGGTGTTCGGGGAATTGCTCCTGCGCCTGGCCGCCCCCGGTCATGAGCTGCTGCTGCAGAGCCCCAGCCTGACGGCCCTGTTCGGCGGGGCGGAGGCCAATGTCGGCGTCGGCCTGGCGCACCTGGGCCACACCGTCCGCGCCGTCAGCACCCTGCCCGACAACGCCATCGGCCGCGCCTGCGCCGGTGAGCTGCGCCGCCACGGCGTGGGCACCGACGGCATCCGCTACGCCGGCGGCCGCATGGGGCTGTACTTCCTGTCCGCCGGCGCCGTGACCCGCCCGTCGGACGTCATCTACGACCGCGCCCGTTCCGCCTTCGCGGAGACCGATCCGGCCGCCTATGACTGGCAGGCGCTGCTGGCAGGGGCCGACTGGCTGCATATCTGCGGCATCACCCCCGCCGTCAGCCCCCAGGCGGAGACGGCGGCCCGCGCCGCCTTGCAGGCCGCCCGCGCCCTGGGCCTCAAGATCTCCTTCGACTGCAACTACCGGCAGAAGCTGTGGACGGCACGCGGCGGCAACGCCCCGGCCATCCTGCGCGGCTTCATCGAGCAGTGCGACCTGCTGTTCGCCAATGAACGCGACGCCGCCCTGCTGCTGGACCTGGATGTGGACAAATTGGAAGAGGCGGCGCGCTTCCCCGCCGCAGCCCAGGCCCTGTTCGACGCCTGCCCCCGCCTGCAGACCATCGCCACCACCGTGCGCAGCCACCACGGTGTGGACCAGCAGGACTTCTACGGCAAGCTCGCCACCCGGCACAGCCTGCATCAGAGCCGTACCCACGCGCTGGCCGGCATCGTCGACCGCATCGGCAGCGGCGACGCCTATGCCGCCGGCCTGCTGCACGGCCTGATACGCGGATGGGAGCCGGATCAGGCCCTGTCCTTCGCCGTGGCCGCCGCCGCGCTGAAACATTCCATTCCCGGCGACGCCCTGCCCCTGCCCGAGGCCGACATCCTGGCGGCCCAGGACGCCGCCGGGCTGGACGTCCGCCGCTGATACCCGCCTTCCGGAGCCTGAGCCTGATGACCGCGCGCCTGTCCCCCGATACCCTGCCGACCCTGCCCCAGACCGTGGCCCGGCCCGGCTATGACCGGGCGGTGTGCGGCATCGGCATCGTCCATTTCGGCCCGGGTGCCTTCCACCGCGCCCACCAGGCCGTCTACACCGACGACGCCCTGGCGCTAGAAGGGGGCGATTGGACCATCAGCGCCGTGTCACTGAAAAACCCGGGCGTACGCGACGCCTTGGTGCCGCAGGATGGGTTGTACACCCTGGTGACGCTGGACCGCGCCATCGGCCACCGGGTCATCGGATCGATCCGTGAGGTGCTGTGCGCGCCGGAGGCGCAAAGCCACGTCCTGGCCCGACTGGCGGCGCCCGCCACCCGCATCGTCACCATCACCGTGACGGAAAAGGGCTATTGCCTGACGGCGGCGGGGGAATTGGACACCACCCACCCCGACATCGTCCACGACCTGGCCCACCCCGAAACACCGATCAGCGTCATCGGCTACGTCGTGGCCGGCCTGCGCCGCCGCCGCGCCGCCGGCCTGCCACCCTACACCGTCATCAGCTGCGACAACATGACGGACAACGGGCGCCGCCTGGGCCGTGCCACGGCGCAATACGCCGCCGCCCTGGACGCCGGCCTGGGCGCCTGGGTGCGCGACTACGTGGCCTTCCCCAGCACCATGGTGGACAGCATCACCCCCGCCACCGACGATGCCCTGCGCCAGCGGGTGCTGGACGTGACCGGCGTCGCCGACGCCTGGCCCATCCAGCGCGAGGCCTTCACCCAATGGGTGATCGAGGATCGCTTCTGCAACGGCCGCCCGGCCTGGGACAAGGCGGGTGTGATCCTGACCACCGATGTCGGCGCTTTCGGCCGGGCCAAGTTGCGCCTGCTGAACGGCCCACACTCCGCCCTGGCCTACCTCGGCGGCCTGGCGGGCGTGGAAACTGTGGCCGACGCCATGAGCACGCCGGAACTGGCGGGCTTCCTGGAGCGGCTGATGCTGCAGGACGTGCTGCCCACGGTAACGCCGCCGGCCGGTTACGACCTGACCGTGTACGCCAGCCAAATCCTGGAGCGCTTCCGCAACCCGGCCATCCGCCATCTGCTGGCCCAGATCGCCTGGGATGGGTCGCAGAAGCTGCCCTACCGCCTGTTCGGGGTGATCGAGGACCGGCTTGCCCAGGGCCTATCAATCGCCCGCCCGGCCCTGGTGGTCGCCGGCTGGATGCACTTCGTCCGCCGCGCGGCGGAGGGGGCCGGCCTGACCGACCCCTTGGCCCCCACCCTGCTGGACATCGGCGGCCGCTGCGACGGCACACGCGCCGACGTCGGCCGCTTCCTGGCGCTGGAGGTGATGTTCGCGCCGGCGCTGGCCACCGACACCCGTTTCCGCGACGCGTTGACCGACGCCTATGCCCGCCTGGGCGATGGCGGGCGCGACGCGGTGCTCGCCGCCGTCGCGGCGCTGTGAACCTGCAATAGCAACCTGAGGTCGGACGAAACTCATCCGGCCTCAGAGTTGGCTTGTAAATGACACCGGTTTCCTTTAGACACGATGGACAAGAAATGACGGGATCCCAGGGAGGGTCGACCATGGCTCGGCGTGCCGTGCCTGCCGCTGCGGCAGCCATCGTCCAGGGTAAGAATTGCATGCGCGGGGTGCGGTCATGACCGCCGACTATTCCCCCACCGACGCCGCCGCCGCCTTCGTCGCGGCCCGCCGGGCGGCACGTTTCCTGCCCGGCTATCCGGGGCCCGCGCCCATAGACCTGGCCCAGGGTTACGCCGCGCAGGAGGTGGCGATTGGCCTGTGGCCCGACCGCATCGCCGGCTGGAAGATCGGCCGCATCCCCCCCGATTGGGAGGAGACGCTGGGCGAACCCCGCCTGGCCGGCCCCATCTTCGCCCGCAACGTCTGGCGGGTCGAGAGTGGCGCCGTGACGCCCTTCCCCACCTTTGTCGGCGGCTTCGCGGCGGTGGAGGCCGAATACGTCTTCCGCCTGGGCGCCGACGCGCCGGCCGGCAAGGCGGCGTGGACGGAGGATGAGGCAGCGGACCTGGTGGCCGCCCTGCACATCGGCATCGAGCCGGCGGGCAGCCCGCTCGCCACCATCAACGATCTGGGGCCGCCCGTGGTGGTATCGGACTTCGGCAACAATGCCGGCCTGATCCTGGGTCCGGAGATCGCTGATTGGCGCGCACGCGGCTGGGACAGCATGCGCTGCGAGACTGTCATCGATGGTGTCCGCGTGGGCGTGGGTGGCGCGCCATCCATCCCCGGCGGCCCTTTGTCGGCTTTGCGCTTCCTGGCCAGCCATCTGGCGGCGCGCGGGCGCCCGCTCAAAAGCGGCGACCTGGTGTCAACCGGCGCCACCACCGGCATCCACGATATCGTGGCCGGCCAAACGGCCAAGGTGGACTTCGGCCCCGATGGTGTCCTGCACTGCCGGGCAGTGCCGGCGACGCCCCTTGGCGGGCCCCCTGACGGCGCAACGACACCGCCAGGGTCATAAGAATAAGCGAACGGGAGGATGGATTGATCAAGCGCCGACAACTGCTGGAGGGCATGGCCGCCGGTGCTGCCGTAGCGCTCGCGGGCGGCAAGGCCCGGGCCGGCGCCCCGCCGCCCGGCACCTTCACCGCGTCCGACGTGCACGTGCAGGACTACCCCACCGTCCAGGCCATCCAGTGGATCGGGGAGCAACTGGCCAAGGAGACGGGCGGGCGCCTGTCCATGCGCGTCTACCACTCCGGCCAGATCGGGCGGGAGAACGACACCATAGACCTGACCCGCTACGGCGCGCTGGACTTCACCCGCGTGAACTTCGCGGCGTTGACCAACATCTTCCCCGTCTCCGGCGTGCTGACGCTGCCCTACGTGTTCGACGACGTGGGGCACATGCGCCGGGCGCTGGACGGCGCGGTGGGCAAGGATTTGCTGGCGGCCCTGAGTCAGCGCGGCCTGGTGGCCGCCTGCTTCTACGACAGCGGCGCAAGGTGCATCTACAACGGCCGCCGGCCGGTGCATGAGCCGGGCGACCTGCGCGGCATGAAGATCCGGGTGCCCCTGTCCGACATCTTCATGTCCATGGCGCAGGCCATGGGCGCCAACCCGACGCCGCTGTCCTTCGGTGAGGTGTTCACCGCCCTGCAGACCCACCTGATCGACGGGGCGGAGAACAACTGGCCCAGCCTGGACTCAACCCGCCAGTTCGAGGTGGCGCGCCACTGGGCGGAAACCCACCATTCCATGTCGCCGGAACTGCTGTTCATCTCCGAGCGCAGCCTGCGGGCTCTGGCCCCGGCCGACCGCGATCTGGTGCTGGATCTGGCCACCCGTTCCGTCGCCGTGATGCGTGATTTGTGGGACCGGGACGAGGCCGCCGCCAGGGCCCACTGCATCGCCAACGGCGTCCAGGTGACGGAGGTGGACAAGGACGCTTTCCGTCGCGCCACGGAACCGGTGCTCAAGACCTACCTGGCCGACCCCGACCGCAACCGGTTCTATCGCCGCATCCGGCAGGAGGCCTGACCCCATGCACGCGACCCAAGCCGTACCTGCCCCCACGGGCCTCGCCGGCACCCTTCTCACCGGCTTGTCCCATGCCGCCACCGTCCTGGCCGCCATCGGCATGGTGGGAATGAGCCTGGCCGAGGGCTGGCAGGTCTTCGCCCGCTATGTCCTGAACGACAGCCCCGGCTGGACCGAACCCCTGACCCTGCTGTTCATGACCACCACCGCGCTGATGGGCGCCGCCGTGGCCGTGCGGCGGGAAATGCACTTCCGCTTCATCGCCCTGGCCCAGGTGGCGCCGCCCCGGGTACAGGTCCTCCTGAACGCCTTCGCCCGCCTGGTCGTGCTGGCCATCGGCGCCGCCTTGGCCATCTGGGGCTGGGACCTGATGGCCGACAACTGGTCCATCGCCATGCCCGGCACGGAACTGCCGGAGGGGCTGAACTACCTGCCGCTGTCGCTCGGCGGGGCGCTGATCGCCCTGTTCGCGGCCGAACGGCTGGTGGTGCCGCTACCCACCCCCGATCACATGGTTGTGGAGGATTGAGCCCATGGATATCGCCGTCCTCTTCGGTGCCTTCGCCGTCCTGTTGCTGCTGGGCGTGCCGGTGGGCTTCTCGCTCGCCGCCGCGTCCGTCGCCGCCATCGCCACCCTAGGCCTGCCGCCCATGGTGTTGGTGCAGCAGATGACCTCGGGCATCAGTTCAACCGCCATGATCGCCATCCCGCTGTTCATTTTCGCGGGTGAACTGATGATGCGCGGCGGTATTTCCGAACGGCTGATCGGCCTGGCCGCCGCCCTGGTGGGCCATCTGCGGGGGGGATTGGGCCAAGTGAACGTCCTGGCCTCCGCCTTCTTCGGCGGCGTCTCCGGCTCCGCCATCGCCGACGCCTCGGCCATCGGCGGTACCATGATCCCGCAGATGGTGGCGCGCGGCTTCGACCGGGACTACGCCGTCAACGTCACCATCACCTCCGCCCTGGTGGCGCTGATGGTACCGCCGTCGCACAACATGATCCTTTATTCCGCGGCGGGCGGCGGCGGCATTTCCATTGCCGATCTGTTCGCCGCCGGCATCCTGCCCGCCGTGGTAATGGCCGTCGCCTTGATGGTCACGGCCTACCTGATCGCGGCCAAGCGCGGGTATGCGGTCGAGCCCTTCCCCGGCATGGCGGCGGTGGTGCGGCGCCTGATCTCGGCCAGCCCCGGCCTGCTGCTGGTGGTGCTGGTGTTCGGCGGCGTGCGCGCCGGCATCTTCACGGCGGTGGAGAGTGCCGCCATCGCCGTGGTCTACGCCGTCATCGTCACGGTCGCGGTCTACCGCCGCCTGGGCTGGGCCGACTTCAAGGAGTGCTGCGCCGGATCCGCCCACACGACCGGCATCATCCTGTTCATGATCGGGGCGGCCAGCGCCTTCGGCTGGCTGATGTCCTACCTGCAGGTGCCGGCGGCGGCGGTGGATGCACTGAAGGCCATGGCCGGCACCAAGGTGATGGTGTTGCTGATCATGAATGTCATCCTGCTGGCGCTCAGCACCTTCATGGACATGGGGCCCAAGATCATCATCTGCACCCCCATCTTCCTGCCGGTGGCCAAGGCCTTCGGCATCGACCCGGTGCAGTTCGGGGTCATCATGATGCTGAACGGCGGCATCGGCCTGATCACCCCGCCCATCGGCTCCGTCCTGTTCGTGGGCAGCGCCATCGGCAAGGTGCCGGTGGGCCAGCTCATGCGGTCCATCTGGCCGTTTTACTTGGCGGCGGGCGTAGTGCTGATGCTCGTCTCCTACATACCCTTCCTGTCGCTTTGGCTGCCCAATGCTATGAAATAACGTCACTAACGTTATGAAATAACAGAACAATCGAGAGACGCTGCGACAAAACGCCCGACTTGCCCAAACCTTTGTATGGGCGCATACCGCCCGCCGAAACCGTATAACAACCACGCTTCCCATCGCAAATCCGTAACGGAACTTTGCCAAAGGAACGCGGTTGTTGAATTCATGCTCCGGCGGGCGAGTTATTTAAATGAAAACGCTTCTCACCATCACGCCTATCCTTGCCTTGACCTGCGGCGCGGCACTGGCCGCCGAGGCGGACATACCGGAGGCGGAAAGCTGGAGCCTGCACGGCCAGTTCACTTTGGTGGAGCAGTACCACCCCAGCTTCAGCTCCCCCTACCGGGGCGCCAACAGCCTGGATCCGGGCGCGCGCGGCAATGAGACGACGGACGCCACGCTCTATGCCGGCGTCCGCCTGTGGCCGGGCATGGAGTTCTACGCCAACCCGGAAATCGACCAGGGCTTCGGCCTCAGCAACACGCTGGGCGTGGCGGGCTTCCCCAGTGCCGAGGCCTACAAGGTGGGCGAGAGCGAACCCTACATCCGCCTGGACCGCGCCTTTTTCCGCCAGACCTTCAATCTGGGCGGCGAGGCGCAGCCGCTGGAGGCCGCCGCCAACCAGTTGGGCGGCAGCCGCACGGCCGACAACATCGTCATCACCGCCGGCAAATTCTCCGTCACCGACATCTTCGACGCCAACACCTATGCCCACGACCCGCGTAAGGACTTCTTGAACTGGACCGTGGTGGACAGCGGCGCCTTCGACTATGCCGCCGACGCCTGGGGCTACAGCTATGGTGCCGCGGCGGAGTGGACGCAGAGCTGGTGGACCCTGCGCGCCGGCCTGTTCGACCTGTCGCGCAAGCCCAATGACAAGGCGCTGGTGCGCGGTTTCGGCCAGTATGAGCTGGTCGTGGAGGCCGAGGAGCGGCACCAGCTGATGGGCCGCGACGGCAAGGTGAAGCTGCTGGTCTTCCAGAACCACGCCAACATGGGCGGCTACGGCGACGCCGTGCGTCTGGCAGCGCTGACCGGTGGCACACCAGACACCAGCGATGTCCGCCGCTACGCCACCCGCGCCGGCTTCGCCCTGAACGCGGAACAGCAAATGGGCGACGACTGGGGCCTGTTCCTGCGCGCCAGCGCCAATGACGGCAGCAAGGAGGCCTATGAGTTCACCGACGTGAATAAATCGCTGTCCGTCGGCGCCTCCCTCACCGGTGCCTCCTGGGGCCGGGACAAGGACACCGCCGGCCTGGCCGGCGTGGTGAACATGCTGAACGCCGACGCCCGCGACTACCTGGCGGCCGGCGGCCTGGGCATCCTGGTGGGTGACGGCCGCCTGAGCTACAGCAGCGAACGCATCATGGAGGCCTACTACAGCGCCGCACTGTGGACCGGCATCAACCTGACGCTGGACTACCAGTTCATCGCCAACCCCGCCTACAACCGCGACCGGGGCCCGGCAAATGTGCTGGGCCTCCGGTTCCATGCGGAGATTTGAGGGACGGAGACTGGAGGGTCAGACCGGCCGGAAGGTAATTCCCAGCAGCCGTTCGCTGAGATCCCACAGCTGGTCGGCCGCCGCCGGATCGACAGCATAGGGCAGCACGCCGCCCATGACGGCGCCGGGACGGCGGGTGGTGGGGGTGCCCTGGGCGGCTTCTTCCCCCGGCTGCAGCAGTTGGGCGATGTCGCAGTTCTCGCAATAGGCGCCGCCGTGGTCCCGCAGCTGCGGGCTGGTGGCGCACCAGACCGTGGTGGCCGCCCCCTGCGCCGTGGTCTTCATGTTGCGGGACGGGTCATGGATGGCCTTGCCTTCCGCGTCAAACACGCCAAAGGCGATCAGTTCCTCCTGCGTCATGTAACGCTTCAGGTCCGTGTCCACGATGGTGCCGGGATGGACGGAAAAGGCGTGGACGCCGTGGGCGCCGGCGCGCGCCTCCAAACCCAGGGCGAACAGGATGTTGGCGGTCTTGGACTGGCCATAGGCCGACCAGCGATCATAGTCCCGCCGCTCGAAGTTAGGGTCCTCAACCACGACCGGGGAAAAGCGGTGGCCCAGCGAGGACAGCGAGACGACGCGGACGCCCCCTGCGGCTCCCGCCTGGCGCAGCGCCGGCCACAGCCGCGCCGTCAGCTGGAAGTGCCCAAGGTGGTTGGTGGCGAACTGCGCCTCATACCCGCGCGCGTCGCGGGTCAGCAGGTGAGCCATGATGCCGGCGTTGTTGATCAGCAGGTGCAGGGGCCGGCCGCTGTTCAGGAAAGCGGCGGCAAAGGCGTCGATGGAGGCTGGGTCCATCAGATCCAGGGTGCCGATCTCAACGCCGTCCAGGCCGGCCAGCGCGGCCTGGGCCTTGGGCAGATCACGGGCGGGGACGACGATGGTGGCGCCGGCGGATCGCAGCGCCCGCACGGTCTCCAGCCCGATGCCGGCATAGCCGCCGGTGACGATGGCGACCTTGCCCGCAAGGTCGATGCCCTGGATGACATCCAGGGCGGTGGAGGCGGCACCAAAGCCGGAGTGAATGGGTTCCTGGCGAACAGGCATGACGGATACCTTGATGAACGAAGGGGGCCCCTAAGGTAGGCATGCGATCCCGAACGATGAATGCTTGTCCGTCCGCCTTACTTGCGTGAAAATCCGGAAATGAGCTCAGCGCCGCTAGACCCCTTCTCCGATCTGCTGAAATTCGCCGACGCCCAGACCGTGGTGTCGGGCGGCTTCACCGCCGGTGGCGCCTGGTGCATTCGCTTCCCGCCCCCGGGCAAGATCAAGTTTTTCGCCATCCTGCGGGGTGGCGGCTGGCTGGATATCGAGGGGGTAGCGGCGCCACACCGCCTGGAGGCGGGCGATGTGTTCCTGTTGCCGGCGCAACGGCCCTTCCGGCTGGGTAGCGACCTGAGGGCAGCCCCTGTGGAGGCCAGAACCGTCTTTGGACCCAACACCGGCTGCGGCATCCGCCAGGTGGGCGATTGCGATGAGTTCTTCCTGCTGGGCGCCCATGTGGTGCTGGATCCCGCCTGCGGCTGGCTGCTGCCCGACATCCTGCCGCCGGTGATCCTGGTTCGCCATACGGCACCGGAGGCCGACGGCCTGCACTGGCTGCTGGACCAACTGGTACGCGAGCACGCCGCCGACCTGCCGGGCGCCGGCATCGCGGCAGCTCAGCTGGCGCATCTGTTGTTCATCCGCATCCTGCGGGCCCATCTGGTGGAGGGGCCCCCCTTGCCCGCCGGCTGGCTGCGCGCTGCCACCGACGCCCGCCTAGCCCCGGCCCTCAGGCTGATGCACGGCGATCCCGGCCGCGCCTGGCAATTGGGCGAGTTGGCCAAGGCCGCCGCCATGTCGCGCACCACCTTCGCCCAATATTTCAAGGCGGTGGCCGGCATTCCGCCCCTGGCCTACCTGACGGCTTGGCGCATGCGGCTGGCGGAGCGGGCCTTGAAGGAACAGGACGCGCCCGTATCCGAACTGGCCCACCGCCTTGGTTATGCCTCCGAAAGCGCCTTCAGCAACGCCTTCAAACGGGTGACCGGGGTAGGTCCACGACGCTATCGCGGGGCTGCGGGCTTATAGACAATTCCCCCAATTGGCCTTAGGGGGATTTGAGAACGCGACCGATGCCGTTTCCTCAATAGGACCAGACCATCCGCCGGCCTCAGCGCTTGGTCAACACCATGTTCCAACCGGGGCTGGCCTCCGGGAAGGAAACCTGGGTTCCCGGCGGGGCGTTGTCGAAAGCCTCCACCGCTTGGTGATAGGCGGCGAACGTGCCGCTGCGCGTCGGGTACAGCCAATCCGCCCACACCCCTACCATGAAGGCGCACAGCAGGGCGCAAGCCGGAATGCGGAACTTGGCCGGCGCCTTGCACGCCAGAATCAGGCAGGCGGTGAAAAAGATAAGGATGGGAATGACGAAATAGCGGCCACCGTATCCCAGCATGCCCAGCAGGGCCCATTGGTCACCCACCGGCGAGCCGGCTGGGCTTACCAGGGCGCAGGCCAGCAGGATAAGCCCGGCAAGGCAGAATTTACGGAAGCTCGATGGCCCCTTCACCAGCGCCAAGGCAATGATGGACAGGCCCGCCAGGGCGATGGCCCATGCCATCGCAGGCTGCTGCCATAGCGCGCCCTGCTTCAGGACGCCGACGTTGGCGGTGCCCAACACGCCGCTGAGGAACACCTGATCCGTCAGCATGCGCGCCAGCCTCGCGGCACTGGCACCCAGCACCAGGCTCTGACGCTCCCCCGCCCCCAGGGTGAGCAGGCACAGGACCTGGATCAAGGCGGTGGCCCCGATGACCGCTGCCTGAATGAAGGCATGGCGCCGCTGATCTGGGGCCGCACCCAACCATTGCCACAGGGCGGCAGGGGCCAGGAACAGGCAGAACGGCCCCGTAAGCCCGCTGACCAGCAACACGCCATACTGAAGCGCCCGCCAGCCCCACCCCTGCGGCGCCGGCAGCACCAGCATCAGGAAGGACAGGAGCATCAGGTGCCATTGGGCATTGGTCAGGTTCAAATGGATTTCGTAGGAATTGGGAACGCCCAGGTAAAAGACCGCGAGCGCCCCTCGCGCCCAGAGGGAGGGAACAAGCGGCGCCCCCCGCAAAAGCAACAGAACGGCGGGCGCCACCTGGGCGACGAAGCCGCCAGCCATCATCCACCCCGGCAGCCATCCCAGCGGCAGGGCCCGGGCGGCCAGGGCCATGGCATAGGGGAAAAGGTTGATGTATCCGGCGCTGGGCATGACCAGCACCCTGAGGCCCTTGGTATAGGCGTTCTGGAACCAGATGACGCCATCCTCAGCCCACAGGGTCGGATGCATCACCCAGTCCGCGTCGCGGCTGACCAGCAACGCGGACAGGACAACGACGGCCAGGATCTTGACGACGAGGGAACCGGCCAGACGCCGCCCGACGGCCAGTCGGCTGATCAGCGGAAGAGGCGTGTCGGTCACGGTCGAGGCTCACCTGATAGTATCGCTGTCGCGACCTGCAATCGACCATACCTACCGCATCAGCCGGTACCATGGAACTTTTTCGGCCAGAATTTCCGACAGGCGCCCTCACCGGCCCCGGCGCCCGCGTGCGGGGATCACCGGGCCAGCCACCCCCCGTCGACCGCCAGGACGGTGCCGTGCACATAGTCGGCGGCAGCGGAGGACAGGAACACCGCCGCCCCGCCCAGATCCTCCGGGCGCCCCCAGCGGCCGGCGGGGATGCGGGCCAGGATGTCGCGGTTCCGCGTCTCGTCGTTGCGCAGCGCCTCGGTATTGTTGGTGGCGAAGTAACCGGGGGCGATGGCGTTGACGTTGATGCCCTTGGCCGCCCACTCGTTGGCCAACAGCTTGGTCAATCCCGCGATGCCGCTCTTGCTGGCGGTATAGGACGCCACGCGGATGCCGCCCTGGAAGGACAGCATGGAGGCGATGTTGATGATCTTGCCGCCCCCGTGGCCCCCATTTCCCTGGTCCACCATGCGGCGCGCCACGGCCTGGGCCAGGAAGAAGGGCGTCTTCAGATTCACGTTCATCACCAGGTCCCAATCGTCCTCGGAGAATTCCAGGGCGTCGGCCCGGCGGATGGTGCCGGCGTTGTTGATCAGGATGTCGATACGGCCGAAGGCGGCGACGGCTTGGTCCACCACCTGCTGCACCACGCCGACACTGTCGAGATCGGCATGGACGAAGTGGAAGCGGGCGCCCACCTCCTTGACCGCCGCCTCGGTTTCCGTAGGCGTGCTGCGGCCGGCGGCCACGATGTCGGCGCCGGCCCGGGCCAGCGCCACGGCCAGGCCCTGCCCCAGGCCGGTGTTGGCGCCGGTGACCAGGGCCACGCGGCCCGTCAGGTCGAAGGGGTTATAAGCCATGGGATCACCCTCCCTCAGCGCAGCTGGCAAATGTCCAGGACCTTCATGTCGGTGTAGTCGAGGTTCTCCCCGCCCATGGCCCAAATGAAGGAATAGTTGGCGGTGCCGGAGCCCATGTGGATGGACCAGGGCGGCGACACCACGGCCTCCTCATTGGCGACCACGATGTGGCGGGCCAGCTCCGGCTCACCCATGAAATGAAAGACGCGCTGGTCGTCCTTGATGTCGAAGTAGAAATAGACCTCTGACCGGCGGTCGTGCAGGTGGGGCGGCATGGTGTTCCACACGCTGCCCGGCTTCAGCATGGTCAGGCCCAGCAACAGCTGCGCCGACTGGCAGGTCTGGGGCACGATGTACTGGTAGATCGTGCGCTCGTTGCTGGTCTCCAGCGCCCCGCGCTCCAGCGGCACGGCTTGGTCGATGGATATCTTCACCGTCTTGAAACGAGCGTGGGCCGGCGTGCTGGCCAGGTAGAACTTGGCCGGGTGGGCGGCATCGGCCGAGGCGAACACCACCGCCTCCGTCCCCATGGGTACATACAGGCCGTCGCGCGACGCCAGCTCGTAAACCGTGCCATCCACGGTGACCGTGCCGGGGCCGCCGACATTGACGATGCCGAGTTCCCGCCGTTCCAGGAAGGGCTTGCCAGCGGCCGAGGCCGGTTCCGTCTGCAGGGGCAGGTTTATGGGGGCGTCCACCGGGGCGGCACCGCCGATGATGAAGCGTTCGTTATGGGAATAGTTCAGGCTGACCTCACCGGCCACGAACAGGTCGGTAATGAGATAGCGGTCGCGCAGCTGCTGGTTACGGGCGCCATCCATCATGTCGGGATGGGTCGCCTGATAAACCTTCTTGAACATGGCCATTCTCCCCGTTTGTTTGTGGTTTCCCCGTCTGGGGAAGAGGTGCGGCGCGGATGTCATCTTCCCCGCAACACCCCATCGTCAGTCCAGCTTGTAGGCGCGCTTGGGCAGGCGGTAGGCCAGGTCCACCGCCACCTCCGCCGCGTCGTCCTCATCGATGCGGTGTTCCGCCACCAGGCGGGCCAGGAAGGCGCAATCTACCCGGCGGGCCACGTCGTGGCGGGCGGGGATGGACAGGAAGGCGCGGGTGTCGTCGTTGAAGCCCACGGTGTTGTAGAAGCCCGCCGTTTCCGTCGTCTGCTCGCGGAAGCGCATCATCCCCTCCGGGCTGTCGTGGAACCACCAAGCGGGGCCCAGCTTCAGCACCGGGTAATGGCCGGCCAGCGGCGCCAGCTCGCGGGCATAGACCGTCTCATCCAGGGTGAACAGGATGACGGACAGGCGCGGATCGTTGCCGTAACGGTCCAGCAACGGCTTCAGCGCATGGACATATTCGGTGCGCAGCGGGATGTCGGCGCCCTTGTCGCGGCCATAGCGCTGGAAGATCTGGTGGTTGTGATTGCGGAAGGAACCGGGGTGGATCTGCATGACCAGCCCGTCCTCCAGGCTCATGCCCGCCATCTCGGTCAGCATCTGGGCCCGGAACAGCTCGGCATCCGCCGCCGTGAAGGTGCCCTTGACCACGCGGGCAAAGAGGGCCTCGGCCTCGGTCGGCGACAGGTCGGCGGTGGCGGCGGTGACGTGGCCATGGTCGCTGCTGGTGGCGCCTACGGCCTTGAAGTCGATGCGACGCTTCCGATGGGCGTTCAGATAGCCCCGCCAGCTGTACACGTCCTCACCGGTGATGGCGGCGAACTGTTCCATGGCCGGGCGGAAGTTCTCGTGCTCCGGATCGATGACGGCGTCCGGGCGATAGGCGGTGATGACCTTGCCCTTCCAGCCGCTGTCGCGGATGGCCTCATGATGGGCCAGCGTGTCCACCGGGCTTTCCGTGGTGGCGATGACCTCGATGTTGAACCGCTCGAACAGGGCGCGGGGGCGGAATTCCTCCGTCGCCAGCTTGGCGGTGATGGTGTCGAAGTACAGGTCGGCGGTCTCGGCGCCGAGCTTCACATCCAGCCCGAAGACCTGGGTGAACACATGGTTCAGCCAGGTGGAGGACGGGGTGCCGCGGAACAGGTGGAAGTTCCGGGCCAGCAGGCGCCAGGCCTCGCGCGGGTCCACATCGGGAGCCGGCTGGCCGGCGGCCGGAATGCCCAGCTGCTCCAAGGTCACGCCCTGGCTGTAGAGCATGCGGTAAAGATAGTGGTCCGGCTGCAGCAGCAGGGCGGTGGCGTTGGGAAACGCCTCGTTGCCGGCGAACCACGACGGGTCGGTGTGGCCGTGCGGGCTGATGATGGGCAGGCCCTTCACCAGGGCGTACAGGCGTCGGGCGATGGCGCGAACCGCCGGGTCGGCGGGAAACAGGCGATCGTCGTGCAGGGTCAGGTTCTGGGCCATCCGGGCCTTCCTTCACTATCCGCCAAGATGCGGCAAACGTTGTTGCAGGAACGGCGTCCGGATGTCCGGTGGGCCGCTCTCCTCCCACCCCATGTGGTAACGATCTTGGTAACCGGTGTCAATTTCGCATCGCTTACCCGGCGCCAAAACAGGCGCAAGGTTGGGATCAGCCCCGGGGCGGCACGGAGGACTCGCGCACCACCATGCGGCTGACAACGCCGGTGGCGGTGTGCCCCTCCTCCTCATCGCTGGAGATGCGGATGATCAGCTTTTCCGCCGCCAGCCGCCCCAGATCCTTGGCCGGCAGGCGCACGGTGGTCAGCGACGGCCACAGCCGGGTGGCGATGGGGCTGTCGTCGAAGCCCACGATGGTCAGGTCCCGGGGGATGCTGATGCCCAGGCGCTGCGCCGTCTTGTAGACACCGGCCGCCATCTCGTCGTTGCTGGCGAAGATGGCGGTGGGCCGGGGCTCCCGCGTCAGCAGCCGGGTGGCGCAGACCTCACCGGATTCGAAGGTGTAGGCGCCCTCCTCCACCATCTCGGGACGCAGGGTGATGCCGTGGCTTTTCAGCGCGCCGACGAAGCTCTCCCGGCGTTCATGGGCGGAGCGGTGACGCGACGGGCCGGCGATGAAGCCGATGTCACGGTGGCCCAGGGCGGCCAGATGCTCCGCCACCTCCGCCGCCCCTTGCCGGTCGTTGTAGACCACCATGTTGGCGGCCTCGTCCAGCGACACGGCGGACAGGCGGACATAGCGGCAACCCAGGTCCCGCAGCACCTCGACCAACTGCGGGTTTTCCGACGCGGGCGGCACGACGATGACGCCGTCCAGGTTCTGGCGCTGCACGAACTGCTTGGCATCGTTCAGGAAATGCGGGCTTTTCTGGTCGCAGGGATGCACCACCAGTTCGAACCCCGCCAGGCGGCAGGCGGCCAGCACGCCTTCCTGGATGTTCACGATGAACTGGGCGTTGGGATTGTCATAGACCAGGCCCAGCAGGAAGGACCGCTGAAAGGCCAAGCCACGCGCCTGGGGGCTGGGCACGTAGCCGATCTGCTCGATGATGCCGTTGATGATGGTGCGCGTCTCTTCATTCACGAAGGGCGACTGGTTGATGACGCGCGACACCGTCTTCTTGGACACGTGCGCCAGACGGGCCACGTCGTTGATGGTGGGCGGCCGGTCCAGGGTCCAGGTCACGGCCTCCACGGCCACGGTCTGGATGGCGGCGGCACGTCCCCGCCGGGGGCGCCCCTTACGCGGCGCGGCATCCTGGGTCATCGCTGGTCTTCTTCTCGTTATTCTTTTCCAGGGCTTCTTTTTGAAGTGCCCGCTCAGGCTTCCTAACATGCCGCGTCCCGCGCGCCGCCGCAAAAGGGATTTGCGGCCCCCGCCCGTCGCCGGCCTCCGCACCGCCGGCTTCCCGGGCGTCATTCCGCCGCACCCCCGGAATTGCACCCTTGCCCCATTAGGAAACCGGTGTCATTTATTGACGCCGGGAGCGGGGTCCAGCACGCTTGACGTGTCGCGGCCCGCCATCGCCATAACAAACATCTGGGAGGATAGACCGTTGATCAGACGTATTCTGGCCACCACCGCCCTGGCCACGCTGCTGGCCGCCGGTGGCGTGGCTGTCAGCAGCGCCGGCGCCGCCGAGAAAGCGGACCAGCTGGCCTTTCCCGGCGCCGTGGGCTGGGCGGCGCACACGCCCGGCGGGCGCGGCGGCAAGATCATCAAGGTGACCAACCTTAACAATGAGGGGCCCGGCTCCTTCCGCGAAGCCATCGAGACCAAGGGCCCGCGCATCATCGTGTTCGAGGTCGGCGGCGTCATCGACCTGAACCAGAAGACCATCAA
Organism: Nitrospirillum amazonense; assembly: GCF_029594735.1. Lineage (NCBI taxonomy): Bacteria > Pseudomonadati > Pseudomonadota > Alphaproteobacteria > Rhodospirillales > Azospirillaceae > Nitrospirillum > Nitrospirillum amazonense. The sequence goes on from NZ_JARPAF010000002.1 coordinate 1,756,262, forward strand.
GCTGGATGAGCCCTTCGTCACCATCGCCGGGCAGACCGCCCCCTCCCCCGGCATCACCCTGATCCGCGGCGGCATGGATGTCAGCGCCCACGACGTGGTGATGCAGCACATCCGCATCCGCGTGGGCGATGCCGGCGCGCCCAAGAAGAGCGGCTGGGAGGAGGATGCCTTCAGCACGGTGAAAGCCGCCTACAACGTCATCGTCGACCATTGCAGCCTGACCTGGGCGACGGATGAGAACCTGTCCGCTTCCGGCCCCCGCTTCAACGGCAACACGCCAGACGAATGGCGCGAGCACACCTCGCACCGCATTACCTATTCCAACAACATCATCGCCGAAGGGCTGGCCCGCGCCACCCACCTGAAGATCGAGCACTCCAAGGGCTCGCTCATCCACGACAACATCACCGACATCCTGATCGTCGGCAACCTGTACGCCCACAATGTGGAGCGCAGCCCCCTGTTCAAGGGCGGCGTCCACGGCGTCATCGTCAACAATCTGATCTACGATCCCGGCCAGCGGGCGGTGCACTACAACCTGCAGGCCGAAGAGTGGGGCGACCATCCCTATCAGGTCGGCCAGATGGCGGCGGTGGGCAACGTGCTGCGGGCCGGCCCCTCCACCCCCACGCCGCTGGCGTTCCTGGAGATCGGCGGCTATGGCGACCTGGAGTACTACGGCAAGGATAACATCGCCGTGGACCGGGCGGGCGAGCCCCTGCCCCTGATGGGCCGCTACACCACCTCGCCCGCCAAGGTGATCGAGATGGACAAGCCGCCGTTGTGGCCGGAAGGCCTGACAGCCCTGCCGGCGGCCGAGGTGCAGAAGTCCGTGCTGCACAACGCCGGCGCCCGCCCCTGGGACCGTGACTACGACGACGTGCGCCTGTTGGCCGACGTGGCCGAGGGCCGGGGTGAGATCATCAACAGCCAGGATGACATCCACGGCTATCCCACTGAGAAGCCCAGCACCCGGCCCTTCAACCCGGCCGATTGGAACCTGGACGACATGACCCCCCGCACCGCGACGGCGCTGGACGCCAAGTCCAAGGCCCGGGGAACCTGATCCCCAAGGAAAAAGGGCGACGCCCGCATGAGACGCCGCCCTTTTTCCTTGATCCGGACCCGGCTTATTTCTTCGGCTGGTCCGCAGGCTTGTCGGTGGGCTTGTCAGCCGGCTTCGGGGCCGGCGGCGGCCCCAGGCTCTGCAGCGCGGGCGCCAGACCGCCCAGCTGCACCGGGACGTCCATGGGTGTCTTGTCCGGCTTGGCATAGCGCACCATCAGCACCTTGCCGGTGGTGAACTGCTTCAGCACGTCCTGGTCCAGGTTGGCGGAGGCGATGCAGCCGCCCTGCTGGCACAGGGTCAGCGGCAAGGGGATGGGCTTGGCGCCGTCCAGCGTCAGTTGCAGGCCCGGCTGCACCGGCGTGCCCAGCGGCACGGTGATGACCAGAACCGGCTTGCCGTCGGCCGACATGTAGCCGATCTGGACGTGCAGCACGATGGCGTTGCCCGGGTTGGCGATGGCGAACTGCTCGACATAGCAAACGTCACCGCCATTGGCGTCCTTGGCGCAATTCTTGGCCCAGGCCGGTCCCGCCGGCTTCTGCGCCTCGGCCGCGGTGGACTTGGCCGAGCTGGCCTTGTGATGCTGGTACAGCATGATGCCGCCCACGGTCAGCAGCCCCAGCAGCAGCAGCAGGCCGATCACGATGAGGGGGGTGCGCGAACCGCCGGTGGATGCGGTGGCGGGCGCGGGGTCCTCTTTATTGGTCATGGATATGCTTTTTTCTGTTTATGGCGCGAGACCGCCGGAGCCCGGATTGCCCCAGCCCCCGGGGCAGCAATGATCAGACACGGGATTGTGGGGAGAACCCGGTATCCGGTCAACCTCTCGCTCCACCGGCGACGGGCTCGAGCGCCCCATATCACATCCCCCCCGCCCCACCCTGTTCATAAGGATGGGACCGGGCGCGCGTACCGTCACAAATGGTCAGCAGGCAGAGGCCGCCGCCGTCATCTTGAAGATGCCCTGGGCATTGCCGCTGTCGAATCGCAGGTCCAGCCGGCGGCCTGCTTCGGTGTCGATGAGGTCGCGCGAAATGAACTCATAGAACGATCCCGGCACCACGCGGCTGACCGTGTCGCCCCGGGCGTCGACGAACGGCCGTTCCACCATGGCCGCCCGCAGCGCCGTCTGGCGGACCGTGCCGTCGCGCGATACCTCCACCTTGGGCTTCATCTCATAACCGCGGGCCTTCAGCTCCTCCGCCAGCGCCTCCACATCCGGCACCCGGTCGGTGGCGTGGTTGAAGCGATTGCCCTCGGTGGCGATCCAGGCAAGCTCCGCCGATTCCGCCAGCAGCGTCTCGTATTGCGCCAGGGTGGGCACCGGGTGGTGCCGGTCGAACAGGCGCGCCAGCTCGCCCACCAGGCCGGTCGCCTCGTCCAGGCTCAGCGTGCCGCCGGCGGCCAGGCGGTCCAGCAGGCCCTTGGCCTCGGCGGCCAAGGGGTCCACCTTTACCTGGAACACCTGCTGCGCCGCTGCCTGCACCTCGGGTGAGAAGCGGTCGGGAAAGATTTCACTGACGAAGAACTGGGCGATGTCGTCGGGATAGTCGCGGTGGGTGTAGGCGTAGCCCATCATGCGCAGCCGCTCCAGCGGGTAGGTCCCGCCGACGTGATAGCCCAGCGGCTCCAGCACCCGGGCGAAGGCGGCGTGGCCGGGCGGCAGCGCCCCCAGGCCGGGGGCGTTCACCGTGCGCAGGGCGCCGTGGTCGAACACCATGCGCCCGCCCTGCTCCCGCACATAGCGGGCCCCCTCCGGCACCTCGCGCAGCAGGCCCCGGAACAGCAGCATGGTCAGGGCCTGGGCCAGCGCGGCGCGCGGCACCGCGTCGCCATGGTCGGCCAGGAAATCGGGATGCAGGGCCAGCATCTCCATCAGCCGGCCGGCCTCCTCCGAGCCGACCAGCCCCTGGGCGATCTTCTGGACGGTGGGCGTCTTCATGGGACGGTCCCTCCTCAACCGATGTCGAACTGCACGCCCTGGGCAAGCGGCAGTGATCTCGAGTAATTGATGGTGTTGGTGGCCCGCCGCATATAGGCCTTCCAGCTGTCCGACCCGGCCTCGCGCCCGCCGCCCGTCTCCTTCTCGCCACCGAAGGCGCCGCCGATCTCGGCGCCCGACGGGCCCAGGTTGACGTTGGCGATGCCGCAGTCGGAACCGGCCGGGCTCATGAAGGTCTCGGCCTCGCGCATGTCGGTGGTGAAGATGCTGGAGGCCAGCCCCTGCGGCACGCCGTTCTGCAGCGCAATGGCCTGGTCCAGGTCGCGGTAGCGGACGACGTAGAGAATGGGGGCGAAGGTTTCTTCCAGCATGGGGCCGGCCTGGTCCGGCATGACCACCAGCGCCGGGCGCACGTAATAGGCGTCGCCCGAGCCCACATCCACGCGGTCGCCGCCGATGACGGTGCCGCCGGCGGCCTTGGCGGCGGCCAGTGCCTGGACCATGCCCTCGTAGGATGCCTTGTCGATCAGCGGGCCCACCAGGGTGCCGGCCTCGCGCGGGTCGCCCACCTTGACGCTGCGGTAGGCGGCCGCCAGCCGGTCCAGCAAGCGGTCGGCCACGGCCTCATGCACGATCAGGCGGCGCAGGGTGGTGCAGCGCTGGCCGGCCGTGCCCATCGCGGCGAAGGCGATGCCGCGCACCGCCAGTTCCAGGTCGGCCGACGGCGCCACGATGGCGGCGTTGTTGCCGCCCAGTTCCAGGATGGCGCGGGCGAAGCGTGCCGCCAGGCGGGGCGCCACGGCCCGGCCCATGCGGGTGGAGCCGGTGGCCGAGACCAGCGGCACCAGCGGATGGTCCACCAGGGCCTGGCCCACGTCGGCATGCCCCTGTGCCAGGATGGACAAGCCGTCCGGAGCGGAGCCGAACTTGGCGGCGGCGCGGTCGAAGGCCGCCTGCACGGCGATGGCGGTCAGGGGCGTCTTTTCCGACGGCTTCCAGATGACGCTGTTGCCGCAGACCAGGGCCAGGGCGGCGTTCCACGACCAGACCGCCACGGGGAAGTTGAAGGCGCTGATGACGCCGCAGACACCCAGCGGATGCCAGGTTTCCATCAGCCGATGGCCCGGCCGCTCCGTGGCGATGGTCAGGCCGTACAGCTGACGGGACAGGCCGACCGCGAAGTCGCAGATGTCGATCATCTCCTGCACTTCGCCCAGGCCTTCGGACAGGATCTTGCCGGCCTCCAGCGTCACCAGCAGGCCCAGTTCGGTGCGTACCGCGCGCAGTTCCTCGCCCAGCAGGCGCACCAGTTCACCCCGGCGGGGGGCCGGCACCACGCGCCAGGCCAGGTGCGCCGCATGCGCCTTGCGCACCAGCGCATCGACATCGGCGGCCGACAGGGCCGTCACCCGCCCCGCTTCGCCGCCATCGATGGGGCTGCGCGCCACGATGTCGCCGCCCGCCAGCACGGCCCGGTCCACGCCCAGCCGGTCCAGCACCGCCAGAATATCACGCCGGGTTTCGCCCACTGCCGTCATCGCTTCTTCCCTCATGCTGCTTCTTGCTTAAACGGTTGGCCCGATCAGGCGACGCGCGCCACCACCTGGTCCACCGGGTTCGCCCCCTGATAGGCGCGGCCGAAGCGATTGGCCAGGAAATCATCCAGGGCGATGTCTTCCTGGCGGATGAAGCCGTGCGACGGCAGGCGACCGTCGGCCAGCATGTCCAGCACGGCGCAGATGCCGGCGGCGGTGGTCGTCTGGATGGCGGTGCGCTGCCGGCCATGGGCATAGTCGCCGAAGACGCGGCTGGAATAGCTTTCCTGGGTCAGCTGGCCGTCCAGCATGCCGCTGACGGTGACGAAGATGACCACCACGTCCTGCATGGTGGCGGGCAAGGCCCCCTCCAGCACCGTCTTGAACAGGTCGCGCCGGTCGCGCAAGCGCAGATCGTTCAGCAGGGTCTTCATCAGCTGGCAGTGGCCGGGATAGCGGATGGTCTTGTAGTTCAGGGTGCGCACCCGGCCCTTCAGCACCTCCGCCAGGCTGCCCAGGCCGCCGGAGGTGTTGAACGCCTCATATGGCACGCCATCCAGCCAGAACTCCTCCCGCTCCTCCAGCGCCGGTACCTCGCGCAGCGCGCCCTCCACGATGGCCTCGCAGGGCTCGCAATACTCGTTGATGACGCCGTCGGTGCTCCAGGTCAGGTTATAGCCCAGCGAATTGCTGGCGTAGCGCGGCAGGGCGCCCACGCGCAGGCGCACGGCCTCCAGCGTGTCGAACTTCTTGGCCAGGCTGCCGGCGACGATGGAGATGAAGCCGGGCGCCAGGCCGCACTGGGGGATGAAGGCGTTGGGGGCGTTGGCCGCCAGTTCCTTCACCCGGCGGGTGGTGGCCACGTCCTCCGTCAGGTCCAGGTAATGGCATCGGGCGATGGCCGCGGCCTCCGCCACCTTGATGGTCAGGTGATAAGGGGCGGCGCTCAGCACGGCGTAGGCCCCGGTCAGCGCCTCGGTAAGGGCGGCCACGTCGCTGATGTCGACCTCGCGCCGTTCGATGGGCAGGCGTTTGGAGACGCCTTCGAGCGCCTTGGCCGACCGGTCCAGCACCGTCACCAGGAAATCGCCCGACCCCGCCAGGTTCTCCGCGATGATGGACCCGATCTTGCCCGCCCCGACGACGACGATGCGACGCATGTGTGCTCTCCCGTTCAAAGTTCCCTGTTGGAACGACTGTCGGGCAAACCCTTGACGGAATGAACAGTCAATGCGACCAATCTGACGGAAAATGGTGGGCAGAATGATCAGTCAGACCGACAGTTTTCAACCTGACGACCTGGATATCGCCCTGCTGCGCCTGCTGGAGGGGGACAGCCGGCTGCCCACCGTGACGCTGGCCAAGCGCCTAGGCGTGTCCCGCACCACGGTGCAGGCCCGGCTGGAACGCCTGGTATCACGCGGCGTCATCACAGCCTTCACCATCCGCCTGGATGAGGATTACCTGGCACGCCGCATCCAGGGCCATGTCGCCATCACCCTGTTGCCCAAGGCGGCGCGCCAGGTGGAAACCCGGCTGAAGGCCATGCCCCAGGTGCGCCAGCTCTACGCCGTCAGCGGCCCTTTCGACATGATCGCCGTCGTCTCCACCGAATCCATCGCCGAGATGAATAGGGTGATCGACGACATCGGCGCGGTGGAGGGGGTGGAGCGCACCAACTCCTCCATCATCCTGTCTCAGCGCCTGGCCCGCTGACCCCAGTCCCGCAGCCGCCTGCGGGGCTCCCTGAGTCGCCCCGCGGCCCTCGCGGGCGGCCCCGCCCTGTTTTTCGAAGATTACCCGCAAGGGCCTAGACCGTTCGAAAAGTGGCGCGAGTCGGTACTGCTTTTGTCTATTCCGTTCGATCTAAGCAAAACTGCCGGTAATTATGTTTCTGATTCATTTCAGGAATGCGCACGACTGTTACACAGCAGTTACACTCCGGAGTGAAACCGGTTGCTGAAATCGTCAATTTTGCGACGCAGCATTGACGAGCATAAATTATCCAAAATAGCCTTTCCCCGTTGGCCCCGATCACAAGGGGACACGGTTTCAGAAGAGATTTGTCTGGTTGGGGCCAGCAATATCAACAATCTCCAGAACAGCGGGGAAATCCATGGGCATGCCAAAATTCGGGCGGCGCGCATTGCTGCTGTCCTCGACCATGCTTGTCGGCGCCTTGGCGGTGGCGACGGATGCTGCGGCGCAACAGTCGGCCAGCGCCAGCACCGACATGCAGGAAATCGTCGTCACGGGCTCACGCATCAAACAGGCCGCGAACCTGACCAGCGACAGTCCACTGACGACGGTCGACAGCATCGAGATGAAGCTCCAGGGCACGACCAACGTCGAAACGATGCTGAACAACCTGCCCGGCATCACCGCGGCCCAGACCAACGCCCAGTCCAACGGCGCCACCGGCACCGCCACCATCAACCTGCGCAACCTGGGCGAAGCACGCACCCTGGTGCTGATCGACGGGCGCCGCATGCCTCTGGGCGACCCGACCTATCCATATGCGGACGTCAATTTCATTCCCGGCGCGCTGGTGGAAAGCGTGGACGTGGTCACCGGCGGCGCCTCGGCCGTCTATGGCTCGGACGCCGTGGCCGGTGTGGTGAATTTCAAGATGAAGCGCGACTTCGAAGGGGTGAAGGTCGACTACCAGTTCTCCGCCGCCCAGCACAGCAACGAGAACGATGATGCCCAGAAGGTCCTGAAGAGTTCCAAGTACCCGGTCACGGTCCCGGGCGACCGCTTCGACGGCTTCGTCCGCGACAGCTCCTTCGTCATGGGCGTCAACTCACCCAACAACAAGGGCAACGTCACCGCCTACGCCACTTATCGCTGGACCGAACCGGTGACGCAGGCCACCCGCGACTGGTCGGCGTGCACCATGGCCACCACCAGCAGCAATGAGGACGCGCTCGCCACCCAGGACAACCAGCGCTATTGCTCGGGCTCGTCCAACAGCGCCTATGCCCGCCTACGCACCAACGGCTCGGGCACCGGCTATTCGCTGAACCCGGACGGCTCCGCGTCCTTCGTGAAATACAACAGCGCGCTGGCCTTCAACTACGGCCCCTACAACTACATCCAGCGCCAGGATGAGCGGTACACCGGCGGTGCCTTCGCGCACTATGAGATCAGCCCGGCGTTCGACGTCTACACCGACTTCATGTTCATGTCCGACCACACCAAGGCGCAGATCGCGCCGTCGGGCTTCTTCAGCGGCACCACCTATTCCATCAACTGCGACAACCCGCTGATGTCGGCATCCGAGGCAACGACCCTGTGCGGCGCCAACGCCGGCAGCGCCACCGCCACCTGGAAAGGCTATGTCGCCTATCGCTTCACCGACAACAACGCGCCCCGCTACGATGACCTGCGGCACACCGACTACCGCTATGTCATCGGCACCAGGGGCGATCTGGGCGGCGGCTGGTCCTACGACGTTTACGCCCAGCATTCGGCGGTGATCTACAACGAGACCTATCAGAACGACGTTTCCATTGCCAAGCTGCAGAACGCGCTGCTGGCGAAGAACGTCAACGGCGTCGCCACCTGCGAATCCGTCATCAGCGGCACGGACACGGCCTGCGTGCCCATCAACATCTTCCAGCTGGGGAAGATCAGCAGCGCCGCCTACAACTACGTCTACACCACCAGCTTCAAGGAAGGCAGCACCACCCAGGACATCGTCAGCGGCACCGTCTCCGGCGACTTCGGTGCCTGGGGCGTGAAAAGCCCCTTCGCCAAGGATGCCGTGGCCGTCGCCCTGGGCAGCGAGTGGCGCCGCGACGCCATCGACCTGAAATACAGCGAGAACGTGCTGTCCGGCGACCTGTCGGGCTCCGGCGCCGGCACCACCCAGCCGGCCGTGGGCGCCACCGAGGTGAAGGACATCTTCGGCGAATTGCGCCTGCCGCTGGTGTCGGACCAGCCCTTCATCAAGGATCTGTCCATCGACGCCGGCTACCGCTGGTCGGACTACAACCTGGCGGGCAAGGCCAACACCTACAAGGCCAGCCTGAACTATGCCCCCATCAGCGACGTGGCCCTGCGCGGCGGCTACAACCACGCCGTCCGCGCGCCCAACATCATCGAGCTGTTCCAGACCAACACCTCGGGCATCGGCGGCGCGCTGGACCCCTGCTCCGGCTCCAACCCGTCGGCCTCGCTGGCCCAATGCGGCCGCACCGGCGTCACGGCCGCGCAGTACGGCAACATCTCCGAATGCACCTCCGTCGACGGCTGCAACACGCTAAGCGGCGGCAACAAGGCGCTGAAGCCGGAAACGGCCGACACCTATACCGCCGGCTTCGTCTTCACGCCGACCTTCATGCCCAACTTCGCGGCCACGGTCGATTACTACAACATCAAGATCCAGGATCTGATCGGCACGGTGCCGACCTCGCAGATCATGTCGCAATGCCTGAACACCGGTAACTCCTATTACTGCGACCTGATCCACCGCGGCGCCTCGGGCAGCCTGAATTCCAGTGACGGCTATTTCATCACCACCGACATCAACGCCGGCTATCGCCAGCAGGCGGGCGTCGACGTCTCCGGCACCTACCGTCAGGACCTGGAGGATCTGGGGATCAAGGACCTGGGCGGTGTGACCCTGAAGTTCATCGGTTCCTGGACGCAGTTCAACCGCTACCAGCCGCTGCTGCATGAGGCCAAGTACGACTGCGCCGGCCTGTACGGCAGCACCTGCGGCCAGCCCACGCCCCACTGGCGCCACCAGTTCCGCGTCACCTGGAACACGCCGTGGAATGCCGACCTGTCGGTCAACTGGCGCTACATCGGCGGCACCAGCCTGGACAACAACAGCACCGATCCCAGCCTGAACTCCGGTTCCGGCATCTACAACAACATCGACGGCAAGATCGCCGCCTACAATTACTTCGACCTCGCCGGGACCATCAACCTGATGGACCACTACACGCTGCGGTTCGGCATCAACAACCTGTTCGACAAGGACCCGCCCATCCAGTCCGCCAACGACGACTATGTCAGCGTGCTGGGCAGTTACGGCAACGGCAACACCTACCCCGGCATCTACGACACGCTGGGGCGGACGTTCTTCCTGGGCATCACCGCCGATTTCTGATCGGCGTGGGGGCATCACCGCCGATTTCTGATCGGCGTGGGAGCATCACCGCCGATTTCTAATCGCCGACTCCCGGAGCGGCTTATCGTATAATCTCGACACGCGGCGGGTCCCTACCCCAGGGGCCCGCCGTTTCTCACTCCCGTTCACGACGCATCGGCGCACGCCTCATGACCACCGGACAGTCCCCCTTCTCCATCCCCGTCACCCCGTCCGTTTCGGCGCCCCAGCGACAGCGCATCCAGGCGCTCATCCAGCAGGCCCTGGCCTTCCAGACGCGGGGCCAGTTGCATGAGGCGGAACAAATCCTGCTGCAGGTGCTGGCGGTGGACGCCTCGGAACCGGACGCGCTGCAGCTCATGGGCCTGATCGCCAAGCGCAACGGCAAGCTGGACCAGGCGGAACAGCTGCTGCGCCGCTCACTGGTCGTGAACAGCCGCCAGCCACATGTGAACTACAATCTGGGCAACCTGCTGAAGGACACCGGCCGCCCGGCCGAGGCGCTGCCCTTCTACGAAAAGGCCATCCTGTACAAGGCTGACTATGTCGAGGCCTACACCAACCGCGCCGAATGCCTGGCCGCGCTTGCCGGGACGGAAGCGGGCAATGCCCGCTCGCTGCTGGAAACGGCCCTGCCGCTCTACCGCCGCGCCTTGCAACTGCAGCCCGACTTCGTCCCGGCGCGCGTGGGCATGGCCGAGGCCTACCTGCAGCTGGGTGAGCCGCCGCACGCGGAAGAGGTGCTGCGCGCCGGCCTGACCCGGTTGCCCAACGACTTCTACCTGAACAACAGCCTGGGCACGGCGCTGCGCCGCCAGCAGCGGTTCGAGGAAGCCGCGCCCTACCTGAAGCGCGCGGTCGAGCGGGCCCCGGACCGCTGGCAGATCTGGCTGAACCTGGGCAACACCTTCCTGGCCCTAGGCCAGATGGACGACGCCATCGTCTGCTTCAAGAAGGTGGTGGTGCTGGATCCCGCCAACTACGCCGCGCAAAGCGCCCTGAACCAGGCGCTGTGGGAAACAGGCCAGCACACCCAGTTGCTGAACTCCTATGAATGGGCCAAGGAACGCAAGCCCAACGACCCTGAACTGCTGAAGATGGCGGCGGAGGCCTACATCCTGTTCGGCCGGCATGAGGAGGCGGAGGCCAATATCGCCGCCGTCGCCGCCCTGGAGCCCGACGCCCCCGCCCTTCCCCGCCTGCGCACCACCCTGCTGCTGGCCCAGCAGCGGGTGGAGGAAGCGCTGGACGCCGCCCGCCAGGGCCTGGCCACCGCGCCGGACGACCAGTTGCTGCTGCATCGGGTGGCCGAGTCCGCCCTGCGCCTGAACCGGCCGGCCGAGGCGCTGGAGGCCGCCCGGCGCCTGGACGCTGTGGCGCGGGACAGCCAGTTCGCCGCCGCCTTCCAGGCAACGGCCTATCGCCTGCTGGGCCAGCCGGATCCGCGCGGCCTCTATGATTACGACCGGTTCATCCAGTCCATCGACCTCGCGCCGCCGGCAGGCTATGCCGACCTGACGGCCTTCCACGCGGATCTGATGGCGGCGCTGGACGCCCAGCACGTGGCCACGCACGAACCCATCGAGCAGACGCTGCGCAACGGCACGCAGACGCGGGAGAATTTGTTCACGCGCGTGGGCGCGGCGCCTGTCATCCAGGCGCTGCGCGACAGCATCCTGGCCGCCACTCATCGCTATATCGCGGCCTTGCCGGACGATGCCGGCCACCCCTTCCTGCGGCGCAAGGGCCAGTCCCTGGTGTGGGCCGGATCATGGTCCGCCCGCCTGCGCGACCAGGGCTATCACACCAACCACATCCATCCCGAGGGCTGGATCAGCGGCTGCTATTACGTGGACATGCCCGACGTGGTGAAGGATGCCGAGGGCAAGCAGGGCTGGATTACCTTCGGCGCCTTCGCCCAGGGCACCGGCGCCACCCTGCCGTGGGAACGGGCCATCCAGCCGCGCCCCGGCCTGCTGGTGCTGTTCCCCAGCTACATGTGGCACGGCACCATCCCCTTCCACAGCGCGCAGACCCGCACGACCGTCGCGTTCGACATCGGCGGCCGGGCCTGACCGGCGGGGGTGGTCTGTAGGCGGCGCTATTGGGGGCGGCGCGTTGCCTATTTTTTGCGCTGCCCAAAAAACATGCTGCAATGCACTTTAACGCTTGCGGGCATTGATGGTACCGTGACCGGGTCAGGGCACCGGGGGCTATGGGTCGCCATCGCTTCCGCGAACAGGGGAAGTCATGAGCATCCACGTCGCCATCAATCACAAGACCAGCTACCGCTACGACCGGCTCATCAATCTGGGGGCACAACTGGTGCGCCTGCGGCCGGCGCCGCATTGCCGCACGCCCATCCTGTCGTATTCGCTGAAGGTCACGCCCAAGCAGCACTTCCTGAACTGGCAGCAGGACCCGCAGTCCAACTGGCTGGCACGCCTGGTCTTCCCCGAGAAGACGGAGGAATTCACGCTGGAGGTGGACCTGGTGGCCGACATGGCGGTCATCAACCCCTTCGACTTTTTCCTGGAGCCGGCGGCGGAGAAATTCCCCTTCACCTATGAGCCGTGGCTGGCCAAGGACCTCAAGCCCTTCCTGGAGGCTGACGAGCCCGGCCCCCTGGTCAAGGCACTGCTGGCCGATGTCGACCTCACGCCCACGGGCACCGTCGCCTTCCTGGCCGATCTGAACCTGAAGCTGCAGCAGCGCATCGGCTATGTCATCCGCCTGGAGCCCGGTGTGCAGACGCCGGAGGAAACGCTGCAGCTGGGCACCGGTTCCTGCCGCGATACCGCCTGGCTGCTGGTGCAGATCCTGCGCAACCTGGGCCTGGCCGCCCGCTTCGCCTCCGGCTACCTGGTGCAGCTGGTGGCCGACCAGAAGCCGCTGGAGGGGCCGGACGGCCCCACGGCGGACTTCACCGACCTGCACGCCTGGACCGAGGTCTACCTGCCCGGCGCCGGCTGGATCGGGCTGGACCCCACCTCCGGCCTGTTCGCGGGCGAGGGCCACATCCCGCTGGCCTGCACGCCCGACCCCTTCTCCGCCGCCCCGGTCACCGGCGGCCTGGACATGTGCGAGGTGACGTTCGAGCACGAGATGTCGGTCACCCGCATCCGGGAGCAGCCGCGCACCACCAAGCCCTACACCCCCGACCAGTGGGGCGCCATCGACCGGCTGGGCCAGCAGGTGGACCGCGAGATCGTGGACGGCGACATCCGCCTGACCATGGGCGGCGAGCCCACCTTCATCTCCATCGACGACATGGAGGGGGCGGAGTGGAACACGGCCGCGCTGGGCCCCACCAAGCGCCTGCTGTCCGGCGACCTCATCCGCCGCCTGCAGGCGCGCTACGCCCAGGGCGGCCTGCTGCATTTCGGCCAGGGCAAGTGGTATCCCGGGGAAAGCCTGCCGCGCTGGGCGCTGCAGCTGTTCTGGCGGCGCGACGGCGACGCCCTGTGGACCCATGCCGAATACCTGGCCGATGAGCGCCGGCACTATGGCTATGGCCTGGCCGAGTCCGAGCGGTTCATCCGCCGCCTGGCGGAACGGCTGGGCATCAATCCCGACTACGCGCGGGGCGCCTTCGAAGATCCCTGGCACTACATCCGCAAGGAACGCGAGCTGCCGGTAAACGTCGACCCGTTCGACAGCAAGCTGGAAAACGCGGAGGAGCGGGCGCGCCTGGCCAAGGTGTTCGACACCGGCCTGGGCACCGCCGTCGGCTACGCCCTGCCCATCAGCCGCCGGCATGAGGCCAGCGGCCCCGTCTGGCTGTCCAGCGCCTGGACCACGCGCAGCGATCGGCTGTTGCTGGCCCCGGGCGACAGCCCCATCGGCTATCGCCTGCCCCTGGGTTCCCTGCCCTGGGTCGACACCATCGACCGCGTCTATTCCTACGAGCAGGATCCCTTCGACAGCCGGCCGGACCTGCCCTCGCGCGAGGACCTGGAACGGCAGATGGTGCTCCGCAAGGGCCAGACGGAACCCTTGAGCCAGCGCGCCATGGCCGATGTGCGCGACCAGGTGCCGGAAAAAGGCACCAGCGCTTGGTGGCTGGTTCGCACCGCCCTGTGCGTTCAGCCGCGCGACGGCCGCCTCTACATCTTCCTGCCGCCCACCAGCTATCTGGAGGACTGGATCGAGCTGGTCACCCAGATCGAGGCCACCTGCGTCGATCTGGACCTGGCCGTCGTCCTGGAGGGCTATCCCCCGCCCCGCGACCCGCGCCTGAACAGCATGGCCGTGACACCGGATCCGGGCGTCATCGAGGTGAACATCCACCCCTCGTCCAACTGGCAGGATCTGGTCTACACCACCACCACCCTGTATGAGGACGCGCGCCAGACCCGCCTGGGCACGGAGAAGTTCGCGCTGGACGGCCGCCACGTCGGCACCGGCGGGGGCAACCATGTGGTGGTGGGCGGCCCGACGGCGGCGGACAGCCCCTTCCTGCGCCGGCCGGACGTGCTGCGCTCTCTGCTGGCCTATTTCCAGAACCACCCCAGTCTGTCCTACCTGTTCAGCACCATGTTCATCGGCCCCACCAGCCAGCACCCCCGGGTGGACGAGGCGCGGCACGAAAGCCTGTATGAACTGGAGATCGCCTTCAAGGAGCTGGATCGCGCCGGCCCCAACCCGCCGCCCTGGCTGGTGGACCGGGCGCTGCGCCACCTGCTGGTGGACGTGCAGGGCAACACCCACCGCTCCGAATTCTGCATCGACAAGCTGTACAGCCCCGACAGCTCCACCGGCCGGTTGGGCCTGGTGGAACTGCGCAGCTTCGAGATGCCGCCGCACGCGCAGATGAGCCTGGTGCAGCAATTGCTGTTGCGCACCCTGATCGCCTGGTTCTGGCGGGAGCCCTATCGCGCCGGCCTGGTGCGCTGGGGCACCAAGCTGCACGACCGCTTCCTGCTGCCGCAGTTCGTGACCCAGGACATCCAGGACGTGGTGGCGGAGCTGCGCGAGGCCGGCTACGCCTTCGAGGAGTCTTGGTTCGCCCCGCACCTGAACTTCCGCTTCCCCAAGATCGGCAGCGTCAGCCAGCGCAGCCTGACCCTGGAACTGCGCACGGCGCTGGAGCCCTGGCACGTGCTGGGCGAGGAGCCAGGCGGCGGCGGCACCGTGCGCTATGTCGACAGCAGCCTGGAACGCATCCAAGTCCGCATGACGGGCATGGTGGGCGACCGCTACGCCGTCACCTGCAACGGCCGCCGCCTGCCCCTGCACCCCACGGGCACGGAGGGCGAATATGTGGCGGCCGTCCGGTATCGCGCCTGGCAGCCGCCCGGATGCCTGCACCCGACTATCCCCGTGCATACGCCCCTGGTCTTCGATATTTTGGATCTGTGGACGGAACGGTCCGTCGGCGGCTGCACCTATCACGTCGCCCATCCAGGAGGGCGCAACTTCACCACCTTCCCGGTCAATGCCAACGAAGCGGAGGGGCGCCGGCTGGCGCGCTTCCATCCCTTCGGGCATACGCCGGGGCCCATGGCCATCCCGCCGGAAACACGGAACCCGGACTATCCCATGACCCTAGACCTGAGACTTGGCTGAACAGGATTTGGCGGAGCCCGTTTCCCAACAGCCGCCCGAGCAGCCTTCGCTGTTCAGCGACGCCGGCGACCTCGGTTATGGAACCGGTCCCATCTTTGACGAGATGGTGACCGGCACGGGGCAGTTGCGCGCGCACTGGCAGCAGTTCTTCGCCGCCCATGGCCCGTTCACCCCGGAGCAGATGGCGGCGCGGTGGGCGGCGGCGCGCCAGCGCCTGTTCCTGAACGGCGTCACCTTCAACTCCTACCGTGATCCGCAGGGGACGGAACGGCCTTGGCCGCTGGATCCCGTGCCCCTGCTGCTCTCGGCCCGGGAATGGCAGGCGATCAGCGCCGGGCTGGTGCAACGGGCCACGCTGGTCGAAAAGGTGCTGGAGGACTTTTACGGTCCCCAGACCCTGCTGTCCGACGGCGCCATCCCTCCCAGCCTGCTCTATGCCGATCCTGGCTACCTGCGCGCCTGTCAGGGCATGGAGGTGCCGGGCGGCCGGCGCCTTGTGCTGTTCGCCGCCGACCTGGTGCGCGACGGCGACGGCCAGTGGCGGGTGCTGACCTGCCGGACGGAGGCGCCCACCGGCGTGGGCTATGCCCTGGAGAACCGGGCGGTGCTGAGCCAGACCCTGGCCGACCCGTTCCGCGCCTGCAATGTGGAGCGGCTGTCGCCCTTCTTCGAGGCCCTGCGCGCGGCCGTCGCCCGCGCCGCGCCCCAGCATTCCGGGGTGGATGGCCATCCCCGCGCCGTGCTGCTGACCCCCGGCCCCTTCAACGAGGCCTATTTCGAGCACGCCTACCTCGCCCGCCATCTGCGCATGACCCTGGCGGAGGGGGCGGACATGGTGGTGCGCGACCAGGCCGTCTACCTGAAGACCCTGGCGGGCCTGGAACGGGTGGACGTCATCCTGCACCGCGTGGACGACGCCTTCTGCGACCCGCTGGAATTGCGCGTGGACAGCGCGCTGGGCGTCCCCGGCCTGCTGCAGGCGGTGCGCGCCGGATCCGTCGCCGTGGTCAACGCCCTTGGGTCCGGCATGGCGGAAAGCATGGCATTGCTGTCCCATATGCCGGCGCTGAGCCGGCGCCTGCTGGGCGAGGATCTGCTGCTGCCCAACGTGCCGACGTATTGGGGCGGGGATACGGAACAGCGAGAGGCGCTGCTGGCGCAGCTGAACCGCATGGTGATGCGGCCGGCCTTCTCCAGCCTGCCCGGCCACGTCGCCAATGGGCCGGACCTGGATGAGGCCGCGCGCGGGGACCTGGCCGCGCGCATCCGCGCGCGACCGCAGGACTGGGCGGGCCAGCTGCCGGTCGCGCCCTCCACCGCGCCGCTGTGGCGGGACGGCCGGGTGGAGCCGCGGCCCCTGGTCGTGCGCGCCTTCCTCTGTGCCAGCGGCGACGGCGGCTGGACGGTCATGCCGGGCGGCCTGGTGCGCATCAGCGCCGACGCGCGCCATGCCGCCGTTTCCCTGCAGGAGGGCGCCGGCTCCAAGGATCTCTGGATTGTCGGGGCGGAGCCACCGGGCATGATCCGCCGTCTGATCAGCACCCCCGATGGCGCGCGCGAGCCCAGCCCCGTGCCCGGCAACCTGCCCAGCCGCGCGGCCGACCACCTGTTCTGGGTGGGCCGATACGCCGAGCGCGCGGCGTCGGCCGTGCGCCTGCTGCGCGGTGCCACCCTGCGCCTGTCCGACGACAGCCGGCCGGCCGCGCGGGAGGAACTGTCGCCCCTGTTGCGCCTGATGGGCCGCGCCACCTTGATCCCGCAGGAAATCGCGCAGCTGCCCGACAGCGACGCCGTGCGCGGCATGCGCCAGGCGCTGGAAATCGCGGTCGATCCCGCCAACCCGGGCAGTCTGGTGGCCACCACCGGCCGGCTGCGCCGCGCCATGGGCAGCGTGCGCGATCGCTTGCCCCTGGACAGCCGCCAGATCCTAGGCCGCCTGGACGTGCTGGGCACCCGCCTGGCCAAGGCGGACCGCGCGGCGCTGGCCGTGCTGCTGGGCGACTTCAGCCAGGTGCTGGCGGCGCAGACGGGGCTGGAGCTGGACAGCATGCCCCGCGGCGCCGGTTGGCGTTTCCTGGTGCTGGGCCGCCGGCTGGAGCGCGCCATCGACGCGGTGGAGCGGCTGCAAGCCAGCGGCATCGCCCATGAGCGGCCGGACGCCGCCACGCAGGAGGTGCTGCTGGAACTGGCGGAGGCCGGACCCGCCTACCGTGAGCGCTTCCCGGTGGGGGTGCAGCGCGAGGCGGCGCTGAGCTTGCTGCTGACCGATCCGGAACACCCGCATTCCCTGCTGTTCCAGCTGGAGACCATCCGCCGCCAGGTTTCCCGCCTGCCCTCCCTGCCCGCCTTCGGCGCCGCCGGCGGCGCGGATCCGCTGATGCGCCTGGCGGACCTGGTGGCGCAGGCCAGCTATCGCGTGCAGGATCTGGCGCTGACCCGGGACATGGGGCTGTTGAGCGCCACCCTGTTCCAACTGGGCTGGGCGCTGCCCGACATGTCCAATCTGTTGTCACAAGCCTATTTCAGCCATGTCCGCGCCCGTGCCGCCTGACCAGCCCCGCCCAGCGCCCGTCCGCTACCGCTGCCGCCACACCACGCGTTACAGCTACACGGTGCAGGTCGTCTCCTCCCAGTTGATCGCCCACCTGGGGCCGCGCGACGTGGCCGGCCAGCGGGCGCGGGTGGTGGCGCTGACGGTGGAGCCCGAGCCCGCCGTGGTGGCGGACCGCCTGGATTGGCTGGGCAACCCCACCAGCTATGTCGCCATCGACACGCCCCACCTGGACCTGTCCATGACGGTGGAACTGGACGTCATCCTGTCGCCGCGGCCGGTCCCGGACTTGGAAGCGACACCGGCGTGGGAGGCGATCGCGGCCGAGGCGACCCGCCGGCTGGCGGTGGCGGAGTTCATCGAGGCCTCCCCCCGCCTGCCCCAACCCAGCCCGGATCTGGCCGCCTTCGCCGCCGACAGCTTCCCGGCCGGCAGGCCGGTCGGCGCCGGCGCCCGAGACCTGGCCCGCCGCATTCACGATGGCTTCGCCTTCGATGCCGCTGCCACCAGCGTGACCACGCCCGTGCTGGAGGCGCTGGCGCTCAAGCGCGGAGTCTGCCAGGACTTCGCCCATGTCATGATCGGCGCCCTGCGCGCCCTGGGCCTGCCCGCCCGCTACGTCAGCGGCTATCTGCGCACCCTGCCGCCACCCGGCCAGCCGCGCCTGCAAGGGGCCGACGCCAGTCACGCCTGGGTGCAGGTATGGTGCGGGCCCGACGCCGGCTGGATCGACATGGACCCCACCAACGACACGCTGATCGACCGCAACCACATCACCTTGGCCTATGGCCGCGACTATGACGATGTCTGCCCCCTGCGCGGCGTCATATTGGGCGGCGACACCCACGCCCTGTATGTCAGCGTGGACGTCGAAGAGATGGGGGATGAACCGCCCGCCGTGCGGCAGGCGCAAATCCAGGATGGCCAGGGCCAAAGCCAGTCACAGACGCTCTGACCCGTACAATAAAGAAAGATAATCAAAGATAAACGGTCGGGAGGACCGCATGACCCATCCCAAGATCGACGCCTATGTGGAAAAGGCCGGCAAATGGCGCGAGGAAGTCACCAAGCTGCGGGCCATCGCGCTGGATTGCCCGCTGGTGGAGGACTTCAAGTGGGGGCACCCCTGCTATACCTCAGACGGCGCCAACATCGTCCTGATCCACGGCTTCAAGGAGTATTGCGCCCTGCTGTTCTTCAAGGGCGCGCTCATGACGGACCCAAACGGCATCCTGATCCAGCAGACGGAGAATGTGCAGGCCGGCCGCCAGATCCGCTTCACCAACAGCGGTGAGATCGCCCAGTTGGCGCCAACGCTGAAGGCCTACATCCTGGAAGCCATCGCCGTGGAAAAGGCGGGCCTGAAGGTGGACTTCAAGCCGACCAGGGAATTCGCCGTGCCCGAGGAATTCCAAAGCCGGCTGGACAGTGATGCCACGCTGAAGGCGGCGTTCGACGCCCTGACGCCCGGCCGGCAGCGGGGCTACCTGCTGCACCTCTCCTCCGCCAAGCAGGCCAAGACCCGGTTGGCGCGCATCGAGAAATGCGCGCCCCTGATCCTGGCCGGCAAGGGACTGGACGACTAGCGTGGTCGGTTCAGGTGGCATCACCTGAACCGTGAAGCACGCGACAATCGAAATCAGTCCGCGACGATGCGGGCGCGCAGGTCGGCGTGGGTGAAGCGCAGCGCGTTCTCCGGCACCTCCGACCACGGGCCGATGAAGTCACCGGCCATATAGTGAAAGCCGGCGCCGTCGGCGTAGGAGGCCATCAGGCTGGTGTCCACGCCCTCCACGCCTGCATGCACGCGCAGGCGCAACGCCTCGTGCGAGAAGCGTGACAGCTCCGGTCCCCAGCGCTTGGGCGAGGCGCCGGGCGGCAGCAGCATGGTGACGATGTAGACGCCGGCCGCCGCCAAGGCCGGCAGGTCCTGGCAGCCGCTTTCCACCACGGCGATGACCACCCGGCTGAACTGTTTCAGGAACGCCACCATCTCGGTCGCCCGGCTGACCGGCACCCCTTGGGGGAAGCCCACGACATGGAAGGCCAGGAACGCCACCAGTTCCTTGGGAATGGCCTGCAAGGCCGCCAGGTATTCGCGCCGCCGGGCTATGCCGGCCAGCGTCTCGAAATGCACGGGCACGGACAGGAAACAGCGGAACTGGTTGCGATACAGTTCGCCGTAGACCTCCATCGTCTGGCGCAGCACATCCAGGTCCAGGCCCAGGATCTGCTGCATGTCCTGCGGGTCGGCGGCACAGTCGTAGCCCCAGAGCGGCAGACGCCCCCGGCGGGGCCGCATGGCCCGGGCGAGGTAAATGGACAGCACCTCCTTGCGCACGTCCCAGATGGGGCGGTAGACGACCTGCAGCGGCTCTTCCTGCGGGGCGGCGTGGGCCCACCAGGGATTGGCCTTGTCGGCGCTGGTCTCCGCCGCGACCGCGGCCCCCGCCAGCGAGGCGGCGCTGGCCAGCATGTCATGCAGGCTGCTGCTCTGGAACAGCAACTCCCCATCCATCTCATGCACGGCGGAATGGACGCGCACGGCGGCGGTGTCGACATCGCCCAGCAACAGGCGCTGCAGCTGCTCCACCACCTTGGCGCAGACCAGGCCCGCCTCTGTCCGGCCCAGCTGGTGGAAGACGACGATATAGCCCTCCTCCCCATGACGGAACCAGGCGTCCCTGGGATTCAACAGCTGCCGCAACAGGCGTTCCGCCAGCATGTGCACCCGGTCCGCCACCCGCGGCCAGCGGTTCCCCAGCCGCGCGCGCAGACTGTCCAGCCCCACCATGTGCAGGCTGCCGGCGGCGGCCTGAGTCTGGGCCTGGAAAATGGCACGCAGCTTGGGCGCCGCCTCCGTGAACTGTCCTGTCTGTTCCCGCTGAACCAAACCATCCATGACCGGCAATCCCAAAACTCCCCATCCCTAGGGCTTCAGATTGCCGGCCGGGTGGTTAAGAAGGGGTTGCCGCCAGCATCAGCTGCGGCCAGGCAACCAAAAATTGATCGTGTCAGCATCACGGTCCCCGGCTCGCGTCCATGCGGGCCTTCAGGTCGGTGCGGGTGAACCGCAGGGCGTTTTCCGGAACTTCGGACCAGGGGCCGATAAAATCGCCGGCCATGTATTGAAAGCCGGCCTCATCGGCATAAGAGGCCATGATGGCGGTATCCACCCCCTCGACGCCTGCGCGCAGGCCCAGACGGGTGGCCTCGTGCGAGAAGCGCTTGAGTTCGGTTCCCCAATGCTTGGGCGAGGCACCGGGCGGCAGCAGGATGATGGCGATGTGGACGCCCGCCGCCGCCAAGGCCGGCAAATCCTGGGAGCCGCTCTCCACCACGGCCGTCACCACCCGGCTGAACTGTTTCAGGACACCGACCATCTCGGCCGCGCGGCTGGATGGAATGCCCTGGGGGAGGCCGACCAGGTGGAAGGCGAGGAAGGCAAGCAGCTCCCGGTGAATGCCCTGAAGGGCGGCCAGATATTCCCGCCGCCGTCCCACGCTGGCTAGCGTTTCGAAATGAACCGGCACCGAGAGGAAGCAGCGGAACTGGTTCGCATACAGCTCCCCGTACACGTCCATGGTCTGCCGCAGCACCTCAAGATCCAGCGCCAGTATCTGCTGCATGTCCCGGGAATCGTTGATGCAGTCATATCCCCATAAGGGCTGCCGCCCCCGGCGCGGCCGCATGATGCGCGCCATGTAGATCGACAGCGCCTCCTTGCGCACATCCCAGATGGGCCGATAGACCACCTGCGCCGGCTGTTCCTGCAAGGCGGCATGGGTCCACCAAGCGCTGGCCTTGCCGGTTTCCACCGCCGTCGCGTCCGCCGTGGACTGCGCCGCCTGCGCCGCGGCGCCCACCAGCATTTCGCTCAGGCTGTTGCTTTGGAACACCAATTCGCGGCCCACCTGATGAACGGCGGAATGGACGCGCACAGCGGCGGTATCAACATCCCCCAGCAGCAGGCGCTGCAATTGCTCCACCACCTTGCCACACACCAAGCCGGCCTCGCGCTGGCCCAGCTGGGCGAAGACGACGATGTAGCCCTCCTCCCCATGGCGGAACCAGGTATCCTTGGGCGTCAGCAATTGCCCCAGCAGGCGCTCCGCCAACATGTGCACGCGGTCCGCCACTCGTGGCCAGCGGTTCCCCAACCGCTCGCGCAGGCTGTCCAGCCCGACCATGTGCAGGCTGCCGGCACAGGCTTGGTTCTGCGCGCGGAAAATGGCGCGCAGCTTGGGCGCGGCCTGTAGAAACTGTTCGCTCGACGGTTCCAGTTCCAAGCCATCCACAAAACACCCCCCGTTGAAAATTCTTTATTTTTGTCGCCATAGAATGGTGTGGAAACCGTTAAGAAACCCTTATCCACCTCAGCCGCGCCAGGCCACCAGCACGGCGCCCAGGGCGATGAAGGCCACGCCCAGCCAATTGGGCAGGCTGAGCCTTTCGCCCAGGAACAGCACGCCGAACAGCGCCACCAGCACCACGCTCATCTTGTCGATGGGGGCCACCCGCGCCGCCTCGCCCAGCTTCAGCGCCCGGAAATAGCAGAGCCAGGACCCGCCGGTGGCGAGGCCTGACAGCACCAGGAACAGATAGCTGCGGGCGGACACGCTGCCCGGCGGCTGCCACTGCCCGGTGATGGGCAGCAGGGCGGCGATGACCAGCAGGATCACCGCCGTGCGAACCAAGGTGGCGAAGTCGGAGTTCACGCCCTCCACCCCCACCTTGGCCAGGATGGCGGTCAGCGCCGCGAACAGGGCCGACAGCACGGCCCAGAATTGCCAGGTCAGTTGGGGAGAGTTCATGGGGCTGGACCTTCGCCGGAATGGGGCCACCATCCTGCCAGCACCTGTCACGCCCGGGATGCTAAATTCCCCGTTACAAACCTAACGGCAGGGACCCTTATGGCACACGACCCAAAGAAACTTCAGGCCGTCATGGCAGCGGCGGCGCCGGACCTGGAACTGACCTACAAACCCATGTTCGGTGGCATCCTGGCCTATGCCGGGGGCAAGCCCGTCGCCTCGCTCTCCGACGTTGGGCTGGCGCTGAAGCTGTCGGGGGCGGACCAAACGGCGCTGCTGGGCCTGCCGGGCGCCAAGCCGTTGCAGTATGGGCCGGACCAGCCGGTCAGCAAGACCTACGTCGTGGTGCCCGACGGCCTGCTGGCCGATGCACCGACCTTGCGCGACTGGGTGCACAAGGCGGCGGCGCAGGCGGCCAAGGCACCGGCCCGGAAGAAGACGGCCTGAGGCTTATTTGCGCCGCGTCACGTCGCCCTCGGCCACAATCATATAGCCGGGGGCGCCGGGGGGCAGCATCTCGAACTTCACGTGCAGGGTGCCCGCGTCCCGCCTGGTATAGCCCAGGCGGAAGCCCGGTGTGGCGGGCGTGGCGTCCGCCAGGAAGGTCACGCTTTCCCCGGCCGTCACCTGGGCGCTGGTGTAGTGGATGGTGTGCTGGCCATCCAGATAATCGGCATGCAGGGTGCCGTCCTGCGGATAGATCAGCATGATCTGGTCGAAACCGGCGCCCGGCACCGGCTTGCCATCCTTGCCCATCAGGTCGGTGTGGTCCTGGCGGAGCAGCCCACCGCCGCCGGCAACAGCCCGGATGGTGGAGGTGCCGCGCGCCGTGCCGCCATCCGCCGTCTTGCCCCCGCCGCTCCAGTCGCCCAGCAGAAAGCCCAGCGGCGCCAGGGCGGGCGCCAAGGTGGGCGGGTTGGGGCTGGGCGGGTTCTGCTGCGCCAGGGCGGCGGTGGAGGCCAGCATCAGCGCGGCGACCGGGAACAGACGCATGAGGGACCTCCGGACAGGGCACCGCAACTTCACCATACCCCTGCAAAAAACGGAAACACTCTCCAACATCTGGGTGGTTGACGGCGGGCCGCCGGCCTGCTGATAGTCGCCGAAATTCGACATGGCTGCCCGCGGCCGGCCTTGATCCTTAAAACAGTCCCTGGCCCGCGGCCCGGGGGCGGATGTAACGGCGTCCGCGTGCCACCCCTTACCCGCGAAGGCGGGGCGGACGGGCGCCTTCAGGGAACACCCATGTTCGATATCGCCAGTGTTGATTGCACCGAGTCCACGGCCCCGGCCGAGTTCGTGCGTTCCATGCACGAGACCGGCTTCGCTGTGCTGCGCAACCACCCCATCGATCCGGCGCTGATCGACCGCCTGTACAAGGAATGGGCGGCGTTCTTCGCGTCGGAGTCCAAGATGGACCACCTGTTCTCGCCCGAGACGCAGGACGGCTATTTTCCCTTCCGCTCGGAAAACGCCAAGGACAGCCCCATCAAGGACCTGAAGGAATTCTATCACGTCTATCCCAACCGGCCCCTGCCGGCGGGCGTGAAGGAAGCGACCGAGGCCATGTACGCCGCCCTGACCCAGTTGGGCGCCGACCTGTTGGGCTGGCTGCAGCAGCACACCCCGGATGCGGTGAAGGCCAAGTTCTCCGTCGCCTTGCCGGACATGATGGTGGGCAGCACGCAGAGCCTGTTCCGCGTGCTGCACTATCCGCCCCTGGCGGATGGCTTCGAGCCGGGCGCCGTGCGCGCCGCCGCGCATGAGGACATCAACCTCATCACCCTGCTGGTCACGGGCAGCGAGCCGGGCCTGCAGGCCAAGGATACCGCCGGCAACTGGCACGACGTGCCCTGCGACGCCGGCATGATCGCCGTCAACGGCGGCGACATGCTGAAGGAGGCGTCCGGCGGCTACTTCCCGGCGACCACCCACCGCGTGGTGAACCCGCCGCCGGAGCACAACGTCTCCCGCTATTCCATGCCCATGTTCCTGCACCCCCGGCCGGACGTGCGCCTCAGCGACGCCTACACCGCGGGTGAGTACCTGGACCAGCGGCTGCGCGAGATCGGCCTCAAGAAGTGATGCTCATGCCGCCGGGCCGGTGGCCTCGGGCGCATGGTTCGGTGTAGGAAGGGGGGCCATCCGGCTCCCCTTTCGCCTTTCCGGGACCAGCCCATGACCGACCGCCCGTCCGCGACCGCCCCCATCGACCGCCTGCTCGCCATCATGGCCAAGCTGCGCGATCCCGACGGCGGCTGCCCCTGGGATCTGGAACAGGACTTCCCCACCATCGCCCCGCACACCATCGAGGAGGCGTATGAGGTGGCCGACGCCATCGAGCAGGGCGACATGGCGGCGCTGAAGGAGGAATTGGGCGACCTGCTGTTCCAGGTGGTGTTCTACGCGCAGATGGCGAGCGAGCGGGGCCTGTGGGATTTCAACGACATCACCACGGCGCTGAGCGACAAGATGGTGCGCCGCCACCCCCATGTGTTCGGTGAAGAGGTCGGCGCCGTGGCCGACGCCACCGACCAGGTGAAGAATTGGGAAGCCCAGAAGGCGGGGGAGCGCGCGGCCAAGGCCGCCGCCAGCGGCGCCAAGGCCTCCGCCCTCGACGGCGTCATCGGCGGCCTGCCGGCCCTGACCCGGGCGGTGAAGCTGCAGAAACGCGCCGCCCGCGTGGGTTTCGACTGGACCCAGGCCAAGGAGATCCTGGACAAGATCGAGGAAGAGATCGGCGAGCTGCGGGCGGAGATGGAGCACGCGGTCCCGGAGAAGGCCCGCATGCAGGATGAGCTGGGCGACCTGGTGTTCGCGCTGGCCAACCTGGCCCGCCATATCGACGTGGACCCCGAAACCGCCCTGCGCGGCACCAATGCCAAGTTCGAGCGGCGCTTCCGTCAGATCGAAGCCTGGCTGGCCGAGGGCGGCCGGGGCCCCAGCGACGCGACCTTGGAAGAGATGGAGGCCCTGTGGCAGAAGGCCAAGGGCCTGGAACGCCAAAGCACATAAGGAGGCAGTCTGATGAGTTACGCCCCGCCCCACATCCCCGCCATCGTCCTGATCTCCGGGGCCACCGGTGATTTTGGCACCGCCTTCGCCCGCCGCTTCGCGGCCCTGGGCAGCCGGCTCATCCTGACCGGCCGCAATACGGAGAAGCTGAAGGCGCTGGCCGGCAGCCTGGACGTGCCCACGCACACCCTGGCCTTCGACGTACGCGACCGCAAAGCCATGGAGGCGGCGGTGGCCAGCATTCCGGCGGACTTCGCCGCCATCGACCTGCTGATCAACAACGCCGGCCTGGCCCTGGGGATGGAACCCGCGCAGAAGGCCAACCTGGACGACTGGGAGATCATGGTCGACACCAACGACAAGGCGTTGGCGATCATGACCGGCCTGATCCTGCCGGGCATGGTGGAGCGGGGGCGCGGCCATATCATCAACCTCAGTTCCACCGCCGGCAGCTACCCCTACCCCGGCGGCCATGTCTATTGCGCCTCCAAGGCCTTCGTCACCCAGTTCAGCCTCAGCCTGCGGGCGGACCTGCTGGGCACCGGCGTGCGCGTCACCTCGGTGGAGCCGGGCATGGTGGAGACCAGCTTCAGCCTGGTGCGCTTCAAGGGCGACGCCGAGAAGGCCGCCAAGGTCTATGCCGACACCACGCCGCTGACGGCGGAAGACGTGGCGGAGTCGGTGACCTGGGCCGCCACCCTGCCCCCGCACTTCAACGTCAACCGCGTGGAAATCATGCCCACGGTGCAGGCGCCCGCCGGCCTGGCTGTCCACCGGTTCAAGAAATAACGTTCCCTCAAGCGCCGGGCGCCCGCTTCCGCGGGCTGGGCCTCATTCCTTTCCGCTGCACCACGTTCTGCGGAAAGGTCCGGCGGACGCGGTCGCGTCCTACAGCGGTATGAGAAAAATCTCATACCGCTGTTCCAGTGCTGGAGCGGCAGCCTAGCGGTCTTGCTGAAGGCGATAGCTCCATTGATCGAGCGCGCTGCCATCGATCTTCATGATCTCGACATGGATGACGTCGCCGACGCGCCAATAGTGGATGCGCTGAGGATAGCTGTTCGCGGGGTTTTCGAACGTCATGCCCGAGGGTTCGCGGGCAGTCTCGGTAAATGGGACCGGTGCGCGGCCATTCACGAAAACGTTCACCTGGCTTTGGGCCCGTCCACCGCGATCGTGACAAGTTCGATCGTGCGGCTTTTGCCATCATGAACGGTCTGCGAGGTCCCGACCTTGACCCCGCCAAGCGCGGGTCCCCAGACTTCACAGGTCTGCTCCGGCTTACCCGCCTCCGTGCACCAGCGGCCATTGAACCAGGCCAGCGGATCAGTGTCCTGCGCAAGCGCGGGCGAAGCTAGCAACGCGGCGACCGCGGCGATGAGGGGCGCCCTCACTTCGACACCGCGCGAACAACGTCGAGAACCGCGTCGATAACAGCCTGGGGCTGGTTCAGCTGGACCAGATGTCCCGAACCGTCGGCCACGCGCCGCTCTCCACGCCGGGAAAGCGCAGCAAGCGCCTTGTGGCTGTCAGTCCAGTCCGCCTGCAGCGCCGGATATTCCTCCTTGGCTTCCGGGGCCCACAGGCCTGGTTCACCCGCGCTGACCACGATCAGGGGCAGATCGCCATAGGTCCTGTCATTCTTCACGACGCGTTCTCCATTGGGCTCATACTCCTCGAAAGCCGAAGCTTGGGTGCGTAGCCGTGCGGGATCGGCATCGAGACGGGCCAGAACCGACTGCGCCTTTTCCGGAATTTCCGGGAAATAGATAAAGCACGGCGGCGCCGGCGCGCCGGTCTTGACGCGTCCGCTCTCCACGCCGCTCGCGCAATCGCGCAGTCGCTGAGCCTCGCCGGCGAGATAGGCCCGATCCGCGGCGGCGGCCTTGGGGCCGACGCCGGCTTCACGCGCGAGATCGTGAGGCCGCACCGGATCGACCAGGACGATCCCGACGACATCGCGCGGATGACGATCGGTAAAGGTCAGGACCTCGTGCGCTCCGGCTGAATGGCCAACCAGCACAAACGGCCCCTTCACATCCGCGACCTTCAAGGCGCGCTCAAGATCGTCGGTGGTCTGGCCGACGGTCTGCGGTGCCTTGGCGTCGGCGTCGCTGAGCCCGAAGCCCGCACGATCCCAGGCGCAGGCGCGCGTCACCTTGGCGACCTCGGGCTGCACCTTGGCCCAGGTGGCCGACCACCCGCCCAGGCCCGCCGTGAACACCACGGTGGGCGAGCCCTGTCCTAGGCACCGGAGATGGACACGCCGCGCGCCGTCGACAGGAACCAGGCCCTCGGGCGCGACATAGTCGGCCATCGCCTCGACCACCGGTACATCCTTGATGACTTGCGCGCGCGCATTGACCGTAAGGCCAGCGAGACCCAGTCCTATGGCGGCGCCAACAATAGCTTTCATGCTTCCTCCTGAAGCGTTGCAGGGCATCAAAGCGAGAACTGCCCAGACGCCGCATGTAAAGCCTGGGCCTGGACTCATAAACACTGGCACCAAATTCTGGCCGCGCCGGGCTTAACGGCAGCCAGGAAGTTTTCGGATCGTTTATCGTAGGGCGTTGCGATGCCACGCAACTGTTTTGATCCGGTTGAAGATCCCTTCCACCGGGTTCCTGCGTCAATAGACCAAAGCCAAGCGGATTTATGAGTTCACGGCCTAAATCGATAAGCGATCAGGCCCGCCTTGGCATCCCAACGCCAGTCTGAGAAACTGGCGCCAGGGTCCGGGGCGGGCCGTTTTCATTCCAGGTGTGTCCTTTCGGAACTTGGGGGGCCTGATGGCCGAGCTGCCGTTCTTTTCCGTCATCGTGCCCACGCACAAGCGGGCGTCGCTGCTGCGCCGGTCGCTGACATCCATAAATGCCCAGCGCGAGGGCGTGGGCGGGGTAGAGATCCTGGTGGTCTCCGACGCTACCGATGGCGATACCGACGCCGTCTGCGCCGAGCTGCTGACCCCCGCCGACATGTATGTCCGCCGCAACGGGGCGCCTGGCCCGTCCGCCAGCCGCAACATGGGGCTGAGCCTGGCCAAGGGCAGTTACATCCTCTTCCTGGATGATGACGATGCCTGGTACGAGGGCTTCCTGGCCGCCTTGAAGGACCAGCCGGCGGTGCGCCAGGGCCTGCCCGTCTATTTCAACTGCGCCATCGTGAATGAACGCCGGGGTGCCGACGCCGCCATCCTGTCGGAGGGGGGCGTCGATATGGCAGGCCGCCTGACCGATGAGATTTACCTGAAGAACCAGATCCCGGTCTGCTGCTTCGCCTTTCCCCGTGCCCTGCTGGCCGGGCTGAAGTTCGACGTGCACATGCGGGCGTACGAGGATTGGGAATTCATGCTGGCGGTCTATGCCCGGCAGAAGGCCCAGCACGTGCCGGTCATCGGCGCCCGCATCTTCAAGGACAGCGGGGCGGAATCCGAGCGTCGCGGCATCAGCCAGCAGTCCCACGACTACAACGCCGTGTTCGACTATCTCTACGTCTACCGCCGCCACAAGGCTCCCGACGCCGAGTTGGGCCAGCGGCGCGCCGCCCTGCTGAACAGTTTCAACATCCCTGTCACGCCCGAGATGGTGTGACCCGTGCCGCACGACCTGGATGCGCTGGAGAACCGCACCCTGTTCTGCCTGTGGACGGGACCTGAGGCGATGTCGGACGACCGCCTGCGGGCGCTGTGGACCATCTTCCGCACCACCGGCTGCGCCGTCGCCTTCCTGAACCGGGAGACGCTGGGCGACTGGGTGAAGCCGGCGCATCCGCTGCACCCCGCCTGGCCCTACCTCAGCGCCACGCACAAGGCGGACTATCTGCGCTGCTATCTCATGCACCACTACGGTGGCGGCTACACCGACATCAAGCCCACGGCCAAGGCCTGGGGCCCGTTCTTCGACCAGTTGGCACGGTCGGACAAGCTGGCCCTGGGCTATCAGGAGCTGGCCAACGGCGTTGCCCCTGTCGAGGGGCCGCTGGGCGACGAGTTGCGCCGGTCCTACACCGACCTCATCGGCCTCTGCGCCTTCATCTTCCGCCGGGGCACGCCCCTGACAGCCGCCTGGTTGCAGCGGACGGAGGCGTTGCTGGACCGGAAGCTGCCGGATCTGCGGCGCCATCCCGCCATCCACCCGCTGGACCGCCAGGGCATTCTGCTGCCGGACGGCACACCGTCACCCTACCCGCTGAAATGGACGGAGCTGCTGGGCGACATCTTCCACCCCCTGGTCTATGAGTTCCGGGGGCAGATCCTGCAGGCGCCGCTCCAGCCCAGCTTCATCCGTTACCGCTAGCCGTTACCGCTGGCTGGCGGCACGACCGCCGCCGTGCTGGTGCGGGCGTTCCAATCGGGCGCGTCGGCGCCGCCCAGCGCCTTCAGGAAAAATCCGTACTGCTTGCGCAAGGCATAGCGGATGGGCCCGGTGGAGCGCCCGGCGGAATGTCCCTCGCCCGGCACCACCAGCAAATCGAAGGTCTTGTCCGCCTTGATGAGGGCGTTCACCACCTGCATCGTGGACGACGGATCGACATTGTCGTCCAACTCGCCCACCACCAGGGCCACCTGGCCCGTCAGCCGGTGGGCGTTGTCGACGTTGGACGACTGGGCGTAGCTCTCATCCACCGGCCAGCCCATCCACTGCTCATTCCAGCTGATCTTATCCATGCGGTTGTCATGGCAGCCGGCGTAGCAGAAGGCGGCTTTGTAGAAATCGCCGAAGAACAGCAGGGCGGCCAGGGAACTCTGCCCGCCGGCGGAACCGCCGTAGATGCCCACGCGGGCAATGTCCAGTTGCGGGTACTGCGCGGCGGCGGCCTGCCACCATTTGATGCGGTCGGGGAAGCCGGAGTCCTTCAGGTTCTTCCAGCACACGTCGTGGAAGGCCTTGGACCGGTTCATGGTGCCCATGCCGTCGATTTGGGCCACGACGAAGCCCATCTCCGCTTGCGCCTGCATGCCGATGACCTTGTCGCCCCCGGAATGGAAGCCGAAGGGCCAGAAGGTCTTGGGCACGAAGCTGTCGTGCGGGCCCGCGTAGATGTTCTCGATGACCGGATAGCGCCGCGCGGGGTCGAAGGCCAGGGGACGGACGATGACGCCCCAGATGTCCGTCTTGCCATCGCGGCCCTTGGCCTTGAACACCTCCGGCGGGCGGAAACCGGCGGCCAGCAGGCGGCTGATGTCGCCACGCTCGATCTCCGCCACCAGCGACCGGTCGGCCGTGCGGCGCAACTCCATGACCGGGGCCATGTCGACGCGGGAATAGGTGTCGACATAGTAGGCCATGTCATCGGACAGGCTGACGTCGTGATAGGCATCGGCGGTGGTCAGCGGCACCAGGTTCCGGCCGTCGAAATCTACGCGGTAGAAATGCTGCAGGTAGGGATCTTCGCCCGGGCGCATGCCGCTGGCGGCGAAGTAGATCTGGCGGCGCTCATCGTCCACCTTGGTCACGTGGCGCACCACCCAGTCGCCCTTGGTGATCTGGGTCTTCACCTTCCCCGTGCGGCCGTCGATGAGATAGAGGTGGCTCCAGCCATCCCGTTCCGACAGCCAGATGACCTCCGCGCCGTCCTTCTTCACGTCATGGCGGAAGCGGCGCTCGTTGTTCACGAAGGTGGCGGCCGTCTCCGTCACCACGGCGCGCGGAGTGCCGGTGGTGGCGTCGATCTCGATCACCCGCACCATCTGATGGCCCCGGCGGGTGTATTCGAAGACCACGGTGGCGCTGTCGGCCCGCCACTCGAAATCCGTCATCAGGTAGGGGTTGGGGAACAGGGCGGCATCGATGTCCAGCTTCCGGCCCGGCGCACCGGTGCGGGGCACATGGAACAGCACCGGCTGCTCCTGGTCCACGGCGTCACCCGGCTTGGGGTAGAGCTGGGTGTGCAGCTTGGGCTCGATCTGGTCCTTGGGCGAGGATTCCACCTTGTGCACGTCCCGCCGGAATCCAGGACGTACGCGATAAATCGCCAGCTTCCGCGAGTCCGGCGACCAGGCGATGGTCTCGCCATCATAGAAATCGCCCTCGCTGCCATCGGTGCTCAGCGGCGTCACGGTACCGGTGGCGACCTCGCGCAGCGCCAGGTTCTGGTTCAGGATCAACGCCTCCCACCGTCCGTCGGGCGAGGCCTTGGGGCCATTGTCGCCCGGCTGGGTCAGGTCGCGCACCACGCCGAACCCCCGGGGCCGGCGGCCGCCCTCCTCCGGCTCCCGCTTGCAGGCATAGTCCGACAGCCGGCAGGACCATTCGGCCTCCTCCCACTCGAAGGTCAGGGTCTGGCCGTCCTCGCTGAAATGCGCGCGCTCGAACGGCAGATGCAGGCCGGTAAAGCTTTGACCAGCCGCCTTGCCGAACTCCGCCGCCAGCCGGTCGTGGTCAAAGGCCGGCTCCTTCCGCAAGGTGGCGGCATCGACCATTGTGAACTGAAAACCGCCCGGCACGGTCTTGCGGTACAGCAGGCGTTCGCTCTTGCCCACCCAGCGCGCGGGCCAGGCCACATTCTCCGTCAGGCCGATCCAGCGGTCGCGTAAGGAGAGCGCGCGCTCGTAGTCCGCCTCCGTCGGCACCGGCCCGGCAGCCGGCGCTGCGCCCGTGGGAAGTGGCGCGGCCGCCCCAGCCGCTTCCGCTGCCGCGCGGGCACCCAGGGCATGGGCCGCCGCGGCCGCGACAGGCAGGGCGGCGATAAACGAACGACGGCGCATGAAAGGCTCCCCCATGATCGAAGAAGCCATTTAAGAATTTATACAATATCCTATTCAAGGGATTTTTGAGTGTCGGCTAGTCTGTCGCGCACAGCGCCAATGAATTCCCGGGGCTCGTCGACGGCGAAGGCCAGCCTGCTCACGGTCAGGGCGGACCGCAGGAAGCGACGGCGCGCCTCCGGCACCGCCAGGGTCAGCGCCACATTAGGGGCAACCAGCCGGCTGAGGTTCTCCGACCCGCGCCGTTCCAGACCGTCGGCGGCACCGATGTGCGCGATGGCGTCATAGGGGATCAGCCGGTCGGCCAGAAGGCCGAAGCGTATGCGAACGCCCTGCGGTGTCAGCAATACGGGATGCAGGCGAAGGGACTTCGTCAGCCCCAGCAGATAGATGAAGCCGATATCCCCCACGGCGAATAGAATCAGCGCCGCCGTGCGGTGATGGATGCCCAGCGCCACATCCACCACCACGATTTCCATGACCTGGGCCGCCAGCAGGCCCCCCATCAGGGGCGTCAGGTCCCGATGGTAGCTGTAGGCTTGGCAGCCCGGCGGCACGTCCGGCGGCGAGCGCCAGCGAAACAAGGCCAGATGCAGCAACGCCAATTCCTTGGCCACAAGCTGGGCGAGCGGTGGTGGAACAAGGCAGGCGACGGCGGCCTCCAACTTCGCCACACCGGGCCGGCGCAGCACGGCCCAGGCCCCGGCCACCCCATAGAGAAGGTGCCCGCCAACCAAGGCCGCCACCACGGCGACGGCCCAGGGCATGTCCGCCAGGGCTGACCGCAAGAGCGGTGTGAGGCCCAGCACCCCAACGACCAAGCCGAGGGCGATGGCGGCCAGCACCACCCGCACCGCCGGCGGCCGGCCTAAACGCATCCGCTCCGCCACGATCAAGCCGGTGGCCAGGCTGTCCGCCGTGATCCACAGGAACAGCAGGGCCGCCAGGCCGGCGTGCGCTGCCGCCCACGGTGTGCGAATGGCCAGCAAGGCCACGGCGATGATAGGAAGGGGCGCCAGCCGCAGAAACGGGGCGACCGCCGGAAAGAGGGCTCGGGACGTCATGATCACAGGGCCTTCCAGTCGGAATATCCAGCTCAGGATATCATGGTTGACATGCCGGGCCGGGGGGCCTGGTGGATGACCGTGGCTGCGGCTGGGACATCCGGCCCAGCGATCACGCGTCGAACAGCGCCGAATACAACGCCTGCCAGCTGGCAGGGTCGGGGCCCATCAGCAGGCCGCCGGTACGATCGGTGGGATTGTACGGGCTGGCGTCCAGCTTGGCCGCGTGGCCGCCGGCCTCGGCAAACAGGAACGCGCCCGCCGCGTGGTCCCAGGGCTTGATCATGTTGTTCAGGCTGAAGTGCGCCTGGCCGGTCAGCAGGTCCAGGTAGTCGTGGGCGGAGCAGCGCTGGGTGTAGGCCTCCGCCACCCGCTCCCGCCGCTGGGTCAGCTGGCGGCGCATGTCGCTATCGAAGAAGCGGATGTTGGCGATGCCGCGCATCTGTTCCACCGCCACGGGCGGCAGGGCGACGCAGCGTGTGCCGGCCTCGCCGGCGTCGGCCCCCACCAGCCTGGCGCCCTGCCCCAGCCGGCCGCGCACGGTGCGTCGGCCCACGGGGTCGTGGATCCAACCGGCCACGGTGCGACCATGGGCGGCCAGGGCGACGATGACGCCGAAGCGCGGCTTGCCGGCCACAAAGTTGGCGGTGCCGTCGATGGGGTCGACGATCCAGACGGGATCAGCGCCCAGCAGGCGATCCAGCACGGCGGGGTCAGCCGAAACGGCCTCTTCCCCCACCACGGTGCTGCCGGGCAAAAGCGCCGTCAGCCGGGTGGTCAGCGCCCGTTCCGAGGCCTCATCCGCCACGGTCACCAAGTCGCCCGGTCCCTTCTCCCGGATATCGCCGCCGTCCAGGTGCTGGAAGCGGGGCAGTATTTCCGTTTCGGCCACGGAACGAATGAGGGCGTCGACAACGGCCACATCAATGGCGGGGATGTCGGTCGCAGGCAGGGGCGCGGTCATGGGGGACATCTATGGTTGGCGGCGGCGGTGGTGCCCCCTAGGAATAGAATCGATAGGCCAAACCATAAAGCCCCAAAAAGAAAGGGACCGCCCCCTGGACGAACCAGCAGGCGATCCCCTCCTTCAAACCAGGCTGGAAAGCCGGGCGTCGGGATGACGCAAGGGCTTAGAAGCCCATGCCACCCATGCCGCCCATGCCACCCATACCGCCGCCCATGCCACCTTCCGGCAGGGCCGACTTGGGCTCGGGCTTCTCGGCGACCATCGCCTCGGTGGTGATCAGCAGGCCGGAGACGGAGGCCGCGTGCTGCAGGGCGGTGCGGACCACCTTCGTCGGGTCGATGACGCCGAAGGCGAACATGTCACCGAACTCACCGGTCTGGGCGTTGTAGCCGAAGGCCGCGTCGTTGTTGTCCAGCAGCTTGCCGACAACGATGGAACCGTCGGTGCCGGCGTTGAAGGCGATCTGACGGACCGGCGACTGCAGGGCCTTGCGGATGATGTCCACGCCCACGCGCTGGTCGTCGTTCACCGGCTTCACATTGGCCAGCGACCGGGTGGCGCGCAGCAGGGCGGTGCCGCCACCGGCCACCACGCCCTCTTCCACCGCGGCGCGGGTGGCATGCATGGCGTCGTCAACGCGGTCCTTGCGCTCCTTCACCTCGACCTCGGTGGCGCCGCCGACGCGGATGACGGCAACGCCGCCCGCCAGCTTCGCCAGACGCTCCTGCAGCTTCTCACGGTCGTAGTCCGAGGTGGTCTCCTCGATCTGCGCCTTGATCTGGCCGATACGGGCCTCGATGTCGGCCTTGGCGCCGACGCCGTCCACGATCGTGGTCGCGTCCTTCGTGATCACCACCTTCTTGGCGGTGCCCAGCATGTCCAGCGACACGTTCTCAAGCTTGATGCCCAGGTCTTCGGAGATGACCTGGCCGCCGGTCAGGATGGCCATGTCCTCCAGCATCGCCTTGCGGCGGTCGCCGAAGCCCGGGGCCTTCACCGCGGCGATCTTCAGGCCGCCGCGCAGCTTGTTCACCACCAGGGTGGCCAGCGCCTCGCCTTCCACGTCTTCCGACACGATCAGCAGCGGACGGCTGCTCTGCACGACGGCTTCCAGCACCGGCAGCAGGGGCTGCAGGCTGCCCAGCTTCTTCTCGTGCAGCAGGATGTAGGGGCTTTCCAGCTCAGCCGTCATCTTCTCCGCGTTGGTCACGAAGTAGGGCGACAGGTAGCCGCGGTCGAACTGCATGCCCTCGACGACTTCCAGTTCGGTGTCGAAGCTCTTGGCCTCTTCCACCGTGATGACGCCCTCGTTGCCCACCTTGTCCATGGCCTTGGCGATCATCTCGCCGATCTCGGCCTCGCCGTTGGCGGAGATGGTGCCGACCTGGGCGATCTCACCGGAGGTGGAGACCTTGCGCGACTGGCCCTTCAGGTCGTCGACGATGGCGGTCACCGCCAGGTCGATGCCGCGCTTCACGTCCATCGGGTTCATGCCGGCGGCAACGGCCTTCACGCCTTCGCGCACGATGGCCTGGGCCAGCACGGTGGCGGTGGTGGTGCCGTCACCAGCGACGTCGTTGGTCTTCGAGGCCACTTCGCGCACCATCTGGGCGCCCATGTTCTCGAACTTGTCGGCCAGCTCGATTTCCTTGGCGACGCTGACGCCGTCCTTGGTGATGCGCGGAGCGCCGTAGCTCTTGTCCAGGACCACGTTGCGGCCCTTGGGGCCCAGGGTCACCTTCACCGCGTCGGCCAGGATGTCCACGCCGCGCAGCATGCGATCGCGGGCATCCGTGTTGAACTTCACGTCCTTGGCAGCCATTTTTAGTTCCTTTATCGTTTTCCCTCAGGCGCCGGGCGCGGCCATCCGGCCGCTTGGCTTATCCTCGGTTTCCCGTCCGCTGACGCTTCCCGAAAACCTCCGGCGCCCGCAGTCGCGGGCTACGGCATGGGGTTTCCCATGCCGATGATTTTACTCGAGGATGCCGAGCAGGTCGGACTCGCGCATGATCAGCACGTCCTTGCCGTCGATCTTGGCCTCGGTGCCGGACCACTTGCCGTACAGCACCTTGTCGCCGGCCTTCACGGACAGGGCGACGATCTCGCCCTTGTCGTTGCGGGCGCCGCTGCCCACGGCCAGGACTTCACCCTGCTGGGGCTTTTCCTTGACGGTGTCGGGGATGATGATGCCGCCGGCGGTCTTCTGATCCTGCTCGATGGGCCGGATCACCACACGGTCGTGCAGGGGCCTGAAACTCATTTGGAACCTCCAGGAATGGGCGCCGGCCCCTTCTCTTGAAGCGGACCGGCGTCGGGTGGCCGGCACCTTACCCCAGCCGCCGCGGCGGCCGGAAGCGCAGATGCGCGGGCGCGGTACGAATGGTGGGGGTCAGGACGCCTGGGCCTGCCTGTCCGGGGCAATCCGTTCGGCAAGCGGTGGCGTTTCCGTCACAGTACAAGCAGGGAAACGATCGCGGAAACGGGCCACGTCCGCCGGCTCCAGCGCCACCGTCAGGTGGGCGTTGTCGTCGTCGTCCTCGCGCTCCGTCACCTCGCCCTTGGCGTAGAGCCAGGCCATGGCGGCGCCGTCGCTGACCGGCACGCTGACCTTGACCACGTCGCGGCCCGCCACCATGCGGCGGTCCAGGACGTTGAACAGGCTTTCCAGCCCGTCGCCGGTCAGGGCCGACACGGCCACCAGGCCATCCGGCCGGCGGCTCTGGCGCATCAGGGTCTCGCGGTCCAGGGGCGGCAGCTTGTCGATCTTGTTCAGAACCTCGACCACCCGGGGGTCGGTCTCCGCCTCAATGCCCAATTCGGCCAGCACCGTCTCCACGTCCCGCTTCTGCGCCTCGCTGTCCGGATGGGCGGCGTCACGCACGTGCAGGATGATGTCGGCCGCCAGCACCTCCTCCAGGGTGGCGCGGAACGCCTCCACCAGATGGTGCGGCAGGTCGGAGATGAAGCCCACCGTGTCCGACAGGATGATCTTGCGCCCCGACGGCAGCACGATGGACCGCATGGTGGGGTCCAGCGTGGCGAACAGCAGGTCCTTGGCGAACACGTCAGCCCGCGCCATGCGGTTGAACAGCGTGGACTTGCCGGCGTTGGTGTAGCCGACCAGCGCCACCACCGGATAAGGCACGCGCTCGCGCGCCTTGCGGTGCAGGCCGCGGGTGCGCCGCACCTCCTCCAGCTCCGCCTTCAGCTTGATGATGCGGTCGCCGATGAGGCGGCGATCCATTTCCAGCTGGCTTTCACCAGGGCCGCCCAGGAAGCCGAAGCCGCCGCGCTGGCGTTCCAGATGGGTCCAGGACCGCACCAGGCGCGAGCGCTGGTAGGTCAGCGCCGCCAGTTCCACCTGCAGCTGGCCTTCACGGGTACGCGCACGCGCCCCGAAAATCTCCAGGATCAGGCCGGTGCGGTCGATGACCTTGGTCTTAAGGTCGCGTTCGAGGTTGCGCTGTTGCACAGGCGACAGCGCGTGGTCGACGACGACGAGGCCGATACCCAGATCGGCGACGCGCTTGGCCGCCTCTTCCAGGTAGCCGCCGCCCAGCAGGGTGGCGGGCTTGGGCCGGGTGACGCGCACGCACTCCGCCGCCACCACGTCCAACTCGATCGCGGCGGTCAGGCCAACGGCCTCTTCCAGCCGCGACTCCGGTGGACGTTTGTCATCGAGTTCTTCGCGCAGGATGGGGTGGATCACCAGGGCGCGCCGGGCGGATTTCTCCGCCGGCGGCGCCTCCGGCGACCCTTCGGGATTCAGGGAAGTAAGCAGGGCGGGCTCATCCGCCGGACGATCCGTCACAGCGCCGCCATCCTTCCCGTCAACCGGCCGGACCATCCCCTGACGGGGGGCCGCCGACTGTTTACACTCATCAATCGTGGTCGCCTTCCTTGGCCGATTCGAACAACTGGATGGGGTGGGCCGGCATCACGGTCGAGATCGCATGCTTGTAGACCAGCTGCGAATGGGCGTCGCGGCGCAGCAGCACCGAGAAATTGTCGAACCAGGTGATGATGCCTTGCAGCTTCACGCCGTTGACGAGGAAGACCGTCACAGGGGTCTTGTTCTTCCGCACGTGGTTCAGAAACACGTCCTGAACGTTTTGCGACTTTTCGGACATTGCATGCCTCGCTCTTTATTGGGGCCCTCTATGGAGCGCCCGGGGTTGCCTTTCCGGCGGTTATGGAGCCGTGCGTGAAAGTGCCGGCGGCCCCGGGCACATCCCAAGGCGTCCGCCATCCTAGCACAGGAAGTGATATGGGGTGCTAGAGCCCATCCACCAAGGTGCAAAGTTCGTCACAGCCGGCAAAGCGGCGATGCGGCGGGTAAATGCTCAGCGTCCCTTCCCCATGCGGGGTGGCCCCCACCATCAGGGGTACGCAGCCCGTGCGGTGGGCGACTTCCATATCAACGTCGGCGTCGCCCACGAACCACACATCCGGCCCCGGGGCCAAGCCCGCCGGCTGCAGCGCCAGATGCACCGGCGCCGGATGCGGCTTGTCGGCCTCGGCGTCACCGGCCCCAACCAGGGCGCCGCACCAGCGGTCCCAGCCCAGGGCCCTGGCCTCGGTGCGCAGGAAACGGCCGGTCTTGTTGCTGACCACGCCGACATAAACGCCGCGCACGGACAGCGCCTCCAGCAACTGCCCCGCCCCCGCCAGCGGATCGAGGTAGTCCAGGTGGTGGGTCTCGAAGTGGGCGTAGAAGATGTCCCGCGCCCGCTCCCACCCGTCCCCGAACAGCACCGGAAAGGCGTCGCGCAGGCTCTGGCGTACGCGGGTGTAGCTCTCCTCCAGCGTCCAAGCAGGCATGCCGAAAGCCTCCAGCGCCGCGTTGGTGGCGGCATGGACGCAGCGCCAGTTGGTGATCAGGGTGTTGTCCCAATCGAACAGCACCGCCCTTGGTAACGTCAGGGGCGGCAGAGCCAAGGCGGGGGCTTCCAGGATATCGCTAGCGCTCACGGTCACAGCTTGGTCACCACAGGGTCATCCACCCCCACATGCGCCAGGTAAGCCTGGCGCAAACGCCGCCCCAGGGGACCTGGCACCCCATCGCCCACCGGCTTGCCGTCGATGCGGGTGACCGGCACGCAGAAGGTGCTGGCGCTGGAGATCAAGGCCTCCCGCGCAGCGTACGCCTCTTCCACCGTGAACGCCCTCTCCTCGAACGGGATACCCGCCGCCTCGGCCTCGGCCAGCAGCGACAAGCGGGTGATGCCGTTCAGGATGCGGGTGCTGGCGGCGCGGGTGACCAGCACGCCCTCATTGGTGACGATCCAGGCGTTGCTGGAGCAGCCCTCCGTCACCGTGCCGTCGGGGTCGACCTGCCACGCCTCAAAGGCGCCGGCCTCGGCCGCACGCTGCTTGCCCAGCACCTGGGGCAGCAGCGCGACCGACTTGATGTCGCGCCGTGCCCAGCGGATGTCGGGGATGGTGATGACCGAGACGCCCTTTTCCAGCTGCTGCGGCGCGCTGAACTTGGTGGAACGGCAGGTGACCACCAGCGTCGGCGCCGGGTCCACCGGGAAACGGAAGTCGCGGGGCGCCTCACCCCGGGTGATCTGGACATAGACCAGTCCGTTGCGCACCCGATTGCGGCGCGCCACCTCGCGCATCACGAAGCGCAGGCTCATGGGGTGCATGGGCCAGGGCAGATCCAGCTCGTTCAAGGAGCGGGACAGGCGGGCCAGGTGGCCGTCCTCGTCGGCGAAGACGCCATCGACCACCGACACCACTTCATAGACACCGTCGGCGAACTGGAAACCCCGGTCCTCGATATGGACATGGGCGTCGCCATGGGCCACGTAGCGACCGTTGACATAGGCTGTCCGCGGCATGGATGAACCTCACCTAAAGTCTCAAGATGCGGCAAAATTCACTGATTTATCAGCTGATTGCCGCTCATTCCTCACCCTTCCCCTCGCCGCGCTCGTTGCCATGCACGCCCAGGGACTTCAGCTTGCGGTGCAGGGCCGAACGCTCCATGCCCACGAAGGACGCGGTGCGGGAGATGTTGCCGCCGAAGCGGGTGACCTGGGCCAGCAAATATTCACGCTCGAACACCTCGCGGGCGTCGCGCAGCGGCAAGGACATGATCTCCCCGCCCTTTTCCCAGCGCAGCACCGTCGGGGTGATGGAGCCGATCTCCGGCGGCAGCATGTCGGCGCGGATGGGCTCATCCGGGTCGCCCGGCACCATGATCAGCAGCCAGTCCATGACGTTGCGCAGCTGGCGCACGTTGCCCGGCCATTCATAGGCCTGCAGGGCGGCCATGGCGTCCTCGCCCAGGACACGCTGCGGCAGACCCGACGCGGTGGCTGAGCGCTGCAGGAAATAGCGCGCCAGCAGGGGGATGTCCTCCCGGCGTTCCCGCAGCGACGGCACCTTCAGCGGCACCACCGCCAGGCGATAGTACAGGTCCTGGCGGAACTGCCCCGCCTCGATCTCCGCCGCCAGGTCGCGGTTGGTGCTGGCGATGACTCGGACATCCACTTCCACCCGGGTGCTGCCGCCCACGCGCTCGAACGTCTGCTCCTGCAGCACGCGCACGATCTTGCCCTGGGTCTCCAGCGGCATGTCCGCCACCTCGTCCAGGAACAGGGTGCCGCCGTGCGCCTGCTCGAAGGTGCCGACCTTGCGGCCCGCCCCGTCGATGGGATGCTCCGTCCCGAACAGCTCCACCTCCAGCCGGTCGGGCCGCATGGTCGCGCAGTTCAGCGCCACGAAGGGGCCGTCGGCGCGGCGGGAGTGTTCATGGATGATGCGGGCCACGATCTCCTTGCCGCTGCCCGGCGGGCCGCTGACCAGGACGCGGCTGCCCGTGGGCGCCACCTTGTCCAGCGACTGGCGCAGCTGGTTGATCATCAGCGAGCGGCCGATCAGCTCAACCTCGCCGCCGGCCCGCAGGCGCAGCTCGCGGTTCTCGCGGCGCAGGCGGGCCGCCTCGATGGCGCGCTCCACCAGCAGCAGCAGGCGGTCGGACTTGAACGGCTTCTCGATGAAGTCGTAGGCGCCCTTCTTCAGGGCCGCCACCGCCGTCTCGATGGTGCCGTGGCCGCTGATCATGACCACCGGCACGTCGGGATGATCGCGCTTCATCTCATCCAGGATCTGCAGGCCGTCCAGGCGGCTGCCCTGCAGCCAGATGTCCAGGATGATCAGGCTGGGCCGGCGGGCGGCGACGGCGGCCAGCGCCTGGTCGGCGTCCGCCGCCTCGCGGGTCTTCATGCCTTCATCTTCCAGGATGCCGGAGATCAGCATCCGGATGTCGGCCTCGTCATCGACGATCAGAATATCATGCGCCATGGGTCAACGCCTTTGGGTCAAACGCCTTTGGAGGCACTGGTCCCGGCCACCAGGGCCGGGGTGGCGGCCGTTTCCGCGTCCTGCGGGGCGGCCGCTTGCACAAGCGGTAGGATCAGGGTGACGCGGGCGCCGCCACCGGGGTTGTCGTCCAGCCCCAGGGTGCCGCCATGGTCTTCCAGGATCTTCTTCACGATGGCCAAGCCCAGGCCGGTGCCCTTGGCCCGGGTGGTGACATAGGGTTCCGTCAGCCGGTCCCGGCCCTCGGCCGGCAGCCCCCTGCCGTTGTCGGCGATGGTCAGAACGATGTGGTCGTCCAGGGCCTCCACCTTCAGGGAGAT
The DNA here is from genome assembly GCF_029594735.1 of Nitrospirillum amazonense. Lineage (NCBI taxonomy): Bacteria > Pseudomonadati > Pseudomonadota > Alphaproteobacteria > Rhodospirillales > Azospirillaceae > Nitrospirillum > Nitrospirillum amazonense. The sequence goes on from NZ_JARPAF010000002.1 coordinate 1,798,264, forward strand.
ATGGCCCGGCGGGGAGTCGTGGCCCTCAGCCGCATCCTCCTCCATCCGTCCCTCGATGGCTTCCACCGCGTTCTTCAGCAGGTTGGTCAGGGCCTGCGAGATCTGGCGGCCGTCGCACTCCACCTCCACCCGCTCAGGCGGCAGAATGCTGTCGAACTTGATGCCGGACTGGGCGGTGGCCTGCAGAAACACGGCCTGGCGGCACAGCTCCTGGATGTTCTGCGGCTTCATCACCGGCGTGGGCATGCGGGCGAAGGCGGAGAACTCGTCCACCATGCGGCCGATGTCGTCCACGTGGCGGACGATGGTGTCGGTCATGGCCTTGAAGGTTTCCGGATCGCTCTGGATTTCCTTCAGATACTTGCGCCGCAGGCGCTCGGCCGACAGCTGAATGGGGGTCAGCGGGTTCTTGATCTCATGCGCGATGCGGCGGGCGACGTCGGCCCAGGCGGCCTTGCGCTGCGCCGACAAGAGTTCCGACACGTCGTCGAAGGTGATGACGAAGCCGCGGATGCCGTTGCCGCTGGTGTCCGCTGCCACCCGCACCAGCAGGGTGCGCTGGGTGTTGCCGCGGCGGATCTGCACCTGCCCCTCCACCAGGCGCGACGGGCGCCGGCGGATGGCGGACATCAGCTCCTCCAGCTCCGGCACCACCGCCAGGATGTCGCGCCCCATCATCTCGTGCACGTCGGGGATGTCCAGCAGCTGGGCTGCCGACTGGTTGGGCAGGTTGATGAAGCCCTGCTCGTCCAAGCCGATAACGCCGGCCGACACGCCGGCCAACACCGCCTCGGTGAAGCGCCGGCGCAGGTCCAGCTGGCGGTTGGCCTCCACCAGGTCGCTGCGCTGCGACGACAGCTGGCTGGTCATGCGGTTGAAGGCGCGGCTGAGCGAGGTCAGCTCATCCTCCGGTCCCGGCAGGGTCTCCGGCACGCGCGCCGTCAGATCGCCGGTGCGGATGCGCTCCGCCGCGATGATCAGCGCGCTGATGGGCGTGATGAGGGTGTTGGCGAAGTTCAGGCCCGCCCAGATGGCCACCAGCAGCAGCAGCAGCGAGACGATGATGAAGATCAGCGTCATCTTGGTCTGCAGGCCGAAGCGCTGGCCCTCCAGCTCGGTATATTCCCGCACCGCCGTCTGGGCGGCGTTCAGGTGCTCCATCACCTTGGCTTCCACCGGGCGGCCCAGCAGCAGGAAGATGTCGAAGTCCGGATCCAGGCGGATCAGGGCGGTGACGCGCTTCTCCTTCTCATTGAATTCGAAGTCCACCTCGCCCTTGCGCGCCCGCTCCAGCCGTTCCTTGGGCATGACATCGGGCTGGAAGACGGAGCCCAGGGTGTAGCTGCCGTACTGCCGCCCCTGCCCGTCGAAGATCACCGCCTCGGTGAAGGAGCGCTGGAAGGATTCGTTACGCAGGAAGGCGTAGATGAACAGCGGGTCCAGCGTGACCAGCGGCCCCTGGCGCGCGGCCAGCAGGTCGTTCGCCACCCACGAGGCGTCGTTGCGGATGGCGATCTGGTGTTCGTCCAGATAGGCCTGGGCCACCACCAGGCTTTCATTCACCGCCGTGCGCACCCGGTCGCTGAACCAGGACTGCAGGCCCAGGTAAAAGAAAAAGGCGGAGAAGGCGGCCATGACGATGGCGGGCAGCACCGCCAGCAGGCTGAATACCGCCACCAGCCGCACGTGCAGCCGCGACCCGGCCAGGCCCCGGCGCCGCTCGATCCACAGGCCGACGATGCGCCGGGCCATGAGCGCCAGCAGCATCAGCAGCAGCGCGCCGTCCAGCGTCAGCAGCAGGCTGACCGTGTTGGGGCTGTTGCCGAAGGGCGGCTGCTGAGTCAGCGCCGCATATGTCGCGAAGCCCGACAACACAGCGGCGAAGGCCAAGGCCACCGCCAGCTTGTTGCCCAGGCCCAGGCGGGCCGACCAGACGGACAGACGCCGCCACCAGCTGTCGCTTTTGGGGGGGACTTGCGGCGGAACCGGGGAGCTGGGCGGTGTGATCAGCGCCGGAGGAACCTCGGTCATGGCAAAGACATCCGGACCACCGCCGCCCCGGACACCGTCAGAGGCGCGAAGATCAAGGCCGGCGCCAAGGTGGGCGTCGCTACGACGGGGGATGATACCGCTTGAAAGGCGAAACGAAGCACGGTTCCTGCCAGGCCGGTGGTTTGCACGGCGCAAACGCCACCCCCGGCGCGGAGGTGGTGCGGACAACATCCGTCAGGCGACGCCCGTTCGGCCAAAGCCGGAAGGGTATCGCCCGGCAGGGGCTGCTGTTGCCCGGGCGCCCACCTCTGTTACCAGAATGCAACGCGTGTTTCCAGCCGTCCGTCTTACGCCCGTTGGTAGAGGTGCCCCCTGTTACTTCAGGCCACGGACCACCTGGATGTCCAGGTCGCGGATCTTCTTGCGCAGAGTATTGCGGTTCAGGCCCAGCATATGCGCGGCCTTGATCTGGTTGCCACGGGTGGCGATCAGCGACAGCGACAGCAGGGGCCGTTCCACCTCGCGCAACACACGATCATAGAGGCCGGCGGCCGGCACGCCGTCCTTATGGGCGGCGAAATAATCCTTCAGGTGCCGCTCCACCGCGGCCCCCAAGCCTTCGTTCTGCGGCTCCTCCGCCGGTGCGGCGGCGGGCGCGAAATCCGCCAGTTCCTGCTCGATGACATCGATGGTGATGACTTCCTGGGTGTACAGCGCGGCCAGACGCCGCACCATGTTCTCCAGTTCACGCACGTTGCCGGGCCAGCGATGGCGGCGCAGGCGGTCCAGGGCGGCGTTGTCCATGCTTTTCAGCGGCAGGCCCTGCTGGTTCACCAGCCCGAAGAAATGGCGGACCAGCGCCGGAATGTCCTCCGTCCGCTCCCGCAGCGGCGGCAGGCGTATGGGCACCACGTTCAGGCGATAGAACAGATCCTCGCGGAACTGGCCCTGGCGGATCAGGGTGCGCAGGTCGCGGTGGGTGGCGGCCACGATGCGCACGTCGGTCTTGATGGGGGTGCGGCCGCCGACCGTGGTGTACTCCCCCTCCTGCAGCACGCGCAGCAGGCGGGTCTGGGCGTCCAGCGGCATGTCGCCGATCTCGTCCAGGAACAGGGTGCCGCCCTGCGCCTGCTCGAACCGGCCGGTGGAGCGCACAGTGGCGCCGGTGAAAGCCCCCTTCTCATGGCCGAACAGCTCGGACTCGATCAGTTCGCGTGGGATGGCGGCCATGTTGACCGCCAGGAAGGGACCGTTGCGCCGCTTGCCGTAGTCGTGCAAGGCGCGGGCCACCAGTTCCTTGCCGGTGCCCGACTCGCCGGTGATCATGACCGTCAGATCCGTGCCCATCAGGCGGGCCAGGACGCGGTAGATCTCCTGCATCGCCGCCGACCGGCCGATGAGGGGCAGCGCCTCCTCTTCGGCCTGGGCCGCCGCGGCGCCGGCGGCCGCCGGCGGGGCCGGCTGGGGCGTGGACAGCGCGCGCTCCACCATGCCCATCAGGTCCTTCAGGTCGAAGGGCTTGGGCAGATAGTCGAAGGCGCCGCGCTCCGCCGCCTTCACGGCGGTCAGCAGAGTGTTCTGCGCGCTCATGACGATGACGCGCAGTTCGGGGCGCAGCTTCTTGATGCGCGGCAGCAGGTCCAGGCCGTTCTCATCCGGCATCACCACGTCGGTGATGACCAGGTCCCCCTCCCCATCCTGGACCCAGCGCCACAAGGTCGCGGCATTGCCGGTGACCCGCACGTCATGGCCCAGGCGCAACAGGGCCTGGTTCAGAACGGTACGGATGGCCCTGTCGTCGTCAGCGACAAGGATGGTGGATGGACCCATGGATTAAACGCCCCCCTCTGACGCCGTGCGCCCAGGGGCGACCGGCAGCGACACCTTGAAGATCGTGCGGCGCGGCACGCTGTCGAAATCGATGACCCCGCCATGGTCGCCGATGATCTTGGCGACGAGCGCCAGGCCCAGGCCAGTCCCGTTCATCTTCGTGGTGACGAAGGGATCGAACAGGTTGGCCCGCAGGTCCTCCGGAATGCCGTCGCCATTGTCCTGCACGCTGATCAGCAGCGGCAGGTGCACCCGGCTGTCGGACCCCGGCACCGCCAGGCGCACCCCATGCTGGTAGGCGGTGGACAGGACGATTTCCCCGCCCTTTTCCGGACAGGCCTCGGCCGCGTTCTTCACCAGGTTCAGGAAGACCTGGATCAGCTGATCGCGATTGCCCAGCACGGGCGGCAGCGACGGGTCGTAGCGCTCAATGAAGCGGATGGCGCGGCCGAAGCCGCTTTGCGCCACGCGGCGCACGTGCTCCAGCACGCCATGGATGTTCACCGCCGTCTTTTCCAGCGGCCGGCCATCGGTGAAGACCTCCATGCGGTCCACCAGGGCCACGATGCGGTCAGCCTCATCGCAGATGAGGCGGGTCAGCATGCGGTCCCCTTCGGACGCGTTCTCTTCCAGCAGCTGGGCCGCCCCCCGGATGCCGGACAGCGGGTTCTTCACCTCGTGTGCCAGCATGGCCGCCATGGCGACGACGGACCGGGCGGCCCCCCGGTGGGTCAGCTGGTTGTCGATCTTGCGGGCGATGGACCGCTCATGCAGCGACAGCACCACCAGGTCCGGCGGGTCGGACAGGGGGGCCGCCTTGGCCGTCAGGAAATGCAGGCCGATGCGCGGCGTCTCCAGCATGATGCTGTAGTCCGACACGCTGCCGCCCGTCATCCGCGCCTGGTCGATCAGGGAGTGGACGGGGCTGTCGCCCGGGATCAGCGTGTCCAGCTGGCTGCCCACCAGCAGGGCGGCACTGGCGTCGAAGAATTCCTCCGCCTGCAGGTTGGCGAAATGGACACGGCGCTGCCGGTCGATGACCAGGATGGGTTCCGGCAGGGCGGACAGGATGGCCGTGGGATCGACCATGCCGTTCACCGGAGCAGGCAGGGCCGCCGTCCGCCCCATCAGGCCGCCACCTTCTTCTCGCCGGCGGTGTCATCGTCCTCAACGTCGCAACCGGCCTCGGCGGTCAGGCCCCGACCGGACAGGTCGCGCCCCACGATGCCCCGGTCCAGCAGATCCTGGTACCAGCCGCGCACGAAGTCCTGCACCAGCTCCGCCTTTTCGATGGTGTTGACCTTGGCGCGGTACTCGGCGGAACCGGGCAGGCCCTTGGAATACCAGGCGATGTGCTTGCGCCCGATCTTCAGGCCCGCGTCGGTGCCGTAATGCTCCAGGATGGCGTCGTAATGCTCCAGCACCAGGTCGCGCTGTTCCACCAGCGTGGGCTCGGCCGGGGCGGCACCGGTGCGCAGCATCTGGATGACCTGATTGACGAACCACGGACGGCCATAGGTGCCCCGGCCGATCATGACACCGTCGGCGCCGCTCTCTTCCAGGCAGCGGGTGACGTCGGGGAAGTCCACGATGTCGCCGTTGGCGATGACCGGCAGCGACACGGCGTCCTTCACCTGGCGGATGAAGGCCCAGTCGGCGACGCCGTTGTACATCTGGTTGCGGGTGCGGCCGTGCACGGTGATCATGCGGATGCCGCACCCCTCCGCGATCTTGGCCAGGCGCGGCGCGTTCAGGTTCCGCTCATCCCAGCCCTTGCGCATCTTCAGGGTCACGGGCACGGACACGGCCTTGACCACGGCGTCCAGGATGCGGCCGGCCAGCGGTTCGTCCTTCATCAGGGCGGAACCGGCATAGCCGTTCACCACTTTTTTCACCGGGCAGCCGAAGTTGATGTCGATGATGGAGGCGCCCCGGTCCACGCACAGCTTCGCCGCCTCCGCCATCACCTCGGGCTCACAGCCCGCCAGCTGGACGGACAGCACGCCTTCCTGGGCGTTGGGATCGATCTTCTTTTCGGATTCACGGGTGGCGCGGATCATCGCCTGGCTGGCGATCATCTCGGAAACGACCAGGCCCGCGCCGGCGCGCTTCACCAGGCGGCGGAAGGGCGTGTCGGTCACGCCCGACATGGGTGCCAGGATCACCGGATCCTGAATGGTGACGGGACCGACCTGGATCGGCGCTAACTTACTGCCCATTTCCTAGGCGCTTTCCATGACTGCTACAAAATTAGGCGTTCAAGCTATCATGAGCCCCCGCCAAAGGGAAGCGACGCCGCCGAAGACGGCGAATGCGACTATGGTATGGCGCGGTGGCATGGCAGATCGTGGACGCCGGCGGACAAACAAGCCTAGCGGCAAGGTCTTAAGGGGAGATATCTGCTTAGCTGGATAAGAGATATCGCTTACTTGGCCGAAGGGATATCTGTTACGCGGTTTTCGCTTTTTTCGGTGTCTTGGATAATGCCGTCCTGCCTTGCCCTGATCGTCGCCGCCGGCAGCGGCTCCCGCTTCGGCGGGGACCTGCCCAAGCAATATCTCTCCCTGGCCGGCCGGCCCGTCCTGGCCCGCACCGTGGCCGCGTTCCAGAGCCATCCGGAGGTGACAGCCGTGCGGGTGGTGATCAATCCGGCCCACCGCGACCTCTATGAGGCGGCCGTCACCGGCCTGGACCTGCCCCCGCCCGTGGCCGGGGGTGCGGCCCGCCAGGACAGCGTGCGCAACGGGCTGGAGGCGGCGGCGGCCGACGGCGGCTATGACCTGGTGCTGATCCACGATGCCGCCCGGCCCCTGGTGGACGCCGCCAGCATCTCCGCCGTCATCCGGGCCCTGGCCGAGGTGCCGGCCGCCCTGGCGGCGGCCAACGTCAGTGACACCCTGAAGCGTGCGGACAGGGAGGGCGCCGTGGCCGCCACGGTGGACCGCACCGCCCTGTGGCGGGCACTGACCCCTCAGGGCTTCCGCTTCCCCGACATCCTGAAGGCGCACCGCGACCTGGCGGGCCAGGAACTGACCGATGACGCCGCCGTAGCGGAGAAGGCCGGTTTCCCCGTGCGCCTGGTGCCCACCAATCCCGACAACCTGAAAGTGACCCATGCCGAGGATCTGGCGCGGGCGGAGAAGATCATCATGAACGAGTTGGGCGACGTCCGCGTGGGCCACGGCTATGACGTGCACAAGTTCACGGAGGGTGACCACATCGTCCTCTGCGGCCTGAAGGTGCCGCACACCCACAAGTTGGAAGGCCATTCCGACGCCGATGTGGGCCTGCACGCCCTGACCGACGCCATCCTGGGCGCCATCGGGGCCGGCGACATCGGCAGCCACTTCCCGCCCACGGACGAGCGTTGGCGCGGCGCCGATAGCGGCAAGTTCCTGCAGCACGCCGCCAGCCTGGTGACGGCCAAGGGCGGGGCCATCGCCCATTGCGACATCACCGTCATCTGCGAGCGCCCCAAGGTGGGCCCCCACCGCGAGGCCATGGTGGCCCGCGTGGCCGACCTGCTGGGGATCGCGCCCGACCGTGTCTCCGTGAAGGCCACCACCACCGAGGGCCTGGGCTTCACCGGCCGGCGCGAGGGCATCGCCGCCATGGCGACCTGCACCGTGCGCCTTCCCTGGCCGACGTCGAAGGTCTAACCCCATGTTCCCGGCGGAGATCACACGCGCGGCCGAACGCCTGCTGGCCGCCTGCCAGGCCAGCGGCCTGTGGCTGGCCACGGCCGAATCCTGCACCGGCGGCCTGATCTCCGCCAGCCTGACCGCCATTGCCGGCTCCTCCGCCGTGGTCGACCGGGGCGTGGTCACCTACAGCAACCAGGCCAAGATCGACCTGCTGGGCGTGCCCGATGGCCTGATCGCCCTGCACGGCGCCGTCAGCCGCGAGGTTGCGCACGCCATGGCGGAGGGGCTGCTGGCCCGCTCCCGCGCCGACATCGCCCTGTCGGTCACCGGCATCGCCGGCCCCGGCGGCGGCAGCTTGGAGAAGCCGGTGGGCCTGGTCTACCTGGGCTGCGCCCGCCGGGACCGCCCGGTGGCGGTGGAACGCCACGTCTTCTCCGGCGACCGCGAGGCGGTGCGTCTGGCGGCCGTGGCGCGGGCGCTGGCGATGGGCCTAGCCGCGGCGGGTGGTGGCGCAACGGCCTAGGACATACTCAACCGGGTCCCAACCACCAGTCCAGGGCGCTATCCACCACCTCAGGCGGCATGACATGCCCGCCATCGAACACCCGCAGTTCCACCAGGAAACCCCGCCGCTTGAACGCCGGTGCGGTGGTGCGCGCGGTCTCTTCCAGGGGCAGCACGCGGTCGGCCTTGCCGTGGCTGATGAAGACTCGCGTCTGACCGCCGCCGGGCGGGTCCCCTTGGGTATGCAGCGGCGCAATGCGCCCAGGGGAAAAGGCAATCAGCGCGGTAAACAGGTCCAGGTTTTCCGGCCCCAGCGACAGGGCGTAGGTCGCCCCATCGGAAAAGCCCGCCAGCGCCACCCGGGACGGGTCCACAGCGTAGCGGGCGAAGACCTGGGCCAGGAAGGCATCGATGCGCGCCGGATCGGTGCCATACCGGGGGCCCCAGCGCTCATCCGCCTCATGCTTGCGCGCCGCCAGCATGTCCCAAGTGTAATCCCCGGAGTCGGGGGCCGCGATGATCACCCCACGGGCCTCCGCCACCGGCGCCAGGCGGGCCACCATGTCGGCGCCGCGCTGACTGGCGCCATGTAGCATTACCAGCAGCGGCAAGGGCTGGCCGGGCCGGTAGGAACCGGGAATGAGAACGATGCCATCACCCAGGCGCGCAGGCCCGACGGTTCCCCCCGCCACCGGGGGCGGAACCTGCGGCCGGGCCGCAAGATGGACCAGGTCGTCCGCCCGCGCCACCACGGTCTTGAACAGCAGCAGGCAGACCAACACCCCCACGACGCGCCCGCGCATAACGCCCCCCGGCCCGCTTTCCCCACCCAACAGCTTGGGGGATGGATGGAACCCGCGTCAACCAACGCGCCAGGACATCTGACCGCAGGGAAAGAGTGGTGTCGGCGCGCCGCCTGGGTTGCGCGCCGGAGAAACTGGGGCATAGTCTGGCGCCCTGTGCCGCCCCCAAAGCCCCGCTTTATGGGCCCCGCCTTCCGGAGTTCCTTCATGTCCTTGCGTTCCCTCAGCCTGGCCCTGGCGCTCGCCGCCGCCCCACTGTCGCTGTCCCTGGTGGCCCTGCCCTCTACCACCCGCGCCGCCGCACCCCAGGTGAAGACCCAGGCGCCGGGCTATTATCGCCTGATGCTGGGCGATTTCGAGATCACGGCGCTGAACGACACGGTGGCCACGCTGCCCATCGACACGCTGATGACCAACACCACGCCGGAGAAGGTGCGGGCCGCCCTGGCGCGCAACCACCAGCCCAGCCCGACCCCGACCTCGGTCAACGCCTTCCTGATCAACACCGGGTCGCAACTGATCTTGGTGGACACCGGCGCCAACGGCCTGCTGGGCCCCAAGGCCCCCAGCAACCTGTTGGCGAACCTCAAGGCCGCCGGCTACACGCCCGATCAGGTGGACGCGGTGCTGATCACCCATATGCACGGCGACCATATCGGCGGCCTGACCACCGACGGCCACATGAACTTCCCCAACGCCACCGTCTATGTCGACGCGGCGGAGAAGGGCCATTGGCTGAACGCGGAGGCCGAGGCCAAGGCGCCAGCCGACAAGCGGGGCGGCTTCGCCGCCGCCCACAAGCTGCTGGACGTCTACGCCGCCGCCGGCAAGCTGAAGACCTTTGACGGCGTTACCTCGCTGTTCCCCGGCATCACCGCCCTTCCCGCCCACGGCCACACGCCCGGCCACACCACCTACGCCGCCGAGAGCAAAGGGCAGAAGATGGTGTTCTGGGGCGACCTGATGCACGTGGCCGCGGTGCAGTTCGACACCCCGGCCACCACCATCCAGTTCGACAGCGACAGCCCCGCCGCCTACCAGCAGCGCGCCAAGGCCTATGCCGAGGCCGCCAAGGACGGCTATTGGGTGGCCGCCGCCCACCTGTCCTTCCCCGGCATCGGCCACGTCCGGCCCAAGGACGCCACCGACGGCAAGGCCGATCCCAAGAGCTATGTCTGGGAACCGGCACAGTACAGCCTGGGGGAATAAGACCATGACGCGCACCGGCATCGCCGCCGCCCTCACCCTGCTTCTGGCCTCCAGCACGGCCTTGGCCGATGACCAGGCCAACACAGCCAGGCTGTTCGCCGATCCTGGGGTGCGGCAGATGACCCTGGCCACGGCCCAGCAATCGGCCGTGGTCATGAACGAGCCCTGCCCCAGCGCCCAGGCCACGGTGTCGACCGACGTGGCGGTGTTCCAGCCCTTGGTGTTCGACACCGCCGGCCAATTGCAGACCGGCATCTGGCGCCAGCAGGTGACCTTGGCCGGCTGCGGCGTCACCCGCACCTTGAACGTCATCGGCTGGAAGCAGGCGGGCCAGGCCATCGGCATGGGCGCCCTGCTGCCCGGCGGCACGCACACCGACGTGCTGCTGCAGCGCGACGCCATCCAGCAGGTGGATCAGCTGGTGAAGATCACCCCCGGCGCCACCGAGGAGGGATGCGCCCGCGAGTATGTGGCTGACACCCGCTTTCTGGACCGCGAGGCCACCCCCGCCCCCGGCGGCAAGTCGCCGCCCTGGCGCGAGGTGTGGACCCTGCGCACCTGCACCAAGCAGATCGAGGTGCCCATCCGCTTCATCCCCGACGCCACCGGCACCACCATCACCGCCGGCCCGCAGAAGGCGGTCAAGGTGACGACGGTGGGCAAATAAGGAGCAGGCCGCCTGCCCCAGAAAGCGGCAGTCCCGAAAGCGCACCGCGCCCTGACCGACAGCGCACAGCCCCTGCCGCAGCCTGTCGGAAGCCGGCCGCACCCTGTTCAGCGCGTCGCGCACCCGCCGCGCCTCATCGAACGACGCCGACCGGCTGCGGAAGTATCTGCAACGGTTCGGGTTGGAGTGGGCGGCCCTGGGGGCGGACTGAGTCCGTCACCACGGCAGTTCCCGCCCGTCGTACGCCCAGAAGCGGCCGGTGTCGTCCGTGGTCAGGCGGTCCAGCATGTTCAGGATCTGCGATGCCGCCCGGTCCGGCTTGCGCACCTCCAGGCCGGTCTTGGCGAAGGGGGCCGACAGGGGCGTGTCCACGGTGCCGGGGTGGACGGCAACGCAGAGCGACAGGGGGCGGGTTCGGGCCAACTCGATGGCCGCAGTGCGGATGATCTGGTTCAGCGCGGCCTTGCTGGCGCGGTAGGCGTACCAGCCGCCGGCGCTGTTGTCGGTGATGGAGCCGACCTTGGCGGACAGGGCGGCGAAGACGCAGCGCCGGCTGGCTGGGAATAGGGGCAGCAGGTGCTTGGCCAGCAGCGCCGGGCCGATGGCGTTGACGGCGAAGGCATGGGCCAGATGGGCGGGGTCCAGCTGGCGCCAGGTCTTCTCCGGGGCGAAGGCCTGATACGGCTCCGGCCCCGGCCCGTGCAGGAAACCCGACGCGACGATGACGGTGCGCAGGGACAGGCCCGTGTCCCACACCCGCTGGGCCAAGCCAGCCACCGCGTGTTCGTCGGTGATGTCGCAGGGCGGGTCCTCCCGCCTGCCGGTCAGGATCACATGAGCATGGGCGCCACGTTCCTCCAACGCGACGGCCAGGGCCCGGCCCAGCCCCCCTGCCCCGACCACCACGGCGCATCCGTCCGGCGCCAGACCGTTGTAGCCCATCATTCCATCACCCTCACGCATCCTGACCACGCCACCACGTCGCCATCCTGGATGGACTGGCGACGGTGGGCGATACGCCTGAGGCGGCGAAAAGGATCAGTCCCTAGCCTTAAGGTGAGGTCGCCTGGAGGTACTTGGCCAGCCAGTCCCCCACCTCCTGGTAGAAGTGGCGGCTGTCCTCGGGCTTGGTGATCCAGTGCCAGGCGTCGGGCCAGACCAGCAGGCGGCTGGGCACGTGCTGGTGTTGCAGCACCGCCCAGGCCTCCAGCGTATTGCCCAGGGGCACGCGGTAGTCGCGCTCGCCGATGCTCATCAGCATGGGCGTCTTCCAGTTGGCGGCATAGGTGATGGGGCTCTGCTCGCGCCAGATGGCGTTGCCTTCCCAGGGCGGGCCGCCGTTGTTGACCTCGCGGTTATAGATGCCGTCGCTCTCGCCCCACTGGGTCAGTAGATCGACCTCGCCCGCGTGGCTGACCAGACAGCGGTAACGGGTGGTGGTGGCCTCCAGCCAATTGGTCAGGTGGCCACCGTAGCTGGCGCCGCCGGCGCACTGGCGGCTGGCATCGATGAAGGGGAAGCGCTTGATGGCCTCATCCGCCGCCTGGTTGATCTCATCGGCCGGGGTCTTCAGCGGATCCAGCTTGATGGCCTGGGCGAAGGCCTCGCCGAAGCCGGTGGAACCGATGTAGTCCGTCATCAGGATGACGGTGCCGCCGGCGCTGGCCGCCAGCAGGTGATAGTTCCAGCGCAGGCCAATCTGGTCCGGGTTGTTGCTGGCCGCCCCGCCGTGGATGAAGACGAACAGCGGGTATTTCTTGTTGGGATCGAAATGGGGCGGCAGCACGATCATGCTGTGGATGGTCCGCCCCTTGGCCGAGGTGAAGGTGAAATGCTGCGGCGGCTGCCAATCAATGCCGGCGGCGACGGCGGTGTCGATGGTAGTGAGGTTGGTGTGGCCGCCCTTCACGCCTTCCGTCCCGCTGGCCTTCCCATTGGGATCGATCTTCACGATCTCCGCCGGGTTCACGGAACTGCCGTACTGGGCGATCAGTTGCAGCTTGCCCGACTTGGGCAGGGACAGCGCGGTGTAGCCGCCGACCTTGGGCTGCGCCACCAGGGCAGGTTTGCCGCCCTCGGCCGGCACACTGTACAGGTTTTCCGACGCGCCGTCGGGCGCCAGCAGATAGACGGTGCGGCTGTCGGGTGACAGGGCGTATTGCGTCGGCTGGCGGTCGAAGTCGCGCGCCACCAGGGTGGCGGCACCACCGGCCGGCCAGGCCACCCGCGACAGACGCGGCAGGTTGTAGACCTCATCGTTCTGCGGCATGTAGGTGAAGTAGAGATTCTTGCCGTCCGGGCTGAAGGCCGCGTGGCCATAGCCGCCGGGCGCCGCCGTGACCTCCCGCGGTTCCGCGCCGCCCGCCGCCGGGATGCGGTAGAGATGGTAGGGCACGTGGGCGAAAGCGGCGTTCCAGCGCGCCTGCGTCGCCTCGAAGACGATCTCGCCGCCGTCCGGGCTCCAGATGGGGGACAGCGACACGCTGCTCTCCCCCTGCATGCCGCTGAAGCCGTCGGTGTGGGCGAAGGCCGTGGGCGACAGGATGTCCCTGGCCACCGCACCCGGCTCCAGCCCCTGCACCATCACCGTGGGCTGCCGGTCATCCAGCCATTCGTTCCAGTACCGCACAGGGAAGTGCTCATAGGTGCGGACGTTGTATTTCCGCGCCTTGCGCTCCGCCGCGATCTTCTTGTTGGCCTCATCGTCCGTGGCGCCGGGGAAGACGCGGCTCTCGAACAGGATGGCCTTGCCGTCGGGGCGCCATTGCGGGTGGCTGGCGCCGGTGGACACGGTGGTGACGCGCCGCGCCTCCCCACCCTGGGCCAGGTCCAGCACATAGATCTGCTCGACCTCATCACCCTCGCGCTTGGCGGCGAAGGCGATGTTGCCGCTGTCGGGCGACCAGACGGGGTCGTTCTCGCCGCCCTTGGTGTTGGTCAGGCGCCGGGGGGCGGCGCTGCCGTCGGTCGGCACCAGCCACAGGTCGGTGACCGACTTGTCCTGCTCATAGGAAGGCTCGACCACGGAGAACAGCACCCACTTGCCGTTGGGGCTGGTGATGGGCGCCCCCACGCGCTTCATCATCCACAGGGTCTCGTGCGTCAGGGGCTTTTTCTCGACCGCCTGGGCCGAGGCGTCCAAAGCGGTGAAGGCGCAGCCGGCCAACAGCGCGCCCGCCAGCACGCGCGTCACAGAATGCCTCATTCCTATCCCTGCCCTATTTATGGTCCCCACGTTGGGGGTAACCATACCAGGGAGGTGGGGCGGCATCAAAATTTAAGCCGGGCTTAAACGCCGCAGTGCCACCCGGTGAAGCAATGGACTGATGCGCGCCCCGTTTTCCTAACGGGCACCTGGATGCCGCAGCCAAGGAAACTCGGCGAAGGCCTCCCGCTCAGCCAACAGCGCCGTCTCATACAGGCTGCTGGGCTCGGGTAACGGAGCCCACCCTTCCGCCACCAAGGTGCCTTCCCAGACGTTGCGATAGTGGTATTGCGGACGCAGCGCGTAGAATCCATCGGGGCGCCGGACGACCAGAACGCGTCGCGCCGGATTGGAACCCGAGAGGATCTTCACGGCCTCGACCATTGGCGGTTTCACACCGCTCCCACCGGCCGGCCGCCGGGCGCGCCGTACAGCTGGTGCGCCCGGGCCTCGAAGGCGGCGACCATGCGGCGCACGGCTTCGCCGAACAGGGCGCCGATGATCTTCTGCAGGATGAGGTTGCGGAACTCAAAATCCACGTAGAAGTCCAGCAGACAGCCGTCGGCGTGCGGCTCGAAGATCCAGTGGTTGTTCAGGTAGTGGAACGGGCCCTCGGTATAGGCCACGTCGATGCGGCGGCCGGGCTCGCTCAGCACCACCTTGGAGGTGAAGCGCTCGCGCACCATCTTGAAGCCGATCACCAGGTCGGCCCAGAAGGTGTTGCCCTCGCGGCGGCGGATGCGGGCCGCCACCGCCCAGGGCAGGAACTCCGGATACTTCTCCACGTCCGCCACCAGCTGGAACAGCTGTTCCGGCGTGTAGGGCAGGACGCGCTTCTCGGCGTGCGTGGGCATGAGGCTTACTCGGCGGCGGCTTCGGCGGCGGTCGCCCCCGAAACCGTCTGGGACGACAGCGGGCGACCGGCCAACTTGGCCTCGCGGGCTTCGCGCAGCTTCACGAAATCGTCGCCGGCATGGTGGCTGCTGCGGGTCAGCGGGGAGCTGGACACCATCAGGAAACCCTTGCCCCGGGCCATGGTTGCATAGCTGGCGAACTCATCCGGCGTAACGAAACGGTCCACCGGCGCATGCTTGGGCGTGGGCGCCAGGTACTGGCCGATGGTGATGAAGTCCACATCCGCCGCGCGCAGGTCGTCCATGACCTGGCCCACCTCCTCCTTGGTTTCGCCCAGGCCGACCATGATGCCGGACTTGGTGAAAATGCTGGGGTCCAGCTCACGCACCCGCGACAGCAGGGACAGCGAGGTGAAATAGCGGGCGCCGGGGCGGATGCCCGGGTACAGGCGCGGCACCGTCTCCAGGTTATGGTTGAAGACGTCGGGGCGGGCCTCCACCACCGTCTCGATGGCGCCCTGCTTCTTCATGAAGTCGGGCGTCAGCACCTCGATGGTGGCCTCTGGCGCCTCGCGGCGGATGGCGCGGATGGTGCGGGCGAAATGCCCGGCACCGCCGTCGGGCAGGTCGTCGCGGTCGACGGAGGTGACCACCACGTGCTGCAGCTTCAGCCGCGCCACGGCCTCGGCCACGTTGTCGGGCTCATGCGGGTCCAGCAGGTCGGGACGGCCGGTGGCCACGTTGCAGAAGGCGCAGGCGCGGGTGCAGACGGCGCCCAGGATCATGAAGGTGGCGTGGCGCTGCTTCCAGCATTCCCCGATGTTGGGGCACGCCGCCTCCTCGCATACCGTGTTCAGCTTCAGGCCGCGCATCAGGTTGCGCGTCTCGTTGAACACGCCGCCAGCCGGGGCCTTCACCCGCAACCATTCCGGCTTGCGCTGGATGGGGTTGTCCGGGCGGTTCTGCTTTTCCGGATGGCGGATCTTGTCGGCGGTCATGGGCGTGCAGCCTTTGAAACGAATGTTCCTGAAACATAAGGGGGCCGGAGCGGAAGGCCAAGTGCGCCGGGCGAACCCCACGCATGCATCGCTCCTCCGTTCCGACCCCGATATCGCCCCAGCACCTTACCCCTCAACTCTAACCAGGCTGGCGACCGCCAGCCCCGCAGCGAGTACCGCAGGGCACAGCGAGGAAGCCAAGCCCGCGGACGCGGGCGCCGGCGCCTGAGGGAACGCTTAGTAATGAATCGCGCGGCCGTAGGCGGCCAGCACCGACTCATGCATCATTTCCGACAGGGTCGGGTGGGCGAAGATGGTGTGCATCAGCTCGGCCTCGGTGGTTTCCAAGGTCTTGCCGACGACGTAGCCCTGGATCAGCTCCGTCACCTCGGCTCCCACCATGTGGGCGCCCAGCAGCTCGCCGGTCTTGGCGTCGAACACCGTCTTCACCAGGCCCTCGGCCTCGCCCAGGGCGATGGCCTTGCCGTTGCCGATGAAGGGGAAGCGGCCGACCTTGACCTCATAGCCGGCGGCCTTGGCCTTGGCTTCGGTCAGGCCGACGCTGGCCACCTGCGGGTTGCAGTAGGTGCAGCCCGGGATGTTCAGCTTGTCCATCGGGTGGACGTCCTTCACACCGGCGATCTTCTCCACGCAGATCACGCCTTCATGGCTGGCCTTGTGCGCCAGCCAGGGGGCGCCGGCCACGTCGCCGATGGCGTAGACGCCCGGCTCGTCCGTGCGCAGATAGCCGTCGGTCACGATGTGGCCGCGGTCCAGCTTCACCTTGGTGTTCTCCAGGCCGATGTTCTCGGTGTTGGCCTGGATGCCGACGGCGGTGATGACACGCTCCACCGTCAGGGTCTCCACCTTGCCGCCCACCTCGACATGGGCGGTGACCGTGGTGGCGCCCTTGTCCAGCTTGGTCACCTTGCCGCCGGTGATGATCTTCATGCCCTGCTTTTCGAACTGCTTGCGGGCGAAGGCGGAGATTTCCTCATCCTCCACCGGCAGGACGCGGTCCATGACCTCCACCACCGTCACCTCGGCACCCAGGGTGCGGAAGAAGCTGGCGAATTCGATGCCGATGGCGCCGGAACCGACCACCAGCAGCGACTTCGGCATGGCATCGGGGACCAGGGCCTCCTTGTACGACCACACGAACTTGCCGTCCGGCTCCAGGCCCGGCAGGGAGCGGGCGCGGGCGCCGGTGGCGATGATGATATGCTTGGCCGCCAGGGTCTGGCTGGCCCCGTCCTTGGCGGTCACGGTGACCTTGCCGCCGCCGGCCAGCTTGCCGGTGCCGTCGAACACCGGCACCTTGTTCTTCTTCAACAGGCTCTTCACGCCGGCCGACAGCTGGTTCGCCACCTGGCGGGAGCGCTTCACCACCTTGGGCAGGTCGAAGCCCACGCCGCTGACGGTCAGGCCGTAGGCGTCGGCGTGCTTCATGTAGCCGTAGATCTCGGCGGAGCGCAGCAGAGCCTTGGTCGGGATGCAGCCCCAGTTCAGGCAGATGCCGCCAAGGTGTTCACGTTCCACCACCGCGGCCTTCAGGCCCAGCTGGGCGGCGCGGATGGCGGCGACATAACCGCCGGGGCCGGCGCCCAGGACCAGCACGTCGAATTCGGTATCGGCCATTTCGGTCTGTTCCCTTCAAAAGGCGCCGGGACCGCCCAACCCGTGGGGCGCTCGCCCTGCGCTTTTGGTCAACGACAGGAGAAATCCCCGGAAGCGGCGGGCGCTTCCGGGGATGCGGCATCACAGCATCAGCGTGATGGGGTCCTCGATCAGCTTCTTCAGGACCTGCAGGTACTTCGCACCCACGGCGCCATCGACCGAGCGGTGGTCCACCGTCAGCGTCAGGCTCATGACGGTGGCCACGGCCAGGGCATCGCCCTTCACCACCGGCCGCTTCTCACCGGCACCCACGGACAGGATGCAGCTCTGCGGCGGGTTGATGATGGAGGTGAAGCTCTTGATCCCGAACATGCCCAGGTTGGACACGCTGAAGGTGCCGCCCTGGAATTCCTCGGGCTTCAGCTTGCCTTCCTTGGCCTTGGCGGCCAGGGACTTCACCTCGGCGGAGATGGTGGCCAGGCCCTTCTGGTCGGCGTTCTTCACGATGGGGGTGATCAGGCCGCCGTCGGTGGCCACGGCCACGGAGACGTCCACGCCCTCGTACTGCAGGATGCCGTCCTCATGCCAGGAGACGTTGGCCTCCGGCACCTTGCGCAGGGCGACGGCCACGGCCTTCACGACGAAGTCGTTGACCGACACCTTCTCGCCCGACTTCTCGTTCAGCTGGGCGCGCAGCGCCAGCAGGGCGTCGATCTCGCAATCGACCTGCAGGCCGAAGTGGGGAATGGTCTGCCAGGCCTCGGTCAGGCGCTTGGCGATGGTCTTGCGCATGCCGCTGTTGGGCAGGACCTTGTACTTCATGCCCAGCTTGTCGGCCAAAGCCTTGGCGTCGATGCCCTTCGGAGCAGCGGCAGCGGCCGGAGCCGGCGCGGCGGCGGCCGGAGCGGCGGCGGCGGTGGGAGCGGCGGCGGCCGGGGCGGCCTTGGCAGCACCACCCTTCAAGGCGGCCTCCACGTCGGCCTTCACGATGCGGCCGGACGGGCCGGTGCCGGAAACCTTGGCCAGGTCCAAGCCGGACTGGGCGGCCATGCGGCGGGCCAGCGGACTGGCGAACACGCGCTTGCCGTCATGCGCCGGAGCGGCGGCGGCCGGGGCGGCCTCGCTCTTGGCCGGGGCCGGGGCGGCGGCTTCGGTCTTGGCCGGCGCGGGAGCCGGCGCCGGAGCGGCGGCGGGCTTGGGCGCCGCGTTCAGGGCGTCGGCGCTCTCGCCTTCCTCCAGCAGGACGGCGATCTTGGCGTTCACCGCCACGCCCTCGGTGCCCTCGGGCACCAGGATTTTGCCCAGCGTGCCCTCGTCCACGGCCTCCACTTCCATGGTGGCCTTGTCGGTCTCGATCTCGGCGATGACGTCACCGGCCTTGATCGTGTCGCCTTCCTTCTTCACCCACTTGGCCAGCTTGCCCTCGGTCATCGTGGGCGACAGGGCCGGCATCAGGATATCGATCGGCATGGGTTTGATCTCCCCCAGGGGGCCGTGGCGTCAGGCCAGGCGCCCCAAATCTCTGACGGATGCGGCAGAAGGCGCCCCTTCCCATCACGGGGTCGGGGCGCCTTCCCGGCCGGTTCAGCGGTACAGCACGGCCTTGGCGGCGGTGACGACGTCATCCACCTGCGGCAGGGCCAGCTTTTCCAGGTTGGCGGCGTAGGGCATGGGCACGTCCTTGCCGTGCACGCGCACCACGGGCGCATCCAGGTAGTCGAAGGCGTGTTCCATCATCACCGCGGACATTTCCGCGCCGATGCCGGCGAAGGGCCAGCCCTCTTCCACCGAGACCAGGCGGTTGGTCTTCTTCACGCTTTCCACGATGGTGTGGACGTCCAGGGGACGGATGCTGCGCAGGTTGATGACCTCGGCGCTGATCCCCTGCTCCGCCAGCTTGTCGGCGGCGGCCAGGGCCATGCCCACCTGCAGCGAGAAGGCGGTGATGGTCACGTCCGTGCCGGCGCGCTCGATCTTGGCGCGGCCGATCGGGATGATGAAGTCCGGATCGGTCGGCACCTCGAAGCTGTGGCCGTACAGGATTTCGTTTTCCAGGAAGACCACGGGGTTCGGGTCGCGGATGGCCGCCTTGAGCAGGCCCTTGGCGTCGGCGGCGCTATAGGGCGACACCACCTTCAGGCCCGGGATGTGAGCGTACCAGCTGCTGTATTCCTGGCTGTGCTGGGCGGCCACGCGGGCGGCGGCGCCGTTGGGGCCACGGAACACGATGGGGCAGCCCATCTGGCCGCCGGACATGTACAGCGTCTTGGCGGCGGAGTTGATGATATGGTCGATGGCCTGCATCGAGAAGTTGAAGGTCATGAACTCCACGACCGGGCGCAGGCCGCCGAACGCCGCACCCACCGCCAGGCCGGCGAAGCCGTGCTCGGTGATGGGGGTGTCGATCACGCGGTCGGGGCCGAACTCCTGCAGCAGGCCCTGGGTCACCTTGTAGGCGCCCTGGTACTCGGCCACTTCCTCGCCCATGACGAAGACGCTGCCGTCCTTGCGCATTTCCTCGGCCATGGCGTCGCGCAGGGCCTCGCGCACCGTCATGGTCTGGGTGTTCTTGAAGAAGCGGTCCTCGTCCGACGGCGGCGGGGCCACCGGGGCCTTCACCGCCGGGGCGGCGGGGGCGGCCTTGGACGCCTCCTCCTTCGGGGTTACGGCGGCCTCGCCCTGGGCGGGCTCGGTCTTGGGCGCGGACGGCGTGTTGGCAGCGCCCTTGGCGGCGCTCACGTCGCTGGCGCTCTCGCCTTCACCGGCCAGCAGGGCGATGGCGGTGTTCACAGCCACGTTCTCGGTGCCTTCCGGCACCAGGATCTTGGCCAGGGTACCTTCGTCGACCGCTTCCACTTCCATGGTGGCCTTGTCGGTCTCGATCTCGGCGATGACGTCACCGGCCTTGATCGTATCGCCTTCCTTCTTCACCCACTTGGCCAGCTTGCCTTCGGTCATGGTGGGGGACAGGGCCGGCATCAGGATATCGATGGGCATTTTCTTATTCTCCGGCCAGCGATCAGGCTTCGACGAGGATATCGGTCCACAGCTCCGACGCGTCGGGCTCGGGGCTGGTGGTCGCGAAGTCGGCGGCCTCGGTGACGACGGCCTTCACATCGCGGTCGATGACCTTCAGACTTTCCTCGTCTGCGTAGCCCTTAGTGAACAGCAGCGACTTCAGATGGTCGATGCAGTCATATTCCGACCGCATCTTGTTGACCTCTTCCTTGGTACGGTACTTGGCCGGATCGGACATGGAGTGGCCGCGGTAGCGGTAGGTCTTCATCTCCAGGATCATGGGGCCGTTGCCGCCACGGACGTAGGCCACGGCCTCGTCGGCGGCCTTCTTGACCTCCAGCACGTCCATACCGTTGACCTGCTTGCCGGGGATGCCGTAGGCGCTGCCGCGCAGGTACAGCTCACCCGCCGAGGCGCGCTGCTGCGAGGTGCCCATGGCATACTTGTTGTTCTCGATGACATAGATCACCGGAAGCTTCCACAGGGCGGCCATGTTGAAGGACTCATAGACCTGGCCCTGGTTGACGGCGCCGTCACCCAGGTAGCAGACGTCGATGCAGCCGTCCTTCTTGTACTTGTGGGCGAAGGCCAGGCCCGTGCCGATGGGCGTCTGGGCGCCGACGATGCCGTGGCCGCCGTAGAAGTTCTTCTCGCGCGAGAACATGTGCATCGAGCCGCCCTTCCCCTTGGAATAGCCGCCCGCGCGCCCGGTCAGTTCCGCCATCACGCCCTTGGCGTCCATGCCGCAGGCCAGCATGTGGCCGTGGTCACGGTAGCTGGTGATGACGCTGTCGCCCGGCAGCTGCGCCGCCTGCATGCCCACCACCACGGCCTCCTGGCCGATGTAGAGGTGGCAGAAACCGCCGATGAGGCCCATGCCGTACAGCTGACCGGCCTTCTCCTCGAAGCGGCGGATCAGCAACATCTCCTTGTAGTAGTGGAGGAGTTCCTCCTGGGTCGGCTCCGGCGCTGCGTTCTCAGCGGGCTTGGCACGGCGTCTCGTGGTCGTGGCCACTGGCGTCTCCCTTCTCAAGCGTGGGCGTTTAGCGTCGCAATTCCCTGGGGGGCAGCCCCGGGGGCATTCCGGGCCGGGTCGGCCGGCACGGCATCACTGCTAACCACAAGTGCAGCGCAACGCAAGGAGTGTGCACTGCAAAACATTGCTTCAAAAGGATTATTTACGATTAACAGAATTCAGGTTAATCGAAGGATTATCAGCGGTTTACGGCGTTTTCGCCGGCGCGTCCTTATCTTCATGCGGGGCAGGCTTGCCCGGGAGAAGGATCACGAGGTCATCCGGACGGGAGAAATCGAGCACCTTGCGGGACTCTTCCTCCAGCATGTCAGGGTCCAGATTGTCGGGGCGCAGCAGGCGGGCGCGGCGCTCCATGGCCTCGCGTTCCGCGCGAACCTGGTCCAGCTGGGCCTTGGCCTGGGTCACCTGGGTCTGCAGCTGGGTCAGCGCCATCAGCCCGCGTTCGCCCTGCACCGTGTGGTAGGCGAAGTATGCGACAACGGACGCCCCCACCACCGGTGCGACCACCTGGCGTAGGGCGCGGTTCAATGCGGTGCGGAAAGAACGGGCGCCAATCATGGGCGCCATGGTTCCACAAGGGTTCCGCAACCGTCAAATGGAAAGCGGCGTCTAGTCTGTGCGCCGTATTTAATTCATGTGAATACCAACCGCCGGTCGGCGTTGAATCACGACTTCACAAAGAAAAAGGGGTGGAAGCAGCGCCTCCACCCCCACTTTCCGGCTATTCCGGACGATACCGGAACGATGCCCGGTTTCAGCCGCGCTTCAGGGCGCCACGGCCCGGGAACACGGCCGCCAGGTCCAGCGCCTCTTCGATCCGAATCAGCTGGTTGTACTTGGCGATCCGGTCGGAACGCGACAGCGAGCCGGTCTTGATCTGGCCGCAGTTGGTGGCCACGGCCAGGTCGGCGATGGTGGCGTCCTCGGTCTCGCCCGAGCGGTGCGACATCACGGCGGTGTAACCGTTGCTCTGGGCGATGCGCACGGCCTCCAGCGTCTCGGTCAGGCTGCCGATCTGGTTGACCTTCACCAGGATGGAGTTGGCCACACCCTTCTTGATGCCATCGGTCAGGCGGGCCGGGTTGGTGACGAACAGGTCGTCGCCCACCAGCTGCACCTTGGACCCGATGGCGTCGGTCAGGGCCTTCCAGCCGGCCCAGTCATCCTCGGCCATGCCGTCTTCGATGCTGACGATGGGGTAGCGGCCCACCAGGTCGGTCCAGTAGCGCACCATGGCGTCCGGATCGAGGGTCTTGTTCTCGCCGGCCAGCACGTATTTGCCGTCCTTGAAGAATTCGGTGGAGGCAGCGTCCAGCGCCAGCACCACGTCGTCGCCCGGCGTGTAGCCGGCGGCCTCGACGGCCTTCATGATGAAGGACAGGGCTTCGTCGGTGGAGGCGAGGTTGGGAGCGAAGCCGCCCTCGTCACCCACGGCGGTGTTGTGGCCGGCGTCCTTCAGCTTCTTCTTCAGGGCGTAGAAAATTTCGGCGCCGATGCGGATGGCGTCGGCACAGCTTTCCGCGCCCACCGGCATCACCATGAATTCCTGGATGTCGATGGGGTTGTCGGCGTGGGCGCCACCGTTGATGATGTTCATCATCGGCACGGGCAGGATGCGGGCGTTGGTGCCGCCGACATAGCGGTACAGCGGCAGGTCCAGCTCGGCCGCCGACGCCTTGGCCACGGCCAGCGACACGCCCAGGATGGCGTTGGCGCCCAGGCGGGCCTTGTTCGGGGTGCCGTCCAGCTCGATCATGGCGGTGTCGATGGCCACCTGGTCGGTGGACTCCAGGCCGCCGATGGTGTCGAAGATCTCGCTGTTGATCGATTCGACCGCCTTCAGCACGCCCTTGCCCAGGTACTTGCTCTTGTCGCCATCGCGCAGCTCAACGGCCTCATGGGCGCCGGTCGAGGCGCCGGAGGGCACGGCGGCGCGGCCGAAGGCGCCGGACTCCAGCCGAACGTCAACCTCGACGGTCGGGTTGCCCCGGCTGTCGAGAATCTGGCGGCCCTGAATATCGATGATCGCGGACATGGGTTCTTCCCTTTATGCGTCGTGACGGCGAATGCGTCGTGGCGGGACGGTGCCCGTCATAGCCTTTAGGGCCGGCCCCAGGCAAGACCGGCAGGCGCGGTATCGCCTATGACGATTTGAAGGCTATGGTTGTGAGGCTGGCGTGCATCGGTCGTCCGTAAAGATGCGACCTCGGTCGCAAAAGAGAAACTGGAACAATTCATTCTCGCCCGCTGGCTGGCGGCACACAACGGAAGCCAATCACGCTAACCCTTCCGGCAAGGCAGTCACGTTGCTATCCTGCTGAAAACAACCTGAGGTCCTGATACTTGCGCATTGTCGCCTCGTTCCACTTCCGACGGTATGGGGCGTTGGGCGCCCTTCTGCTATCGGCCCTCCACGGCCTGCCGGCGCAGGCGCAGGATTTTATTAAAGTCGACGAGGCGACGGCGCGGCGGCATCTGATCGGTAGCACCATCATCCGTTCAACCACCGTCGAAACGGCGGTTGATGTCGATCTCGCCCTGGAGGTCGATGCCTCCGGCGCGGTCGCTGGAACGAATGGCTGGGGGTCACCGGCAGGCGGGGAGCACATCAATCAGGCAGTCAGCGCCTCCCTCATCCGCCGCTTCACTCCCTTCTTGCGCCAGGACACAGCGACCGCCGCCGAATTTCCGATGCGCTTTACAATCATCCCCTATCGCCCAGACCAGAACAAAACGCCTTTCCCCGCCATCGATTGGGCCAAGCTGCGCATCACGCTGACCCGGGGGCCTTGCCTGGGCAATTGCCCAACCTATCGCGTGGATATCGATGGGTCGGGGCGGGTGCTGTTTTCCACGCGCGAGGCAGACGCGATGGCATCGGGCGAACTTCATCGCCGCCCTGCCATGTCCACCAATGTGACTGTACCTGGACATCACGTGGATCAAATCCCAACGGCGGCAGTGAAGGCTTTGGTTGCCCGATTCCAAGCAGCTGATTTCTTCAATTTGGCGGACGATTACACCGCCCCTGTCACAGATGGGCCCGGCTATACCCTGACCATAGACACTGGCAACGGGATCAAGCAGGTCGTTGAGTATTATGGCCGCATGGCCCATATGCCAGCCTCGGTGTCCACCTTGGAGGATGAGGTGGATCGTGCCGCCAATACCGCCCGCTGGGTGCGTGGCGGTGCTGGTCTGGTGGAATGGCTGACGGCCCAAGGGTTCGACTTCAAGTCCAAAGCCGCCGCAGCCATGGCGCTAGCCATGCCGGAACCGCCGGACGCAACGACAATGCAGGCGCTGATTGACCGAGGGCTTCCTCTGGCCTCGGTGATCAAAGGCGAGAACGGCGAAGCGGATAGCCTGCTAGGGCTCGAATTGCTGCGGAAGGCGCTTAAATGGGGGGACTCGGGCACCTTTCGGCGCTTGGTCGCTGAAGGTTGGCTGGCCCGCCTGCCGCCGCAAGAAATCGAAGAGGCATTTGCTTCCAACAGCGCGGGTTGTAGCCCGGATCTGGTCGACGCCGCCGTTGCTGCCGGAATCAAGGTGGATGCCGCCAGCAGGACCTCTGGTATCGACTATAGTGCCGGCAATACCAGCTTCACCTGGATAGGATACGCCACCTGCAGGACGGAGGCGGACCGACTGGCAACCGCCAGGCGGCTTCTGGCCCACGGTGCCGATCCCAACCACCGGGACATCATCGATCGGAATGCCCTGTTCCAGGTGGCGAGCCTGGAGATGCTGAACCTGTTGCTGGCCGCCGGCGTCAACCCCAATGTCCGGGATACGTACGGCACTAGCCCCGTGCTGCATGCGGACCAGGACGCCATCGCGCTCCGCCTGCTGAAGGCGGGCGCCGATCCAAGCGGACGCGATTTTCAGAAGCACACCTTGGCCCAGCGCGCCAAAATCTATGACATGCCCGCCACCGCCCGCTGGCTGGCGGCGCACGGCATCCAATGACAAAACACCGGCGGCAGGTCGCCCCGCCGCCGGTGTCCATCCTTCAAACGCAGTAACCGAAGCCGCCGATCAGAAGATCGGGTTGGCCTTGGCGATGCGGTCGATGGCGACCATGGTTTCCAGCAGGGCCGGCAGGTCCTTCAGCTTGACCATGTTGGGGCCGTCGCTGGGGGCGCAGTCGGGGTTTTCGTGCGTCTCCATGAAGACGGCGGCGACACCCACGGCCAAGGCGGCGCGGGCCATGACCGGCACGAACTCGCGCTGGCCGCCGCTGGTGGTGCCCTGCCCGCCGGGCTGCTGCACGGAATGGGTGGCGTCCATAACCACCGGGTAGCCGGTCTGCGCCATGATGGGCAGGCTGCGCATGTCGCTGACCAGGGTGTTGTAGCCGAAGCTGGCGCCGCGCTCGCACAGCAGGATGTTCTCGTTGCCGGTGGAGGCGATCTTGGCCGCCACGTTCTTCATGTCCCACGGCGCCAGGAACTGCCCCTTCTTCACATTGATGACCTTGCCGGTTTCGCCGGCGGCCAGCAGCAGGTCGGTCTGGCGGCAGAGGAAGGCCGGGATCTGCAGCACGTCCACCACCTCGGCCACGGGGGCGCACTGCTCCGCCGTGTGCACGTCGGTCAGGACGGGGCAGCCGAACGTCTCCCGCACCTCGGCCAGGATGGGCAGGCTCTTTTCCATGCCCAGGCCGCGCGCGGTGCTGACCGACGTGCGGTTGGCCTTGTCGAAGCTGGTCTTGTAGACGAGGCCGATGCCCAGCTTGGCGGTGATCTCCACCAGGGCCTGGCTCATCTCCAGCGCGTGCGCGCGGCTTTCCAGCTGGCAGGGGCCGGCGATCAGCATGAAGGGCTTGTCGTTGGCCACGTCCAGGTCACGGATGCGGACAGTGCGGATATCGGTCATCTCTCGGTGCCTCTTTAAAGCGAAAGGGCCGCCGCTCGTGATGCGGCGGCCCCTCGCGACTTTTACGGGCGTTGCTGCTTAAACCAGCCGGCTCTGCGCGATGGCGGCGCTGATGAAGCTGGTGAACAGCGGGTGCGGCTCGAACGGCTTGGACTTCAGTTCGGGGTGGAACTGCACGCCGATGAACCAGGGATGCGACGGGATCTCGACGATTTCCGGCAGCTCGCCGTCGGGCGACAGGCCGGAGAACTTCAGGCCCACCTTCTCCAGCTGGTCCTTGTAGGTGATGTTCACCTCATACCGGTGGCGGTGACGCTCCTCGATATGGTTGGCGCCGTAGACCTCCGCAACCTTGGTACCCGGCAGCAGCTGGCAGGGATAGGCGCCCAGCCGCATGGTGCCGCCCAGGTCGCCCTCGGCGCCGCGCTTCTCCATCTCATTGCCCCGCACCCACTCGGTCATCAGGCCGACCACGGGATGCTTGTACTTGTGCCCGAACTCGGATGAGCCTGCGTCCTCCAGGCCCGCCAGATGGCGGCTGGCCTCGATGACCGCCATCTGCATGCCGAAGCAGATGCCGAAATAAGGCACGTTGCGCTCACGCGCGAACTGGGCCGCGCGGATCTTGCCCTCGGACCCGCGCTCGCCGAAGCCGCCGGGAACCAGGATGCCGTGCACCCCTTCCAGCCGCTGCACGGCGCCGCCGCCCTCGAAGATTTCGCTATCGATCCAATCCAGCTTGACCTTGACGTTGTTGGCGATGCCGCCGTGCGTCAGGGCCTCGGCCAGCGACTTGTAGCTGTCCAGCAGGCTGGTGTACTTGCCGACCACGGCGATGGTGACCTCACCCTCCGGCTGGCGGACGCGGGCGGCGATCTCCTTCCAGCGGGAGAGATCCGGCGCCTCGTCGGCCGGCAGGCCGAAGTAGCGCAGCACCTGCTCGTCGAAGCCCTGCTCGTGATAGCTGACCGGCACGTGGTAGATGGTGTCCACGTCCAGGGCGGCGATCACCCGCTCCTGCCGGATGTTGCAGAACAGGGCGATCTTGCGGCGCTCGTTCTCCGGAATCGGACGGTCGGAGCGGCACAGCAGGATGGACGGCTGGATGCCGACCGACAGCAGCTCCTTCACCGAGTGCTGGGTGGGCTTGGTCTTCAGCTCACCCGCCGACGGGATGTAGGGCAGCAAGGTCAGGTGGATGAACAGCGCCCGCTCCGGCCCCAGATCGTTGCCCAGCTGGCGGATGGCCTCCAGGAACGGGGTGCTCTCGATGTCGCCGACGGTGCCGCCGATCTCGCACAGGATGAAGTCCTCATCCTTCACGTCGCCCAGGATGAACTCCTTGATGGCGTCGGTGACGTGCGGGATCACCTGCACGGTGGCGCCCAGGTAGTCGCCGCGGCGCTCCTTGGCGATCACGTTGGAATAGATGCGGCCGGTGGTGATGTTGTCCGTCTGCCGGGCCGAGACGCCGGTGAAGCGCTCGTAATGGCCCAGATCCAGGTCGGTCTCCGCACCATCGTCGGTCACGAACACCTCACCATGCTGGTAGGGGCTCATGGTACCGGGGTCGACGTTCAGGTAGGGGTCGAGCTTGCGCAGGCGGACCTTGTAGCCACGGGCCTGGAGCAAAGCACCCAGAGCGGCCGACGCCAGTCCCTTACCCAAGGAAGAGACCACGCCGCCGGTGATGAAAATGAAGCGCGTCATGGAAGCCTAGTTTAGCTAAAGGCCGCATGTCGGGCCAACGCGAATGCGCCGGCCCCCCGAATTGAAAGAGGCGGCTTTCGCCGCCTCCGTTAGTGTCGCCCGCCTTTACTGGCCGGTCGGAACTTTGGGCTCGCCAGAGGTGGGAGCCGGGGAGGTGGTCGCCGGTGCCGGCTGCTGCGCCGCTGGCGCGGCCGGCTGGTCGCCGGAGGGCACGGCACCGGGCGCAGGCGTGGCCGGGGCCGGAGCGGCGGCGGCCGGCAGCTTGTCGAACACCGAATCGTGGTGCGTGGCCGCACGGTTCAGCAGGGCCAGCACCAGGCTGGTCACCAGGAAGGCGCCGAACAGGATGGAGGTGGTGCGGGTCAGCAGGTTGGCGCTGCCCCGGGCCGTCATGAAGCCACCCATGGTGCCGCCGCCCATGCCCAGCCCGCCGCCCTCAGAGCGCTGGACCAGGACGACACCGACCAGCGCGATGCCGATCAGAATGTGCAAAACCAGGACGACGGTGGACATCGAAGCAGCAATCCTATCCAGCAGGCCAAACAATGGTTATGGCAAAACATGAAATAGCCGGCCGCCCCGTCCGGGGGCGGCCGACCTGCTCGCGCATCTCTTTACCCAGTCCGAACCCGGGGCGCTAGCGGCAAGTTTCCGCGATGGCCCAGAATTCGTCCGCCTTCAAGCTGGCGCCGCCAACCAGGGCCCCGTCCACATCATCGATGTGCAACAGGCTGGCCGCGTTGTCCGGCTTAACGGAACCGCCATATAAGATGCGCACCGCGTCCGGCTGATCAACCAGCGTTGCGAGACGGCGCCTGATCATGGAATGCATGGCTGCCACGTCCTTGGGCGTGGGGGTGCGCCCCGTGCCGATGGCCCAGACGGGCTCATAGGCCACCACGGTGTTGGCCGCCGTGGCGCCTTCGGGCATGGAATCGTCCACCATGCGGGCGATGACGTCCATGGCGCGGCCGGCGTCGCGCTCCGCCTCCGTCTCACCCACGCAGACGATGGCGACCAGGCCGGCGCGGTGGGCGGCGGCGGCCTTGGCCTTCACCTCCACGCTCTGCTCGCCATGGCCCTGCCGCCGCTCGGAATGGCCGACGATGACGTACCGGCAGCCGGCGTCGGCCAGCATGGGGGCCCCGATGTCCCCGGTGTGGGCCCCCGAATCCTTGCCATGGCAATCCTGGCCGCCGACGCTGACCGGCGCGTCGGACACGGCCTGGACCACGGTGTGGATCAGGGTGGCGGGCGGGCACAGCAGCATGTCGAAAGCGACGTCACCCGCCCCCAGCATGCGGCCGGCAAGGTCGGAGGCCAATGCCGTCCCCCCTTCCCGCAGGCCGTGCATCTTCCAATTACCGACAATGAATTTGCGGCGCATTTCCTTTGTTCTCCCCGAGTTTAACGCACTCAAAAGGGAAGCATCCGCGCGGGGGCCTTTTAGGTTTGGGTGGCCCGCCTTGTCACGGTTGTCCCTGTCGTCATGCTGTAACAGTCATGGGCCGGCATTTCCATGATTCAGGCCGTGACAAGACCGTGAGTCGGCACGTCCGGCCCATGCGCGTCGCCCGCCCAACCATCTATTGCCGCCCCCGCCCCCTGCTTCTATGATGCCGCGCCCTGATGGGAGGGTGGGATATCCAGGGCCCAGGCCCCGTTCCCACTGACAAGCAATTCGCAAGACGCAGCAGGCACATGCTTCAGTTCATCCGCAAATTCTCGGGCTCGTGGTTCTCCAAGATCCTGTTCGTGTTCCTGATCATCAGTTTCGGGATCTGGGGTGTGGGCCGGGTGGGCACCACCGTCAGTGACCAAGCTGTGGCCCGGGTCGGCGACACCGAGATCACCCCGCAGGATGTGGACCGCGCCTTCCGCCAGCAGGTGAGCCGGCTGCGCCAGACCATGGGGCCGGAGCTGACGGCCGAGCAGGCCAAGCAGATGGGCCTGATGCGCGCGGCGCTGCAGGACGAGATCCAGCGCGCCCTGATCAAGCAGGCGACGCACGACTTCGGCCTGCGCGTCTCGGAACAGGCGGCGGCGCAGAAGATCGCCGAGATGCCGGTGTTCAAGGACAAGTCCGGCCAGTTCGATCCCCTGCTGATGCGGGCCCTGCTGCGCCAGAACCAGCTGACCGAGGAAGAGATCGTCGGCGAGGTGCGCGAGGACATGGCCCGCACCGAGGTGACGGAGGCCCTGGCCGCCGGCATCCGCGTGCCCCAGACCCTGGCCCGCGATCTGGTGCGCTATCGCGGCGAGCAGCGCGGGGCGGAGACGCTGTTCGTGGCCGACAAGGCCATGCCGGACCCGGGCACGCCCGACCAGGCGACGCTGGAGGCCTTCCACAAGGCCCAGGCCGTCCGCTACACCGCCCCGGAATACCGCGCCCTGACCGTGGTCACCCTATCCACCGACGCCATCGCCAAGACCGAGGAGGTCAGCGATGAGGACCTGAAGAAGGCCTATGACGCCCGGTCCAAGGAATTCGTGAAGCCGGAACGCCGCGACCTGGACCAGGTGCTGGTCGACACCAAGGAACAGGCGGACAAGGTGGCGCAGGCCTCCGCCGGCGGAAAGTCGCTGGCCGACGCCGCCAAGGCCGCCGGTGTGTCCATGCTGCCGCTGGCCAACATCACCAAGGCGGACCTGCCGGCCGAGTTGCAGGACATCGCCTTCTCCCTGCCCCAGGGCAAGGTGTCGGAACCGGTGAAGAGCGGCTTCGGCTGGCACGTCGTCGCCGTCACCAAGATCGTCCCCGGCAGCACCCAGACCCTGGACCAGGTGAAGGCCCAGCTGGTGGAGCAGGTGAAGGCCGAGCGCGCCACCGACCAGCTGTATGACCTGTCGAACAAGCTGGACGATGCCATTTCCGGCGGCGCCTCCCTGGAAGAGGCCGCCAAGAAGGTGGACGCGGCGGTGACCAAGATCGCCGCCGTGGACCGCGAGGGCAAGGATCCCGCCGGCAAGCCGGTGACCGGCCTGGCCGTCCCCATCGCCAAGGTGGTGCAGACCGCCTTCGGCCTGGCCTCGGGCGACAACAGCAGCACCACCGAGGGCGAGCGCAACAAGAGCTATTTCGCCGTTCGCGTGGACAGCGTGCAGGCCCCGGCCCTGAAGCCGCTGGACCAGGTGAAGGACCAGCTCGTCGCCGACTGGAAATCCTCCAAGCGCGACGAGGCCGCCAAGGCCAAGGCCAAGGACATCGCCGACAAGCTGAAGGCCGGCGCGACGCCGGAGCAGGTGGCAAAGGAGACGGGTGCCGTCTACACCCGCCAGCCGCCCGTGGGCCGCACCCCACCCAAGGATAGCCCCCTGACGCCGGAACTGGTGGATGCCCTGTTCACCCTGAAGCCGGGTGAGGTCACCACCGGCGCCGCTGCCGACGGCCAGATGGTGGTGCGCCTGGCGGCGTTGGTGCCCATGCCGGAACCGCTGCTGGCCGACCGCGCCGGCGTGGCCGCCAAGCAACTGCGCGACGGCGTGGCCGGCGACCTCTACGTCCAGTTCCTGGACGCCCTGCGCCAGCGCTATCGCATCACCGAGAACCGGACGCTGCTGCAGCGCCTTGAACACCAGGAGTAAGGCGTCGTGACCCCCTTCCCCGATGAGACGGCCTTCGGCACGGCATACGCCGCGGGCCAGGCGCAGGTCGTCTGGACGCGGCTGGTCAGCGACCTGGAGACGCCCGTCGCCGCCATGCTGAAGCTGGCGCAGGGACGCCCGTTCTCCTTCCTGCTGGAATCGGTCACCGGCGGCTCCGTCCGCGGCCGCTATTCCCTGATCGGGCTGAAGCCCGACCTGATCTGGAAGAGCAAGGGGACCCAGGCCTGGATCAACCGGCGCGCCGCCACCGACCTGGCGTCGTTCGAGCCCTTGTCCGCCGCCCCGCTGGACGCCCTGGCCGACGTGCTGGAGGAGAGCCGCATCGACCTGCCGGCCCACCTGCCGCCCATGTCGGCCGGCCTGTTCGGCTATCTCGGCTACGACATGGTCCGGCTGATGGAAAAGCTGCCGGAGAAGAACCGGGACGCGCTGGGGGTGGAGGACGCCGTCCTCATCCGCCCCACCATCATGGCCATCTTCGACAGCATCGAGAACGTGGTCACCCTGGTAACCCCGGTGCGCCCCCAGGCCGGGGTGTCGGCGGAGGCCGCCTACCTCGCCGCCAAGGAACGCCTGGCCGACGCAGTGGCCGACCTGGACCGGCCCTTGCCGGTGGGGCATGACGCGGTGGGTGAGATCGAGGCCCTGCCCGACCCCTCCTCCAACATCAGCCGCGCCGACTACCACGCCATGGTGGAGAAGGCGAAGGAGTACATCCGCGCCGGCGACATCTTCCAGGTGGTGCCCAGCCAGCGCTTCTCGGTTCCCTTCGCCCTGCCGCCCTTCGCGCTGTACCGCGCCCTGCGCCGCATCAACCCCTCGCCCTTCCTGTTCTTCCTGGATTTCGGGGACCTGTCGGTCGTGGGCTCCAGCCCGGAGATCCTGGTGCGGCTGCGCGACGACACCGTCACCATCCGCCCCATCGCCGGCACCCGCCGCCGCGGCAAGACCCCGGCGGAGGACAAGGAGCTGGAGGCCGACCTGCTGGCCGACCCCAAGGAGCTGTCAGAGCACCTGATGCTGCTGGATTTAGGCCGCAACGACGTGGGCCGGGTGGCCGAGGTGGGCACGGTCACGGTGACCGAGCGCTTCACCATCGAGCATTATTCCCACGTGATGCACATCGTCTCCAACGTTGAGGGCAAGCTGGACAAGTCCCGCTTCAACGCCATCAACGCCCTGGTGGGCGGCTTCCCCGCCGGCACGGTCTCCGGCGCGCCCAAGGTGCGCGCCATGGAGATCATCGAGGAGCTGGAAGGCACCCGCCGCGGCATCTATGGCGGCTGCATCGGCTACTTCGCCGCCAACGGCACCATGGACACCTGCATTGCGCTGCGCACCGCCGTCATCAAGGACGGCGTCATGCACGTCCAGGCCGGCGGCGGCGTGGTGGCGGACAGTGATCCGGAAGCCGAGTACCAGGAGACCGTGAACAAGGCCAAGGCCCTGTTCAAGGCCGCCGAGGAAGCCGTGCGCTACGCCCAGGAAAAGCGCTCGACGCGGAACATCTGAGCTTGGAATCTGACAAAGCCGCCGGCGGGAGACACCGCTGGCGGCTTTGTCATGTCAGCATTCCCCCGCGTGCACCCTCGTCATGGTGCGGGTTGGATGGTTTGGATATGCATGATGCCGCTCAACCGAGCTTTATGAACACACTCAGGCAGGGCCGACGAAGTCGAAGCCGGCATCCTCGACGGCCCCCCTCACCTGGGCGCCGTCGGCGGGACCGGTGACGGTCACCACGCCCGCCTCCACATCCACGGCGACCTCGGCCGACGGCGCCACGGCCTGGATGGCCTTGGTCACCGAGCGTGCGCAGCCCTGGCAGGTCATGCCGTCGATTCGATAAGAAGCACTCATCTCACTCTCCAACTGCCACCGGTCAGTTAATGATCTTTATGTGCCGCCGGGCGTGGCCGCTATGACGGCCGTCAATGGCACCAGGGTGAAACCCTTGGCGGCCAAGGTGGGCAACCAATGCTCCAAGGCGGTCAGGGTCACGTCATGCGGATGGCCGATGGCGACGGCGGTGCCGTGGCGGCGGGCCACCTCCTCCACCTTGGCCAGCATGGCCTGCACCGCCTTGGGCGACTGGTCGTCGTCCAGGAAGACGTCGCGGCTGACCAGCGGCAAGCGGTAGCGCGCGGCCAGTTCGGGCCCCTTGGTGTCCGGGGTGGTGCGGCTGTCCAGGAACATCAGGCCCCGGCGCGACAATTCCGCCAGGACGATGGCCAGCTTGCCTTCATTGGCCGTGAAGCGGCTGCCCATATGGTTGTTGATGCCGACATAGCCGTCGAACGACGCCAGGTCGGCCTCCAGCCGGCGCTGGACCTCCTCGTCACTCAGGTTCACCGTCAGGGCGCCCGGGCCGGGATCGGCCTTGCCCACCG
Source organism: Nitrospirillum amazonense (assembly GCF_029594735.1). Lineage (NCBI taxonomy): Bacteria > Pseudomonadati > Pseudomonadota > Alphaproteobacteria > Rhodospirillales > Azospirillaceae > Nitrospirillum > Nitrospirillum amazonense. The sequence continues at coordinate 1,832,225 of NZ_JARPAF010000002.1, forward strand.
GCTCCATGGGCACATGCACGATCAGCTCATGCCCCGCCGCCTTGGCGGCCCGGGTCTGGTCGGCCAGGTCGTGGGCGTAGGGCAGCCAGGCGGTGGTGACCGGCCCCGGCAGCGCCACGGCGCGGGTGGATCGCGGCCGGTCCACGCCCAGGTCGTCGATCACCAGCACGATGCGGGCATGCGCCGCCCCCGGCGCCGGAGCAGCCATCTGGGGCGGCGGCACGGCGTTGCGCCGCCAGGCGGCGCCCCCCTTGCTCGGCTCCACCTTCGGCGGTTCGGTCTTGGAAGGAGGGACCGGCGGCAGCGTCACCGGTGCTTCGGCATGCTGTTCCGACGGCGGCACGGGGGGAACCGGCGGCGCGCTGGGCAAACGGGGGTTCGTCTTGCCCGTCCCCGATGGCGACGGTGCCGTCGCCACCGTGGGCTTGTGCGGATGGCGGTTGCCCATCACATAGGCGCCCAACAGGGCCACGATGGCCGTCAGGCCGACGATACCTGCCAGCTGCGCCCGGGTCAGGCTGATCCTGGCGCCCTTGCGCCGCCGGGCAGACGCGCGCTTGGGGGCCTTTTGTCCCGGCCGCCCCAAGGGCGGCGGCGGGGTGACGCGGCGGGGCATCAGCGGGACCGTCTGCTGTGGGAAACGGATGTGGTGGAAACGGTCATGACTGTCCCCTTCGCGCGCGGCCGGTTGTGGTTGTGGGCCGGCCATCAGTACTGCTACAGCCCCGCTGATGCTGGCAATCTCCTAGGTGGGGTATGCCGCCTATCACACCCACATGTCGGCATATGCCGCTTATCGGACCCGCGCCCAATCCGGTTGCCCTGCGCGCGGCCTCGGGACTAGTGTAGGCCACCTTTGGCCACGTCCAATTCCCCCTAAACGGGTTCCCAGATCATGCTGCTGCTCATCGATAATTACGATAGCTTCACGTACAATCTCGTCCATTACATCGGCGAGCTGGGCGCCGACGTGGCCGTTTGGCGTAACAACGCCCTGAGTGTGGATGACGCCCTGGCCCTGAAGCCGGAGGCCATCGTCCTTTCCCCCGGTCCCTGCGATCCCGACAAGGCCGGCATCTGCCTGCCGCTGATCACGGCCGCCGCGGAACGGCGCATCCCCCTGTTCGGCGTGTGTCTGGGCCACCAGGCCATTGGCCAGGCCTTCGGCGGCCGCGTCATCCGCGCGCCGGTGCCCATGCACGGCAAGGTCAGCCAGGTCACCCACCAGGGCGAAGGCGTCATGAAGACCCTGCCCACGCCCTTCGCCGCCACCCGTTACCATTCCCTGATCGTGGAGCGGGAGACCCTGCCGGCGGAGCTGGAATCGGTCGCCTGGATTGAGGGAGGCAGGGAGGACCAGATGATCATGGCCCTGCGCCACCGTACCCTGCCCATCCATGGCGTGCAGTTCCATCCCGAGAGCATTGCCTCCGACCACGGCCACCAGATCCTGGCGAACTTCCTGGATTTCGCCGGCGTGGCACGCAAGGCCGTCAAGAAGACCGGCCTGGCGGCATGAGCGGTGACATCGGTGACATGAAGGCGCTGCTCGGCCGGGTGGCCGAGGGCAAGCGCCTGTCGGAGGATCAGGCCCTGGCCGCCTTCGACATCCTCATGTCCGGCAACGCAACCCCATCCCAGATGGGGGGCTTTCTCATGGCGCTGCGCGTGCGCGGCGAAACGGTGGACGAGATCACAGGCGCGGTGCGGGCCTTGCGCGGCCGCGCCGCCCGTATCGACTGCCCGCCGGGTACCATCGACACCTGCGGCACCGGCGGCGACGCCAGCGGCACCTACAACATCTCCACCACCGTGGCCTTCGTGCTGGCCGCCTGCGGCGTGCCGGTGGCCAAGCACGGCAACCGCGCCCTGTCGTCCAAATCCGGCGCCGCCGACGTGCTGGGCCAGCTGGGCGTGAACGTGGAGGCGGAGCTGGAGGCCGTGCGCACCGCCCTGTGGCAGGACGGCATCACCTTCCTCATGGCCACCCGCCACCACGGCGCCATGCGCAACGTGGGCCCGACGCGGGTGGAACTGGGCACCCGCACCATCTTCAACCTGACCGGCCCCCTGTCCAACCCGGCGGGCGCCAAGCGCCAGCTGATGGGCGTGTTCGCCGAGCGCTGGGTGGAGCCGCTGGCCCAGGTGCTGAACCGCCTGGGCACGGAGGTCGCCTGGGTAGTCAGCGGCGAGGACGGGCTGGACGAGATCACCACCACCGGCGCCACCCACGTGGCGGAGCTGCGCCACGGCGCCATCCGCCGCTTCCAGGTGACGCCGGAGGACGCCGGCCTGCCCCGCGCCCGGCCCCAGGACATCCGGGGCGGCGACGCGGCGGAGAATGCCCGGGCCCTGCGCGCCGTGCTGGCGGGGGAAAAGGGCGCCTATCGTGACATTGTGCTGATCAACGCCGCCGCCGCCTTGATCGTCGCCGACAAGGCCACCACCTTGCCTGACGGCGTGGCCCAGGCGGCCCAGGCATTGGACGATGGCCGCGCCGCCGCCAAGCTGGCGGCCCTGGCCCATCATTGCCCCCTGCCACCCCCGGTGGCCGAGGAACACAGCGAAGGAACCCGCGCATGAGCGACGCAGCAGACGTCCTGGCCCGGATTTGCGCCGACAAGCGTGAGCATATCGCCGCCTGCAAGGCCGCCCGCCCCCTCGCCGAGGTGGAACAGGCCGCGCGCGAGGCCGGCCCCACCCGGGGCTTCGCCCGCGCCCTGCAGGCCAAGGTGGATGCCGGCCTGTACGCCCTCATCGCCGAAATCAAGAAGGCCAGCCCCAGCAGGGGCCTGATCCGGGAGGATTTCGATCCCCCCGCCCTGGCCCGTGCCTATCAGGAGGGTGGTGCCGCCTGCCTGTCGGTGCTGACCGACGTGCCTTATTTCCAGGGGGCGGACGAGTACTTGGTGGCGGCCCGCGCCGCCTGCGACCTGCCGGTGCTGCGCAAGGACTTCATGCTGGACACCTACCAGGTGGCCGAAGCCCGCGCCCTGGGCGCCGACTGCATCCTGCTGATCATGGCGGCGCTGGACGACGCCCAGGCGCTGGAGCTGTATGACGCCGCCACCGGCTGGGGCATGGATGTGCTGGTCGAGGTGCACGACTTGGAGGAGATGCGCCGTGCCCTGGCGCTGCCCGGCGGACTGCTGGGCGTGAACAACCGCAACCTCAAGACCCTGTCCATCGACCTCGCCACCACCGAGATGCTGGCCGGGATGGTGCCGCCGGGCCGCCACCTGGTGGCGGAGAGCGGCCTTTATCATCCGCAGGATCTGCTGCGCATGGAGATCGTGGGCGCCCGCCGTTTCCTGGTGGGTGAGTCGCTGATGCGCCAGGCCGATGTCGCGGCCGCCACCCGCGCCCTGCTGGGCCTGGACCAGGCGGTGGCCTGAGATGGCCGAGAACAGCGGCTTCACCCATTTCGACGCCGCCGGCCAGGCGGTGATGGTCGATGTCTCCGACAAGGCGGAGACGGAGCGCCTGGCGACCGCCCGCGGCCGCGTGGTCATGAAGGCGGAGACCCTGGCCCTGATCCAGGCGGGCCAGATGGGCAAGGGTGATGTGCTGGGCGTGGCGCGGCTGGCCGGCATCATGGCGGCCAAGCGCACGCCCGACCTCATCCCCCTCTGCCACCCGCTGGCTCTGACCAAGGTGACGGTGGACCTGACCTGCCTGCCTGAGGACAACGCCGTGGAGATCGAGGCCACGGCCAAACTGAAGGGCCGCACCGGCGTAGAGATGGAGGCGCTGACGGCCGTCAGCGTCGCCGCCCTGACGCTGTACGACATGTGCAAGGCGGTGGATAAGGGCATGGTCATCGCCGACATCCGCCTGATCGCCAAGGATGGCGGCAAAAGCGGCCCCTATCGCGCGGAAACCCCCTGAACCGCAGGTCCTGCCATGATCCCCGTTGACGAAGCGCTGGCCCGCATCCTGGCCCAGTTCCAGCCCCTGGCCGGCGAACTGGTGGGGGTGGGCGAGGCGGCGAGCCGCGTGCTGGCCGCCGATGTCGTGGCGCGGGTGACGCAGCCGCCCGCCGCCGTCTCCGCCATGGATGGCTGGGCGGTGCGGGGATCGGACCTGGGCTCCCTGCCCGTCACGCTGGCCCGCATCGGTGAGGCGCCGGCCGGCCGGCCCTTCGCCGGCACGGTGGCCCCAGGCCAGGCGGTGCGCCTGTTCACCGGCAGCGTTATCCCCGACGGCGCCGACACGGTGGTGCTGCAGGAAGACTGCGACGACCTGGGCGACGGCGTGCGGGTGCGCGAGGGGACGCCTGGCCGCTGGGTGCGCGCCGCCGGCCTGGACTTCACCGCCGGGACCGTGGGCCTGAAAGCCGGCCGTCTCCTGACCGTACGCGACGTGGCCCTCGCCGCCGCCATGAACCACCCCTTCCTGACCGTGCACCGCCGGCCCCGCGTCGCCATCCTGGCCACGGGCGATGAGGTGGTGATGCCGGGGGAGCCGCTCGGCCCCGGCCAGATCGTCAGCAGCAACGGCCTGGCGCTGGCGGCGCTGGTGCGGCGCCACGGCGGCACCCCGGTCAACCTGGGCATCGCCCCCGATGACGCCGATACCCTGGCCACCCTGGCGCGGGGGGCGGCCGGGTGCGACCTGCTGGTCACCACCGGCGGCGCCTCCGTCGGTGAATACGACCTGGTGCGCGACGCGCTGGGCGGTCAGGGTTTGGACCTGGATTTCTGGAAGATCGCCATGCGACCGGGCAAGCCGCTGATGTTCGGCCGCCTGGGTGGCACGCCCCTGCTGGGCCTGCCGGGCAATCCCGTCTCCAGCCTGGTGTGCGCCGCCCTGTTCCTGGTGCCGGCGCTGCGCCGGATGCAGGGGCTGGCCCGGGCGGAGTTGCCCCGGGCGCAAGCCGTGCTGGCCAACGCCCTGCCCGCCAACGACCGGCGGCAGGACTATCTGCGCGCCACCCTGACGGCCAGCGATGGCACCCTGCCCGCCGTCGCGATCTTCACCCAGCAGGACAGTTCCATGCTGAGTCGCCTGGCGGCGGCGGATTGCCTGATCATCCGCCCACCTCACGCCCCCGCCGCCGAGGCCGGCACCGTGGTGGACATCGTCCCGCTGGACGGAATTTAAGGCCCATCCCCCGTCGGCCGCCCTAAATCTGTCATCGTCCGGTGGTTTTTCATTGCTAACCCTTGACGCGAGCCGTGAACCAAAATAGAACATGGCAAGTACGTTTCGGGTTTGTTCCATATCTAGCGGCTCGACACAGCGAAGGGGGCGATATGCTGACGCGGAAGCAACAGGAGCTGCTGCTGTACATCCACCAGCATCTGGGTGAAGGCGGCGTCTCTCCCTCATTCGATGAGATGAAGGATGCCTTGGGCCTGAAGTCCAAGTCCGGCATCCATCGCCTGATCACCGGGCTGGAGGAGCGGGGCTTCATCCGCCGCCTGCCCCACCGCGCCCGCGCGCTGGAGGTGTTGCGCCTGCCGGAAACGACGCCCGCGCCCAAGAAGGCCGCGGCGGCCGCCCCGGCGGAGGTGGAACCCCGCTTCAAGCCCAATGTCATCAAGGCCGATTTCCAGGCGGGCCTGCCCGGCCGGGATGCCGGCGATGCCATCGGTGCCGTCAGCCTGCCGCTGTACGGCCGCATCGCCGCCGGTTTGCCCATCGAGGCGCTGCGCGACAGCGGCAGCACCATCGACATTCCTGTCTCCATGCTGGGCATCGGGGAGCACTATGCCCTGGAAGTGGCCGGCGACAGCATGGTGGACGCCGGCATTCATGACGGCGACACCGTCATCATCCAGCGCTGCGAGACGGCGGAGAACGGCGCCATCGTCGTCGCCTTGGTCGACGCCGCCGAGGTGACGCTGAAGCGCCTGCGCCGCAAGAACAACTCCATCGCCTTGGAACCGGCCAACCCCTCCTACGAGACCCGGGTGTTCGGCGCCGACCGCGTGCGTGTGCAGGGTCGCCTGGTGGGCCTGTTCCGCCGGTACTGAGTTCCTTTTCAACGCGGAGGCTCTCCAGGCTCCGCGTCGCTCCATCGGGACTACCGGGCCGCCAGCAGATCCAGCGGTATATTAAGAGCCGCCGCCAGCTTGGTCATGGCCTTGAGGCTGCCCGGCTTGCTCCGGTTCTCCACCTCCGACAGATAGGCACGGCTGATGGCGGCGCGGCCCGCCAATTCCTGGGCGGTCAGCCCCCGGTAGTCACGGAAAACCCGCACGGGATGGTCACCATCCAGAAGCCGGTCCAAGACTTCCACGGGATAGGCTTCTGTCTCCCCCGCCACCAGCTTGGCGGCGACAGCGGTCGCATCGCGGATATCTTCGGCGTCAGCCAGCAGCGCGACCATGGCGTCATAGTCCGCCCGGCTGATGGTGACGCTGTCGTCCGTCTGGGCGAGCGGCTTTATGAAAGCGTTCATCGGTAAACTTCCCGTCGGTTGCCGATTTTTACCACCACCACCGTCACCGTCTCGCCATCCAGCCGGTAGACGGCCCGCCAATCACCGTGGCGGACGCGCCCCATGCCGCCGCCAAACGCCTTGGCCCATGAATGCGTGCCGGTGGGGTCGGCTGCGAAGGCCTTGAGCTTGTCACGAAGCGCCGTGGCATCCGCGCGGGGCATCTTCATGAGGGCTTTCAAGGCCTGCGCTTCGATCAGCAGCTTCATGGCGCTATTGTCGCTGATAGCGACCACCCGATCAACCGCCTTATCGCCAAGAGCGGCGCCTTAGTCCCAGGGCCGTTTGCTTTGCGGATCGTGTACCGTCTCGATGCGTACACCGCCACGCTCGAAGTATAGGGCGTGTGCGCCACGGGCGGCCAGCACGTCGGGGCCGATGACGCGGGGAGCATCACAGCCCGCCGCCGGCACGCGGGAGATCACCAGGTCGGCATTGTCGCAATCCTCCGCCAGGGCGTCGCGGGTCCAGGCGATGGCGACCAGGCGCCCATCCGGGGCTGCGGGATCGCGCCGCTCCGGACGGTAAAGGTCGGGATGGTAGAGGCAGCCCAAGCTGTCGCAACGCAAGCTGCCGTCATCCGTGCCCACGGTGGGCCAGGCGGGCGGGCGCCCTTCCCCGCCATCGCGCTTGCCCCAGGTCTCCACCTCAAAGCCGCCGCCGCGCGAGGATGACAGCCACAGCTTGCCGCCGCCATCGCGCACCGCAACCATGGTGCCACCACCCGACACCACCATGTCCGGCCGGGGCGTCAACGGGGCCAGCACGCAGCCCAGCGCGATGGGCGCCAGGCCGGCCAGACGCCAGCGGCGGCGCCACAGCATCAGCCACAGGCCACCCACCACCAGCAGGCCGAAAGCCAGGTCGGACAAGGCCGCCCCATGCAGGGCGGCGCCAGGCAAGGCGGCCGTGATGCGCGCCGTCCACAGGATGCCGTCGCACCCCCAGCCGATCATGTCGATGATCCAGCCCTCCAGATGGAAGGGCATGGCGACATAGGCCAGCAGGCACAGCGGCATGATCCACAGTTCGGTGATGGGAATGCCGATCAGGTTGGCCAGCACGCCGTAATTGGCCACCTGCTGGAAGTGGTAGAGGCAGAACGGCATGGTGGCGATGGTGGAGATGATGGACGTCAGGCACAGCCCCCCCACGAACAGGGCGGCGCGGCGCAGCCAGCCCCCATCCTTGCGCCAGCGGTTCAGGGGGCCGCGCAGCACCTCATACGCGCTGATCAGCGCCAGCACGGCGCCGAAGCTCATCTGGAAACTGGGGCCCGGCAGTTGCTCTGGCTGGTACAGCAGGCAGAGGATGCCGGCGACAGCGATGGCCCGGGGGCTCAAGACCGAGCGGTCGGCCAGGATGGCCACCATGGCCAGCGCTGTCATGAGGACGGAGCGCAAGGTGGGCACCTGCGCGCCCACCAGCATCATGTAGGCCAGGGTCGCCAGAATGGCGAAGGCTGCGGCCCACTTCTTGATGGGATAGCGCAGCGCCACCCCCTCCCACAGGGCCAGGGCCGCCCGGGCGAAAAAGTAGAACAGCGCCGCCACCAGGCTGATGTGCAGGCCGGAGATGGACAGGATGTGCTGCAGGCCGGAAACGCGCATGGCCTGCAGGTCATCGGGTGGAATGCCCGTCTGTTCCCCATTCAGCAGCGCGATGGCGATCATGGCGGGCGCGCCGCTGAGGCGGGCGGCCACGCGGTCTGCGATCAGCTCACGCAGGGCCACCACGCGGTCGTTGATCCAGCCGACAATGCCCACCGGTGCCGGCGCCACCACCTCGGGCGTCTTGAAGGCGAAACCGACGGCGCCGATGCCCTGGTAGAAGGCGGACCGGCGGAAATCATAGGCGCCTGGTTCTGGACTGTCGGGCGGTGGACGCAGCGCCGCGAGGATCCGCACCCGCGTGCCGGCCGGCGGAGCCGTGTCGGTCGGCCGCAGACGTATACGTACGGCGGGCGGCGTCAGGTCGGGGGTCAGGCGGGGGATGTGCGGATCGGCCAGGGTGACGCGTACGCCCTTGTCCAGCCGCTCCACATTGGCCACGCGGCCCTCCACCGGCACGGGTCCCAGGGGCCGCTGCAAGATAGGGGTTCTGAGCCAAGTGGTGCGGGCCTCCACCGCCGTGAAGCCCACGCCCAGGGCCAGCAGGGCGCCCAAGGCCAGCCGCAGGGGCAACCGCTCTCCCGCCAGCAGGTAGAGGCCGAAGACCCCTAGGGTGAAGAGCAGGCCCGACCAGGGCGGCGGCTCCCCCGGCATGGCGAAGTACAGGGCAATGCCAGCCCCCAAGAAGACAGGCACCCAAAGGACCCAACGTTCGCGCTCTTCCACCAAATTGACATACGCAGATGCGACAATGCTGGCTAACGCGACGAACACACGATGTGTGATCCGCATCACATCTGAAGGAGGTGGGTCGGCGCCAAATTCGCTCCGCCCAGTAGCTAAATAGGACCCAGTCGACAAGTAGGGGGCCTCACGGTCCCAGTCCTCTCCAGCGGGGTCTGCCTCAGGGTGCATCTTCGTTCCGGGTGTGCTATCTCAGCGGCTTCCGCATCCTGGTGATGCGCCCCTGGCGGTTATTCTGCCGCCGGACCTGATCACCAGCTATCTCGATATTCGCGTGGCGCCGTCAACCTCTGGATGCGTCCCTCCCAAAGCGACCTCTCCAGACGCCCCGACGGTGCGCCACCCGCCCGCATGCCGGAGAGTGCGTTTCCCATGAGTGTCGTCACCCGCTTCGCCCCGTCCCCCACTGGCTACCTGCACATCGGCGGTGCTCGTACCGCCCTGTTCAACTGGCTGTACGCCCGTCACCACGGCGGCACCTTCCTGCTACGCATCGAAGATACGGACCGGGCGCGGTCGACCCAGGCGGCGGTTGACGCCATCATCGACGGCCTGAGCTGGCTGGGACTGACCTGGGACGGGGATGCCGTCAGCCAGTTCGAGCGGCGCGAGCGCCATGCCGAGGTGGCGCGCACCATGCTGGCCCAGGGACATGCCTATCATTGCTACTGCTCGCCGGAAGAGCTGGAAGAGATGCGGGAGCAGCAGAAGGCCGCCGGCCTACCCATGCGCTATGACGGCCGCTGGCGCGACCGCGACCCGTCGGAGGCGCCGGCCGGTGTGGCCCCCGTCATCCGCCTGAAGGCCCCGCGCGAGGGCGAAACCGTTCTGCAGGACAAGGTGCAGGGCGAGGTGCGGGTGCAGAACAGCCAGCTGGACGACATGGTGCTGCTGCGCGCCGACGGCACGCCGACCTACATGCTGTCGGTGGTGGTGGACGACCAGGACATGGGTGTGACCCAGGTGATCCGCGGCGACGACCACCTGACCAACACCTTCCGCCAGCTGCAGATCTACCAGGCCATGGGCTGGACGCCGCCGGACTTCGCCCACATCCCCCTGATCCACGGCCCCGACGGCGCCAAGCTCAGCAAGCGCCACGGCGCCCTGGGGGCCGAGGCCTACCGTGACCTAGGCTACCTGCCGGAAGCGCTGCGCAACTACTTGCTGCGCCTGGGCTGGAGTCACGGCGATGATGAGATCATCAGCACCGAGGACGCCATTTCCTGGTTCAACCTGGAAGGCATCGGACGGTCACCGTCGCGCATGGACTACGCCAAGCTGGACAATCTGAACGGCCATTACATCCGGCAGGCGGACGACGGCCGGCTGGTGGACTTGATCAGCCCGCGATTGGTCACAGCCCTGGGGCGTGAATTGAGCGACACCGATCGCGACCTGCTGCGCCGCGCCATGCCGGGCCTGAAGGCCCGGGCCAAGACCCTGGTGGAACTTGCGGCGGCCGCACAGTTTTATATCACGGCGCGCCCCCTTCCGCTGGACGACAAGGCTTCCCAACTTCTGACAGAAGACGCGCGCGCCCAGCTGGCGGTGATCGCCACCCGCTTCGCGGAGGCCCCCGACTGGACCGCGGCGACCCTTGAGGGGGTCGTACGCGCGTACGCCGAGGAGACGGGCCTGAAGCTGGGCAAACTGGCCCAGCCATTGCGCGCTGCACTCTCCGGTTCCACGGTCTCGCCACCGATCTTCGAGGTGGCGGAAGTGCTGGGCCAGGCTGAAACCCTGGCCCGTATCAGTGATGTCGCAGGGGGTGCGTGAGCCCTCCTGGCGTCATTGCCTTCGGCGGTGCGGAACACTACACTCCGCACCGCGTCATAAAGACCAATAAGGGGCAGAGGGCCCCGCTCCGTATAAACAAGGACGTGCCGAAATGAGCGATACGACGACACCGGCGGCCGGAAAGAAAACGGTCACCCTCACCGACAACCAAACCGGTAAGTCTTACGAATTCCCCGTCATGCACGGCACGACCGGCCCTGACGTGATCGATATCCGCAAGCTCTACGGCGACACCGGGTACTTCACGTACGACCCGGGCTTCACCTCGACCGGCAGCTGCGAGTCCAAGATCACCTTCATCGACGGCGACAAGGGCGTCCTGCTGCACCGCGGCTACCCCATCGAGCAGCTGGCCGAGAAGAGCGACTTCATGGAAGTCTGCTACCTGATGCTGCACGGTGAGCTGCCGAACGCCAAGGAGAAGAGCGAGTTCGAGCGCTCCATCACCTATCACACCATGGTGCATGAGCAGCTGTCGCAGTTCTTCCGCGGCTTCCGTCGCGACGCCCACCCGATGGCCGTCATGTGCGGCGTGGTCGGCGCCCTGTCCGCCTTCTACCACGACAGCACCGACATCGAGGATCCGCGCCAGCGCATGGTGGCCTCGCACCGCCTGATCGCGAAGATGCCGACCCTGGCCGCCATGGCCTACAAGTACTCGATCGGCCAGCCCTTCGTGTATCCGCGCAACGACCTGGGCTATGCTGAGAACTTCCTCAACATGACCTTCGGCGTCCCGTGCGAGCCGTACAAGATCAACCCGGTCATCGCCAAGGCGATGGACAAGATCTTCATCCTGCACGCCGACCACGAGCAGAACGCCTCCACCTCCACGGTGCGTCTGTCCGGTTCCTCCGGCGCCAATCCCTTCGCCTGCATCGCCGCCGGCATCGCCTGCCTGTGGGGTCCCGCCCACGGCGGCGCCAACGAGGCCGTGCTGAAGATGCTGGGCGAAATCGGCCACAAGGACCGGATCCCCGAGTTCATCGCCCGCGCCAAGGACAAGAACGACAGCTTCCGCCTGATGGGCTTCGGCCACCGGGTCTACAAGAACTACGACCCGCGCGCCAAGGTCATGCAGCAGACCTGCAAGGAAGTCCTGGCCGAACTGGGCATCAAGGACGACCCCCTGCTGGACATTGCGGTGGAGCTGGAGCGCATCGCCCTGGAGGACCCGTACTTCATCGAGAAGAAGCTGTACCCGAACGTCGACTTCTACTCGGGCATCATTCTGAAGGCCATCGGCTTCCCCACCAGCATGTTCACCGTGCTGTTCGCCCTGGCCCGCACCGTGGGCTGGATCGCCCAGTGGCAGGAAATGATCGCCGACACCTCGCAGAAGATCGGTCGTCCGCGCCAGCTGTACACCGGTGCCACGACGCGGGATTATGTCCCGGTCGAGCAGCGCTAAGGCATAGGCGGACGGGACGATGGCGGAGCGGGTTCATCCCAGCAATGGCGATAACGGGGCAGGCGGCAGCCGGTCCCACCCCCGCGCCCGCATCCTGCCCGCCCGTTCGCTGGAGGGCCACTTGCCGGCCAATGACAACCCCGTACCCCCAGGCCGGCGGTTGAAGCGGCTGGCATGGATGACCTTCGCCACCCTGGGCGTGGGCCTGGGCATCGCAGCCACTGTGGTGTCCCTGCTGCACTGAGGGACGATGCAAACATCTTCCCTGCTTCTGGAAAGGCCGTCCGGGTAACTGGGCGGCCTTTTTCTTCATATCGTGCCGACCCACGTTTATCGTCATGCACTGCTGGCATTGCCATCAGCGCATGCAACCGAAGACCCCCGCAACAAAGTCTGTCGCGCCGATGGCCGGAGCGTACGTCGAAGGTACAATCATGAGCCAAACCGTACACAGCGAATGGGGCTTGGCCGGCGTGGAGGCCTTGCGGGATCGGGTGGCGGTGCTGGTCATCGTCGATATCCTGTCCTTTTCCACGGCCGTCGATATCGCAACCAGCCGCGGCGCGGCCATCCTGCCCTTTCCCTATGGCGACACGGTGGCGGCCGAAACCGCCGCTGATGAGGCGGGCGCCGTGCTGGCGGCCCCGCGCAACGCCGGCGGCCAACTCAGCCTGTCGCCCCACTCCCTCACCACCATCACGTCCGGTACCCGACTCATGCTGCCGTCGCCCAATGGCTCCCGGCTTTCCCTGGCAGGCGGCACAGCGAAGGTGCTGGCGGGCTGTCTGCGCAATGCCGCAGCCGTCGCACGACACGCCCACATGCTGGCCGAGGGCGGCGACATCGCCATCATCCCGGCGGGTGAACGCTGGCCGGACGGCAGCCTGCGGCCGGCGGTGGAGGACCTGCTGGGCGCCGGCGCCATCATTGCGGCGCTGAACCTGTCGACCTCCGCGGAGGCTCGGGTGGCGCGCGACGCCTACAGGGCGGCTGGGCCGGACCTAGCCGACATCATCCGGGACAGCCGATCGGGCCGGGAACTGGCCGGCTGGGGCTACGCCGATGATGTGGACCTTGCCGTTGAGGTGGACGTCAGCGCCACGGCGCCGGTCTTGTGCGACGGCGCCTATCGGGCGGCATAGGCCCCCTCCATCGCCTGGGCCAACACCTCGAAGATGCGGGGGCTGTCGCACTGGGCGACGTTGAAACGCAGGAAGCCGTCGGCGGTATTGGTCAGGCTGAAGACGTCACCGGGCGCCAGCACCACCCCGCGCTCCAGCGCCGCGCGGGCCAACGCCACCGACGACACGCCCGGCGGCAGGGCCGCCCACAGGAACATGCCACCCCGTGGCTCAACCCAGAGCTTGAGCCCCAAGGCCTCCAGCTGGCGAACCGTACGTCCCATGGCGCCGGCCAGACGCGCGCGTACACCCTCCATATGCCGGCGATAGCTGCCGTCGGTCAGCAGCTGGTGGATGATGCGTGGATTGGTGGTGGCGTTGCCGAACGCCGTGGCCAGCTTCACGTCGGCGATGCCTTGGATCCAGTCATCCCGCGCCACGACATAGCCGCAGCGTACCGCTGCCGACAGCGTCTTGGAAAAGCTGCCGATGTGGATCACTCGCTCCAGCCCATCGAAGGCGGCCAGCCGGGGCGACGGCTCCGCCTCGAAATCGCTGAAGATGTCATCCTCGACGATCAGGATGTCGTGGGCCGCCGCCAGGGTCAGCAGCTTGTGCGCCACCGGTGCAGTCAGGCTGGCCCCGGTGGGATTGTGCAGGGCGGCGTTGGTGATGTAGAGGCGCGGCCGATGGGTCGCCGCCGCCTGGGCGAAGACCGCCAGATCCGGCCCGGTGGGGGTGTAGGGCACCGGCACGGCACGGGCACGGTGGGCCCCCACCACGGTCTTGAAGTTGTAGTAGCAGGGGTCATCCAGCAGCACGACGTCGCCCGGTTCCAGCAGGTAGCGGCAGACCAGGTCGATGGCCTGGCTGCCGCTGTCGGTCAGCAGGATCTGGTCGGCCGCGGCCGCGATGCCGCGGGCGGTGAAACGGTCGGCCAAGTGGCGGCGCAGGGCCGGATAGCCCAGGGGGTTGTCATAATCCAGCAGGGCCGCCGACGGCGCCCGCGCCAGGGCACGGAAGGCGCGGCGGATGGCCGGTTCCGGCATCCAATCGGCCGGCAGCCAGCCGCACCCAGGCTTCAGCACGCCCTCGCCCGGCTCGAGGGCTTGGCGCATCAGCCACAGCGGGTCCACCGCCCGGTCCGGTGGCGGCTCCGCCCCGGCGAGCGCCGTGCCCATGAGCGCCAGCGGCGCCGCCCGCTTGGCGACGTAAAAGCCGGAGCCTGGGCGCGCCAGCAGCACGCCCTCCGCCACCAGGCGATCATACGCCTCCACCACCGTGGACTTGGACACGCCCAACCGCTCCGCCAAGGCGCGGATGGAGGGCGCGCGGGCGCCGGCCGCCAGCAGCCGGCCATCCACCCTAGCGTGAATCTCGGCCATGACGGTTTCCACCAAGGTCATGCCGGCAGGGGCTTCCATCGACTGTATCGCCATTTGAACCAGTACAGTTTGCTAGAACCGTACTGCACCATACCTTGTGACCAACCCCGGCGGAAGGCAGCATCGGCATCGTCACCAACCAGGATGCCCTGCCATGACGGACACCACCGTCCCCACGCCCCTTACCACGGCACCAACGCGCCAGCCGGCCGCGGGCTTCGTCTACGGCCTGATCGGCGTCATCATCTTCAGCGGCAGCCTGCCGGTCACGAAGATCGGCCTGGCCGGGCTGGACGCCAATTTCCTCAGCCTGGCGCGGGCGGCCCTGGCCGGCGTCGTCGCCGTGGGCCTGTTGGCCGCGCTGCGTCCCCGGCGGCCTTCGGCGCGCGACCTGCCTGGCTTGGCGGTGGTGGCCGGGGGCGCCGTCATCGGCTTCCCCCTGCTGTCGGCCCTGGCCCTGCACTGGATGCCCAGCACGCACGCCGTCGTCTTCAGCGGCCTGTTGCCCATCTCCACCGCCGTCTTCGGCGCGCTGCGCGGCGGCGACCGGCCCCGGGCGGCCTTCTGGCTGTTCTCTTGTGCGGGTGCGGCGGCCATCGCGGCCTATGCCTTGGCGCCCGCCATCCTGGCCGGCGGCTTTCACCTGGCGCCCGGCGACGGGCTCATGATCCTGGCCGTGATCGTCTGCGGCCTGGCCTATGCGGAAGGGGCCCGGCTGTCGCGCTACCTGGGCGGCTGGCCCGTCATCTGCTGGGCGCTGGTGCTGTCCCTGCCCCTCATGGCGCCGTTGGCCTGGGCCACCTTCCCCGCTGACTGGCAGTCCGTACCGGCGAGCGCTTGGGTGGCGCTGGGCTATGTCACCCTGTTCAGCATGCTGATCGGCTTTTTCTTCTGGTATCACGGCCTGGGCCTGGGCGGCACGGCGGCGGTGGGACAGATTCAGCTGCTGCAGCCCTTTTGCAGCTTCGGCCTGGCGGCCCTGCTGCTGGGCGAACCCGTGGGTCCGGCCATTCTGGGCACGGCCTTGGTCGTGGTGCTGTGCGTGGCCGGCGCCCGGCGCGCCGCCCGGAGGGGTTAAGCATACTGGCATGAGCTTGGCTCATGCTGGTGATGGTGCGTCAGAGCCCTGTCTGCTCCGCCTCGCGCGCGCGGGTGTGGATCACCCGCATGACAACCTCAGCCGCGCGGCGGCTGGGCGGCGTATCACCCTGGCCCAGCCAGGCAGCCACTTCGGCCACGCCCTCGATCTGTTCCTGGCGGGCGGCGGGATCGTCCAGCAGGCGGCCCAAGGCCTCCGCCAGGCGTGACGGCCGGCATTCCTCCTGCAGCAACTCCGGCACCAGCATGCGGTTCAGCATGATGTTGACCAGGTTGACGAAGCGCACCTTGATCAGGCCGCGATAAAGCCGGTAGGTCAGCGGGTGGATGCGATAGGCGATGACGGCGGGCAGCCGGGCCAGCGCCAGTTCCAGCGCCACCGTGCCGGACGCGGCCAGGGCGGCCTCGCTGGCGGCGAAGGCGTCGTACTTGTCCTGGTCGCCCTCCACCACCACGGCGGGCAGCGGCCAGCTTTTCACCGCCTCCTCCACCAGGGCCCTGGTGGCCGGCACCGTGGGCACGGCCGCCACCACGCGCGGCAGGCGCGGCGCCAGGATATCCAGCGCGCCCTTGAAATCAGGCAGCAGCTTGGTCACCTCGCTGCGGCGACTGCCCGGGAGGATGGTGACGATCCGGGTGTCGGATTCCAGGTCGTGCTTGGCGCGAAAGCGGTCGGCGTCGCCGGCGTCGGCGCCGCTCTCCACGATGGGGTGGCCCACGAAGCTGCAGTCCAGGCCAGCCTTCTCGAAATAGGGGGGTTCGAACGGCAGCAGCGCCAGCAGATGGTCCAGAAACTTGGCGATCTTGGCGGCACGCCCCGGACGCCAAGCCCAGACGGTGGGCGCCACGTAATGGATCAGGGGAATGTCCGGGTTGGCCTTCTTGACCCGGCGCGCCACGCGGAAGCAGAAGTCCGGCGCGTCGATGGTCACCACCGCCGCCGGCTTCATGTCCAGGATGGCCTGTTCCGTCTGCTTCATACGCCGCAGCAGGCTGGGCAGCTTGGGCAGCAGTTCCGCCAGGCCGAACAGGGCCAATTCCTCCATAGGGAACAGGCTTTTCAGGCCTTGCGCCTTCATGCGCTCCCCGCCGATGCCGGCGAAGCGGATGGCGCCAAATGTTTCCTGCTTCAGGGCCAGCATGAGCCGGCCGCCCAGCACGTCGCCCGACGGTTCCCCCGCGACGAGGAAGACCAAAGGCACATCCTCGTTCATACCGCCTCCGTAACGATACCGGTGACAAACAGGCCGGCGGCATCCGCCGCCTGGGCCACCTGTTCAGTGCCCAAGGTCAGGGTGCCGCCAGCCTCCACCGCGATGCCGCGGAAGCCATGGGCCGCCGCCTTCTGCACCGTTGTAACGCCGATGGTGGGCAGATCCAGGCGGATGTCCTGCTGGGGTTTGCGCATTTTGATCAGGATGGGGCCAGGCCCCTCGCGGCGCAGCCCGCCGCAGCGTTCGATCAGGGCGTCGGTGCCCTCGATGGCCTCAACCCCCAGCACCAAGCCCTGCTGCACCACCACCGCCTGGCCCACGTCCAGCAGGCCCAGGGTGCGGGCCACGGCCACGCCGTGGTGGATGTCGGCCTCGGCAGCGGCGTCAGGCGCCAGGGCGCCCATGGGGCCGGCGGGGCTCAGCAGCCCCTGCACCAGGGTTTGCACGGCCACGACGGCGAACCCCTCCTCCTCCAGCGTCGCCACCAGGGCGCGCAGGATGCCGTCATCGCCCAACGCCTTGGCGCCGATGCGGGCGAAGAACTTGGCGGCGAACCAGTCGGGGCGCATTTCGGCCAGGCTGGGCCGGCGCACGCGGCCGGCCAGCACGATCTCCCCCACGCCTTCGGCGCGCAGCCGGTCCAGGATGGCGCCGGCGGCGCCGATGCGGAAGGTCGCCTGGGGCACGTCAGGGGGCACGGTGGCGCCTTGGCCGTCGAGGGCCACGACGAAAACCGGGCGCCCCAGGGCGCGGCAGGTGTCGACCAGCCGGCTGGGCAGGTCGCCGCCCCCCGCCAGGATCCCCAGTTTTACGGGGGTGTCCGGCATCAGCGCGGCTGGCACAGGGCGCGGCCGCCACGGCCGCGGATAAAGGCCAGCACTTCCCCGACCACGGGCGTGGGGTGCGCGCTTTCCACCGCCGCCATGCGGTCGGCCAGCGTGCCTTCATGGCCGAAGATGCCATCAAAGGCGGTGCGCAGGGCGTTCACATCCTCGCGGGTGAAGCCGCGGCGGGTCAGCCCCACCAGGTTCAGCCCAGCCAGGAAGGCGCGGTCGCCCTTCACCAGGCCATAGGGAATGACGTCGCTTTCCACGCCCGACATGCCGCCGATCATAGCGTGGGCGCCGATGCGCACCCACTGGTGCACGGCCGAGAGCCCCCCCAGGATGGCGTTGTCCCCCACCTCGACATGGCCGCCCAGGGTGGCGTTGTTGGCCAGGATGACGTTGTCGCCCACGATGCAGTCGTGCGCCACGTGGGACGAGGCCATGAACAGGCAGCCATCGCCCACGCGGGTGACCATGCCGCCGCCTTCGGTGCCGATGTGCATGGTCACATGCTCACGGATCCGGTTGTTGCGGCCGATGATCAGCTCCGCCGGCTCCCCCTTGAACTTCAGGTCCTGGGGGGCGTGACCGATGGAGGCGAAGGGATAGATGACGGTGCCGGCGCCCACTTGGGTGCGGCCTTCCACCACCACATGGCTTTTCAGATCGACGCCGTCCCCCAGCGTGACGTGGGCACCGACCACGCAGTAGGGGCCGATCTTGACCCCGGCGCCGATCTGGGCGCCGGCATCGACCACGGCGGTCGGGTGGATCACGGTCTCGCTCATCACGGATAAGGCCTAGCTGTCCATCACGATCATGGCGGCGTAGGTGGCCTCGGCGCACAGCTGGCCGTCCACCCAGGCCTCACCCTTGAACTTCCACACGTTGCGGCGGTTCTGGATCTTCTGGACCTTGATCTCGACACGGTCGCCCGGCACCACCGGGCGGCGGAACTTTGCCTCCTCAATGGACATGAAGTAGACCAGCTTGCCTTCCGCCGACTCACCCAGCGTGTGCATGACCAGCACGGCCGAGGTCTGGGCCATGGCCTCCACGATCATGACGCCCGGCATGACGGGCTTCTGCGGGAAGTGGCCGGTGAAGAACGGCTCGTTGATCGTGACGTTCTTGATGCCCGTGCAGCTCTCACCCGTGATGATGTCGACGATCTTGTCGATCAACAGCATAGGATAGCGGTGCGGGATCATCTGCATGATCCGCAGGATGTCCAAATCGGGTACCTTGCCAGGAACCTTCTGCTCTTCAGTCGTCACGTCCATCACCTTCATTCCTACCCCGCACCAGGCGGCCCAGCGCCGCTACCTGGCGCAACCATTGCCGCATGGGCACGGCCGGCGAACCGCCGACCTTTTCCCCCGGCCCCACGTCCCGCATGACACCGCTTTGTGCCGCGATCTGCGCGCCGGCGCCGATCTTCAAATGCCCCGTCACGCCGGCCTGTGCCGCCAGCACGACATGATGATCCAGCTTGGTGCTGCCCGATATCCCCGCCTGGGCCACGATGACGCAGCCGGCACCGAGGTGCACGTTGTGCCCGATTTGCACCAAATTATCAATCATACAGCCCCGTCCAATGACCGTGTCGGGCCCGGCCCCCCGGTCCACCGTGGCGTTGGCACCGATTTCCACGTCATCCTCGATCAGCACCCGGCCCATCTGCGGCACGCGCACGTGGCCGGCCAGATCCATGGCGAAGCCGAAGCCGTCCTGGCCGATGCGGGCGCCGGGATATATCGTGACCCGAGACCCCAGGATGCAGTGGGTCAGCGAGGCATTGGCGCCGATGACGGTGTCGTCCCCCAGCCGCACGTTCACGCCGATGGTGGCGTTGGGGCCAATGCGGCAGCGGGCGCCGATGACGGCCCCCGCCTCCACCACCGCGCCCGCCGCGATGTCCGTCCCCTCACCCACCTCGGCGCTGGGGTCGACATGGGCGCCGACGCTGATCGTCCCTGACGGGGCGGTCGCCGGATAGAAGGCCTGGGCGCACAAGGCGTAGGCCTTGTAAGGGTTGCGCGACAACAGCAGCGCCACGCCCGCCGGCGCCTTGGGCGCGAGCGCCGGATGCACCACCACCGCGCCCGCCCGCGTGGCGCTGAAGGCGGCCACGTATTTCTTGTTGTCCAGGAAGCTCAGCTGGCCCGGCTCCGCGGTATCCAACGCGGCGACGTCATTCAGCATCAGGTCCGGGTCGCTGCCCGGCGCCACCTCGGCGCCGGAGCGCCGCGCCAGCTCGGCAAGGGTATAGGGCCCGGCCCGGTTGAAGAAACGGGGATCGGCCATGGGAACGGCACCTTTCAACGGCAGCGACCGCGCCCGGACGCGCCATCCCTTCGAGAGGGCGCCCGGGTGCCGGTCAGTTCGGAACGTTGACCGTGATCTGCGGCAACGTGGCGTTCAAGCGTGACAACACGGTGTTGGTGATGTCCAGCGCGTCGTCCGCCATGTAGATGATGTTGGAGCGCGGAATGACCAGCGTGAAGCCGTTCTCGCGCGCCACCTCGCCCACCACGCGCACCATGTTGTCGCGCAGTTGGGCGCTGGCGGCGGCGAAGGCGTTGTCCAACTGGCGCTTGCGTTCCTGCAGGCGCCGCTGCACCTCCGCCACCTGCTGTTCGAAATCCTTGCGCTTGGCGTCGAAGTCCTCCTGCCCCAGCTTGGTCCGCTGGCTGGCCAGTTCCTTTTCCGCCTGCCGCAGGAACTGTTCCTGCTGCGACTGCTCCGCCTGGAACTTCTGCGTCTGCTCGCTGTCCTGTCGCTTCATGCTCTGCATGGCGGAGCACTTTTCCAGCAGGAACTGCACGTCGACCACGGCGATGTTCGTCACCGGCTTCTGCTGGCTGTCGCTAGCCACGGGCTTGGCCGCCGCCTTGGCCGGGGCTGCCGCCAAGGCGGCCTCCAAGGGCGCCAAGCCCCCAAAACCAAGAACGAGGGCCGCCAAGGCGGCCCTCGCATGGGAAAGGCAAACGGCCGGGGGTGTGGTGCGGCGTGCGAACGCCATCTTGTCCCGTCCCTTCGTTCTTAGAACTGCGAACCGAAGCTGAAGCGGAACTGCTGAATGCGGTCGTAGCTCTTCTTCATCCACGGATAGGCCAGGTCGATGCGGATGGGGCCGAACGGCGACTTCCACGACACGCCCACGCCCGAGGAGGCGCGGAACGCGAACTCATCATGGAAATCGTCACCCGGCAACGGCGACTCACCGCTCTGGTCCAGGGCACCGATATCGGTGAAGACGTGGAAGTCCACGCCCAGTTCCTCCGGCAGGCCCAGCGGGAAGGTGACTTCCGATGTGCCGCGCACCAGCCGCTTGCCGCCCAGGGCGTCGTTGCCGCCGTTGCTGCTGAAGGCGCGGGGGCCGACGCCGGCCACCTGGAAGCCGCGCAGGGTATCGCCACCCAAGAAGAAGCGGTCCTGAATGCGCACGAATTCGCCGCCCAAGCCCAGGATGTAGCCGATTTCACCTTCGACCTTCAGCACGACATTGCTGAACAGCGGGAAGTAGATGCCCGAGGTCAGACGGTTGCGCAGGAAGTGCACGCTGCCACCCAGGCCCGCCACCTGGTTGGTGACGGTGAAATAGTAGCCGGAGGTCGGCTTCAGGCGGCTGTCACGGGCATCGAACGTCAGGGCCGACTGGACGGACGAGGTGGTCGTCGCGCCCACCTGCTCCTGCACAAAGCGCGTGGTTTCATAGGTGATGTCGCTGATCCGGGTGTGGGACAGCGTGTAGGTCACCAGTTCGCGCAAGCGGTCGGAGATGGGGAAGCCGGCACGGATGTCGAAGCCCGTACTGGACATGTCGTAGCTGTAGGACTCTTCCGTCGTGTTGGCGTTGCGGTCCGTGCGGAACAGGTCCACGCCCATCGCCAGATCCCGGTTCATGAAATAGGGATCGGTATAGGAGATGGTGAATTCCTTGGAGTAGTAGGACCACATCGTCGAGAAACGGATGTCTTGGCCCGTACCCAGGAAGTTGCGCTGGCGGATCGAGAAATCGATCAGCGCGCCTTCGGTGGTGGAGTAACCCAGGCCCACCTGGATTTCGCCGGTGGACTGCTCGCTGAGGTCGACGGTCAGCACCGCCTGGTCGGGCGTGCTGCCTTCGCTCGGCTTGATCTTGACGTCGTCGAAGAAGCCCAGATCCTTCACGCGCTGCTCGGAGCGCTTGACCTTGGACGCGTTGAAGGGGTCGCCTTCGGCCAGCAGCAGCTCGCGCCGCACCACCTTGTCCAGGGTGATGAGGTTGCCGTTGATGTCGATGCGCTCGACGAACACGCGCGGGCTGGGGTTGATCTCGAAGTGCAGGTCGACGGTCTGCGTGTCGGCGTGGCGTTCCTCATTGGGATCCACCTGCACGAACGCGTACTGCTGGTCGCCCAGCTTGTCCTGCAGCTTGTTGATCGTGCTTTCGATCTTGTCGGCGTTGAACCAGTCGCCTTCCTTGGTCTCGATCACCTCCCGCAGGGGCGCCAGATCGATGTCCTTGATGGCGCTGGTCAGTTCGATCTTGCCGAACTTGTAGCGCTTACCCTCGTCCAGGGCCATGGTGATGAAGAACTTGTCGCGCGACGGCGTCAGTTCCGCGACCGACGACATCACCCGGAAATCGGGGTAGCCGTTGCGGAAGTAGAAGCGGCGGATCTGTTCCTTGTCATAGGCCAGACGATCGGGGTCGTAGGTGTCGTCGCTGGACAGGAAGCGCCACCAACGCGATTCCTTGGTCACCATGACGTCACGCAGTTCGCTGTCGTCATAGATGTTGTTGTTGATGAAGCTGATCAGCTGCACGCCGGTCAGCGGGCCTTCGTCGATCTCGAACACGAGGTCGACGCGGTTCTGTTCCAGCTGGACAATCTTGGGTTCGATGCGCGCGGCGAAACGGCCGTTACGGCGGTAGACGTCCAGCATGCGCTGCACGTCCTGCTGCACGCGGGACCGGGTGAACACCAGGCGCGAGCGCAGCTGGACTTCGGACTGCAGGTCCTCGGTCTTGACGCGCTTGTTCCCTTCGAAGACCACGCGGTTGATGATCGGGTTCTCGACCACGGCCACCACCAGGGTGTCGCCGTCGCGGCGCAGGGTCACGTCGGCGAACAGGCCGGTGGCGAACAGGGCCTTCAGCGATTCATCGATCTTGTCCGGATTGAAGGCATCACCCTGCGACACGACCAGGTAGGAGCGGACCGTGGCCTGCTCGATACGCTGGGTGCCTTCGACGCGGATGTCCTTGATGACGCCACCGGACAGGATCTCCTGAGCCCAGGCACCGGACGAAAGAGCGACAGCTGACGTTGCGGTGGTGCCGGCGATAGCCAGGCACAGCGCCGCTACTCTCGAAACCGAACCCAATTATTTCCCCCGGTCAAACTTTGGAAATCAGAGACTTAACGAAACTGCCCACGCCAAAGTGGATCAGATCGTTCCAAGTGGCGAAAATCATGAGACTAAGTACCAAAGCCAGGCCGATCCGGAAACCATATTCCTGAGCGCGCTCGCCCAGGGGACGGCCCCGCAAAGCTTCCAGGCCATAGTACATAAGATGCCCGCCGTCCAGCATGGGGACGGGGAAGAGATTGATCAGGCCCAGGTTCACCGACAGCACGGTCATGAACCAGATGACCTGGACCAAGCCCAACTGCGCCATCTGCCCGGACATCTGCACGATGCGCAGCGGCCCGCCCAGATCCTCGGTGCCATGGCTGCCCGCGATCATTTGACCCACGGCGTCCAGCGTGCCGGTGATCAGGGCCCAGGTCGCCTTGCACGCCGCCCACACGGCGTTCAGCGGGTCGCGGCGGTGGTATTCGTCCTGCCCGCGGATGACGCCCAGGCGGCCGATGCGGCTCTTGTTGCCGAAGCGGTCTTCCGATTCCACGGCGCGCGGCGTGACGCGCAGATCCATCTGCGCGTCGCCGCGCTGCACCTTCACATCCAGCGTCACATCCGGATTAAGGGCGATGATCTGCTGCAGATCCTCGAACCGCTCGATCTTGTGGCCGCCCAGTTCCAGCACGCGGTCGCCCGCCTGCAGGCCGGCCACCGCGGCGGCGCTGTCGGGCTCCACCTGTTGCAGCACGGCGGGCGTGTAGGGCTGGCCGTAGAACATGAACAGCAGCGACAGGGCCACGATGGCGAACAAGAAATTGGCCATGGGGCCCGCCACCACGATGGCGGCGCGCTGGCCCACCCGCTTGTAGTGGAAGGATACCGCGCGTTCTTCCGGCGTCATGGAGCGGGTCTCGGCGCCGGGCCGGCTGGCGGCATCGGCGTCACCGAACATCTTCACGTAGCCGCCCAGCGGGATCAGGCTGAACTTCCAGCGCGTGCCGGCGCGGTCGTTGAAACCCCAGATTTCCGGACCGAAGCCGATGGAGAACACATCCACCCGCACGCCGTTGCGGCGCGCGATGTAGTAATGGCCGAACTCGTGCACGAACACGAGGACGGTCAAGACCACCAGGAAGGTGCCCCCATAGGTGCTGGCGTAGTTCACGATCTGATGCATCGTCCCAAACTCCAATAACACCCCCTCCTTCAGGGCTTCCCCGCCTCACCCCGCCTTCCGGCGCGAAAAACTGGGACACGCATGAGAAGAGGGCCTGTTTGCCTGGTCGCGATGGTGCGCCGCGTTGGTGAACAAAACGTCACCGGCAGCGGCTTCGCAACCTGGCCGGCAGGCCCCGGTCATCCTTGAACGGCCGGGACCCCCGTTTCCTATCGCGCCTGAATCGCTTCAGCCGCAACCCGCCGCGCAACGGTATCGACTTCGCGCACATCGTCCAGTGAATTAAGGCGGGAATGCGGCACCGTCGTCATCGCGTGCTCGACAATACGCTCGATATCCAGGAAGCCGATGCGGCCATCCAGGAAAGCGGCCACGGCCACCTCATTGGCGGCGTTCATGACACAGGCGGCGCAGCCGCCGGCCCGCATGGCCTCGCGCGCCAGGCGCAGCGCCGGGAACTTCTCCGGATCGGGCGCGTAGAACTCCAGATGGCCGGCGGTCACCAGATCCAGGCGATCACCCGGGGTGGCGATGCGGCGCGGCCAGCCCAGGGCCACGGCGATGGGCGTGCGCATGTCCGGCGTGCCCAGCTGCGCCAGGACGGAACCATCGACATATTCCACCAGGCTGTGCACCACCGACTGCGGGTGGACCAGCACGTCGATCTTATCCTCGGGCATGCCGAACAGATGGTGGGCCTCGATGACCTCCAGCCCCTTGTTCATCATGGTGGCGCTGTCGACCGAGATCTTGGCGCCCATGTCCCAGGTGGGGTGGGCCACCGCCTCCTTCACCGTGGCACGGGCCATGTCCTCGCGCGTCTTGTTGCGGAAGGGGCCGCCCGAGGCGGTCAGGATCAGGCGGCTCACGCCCTCCACCCGCTCGGAGTCGAAGACCTGGAAGATGGCGCTGTGCTCGCTGTCCACCGGCAGCAGGGTGGCGCCATGGCGCTTCACCTCGGCCATCATCAGCGAGCCGGCGCAGACCAGCACCTCCTTATTGGCGAAGGCCACGGTGGCGCCGCGGCGGGCGGCGGCCAGCGTCGGCTCCATGCCGGCGGCGCCGACGATGGCGGCCATGACCCAGTCCGCAGGCCGCGCGGCGGCTTCCACCACCGCCTGGGCGCCGGCGGCGACCTCGATGCCGGTGCCGGAGAGCGCGTCCTTCAAGGCCGCGTAGTGGGCCTCATCCGCCACCACGGCGGCCTTGGCGCGCAGCTCCTTGGCCTGGCGGGCCAGCAGGTCCACGTTCTTGCGGGCGACCAGCGCCTCGACCTGGTACTTCTCCGGATCGGCCGCGACCAGCTCGACCGTGTTGCAGCCCACCGAGCCGGTGGAGCCCAGGATGGTCACCGTGCGCGCGGCGGGAACGGCGGCGGCCGCCGCCTCCGCTGCCCCCCTCTTGGGCGCCGCAATGGCCTGCAGGGAACTCACCACCATGACCCATTCTCCCCAATCAGGGCGTGGAACAGCGCGAACACCGGCGCCGCCATGACCAGCCCATCAATGCGATCCAACAATCCGCCATGCCCGGGGATCAGCGAGCCGCTGTCCTTCACGTCGCACCGGCGCTTCATATACGATTCGAACAGGTCGCCTGCCTGGCCCACCACCGCGATGACGGCCGCCACCAGGGCGCCGGCGCCGGGCGAGGACACGGTGGCCAGCGGCGACAGGGCCAAACCTACCAAAGCCGCGGCCGCCATGCCGCCCAAAAGGCCCGCCCAGGTCTTCTTCGGGCTGATGCGTGGCGCCAGCTTGGGGCCCCCGATGGTGCGGCCGGCGGCATAGGCGCCGATGTCGGTGGCCCAGATGGCCAGCAGCAGGAACAGAAACAGCCAGGGGGCGTCAGGGCCCGCCCGGTTGCGGATCCAGTCCAGAGCCAGACAGCCGCCGCCGACGTAAGGCACGATCAGCGCGAACAGGATGGGCGCCGGCAGCCGGCCGGCCTCCCCCCCCTCGTTGGCCCCCGCGCCCTCCGCCTCCGGCACGCGCGGATGACCGCCAGCGGCGGCCCACCACAGCAGCGCTGTCTGCGCCGCCAGCAGAACCAGGCCGTACAGCGGCCCGGCCACGAACTCGCCACTGAGGGTGACCAGGATGGTCATCAGCCCCATGGTCGTGGCCCAGGGCTGGCGCCCCGGCACCACCAGGCGCAGCCATTCCAGACCGGCGATGACGGCGACCGCCACCAGCACCAGCTGGAAGACGATGCCGCCCAGCCACACGGCCACCAGGACCGGGGGCCCCAGGACCAAAGCGGAGAAGATACGGGTCTTCAGATCACCCGGCAGCTTGGCCAACAGCCCTTCAGCGCGTTCCAACCGTTGCCCCATACCGGCGGTCGCGCCGATGGAATTCCTGGATGGCGTCATCCAATTCCTGGCGACCGAAATCCGGCCACAGCGTTTCCACGAACACCAGCTCCGCATAGGCCATCTGCCACAGCAGGAAATTGCTGATGCGCTTTTCCCCGCTGGTGCGGATCACCAGGTCCGGATCGGGGATGTCCTGGGTATAGAGCGAGGCGCCCAGGCTTTCCACCGTCACCTGGTCGGCCGTCATGCGCCCGGCCTTCACCTCTTCCGCCAAATGGCGGGCGGCGTTGGCGATTTCCTGGCGCGAGCCGTAGCTGAGCGCCATCACCAACGTCAGGCCGGTGTTGTTGGCCGTCAGGGCCTCGGCGTTCTGGATCAGCGTGACGATGTCGGGCGCCAGGCGCGACCGGTCGCCGATGATGCGCAGCCGCACGCCGTTCTTGTGCAGGGTGGCGATCTCCCCCCGCAGGTAGAACCGCAGCAGGTGCATCAGTTCGCTGACCTCGCCCTCGGGCCGGCTCCAGTTCTCGGACGAGAAGCTGAACAGGGTGAGGTAGGACACGCCCAGTTCCCGCGCCGCCTCCAGCACACGCCGCACCGCCTCCACACCCTTTTTGTGGCCGGCGGTGCGGGGCAGGCCCCGGCGCGTCGCCCAGCGCCCATTGCCATCCATGATGATGGCGATATGGGCGGGCGGGCGGACGTTCAGGGGCACTGCGGCACCGGACATGGGACTCTCGAAGAAACAGGAACCGGGACGGGTAGAAATGAAAGCGAACCTGGGACGCCACCTCAGATCTGGGTGATGTCCTTTTCCTTGGCTGCGAACGCCTCATCGATCTTCTTGATGTGCGCGTCGGTCAGGGCCTGCACCTTGTCCGACCACGTCTTGTGCTCGTCCTCGGACAGGTCACCGTCCTTCTGCAGCTTCTTCAGGTGGTCCATGCCGTCGCGGCGCACATTGCGCACGGCGACGCGGGCCTGCTCGGCATACTTGTTGGCCACCTTCACCAGTTCCTGGCGGCGTTCCTGGTTCAGGTCCGGGATCGGCACGCGGATGGTGTTGCCGTCGGTCTGCGGGTTCAGGCCCAGGCCGGCCTCGCGGATGGCCTTCTCGGTGGCCTTCACCATGCTGCGGTCCCACACCTGCACGGTGATCAGCCGGGGCTCAGGCACGCTGACGGTGGCGACCTGGTTCAGGGGCATGCTGGAGCCGTAGGCCTCCACCTGCACCGGATCCAGCAGGTTGGCCGACGCGCGGCCGGTGCGCAGGCCGGCAAATTCCTTGCGCAGGTTGTCAACGGCGCCATCCATGCGCCGGCTGATGCCATCGATATCGGGGGCGGCCACGTTCAAGCCTCTTCTTCCGTAATGATCGTGAAATGACCCCTTCCATCCATGACTTCGGCGAAACCGCCTTCCTGATGGATGGAAAAGACGAGAATAGGAATGTTGTTCTCACGCGCCAGCGAAATCGCCGTCGCGTCCATGACCTGCAGGTCGTTGGACAGCACGTGTAGGTAGCTCAGGGAACTCAGGCGCTCGGCCGTGGGATCCTTCTTGGGATCGGCGGTGTAGACGCCATCCACCTTGGTGCCCTTCAGCAGGGCCTCGCAGCCCATTTCCGAGGCGCGCAATGCCGCGGCCGTGTCGGTGGTGAAGAAGGGGTTGCCGGTGCCGGCGGCGAAAATCACCACCCTGCCCTTTTCCATGTGGCGCACGGCGCGGCGGCGGATGAAGGGCTCACACACGCTGGCCATGGGGATGGCGGACTGCACGCGGGTGGGCACGTCGATGCGCTCCAGCGCGCTCTGCATGGCCAAGGCGTTCATGACGGTGGCCAGCATGCCCATGTTGTCGGCCGTGGCGCGTTCCATGCCAGACGCGGCGCCCGAGACGCCACGGAAAATGTTGCCGCCGCCGATGACCAGGCAAACCTCGACACCCATCTGGACGACGGTCTTCACCTCGTTGGCGACGCGGTTGACGACCTTCTGGTCGAGACCGAATTCACGGTCCCCCATCAGCGCCTCGCCCGAGATTTTCAATAGCACGCGTTTGTATCGGGCAGCCACGGGGTCAGGTCCTCTCGCCAGTTGGTGGGCCCGGCGGCAAGCCGGGTTGGGAAGCCACGAGTGTCCGGGGTCAGATCCGGGTTAGCTCTACTGCAAACTTGCCCCCGCCGCCAAGTCTGGCGTTGCGGGAGGGCAGCACAACAGAGCCCCGAATTGTGCCGTCAAAATGACGCCGGGTCCGAGGCACACGAAAGAGCGGCGCGGACGATCACGCCGGCGGCCACTCTACTCACCTGGAATTGTCAGGAAAATCGCCATCCGGGGCTGACACAGAAATGGTGCCGGGGATGGCCGGGGGGCGCCGCCATGGTGGGGGCACCCAAGAAACCGGCGCGCCCATCACTGGACGCGCCGGTCATACTCAACTCAAGTCGGCTGTGGGATCAGCGCGCCATCGAGGCCACTTCGGCCGCGAAATCGCTCTCTTCCTTTTCGATGCCGTCGCCCAGCACGAAGCGCACGAAGCCGGTCAGCTTCACCGGGGCGCCCACGTCCTTGGCGGCATTCTCGACGACCTTGCGGATCTTGGTCTCCTGGTCGATGACGTAGGTCTGCTCCAGCAGCACCACTTCCTCGTAGTACTTGCGCAGGCGGCCTTCCACCATCTTCGCGATGATGTCCTCGGCCTTGCCGGAGGCGCGGGCCTGGTCGGCCAGCACGTTGCGCTCACGGTCCAGGGCGGCGGTATCGACGTCGGCGATGTCCAGGGCTTCCGGACGGGCGGCGGCGATGTGCATGGCGATCTGGCGGCCCAGCTCCTGCAGCTTGGCCTTGTCGCCGGTCGACTCCAGGGCCACCAGCACGCCGATCTTGCCCAGGCCGCCGGTCAGGGCGTTGTGGACATAGGTGGCGACGACGCCGTCGGTGACCGACAGGCGGGCGGCGCGGCGCAGGTTCATGTTCTCGCCGATGGTGGCGACCAGGTGGGTCAGCTCTTCCGCGACGGTGCGGCCGTTACCGAAAGCCTGGCCCTTCAGGGACTCGACGTCGGCATCGGCCAGCGCCAGCTTGGTCACGCCGGACACCAGGGCCTGGAACAGGTCGTTGCGGGCGACGAAGTCGGTCTCGGCGTTGATCTCGACGGCGGCGCCGACGGTGCCCTGGGAGGCGACACCGACCAGGCCCTCGGCGGCGACGCGGCCGGCCTTCTTGGCGGCGGCGGCCAGACCCTTCTTGCGCAGCCAGTCGACGGCGCCCTCGATGTCGCCGGCGACCTCGTTCAGGGCCTTCTTGCAGTCCATCATGCCGGCGCCGGTCTTTTCGCGCAGCTCCTTAACGAGCGCAGCCGTAATCTCAGCCATCTTCGCCTCTCTCATCGCGTCAGGGCGGACGGGCGTCCGCAGGGATTTTGATCAGGGATCGGAGGGACGTCGCCGTCCGCATCCGGAAATTCGTGGGGTCGCCACCCCGGCGGGGGGCCACCCATATGACAGCCGCCCCGAAGCGGGGCGGTGGTCGGCCGGGGGCGGGATGGTTTGACGCACCCCGGGGACCCGGACAGTCCAAGGGCACCGCCCCCGGACAGCAAGCCGGCCGGACCGGACCCCCGTGAACGGAGCCCCGGCCCGGCCGTTCGCTTAAGCCTTAGGCCTCGGCCGCGACTTCGGCTTCCTCGGCGGGGATCTCTTCCACCGGGGCCTCTTCCGAAGCGCCGACGTCGATGCCCGACGCGGCCATCTCAGCGTGCAGGCCATCCAGCACAGCGCCGGAGATCAGCTCGCAGTACAGCTCGATGGCGCGCAGGGCGTCGTCGTTGCCGGGGATGGGGAAGGTCACGCCGTCGGGGTTGCTGTTGCTGTCCAGCACGGCCACCACGGGGATGCCCAGCTTGTTGGCTTCCTGAACGGCCAGCGACTCCTTGTTGGTGTCGATGATGACCAGGATGTCCGGCAGGCCGCCCATCTCCTTGATGCCGCCCAGCGCCCGCTCCAGCTTGTCGCGGTCACGGGTGCGGTTCAGCAGTTCCTTCTTGGTCAGGCCGGCGATCTGGCCGCCCAGCAGCTCATCCATCTCGCGCAGGCGCTTAATGGACTGGGAGATGGTCTTCCAGTTGGTCAGCATGCCGCCGAGCCAACGGTGGTTGACGTAGTACTGGCCGCAACGGCCAGCAGCCTCGGCCACCTTCTCCTGGGCCTGGCGCTTGGTGCCGACGAACAGGACGCGGCCACCGCCGGCGACCACGTCACGCACAGCCTGCATGGCGCGGTGCAGCATGGGAACCGACTGCTCCAGGTCGATGATGTGCACGCCGTTGCGCACACCGAAGATGTACGGGGCCATCTTCGGGTTCCAGCGACGGGTGTGGTGACCGAAATGCACGCCGGCTTCCAGCAGCTGGCGCATGGTAAAGGTAGGCATAGCCATGAAACGGAACCTTTCTCCGGTTTGGCCTCCGTGGGCAATGCCCCTCGGCCACCTGGCCTTGAGACACCGGAAGCGGACCGCCCAGATAATAAGGACGCCCCGCAAGCCCACGTGTGGGATTGACGATGGCCGGTGTGATACTCCGCCGCCCCGGCGATTTCAACCCCGAAGCGCGGGCGCCCGCCCTGCGGGAACGAAAGGGGTCCCCCGCGCCGGGCGCTTGGCAGTGCCGGGCCCCCACGCCTATGGTGCGGCCCATGTTCGCCCCCACCGACCTTCCTGCTGAGCCCCCCCTGGCGGAGGCCCGCGCCGCGCTGGCCCTCAGCTATGCCGACCTGGGCCTGGCACCGCCGGCGATCACTGCCGTCGCCGCCGACGCCCTGCCGGACGTGGTGCGCCCGCGCCTGGACCATGTCGACGGCATGACCGCGGCCCTGGCCCGTCACGCCGGCGGCCCAGTCGGCGTCAATGTCCAGGCCCGCACCCGCGACCAGGCCCCCGGCCTCGATCGCCTGCGCAGGCTCGTCATCCTGGCAGCGCGCGCCGATGGCCGCCCGCTGGCATTGGGCCTGCTGAGCGTCGACCTGCTGGCCCTGCCCCCACCGGTGGCGGCGGAGGCGCTGGCGGAAAAGACGCCCTTCGGCACCCTGCTGTCCGATGCCGGCCTGCCCTTCCTCAGCCGGCCGCGGCTGTTCTTCACCCTGGCGGCCGACGCGGCACTGGTCCGCCTGCTGGGCGGGGCGGAAGGCGAGGCGCTCTATGGCCGCCTAGCCCACCTGGCCCTCACCCTGCCCGGCGCCGAGCGCCCCGTGGCCCGGGTGGTGGAAATCCTCAGGCCCTGAAAATCCTCAGGCCCTGAACAGAGTCACAGCAGCGCCGGCAGTTCCTGCCGCAGCAGGTCCAGCACCATCCGCACCTTGGGCGACACCTGCCGGCTGACGGGATAGAGCGCCTGCAGGTCGAAGCCCGGCACCGTATACCCGGGCAGCAGCGGCACCAACCGGCCCGCCGCCACATCCGCCGCGCACACCGGCGCCTGCAACACACCGATACCGGCCCCGCCCAGCAGCAGGGCGTGCGCCGGCCGCCAGTGGCCGAGGCTCATGCGTATCCGTATCGGCGCGGCGATGGCGGTCCCGTCATCGACCACCAGGGGCAGCCGGCCGTTGGCGAACAGGCCGCCGACCCGCACGAAGTCATGACCGCCCAGGTCCTGCGGCCCCGCCGGGGCGCTGTGGCGCGTTATATATTCGGGCGCGGCCACCAGCAGGCGGCGGACATGGCCCAAGGGCCGGGCGACGAACCCGCCCTCCCCGCTGTCCCCCAAGCGCAGGGAGAGGTCCACCCCCTCCGTCACCGGGTCCACGACGCGATCATTCAGCACAAGATCGATGTCGAGTTCGGGATGCGACTGGCGCAGGCGCAGCAGGATAGGCGGCAGCAGCACCTCGCCCACGCCATGGGGTGCCGCCAGGCGCAGGGTGCCGCGCAAAGGCTGGTCCCGGCCCACCGCGGCGACCGCGTCGGCCGCCGCCTCCAGGGTCTGCCGCGCGCGTTCATAGAAGACGGCGCCGGCATCGGTCATGGACAACGAGCGGGTGCTGCGCAGCAGCAGGCGGCTGCCCAGATGGGCCTCCAGCCGCTCAATGCGTTCGCTCACCGCCGGCTGGCCCATGCCGAGGTCGCGGGCGGCGGCCGACAGGCTGCCCCGCTCCACCACCCGAACATAGACGCGCATGGCCATCAGCAAATCCATGGAGACCATTCTATCGGATTTTCCGATGAAAATAATCAGAAGACCGCGCCTACCGACCAATATGCCGATGGCCGACACAAGGGAGCCCTACATTCCAAGGACTTCCCCATGAGCGATATCCGCCTCTACTTCTTCCAGTCCGGCACACAGCACTGCAAGACGCACGACATCCGCATGAATCAGGGCGGCGGCGCTGACTATGAGATCCCGGTGCCCTGGTTCCTGCTGACCCACCCCAAGGGCAACGTCCTGCTGGACGGCGGCCTGGCGGCCGAAGGGCTGCCGGATCCACGCGGCTACTGGGGCGACACGGTCGACCTCTTCCGGCCGGTGATGACGCCAGAACAGGGATGCGTCGCCCAGCTGGCGGCGCTGGGCCTGGCCCCGGGCGGCATCCGTTATGTCGCGCTGTCGCACCTGCATTCCGACCACACCGGCGCCATCGGCCGTTTCCCCCACGCCACCCACATCGTGCAGCGGCGGGAATATGAATACGCCTTCACCCCCGACTGGTTCGCCGCCGGCGCCTATGCCCGCCGGGATTTCGACCGCCCCGGCCTGGACTGGCGCTTCCTGGAGGGCGACGCCACCGATGGCCTTGACCTGTTCGGCGATGGGACCTTGCGCCTGGTGTCGACCCCCGGCCATTCGGTGGGCCACCAATCCTTCCTGGTCACCCTAACCCACAGCGGTGCCTGGCTGCTGGCGGCCGACGCTGTGTACACGCTGGACCATTGGAACGAGAAAGCGCTGCCGGGCTTCCTGGCGTCGGCCGTGGACACCGTCCGGTCCGTGGCCAAGCTGCGCGCACTGGCGGAGCGGACCGGCGCCACGCTGGTGCCGGGCCACGACCCGGAGGTGTGGCCCCGCTTCCGGTTGGCGCCGGGCTATTACGACTGACGCAGGAAATCGGCGATCAGCCGGGCGATCAGGTCCGGCGCGTCCTCCAGGCAGTAGTGGCCCACGCCGGGTAATTCATGCACGGCGGCGGCCGGGAACAGGTCGCGGAACAGCGGCAGGAAGTGCGCCCCCTGCAGGGTGCGGTCCGCCATCCCCCAGATGGCCAGCGCCGGCCTGGCGCGAATGGCGCGGATGGCGGCCGCGTCCGGCGCTTCGAACCGGTGCGCGCCGGTGGCGAAGCCCTTGGCCCAGCCGATGGCACCCAGGCAATCCGCCGGCGTGGCGAAGGGCGCGCCATAGGCTGCCAGCCAGGCATCGGTGATGAGGCTGTGGTCCTCGAAGCCGTTGAGTTTCAGCGTGCTGAGGATGGTGTAGCCCAACTGGCCCAGCACCGTTTCCAGGCTGCCGTCCGCCTGCGCCTTGAGTATCCACTGGAACCAGGGCGCCGTCGCGGCATTGGCCAACAGCCGGTCAACCTGGTCGGCTTGGCCGAAGGACACGGGGCCGTTGGTCGAGATCACCCGCTTGATGCGATCCGGATGGCGGGCGGCCAGCCCCATGCCC
The DNA here is from genome assembly GCF_029594735.1 of Nitrospirillum amazonense. Lineage (NCBI taxonomy): Bacteria > Pseudomonadati > Pseudomonadota > Alphaproteobacteria > Rhodospirillales > Azospirillaceae > Nitrospirillum > Nitrospirillum amazonense. Next base: position 1,866,388 of record NZ_JARPAF010000002.1, read on the forward strand.
ATCGGCCCGCCGAAATCGTGCAGCACCAGGGTGATGTCGCGCAGGTCCAGCGCCAGGACGAAGCGCTCCAGATTGTCGATATGATCCTGCAGCCAATAGCTGCGGTCCGGCGGCGTGGCGCTTTTGCCGAAGCCCATGTGGTCGGGCACCACCACGCGGTGCGTGGCGCTCAACGCGCCAATCAGATGGCGGAACAGGTAGCCCCAGGTGGGCTCCCCATGCAGGCACAGCACCACATCACCCTGCCCTTCGTCCACGTAGTGCATGGCGAAGCCCGGGGCGTCGGTGACATGGGGGGCGAAGGGAAAGGTGCCGTCGAAGGTGGCATCGGCGGGAATCATGGTGGTCGCTCCGATATGGTTTCAAGTTAAAACCATACGAGGCATAACGCTTGAGGTTTTAACTTGCAACCTCTATATCCGAACCATCATCGGCAGGAGGGAAAACCGCCATGGTCAAGCGTACCAGCCACCAGGACTCGCTATGCGGCGTCGCCCGGCCGCTGGACGCCATCGGCGACGGCTGGTCGCTGCTGATCATCCGCGACGCCTTCGACGGCCTGCGCCGCTTCGGGGAGTTCCAGAAGAGCCTGGGCCTGGCCAAGAACATCCTGGCCGCCCGCCTGCGCACCCTGGTGGACCATGGCATCCTGCAGGCGGTGCCGGCTGCCGACGGCGGCAGGCATCAGGACTATGTGCTGACGGCCAAGGGGCGCGGCCTGTTCCCCGTGCTGGTGGCCCTGCGCCAATGGGGCGAGGATCATTTCTTCAGGGCCGATGAGCCCCATGTGCGCCTGGTGGACAAGCGCGCCGGCCTGCCCCTGCGCCGCCTGGAACCCCAGGCCCATGACGGCACCCCGCTGGCACCGGAGGACACCGTGGTACGCTTTCCGGGGGAAAATCCCTAAACCCTGCATCGCTTCTGCACAAAAGGCCGCTTAAGCTGCGGCAACGACGAGGCGATGGGGTGGACATGGCGACGGACGGCACAATGGCGGCGACCGCACAGACGGCGGACCGCGTCCCAAACGTTTTCCTGATCCGCCTGGTGGTGGCCCTGGTCCAGGCCGCGGGCCTTTACCTGCTGGCGGAGGCGGCGACCAAGCCGGCGACCTGGCCCGCGACCGTGCCCGACCTGTTCACGCCCCTGCTGATGGTGTTCTCCCTGGTCCCCCTGCTGATCCTGCTGGGGGCGGGCCAGATCACCCGGCGGCCGCTGGCGCTTTGGATCCTGGTCGCGACCGTGATCGTCGCCGGCCTCGGCTATCATGCCGCAGCGCGCTTGCAAAGCTCCCTGCCCGCGATAGGTATGTCCCTGCTGCTCGGAAGCCAATTCGATTTGATATACGTGGCCGGCGGCCTGTTTATCGCCCACACGCTGGTGGTGGACGCCATCATCGAGCGGCGTTGGCGTCCCAGCTATCCGCGCCATTTTGACACGGCCTGGAAGCAAGGGGTACAGGCGGCCCTGACCGTGGTCTTCGTGGCTGTGTTCTGGGGTGTGCTTTATCTCGGCGCCGGCCTGTTCAATCTGCTGAAGATCACCTTCTTCGAACGGCTGATCCAACACGACTGGTTCGCCATCCCCGCCACCACCTTGGCCATCGCGGGCGCCGTGCACATCACCGACGTGCAGCCCGCCCTGATCCGGGATGCCCGCGCCCTGGCGCTCACCCTATTCTCTTGGTTGCTGCCGCTGCTGGCGGTTATCGTCGTGGGTTTCCTGGGCAGTCTGCCCTTCCTGTCCCTGCAGCCGCTGTGGCAGACCCATTTCGCCACCCGCCTGCTCATCATGGCGGCGATACTGCTGATCTTCCTGATCAACTGCTGCTACCAGGATGGTGCGGTGGAGCGCACCGCCATCGCCGCCAAGCGCTGGGCCGGCACCGTGGGAGCGCTCGCGCTTCTGCCCCTGGTGGCGCTGGCCGCCTGGGCGCTGGGCTTACGGGTCGGACAATACGGCTGGAGCGTGCAGCGCGTGGTGGCGGCGGCCCTTATCCTGGCCCTGGCCGTCTATACCGCCGGCTACGTCCTCGCCGTGGTGCGCGCGCCCAATCCGCGCGGGGCCCAGTGGCTGCGTTTGCTGGAGATCACCAACCATGTCTCCGCCCATTTGGTACTGATCCTGCTGCTGGCCCTGCTGACGCCTGTCGCCGATCCCGCCCGGCTGATGGTGGCCGACCAGATGGCCCGCCTGCGGGCAGGCACCCTGCCCCCTGAGAAGCTGGATCTGGTCGCCTTACGCTTCGACGGTGCCCGTTGGGGCCAGGCGGCGGTGGAATCCTTGCGCACCGCGACCGACAGCCGCTGGAGCGACGAGCAGCGGGAATCCCTGCACTCCGCCGCAGCAGCCGTGCAGATCAGGACGGACCGCTACGCCGCCCACGGCGACCGGCCGTCGACGGCAATGGAGCTGCTTCAGTATGTAACCGTCTATCCGGCGGGCCGTACCTTGCCTGCGGGCTTCATCAGCGCCTATATGGCAAGCGGGCACGTCCGCGACGGCAACGGGTGCGCCCGTGGGGATGCCGAATCCTGCAATGCCTTCCTGGTCAGGCTGCAACCGGATCTGCCTGAGGCTGTGATCATGCAGGAGAACGGGTACAGCGACGCCCTACTGTATCAACCGGACGAGGCCGGTACCTGGCATCTCACCGGCAATCTCATGCTCGCCCCTGGTTGCCGATCCATGCGCGATGCATTGAAAAATGGCCAGATCACCCCGACACCCCATGTCTTGCCGGACCTTATGGCGGGCGGCATCCGCCTGACCATCACGCCGGCCAGCAACAAATGCCCCGAATAGGGATTGCTGGCTGACGGGTCAGGAACATCCCCGCCACCAATCCGCTTCTGACAGGGGGGCGGCAACAGAGAGCTGGCAACCGGGGAGGCGTCGCTGCGCAATATCGACTTCAGCTCCTGGCAGAACGTCGTCGTCACACTGCTGGGCCTGGCGCTGGTCACCCTGATCGGCGTGGGCATCCGGCTGGTGGTGATGTCCACCGTTCAACAGCGGCGGGAGCGCATGAACCGCCAGATCAATGAGCGGCTGCGCACCCTGATCGCCGCCTATCGCACCCTGGGCGGGTCCTTCACCGGCGATCTCTCGGTGAATCCGGCCCATCTGCGCGACCTGCGGCCGCCCCCGCCGGTACGGGTGCCGGCGGACGGCGACAAGGCGGCCGCCGTACTGGACCTGACGCCGGAGAACGCCGGCGGGTCGGACCGGGCGCGGCGCATCCGCGACGCGGTGGAGGCCGCCCTGGCCGACATCCTGCTGCTGGGCACGCAAGAGCATGTGCGTCTGGCGGAGCGCGCGGCACGGGAACTGGTGGCCGGCCATCTGGTCCATACCCAGGAACTGGTCGTCTCCCTGCGCGCCTTCATCCGCCAGGCCCTGGACCTGGACCCCATTCCTCCTGGCCTCGACGTCCCCATGCAGGGCCCGGCCCGCCCCTCCGGCAACGGCGGCAAGAACAAGGACGACCGCCAGGGTGACAAGACCGGCGACAAGAACGGCGGCGGCATGGGGATGGGCATGGGGATGGGGATGGGCGGCAGCGGTGGGGGCGGCGGCTTCAGCTTCAGCGCCCCCGAGGAGCACGAGCACCCCACGTGACCCCGTTTAAGCCGGAATGCGGACGGCATCCCGGTAGGCCTTGGGCGATGCGCCGGTCACGCGCTTGAAGGCGGTGCTGAAGGCGCTTTCGGAGCTGTAGCCCAGCGACTGCCCGATCGTCGCCACGGGGGCGGCCCCCTCGCGCAACGCGCGTTCGGCCAGGCGCATGCGCCATTCGGTGAGATAGGTCAGCGGCGCCACGCCCGCCACCGTCCTGAAATGCAGCGCGAACGTCGTCCGCGACATGGCGCAAGCCTTGGCGAGCTCATCGAGATGCCAGGCGCGGGCGGGCTCACCATGCATCAGCCGGAGGGCGGGCGCCAGGCGGGGGTCGCCCAGCGCGCGCAACCATCCGGCCGGCATGGGCCCGGACGTCTTGAGATGGGCCCGCAAAATCTGGATGAACAGCAACTGGGCCAGTTGCGCCGTCACCAGTTGCGTGCCCGGCAGGTCGGCGCGCCGCTCCGCCACCAAGTGGTCCAGCAGCCAGCGGAAGGCCGTCGCCTGCGGTGAGGCCGCCGGCACGTGAATCCACGGCGGCAGGACATCCGCCAGCAGCCGCCCGCTGGCCGGGTCGAGCAGGACATGGCCGCCGATATGGGCGAAATCATCGCCCTCACCCACCGTCACCGGCGTCGTCCTGTCGGTGCGGGAAAACAGGCTCATGGCATCGACAGGCGCGACGTCCAGGTCACTGGCCAGCACGAAGGACCGTTTGGCCGACAGCAGGCCCACGTCGCCGGTCTCGAAATGAACCGGCGCCGCCTCGCCCTCGATACGTACCCAGCAACGGCCCTTCACCACGGCGAAGAACTTGATCTTGTCCGGGGCCGGGAACCGGATGGCCCATGCGCCGCCGCCCGTGAAGCCGCCGGTCACCAGCGATTCCGCGTTCGTGAGTTTAAGGATGTCGGAGAAAGGGTCGACGTTCATTTCCGAACTATTGCGAAAGCATTGCGTACTTTCAAGCATTCACAGTCCGGATGCTGCCCCCTACCTTGTGGGGGAAGACGGAGGGCGCCCGTTGGCTGGGCGTCGTTAAATCACCGCCCTCATCATCAGGCCCTCTCGGAAATCGACATGAATGACCAACTGATCCTCGTGACCGGCGGCACGGGTTTTATCGCCCAGCACTGCATCCTGGCGGCGCTGTCGGCCGGATACCGCGTACGGACCACCGTCCGCTCCCTGTCGCGGGAGGCCGAGGTGCGCGCGCACCTCAAGGTCGGCGGGGTCGAGGCGGGCGACCGCCTGACCTTCGTCGCCGCCGATCTCACCGCCGATGACGGCTGGGCGGAGGCCGCCGCCGGCTGCGCTTACGTCCTGCACGGCGCCTCGCCCACGCCGACGGGTGAGCAGGTCAGCGAGGACGATTGGGTCAGGCCGGCCGTCGAGGGCAATTTGCGGGTCCTGCGCGCCGCACGGGACGCCGGGGTCAGGCGGGTGGTGCTGACCTCAGCCTTCGGCGCCATCTGCGCCGGGCACAAGGCCATGGGCCGGCCGTTCAACGAGACGGATTGGAGCGACCTGACGGGCACCGTCTGGCCCTACCAGAAGTCGAAGACCCTGGCCGAACGGGCTGCCTGGGATTTCATCGCGCGGGAGGGGCGCGGGCTGGAGCTGTCGGCGGTGAACCCAACCGCCGTCCTCGGCCCCGTGCTGGGCGCCGACTATTCCCACTCCATCGGCCTGATCCGGAACATGATGAACGGGCAGCCGGGGTGCCCGAAGCTCAATTGCGGGATCGTCGACGTGCGGGACGTGGCGGACCTGCACCTGCGCGCCATGACCCATCCCGCCGCCAACGGCGAGCGCTTCCTGGCGATATCCGGTGAAAGCCTGTGGATGATCGATATCGCCAGGGTGCTGCGGCGTCGCCTGGGGGCCGCCGCCGCCAAGGTGCCGACGCGGGTGCTGCCCAACTGGCTGGTCCGCCTGATCAGCCTGAAAAATCCGGTGATGAAGGGCGCGGTCACCCTGCTGGGCGTCAACCTGAACGCCACCAGTGAAAAGGCGATACGACTGCTGGGCTGGGCGCCCCGCCCCGCTGAGGAAGCCATCGTCGCAACCGCCGAAAGCCTGATCCGGCTGGGCCTGCTTCCCAGATTGAAACAGGCGGCGTAGGGGCGGGAACGGACCTCCCCCCTGCGCCGCCCTATCCGCGTCAGTGACCGGGCAATTCCAGCCGCTCCAGGTCGCTGATCAGTCCGGGCCCGGTGGGGTGCCAGCCCAGCACCTCGCGCGTCCAGGCGCTGGAGGCCGGCATGTCGAGGCCGGCGAACATGGACAGCCAGCCGAAATGGGCCGGCGCCTCCTCCTGGGAAATGGACTTGACCGGCAGATCCAACCGGCGGCCGATGGCCGACACGATATCGCGGATCGCCACGCCCTCCTCCGCCACCGCGTGGTACTTCGCGTTGGGCTCGGCCCGCCCCACCACCAGCCGGTACAACCGGGCAACGTCCAGCACGTAGGCGGACGGCCAGCGGTTCAGGCCATCACCGACATACACGCATTCCCCCTTCTGTCGGAACATGCCGATGAGGGGAGTGATCAGACCCTGCGTCACCGGGTCGTGCACCTGCGGCAGGCGCACCACCGACACGTTGATCCCCTCCGCCGCCAGGGCGGCGGCCGCTTCCTCCGACGCAGCGCGGGGGTGGACGTTCGAGCCGACGATGGCGTTGCCCTCCTTCGCCGGCTCACCCGGCACCGTGTTGGCGATGGGGGTGCCGGAAGTGATGACCAGGGGGCGGGCGGATCCGGCCAGGGCCGAACCCAGGGCCCGGATCACCCGGCGGTCATCCTCGCAGTTGGCGACGAAGCGAGAGAAGTCATGGTTGAAGGCCAGATGGATGACGCCGTCGCACTGGGCAGCGCCGTTCATCAGGCTGTCCTCATCCTCCAGCGATCCGCGCAGCACCTCGGCACCGGCGGCGGCCAGGCCCGCAGCCTTCTCCTCCGACCGGCAGAGACCCAGCGCCTGGTGGCCGGCCGCGATCAGATCCTTCACCACGGCAGAACCGATGTTGCCGGTGGCACCCGTCACAAACACACGCATGGTCCGAATATCCTTATCTTAAACGGTGAAATAGGCGGGATGGTCGAGATCGGCCAGCAGGCCGGGCTGAGTCGGCGCCCAGCCCAGCAGGGCACGGGTGTGGGCGCTGGCGGCCGGGCAGTCGATGGCGGCGAAACGGGTGAACCAGCCGAAGTGCTGAGCCGCCTCCTCCGCCGTCTGGGAAACGACGGGAACGTCCAGCCGCCGGCCGATGACCGCCGCGATGTCCCTGAACGGCACGCCCTCTTCCGCGATGGCATGGAACGGGCCGCCCTCGGCCCCGCGCTCCAGCGCCAGGCGGAAAACGCGGGCCGCGTCGACGCGGTGCACGGCCGGCCAGCGATTCAGGCCATCGCCGATATAGGGGGAGACACCTTTTTCGCGCGCCAGCTGGATCAGGCGCGGAACAAATCCATGATCGCCGTGTCCATGAACCGAGGGGGCCAGCCGTACGGCGGTCACCTGCACGCCGCTGGCCCTCAGCGCGGCCGCGGCCGCCTCCGGATTGCGGGGGAAGGCCTCGGACTCCGGCCGGGTTGGGGTCTGCTCCGTGGCCAGGGTCCCCGGCGCCAGCAGGGCGACACCCGAGGCGACGACCAGTGGCCGGCCGCTACCCACCAGCACCTCACCGATGGCAGCGATGGCGCGCCGCTCGTCCGCGCCATTCTGCGCGAAGTTGGTGAAGTCGTGGTTGAAGGCCAGGTGGATGACGCCATCGGCCCGTTCGGCGCCGCGCTTCAGACTTTCCAGGTCTTGCAGGCTGCCGTAGTGAACCTCGGCACCGGCCGCGGCCAAGGCGGTTGCCTTGTCGGTCGAGCGGCACAGGCCCAGCACCTGGTGCCCCGCCGCGATCAGGTCGGCCACCACGGCGGCGCCGACCCAGCCCGTGGCGCCCGTCACGAATACACGCATCTGCGTAGTCTCCAAGTTTCGCTGAAGACAACTCTCGACGCCTGGCCTATCCTGGTAAAGTAGTGACCTTATCATAGTAAGATGGCTAACAGGATGAGCGAGCCGCTAACCGCCGACAGTCCGGGTGGCAACAAGCTGGGTGACTACCTGCGCGACCGGCGCACCAAGCTGGACCCCGCCGCCTTGGGCTTTCCGGCGGAGCGGCGGCGCACCGCCGGCCTGCGCCGGGAGGAGGTGGCGCAGCGCGCCAACATCAGCCCCACCTGGTACACGTGGCTGGAACAGGGCCGGGGCGGCGCCCCTTCCGCCGATGTGCTGGACCGCATCGCCCGCGCCCTGATGCTGACGGAGGCGGAGCGGGAGCATCTGTTCCTGCTGGGCCTGGGCCGCCCGCCCGAGGTGCGTTACCGCCGGAACGACAGCGTGACGCCCCGCCTGCAACGCGTGCTGGATGCGCTGGACCCCAGCCCCGCCCTGATCCGCACGGCCACCTGGGACGTGGTGGCCTGGAACCGGGCGGCCACCGTCATGCTGACGGATTACGGCGCGCTGCCGCCGGAGCGGCGCAACATCCTGCGCATCCTTTTCCTGGACCCGCGCGCCCGCGCCGTGCAGTACGATTGGGAAAGCGTGGCGCGTTTCGTCCTGGGCGCCTTCCGCATCGACGCCGCGCGGGCGGGGGCCGCCGCCGAGGTGGCGCCGCTGGTGGAAGAGTTGTGCCGCCTCAGCCCAGAGTTCGCCACCCTGTGGCGTGAGAACGGGGTTGTCAGCGCGCCGCATGAGGCGGTGAAGCACATCCGCCATCCCGTCATCGGCCCCCTGGCCTTCGAATACACGGCCTTCGCGGTGGACGGCCGGACAGACCTCACCATGACGGTCTACAACCCCGCCACGGAAGAGGACGCCCAGCGCATCCAATCGCTGATGCGGTCTTGATCACGCCGTCCCGGCCACCCGCGCCCGCCGCAGGTAAAGCGACAGGGCGACACCCAGCCCCGCCGCGGCCCCGCCCACCAGGAAGACGCTGCCATAGCCGGCGCGGTCGGCCAGGAAACCGACCAGGGGGCCCGTCAGGCCATAGGCCAGATCCTGGAAGGCGGTGAAGCCGCCCAAGGTCGTGCCGCGCAGGTGCGGGGGCACCAGGTGCACCACCTCCCGCCCCATGGACGGGAAGATCATGGAGCAGCCCAGGCCGGTCATGAAAGCGCCGGCCAGCGCGGGGATGGGATCGTGCGCGCTCCACACCAGGACCTGGCCCGCGGCCTCGACGGCCAGCGAGCCGGTGGCCACCAGCAATCCGCCGATGCGGTCCGGCAGGTGGCCAAACGCCACCCGCATCAGGACGAAGCCGCCGCCGAACGCCGTGAGGCCCAGGCCGGCGTGGTCCCACATCCGGTTCAGAAAATAGAGGGCGAAAAAGGCGCCGATAGCGGCGAAGCCGATGCCCTGCAGGCAGACGATCAGCCCGTGCAGCCAGATACGACCCATGACACCCAGGAAGGACGGGCAGGCGGCCTGGGGATGCGGGGCGATGCCGGCCAGGGGCCAGATCGCCAGCAGCCCCAGGCAGGGCAACACGGCGCTCACCGCCATGGCGCCGGCGAAGCCGGCATGGTCCAGCAGCGCCAGGCCGATGGGCCCGCCCACGGCCAATGCGCCGTAGATGGCGGCACCGACAAGGGACAGGACCTTGCCCGTGCGCTGTGGACCGGTGATGCCGATCCCCCAGGCGACGACACCGACCCCGGCGAAACTTTCCCCCAGGCCCAGTAGAACACGGCCGGCCAACAGGGTCAGGAAGGCCGCCACCGGCCTGTGCTGCAGCAGGCCCGCGCCCAGGGACACCAGGCCGCCCACCCCGTAGAGGACCAGGCCGCGCACCACGGCCGCCTTGGCGCCCCGCCGGTCGGACAGGCCGCCCGCCGGCCCCCGGCTGAGGATGGCGGTGAGAAAGGTCATGCCGGTGCCGAGGCCAGCCCAGGCATTGTTCAACCCCAACTGCCCGGTGACATAGACGGGCACGGCCGGAAGGGGGATGGCGACACAGAGGTAGGACAGGAAGAGGACGGCCATCAGCAGCGGCAGGCGCCGCTGCGCCGGATCAGGCGACGGATCACGCGATGAAATGGATGCCATGGGAATGCTCCGGGCTTTTGTCCCGGCCGGCGGCGCGTGCAAGGCAACGCACGCGCCCGCCCGGTCGGGGCGGTCGGTGCGTTGGTTGACGTTGAACGCTTACGGCCGCCTTGCGAGCGGCATCAGAATGGGCACGTCGCCGTGCCTTGGGGAAAATACGACGACTTCGTCGCATTCCCTAGTCGCATTGGCGGTGCGCCCTAAGCCTCCCCAAACAACCTTTTGTTTCCACTCTAGAAAAAGGCCTCCACCGCACGGCTGCCCGATGCCCTGCCACACCTGTTACGCAGCCGGTATTCAGCTTTTCGGAATGGGCCCCTGAGCTTCTGCCTCAGGGGTGTCCTACCCAAGCATCATCACAACACCCCTTCATCAAAAATATTAGAAAATCTTCATAGATCATTGTTATATAGCGATATTTTTCATGCCTCTCATCCAGTTTCTGAAGCGCCCAAAGCCACCCGTCGACTGATGCCGATGGCCTCCAGGAAGGCCGGATCATGGCTGACCACCAGCAGGGCGCCGTCATAAGCGCGCAGGCCGGCTTCCACCACCTCGATGGCGTCGATGTCCAGGTGATTGGTGGGCTCATCCAGAATCAACAAGGGTGGCGGCACCTCGCCCCCGAGCACGCAGGCGAGACCGGCACGCATCAACTCGCCGCCGCTGAGGCTGGCTACCCCTTGCAAGGCGGCATCAGCCCGGAAACGGAACCGGGCCAGGGCGGCACGGCAGGTGTTCTCGGTGGCCCCAGGGTTCAGGCGGCGGAAGTTTTCCAGGATGGACGTGGCCGGTTCCAGCAGGCTGACCCGCTGGTCCAGCAGGGCCAGGGCGGTGTGGGTGCGCACGGCTCCGGACCAGGGGGCCAGGCAGCCGATCAGCACTGCCAGCAGGGTGCTCTTGCCCGAGCCGTTGGGCCCCACGATGGCCACGCGCTCCGGCCCGGTCAGCATCAGGGACAGGCCATCCAGGATGGGGCGCCCGGTCTCATAGCCCGCCGTCACCCCCTCCAACGCCAGCACCACCTTCTGGGCCGGAAGGCGGGTGGAGGCCAGCGTGATCGACAGGGGCTGCAGCACCTCGATACGGGCGCGGGCGGCTGTGGCGGCATCCGCCGCCTCGGCGCCACGGGCATCGGCCAGGCGGGCACCCGCCCCGGCGCTGCGTTCGGCGTTGTCCTGACGCATGCCCAGCAGCAGGCGCGGCATGTCGCCCTTGTCCGCCTTGCGCCGGCCAGCGCCATCGCGCCGCGCCTGGCGCTCCAACGCCTCCTGCGCCCGCCGGGCGGCGTCGGCCACGCGTTTCTGCGCCTCATCCAGGTCATGCCGGGCCGCCGCCAGTTCCTGGGCCTTCAGGGCGCGGTAACGGCTCCAGCCCCCGCCATAGCGGGTGGCGCCCAGGGAGGTCAGCTCGACAATGGCATCCATGCGTTCAAGCAGGTCGCGGTCATGGCTGACGACGATGGCGCCAGCCTTCCACCCGGCCAGCAACGCCGCCACGGCGGCGCGCCCCTCCGCGTCTAGGTTGTTGGTGGGTTCGTCCAGCAGCAGGAAGTCCGGCTCGGCGAACACCAGGGCCGCCAGCGCCACCCGGGTGCGCTGCCCGCCTGACAAGATCGCCAACGGTGTGTGTGGCCCTACGTTCAGGCCCAGGCGCGCCAGCGCCGCGTCCAGCCGGGTCTCCAGGGTCCAGTCGGCCTCCGCCAACTCCTCCACGCCGGCCACCCCCTGCTCCGCCCGCCGCAGCAGCGCCAAGCCATCGGCCACGCCGAACAGATCAGCCACGGTCTCGTCGGCCCGCAGGTGCGCGCCCTGGCGCAACACGCCCAGGGTGCCCGACACGGTCACGGCACCAGCCTGCGGCGGCACCGCCCCGGCAATCAGCGCCAACAGCGTGGACTTGCCCACGCCGTTGCGCCCGACAAGGCCGGTGCGCTGGGCCCCGAAACTGAGGGAGAGATGGGAGAAAAGCGGGCGCCCGTCAGGCGTGGCCCAGCTGAGATCGGCAAGCGTGATGGTGGCAGGCATGATGGATATCCCCGAAAACGGAACGAAGGCTCGTCGTGTTCGGGCGGGAATCCATGAAGCACCATCCAGCTGGTTTGCACTGGCCACAACCCTAAGGATGGCAAAGCGCGATTTCAAGACCGGGTGTGGAAGGGATGGCGGATGGGGTGGGATTCGAACCCACGGTGAGTTGCCCCACGGCGGTTTTCAAGACCGCTGCCTTAAACCACTCGGCCACCCATCCGTCTTCTTCGCCAATGGCTTACCGAACGCCCCTCAGCCGAAGCGAGAGATTTTTCCATCCGGTTCCACCGACGGCCCGGGCCCTCAGACACCGGGAGGCCCATCGTCTAGCATTCCCTCGCGGCCCGCGTCCACACGGTTGCGGGGGGTGCCGCCATTATTCCTGGCCGCCGGTCCGCCAAGCCCGCACCAGGTTGCAGCATTTCTGCGCCAGCTGGATGCGGCGGAGCGGTTCGGCCGACAGCGCCGGCGGGAACAGGTGCGCCAGGGCCGGGGTGGCGTCGACGTCCAGGGCCAGGACGACGCGCTGTTCGGGCGCTGGGTTCTCGACCTGATGGGGGATGGAAAAGTCACCCGCCCAGGCCTGCCCGGGGGGATAGGCGGCCGCCTGATGTCCAATCCAGGTGACGGCAGCGGGCGGGACGGCGATGGGAATGAGGATGCGAGCCTCTTCCAAGTGCAGGGCTTGGCCATCGTAATGCCATTTCAGGATCTCCCCCGGCCCCTGCCGCAGCAGGTAGCAGCCCCGCACCCGCCAGTCCGCGCGCGCCAGGAGTGCAGCGACGGACGGCATCAAGGCCAATGCCGGCATCGCCACCGGCGCCCCATCCAGGCGCCGGTCCAGCAGCGGCACGGATGTCCAACCGTTGGTGCCCCCGAAACTGCCGCGCGCCTCGGCCGGCAAATCCCGGTCCAAGGTGGCGAAGTCCGCCTGAAGCGCGGCCACGTCCATCGCCATGGCCAACGGGCCGTGCAAGGTGAGCCCGCTGTCGCGCGTCAATTCCTGCCAAGGATGCAAGCCTGCCCCCGTCCCCACGCCGTCCGCCACCTTCCTGTTTAGCGGTTAAGCCGTCCGCCCGCCATGAGACAGGTCATCCGCCGGCACGCCCCCCGCGCCGGGCGATTTCCCCCTCGCGCCCCGCCCCGGGGCCGGGTACAAGCGGATCAGGCAGTTGCATACAATATCGGGAGCGAGACATGTCGGATATCAGCCGCCGCGCGTTGCTGGCGGGCGCCTCGGCCGTGGCCACCAGCCTGGCCCTGCCCTTCCCCGTCTGGGCCGCGGAGGCCACCCCGGCACCGGGCGACGCGGCCGCGGAAAAGCTGCTGGCCGACATTGCCGAGCGGCTGCTGGCGGAATATCCGGAAAACGCCACGGCGCTGGGCATCGACAAGGACGGGCGCGCGGCCCTGCACGGCCGCCTGACCGACCGCTCCGCCGCCGCCGACCGCGCCCGCGCCGCCTGGGCCAGCGAGACGCTGAAGACCCTACAGGCGGTGGACCGCGGCGCCCTGTCCGCCCCCCAGGCCCTGAACGTGGACGTGACGGAGGAGGCCTTCCGCACCGCCATCGAAGGCTGGCGTTTCCCCTTCGGCGATGTGGGCACGCTGTCCGGCCAGAACAGCTTCCGCAACACGCCCTATTCGGTGACGCCGCTGGGCGGCGCCTATGTCGACATCCCCACCTTCCTCGACACCCAGCACGCGGTGGAAACCGCCGCCGATGCCGACGCCTATCTGGCGCGGGTGGAGGCCTATGCCGGCGAACTGGCGGCGGAGGCCGAGCGCCTGGACCATGACCGTGGCGTGGGCATGGTGGCACCGGACTTCGTGCTGGACATCATGCTGGGGCAAATGGTGCCGGCGCGGGCCGAACCCATCGCCCAATGGGGCTTGGTGGAATCGCTGCGGCAGCGCGCCGCCAAGGCCAGGCTGCCGGAGCGCTACGCCAAGGAGGTGGAGGCGCTGTGCGCCACCAAGGTGGCGCCGGCCCTGGACAAGCAGATCGCCGCGTTGAAGGCCCAGCGCGCCGTGGCGGTGGCGGAGCCCGGGGTGTGGCAGCGGCCGCAGGGCGAGGAGTATTACGCCTGGGCGCTGAAGGCCGGCACCACCACCACCCGCACGGCGGAGGAGATGCACGCCCAGGGGCGCGAGCAGATCGCCCAGATCCAGGCGGAGATGGATACCCTGCTGAAGGCCCAGGGCCTGAGCCAGGGCACGGTGGGGGAGCGCATGACGGCGCTGAGCAAACGCCCGGACCTGCTGTTCACCAACGACGATGCCGGCCGCGCCAAGCTGCTGGAATACCTGAACGGCCGCATCGCCGACATCCGCACCCGCCTGCCCCGCGCCTTCGCCACCCTGGTGAAGGGCAATCTGGTCATCCGCCGGGTGCCGCCCGCCATCCAGGACGGCGCGCCCAACGGCTACGCCTCGGCCGGCAGCATCGACGGCAGCGTGCCCGGCTACTATTACATCAACCTCAAGGACACGGGCATCTGGCCGCGCTACTCCCTGCCCACGCTGTGCTATCACGAGGGCATTCCCGGCCACATCTGGCAGGGCGAGTACGCCAACCAGCTGCCCCTGATCCGCACCCACTTGGCCTTCAACGCCTATTCCGAGGGCTGGGCGCTGTACGCCGAGCAGCTGGGCAACGAGCTGGGCGCCTATGACGGCGACCCGCTGGGCAAGCTGGGCTTCCTGCAGTCCATCGGCTTCCGCGCCTGCCGCCTGGTGGTGGACACCGGCATTCACGCCAAGCGCTGGGGCTTCCAGCAAGCGTTGGACTGGTTCCACGCCAACACCGGCATGCCGGTGGCCCAGCTGCGTAGCGAGCTGAACCGCTACTGCGCCATGCCGGGCCAGGCCTGCGGCTACAAGATGGGCCACAACCAGATCAACATGCTGCGCAAGAAGGCCGAGGGTGCGCTGGGCCAGCGCTTCGACCTGAAGCGTTTCGACGACGCCCTGGTGCTGTCAGGCAACGTGCCCCTGACCCTGCTGGAACGCATCGTCGACCAGCACATCGCGGCGATGAAAGGCTGAGGCTGGACGGGCGGCGGCTGGAGAAACCTGGCCGCCGTCCCAGCTAGGCACGCCATTGGCTCAAGTCACACGCACATGACCAAAGAACGAGCCGTGGGTGATTGAAAAAGTGATCCGAATAAGGGCTTCCTAGTCAGATTTATTGACGTCACGCACAAGATACAGATCCATGCAAATCTGAAAATAGTATCCAAGTATGGCCATGCGCGATCTGGCCGCCGTCTCATAATCCCCCGCTATTTCGACGTCATCCATCTCCATGACATGAGAGAGCATATCGTTCATGCTCATTTCCCTTGGATCGCACGTCCCTAGCGCACCTAACGCCCTCAACAGATCCTGATTGGCCCGACGATAGTCTTGGTGCCCGAACGACATTCTAGCCCAACTCCAGTACTGCATGATCCGCTTAAACTGGGCCGGATCTATCGTGGGAATGGTGGGATCATCTCCCCGATGTGCGTCCCCGTCAGCGCTGCAGCTTGGCCCACCGCCACCTGCCGACGCGCCGCCCGTTGGCTGGCAGATAAGGGGCAGGGCCATGATAGCAGACCACAAGGCTGCTTTAGCGGACTTCCGGATAGATGCGGCGCAAGACGCCATGATCACCCTCATAATAAGCAAGACCATAGTTTTTGGCAGCCTCAACATTCGCTATCCTATTGGCTGTATCACTAGGATATCCAAGCTCATTCATCAAATATTTTACTCTGTCATCTTGATATTTTATCACATTTTCATAACTATCAGATCGGCGCGTCTGTTTTGTTTTTAGGAACATGAACTGTTTGTCGCCACTTTGAACAAGGGAGAAATTGATCGGGTTGTCGAGAAGAACCTGCGTATCGCCGCCGCTGAATGATACCCCCACCCTTCCATCGTCATACGGGTGGGTATGGGTTGTTCCGAGAAGGCTGTAATGTGTCGGGTCCTTGACCTGAAGGTCTGGCCTGAAATCCCGACAAGTGACACCCTTCCCGTCCTTGTTCTGAAATTCCAGTGCTCCATCTTGCCGGGCCACCACAGTGGCGCCGTGCTCCCTGACCTTTTCGCCTGTTTCTAAACACCGCGGCGCATTTGGCTGTGACAGAGGCGCCAAGCTTTCCTGCCAAAGCGAATTGTTCGCCTGCTCAATGTCATCGGCGAATCTGAACACCGGCGGGGCGTGATACGGGTTCGCTGGAATGGCGAAATCGGACGCGGTCGAAACAGGCGGAAGCGCCTGTGCTTTGGGAATGTCCGCGTCCCTCTTCTTCGGCTTGGTTGCCGCTTCCCGCCCGCTCGACGCGGCTGGCTTTGCCTCGACCGGCCCACCCGCCTCCCGCTCCCCACCCTCGCCGTCCGCCCAGCGCCCATGCCAGTCGCGGGGTTGGTCGGGGCTGTACTTCGCCAGATTGTCATTGGCCCGGGCAAGGCGAACGGCGGCATCCCAGTCCAGTTCCGGCAGGCGCAAGTGCACCGCACGGATCATGGCCTGAACCAGGTCGCCCCGGTTCAGCGCGTCGGCGATCTTAACCAAACTGGGCAGCACGGCGGCGTGCGGCCCGATGCCGGCACAGGCACGCTTCAGGAGAACCGACACCTCCGCCACCGGGCGGGCCTGGAAGCCGCCGGCGCCCTTGGCCAGCAGGGGCACACCGGCCAGGGCGAGACCTTCCGCCGTGCAACTGACGCCCAGGCCACCCGGGCCGTTGCTCAGGCGGTACCGACGTTGCCAACCATCCATGCCCGCTCTCCCGGTTGATGGAAAAGCATCGTATGTTCCTATTTTGTTCATGTCAACCAATGCGCGAGCGGACCGGAGAAAAACCGCCCGTCACGCCGCCGGTGGCAGCGCCATCTCCGCAGCCGCTTTGGCACGGATGGCATCGGACATTTCCGTCAGGAAGCGGCGGTCGCGCGCCTTCCTTTCCAGGATGACGAACTCCAGGGCGCCCAGGGACGGCAGGCGGGGATCGGGCGCACAGGCCTGCACGCCGGCCGGCAGCAAGCGGCTGGAATGGGCCATCATGCCCACCCCCATGGACGTGGCCGCCGCCAGGCCGTTCAAGTCGCCGCTGGTGCAGGCGATGCGCCAGGGCACGGCCGACCGCTCCAGCGCCGTCAGGGCCATGAAACGGGTGATGCTGGGCGGCGGGTACAGCACCAGTTGCGCCTCGTCATGGCGGAACACCGGCGCCGCCGTGGCCGAGGCCCACACCACCTGGTCGCGGAACACCAGTTCCCCCCGATCACCGTCCGGCCAGCGCTTGCACAGCACCATGTCCAGGGCGCCGTCGTCGAACATCTCCGTCAGCGTGCGGCTGAGGGCGATGGTGAAGTCCAAATCCACCTCGGGATGGCCGACCATGAAGCAGCGGATGATGTCGCGCACCCAGCCCATGGCCAGATCCTCGCAGGCGCCGAAACGGAACAGCTGGCGCTTGGTCGACTGGGTGAAATGGCGCCTCGCCCGCTCGTTCACCTCCAGGATGGAACGGGCGAACTCCAGCATGGCGCGGCCATGCTCGGTCAGGGCGTTGGAATGGGTGTCGCGCTGGAACAAGCGCTGGCCGGCGAACTGTTCCAGTCGCTTCACATGCTCACTGACGCTGGATTGCGACAGGCCCAGCTGGCGCCCCGCCTCCGAAAAGCTCTTCACCTCGGTGATTGCGACAAATGTACGCAGGTGAAGGGGGTCCAGCATGGCGCCTCATCGGGATTTTCGATCACCGTTATCTAATCATCAGAATTCCGATTTACCGATCCCAAGTCAATAGTGAGGTCGCGAATACAAATCATCGCCTGGCGAATACCGGGCGTATGGTAACGGGAGGATATTGATGTCTACGAACCGGCGCGGTTTTCTGGGCGCCGCGGCCTTGGGCGCCAGCGGCATGGTCACGTTCCGCAGCGTGGCGGAAGCGGCGGACAAATTCATGGCCAAACCCGGCGACGGCGGCTTCGGCCGCAACGCCGTGCCCCTGCCCCCCGGCGACACCGTGGCCTACCACGACCCGCAGGACGTGGGCGCCATGCCAGACTTCAAGTTCTCGCTGGACGGCAACAAGCCCAAGGTGACGACGGGCGGATGGGCCAAAGAGGCCACCGTCCACCAGTTCCCCATATCCAAGGGCATCGCCGGCGTGCACATGTTCCTGCAGCCCGGCGCCTCGCGCGAGTTGCACTGGCACGCCATCGCGGCGGAATGGGCCTTTGTCATCGAGGGCCGCTGCCAGACGGTGGTGATCGACCCCTCCGGCGCCAGCGAGATCAATAATTTCGAGCCGGGCGACCTGTGGTACTTCGCCAAGGGCCACGGCCATTCCATCCAGTGCATCGGCGACAAGCCCTGCCACTTCATCCTGTCCTTCGACAACGGTGCCTTTTCCGAGCACGGCACCTTTTCCATCACCGACTGGGTGGACGTGACGCCGAAGGAAATGCTGGCCCTGAATTTCGGTCTGCCCAAGGACGTGTTCGACGCCTTCCCCAAGGGCGAGACCTACATCCAGTCCGGCCCCATCCTGCACGCGGCCGACGCGTTGGAGGCCCCCTGGCCCAAGGAATCCACCCACAAGTTCCGCCTGCTGAAGGACCCCAAGGCGGCGCGCGACTTCGACGGCGGCACCTTCCGCCTGGCTACGGTGGATGAGTTCCCCGCCTCCCACACCATGTCGGGCGGCTACATGATCCTGAAGCCCGGCGGCATCCGCAAGCTGCACTGGAACGTCAACGCCAACGAATGGCACTACTACCTGCGCGGCCGGGCCCAGGTGGCCCTGTTCGGCTCCGGCGGGCGCGGCAAGGTGGCGGAGTTCGGCCCCGGCGACGTCGCCTACATCCCCATGGGCTTCGGCCACGCCATCCAGAACGTGGGCACCGAGGACGTGGAGATGATCCAGACCTGGGACAACGGCAAGTTCGAGGAGATCGACCTGGACAAATGGGTCCAGTCCAGCCCGCGCTACCTGCTGTCCAACAACTTCACCGGCGTGCCGGACAAGACGCTGAGCCGCATGAAGCAGACCTGACGGGCGTAAGCAACATCTGACGATGGACGGCGGGGCGGCTCCGGCGGGGCCGCCCCTTACCCTATGCGGCATTACCGATATTTCGGCTCGACCTCGCACAGCGCGAGCCGTCGCTCCAAGGCGTTCCCATAAAGCAGGGCGGCATTTCTCACATTTCCCGCCCGCTCATCATCCTTCGCCAACATTATCCTTTCATCGCTGTGGTCCAACAAGGCGGCGTAGCCATAGTCATTGTAAGATCCACCGAGGGCTTCTATGCCCGACTTAAGGTCCTGGAGCGCACTGTCGTAGTTTCCGATCGATATGTCCTGCTGCCCTTGAGCCTGCAGCCGCTTGGCGCTTAGATATTCATCCCGCGCCGCACATGGCGTCTGTATTTTTTCCCGTATATCAGCAGCAATGTTTAGCCAAGGCCCACGGTGCTGATGCCCCTGCACCAGCACCACGACCGTCACCGCGACACAAAAAAGGCCGCTAAGGATAAACGCGATGAAGCGTACCATTGCGGCCCTCATAATAAGCGAAACCATATTTCGCGGTTGCAGACGGCGGGGCGATTTCGAGGGGCCACCCCGCCCAATACCCCATTCACTGACTCTCCGCGCCCTGGGGAGGGTCCCGATTCTCGGTTTGCCTAAGGAAATCCTCCATACAGTCACCAAAGTAGCTTTCAAGAAGCCCCATTCTTATTCTGGCGGCCATTTCAGATTTCCCTTTTTTCTCGACATCGTCGGCTTCCATCTCGTGGAATACAGAATCATCCTCGACAATTTCATACTTACTACAGGTTCCTAGAGCACCCATCGCCCTAAGCAATTCCTGATTTGCGCCTCGATAGGCTTTGTGCCTCATGGCGGTTCTGGCCAGGCGCCAATACCACATCACCCGTCTAAATTGTTCCGGATAAATTGTGACGCCCTTAACACCTCTTGTCGCATCAACACCGGGATATGCCCAACAAAAATCTCTTGCATGGGCCTGTCCGATTAAGACCATCATGATGGCTATACTTGGAGCCATCTTACGGATAAACGCGAGATAGCTTGCCATTGCTTCCCTCATAATAAGCGAGATGATATTCCCTTGCTGCTTCCACGTTCGCGATGCTGCTGGCCCGCGCCATGGAGAGGCTTGGATTATCCTGTCTCAACTGGTGAATTCTCTTATCTTGATCATTTATAACATCGTAATGATTAAATAACTTTGGCGTCTGCTTTGTTTTCAGAAGCAAAAACTGACTTTCTCCACTTTGCAAAAATGAGAAGTTAATCGGCTCACTCATCAAATAATTAACATCATTACCACTAAATGAAGCGCCTGTGGCACCACTATCATAGGGATGCGTGTGCGCAGTACCCAGCAGTATATATTTATCTGGCTCTTTCAAATTGAGATCCGGCCGAAACTTCCAATCCAAAACATCTTTTCCTCGTGGCAGACCGCCTTCATTCTGAAACTCCAGGATGCCGTCGTCTTTCCTGGCAACGACGGTGGCTCCTTCCTCAACGACCCACTCCTTCCTGCCGCCAGGGGGCTTGGCGCCATGCGCAGCCAACAAAGGCGCCAGGCTTTCCTGCCAATAAGCATGGACCCCGTCGTTGAAGCTCTGCGCAAATGTAAAATCTTTAGGTGCGGCTGCCGGCGTCGCCGGGATGGCAAAATCGGGCGCGGTGGAAACGCGGAGAAGCGGTTGCGCTGTGGGGGCATTCGCCTCCTTTTTGCCAGGCTGGACAGGCGTTTCGTGCCCGTCGACATCCCTGGGCTTCGCCTCGATCGGCTCCCCAGCCCCTGCCACACCGCCCCCAACCGTCCAGCGCCCATCCTCATCGCGGGGCTGGCCAGGGCGGTACTTGGCCAGGTTATCGTTAGCCCGCGCCAGGCGGACAGCGGCGTCCCAATCCAATTCCGGCAGGCGCAAATGCACGGCGCGGATCATGGCCTGGGTCAGGTCGCCCCGGTTCAGCGCGTCGGCGATCTTGGTGAGGCCGGGCAAGACGGCGGTACCCGGCTCCGCGCCGGCGTAGGCGCGCTTCAACAATACCGCCACCTCGGCCGCCGGCCGGGCCTGGAAGCCGCCGGGGCCCTTGGCCAACAGGGGGACACCGGCCAGGGCCAGGCCCTCGGCCGTGCAACTGACGCCCAGGCCGCCAGGGCCGTTGCTCAGGCGATACCGACGCTGCCAACCATCCATGCTCGCTCTCCCTGTTGCTGGAAGAGCAGCATGCGTTCTTTTTTTGTTCACGTCAATCTAAAGGCGAAGGGGCCGGCCGTTCTCGCGTTACGACCGCCCCTCGCCCTCTCGCCTACTTGCCCGCCGCGAACAGGTTCAGACCCAGCGCCTCGGCGATGGATTGCGCCGCCAGCTGGCCGCGCACGCTGTTGCCGGCGGCGTCCAGGCGGGAGGAATAGATTCCAATGGCCAGCTTGCCGGGCGCCACCGCCAGGATGCCGCCGCCCACGCCGCTCTTGCCCGGCAGGCCCACCTTGAACAGCCACTCGCCTGAGGTGTTGTACAGACCGGCGGTGGCCATGACGGCCAGCACGCGGGCGCTGGTGGCCGGGTCCACCGCCGCCTTATGGCTCACCGGATTGGTGCCGCCGTTGGCCAGCGTGGCGCCCATGGTGGCCAAGTCCACGGCGCTGACGTTGTAGGAGCATTCGCGGGTGTAGAGGTCCACCGTCGCCGCCGGGTCGGCGTAGAGATGGTCATAGCTTTGCAGCAGCAGGGCGATGGCCTGGTTGTGCTGGTTGCCCGCCATTTCCGACTGGTAGACGTCCTGGTTCAGGGCCAGCGACCGCCCGGCGAAGGCGGAGGCCGTGTCCAGCACCGTCTTCCAGCGGGCGTTCAGATCGGCGCCGGGCACCAGGCTGGCGGCGGCGATGGCGCCGGCGTTGACCAGGGGATTGCCGGCCGGCGGGCTGCCCGTCAGCTTGTCGTTGTTCAGTTCGATGGCCAGGACGGAGTTGAAGGGCTGACCCGTGGCGTTCACACCGATCTTGGCCATCACCGCGTCCGGCCCCTGGTCCTTCAGCACGCGGGCCAGCGTGAAGACCTTGGCGATCGATTCCACGGGGAATTCCTGGCCCGCGTCGCCGGCCTTGAACACCCGGCCGTCCGCCGTGACCACGGCGATGCCGAACAGCTTGGGATCGGCCTTGGCGAGATAGGGGATGTAACTGGCGTTCTCCCCCTCCATCACGCCCTTGAACTTGGCGTAGGCCTGGTCCACCGCCTGCTGGATGGCCTTGTCGCCGGGCGGCGCCTCGCGCGCCGGCGCGGCGCCGGCGCTCAGCAAGGTGAGCGACAGCGCGACGGCGGCGCCCCAGGCGCGCGCCCGCTGGGTCAAACCGGACTTCATCACATAATCCCCCTCGTTCAGGCTGGCCGGCGTGCCGGCGCCGGTGTTTGGCGTCACTGTAGCGGGGCGGCCCGTCCGCCAAGAAGCCTTAATCGTGGCCGCATGAATCTTGGCCACATGCTGGCATCCGCCCCTTCCCCCTGGCCCTCCCGGCGGCTAGAACGGTGGCGTAATGATGCGTACTTCCGGTTGGCGCTGGGCGGTTGGTGTATCAGGAGGGTCGTTGGGTTGATCGTCGGCATCGATTTGGGCACCACCAATTCCGCAGTGGCCGTCTGGCGGGACGGCAAGGCGGACCTGATCCCCAACAGCCTGGGCCACCGGCTGACCCCCTCCGCCGTCAGCCTGGATGACCAGGGCACGGTGCTGGTGGGCCTGCCGGCGCGCGAACGCCAAGCCACCCACCCAACCCTGACCGCCACCGCCTTCAAGCGCCTGATGGGCTCGCAGCGCGTCACCCGCCTCGGCAAGCGCGATTTCCTGCCGGAGGAGCTGTCGGCCCTGGTGCTCAAGGCCCTGAAGGCCGACGCGGAGGCCTATCTGGGCCAGCCGGTGACCGAGGCCGTCATCACCGTGCCGGCCTATTTCAATGACAAGCAGCGCAAGGCCACGCGCCGGGCGGGCGAGCTGGCCGGCCTGAAGGTGGAACGGCTGCTGAACGAACCCACGGCGGCGGCGCTGGCTTACGGCATCCACCAGTTGGAGGCGGAGACCCAGTTCCTGGTGTTCGACCTGGGCGGCGGCACCTTCGACGTCTCCATCCTGGAGATTTTCGAGGGCGTGATCGAGGTGCGCGCCACCAGCGGCGACAACCGCCTGGGCGGCGAGGACTTCAACGAGCTGATCGTGGACGACCTGCGCCAGCGTTTCGCCGCCGACTGGGGCCGCGACACGCGTGAGAGCGACGCCCTGTACCAGCGCCTGCGCGCCGCCGCCGAACGCGCCCGCCGCGCCCTGAGCGAGCAGGCCGCCACGCCGGTGCGCGTGGTGTGGAAGGATAAGACTTATGAGTACGAGCTGACGGCCGAGGCCTTCGAGACTAGGGCCGAGGGGCTGCTGAACCGCCTGCGCGAGCCGGTGCTGCGGGCCCTGCGCGACGGCCAGCTGGAGGCGCGGTCCCTGCGCGAGATCGTTCTGGTGGGCGGGGCCACGCGCATGCCGGCGGTGCGCCGCGCCGTCACCCGCATGTTCGGCCGCTTCCCCGCCCATTCCGTGCACCCGGACGAGGCGGTGGCGCTGGGTGCCGCCGTCCAGGCCGGGCTGAAGGGCCGCGACGCCGCCCTGAACGAGGTGGTCATCACCGATGTCTGCCCCTATTCCCTGGGGGTGGACGTGGCGGAACGCAACCCCGACGGCAGCCTGCGCACGGGCATCTTCTCCCCCATCCTGGAGCGCAACACCGTCATACCCGCCAGCCGGGTCAGCAGCTTCCACACCCTGCAGGCCAACCAGAAGGCGGTGACCTTCACCATCTACCAGGGGGAGTCGCGCGACGTTCAGGACAACGTCGCCCTGGGCCAGGTCAGCATCCCCGTGCCGCCCCGGCCGGCCGGCGCCGTCAAGGTGGACTGCCGCTTCACCTATGACATCAACGGGCTGCTGGAGGTGGACGTCCACGTTCCGGAAACGGGGGAACAGCGCAATCTGGTCATCACCGACGAGGAGGCAGCCAAGCCCGATGATCTGGAGGCCCGGCGCCAGGCGCTGGCGGCCTTGAAGGTCCACCCGCGCGACACCGAGGCCAACCGCGCTGTCCTGGCCCGCGCCAACCGCTGCTATGAGGACTTCCTGGGCGACAAGCGCGCCTATGTCGCCCACCTGCTGGCCCAGTTCGAAGGCATCCTGGAGGGCCAGGAGCCCCGCGCGATCGAGGCTGCGCGCCAATCCCTGAGCGAGGCATTGGACCAGCTGGAAGGCGAGACATACCTGTGAGCCCCTGGGACATCCTGGCGCTGGAGCCCACTGGCGACCAACTGGCCATCCGCCGCGCCTATGCCCGGCGTCTGAAGGTCACCAATCCGGAGGATGATCCGGACGGGTTCCAGGCGCTGCGCCAGGCCTATGAGCAAGCCCTGCTGCATGCCCGCCGGCAGGCGCCGGACGACAGCGTGACGGCGGTGGCAGAAACAGCCGAGGCGCCGCCGCACGCCGTCGACGGGACGACGGAGGTCCCCACCGAACCGGCGCCGGCGGAGGCCCCGCCCCCGGAATCCACGGTGGATGAGGCGGTGGTCCGCCATGTCGCGCTGTGCAATCAGCTGGGCGACCTGCTCTCCGCCAAGAGCCCCGCCGACCCCGCCGCGCTCAAGGACGCCTTGGCGGCCGTGCTGGCTTCCCCCGCCCTTGCCCACATCGATGTGCAGAACCGCACGGAGGATTGGCTGGCCCGGCTGCTGCTGTCCACGGCCCCCCGGTCGGACGCACTGGTCCCCGTCGCCAGCGCCCATTTCCGCTGGGACGCGGCCAAGGCCGGCGTGCAGACGCCCCTGCTGGCCGCCGTGCAGAAGCGCGGGCGCGACCTGGCCTTCCTGGCCAAGCTGCGGGGCCGGGACCACGCCTATGCTGCGGCCTACCGCCTGTTGCAGGCGCCACCCCGCCGGTACAGCCCGCGCCTGCGCCTGTCCCTGCCGGACCTGACCAAGGACGTCCGCGGCCTGATGACCCTGATCCGCAACGACTACCCGTCGCTGCGGACCAATTTCGACACCGACGTGCTGGCGGCGTGGGAGGCTTATTTGGCCGCCGAACCGGTCAGCGCCGGCCTGGCGTGGCTGCTGCTGGCCACCCCCCTGTTCCTGGCCGCCTACGTCTACCTTCAGGCCAGCCTGTCACCGGAGGAGCTGGCGGCCTGGCCCGCGGGCTTCCTGCTGATACCGCCCCTGCTGGCCGCCGCCGGCCTGGCCTACCGGCTGGGCGTGCGCATGCCGGCGCGATGGCTGCGGCAGCGCTGGGCCCGGGACGCAGGGCCCGCGGTCCGTCTCGGCTGGGCCCCTCTCAGCCTGGCGCTGATCCCCCTGGCCCTAGCCTTGCCACCCTCCGCCGGCATCCCCGTCACGGCGGCGGCGGCCACGCTGGCCCTGTGGTGGGCCGGCCTGTTTCAGATGGTCTATGCCAACGACACCAGTCGCCAGGCCGTGCGCATCCTGCTGGCCAACAGCATTCCCCTGGTGTTCTGGCTGTTCTGGATCGGGCCCCTGCTGCCGGCGGCGCGGGTGCCGGCCTTCGCCGTGGCGGTGGCGGGCGCCCTGCTGGCCACCAGCATCGGGGCCGGCCTGCTGACCCGCTGGTGGTATGCGGAGATCGAGCAACCCCGGCGGCGGCGGATCCTGGGGGGCCTGGCGCTGGCGGCCATGCTGACCGCGGGCCTGCTGTTTGCGGCCGACGCCACGCCGGGCCTGCTGCCCTGGGCCGTGGCGGCGGTGACCCTGGTGCAGATCCTGGAGCGCGTCCCCTCGCTCGCCCTCTCCGGAGAGGCGGCGAAGCGGCGCTATTACGCCATCTGGGGCACGGGCGTGGCACTGCGCGTCGCCCACACCATGGCCGGCGCGGTGGACACCCACGACGTTTTGCTGATCGGCGGCCTGGTGCTGATGGCCAGCGTGCTGGGCATGATCGCCTACCAGCTGAAACGCCCCCAGGCCGCCTGATCCGCTCGGCTGTTTCAGTCCTTCAGCGAGGCGCCCAGCCGGTCCATCAGGAAGCCGGTGCCGTGCTCGCGGGAGCCGTTGTCCTCATAGCCGTCCAGGAAGGCCCCTTGCTCGGTGATCTTCAAGGTGGTGCGGCCGTCACCCGCCGGCTTCAGCTCCATGGTCGCCAGCGAGACCGAAATCTTCCGCTCATCCAGGTGCATGACATAGCTGTAGACGATGCGCTCATTGGGAACGATGTCGAGGTAATGCGCGTCGAAGGTGGAGGTCATGCCCCCCTGCCAGCGGCCCTTGGCCCGCTCCGTGCCGCCGACGCGAAAGTCCATGGTGCGCTCCAGCGATTCCCACTGGCCGGGGTCGCCACCGAACCACTTGGACTTGGCCTCCATGTCCGACAGGGCGCGCCACACCCGGGCCACCGGCGCGTCATAGGTCCGGTTCAGGCTGAAAATGGCGTGGACGACGGAACGCTCGGCGGGAAGCTCCCCCGTTCGGCCGTCCATATGGCCGGCGTGCATCGCCAGCTTGTCCAGGGTCTGGGACCATCCCTCCGGCGCGCCGCCGATGGCGCCCAGCATGGCGGGATCGTAGACGGTGTAGGTCTGCACGATGTCCAGCTGCGTGCCGCAGGTGGCGTCGGAGAAGGTGACCTCCGTCCAGGCGGTGAACAGCACCTTGCCGTCGCCGCCATCCACCCGCAGGTCCAGCACCAGGCGCTGGTTGGGCGTGACCTCGGCGACGCTGCCGCGCGTCCAATGCTGCGTGCCGTCCGGGGCCTGCATGCACACCTCGAACGGGCCACCCACCCGCAGGTCGACGGTGGCGTGGGGCACGGTGTAATGCGCCGGCGCGAACCAGTGCTTCACATGCTCCGCCTTGCTCCACGCCTTGAACACCGTCTCGCGTCGCGCCGGGATGCTGCGGGAGATGCGCACGGGCTCGGGCCGCAGCACGTCGGCCGTCTCAACTTGGGTCATGATTCCTCTCCGTCTTCGTCTTTTAGCGTTTCCAGATACTGGCCCAGCCGATCCAGGCGACTGACCCATTCCATGCGCCGCTGATTGATCCATTGTTCCGCCAGGCTCAGCTGGGCGGCGTCGATCCGGCAGGTCCGCACCCGCCCCACCTTTTCCGAGCGCACCAGGCCGGAACTCTCCAGCACGGCCAGATGCTGCATGACCGCCGGCAGGGACATTTGCAGCGGCTGCGCCAGTTCACTGACCGACGCCGGCCCCCGCACCAGCCGCTCCACCAAGGCACGGCGGGTCGGGTCGGCAAGCGCCTGGAAGGTGAGGTCGAGGGGGGATGATTGGTTAAGCATATGCTTTAGTAACGCCGCGAAGATACTTAAGCAAGAAGTTTAGTGTCTAGGTGGCGAATTGAGATGGGAAGCTTCCGAGATAGGAGCACTCAACCATTGAAGGCAATGCTCATCGCCATTTCACATTTACGTCGCGACAAAAATAATCCATATTTATGTCGCGACTTAAATCGAGGTGTACCATGAATGGCTGGAAACGGTATCAGACGGGCCTGCATGGCGTGGGTCCGCACTGGGTGAGAATTTTTGGCAATAGCTTGAGCGGAACCGCATTCGAAGACCCGAATGCCGAAGGTCGTTTTGCCTGGTACGTAGCCGACCGCTCTCGGCAGGGGGCGAAGACGTTCAGGCATGGGCTCGCTGATAGCGTTAAGGAGGCAAAGCTCGCGGCCGACGCAGCCGTCTTGGACAGGAAGCGCGGCCGGACCGCCGCCGTGGAAGGCGAACCGACAAGCAGCACCGACCGGAACCGACGGCGAGTTGACCGGCTATTGGCCTCGGAAACCCTGGCCCATGGCCTAATTGATGATCTCACCAATTTTCACAAAGAACTCGTGACAGCTGGCGATCTAAAAACAGCGGATCGAGTTGCAGCCTCGATACGGCGTGCAGCACTCGGCGCCCTGGCAGACTATATGCGCCGCACTGCGGCGTTTCGAGCTCGGTCAGGCGCCAACATGGCGTCGCCTGAAACCATGAAAGCCGAGGAGGAGACTGTTTTGGACATCGCGGACCAACTCGATCAGATGGCAGACGATCCCCAAGCTACCGAACAGCTTTTCGAAGCGCTCACGGACAAGCTCCGCCAGTTGGGCGTGTTTCCTGATGGTGACCTGAATTCGGCCGTAGTGAACGGATTCTTCCTGGAGAGCCTTACGAAATCATCCGAATAGGCCTGGGCCATTTGATCGGCACCCCGACTATCTGCCAGTCGCCGGTCGATAAACATAAACCCCGGTGGCCCGCGTATGAAAAAGGGCCGGCGGCATGTGCCACCGGCCCCTCTCATATCCAGCCAACCCCAGCGGGGGAGCTTACTTGCCTTCCGGCGCCAGGCCGCGATTCTGCAGCATGGGGCCGATGTCCGGGTCCTTGCCGTAGAAGGCGCGGAACATGGGGCCGTAGTCCTCGGTATGGCCCTTGGACAGGATCATCTGGCGGAAGCGCTCACCGTTCTCCCGCGTCAGGCCGCCATGGTCCTTGAACCAGGTGTAGCTGTCGTCATCCAGCATCTCCGTCCACAGGTAGGCGTAGTAGCCGGCGGCGTAGCCGTTGCCCCAGATGTGCAGGAAATAGCTGGAGCGGTAGCGCGGCGGCACGTCGTCCACGTCCAGGCCGGTCTTGGCCAGGGCTTCCTTCTCGAAGGCGTCGACATCCTGCTTGGGCGCGTCGGCCGGCAGGCTGTGCCATTCCAGGTCCAGCATGGCGGCGGCGACAATCTCACCCAGGGCATAGCCCTGGTTGAAGGTGGCGGCCTTCTTGATCTTCTCCACCAGCTCGGCCGGCATGGCCTCGCCCGTCTGATAGTTCTTGGCGTAATGGGCCAGGACCTTGGGGTCCAGCGCCCAATGCTCGTTGAACTGCGACGGGAACTCCACGAAGTCGCGCGCCACGTTGGTGCCCGACAGGGTCTCATAGGTCTGGTTGGCGAACAGGCCGTGCAGGGCGTGGCCGAATTCGTGGAACATGGTGGTGACGTCGCTGAAGCTGATCAGCGCCGGCTGGCCCGGGGCGGGCTTGGTGAAGTTGCAGACGTTGTAGACCACGGGCTTGGTGCCCAGCAGCTTGGACTGCTGGACGAAGTTGGACATCCAGGCCCCGCCCGACTTGTTGTCGCGCTTGAAGTAGTCGAAGTACATCAGGCCCAATGCCGAGCCGTCCTTGTCGATCACGTCGTAGACCAGCACGTCGGGCTGGTAGACGGGGATGTCGGTGCGACGCTTGAAGGTCAGGCCATACAGCTGGTTGGCGGCGTAGAACACGCCCTCCTCCAGCACGGTGTGCAGCTCGAAATAGGGCTTCAGCGCGCCCTCATCCAGGTCGTACTTGGCCTTGCGCACCTGCTCGGCGTACTTGTCCCAGTCCCAGGGCTTCAGGGCGAAATCCTGGCCATCCTTCTTGATCTGCGCCTGGATCTCCGCCGCCTCGCGCTTCTGCTCCGCCGCCAGGGCGGGAACCATGCGCTTCATGAAGCCTTCCGCCGCATCGGGCGTCACCGCCATCTGGTCGGCCAGGACATAGGCCGCGTAGTTGGGAAAGCCCAGCAGCTTGGCCTTCTGCGCCCGCAGGTTGGCGATGTCGGAGATGGTGGCGCGGGTGTCGTTGGCGTCGCCCTTCTCGGCGCGGGTCCAGCCGCGCTCGAACAGGGCCTGGCGCGTGGCCCGGTCGTCGAGGGAGGACAGCGCCGGCTGCTGCGTGGTGTTCTGCAGCGGCACCAGGTACTTGCCCTCCAGCTTGCGGCCCTTGGCGGCCTCGGCGGCGGCGGCGATGGCGCCATCGCCCATGCCGGCCAGCTTGGCCTTGTCGTCCACCACCAGACCGCCTTCCTTGGCCGCGGCCACCAGCTTCTGCTGGAAGGCGGTCTCCAGCGACGACAGCTTGGTGTTGAGATCGCGCAGCGTGGCCTTGTCGGCGTCATTCAGCATGGCGCCGGCATGGATGAACTGCTGGTAATAGACCTTCAGCAGCTGGGCCTGCTCCGGCTTCAGCTTCAGGCTGTCGCGCTTGTCGTACAGCGACTTCACCCGCTGGAACAGCTTGTCGTTCAGGTAGATGGCGTCATTGTGCTGCGACAGCAGGGGCGACACTGTGGTCTGCACCGCGTCCAGCGCGTCGTTGGTGTTGGCCTGCACCACGCCGGAGAAGGTTTGGCCGACCCGGTCCAGCATGCGGCCGGACTTCTCCATCGCCACCAGGGTGTTGTCGAAGGTAGGGGCCGCCGGGTTGTCGGCGATTTTCTTGATCTCGGCCAGCTGGATCTTCATACCCTCCTCGAAGGCGGGCAGATAATCGGCGTCCTTGATGATGTCGAAGCGGGGCGCCTCGAACGGCAGGGTGCTGGCGGTGGCGAAGGGATTGGCGCCAGCCATGGCCGGCCTCTCCGCCAGCGCCGGGGTGGCGGCGAGCGTCGCGAGCGCCAGCGCGCCCACGGTTCCAAGCAGAACAGTACGTGTCATCGGGTTCCCCTGACAGTCTCTTGTTTCGTTTCCCCACCCATCGACGGCCGTCGATCAACAGGGGTGACCAGGCGGATCCCCCCCGCAGGGTCCCGCCGAAGGGGGAGGTTGTATCACGTCTGGCGAAGGATCGTTGCCCCTTCCGTGGCGGCACCGCGCTGGAACCTGCGACATTTTCAATCCCGCCTCACCGGGTGCGTGAGGCGGTGCCCGAACCTTCAGGGATGCATGCGGGCTCCCTTGGTGACCTTGTCCACCAGCTTCTTGTCGGCACGGATGCCGATGCCGACCACCCGCGCGTCCTCAGGCCCGAATTCGGCGAAGACGGCGCGGTTGGCGGCGTCGTGGCCGGTGTGGAACATCTCTTCGATATAGAGTGAGGCGCGCATGCCCCGCTCCAGGGTGCGGCGATGGATGGCGGTGATGGTCGCCGCGTCGGCGGCCAGCACGATCACCGGCTGCACCGACAGCGGGTTGTAGACGGTGCCGGAGCGGTCACGGTAGGGTTCGCCGATGATCTCCGGGAACTGGGCGACGATACCGCTGGTCAGGAAGGCGGTGACGTTCAGCGCCTGCCAGGCGGCCAGGTCTTCGCGCAGGACGAGGGCGATTTTGGTATCGAACATCAAGACGGGGTCCTTGAGGCTGGAGAAGGCCCCGACTGTGGCGAGCGCCGCCGGCGCCAGTCTTGGACGTTCGTGCGAGCCGACCGGCGACGGCGCGGCCGACGGCATCACTGCCGCACCGGCTTTCCCCGGTATCGAGCGAATCGAGGCGCGCTTCCATGGCGACGCCTTCAGTCCCCACCGCCACGACACCTATGGCCTGGGCGTGACGTTGCACGGCGTCCAGACCTTCCACTACCGGGGCCAGCGACGCTATAGCCAGCCTGGCAACGTCATCATCCTGCATCCGGATGAGGAACATGACGGCGGTGCTGGCACGGATGAAGCCCTGCGCTATCGCATGCTGTACCTGGAACCGGCGCTGCTGCGCCGCTGCCTGGACGCTGATGGACAACCCGGCGCCGCCCTGCCCTTCGTCGGCCAGCCGGTGCTAGCGGATGCCGAGCTGCGCCAGGTGCTGCTGCCGGCGCTCAGTTCGCTGGACGAGGGGCTGGAGGATCTGGCGGTGGACGACCTGCTGGTCCGCCTCGCCCGCTGCCTGGCCCGCCATGCCGGCGCCAAGGCCAAGCCCCTGGGCCTGCTGGCCCAGCGCCAGGCCCACCGAGCGCGGGACTACCTGGAGGCCAACGCCCTGGCTCCGGTGCGGTCAGAGGATCTGGAGGCGGTGACGGGCCTGGACCGTTATGCCCTCGCGCGCCACTTCCGGGCCCTGTTCGCCACCAGCCCCCACCGTTTCCTGGTGATGCGCCGGCTACAGCATGCCCGGCGGATGATCACGGACGGGGAGCCCCTGGCCGAGGTGGCCGCCGCGGCCGGCTTCGCCGACCAGAGCCACCTGAACCGCCATTTCCGGAAGGCCTACGGCATGACACCCGGGCGCTGGGCCACCTTGGTCCGGCCGGGTGGGACACGGCCCGGTGGTGCGGGCGCCCGTCGGCTGAGGGCTCAGCCGACGGACAGCATCGGCGCGTCGGGTCCCAGATCCAGCGTGTCCTTATCCTTCAACCGCCGCACCTGATCCAGCAGGCGCTGGATGGCGGGCGTCATGATCAGGTCGGAGCGGTAGACGACGCAGACGGTGATGTCCGGCAGCTTTTCCTTGAGCGCCAGGCCGGAGATGTTCTCGCCCAGCACCTTCAACTGCAGCTTCATGGCGTTGGGCGCCAGGCCCGTCCACATGGTCACGGTGTTGGGCCGGGCCGCCAGGGCCAGCACCAGGAAAGTGGATTCACAGCGGGTGAAGGATGGCAGGCGCTCCACCCCCGCCTCAGCGAAGGCGCTGCGGAAATGGTGGTCGAAACTCTGCTCCGACTCCGCGAACAACCATTCCGCTTGCGTAAGGTCCGCCAGGGACCGCGCCTTTTCCAGGGGGTCGCCCTTGGCCACGGTCAGTACCGTGGGCAGGCGCAACAGCGGCTCGAACCGCAGGCCGGTTCCCATTTCCTCCAGATTGTCCGGCAGGGTGGCGATCACCAGGTCCAGGGTGTGGTTGTACAGCTTCTCGAACAGCGGCCGGCGCGATCCGCCCAGCACGGTCCAGGCGGTGTCGGGGTTGCGCTTCTTGAAGTCCACCAGAGTGGGCGTCACGGCGACGCTGGCCGAGGTGGTGAGGCCCAGGCTGACATGCTCACGCGGGCCGGAGCCGGCGAACTCCTGCTCCGCCCGGGCCACCTGGTCCAGGATGCCGCGGGCGCGGCGCAGCAGCGACACGCCGTCCGGCGTCAATTGCGTGCCGCGCGAACTGCGAATGACCAGTTGGCGGCCGGCCCAGATCTCCAGCTCCCGGATGGCCTTGGCCACCGCGGGCTGGCTGACGAACAGCAGGCGCGCCGCCTCATTGAAGCTGTGGGAGTCGGCGACCGCGACGAACGCCTTCAACTGATGGATTTTCATGGGGAAATAACAACCGGTGCCGGGTGAGGTTGACTATACAACCTTCACCTCAAAGCACCAAGGATGGAAGGAGACGGCGGTCGCGTCAGGGCCCCCGCATTTCCTTTTCTATACGGAAGAGATTCATTCACCCCGCGGGTTGCAGAGCCGCCATCACCGCCAGCGTCATGGCGGCGACACCGGTCTTGATGCTGGGCTCCGGCGCCGGGGCGAACAGGGGGGAATGATTGACCGGCGGTTCCTTGCCGGCGGCCTTGAAGCCCGCCAGCTGCTGCGCGTCATAGCCGCCGATGGCGAAGTAGAGGGAGGGCACGCCCGCCCGCACGAACTCCGAATAATCCTCGCTGGCCGCCCCGGGGGCTGGCAGCCGCACGGCACGGGGGCCGAAGGCCGCCTGGAACACGGCCGCCGTGCGGCTGGTGAGGGCGTCATCGTTGATGACCGACTTGCCGCCCGGCACGATCTCCACCTCCGGGGCCGGCGCGCCGGACATCTCGGCCTCCGCCGCGGCGACGCGGTTGATGCCGGCCAGGATCTTGTCGCGCACGCCGTCATCGAAGGTGCGGACGGTGCCGCGCAGCAGGGCGCTGTCGGGGATGATATTACCCGCGCTGCCGGCCTGGATGGCGCCCACCGTCACCACGCCGAACGCGGCCGGGTCTTTCTCCCGGCTGATGACCCCCTGCACATCGACGACGAAGCGCGCCGCCATCAGCACGGGATCGATGGACTGGTGCGGCATGGAGCCGTGTGCGCCCTTGCCGTGGAAGGTCACCGACAGGCTGTCTGAGGTGGAACTGAGCACGCCCGCCTTGTACAGGATGGTGCCGGCCGGGGCCGGCGCCACATGCAGGGCGAAGCCCAGGTCGGGCTTGGGGAAGCGGGTGAACAGGCCATCGTCGATCATGGCCTTGGCGCCACTGACGTCCTCCTCCGATGGCTGGCCGATGAACATCAGCGTGCCGTGCCATTGGTCCTTCAGAGCGACCAACGCCTTGGCCGTGCCCACCCAGGCGGCCATGTGGATGTCATGGCCGCAGCTGTGCGCGACGAAGGTCTCCTTGCCGTTCCAGGTGGTCTTGGCCGTGCTGGCGTAGGGCAACCCGGTCTTCTCTTCCATGGGCAGGGCGTCCAGTTCGGTCCGCACCATCACCGTGGGACCGGCGCCGTTGCGGTATATCGCCACGATGCCGGTTTTGCCCACATGCTCGGTCACCTCGAAGCCCAGGGCCTTCATCTCCTTGGCCAGGCGGGCAGCGGTCCGCACCTCCTGATAGGCCACCTCGGGGTGGCTGTGGATGTCCTTGTACAGGGCGTCCAGGTGGCCGTAGTCGGCGCCCACCTCCGCCTCCACGGCGGTCTTGGTCTGGGCGGCGTCGAAGGCCAGGGCGCCCGGGGCCACGCCGGCCAACAGCAGGCCGGCCGCCAACGCCAGGCGGTAACGCGATGTCGTCTTCATGCGATTGGGTCCCATCGGTCAGGATCAGAAGGAGATGCGGCCGTTCAGGCCGAAGGTACGGGGCGTGCTGCTGTAGACCAGGCGCGTGTAGCCCAGATTGCTGTTGGCGCTGACGATGCCGTCGGCGTCGGTCAGGTTGTTGACGAAGGCGTACAAGCCCCAGCCCTCGCCTTCCACGCCGATCCGGGTGTTGACCAAGCTGTAGTGGCCGTACTCGTTGAAATAGACGTAGCTGGGCCGGAAGGTGGACACCATGTCGCCGGTGTAGCTGTAGTCCACCCGCACCATGCCGTTCAGGCGGGCGGTCAGCGGGACCGTGTAGGTGGCGGACGCCGAGGCCGTCAGGTCCGGCGTGTTGGGGATGCGGTCGCCCTTCAGGCCGGTCGAGCCGGTGGCCAGCACGGCGGCGTTGGCCTGGTCGCTGGTCAGATGGCCATCCTGATAGCCCAGCGATCCCGTCAGCACCAGTCCCGCCAGGGGCCGGGCGGTGATCTCCAACTCCCCGCCCCGGATGCGGGCGGAGCCGACGTTGGTGATGAAGGAGTAGAGGCCGTTGCTGGTGACCGTGCTGGTCTGCATGTTGGTCCAGTCCACCTGGAACAAGGCGGCGTCCACCGTCAGGTGCCCACCCATCCAGCTGGTCTTCAGGCCCGCCTCATAGTTCCACAGCTTGTCTGGGGTGTAGGTCACCAGGCCGCTGGCCAAGCCGGGGATGTTGTTGGCGCCGCCGGGGCGGAAACCTTGCGAGGCGGTGGCGTAGGCCATGGCATCCGGCGTCAGCTTATAGCTGACGTTGGCCTTGCTGACCCAACCCTGGGCATCCGCCTTCACCGCCGAGTAGGCGGTTGGCACGGACGCGGTGAAGGCCGAACCCAGCAGCGCCTGGCCGGTGGTGGTCTTGGTGTAGTCGTAATGCCGGGTTCCGGCGGTCAGCGTCAGGTCGCCGATGGGGCTGTACGACACCTCCCCGAACTCGGCCGTCTGTTTGGTGTAGGTGTTGATGTAGCGGTAGGACAGATCCTGCAACGGCTGATAGGTCAGGCCGGTCGCCGGGTCGGCCGTGGCCGTGTTGCTGTCGATGTGGTCGTGGCGGTCCTCCAGATAAGCACCTGCCGTCCAGGTGAACGGCCCCTCACCTTCCGAGCTCAGGCGCAACTCGTCATTGCGGCTGTCCAGCGTAGCCGGCTGGTAGCCCACGGTGGGTGTCTTGGAGAGGCCGGTGGCGGTATAGGTCTTCTTCTGCGCCGCGGTGCAGGCTACGGCCTGGCCGAAGTACAGCGGGCACAGCTGATTGACGTAGGCCGCCGCAGTCGACAGCGCCTGGACGCTGGGCGTGAAGTCGATGCTGCGCAGGATGTTGAAATTGTAGAAGGAGGTACTGGCCGTCAGGGTCGCGAAATGCAGGTCCCAGGTGCCGACCAGGTTGTACAGCGTCATCTCATTGTCGTAGGGCAGCTGGACCGGCGAATTGGTCTGATAGCGGCCCTGCGCCTGGTACCAGCCCAGCTGGTCGTCGGCGGTCTGCTTCTGGTAACTGATGGTGCCGGTCAGGGTGATGTCATCCGTGGGCGTGAAGCCCACCAGGGTGCGTACGCCCCGGGACTTGCCGTCGTTGACGTCCTTCAGGTTCAGCCTGGTGTCATCCACATAGCCAGGCGTCGTCTGGTAATAGCCGGAGACGCGCACCGCCAGCCTGTCGGTCACCACCGGCACGTTGACCATCTGCTTCACGAAGCCGGCGCTGGCCCCGTCGGCGTTGGTGTATTCCACCTCCGACGCGGCGGCGAACTTCTGGCTGTCCGGCTTCCTGCTGATGACGCGGATGGTGCCGCCCATCGAGCCGCCGCCGTACAGGGTGCCCTGCGGCCCGCGCAGCACCTCAACCCGCTCCACATCGAACAGGTTCAGGTTGGCGGTGGTGCCGCCGGGGTCCTGGGTCGTGCCCGAGGGGCCGGTGACGGGCGTTTCGTCATAGTATAGGCCGACGGTAGCCTCGCCCGCGCTCTGTATGCCGCGTATGGTGAGACGGCTGGATCCCAACTGCGCCTGGGTCAGGTTGACGTTGGGGATGGCGCGGAAATAATCCTCCATCCCGCTGGCCCCCATTTTCTGCAGCGTGTCGCCGTTGATGGCGCTCAGGCTGAGGGGGGTGTCTTGTAAAGAGGTCGACCGCTTCAAGGCAGTGACCACGATTTCGGTCAAATCTTCACCGTCGGCCTGGCCGGACCCGGCTGAAACGCTTTGCGCATAGGCGCCACCGGCAATCGACACGACGGCAGCACCCAACATCAAGGCCGGCAATACTGCCGCCCTTCCCCAGAACTTAGCCTCCATGAGAACCCCGTTCTTGAATTTGTTTTAATTTTGTTAGGGGCTCAGGATTATTTTTGTGTGTCGCGCCGCACAATAAAATTTTCGATTAGCGCTGTAACTGGAAGTTAGAGCGACCGCAGGGTCGCAACACCGGCGCAGCAGGCGTCACCTGAGATTATAGCGCGTGGCCGACAGGGTGTCGGACACGGCGCTGATTTTGGTGTCCATGAAACCGGCGGCCCGCATCCAGGCGCGCACCGGCGTCTCACCGAACGGGGTCTTCGGGCCCTTGCCGTGGACGATCCACAGCGCGGCCCCTGCCGGCAGGGCGGCGTACGCAGCCACCGCCCGCTCCAGGTCGGCCACGCCCCGAACCACGGCCAGCGCCAGGCGCGCTTCCGCCGGTGTGGCGGCCACGGCCCCCTTCAACGCCGCCGCCAAGGCGGGATCGTCCGCCGTACCGATGACCAGGACCGGCGCGGCCGGGCCCACGCCCAGTTTCTGCGCCAGGGTGGGCGGCGGGGTGGTCAGTTTCCGAGCCCAACGGGTGGCGGTGTCGGCGCCCAGGGTCAGAATCAGCGGACCGTCCGGCGTGGCCAAAACCAGATCGTCACCCTCGACCGCCACGGCGGTGATGGTGGCCACCGGCACGATGCGCCGGACCTCGCCGCGCAGGGTCAGTTCCCGGCTTTCCAGCAGGGCTTTCACCTCGCCCGCGCCGCCTTGCCATGTTGCGGGACAGACGGCCTCCAACCCCATGATGTGCCCCCATTCGCGGTGGCGGGCGGCCCTCAGCGCTGGGCCGTCGCCAGTTTGATCGCCAGGCCGATGAACACTACGCCGGCGATGCGGTTCAGGATGGTTTGCGCGCTGCTGGACCGGGCCAGCCAGCGGTTCAGGCCGCCGGCCAGCACGGCAATGGTGGAGAAACAGGCCAGCGCCACGGCGGCGAACACCGCCCCCAGCAGGAAAATCTGCACGGTGACGCTGCCGTGCTCGGGGGCTGCGAACTGCGGCAGGAAGGCCAGGAAGAAGATCGCCACCTTGGGGTTGGTCACGTTCATGACGATGCCCCGGCCGTACAGGGCCAGGTGACGGTCGGCCCCCGCCTTAGCGCCGCCCAGCGCCTCCGGCGACGCGCGGAAGGACTTGTAGGCCAGGTACAGCAGGTAGGCGGCACCGGCGGCCTTCAGCAGGGTGAAGGCCAACTGCGACTGCTGGAAGATGACGGCCACGCCCAGCGCCACGGCGGTGGTGTGCACCACCAGGCCGGTGCACAGGCCCAGCGTCACCATCACCCCGGCCCGCCAGCCCCGCGCCGCCGACAGGGTCAGCACGAACAGATTATCCGGCCCCGGCACGAAGGCCAGGATGGCGGCGGCCGTGATGAAGGTGAGCAGGGTTTCCAAGGGCAGCATGGGCGCGATCTCAAGGTCTTGGCGGAAAAAGTGTTCAATCACCGATCCTTCCAGACTTTTACCGTCCCGGCCACTGTCCTTATCGCGTCCGGCCGGTATACTGCCCGGACCTTACCCGCATCGAGAGCTGCCTTGTCCGCTCCTCCCCACCTGACGGTCTGGTACAATACCAAATGCCCCGTCTGTAATGCGGGCATCGACTGGCAGACCAACCGCCTGGTACGGGCCGCCCGCGCCGGTGTCATCGCCTTCCGCGACATCAATCTTGAGCCGGAGGCGCTGGCCCGCTTCGGCGCGGATGTGGAGGCCGTGCGCCGCCGCCTGCACGGGACCGACGCCGACGGCCGCCTGCTGGTGGGTGCTGATTGCGCCATCGCCATCTGGCGCCACACGCCGGGCGACGCCTGGCTGGCCACCCTGCTGGGCAACCGCGTGATCCGTCCCCTCACCCGCCTCGCCTACGACCGCTTCGCCGATGTGCTGTACGCCTGGAACCGGCGCAAGGGGCACTGGTGAGCGGTGCTGTTCACCTTTCCTATGACACCTCCAGCGGCCCTTGATCCCGCAGGCCCGCGCGCTGACATGCTCCGTCAGCAATTCCGCATATAGATCGATGATCGATTCGATAGGCGGGAAAATCAGTCCCGTCACTTGGCCAGCACAGCCATGGCGCGACGATACCTAGTTGAAAATGCCCGGCCAGCCCCCATGGCTTTGCTGCAGTCGTCGTTGCATTTGACGATTTCAATGCGCCCGTCTCGCACCAACAGCGTGACCTCATCACCCCGATCCAGGCGCACCTCCGTCAGCACGTCGCGTGGAATGATGATGGCAGTGGAGTTTCCGACTTTGGTCAGCTGGGTGGTGTGCATGGGCGCGCCCCTCACCTACTCAGCCGCCTGCACCGCCGGCAGCGGCGCCGGTTCCAGCGTCACGGCCACACCGCTCAGCACAGCGTTGCCGGACAGCGGGTCGCGCAGGGTCTCGTCCAGCAGGGCGTTCAGGTTGGCGCCCGGGCGCTGGCTGGCCAGGCCCAGGCGGGCGCCATCGGCGTCGTGGCCCCAGCCGTGGGGCAGACTGACGACGCCAGGCATCATGTCGGCGCTGACGACAACCTGCACCTCGATCGCCCGGCCGGCGCGGGACAGGCGGGCCCTGCCGCCGTGCACCACGCCGTGGCGGCGGGCGTCGTCCGGGTGCACCAGCACCGTGCAGCGGAACGGTCCCTTGGCCAGGATGGGCAGGTTGTGCATCCAGCTGTTGTTGGAGCGCAGGTCGCGTCGTCCGATGATGACGAGATCCGGTGCCAACTGATCCAGCGCCGCCACAGCGCGGGCCAGGTCCGCCACCAGGATGTCGGGCGCCAACTCGACGCGGCCGCTGGGGGTGCGCAGCACCTCCGGGATGCGGGGCTGCAGGGCGCCCAGGTCGATGCCGCCCACGCTGTCCGTCACCTTGGCCAGGGTCAGGCCGGCCGGCTTGGCGCCGAAGCCATCGCCATAGGGCCCACCGCGCAGGGCCAGATCCAGCAGGCGTTCCGGCCCCGTCCAGCGCGACACGGCGGCCAGGACGGCGGCGGTGTGTTCCCCCGCCCAGCGCCCCACCTCCGCCGCCACCATGGCGTCGTCCAAGGCCGCCGGGTCGGCGTCGGCGCCCTTGCCTTCCGCGATGGCCGCCAGCTTCAGCAGCACCTGCCATTCCGCCAAAACACCCTCGCCCCGGGGCAGCAGCGCCGGGCTGTAGCGGGCGTGGTTGCGATAGGACAGCTGGGGGAAGGCCACGTCGTAGTGGCTGTCCTGGAAGGGCGACACGCCGGGCAGGATGACGTCGGCATGGCGGGTCGTCTCGTTCAGGTAGATGTCGACACTGACCATCAGGCCCAGCTGGTCCAGGGCGCGCGCCAATTGGTCACCGTTGGGGGAGGACAGGACGGGGTTGCCGGCCACGGTGAACAGGGCGCGCACCTGGCCCTCGCCCGGCGTCTCGATCTCCTCCGCCAGGCACCCCACGGGCAGCTCGCCATACACCTCCGGCGCGTTCGACACGCGGGAGCGGCGGCGGCCCAGCGGCACGCCGCGCCCCGTGCCGCCCTTCCCCACCGTGTTGGCGGCGAAGGCGGCGGCCTTGGGGAACATCGCCCCGCCGGGCGCATCCAGATTACCGGTCAGGACGTTGACGACGTCCACCAACCAGCTGGCCAGGGTGCCGAATTCCTGGGTGCAGGTGCCGATGCGGCCGTACAGCACCGCCGGTTCCTGGGTTGCCAGGTCCCGCGCCAGGGCCCGGATAATGTCGGCCGGGATGGCGGTATGGGCGGCAGCCCGCTCGGGCGTGAAAGGCGCCACGGCCGCACGCAGTTCCTCGACACCATTCACATGGTCGGCCAGGCGGCCCAACCGCACCAGGTCCTCGGCGAACAGGGTGTGGACCAGGGCCGCCAGCAGGAAGACGTCGCTACCGGGGCGGATGAAGTGGTGCGCATCGGCCAGGGCCGCCGTCTCCGTCCGACGGGGGTCGATCACCACCAGCCGGCCGCCGCGCGCCTTAAGGTCCAGGGCCTTGCCGCGGAAGTCGGGCACCGTCCACAGGCTGCCGTTGGACGCCATGGGGTTGCCCCCCAGGATGACCATGAGCTTGGTGCGCTCGATATCCGGCACGGGAATGCTCAGCCAATGGCCGAACATCAGGCCGCTGGACAGCTGCTTGGGCATCTGGTCCAGGGTGGAGGCGGAGTAGATGTTGCGCGTGCCCAGCGCCCGCGCCAGCACCGGCGTATAGAGCAGCAGGCCCATCTTATGGGCGGCGGGGTTGCCGATGTAGGTCGCCGCCGCGTCCCGGCCGTGGGCTTCCAGCAGAGGCGTCAGCCGCCGCTCGATCTCGGCAAAGGCCTCTTCATACGTGGCCTCAACGAAGCGGCCGTCGCGCTTGATCAGCGGCGTGCGCAGCCGGTCGGGGTCCTCATGCAAATCCTTGAGCGCGACACCCTTGGGGCAGATGTAGCCGTGGCTGAACACGTCCGCCTCGTGCCCCCGGATGCGGGTGACGGCGCCGTCCACCAGCGTGACCTCCAGGCCGCAGCACGCCTCGCACAGCGGGCAGATGCGGTGGGCGATGGTTTCAGTACCAGTCACGGGCGGGCCTCCCAGATTATTGTGGCCCAACTATCGGCGGTGACCGTGTCGCTGTCCAGTATGGACGCTAGCGGTCGCTAGCCCGTCCCTCAGCCGTCCATCCATTCCGGCGCGTACTGCACCATGCCCTCCACGCCGCTCAGGCCATCGGGCGTCAGTGCCAGGACCATGCAGTTCCGCGCCGGCACCGTGAAGGGCACGGCGATGGCATGATCCGCCATGGGCCGGTAACCGAAGCGGGGATAATAGTCCGGGATGCCGACCAGGACGACGGAGCCATAGCCCAAGTCCCGCGCCCGCTGGTGTGCCGCCCTCACCAGCCGGCCGCCCACGCCACGCCCCCGCCATTCCGGCACGACGGACAGGGGCGCCAGGGCCAAGGTCGGGGTGGAGCCTCGGGCCCCGCGTATGGCGGCCCGGGTCAGCAAGATGTGCCCCACCACCCGGCCGTCCTCCTCCGCCAGCAGCGACAGCGCCGGTATCCAGGCGGCGCTGCCGCGCAGGCGGGCGATCATCAGATGCTCACGATGATCGCTGTAGGGCACGTCGGCGTAAGCCCGCCGCACCGCCGCCGCGATGGCGGCGGCGTCATCCGGGCCCTCCTGCCTGACGGTCAGCGCCATGCCCCGCACCAGCCTTACGGCGCCAACGAGGCCGTGGCGCTGATCTCCACCAGCAGGTCGGGCGAGATCAGCGGCCCCACCTGCACGATGGTGGTGGCGGGCTTGGCCCCGCCGAAGACGGCGCCGTGGGCACGGCCCACATCCTGCCAAGTCGCCATGTCGGTCAGATAGATGCGGGTCTCCACCACATGCTCGGGCCCGGCGCCCAGCTCGGCCAGGGCGGCCACGATGCGCTCCAGGATCACCTTGGCCTGGCCGCCGGCATCGCCGGGGTGGAAGGCC
This sequence comes from Nitrospirillum amazonense, assembly GCF_029594735.1. Classification (NCBI taxonomy): domain Bacteria; kingdom Pseudomonadati; phylum Pseudomonadota; class Alphaproteobacteria; order Rhodospirillales; family Azospirillaceae; genus Nitrospirillum; species Nitrospirillum amazonense. The sequence continues at coordinate 1,908,457 of NZ_JARPAF010000002.1, forward strand.
TTGCCGTCCGGGCCGCCGCTGGCGGTGGTGCCGGACACGAAAATCAGGTCGCCGGCCTTGACCGCCCGCGAATAGCCAATGGCCTCGCCCCAGGCGGACGCCACCTCAACCTTCTGCCTACCCATGATACAGTTCCCTATTATTCGCCGGGCTCAATGCTGGCGCAGTTTAATTGCGCGCACACCATAGCCGTCGTTGGATTGTTAGCCAGCAGCGGGAAAGCAGGGCTGATGCGCTTCAGGGATCCAGCGGGTCGCCGGCATCCAGCGTCAGGGCCGACAGGGTGGGCAGATAGGCCACGTCGAAGGGCGACACCCGCTCCAGCCCGGTGAAGGGGACATAGCCCAGGTCCTCCTGGTTGCGGGTGGCGAAGCGGTCCTCGGTGATGTAGCTGCTTTGGCCGATGTCGGTGACCACCAGGGCCTTGCGGTCCATGGGTATGCCGTAGCGATAGATCAGGCGGTCGGCATTGCGCACATTGGTGGTGGTGTGGCGGGCGTGCGGCTCCACCAGGATGGCGTCGGCCGGTACGCCATAGTCCTGGACCAGGGCCTTCTTCATCTCTAGCGCCTCATTATAGGGCGTCTGGTTGGGATGGACGTTCCCGCCGCTGACGATGATGACCGGCGCCTTGCCGTCATGCCAGCGCCTGGCCGCCAGCTGCACCCGCAACAGGCCGGGCGCCGACAGGGCCACGCCCGCCGTCTCCGGCCCATAGCCCGGCACCACCAGGGCGGTATAGGGATAGTTGGCCCAGTGGACGGTCTTCAGGCGGGCCACCGCCGCCTTGTTCTCGCCCGCCTCCATGGGCTCGAACCGACCGGCCTCATCCCGGCGATTGATCTGCAACAGCAGCAGGGCGAAGGCCTCGGTCGGCTCAAAGAACGGGCTGTCGTCCACCAGACCATCCACCAGGACGGAGACCGCACTTTTCACCAGCGTGCCATAGGCCGGCGTGGCCACGTCATAGGCGGGGCCGTCGATGGCAGGGCCTCGTGATTTCTCGCCAAGGCCGTAGACCACCAGAATGTGGTGGGCGGTGGTCGCGGCCTGGGTCCAGGCGCGGACGACCACGTCGGCGTCCTGGCCCGGCATCGCCGGGTAGAGGCCGCTGGCGTCCAGGGCAGCCGCCAGACGTCGCGCGGCCTCCGGACGTGTCTTCAGGGCGGATGCCAAAGCCTGGCCGGCGGCCGCCACCTCCGCGTCCGACCAGTCGAAGCCGCGGATGTAACAGCCGGTGTCGCCGCCACAGGCCTCTATCGCCCCGCGCGCCCGGGCACGGCGCTCCGCCGCCAGGCGGTTCAGTTCCGGCGCGGTCGCCACGGCCGCCAGCGCCTGCGGGTCGCGGGACAGCAGACTCAAGCCATAGAACAGCTTGTCGCGCAGGGGCTGTCTATAGACCAGCGGCTTGGCAGCCGGCATCGTGGGCTCCGCTGCCCGCGCCGCCCCCGTCCACGCCATTCCGGCCATCACCGCAATCGCCGCCGCACGCGCCCAGCACCGCATATTTCCAAGCCTTCGGTCCGTTAAAGTCGCGACACCCTACACGGGAACAGCGTCGCTTGCATGACCATGCGCGGGTGCCACCCCTTTCCCGAAGCCCTAGCCGCATCGGGACGTTGCGCGCTGTGGAACCTCACGGTCATAGTGCGCGGCACTCGACGACCGCCCAGCCAGGAAACACCGACCACCTTGCCCGCCCTGCCCCGCCTCACGGTCCTGTTCCTGGCCCTGGTCCTCGCGGCCCTGCTGCCGCCCCGGGCCGACGCCTGGGCGGCCAAGCCCAAGCCCTTGAAGGCGCAGGGCGATACGGAAGAGGTGGTGCCCACCGTGCGCCTGCCCGATACGGCGCGCCCCTTGCGCTACCGCCTGAACCTGACCATAGACCCGGACCAGACCGAATATTCCGGCCAAGTGGAGATCAAGGTCGCGCTGAGCAAGGCGGCGGACCATATCTGGCTGAACGGCCGCGACCTGGACATGGCGTCCGCTGAGGTGGTGACGGCGGCAGGGGAGCATCTGCCCGCCACCTGGGACCAAGTGACACCGGACGGCGTGGCCCGCATGGGCTTCCCCCGGTCGCTGGCGCCGCAGACCCTGACCCTGCGCTTCACCTACACCGCCCCCTTCGACCCTTCGCTGGATGGCCTCTACCGCGTCAGCGAGAAGGGGCTGAACTACGCCTTCAGCCAGTTCGAAGCCATCAGCGCCCGCCAGGCCTGGCCCTGCTTCGACGAGCCGCGCTTCAAGACGCCCTATGACATCACGCTGACGGTGAAGGCGGGGGATGAGGCGGTGACCAACACCCTGCCCGTGCGGGAGGAGGCGGTGCCCGGCGGCGGCCGGCGCCTGACCTTCGCGCCCACCCGGCCCTTGCCCACCTACCTGCTGGCCTTCGCCGTGGGGCCGCTGGACATCGTGAAGGGCCCGACCATTCCGCCCAGCGGCGCCCGCCGCCGGCCCATCCCTCTGCGCGGCGTGGCCCTGCACGGCAAGGGCCCGCGCCTGGCCTATGCCCTGTCGGTCACGCCCGGCCTGTTCCTGACGATGGAACGCTACTTCGGCATCCCCTACGCGTACGGCAAGCTGGACCTGATCGCGGCCCCCGACTTCGACGCCGTCGGCATGGAGAACGCCGGCACCATCATCTATAGCGAGCAGCGCCTGCTGGTGAAGGCCGATGACACGGTGGACGCGCGCCGCCGCTTCCTGGTGCTGCACGCCCATGAAATCGCCCACCAATGGTTCGGCGACCTGGTGACGCCGGCCGGCTGGGAGGACATCTGGCTGAACGAGGCGTTCGCGAGCTGGCTGGCACCCAAGGCGGTGGATGCCTGGCAGCCGCGCATGCTGACCGCCCGCGTGGTGGAGCAGGAGGCGCTGGAGGCCATGGATCTGGACTCCCTGGCCTCCACCCGCACCATCCACCAGCCTATCGCCACCACCAGCGACATCGAAACCGCCTTCGACAACATCACCTACCGCAAGGGGGCCGGCGTGCTGTCGATGATGGAGGGCTATATCGGCCCCGACGCCTTCCGCAAGGCGGTGGCAACGCACCTGCGCCGCCATATCGACGGCGTGGCGACGGCCCAGGATTTCTTCGGCGCCCTGGCCGACACGGTGCATGACCCGGTGCTGGTCGACTCCTTGCGCTCCTACATCAACCTGCCGGGCGTGCCGCGCCTGTCGCTGGGCTGGACCTGCCCCCGCACCGGGCTGCAGGTTCTGACGGCCCAGCGCCGCTACCGCCCCCTGGGTTCCGAGGCCGCGACGGCGGCGCACTGGACCCTGCCCCTGTGCGTGCGGCCGGGCGCGGGCGGCGCCACCACCTGCATGATGGTGACCGCCGCGCGCCAGGCCCTGCCCCTCAACCAATCCGCCTGCCCGGCGGTTCTGATCCCCAACGCCACCGGCAGCGGCTATTTCCGACTGTCGCTGACGACCGAACACTGGCGCCGGCTGCTGGCTGTGCTGCCGCGCCTGCCGGCGGCGGAGCAACTGGCCCTGCTGGAAAGCCTGTGGGGCGAAGTCGCGGCCGGCCACCAACCCCAGTCGCTGTACCTCACCGCCGCCGTCAGCCTGGCCACCGTGCCGGCCTGGGACGTGGCTTCCGCGCCCTTCCCCCGGCTGAAGCAGTTGCTGGAGCAGGCGCCGACCGACAGCGACCGCGCCGCCCTGCGCCTGTTCCTGCTGCAGGCCTGGCGGCCGGTGCTGGCCCGCGTGGGGCTGATACCGGGCAAGCTGGACCGGGTGGCGCCGGAAAACACCGCCCTGCTGCGCGACAGGCTGGTGGCTTTCCTGGCGCTGGAACTGCGGGACGAGGACGTCCGGGCCCGCTTGATGGCTTTGATGCGGGAGTCCGATACCCAGCCGCCGGCGGAGATACGGGCCACGGGCATGACGGTCCTGGCCCAGGAACTGGGGCGTCCCTACATCAACGGCCTGGTCGATCAGCTGCGATCCTCCACCGACGCGGAAGAGCGGGAAATGGCGCTGGACGCCTTGAACCGCGTGATCGACCCCACCCTGGCGGCGGAGGTGCGCGACATGGTGTTCGCGCCTTGGCTGAAACTGAACGAGGTCAACATGCTGATTCGCGGCCAGGGGCGCGAATCCAGTCACGTTCCCGCCTATTGGGCCTGGGTTCAGGCCAATATGGCCCATCTGCGCGCCCGCGGTTCCTCCGCCACCTTGGGCGCGCTGACCCTGCCGCTGGAGGGGTTGTGCAGCGCCACGGCGGCGGACCAGGTGGAGGGCTACTTCCGGCCCATGGCCGCCGAGCTGGAGGGCGGCGGGCGCACGGTGGATCAGGCGGTGGAGCGCATCCGCCTGTGCGCGGCCCAGCGGTCCGGCCCGCCGCCCCAAACGCCAACGCCGGGACAAAAGCAATAATCCCTAAAGTGTAACCCCGAAAGTTTCGATCATCTGGCTGAATTGTTTAGGCTCATGGCTTGCTGTACCTACTGAAGGAACAGTGTTGCAATGGGGCCTTGGGTCCTGACCTGGCCATTAGGCCTGGGCATGAGGATATGCGTGGGGCGCACGCCGGGGGGCGGCTTCCACAAGGCATCGCGTTGGGGATGACCAGTCAGGGGAAGCATGAGTCAGGCAGAAATCAACCGGGACGCCGACAACGGCGATGACGCCGCAGTCCGTTTGATGATCGTGGAGGATGACGCCCTGGTGGCCTTGGGCATTCGCCTGACGGTCGAGGATCTGGGCTATTATGTCTGCGGCATCGCGGCGTCGGAACCCGAAGCCATCGCGCTGGCCGCCAGCAGCCATCCCGACTTGGCCCTCATGGACATCCGCCTGAAGGGCACGGTGGATGGAATCGACACGGCCCGGCGACTCAGAAACGAATTCAGCCTGCGATCGGTCTTCCTATCGGCCTACACGGACGAGCAGACCATGGCCCGGGCCAGCCTGACCTATCCGTTGGGCTTCGTGCAAAAGCCATATTCGGCGGGACAGTTGAAGTCGGCCCTGGACTTGGCGTTGCGGCGGCTTGCCGCACCCAAGGACTAGACGGAAATCCCCGTTGAGTGGCGCCCGCCCCCGGGTCAAAAAGGCTTAGGACGAATTCCTGCTTGGAATGATGTCCAGACTGGCGTGTTATCAAGGCGGTAGCGTTCCGTCGTGGTTAACGCGCCGGCACGGTTTCCCGCATTGGCCGGCCGCGTTGCCTTAATTCCGCCGGAAGGTGCTGCAAAATCATTGTCGTGGCTCGGGAGCCTCCGGCCACGACGTCAAGACGTGCGGAACCAATCCGCGCGTAAAGACGCATAGAAGGAGAGGAATATGCGCTTTAAAGCCCTGATGCTCGCCCCGGTTCTGTTGGTTGGCCTGGCTGCCTGCGACAAGCACGACGCCCCGGCCCCTGCCAAGACCGAAGCCCCGGCTGCCGCCCCTGCGGCGCCCGCCGCCGAACCGCCGGCCGCCGCCCCGGCTGACAGCACCGCCACCCCGGCGCCGGCCCCGTCCGACGCCACCCCGGCCCCGGCCACGCCGGAGCCCTCCACGACCGAACCCCCGAAGGGCAACTAAGCACTTCGTCGGGGCTTTGGCCTAGCGTTCACAGGCCCGTTCCGTATCGGAACGGGCCTGTTTTCGTTTGTTCGTTTGCCTCAGGCGCCGGCGGGGCATCCGCCCCTTGGCTATCCTCGCTGCGCGCCCCTTTCCCGTATACGGCGGTGCTCGCTGCGGCGGCCCCGGTCAGGGCCTAGGGGTGCTTTTGCTGGGGGTGATTTTGCTGGCCCGGGAGTTAAATCACTCCGCCTCGACCGGGCGAGGACGGCCGTCTTCGCCGATGGCGACGTAGGTGAAGACGCCTTCGGTCACATGCACCGCCTCGCCCGTGGCGCCCCGGCGCACCCAGGTGTCGATGCGCACGCGGAGGGAGGTGCGGCCAACGGCCAGGATCTCGGTGTAGCAGTTCAGCTCATCGCCAACGGCCACCGGGCGGTAGAACTTCATGGCCTCGATGCCCACCGTCGCCACCCTGCCACGCGCCCGCCGCACGGCCTTGGCGGCGCCGGCGAGATCCATCTGCGACAGCACCCAGCCGCCGAAGATGTCGCCGTTGGCGTTGGTGTCTGCCGGCATGGCGAAGGTGCGCAGCGCCGGCGCCGTGGAGAAATCGGGGGCGGGCGGTTGGTCGTTCATTGTTCATGCTCCGGACCACAGGACCCCCGATGTGGGAGGGTGCCGTGGCCATCCTTACAAAATGTGGTGGTTATCGGGGTCGATCCGCAGCCCCGGTCCTTGAACTGCGGCGACGCCCACTCCTATAATGGGGTATGAGCGACCTGTTTCAGAATACCGCCCGCAAGCAAGACAGCTATTCCGCCCAGGACATCGAGGTCCTGGAGGGGCTGGAGCCTGTCCGCCGCCGCCCTGGCATGTACATCGGCGGCACCGACGAACGCGCCCTGCACCATCTGGTGGCCGAGGTGCTGGACAACGCCATGGATGAGGCGGTGGCCGGCCACGCCACCCGCATCGACCTGGAACTGGCGGCCGACGGCACCGTGTCCATCCGCGACAACGGCCGCGGCATCCCGGTGGACGACCACCCGAAATACCCGGGCAAGTCGGCGCTGGAGGTCATCCTCACCACCCTGCATTCCGGCGGCAAGTTCAGCGGCAAGGTCTACGCCACCTCCGGCGGCCTGCACGGTGTGGGCCTGTCCGTCGTGACCGCGCTGACCGACCAGCTGACGGTGGAGGTGGCGCGGGACCGCACGCTGTACACGCAAAGCTACAGCCGCGGCGCGCCCCTGACGCCCTTGGTGAACGCCGGCCCGGTGAACAACCGCCGCGGCACCCTGGTGCGCTTCCACCCCGACGCCCAGATTTTCGGCGAAGGCGCGCATTTCAAGGCGGAGCGGCTGTACCGTATGGCGCGGTCCAAGGCCTATCTGTTCCGGGGCGTGGAAATCCGGTGGAGCTGCGATCCCTCGCTGCTGGCCGACGACAGCCCCGTGCCGGCGGCGGAGACCCTGCACTTCCCCAACGGGCTGCTGGACTATCTGATGTCGGCCCTGAAGGACCGGCGCACCGTCACCCCCACCGCCTTCGCCGGCCAGGCCGACTTCCCCAACCAGGCCGGCCGGGTGGAATGGGCCGTGGCCTGGCCCGAGGATGACGAGGGCTTCAGCCATACCTATTGCAACACTATCCCCACCCCCCAGGGCGGCACCCATGAGCAGGGTCTGCGCCAGGCGCTGACGCGCGGCCTGAAAGGCTATGGCGAGCTGGTGGGCAACCGCAAGGGCCCGTCCCTGACGGCCGAGGACGTGGTGGACGGCGCCACCATCCTGCTGTCTGTCTTCATCCGCGATCCGCAATTCCAAGGCCAGACCAAGGAAAAGCTGGTGAGTGCGGAGGCCGTGCGCCTGACCGAGGCGGCCATCAAGGACCATTTCGACCACTGGCTGTCGGCGTCCCCTGACGCCGCCAAGGTGCTGCTGGACCGCCTGGTGGAAAAGGCGGAGGAGCGGGCGCGGCGCCGCGCCGCCAAGGACATGGCGCGCAAGGCCCCCACCCGCCGCCTGCGCCTGCCCGGCAAGCTGGCCGACTGCTCGCGCCAAAGCTCCGAAGGCACCGAGATCTTCATCGTCGAAGGTGACAGCGCCGGCGGCAGCGCCAAGCAGGCGCGCAACCGCGAGACCCAGGCCATCCTGCCCCTGCGCGGTAAGATCCTGAACGTGGCCTCGGCCAGCACGGACAAGCTGCGCGGCAACCAGGAACTGAGCGACCTGGTGCAGGCCCTGGGCTGCGGCGCCGGCAAGGAGTTCTCTGCCGAGCGGCTGCGCTACGAGCGCATCGTCATCATGACGGACGCCGATGTCGACGGCGCCCACATCGCCTCGCTGCTGATGACCTTCTTCTACCGCGAGATGCCGGCGCTGATCGAGAACGGCAACCTGTTCCTGGCCCTGCCCCCGCTGTACCGCCTGTCCCAGGGCAGCAACGTCCGCTACGCCCGCGACGACGCCCACAAGGACGAGCTGTTGGCGAGCGTGTTCAAGGCCAACCAGAAGGTGGAGATCAGCCGCTTCAAAGGCCTGGGCGAGATGCAGCCCAGCCAGTTGAAGGAAACCACCATGGATCCGGCGCGCCGCACCCTGCTGCGCGTGACCGTGCCGGACGTCCGCGACCCCGAGCAGAAGGACGACGCGGAAAACACCGCCAGCCTGGTGGAAAGCCTGATGGGCCGCAAACCGGAGCTGCGCTTCAAGTTCATCCAGGAAAACGCCAAGTTCGCGCAGGACCTGGACGTTTAAGCGCCGGCTGAAAGCTTAGGCGAGCGCCCGGACGGGAGTCTCCGTCCGGGCGTTTTGGTTTTCAGCCTGTGGAGGATGGGCGGCCCCCAGACATCTCGGGGAGCCGCCCAACCGTCAGGACTTCCAGGAGTTGAGCAGCACGCTGTCGCTGGCCCCGGTGTGAGAGGTGCTGAACAAGTTGGTGATGCTTGCGCTGGATAGCGTGACGCCGTCGCTGGCCTTGATCGTGGCGACCTGATGATCATAGGTCCCACCAGGACTTTGAAGGAACCAGTCCTTCAATGTCACGTCCTGGGTTCCATTAACTTGATCAATAATCAGGTCATTGCCCGACTGCTGCAGCCAGACTTGGTCATGGGTCACAAACAGATCCAGTTCACCGCTGGGGCCGACGCCGTTGGTGGAGAGGGCGACGGTGGTGTTGGCGCCTACGGTGGAGATGAGCTCATTTTTACCGCTTACCGTCGCGCCGACACCCGCATAGAGCGTGATAGCATTGTTATCCCCGTTGATCGCCGTCTGTGAGCCGCCCACAAAGACAGAGCCATTGCTGATATTGGCCGTGTTGCTGGCACCACTGATCCAGAGTCCGTCACCAGAACCCGTAGCCGTCAGAACGTTATGGCTGCCATCCACACCGAGATTGTCGTTGTTCCCCAGCGTCACCTGATTGCCGGAACCGGTCAGATTGGCCCGTGCGTGCTGCCCCAGGATCAAGGTGCCGTTGGAAAGTGTAACGGTATTGGCAGTCGCGAACTCGCCCCCGCCGGTGATGGATATCGTCTCACCCGCAATCATACCCACGGTATTGCCACTGCCCGACAGCGTCAGCTTCCAGTTGCTGTTCATGTTGATGGTGTCGCCGTTGCCGGTGACGGTCAGAACATCCACCGTACTTTGCGTGTTGGCGTACACATAAATGGTATTGCCGCCGCCGGTGTCGCTAACGGTAACCGTCGAGCCGCCACCAGCGGCACCACCAACGAAGATGCCGCTGCCGGAGGCCGTCGCCGCGATGGTGTTTTGAGTTCCGCTGACAGCGACATTCACTGTCCCGGTGATGGTGACCTGGTTGGCATCACCCGTCAGGTCGGCCCGGCTATCCTGATCCAGGGTCACCGTGCTACTGGACAGGGTGACGGTATTGGTGGCTGCCACCCAGCCACCGCCGGTGATGTGCAGCGCGCTGCCCGAGGCCATCGTGACAGTGTTGCCGTTGCCGTTCAGCGTGGCGCTGGCATTGGCCCACAGCGAAATGGCGACATTGCTGCCATTGATTTGAGCCTGGGTGCTTTGGACAATGACCGTGTCATTGCTGCCGGTGATCCAAAATCCATCGCCGCTGCCCGTGGCGGTCAGCGTGTTGTTGTCACCTGCCACACCGACATTGTTATTGCTGCCCGATGTCACATGGTTGCCGGAGCCTGTCAAGTTGGCCCGTGCGTGTTGCCCCAGGATCAAGGTGCCGTTGGAAAGTGTAACGGTATTGGCAGTCGCGAATTCGCCCCCGCCAGTGATGGATATCGTCTCACCCGCAATCATACCCACGGTATTGCCACTGCCGGACAGCGTCAGGTTCCAGTTGCTGTTCATGTTGATGATGTCACCGTTGCCGGTGACGGTCAGAACATCCACCGCACTTTGCGTGTTGGCGTATACATAAATGGTGTTGCTGCCGCCGGTGTCGCTAACTGTTACCGTCGAACCGCCACTGGCGGCACCTCCAACGTAGATGCCGCTGCCGGAGGCCGTCGATGTGATGGTGTTTTGGGTTCCACTCACAGCGACATTCACCGTCCCGGTGATTGTGACCTGATTTGCACTGCCCGTCAGGTCGGCACGGCTGTCCTGATCAAGGGTCACCGTGCTACTGGACAGGGTGACGGTATTGGTGGACGCGACTCGGCCACCGCCGGTGATGTGCAGCGCGCTACCAGAAGCCATCGTGACGGTGTTGCCGTTGCCGTTCAGCGTGGCGCTGGCATTGGCCGAGAGCGAAATGGCAACACTGTTGCCATTGATTTGGGCTTGGGTGCCTTGAACAATGACCTTGTCATTGCTGCCGGTGATCCAAAACCCGTCGCCGCTGCCAGTGGCGGTCAGCGTATTGTTGTCACCTGTTACACCGACATTGTCGTTGCTGCCAGAGCTCACATGGTTGCCGGAGCCTGTCAAGTTGGCCCGTGCGTCCACGGTCAAGGCCATGATGCCGTTGGAAAGAGTCACTTCGTTGGCGGTGTTTTGATAGCCGCCCCCCGCAATCGTAACGTTGGCGCCGTTTGCCGCGCTGACTGAGTTGCCACTACCAGAGAGGGTAGCCGACTGGCTGGCGCCCAGAGTAATGGTGTCGGTGCCGCCATTTACGATCACACTGCTGATGCCGATGAGGGCATCCGACGTGGAGGAGTTGGAAGCCGTCGCATGACCAGTCGATAGATTAATGGTCATATTGCTGGCGTCATAACGGACCTTGGCCGAACCGCCAGTCACCTTGAGCGTCGCCCCGCTGCCGGAACCAACCAGCACCGACGTGCCCGCCGCAGCGATAAGTGTGCTGCTGCCGCTGGCCACCAAGGTGTTGCTGCCACTGCTGTTAACGAGCGTGCCGCTATTCATCGTCACCGTCTCGCTACTGCCGATCAGCGACACCTGATTTCCGCCGCCCACAGTAAAGGCCTTGCCAGTGTCCGTAACGGTCAAAACAGTGGTGGCCGCAGTGGCATTGAGGGTGAGATTAGCGGCAATGCCGCTCAACGTCGCCTGCGCACCAGCTAACCACAGAATGTTGCCAGAGTCGTTGACAGTCACTGTACCGCTGGTCGCAATTGTACCGCTGCTGGCAGCGATGGAGTTGAGGGTCCCTGCTCCATTGACAGTAACGGTGCCGCTGCCCGTTGTTGTTTGGACTTTGACTGTGTTCCCGGAAACGCCAGAACTTAGATTGACCGTAGAATTTCCACCCGTAAGGGAAATGGTATTGCCACTAGAATTCAGATAAAGTGTATCATAGGAACCCATGGTTATTTTGTTTCCGGCAGAATTCCCCACCAGAGCATTCACGGTCAACGCGACCGAATTCGACAAAATAAGATTGTCGCCGCCACCAGTGAACGTCTGGTAGGCAATCGATCCTTGATTTACTTGATTAGAAAGCCTACCGAATTTAATTGTATCTCCACCGCTAGATAATTGACCATATACCGAATTGTCCCCAAGAACGGTAATGGAATTTATGTCACTAATATAATTCGAGAGATAGATATAATCAGTGCTGGCACTTATCGTATCATTTGATCCAGATATTGTTATTGTATTCAGTACATAATTGTCCGTTATACTGTCATTTGATCCAGCAATCGTAATGTTTCCATGAGACGCACTCCTATTGAAAATCACCGACCCACTATCAGATCTAATATAGTCGTTGTTTCCAGAAACAAAAACCGTAGGATCAGCCGAATTTAAGGTGTAGGACACCCCATCCTGGGTCACTGAAGCCATAATATTCCTCATTTTTAGTTGTCGTCACGCAAATCGAATTTTTACATCTCCAGAATCCGCGTCCTCAACGTCAGCTCCAGCGAGGCTCGGTCGAAGACGTGGTCCCAGTCGCCTTCGGCGCGGGGGCGGAACAGGCGCATGGTCGGATACCAGGGGCAGTCGGCACGGCCGGGCAGCCACAGCCAGTGGGCAACATCGCCCAGCAGAACCCATACCTCCTTGCCCAGGGCACCGGTCAGGTGGGCGACGGCGCTGTCGGTCATGATGACCAGGTCCATCTGTTCCACGAAGGCGGCGGTGTCGGCGAAATCGCCCAGGTGAGGGGCCAGGTCGATGATGGGGCCGCCCCGGGGCAACTCGCTCAGCGCCTTCTCCGGCGTCCCCTTCTGCAGGCTGTAGAGCTGGACGCCGGGCAGGGCGAAGGCCTGGAAGAAGCGCATCAGGGGCTGGGCCCGTTCATGGTTGCGCTTGAAGCTGGTGTTGCCCGACCAGACGACACCCACCCTCAGGCGGCCGTCGCGCGGTCCCAACACCTGGGCCGCTTTGGCGCGGCGGTCCACCGGCGCCCGCAGATAGGGCTGCGCCGGGATGGTGGCCAGGTCCTGGGTGAACAGGCCGGGCAGACTGCACCAATGGGCGTGGAGATCGGCCTCGGGCAGAGGCTCGCCCCAGGGGATCAGGCGATCCGCGATCCCCAGATCCGCCAGCAGGGGAATGAGCTCCCGCTGGCACTCAACGGTCAGTTCACCGCCCAACGCCTTCACGCGAGACAGGTAACGCGCCGCCCATAGCGTGTCGCCGAACCCTTGTTCACAGAGCAGCAGCAGGCGCCGGCCGGCGTAGGGCTGCCCATCCCACTTGGTGCTGGCCAGGTCCCGTGCGGGCACTTGGCCGCTGATGAGCCGCACCTCGTAATCGGGCCAGGCCTGCCGATAGTTGGCGAGATAGAGATAGCTGCGCCCCCGGTCCCATCGCGCCTTATGGAATTCCGGATTGAGTTCCATCGCGCGGCTGAAGGCCATGACAGCCTCGCCATGGTTGCCAGCCTCCGCCAGCGAGGTCCCTAAATTGTGATGGAGAAGCACGTCGTTCGGCGCCAGCTCGATGGCCCGGCGGTGGGCGTTCACCGCGCTCTCCAGGTACTTCAGCTTGGTCAGGGCATTGCCCAGATTGGTCCAGATGCCCGATCCGCGTGGATTGGCAGCCACGGCGTCTCGGTAACACCACAGTGCGTCCAGGTGGCGTTCCATCTGGGCGAACATGACGCCACGGGCATTCAGCAGGTCGGCATTGCCGGGGTCCCGGGCCAGGGCGCCGCTGATCAACACCTCCGCCTCGGCGTATTCGCCTTGGTCGTGCAACGCCGTGGCCCGGCGCAACGTCTCGGAACTGGACAGGGGCAAAGTGATCATACCAGCAGCGGACACAGACACGGGGACACCTGTTCCAGCAATAAGGAACGGGGCGTCAGGTCGTCGCGCTTGCACGGTCACATCGTCGTTGCTTCCCCACGGGTCGGCGCAGGTCCGAAACATGATCACGATTAAGACTATCGATTCACATGCCACGCCCCGATGGCGCCTCCATCTAAGATACCTGATCGCACATCAGCAAATGATTTTTCCGCGAATCGATGGCGGGAATGTAAACAGTACGCCGTGCGGGTACGCCCCAGTAACCAAGGCTACGGCCCTCAGCTGTGCCAGACGCCGTTCAGGGCACCGGCGTAATAGCTGTTGCCGGTACTGCTCTGGCTGGTGGTCAGCGGGTTGAAACCCGCGTGGCCGTTGGTGAAGGTGGTCATCTTGCCCAACAGGGTGGTCACGTCCGCAGGCGTCAGCAGCACGCCATCGCTGGCCTTGATGGTGGCGACCTCGGCGCTGGTGCTGGCGAACCAATTCGCCAGGCGCGCCGCCTGCCCCGCCCCCAGCTGCTCCACCACCAAATCGTTGCCCGCGCGCTGCAGCCAGACCTTGTCATGGGTGACGAACAGGTCCAGCTCACCGCTGGCGCCCACCCCGTTGCTGGACAGGGAGACGGCGGCACCGCTGCCGGCCATGACGATCTTGTTGCCGGTGCCGGTCAGGTTCAGCGTGTCCCCGCTGCCGGTCAGGGTGACGGTGTTGCCGGCCCCCGTCATCTTCAGGCCGCCCTGGGCGCCGACCGTGATCACGTTGCCGGAACCGTTGACCGTGTTGCTGGACTTGGCGGCCAGGGTGATGGCGTCACTGCCCGCCGTCACGCTATTGCCCGTGCCGTTGAGGGTCACGGTTTCGCCGGCGACCGTCAGGGCGATGGCGGTGCTGGTGGCGTTGACCGTCTCCGCCGCGCCAATGGGTGCCGCCACCGTCAGCGTTGCGTCGGAAGCCGTGATGGTATCACTGCTGCCGGTCACCGTCAGGCTGGCGCCGCTGGCGATGGTCGCGGTGTTGCCATCACCATTGAGGGTGGCGCTGGCCTTGGCGGCCAGGATCACGCTGCCGCCCGCTGCGGTGGTCACCTGATTGCCCGTGCCTGCCAGGGTTAGCGTATCCCCCGTCCCCTGCACCAGGATGCTATTGCTCGTGGCGCTGATGCTCTCGGCACTGTTGCTGGCGGAGATGGTGATGGTCGCGCGGCTGGCGGCGCTGCCCACCACGACGTCGCGTCCGCCGGTCAGGGTGACCTGGTCGCCCGTGCCGGTCAGCGACAGTGTGGCGCCGCTGCCCGCGATTAGCGTGTCATTGTTGCCGGTAGCCAGCAGGATGCCCACGTTGGTCAGCGCATCGACCTTGCTGCCGCCGGTGACCGAGGCGCGCCCGCTGACCAGGTTGATGGTCATGCCGCTGGCGTCGTAGCGGATGGTGGCGGCGGCCGAGCCCGAGAGCGTCGCGCCCGTGGCGTTGCCCACCACCGTCGTGGCGGCGGCCGTCGCGGCCACGGTGGCGCCACCCAGGGCGGTGACGATATTGCCGGCGCCCTGCACGACGGCCCTGCCGCCATCGCTGACGGTGACGATGTTGTTGGTGCCGCTGATGGTGGCGGCGGCCCCTTGCGCCACGGTGACGGTGTTGGCGGCGCCGGAGATGAGGTCGCCGGTCCCGGCCACACCGATGGTCCCGCTATTGCCCAGCACGGTTTGGCCATTGGCCGCCAAGCTGACGTTGAACCCCGGCCCGGCGGCGGTGAGCGTTGCGCCGCGGCCCAGGATGGTGGTCGGGCTGGCGCTGGCCGGGCCGGTCAAGGTGGCGCTCCCGCCGGACAGGAAGTTCAGCGAGGAGCCGTCGCCGTTCAGCGCCAGGTCGGACTGGGTAGTGATGGTGCCGGTACCGGCGTAAAGGCGGTTGGCCCCCTTCTTCGAACCGGTCACGGTCACGTTGCTGGCGCCGGCCAGGACATGGATGGTGTTGCCCGCCGCCTGGACCACCATGTTGCTGCCGCCCACCGACAAGGCGTTGCTGGCGTAGTTCAGGAACACGGTGTCGCCCGTGCCCGTCACCGTTTCCACCAGGTTGGTCGCGGCCAGGGCGATGGTGGAGTTGCTGCCCAGGTCGGTGACGGAGTTGCCCGAGGTGTTGAGGTTCAGCGTGCCCGAGCCGTTCATGGTGACCTGGTTGCCGGTGCCGTTGACCGCCAGGCCGCCGCTTTTGGCGATGGTCAGGAAATTCAGGCTGCCGGTGAAACTGGAGGCGAAGCCGTTGAAGGACACATGGTCGCCGGAATAGCTGTCGACGACGGTGTTGTTGTTATTGATGTTGACGATGTTGCCGCCGCCGATGAGGGTGATCACATCGGCGATGGCGGTGACGGAAATCACCCCGCCCCCCACGGCGATGGTGTTGCCCGCGAAACTGTCGACGATGGTGTTGCCGCCGCCGACGATGCTGGTCACGCCGTTGATGGTCGACTGCAACAGGGTGATGGTGTTGCCGGACCCGACGATGGTGTCGCGGTTCCCTTGCACGACCAGCGTGCCGCTGTTCGCCAGCGTCGAACGATTATTTGCGGTGACAATAGTGGCCATCGTGCGTTCCCCAACAAACACGCAAGGTGGCCATATGGCGATCACCCGGCCGGTTGTACACCGCGCATAAGATTATATCGGGGCTCAGCTTGGTCGCGGCCAAGAAAAAGGCCGCATTGCTGCGGCCTTTTTCAAACAAACCGGATGTTCGGCCAGGCTGCCCGCCTAGCGCCGCCCATCACCGGAAATCGGTAGTGGAGAAGCTCAGTGGCCGTGGCCGCCGTGACCGTGGCCGCCGTGATTATGATCGTCATGGCCGTGTCCGCCATGCCCATTATGGGCATTCGCTTCGGCCGGCTTCACGGCGGCGATGGACAGCGCGGCGAGCAGGCTGAGGCCGAGGAAAGCAGCGATGCCGATGGTGACCATGGATATCGTCCTTATGAAGCAAGGGGCGGTTGAGCCAACAAGGGAAGCCTAGACCAGTTCTCGCGGGCTGCGCAACCGGCCAGGTGACAAAGTCGTGTCATCTATTGATGATGATGGGGCTTCCGCGGGCCAAAACAAGGGCCGTCCGGTGCTCAACATCCGCCTGGCGCCGCCTCAGGTCACGCCTAGCCATTCCCATATGAGACTTGTCGTTGCCGCTCGCCGTTCCCCGGGGTGGCAGATGGGGCAGCAGATGGGGCGACAGATGGCCGCACCGGCTGGTGACCGTCAGGCGGGCGCGGGGATGGCCTCCGCCATCGACTCGGCGGCGGCCAGGCTGGGCACCCGCCCTCGGTCCGGTCGTCAGCTGCTGCATCCGGAGGACGCGACGAGGGCACGTCGCACAATCAACCCGGCGGCAGGATAAAAACCGGCTTCCCTTTTACCCCGGACTCGGGCGCGGAAGATGACACAACAGTTGACATTAAAGGAAATCCTTGCCCTTGCGGGCTGGAATTGATATCGAACGCGCGACCCTAGATCATGCCGCGACTTCCGCCAAGTCGCGCGTGGTTCCGGTATAGGCGGCGCCGGGCCGCCACGTGCAGGCCTGGATGCGGCCCCGATCCCGTTTGAAGACGGGCTTGGCGTGGGATGGCGGCCCCGCCGGCCCGGCACTTGATCCAAAGGGGGGCGCGGCGGTTCCGCCGGGTCCCGTCCTTTAACGACGCACATCATACAGATACAAGGTCGCATGCTTTTCTCGGAAATTGGGCTAGGCCCGGAAGTCCTTCGCGCGGTTGAAGACGCGGGCTATAGCCAGCCGACCCCGATTCAGGAAAAGGCGATCCCCTGGGTGCTGCAGGGCCGCGACGTGCTGGGCTGCGCCCAGACCGGCACCGGCAAGACGGCGTCGTTCACCCTGCCCATGATCGACATCCTGGCGTCCGGCCGTGCCCGCGCCCGCATGCCGCGCTCGCTGATCCTGGAGCCGACGCGCGAGCTGGCAGCGCAGGTGGCCGAGAACTTCGAGATCTACGGCAAGTACCACAAGCTGAACATGGCGCTGCTGATCGGCGGCGAGTCCTTCGGCGACCAGATCAAGAAGCTGGAGCGTGGCGTCGACGTCCTGATCGCCACCCCCGGCCGCATGATGGACCTGTTCGACCGCGGCAACATCCTGCTGTCGGACATTAAGATCCTGGTGATCGACGAAGCCGACCGCATGCTGGACATGGGCTTCATCCCGGATATCGAGCGCATCGTCGGACTGCTGCCCAAGATGCGCCAGACGCTGTTCTTCTCGGCCACCATGCCGCCGGAGATCCGTCGCCTGGCCGACGCCTTCCTGATGAACCCGCGCGAGATCACGGTGGCCCCGCCGGCCTCCCCCGCCGCCACGGTCACGCAGGCGGTGGCCATGGTGCGCAATGAGGACAAGCGCGAGGCCCTGCGCCACCTGCTGCGGACGGAAGAGGTGAAGAACGCCTTCATCTTCTGCAACCGCAAGCGCGACGTCGCCGTGCTGCACCAGTCGCTGACCAAGCACGGCTTCAACGCCGGCGCGCTGCACGGCGACATGGTCCAGTCCAAGCGCACCGAAACGCTGGAGCAGTTCCGCCAGGGTGAAATCTCGCTGCTGTGCTGCAGCGACGTGGCCGCCCGCGGCATCGACATCGCCGGTGTCAGCCACGTGTTCAACTTCGACGTGCCCCACCACGCCGACGACTACGTCCACCGCATCGGCCGCACCGGCCGCGCCGGGAAGACCGGCCGCGCCTTCATGCTGGCGACGCCGGACGACAGCCGCACCCTGGGCGCCATCGAAAAGCTGATCGGCCGGGAAATCCCGCGCATCATGATCGACGGTCTGGAAACCCCGGACATGTCTGAGGGCGAGAGCGAGGGCGGCCGCCGCCGCCGTTCAGCCCGGAGCGCCAGCCCGCGCGGCGAAACCAAGGGCCCCCGCCGCCGCGGTGGCAGCCGGGGCGATGCCGCCTCCGAACCCCCGCGCGAGGTCCAGGCCGAAGCCGCGACCGTGGCGGAGGAAACGGTGGAGGCCCGCAGGCCGGAGCGCCCGGAACGGCCTGAACGGCCGGAGCGCCAAGACCGTCCGGAGCGGGGCGGCCGTGACCGTGACCGTGACCGCAACCGGAACCGCGACAACCGGGGCGAAGCCCGGGAGGGCGGCCGGAGCGAGGGGGGCCGCAACGACACCCGTCCCCCGCGCCAGGATGACCGGGGCGAACCGCGCCGCCGCTGGCGGGACGAGGACGACGGCCCGACGGTCGTCGGCTTCGGCGACGATGTGCCGGCTTTCATGCTGCGTGTTGCCCGTCCCCTGGCCCGCGCTGTTCCACCGGAAACTTTTGACGGTTCCGACACGCCCGAGGCGTGACGGCGAACGGCGGAGGCTTGGAAGCATCCCATGCAGACCATCTTCGTGCAGATCAAGTGCGAACTGGGCAAGGCCTACGACGTGGCCGATTCGGCCGTGGAGACCCTGGAAGAGGTCTCAGAGGTCCATTCCATCTCCGGTCAGTACGACCTGATGATGAAGTGCTATCTGGGTGACGAGGCCGACATCGGCCATTTTGTCACCCAGCGCCTGCAGACCCTGCCGGGCGTCAAGGACACTTTCACCATCATCACCTTCAAGGCCTTCACCTGACATTCCCGCCGTCCCCTTGCGGGGCTGGTGCCGCCGTGGCGTTTCCCAGGATGGTGTTTCCGGGTCACGCGCCGACGATATCGGGAGATGAACCCGTGGAACGGGCCAGCCGTGTTGACTTGGCCCACGGCATGGGCAAGAAGGTGATCCATGAAGCGGAGCAAGGACATCGGCCACATGGCCCGGAACGGCGGCATCCCCACCCCCAGCCCCTGCGTACGCCCGGGCGAACTGACGGGGAGTGCGACGCGTTGAATCCCCGTCCCCTGACTGCGGAGCCGCCCATGGCCGCCACGCGGCGGCGTGCCGCCATCGCCGCCGCCCTGATGGTCGGCCTGATGTCCAGCACGGCGCTGGCGCAACAGCAGCCCGCGCCGCCCTCCAGCGGAGCGCCCGCCGCCCCTGCACCCACCCAGGCTGCCCCCCCGCAGGCCGCACCGAAGAAGGATCAGCCACCCGTCCTGCTGGAGGCCGACCAGGTCGACACGGACAATGAGCTGGGCATCACCACCGCGACCGGCAACGTGCAGCTGTCTCAGGGCGGCCACGTCGTACTGGCCGACACCATCAGCTACAGCGAGCGGTCCAACGTCATCACCGCCAGCGGCCACGTGGTCATGATCCAGCCGGATGGCGAGGTGATGTTCGGCGACTATGCGGAATTAACGGAGGACCAGAAGCAGGCCTTCGTCGACCAGTCCCGCATGCTGCTGCAGGACAACAGCCGCCTGGCCGGCTACCAGGCCGAACGCATCGATGGCCGCTACACCCGCGTCACCCGCGGCACCTACAGCCCCTGCAAGCTGTGCGAAGATGATCCCACGCGGCCGCCCACTTGGCAGATTCGCGCCAAGCAGGTGACGCACGACAATACGTCGCACGACATCTACTTCCGCGACGCCACCATCGAGGTGGCGGGCGTGCCCATCACCTACCTGCCCGCCTTCTCCATGCCCGATCCCACGGTGGACCGGCGCAGCGGCTTCCTGACGCCCACCATCGGCTACAACACCAATTTGGGCATGTTCGCGCGGGTGAAGTATTACTACGACATCTCGCCGGACAAGGACCTGCTGTTCGATCTGCTGCCCAGCGCCAACGACGGCCTGCTTCTGGGCACGAAATATCGCCAGCGCTTCACCAACGGCTACCTGGAACTTCAGGGGGCCGCCACCTACACGCAGAACCCGCAGGCGTCGTCCACCGGCACCATCAGCCCGACGGAACTGCGCGGCTGGGTGCAGGGCATTGGCCGCTTCGACATCGATGATTCCTGGCGCTGGGGTTTCGACCTGAACCGGGTCACCGACAACAACTTCCTGTTGCGCTACAACTACAGCGCTGAGCAGCTGCTGACCAGCCGCCTCTATACCGAGCACTTCGCTGGCCGCGACTACTTCAACGCCGGCATCTACGGCTTCCAGGATCTGCGCCCGTCCAACACGTTGGAAGAGCCGGTAGCCCTGCCGCTGATCACCTACAGCGCCCTGGGCGAGCCGGGCGATACGCTGGGTGGCCGCTGGTCCTTCGACGCGCAGTACCTGGACCTGTGGCGCGAGCAGGGTGTGCGCTCCCGCCGGGCCTCGCAGGTCGCGGGCTGGCAGGGCGATTACACCAACAGCCTGGGCATGGTCACCACCGTCAACGCCCTGCTGCGGACCGACGCCTACGCCATCGGCAACCTGAAGGACGCTGCCAACGGCGGCCCCCGGGACGACTTCACCCGCTTCCGCGTCTTCCCCCAGGGCCAGATCATGACCCGCCTGCCCTTCGTGCGCGAGGACGGCACCGTGTCGGAGATGATCGAGCCCATCGTGGCCTTCACCGCCGCGCCCAACTACCACAACAGCCGCGATCTGCCGAACGAGGACAGCGAGGATATCGAGTTCGATTCCACCAACCTGTTCCGCCTCAGCCGCTATCCCGGCGTCGACCTTCTCGATGGTGGCCAGCGCGTGACCTACGGTGTGCGCGCCGGCGTCTACGGCAATGGCGGCGGCAGCAGTACCCTGTTCTTCGGTCAGAGCTACCGCCTGCAGCACAACACCGACTTCGCGGTCAATTCCGGCCTGTACAGCCGCCAGTCCGACTATGTCGGCCGCCTGGAACTGACCCCCAGCCCGTGGATGGACGTCAGCTACGGTTTCCGGCTGGATCCGACCAGTGGCGCCCAGCGCATGCACGATTTCACCGGATCGTTCGGCCCATCCATTTTCCGCGTGTCAGGCAGCTACCTGTACATCAACAAGCTGGAACTGCAGAACGGCACGACGGCCGACACCACCGCCAACCTGCAGGAAGTCAGCGGCGGCGTGACCTCGTCCTTCCTGAAGTACTACACGGTGGGCCTTTCCACCCGGTACAACCTGGCCGAAGGCGGCGGGCCCGTATCCACCAGCCTGACCACCACCTACCAGGACGACTGCTACACCTTCTCGCTGATCATGGAGCGTGATTACGCCCAGCGTGTCGGCCTGGCGTCCGGCAACCGCATTTACTTCCGGATGATCTTCAACAAGCTGGGCACCTTCGTCAGCCCGGCCTTCACCGGCACCTCGCATTAGTTTTGCAGGTAACCCGGTTACGGGGTTTATAGTCCGGTATCGCGACCAGGCGGGCCCCCAGGCAGCGGGGCCCCGCCACCGATATCCGAGGAAGAACCCCATGCCCGCTTCCCTGCTGACCCGCCGCGTCCTGTTCCGGGGCCTGGCCATGGCCGCCTTGGCCGTCGCCGGCTTGGCCGCCGCCCGCCATGTCGATGCCGCCACCCCGTTGCCCAGCTCCGCCGCGGGCTCGGCATATGATTACAAGTTCACCTCCATCGACGGCGATCCGCTGCCCCTCAGCCAGTTCAAGGGCAAGGCCATCCTGGTGGTGAACACCGCGTCCCTCTGCGGCTTCACCCCGCAGTACAAAGGCCTTGAGGCGCTCTACACCGCCTACAAGGACAAGGGCCTGGTGGTGCTGGGCGTACCCGCCAACGATTTCGCCGACCAGGAACCGGGCAGCAACAAGGAGATCAAGCACTTCTGCGACGCCAACTTCGCCGTCGACTTCCCCATGACGGAGAAGGAGACGGTGACCGGCGACAAGGCCCATCCTTTCTACAAGTGGGTCAGCAGCGCCAAGGGCGCGCCAAAGTGGAATTTCCATAAGTACCTGATCAGCCCCGAGGGCGCGCTGATCGCCGCCTTCCCCAGCAAGGTGGAACCGGAATCGCCGGAACTGAAAGCCGCCATCGACGCGGCGCTGTCGCACAACGGTTGAGAGCCGACGTGGCCGCGGCGGGGCGTGCCACCGCCTGTGCCATTGGCCCGTAGTGCGTATAGGCCGACAGCCGCTTGAGTTTGGCAGGCGGCCCCGCTAGGGTCAGGCCCGGGAGGCTTTGTTTCCCGGGCTTACTAATTCCTTGTTCTCCCTGACCTATCTGCTGGGTGTTGGCGCCACCATGAGTTATGGCCTCTATGATCACAGCCGCCGAGCCCGCCGCCGTTTCTGGGGGCGTCTGGGCAAGTTCCTGCTGCTGGCCGGTGTCGTCGGCGTCGCCTGCGCCTTCAGCTATGAGGTGGGGCAAGAACAATTGATCCGCCGGGAACAAAGCCTGCAGACGCAACTGACCCAGGCCCAGTCCGCCAAGGAAGAGACCGAGCGCAAGGTCGCCCAGCTGCAAGCGGCGCTGCAGACCGCCGAGGTGCGCGTCAGCGAGCTGCAGGTGCGCTATGACCGCGACGTGCCCACGGGCGACCTGGGCCGGTTGAAGGACCTGCTGGCCAAGAAGATGGTGGAGGGCGTCGATGCCGGCCGCCTGGCCCTGATCATCGAGCAGACGGGCACCCCCCGCTCCTGCGGCAAGGCGGAGACCAAGCGCTTCGTCCTGTCGACCTCGCTGTACAAGGGTCCCAACACCTCGGCCGGCTTCGCCGACGGCGCCATCACCGTCTCTGGCGAGGGCGCCACGTCGCGCAGCCCCGATGGCGCGCCGCAATCCTGGTTCGACCCGGCCAAGCCGGTCACCCTGAAGTTCACCGACAAGAACGGCAAGGAAACCCAGACCACGGGCATGCTGCCGCTGCAGCATTCGGTGATCATCGACGACACCGAATACCGCTTCAAGATCAGCCCCGGTTCACGCTCCTTCGTGGACGTGGTGGGCGATCACTGCCCGTTCCCGTGATGCACAGCCCTTGGTCGATCACGATCAGGGGCTCCCAAGCGCCGGGTGATGCCCAACATCCCTTACTGCCGTCGTTCTGAGGCACCGGTGGCCGACAGGTCACCGGCGTCCAGTTCCAGGTCCAGGTCGACCGGATAGCCGCCATAGAACCCCGGGTTGACGCCGCGCAGCAGCAGGCGGGCGCGGGGGTCGGTCAGGATCGGGCCCTTGGGCTCCAACGTCAGGGCCTGGTAGTCGTAATCGGCCAGCGCCCGGGTCACCAGCGCCACCTTGCCGTTGTGGTCGGGGTTCAGCACCACCGGCACACCGGCACCGGTCGTATCCGCATAGCCGATGTGGCCGGGCGCCTCCGCCTGCAGGCCGCCATAGGCCAGTACCGGCGCCATGCCGTCGAAGCGTCCCAGCAAGCGCCCAGCAAGCTTCCCTTGCAGGGTGTAGCCGGCCGCCGTCCATGCCGGCAACGCCTGGGCCAAATCCACCTCCGCCACCGTGGCGCTGAAGCCGCCGCCCTCCTCCGGCGACAGATGCACGTGGCCGCCGGCCCAGGCCAAATCGCCGCCTTGCAGCAGCACCCGGCCATCCGCCAGCTGGAAATCCAACCCGACGTCCTCCAGCGCCAGGGCGGCACGCACGGCCTTGGCCTCGATATGCTGGGCAGGCGGGCTGTGCAGCGGGAACAGCCCGTCCAGCGCCACCGCCCCCTTGAGGCCGTCGATGGCCAGCGATGGGCCGGCGAGGCTGACGGCATCGGCCCGCACCTCCCCCGACCCGGTCAGATGCCCCTGCTCCCACGACAGATGGGCGCGGCCCACCACCGTGCCCAGGCCCTGGATCGGTCCCGCCAGGCCGGCGCCAGGCAGCAGGCGGCTGAGATCCGGCACGTTGGACAGCGTCAGCGGCTCCAGCACCGCTGCCGCCTCCCCCCGCTTTTCCACCCCTGTCCAATGCCCGCTCAGCCTCAGGGTCAGGGGCGTGCCCAGTCCCCGGGCCTGGCCCGCCAGGGTCAGCGTGGCGGCCGGATCGCCGGACAGGGTGACGGCCAGGGCCAGGGGCGGCAGCATCGTGCCTGCCACACGGCCGCCATCCAGGGTCAGCTGCCAGGGATTGGCGCGGTTGGCGCGATCGAAGCCGGCGGACAGATGGGCCCCTTCCAACCTACCGCCCAGCAGCACCGGCGCCTCCACCGACGCGGCGGACGCCTCCAGGGCGCTCAAGCCGCCGGCATCCCAATCGGCGGCGATATGCAGGCCGGTGGTGCCACCGGCGATGAGGGGCGCGGCAGACGGCCCCAGGCGCCCCACCAAGGCGCCCTGCGCCTCGGCATGCCCCCGGCGGTCCTTGCCCAAACCGCCGCGCCAGGTCATCACCAGGTGGCCGTCGGCACCGGGGTCCCAGCCCAGGCTGACCGGCGTCCCCTGGCCGTCCCGCAACCGCCCCCCTGCCTGCGCTGCGCGGGTCAGGTCCAGGCGCCAGGCGCCATCGCCTTCCGGCGTCAGGTTTCCGCCGCCGTTGAGGAAGGCCGCCATCAGCGGCAATTCCGGCGCCGTCATCCCCTCTGCCGCGACGGTCACGGCCAGGGCGCCCCCCTCCGCGGTGCCGGCCACGGTCAGCAGCCCCTCGCCGCTCCAGGTCCCCACCCCCCGGGCGCGCAGGGTAATGCCCCACGGCGCAGCGGGCATGGTGGCCTGTATGCCGGTGCCCTGAATGCCAGTCCAGGGCTTGGCTCCCTCCAGGGCCAGGTGGGCGTTGGGCGTCTCGGCGGTGGCGCTCACGGTCCAGCGGTCACCGCCGCCCTGTGCCACCAGATGGGCGGAAATGGGGCCTCCCCAATCGCGCACGCGCAGGTCCGTCACCGTCAGTTCAGCCTTGGCCGTTCCCTTGGGGCCGGCAGCCACGGTGCCCGACACCATCGGGGTGGCGCCTGGCGCCGCGACCAGCCGCAGCGCGGGGCCATCCGCCGTCCTGGTCAGGCTGACGGTCACGGCGAGCGCGGGCCAGCCGGCCGCCGGCTCCATCACCGCCTGCCCTTGCCACGCGCCCGCTTCTACCCCGTCCCCCGCCCTGTGATCGAGCGTGGCGTGCAAGGCCAAGGGCATCGACCAATCCCCGTGGATCAGCTGGGCCGATCCAATGTCCACATGGTCGATGGGCAGATCGGTCAAGCGCGCCAGCGCCTGCCCATCCAGATGGCCGGCATCCAGGCTGACCCCGGTCAGCGCCAGGCGCGCCGGATGGCCCCAGGGTACCAGGCCGGCGAAGGTCACCAGCGCGGTGTCCGCCTCCAGCCCCGGTTGCAGGCGCACCCCCGCCTCCAGCCAACCCCAGCCGGCGTGCCGCACCGTCACCTGGGCATCGGCGAAGCCAGCCTCGACCAGGGCCGCCTTCAGCCTCTGTTCCGCCGTGGCCGGCAGAATCAGCCGGCCGGCCAAAATGCCCCCCGCGATGGCCAGGGTGACAGGAACCAGGCCCCACAGCCAACGGGCCCCCCACGGCGGCAGCCCGGCCTTGAACGAGATCGGCCACCGCCACCCCGGCAGCGCGGCCCGCCACGACGGCAGGCGCCACGCGCCGGGCGTCACGCGACGCTTGGCCTTGGGGGCGCGCAGGTGTGGGGGCCGCATTCCGGGCGGCGGCCGTAACGGCGGCATGGACATGGGGTGTACAAGTCCCTTCCCGGCCCCGGTGGTACCCGAAACCGTGGTGGAGAGTGGCAAGACCGGCGACGGACCACAAGCAGCAGCACAGCCCCCTGTGCGCAGCAAGGTCCAGTCACCGACCTTGATCGCTCCCTCATGCAAGTCGCTTGCCGATTTTGGCCCCCCAACCCGCGAATTTTGCCGCGGGCGGGAAGCGGCTGCGCCAGAAGGGCGGTTCAAATCGGGCGGCGGGGGCGCTATGGTCCGCCGACCGGCAAAGCCGGACACGGACGCGCCCACCACAAGAACGAGCTTCCCAAAATGGATCTTGAGAACACCCTGTATCTCGACCTGCCGGCCGGCCGCGTCGTCATCGCGCTCCGCCCCGACCTGGCCCCCAACCATGTCGCCCGCATCAAGGAACTGGCCCGCGACGGCTTCTACAACGGCCTGAGCTTCCACCGTGTCATCGAGGGCTTCATGGCCCAGGGCGGCTGCCCCATCGGCGACGGTACCGGCGGTTCGGGCAAGAAGCTGAAGGCGGAATTCTCGGCCGAGCCGCATGTGCGCGGTGTCTGCTCCATGGCCCGCGCCATGAACCCGGACAGCGCCGACAGCCAGTTCTTCATCTGCTTCGACGACGCCACCTTCCTGGACCGCCAGTACACCGTCTGGGGCAAGGTCACCGAGGGCATGGAATTCGTCGACGCCCTGAAGAAGGGCAGCCGCCGTGACAACGGCAGCGTCACCGACCCCGACAAGATCGTGAAGATGCAGGTCGCGGCCGACGCCGCCTGATCCTGGCATCTCTCATCCGATTCAAGGTTCGACCGCCCGCCCCCTAAAGGGGCGGGCGGTCGGCTTTTGGAGACGGTACCGGATCGGGGGGTAAAAACCGCCGCCCGGAACCAGCTTGGCCCCCCTGGTCCGGCAGAAACTGCCGCAAGGGGAAGCCCCTGCCGTCCTTGCCCACCCCGCCCCAAGCTAAGTCATTGATTTCCATTGATCCCGAATGTTGGCACACCCCCTGCATATAGGGAGGCGACTAACAAGCGGCCGGCATCGACCGGCAGCGACGTTCGAGGCGAAAATGGAAAACCCGATTTACGTGGCGCTGTCCCGTCAGGAGGCGCTGTCCCGGCAGCTGGATGTGGTGGCGAACAACATCGCCAACATGAACACGACGGGCTACAAGCAGCAGCGCATGCTGTTCCAGGAATACCTGGAGAAGCCGGCCCGCGGCGAACGGGTCTCCTTCGTCCAGGACTACGGCCTGATGCGCGACACCCGCGCCGGCGCCCTGCAGGTGACGAACAACACCCTGGACCTGGCGCTGAAGGGCGACGGCTACTTCACGGTGGAGACGCTGTCCGGCCCGCGCTACACCCGCGCCGGCAATTTCCAGCTGAACGACCGTCGTGAGATCGTGGACCAGAACGGCCTGCCCGTGCTGGACACCAACGACAACCGCATCACCGTCCCCGACGGCACCACCGACCTGAAGATCCAGGGCGACGGCACCGTGATGGCCGACCGCGCCCAGTTGGGCAAGCTGAAGATCGTCAGCTTCGACGACCAGCAGCAGATGCAGACCTTGGGCGGCGGCCTGATGACCACGACCCAGACGCCGCGCCCCTCGGCCAACCCGCAGGTGACGCAGGGTGCGGTCGAGGCCTCCAACGTGCAGGCCATCGTCGAATCCACCGCGATGATCGACGTGCTGCGCCAATACCAGATGACCCAGAAGCTGGTGGACGAGGAACACGATCGCATCCGCAACGCGATCAGCCACCTCGCCAAAGCCCAATAACGCCCTCGTGACGCCGAAGAAGTAGGAGAAACAGATCATGCGCAGCCTCTCCATCGCCGCCACGGGTATGCAGGCCCAGCAGACCAACGTCGAAGTCATCTCGAACAACATCGCGAACATGACGACGACCGGGTTCAAGCGCCAGCGCGCCGAATTCCAGGACTTGCTCTACCAGAACATGCGCCGCGTCGGTTCCAACTCCTCCGATGCCGGCACCATCGTCCCGACCGGCATCCAGATCGGCGCCGGCGTGAAGACGGCGGCCGTGTACCGCATCAACGAGCAGGGCAACATCACCACCACCGGCAACAGCCTGGACCTGGCGATCAACGGCAACGGCTTCTTCCAGGTGACGCTGCCCAGCGGCCAGATCGCCTACACCCGCGCCGGCTCCTTCTCGCTGAATGCCAACAGCCAGGTCGTCACCTCCGACGGCTACCTGCTGAACCCCGGCTTCACCATTCCGCAGAACGCGGTGGACATCTCGGTGGACGCCTCGGGCCAGGTGCAGGCCAAGATCGACGGCCAGGTGAACCCGGCCATCGTCGGCCAGCTGACCTTGGCGAACTTCCCCAACGCGGCCGGCCTGGAAGCCATCGGTGACAACCTGCTGCTGGAAACCCCGGCCTCGGGCCAGCCGGCCACGGCCGTCCCCGGCTCCACCGGCTTCGGCCGCATCACCCAGAACGCGCTGGAAACCTCCAACGTCAACGTCGTGACCGAGATCACCAACCTGATCCAGGCGCAGCGCGCCTACGAGATGAACTCGCGCGTCGTGACCACGACGGACCAGATGCTGCAGTCCATCACGAACATGAAGTGATGACGGCGGATAGCGGAGAACAGTCATGAAAGCCTTGGCCACCATCCTGCTGGGCACCAGCATCCTTTTCAGCGCCGGCGCCGCCACGGCCGCCGACCTGCACGGCGATGTGGACGTCAACGCCGACACCATCCACCTGGGCGACCTGTTCGACGCGCTGGGCCCCAACCAGGCCACCATCGTCATCGGCCAGGCCCCGGCGCCCGGCCACCGCATCACCTACGACGCCTCGGTGCTGGACCGCATCGCCGCCGCCAACGGCGTGGCTTGGAAGTCCACCGGTAACGAGCGCGTGATCGTCAGCCGCCCCTCGGTGGACGTGACCGCCGACCAGATCCAGGCCGCCTTCACCAAGGCCCTGGCCGACGCCGGCGCGCCGGCCGGCATGGAAGTGCAGCTGGACAACCCAGGCACCGTCCTGCGCCTGCCGGCCAACAGCGACAGCAGCATCGGCTTCACCAACGTGAACTACGACGCCGCCCGCGGCCGCGCCACCGGCGACCTGGTGATCCCGGCCAAGGGCGAACCCGTCATTCGCCAGAGCTTCGGCGCCCGCGTGGCCGTCATGGTCACCCTGCCGGTGCTGAACCGCCGCGTGGCCCCTGGCGAGACCATCGCCGCCAGCGACGTGGAATGGACCAAGGTGCCGCGCACCCGCATCAGCGGTGACGTGGTGACCGAGGCGCGCGACCTGATCGGCCTGACCGTGCGCCACGGCGCCAGCCCCTACCAGCCGGTGCGCACCGATGAGGTGCGGGCGCCGGTGGTGGTCACCCGCGGCGCCCTGGTCACCATGATGCTGCAGTCCGGCAACATGACCCTGACGGTCCAGGGTCGCGCCCAGACCGAAGGCGGCGTCAACGAGATCATCCGCGTCACCAACACCGCCAGCAACCGGACCATCGATGCCCGTGTCGCCGGCCCCGACCTTGTCATGGTGCAGCCGACGGCCCAAGCCCCCATTGGCCAGGCCCCCCAGGGGCAGTTCAACGCCGCCGCGACCCGCACCACCCGTACCGCCCTGAATTGAGGAGAGACATCATGCCTGTGCCTTCCACCATCCGCGCTCTCCTCATCGCCACCGTCGCCGCCGTGGCGCTCAGCGGCTGCGGCGCCGTCGACCGCATCAACAACATCGGCAAGGCGCCGGACATGAGCACCCTGTCCGACCCCACGACGCAGAAGGGCTACCAGCCGGTGCGCATGCCCATGCCCACCCCGCCGGTGCTGGAGCGCCAGGCCAACTCGCTGTGGCGGCCGGGTGCCCGCGCCTTCTTCAAGGACCAGCGCGCCAGCCAGACCGGCGACATCCTGACCATCGCCATCTCCATCAACGACAGCGCCGACGTCTCCAACGAGACCAAGCGGTCGCGTGCCAATTCCGACAGCATGGGCATCCCCAACTTCTTCGGCCTGGAGGCCCAGATCCCGAAGGTGTTGAACTCCGCCACCTCGGCTTCCAGCCTGGTGTCGACCACCAGTGCCAAGGCTTCGGACGGCAAGGGCACGGTCGCCCGCTCCGAAAAGATCGACCTGAAGATCGCCGCCCTGATCACCCAGGTCCTGCCCAATGGCAACCTGGTCATCCAGGGCAAGCAGGAAGTGCGCGTGAACTACGAACTGCGCGAGCTGACCATCCAGGGCATCATCCGGCCCGAGGACATCGACAACACCAACGCCATTTCCTACGAGAAGATCGCCGAAGCCCGCATCTCGTACGGTGGCCGCGGCCAGATCACCGATGTGCAGCAGGAACGCTACGGCCAGCAGCTGCTGGATGTCCTCCTGCCCTTCTGATGACCACCTGACCACCATCCTCTGACAGCGGCCCGGCGGAGCCCCCGCCGCCGGGTTTCCCCACAACCTTTCGGCCGACGCGGCCGCAGCGGATCACCCGAGTTCCATTTTCGCCTGTTAGTCCCCCGCGTCCACGGGGCCTCTGTGGACCTTTGTTGACCTCGAACAAACTGAAAAGGGCCGGTGTCGCGTGCACCGGCCCTTCTTTTATCCAGGTACTGACAGCCCTTGAAAACTAACGAGCCAGGACGCGGGCGGCTTCCTTGGTCCGCCCCACCGCTTCGCCCACCTGCTGATTGGCGGCCGAGATGCTGGACAGGCTGCGGGTCACCGTTTCCACGGCACCGGCCGTCTTCTGCATGTTCGACGACATGTCGCGGGTGACGGCGCTCTGCTCCTCCACGGCGCTGGCGGTCGATGCCACGAACTCCCGCACCGTGCTGATGGATTGGCGGATAGCGTCCAGCGAGCCGACCACGTCACCGGACACGGCCTGCATGCCCTCGATCTCCTCCGAGATCTTCTGGGTAGCCTTCGCGGACTGGTTGGCCAGGTTCTTGACCTCCGTCGCCACCACGGCGAAGCCCTTGCCGGCGTCCCCTGCCCGCGCTGCCTCTATGGTCGCGTTCAACGCCAGCAAATTGATCTGTCCGGCGATGGTGCGGATGACGTCAACCACGCCTTCCATCGATTTCGCGACCTCAGCCAGGCGCTGGGTGGCCGCGTCGGCGCGCACCGCCAGTTCGGCGGTATTTTCGGCCGCCGACCGGGACTGGGTCATGCTCTGCGCGATTTCGCGGATGGAAGCGGCTAGTTCCTCCGCGCTTGACGCCATCATCTGGACCGCGCCGGACGTCTCGCCCGCGGCCTGAGCGGCATCCTCGGACTGCTGGGCCGACTGCGTCACGGCTTGATCAATCTCACCGAAATTCCGATCAATGAGGGTCTTCAGATCCGCCATCGTCTGGACATGGGCGGTGATGTCGGTCGCATACTTCACCACTTTGAACGGCTTGCCGTTGAGGTCGAGAATGGGGTTGTAGGAGGCCTCGATCCAGACCTCCTTCCCGCCTTTGCCGAGGCGCTTGAATTGCGCCGCACGGAATTCACCCCGTCGTAGGTCTCGCCAAAAAGCGTGATAAGCGCCGCTGTCCCGCGTCTCCGCATCGACAAATAAGCTGTGGTGGCGGCCCCTTATCTCATCAAGCGAGTATCCCATGGTCCGGAGGAAATTCCCGTTGGCCGTAAGGATCGTCCCATCCATCGCGAACTCGATCACCGCCTGGGATTTATTGATCGCCTCAACCTGGCCGCGCAGGTCGACATATTCCATCTTTTGCGCCGTCACATCGGTGGCGAATTTGACGACCTTGAAAGGCCGCCCGCTGCGGTCACAGATCGGATTGTAGGACGCCTCGATCCAGACCTCCCTCCCGCCCTTGCCGATCCGTTTGAACTGCGCCGCCTGGAACTCCCCCCTTCGCAGGACGTCCCAAAACCGCGCGTACTCGGCGCTTTCCTTGAGCCTCGGCTCCATGAACAGGCTGTGATGACGACCTTTGATTTCATCCCAGGTATAGCCCATGACCTTCAGGAAATTGGCGTTGGCCGCCAGGATCGTGCCATCGAGGGCAAACTCGATGATGGCTTGAGACTTGTCCAAGGCCGCCAGCTTCCCGGCCATTTCACGGCTGTGACGCGTTTCGAACATTGGGCACCTCCATGTATTTGCGGCTGATCTGGCGGACGTCGACAGCGTATCGCTGCCAGGAATCATCATTGCCGATCCACACAATACTGATTTAGAGTATTATTTGTTAATTGACCGTTAATAAAGCCAACTCCTTTATAATATAAAAGATATATACCAGTCGACTCGTAATGATGTTATGTTGTTCTATCTGATCTAAATTTTCCTATATTTGTTGGCAATGCGACATTTTATCCTAACAATCTTATGGATTTTTACTTGTCGTACGGCGCCAGAGCTTGGCGTCAAGCGCCGAATCCGGAGATCATCGGGTTAGGTTTGATCTCGCTCAGTGGCTTCGCCACCTTGGAGATGGTACGAATCGACGCCAGCACGATCATCGTATGACCTGAGCGCGAGGACGATAGGACATTGGCCGCAACACGCACGGACGCGGGAACAGCCGCCTTACCGCTGTCCAATCACTTGTCCTTCAACACGTCGAAGACGGACGAAGCGGTGGCGTTCGCCGAGAGCCGCCTTGCCGCCACGGTAGTGCGAGGGCCTGTCTCAATGCCGACCTGCGACACCCGGGCGAACCATTGCCGCCTCCCGGGAAGTGACCTCTGGTTTTGTTCTTATGGCTTTCCCGTCACACTGAACTTTAGTGAAGGGACATACATGAGGCTGCAAATCCCTTGGACGGGTAGCGGCCAGACAAGCACCGCTGGTCAGGCTGTCGCCTTGGCCCCAACCATGGCCTGCGTCTCCTCCGCTGATGCGAAGATCGATTTTCATCAGGGATTCCAGCAATTCGCCTGGCGCGTGCCGGTTGCCATGTTGACTAGAAAACTCGCCGCCCTGACCGGCGAGGCCATAGATGGCCCGTTGAACTTCAAAGCCGCGCTGGACCTCCAGACCCCCAACGGGCGCGCCTTGAGGGAGATTCTCTCCAACTTGGCCAACGCCGCGAACAACTTGCCCGGGCCCGCCGCCCGTCTGGTTCTGGCGGAGTTGGAGCAGGCGCTGACGACCTCTTTGCTGGTCACCGGCACGCATGACTACCGGCCCATCCTCGACGGCCCTGTTCGTGGGATCGCGCCGTGGCAAGTCCGACGGGCAGAAGACTTCATCGAAGCCCACGCCGACGACCCCCTGACGATCGAGGATATCGTCAGGGCCACCGGAGCCAGCGCGCGCAGCGTCTTTCGCGCGTTCGCCGAACACCGCGGTTATTCACCCATGGAGTTCCTGAAACGGACGCGACTGAAACGCGCGCGCCTGATGGCGGAGAGCGGACTGCCCGCGCTTACCGTCACAGAGATCGCCCTTTCCTGTGGTTACAGCGATCTAAGTCGTTTCAGTAAGGATTTCCTGGCGGCGTTCGGCGAAACGCCATCCACCGTTCTGCGCCGGCACCGGAACATATACTGAACTGCGACGTGACGGCCCCAAGGCCGCCACGCCCAGCTGCGGGTTCAATCGTCGCGCTGCGTGCGCTCCATCCGCTCATGCCGTTCCTGGGCTTCCACCGACAGGGTGGCGATGGGGCGGGCCTCCAGGCGGCGGACACCGATGGGCTCCCCCGTCTCCTCGCAATAGCCGTATTCGCCCAGTTCGATTCGTTCGATGGCCTCATCGATCTTGCTGATCAGCTTGCGCTCCCGGTCCCGGGTGCGCAGTTCCAGGGACCGGTCGGTTTCCGCCGAGGCGCGGTCGGCGATGTCCGGTTCCTGAATGCCGCCATCCTGGAGATTGACCAGGGTTTCGGTGGACTCCTTCAAAAGCTCCGCACGCCATTGCAGCAGCTTCTGACGGAAGTACTCCGTCATCACGGGGCTCATGTACGGCTCATCCTCGGACGGGCGGTAATCCGGGGGAAGTATCGGAGACGACATATGTTTTGGTCCGAATCCAGTGTGATCGAGACGGCGCGGAGTATAGGGAGACGCAACGCAACCCGCAATACTGCGCGCAGCATCGGGATGCGATGTTTAAGCCACTGAAATGGATGGGAATTGTGCCCACTCCCGCCCAAAGCGAGAAGGCGGCCGGCCATTCGGATTACAGGTATAAGCGTATAAGAATAGGACGGCTCTCCGTCCGCGGGCGGCCGCGTTGCGCCACCCCTCTCCCCCGCGCCTCAGCGCGACGCCGATTCGAACTTGGCCAGTTCCACCTGCGCGCGCAGGTCGATCTCATCCAGCACTTCCTGCAGGCGGGGGTCGGCCACCGTCTCGCGCCGGCTCTGCACCATGCGCACCAGATCCTGCAGCCGTTCGCGCGGGAAGGTGCCGGCCAGCAGGCCCAGCCGCAGCTCGTCCAGCTTGTCCAACAGATTTTCCGCCCGCTGGCGGGCCTTGCGCTTGGAGTTCAGCGCGTCGTCGACCTCTTGCAGGGCCAGCAGCGGCGTGATGGCCATCGCGGTCTGCGCGCCGGTCATGGACTTCACGCCCTCATCACCGTCGCCTTCGGATACCTGGGTGCGGAAGCTGTCGCCGCCGGCCCGTTGCGTTTTGCGCGTCTGGCTGGAGGGAAGGGAGGAACCGGGACCTTGGATCTTCATGTCGTGCCGCCACCGCAATCTGGGCCAGCCGCCCGGTACACCCGGACCTCATCACCCGTTCCTCCCCCGACAGGGCCGGAAAAAGGGGGCGATTCCGCCGGTTTGGCGGGCCTGCGGCCTGTCTTATTGTTACCACCCGCAGGGAAGACGCGCATAGGGCAATTTTTGCCGGGGATATTCGGCCGCTTCCGGTCATAACCGGGGGCTGGCGGCCCTGGTTCCGGCGGCTGCCCCTGGGAAACCGCCGGATTTGGGCGCATGCTGCGGTTGGCATGAAGTTCGCTTGGGGAGCGGCATCTGATTCAGGGAGTATCCCCCCGTGTTCACGAACGCCCGCATCCGTTCCGCCACCACCCTGGGTCGCGCCCTCAAGCGCGCCGCCATCGTGCTGGCCGCCGCCGTCCTGGTCCTGGGTGCCGCCCAGCCGGCCGGCGCGCAGTCGCGCCTGAAGGACATCGTGGATGTGGAGGGCGTGCGCGACAACGTCCTGGTGGGCTACGGCCTGGTCGTCGGCCTGAACGGCACCGGCGACACCATCAACAACGCCCCTTTCACGCAGCAGAGCCTGTACGGCATGCTGGAACGCCTGGGCGTGAACATCCGCGGCACCACGCTGACCACCAAGAACGTGGCGGCCGTCATGGTCACCGCCACCCTGCCCCCCTTCGCGGCGCAAGGGACGCGCATCGACGTTCAGGTCGGCACGCTGGGTGACGCCAAGAGCCTGCAGGGCGGCATCCTGGTGGGCACGCCGCTGCTGGCGCCCGACGGCGACGTCTACGCGGTGGCTCAGGGCCCCGTGGCCATTTCCGGCTTCACCGCGCAGGGTGCCGCCGCCAGCGTGACGCGCGGCGTTCCTACCGCCGGCCGCATCGCCGCGGGCGCCCTGGTGGAACGCACCGTGGACTTCCGGATGTCCGACATGCAGGCCCTGCACCTGGCCCTGCACAATCCCGACTTCACCACCGCCAAGCGCATCGCCGACGCCATCAACGCCGCCATCGGCATGGGCACGGCCATGGCCATGGACCCGTCCAACGTGACGGTGAACGTTCCGGCCGGCCGCAAGGCCGACCTGGTGGGCTTCATGCGCGACATCGAGCAGCTGAAGGTGGCCCCCGACAACCCGGCCACCGTGGTCATCGATGAGGCCTCGGGCGTGATCGTGATGGGTGAGAACGTGCGCATCAACACGGTCGCCATCGCCCAGGGCAACCTGACCATCAAGATCACGGAGACACCGCAAGTGTCCCAGCCCGGCCCCTTGAGCAACGGTACCACCACCACCGTGCCCCGTACCAACATCCAGGTGGATGACGGACAGGGTAAGAAGCTGGCCATCCTGCCCTCCGGCGTGTCCCTGCAGGATCTGGTGCAGAGCCTGAACGCCCTGGGCGTCAGTCCCCGCGACATGATCTCCATCCTGCAGTCGATCAAGGCCGCCGGCGCCCTGCAGGCCGAACTGAAGGTGATGTGATGAGCGACGACATGAAGCTGTCGCCCCCCGGCTACGACGCCAAGGCGCTGATGGACGCAAAGGGAACGCCCAAGCCGCAGGCCGGCTCCGGAAACGGCATGAAGGACGACGCGGCCATCGAGAAGGCGGCCAAGGAGTTCGAGTCCGTCTTCATCAGCCAGATGCTGCAGCACATGTGGGAAGGCGTGAAGGTCGACGAGAACTTCGGCGGCGGCCATGCGGAAGAGATGTTCCGCGGCATGATGATCGAGGAGCAGGCCAAAGCCATCACCAAAGGTGGCGGCCTGGGCATCGCCGACGAGATCAAGAAGGAAATGATGCGCATGCAGGAGAAGGCGGCCGGCGCCGACCCGCTGCACCGCCCCCAGAACGCCGCCTCAGGGGCCGCGGCGCCCAAGAACGCCCCCAAGAACGCCTATGCCCAGGCGCAGGCCACGCTGGCCCAGCACCTGCCGCTGGACGCCGCCGCCAGCCCCCCCATCAGTTCCGACGCCGCATCGGATGACACGCCATGACCCCCAGCGACGCCCCCACCCTGCCCCCGCCCGCCCCGGCCATGGCCAGCCCGGCCGAAGCCCGCGCCCTGTCGCTGATCGCCGCCATGGAGCGGCTGATGGCGCTGTACCAGGAAGAGACGGCGCTGCTGAAAAAGCGCGACATCAAGGCCATGCTGGCCCTGGTGGAACGCAAGCACCTGCTGACCAAAAGCTATGAGGATGCGGTGCGCATCATCAGCCTGGACATGGTGGGCTTGCGCGCCCTCAATCCGGAACTGAAGGCGCGCATGAAAAGCCTGGCCGAGCTGTTCCACAAGGAATCCATGGAGAACGCGACCACGCTGCGCGCCGCGGCGGCCGTGGCGCAGTCGGTGGTCAACATCATGGTCAACACCATCAACAAGCAGCGCAACCAGGAACAAGGCTACGTCGCCAAGCACGGCGCCGCCCGTCCGGCGGGCTATCGCCGGGCCGGCATCCCGCCCCTGGCCGTGAACCAGTGCCTCTGACCTGATCCGCCACATCCCCGGCGTGCGCTCCCACCCGCCCCGGCCGCTGCGCCGGCGGCGGGCGCTGGCGCATGGGGGCGCCCACGGGGCGGCAGATTCTGCCCCATGCGGCAAGAAGCTCCCATCCCCGGCAGACCTTTTCCCAGCCGCCCGGCTGTTCCACCCCTGAAACCCTTGGAAAACCTTGGCTGGGACCTTTCCGACGCCTGGCACGTCGATTGCTTTCCCAGGCGGTGGGCGTTTTGCCCGCCACCGTCCCCGCCATCCGGCGATGGACACGCCCAGGCCCGAGGAAGCGACACATGACCGGTTTCCAGTCCGTTCAAAGCCTGTTCCCCACCCAGGGGACCACCGCGTCCGGTCTGCTGGGCGGCACGGCGGCGGGCGGCGAGGCGGCGGACCTGTTCACCCAGTTGCTGAGCGGCATGGTCGACGCCAGCACCGTCAACAGCCAGTCAGCGGGCCAGAGCGGCGCCTTTCTCACTGCCGGTCAGGGCACGGGCGGCGCCAACGGCGCGGCGACCACCTCGCCCTTCACGCCGTCCACCATTCCCTTCGCCCTAGGCAAGGGCGGCGTGCAGGCCAAGGGCGGCCCGGTTCCGGCGAGCACCACCACGGGCACGGCCGTGACCGCCCTGATGACCGGCATCACCGCCAACACACCGTCCGCCCTGCAGCCGGCCACTGGCTGGACGCAAACCCACTGGTCGGCCAAGACCGTCATGGCCGATGTGGCCGACGGCGCCACCGACGGGCAGACCGCCACCGATACGCAGGACAGCACCGCCACCGACACCACGCTGGCGGCACTGGCCACCGCCATGGGCGGACAGCAGCAGCCCACCCCTCCCGTTCCGGCCGCGCAGACCGCGGCCGGCCAGATGCCGTCGGACGCCATCAAGGCAGATGCCGCCACGGACGCGACGGCCGCGAGCCAGGCCGTTGCCGGTCAAACGGTCGCCCAGGCCGGTACCGCCCAGGCGGACGCGATCCAGGCCAACACCGCCAAAACCGATGCGGTCCAGATCGGCGCACCCCAGGCGGGTGCGTCTCAGACGGGTGCGATGCAGATGGGCGCGTCCCAGGCCGGCATGGCACTCCCGGGCATGACGCCGGTGGCCGAGCCCACCGCCGCCGACGCGGCGCTGGCGGCCCAGGCCATACAGCCCAGCCCAGCCCAGACCGCCAAAGGCAGCGCCGCCTCCGCGGCTGCCTCCAGCCTGGCCGTGGCCGACCAGAAGGCTGCGGCGCTGGCCGCCGGCACCCCGCCGGTCACCAGCCGCGCATCCACCGCCGCTCCGCCCGCCAACGGCGCCCCCACCCAAGTCCAATCAGCCCAGGTACAGGCCGTCCAAACCCAGGCGGCCCAGACCCAGGCGGCCAAGGCCCAGACCGGCACCGTGGCCGATGCCACCGCGCTGGCCGCCACGGCCGCCGCTACGGCGACTGACGGCGCCACCAAGACGGGCAAGGCCGACGGCGTCGCCGCCTCGGGCTCCGGCCTCAAGACCGGCGCGCCCAAGGGTGCCAAGGGCGACATGGGG
Source organism: Nitrospirillum amazonense (assembly GCF_029594735.1). Classification (NCBI taxonomy): domain Bacteria; kingdom Pseudomonadati; phylum Pseudomonadota; class Alphaproteobacteria; order Rhodospirillales; family Azospirillaceae; genus Nitrospirillum; species Nitrospirillum amazonense. The sequence continues at coordinate 1,946,815 of NZ_JARPAF010000002.1, forward strand.
AAGCCGCAGGGTGCCACCGTGACCGCCACGACCCTGCCCGACCAGAAGTCCGGGGCCACCACCGCGGACCAGGCCCGGCAACAGACGGCCGACAGCGCCACCGACGACAGCAGCAGCAACGGCGTTCTGGCGGCACCTGCCGACAACGGCATGATCTACGCCGACGCCCATGCCGCCGCGGCCCCCCTGGCCAAGGTGGGCGACGCGGCCACGCCGGCGGCGACTGCGCCCATGGCGGCATTGGCCAACGCGGCCGGCAACGGCAACGCGGCCGCCAACACCGCGACCTCGGCCCAGGCCACCTTGCAGGCGCTGCTGCAACAGCAGCAGGCCGGGCGGACCAACACCGCCAGCAACGGCCTGCTGGCCACGACGGAGAACGGCCTGCTGCCCGCCGCCACGGACGGCACCAGCGGCTCGGCCTCGGCCAGCGACGCGGCACTGAACGCCAGCGGGTTCATGGGCCTGGTCGATGGCCAGCACACCTTCCCCACGGGCTTCGCCGCCCAGATGGCCGGCACGGCCCAGGCGGCCCGCCCGGCGCAGTACCCGCCGGTGCTGCAGCAGGTCACGATGGGCTTTCAGAAAGCCGCCAGCAACGGCATGGACAGCGTCACCATCCAGCTGACCCCGGACGACATGGGCAGCATCGACGTGAAGCTGGACTTCCACAAGGACGGCAAGGTGCGGGCCAGCGTGACGGCGGACAACGCCAAGACGCTGGACCTGCTGCAGCGCAACTCCGACGACCTGAAGACCGCCCTTCAGGATGCCGGCTTGCAGACGGACAACGACAGCCTGTCCTTCAACCTGAAGGACGACAGCCAGGCCCAGCAGCAGCAGGAACGCCGCGGCGGGCAGAACGGCGCCCAATTCTCCATGGACGACACGGCCGCCCCCGAGGAGGCCGCGTCAGAAGACACCATCATCCCATCGCTCGGCCGCGTCGACGTGCGGATCTGACGATAGATTTGAGGGAGTAGCGATCATGACCGATGCCGTCAGCGGTTCCAGCAACACCAACAACGTCAACCCCAGCGGTTCGTCGGGCAGCAACACGCCGGCCAGCAACCCGCTGAGCGACCTGACGAACAACTACACGACGTTCCTGACGCTGCTGACCACGCAGCTGAAGAACCAGGATCCGACGTCGCCCATGGATACCAACCAGATGACCCAGCAGCTGGTGCAGATGAGCTCGGTCGAACAGCAGATCGAAGCCAACAACCAGCTGAAGTCCATCCAGTCGACGCTGGCCGGGGGTCAGTCCAGCCAGGCACTGAACTACCTGGGCAAATATGTGGAGATGCAGGGTGACCAGTTCCCGCTGCAGAACAGCACGGCGAACGTCTCCGTAACCTATGGCGGCACCGCCGCCTCCGCCACCATGTCGGTCTATGACAGCACCGGCGCCCTGGTCAGCACCACCGACGTTTCCGGCGCCGCCGGCACCCACAACTATTCCTGGGACGGCAAGGACAGCTCCGGCAAGGTGCTGCCCGACGGCACCTACAGCGTGAAGGTCACCGCCACCGACAGCAGCGGCAAGCCGGTGAACACCACCGTGAAGGTGGCGGGCAAGGTGACCGGCGTCGACATGTCCGGCGCCACCCCGACGCTGCAGATGGGCGACATGACCGTGAACATGAGCGACGTCACCAGCGTGCTCGCCGGCGCGTAAGCGCGAAGGGGCACCTGCCTGAAAGTAATAGGACGTTCAGTTCTTCTTAACGTCCCCGCCCTTATGGTGCTGCAGGCCCTGGTGGAGTCCAGGGCGCATAGGCACTGTATGAGGTAAGGCATGTCGGCACAGGACGCCGGACGCGGCCCCCGCGCGCTGTTGAACGGGGGGATGGGTCGTAATGCGGCCAAAGCCGCCGCGCAAGGCGCCGGCTTGACCCTGGACGACCTTCCGCCGCCCGACACCAAGCGATGGGTGATGCGGCGCAAGGCGCAGGTGGTGGACGGGGTGCGCAGCGGCCTGCTGACCATGCAGGAGGCCTGCGCGCGTTATACCTTGTCGGAGGAAGAGTTCCTGTCGTGGCAGCGGCTGATCGACGCCCACGGCCCCAGGGCCCTGCGCACCACCCGCCTGCAGGATTACCGCCGCAGCATGGGCGGCGCCGACGACCAGGATCCCCTGGCGGCCGTGGGCTGAGCGCCCTTCCCGAAGGCGCCTCTCCTGGGCGCCTTTCGGCTGCCTGCGTCAGTTCGGCTTGAGGCTATCGGCGATCATATGCAGGCCCTCGCCGCGCAGGGTCTGCTGGCGCTGGATCAGGCGGCGCGCCGCCAGCGCTTGTTCCACGACCTCCCCCCCGACAATGGCGCCATCGGCCGTCAGCGCCACAGCGACGCGGGTAAGCTCGCTGCCTTCGCTCTTGGGGTCGTGACGGTTCAACGGATGCTCGCTGGCCAGCTCCGTGGTCAGCCATTCCAGCAACACTTCCCGCCCCTCCGGCAGTCGGTCACCGGCCAGCAGCAGGGCCAGCATGCCCATGGCCGTGGGCACCTTGCTTTCAGCCTCGGCCTTGGCCGCCACGGCCGCCGGGTCGCGCAACAGGTCGATCAGCGCGATCAGAAAATCGGACAGGCAGCGCTGGTTGCCGAACAGGTCCTGGATGACGTCGGAAAAACGCAGGAGGTCGGCGGCGATGCCGCCCAGCATTTCCTGCAGCCGCCAAGGCGTTTCCGGCGTGGCCAGCCGCATCACCTCCTCCAGCTTGCCACCCAGGGTGCGGATTCCCGCCAGGCGCACGGTCAACAGGCTGTAAAAGGCATGGTCATGGCCTTCCGGCCCCACCAGCCGTTCCACCGCGGCGCTGAGCTCCGCCGCATCGCCGTTCAGGGGGACGGACCATTTGCGGCTGTTCGCCTGGAAGTCGCGGGCCTTCTGGGCGACGACATCGACATACCGGTCCAGGTCGGCGATACGGGCGCGGGTATTCTGGCCCGTCACCTTGGACTGCACCGTGGCGGCCTTGTGCAGGGCCGCCTGCAGCATGGCGCCGGTATCCTGCAACCGGCGGAGGTGGGTGGCCCCGTGCAACAGCTCTGTCGGGCTTATCTGCTGGCGCGTCAGGTAATCCCTCAAGATCAGCGCGATGGCCCGGCGCGACTGGCGTCCGTACAGGTCCTCCGGCGAAGAGCAGAGCGGTGTGCCATCCGGCGCCTCCCGCAGCACGGTGGGCTTCACCACCTCGGGCGCGGTCTTCTCGAACACCAGGGTGCCGGTGGGGAAGGCGTTCATGACCGTGCGCACGGCCATGACGCGCACGGCCTTCAGCTTGCCCTGGGCCAGGCGGCGGTTGGCCTCGGTCACCGCCATTTCCTCGGTGTCGCCAATGAAAAGGATGGTCCAGCGGCCCTCTTCCAGGCCCAGCAGCTCAAACTTGCAGCTGCGGAATTTCAATCCCATGTCCCAGCCCTGCGTCCCCAGCCTCGCGACCCGGCGGCCCGGATTCGACTTCCAGTAACACTATAGGCGATCGCCCCCATCCCCAGAAGAAAATAGAAAAGCCCCCGCCTTCCGGATATTCGAACAAAAAAGGGGAAGCGAATGACCGCTTCCCCTTTTGCGATAGGCAATCAATCCCAATAACCGGGCCATAAGACCTGGCTCCCGCCCGTTCAGTCGAACGGGTTGTCGCTGCCCTTGCGCAGCAGGAAGCGTAAGGGAACAGCCGGCAGCTTGAACGTCTCGCGCAGGCCGTTGATCAGATAGCGCGTGTAATGTTCCGGAATTTCCACCGGGCGGCTGCTGAACAAGGCGAAGGTCGGCGGGCGGGCCTTCACCTGGGTCATATAGCGGATCTTCAAGCGGCGGCCGTCCACCAGGGGCGGCGGGTGCGATTCGAGCATGCCCTGCAGCCAGCGGTTCAGCTGGGCCGTCGGGATGCGGCGGTTCCACAGGCGGTAGACCTCGAACGCCGCGTCCAGCAGGACGTCCAGCTTTTGCTGCTTCAGGGCGGAGATGGTGATGGTGGGGATGCCCCGCACCTGCGGCAGCGACGTCTCCAGCCGGTCGCTCAGCTGCTGCAGGGCCTCGGCCCGGTTGGCCACGGCGTCCCACTTGTTGACGGCGATGACCAGGCCGCGGCCTTCCTCGATCACCTGGCGGGCGATGGTCAGGTCCTGCTTGTCCAGAATGGCGTCGGCATCCAACACCAGCACCACCACATGGGCCATGCGCACGACCCGCAGGGTGTCGGCCACCGCCAGCTTTTCCAGCTTGTCTTCCACGCGGGCGCGGCGACGCAGGCCGGCGGTATCGACCAGCTTCACCGGCCGATCACGCCAGGTCCACTCCGCTGCGATGGCGTCGCGGGTCATGCCTGCCTCGGGGCCGGTCAGCACGCGCTCCTCGCCCAGCAGGCTGTTCAGCAGGGTGGACTTGCCCACGTTGGGCCGGCCGACGATGGCCAGTTGCAAGGGCTTGGCATTGTCCCGGGCCTCGGCCGCCTCGTCGTCCAGGGGGCCCTCGGCCTCCTCCTCCTCTTCCTCCGGCTCATCGGGAGGCAGGTAGGGGGTCAGGGCGTCCACTAGGTCGGCCATGCCCTCGCCATGCTCGGCGGACAGGGGCACCGGATCGCCCAGACCCAGCTCATAGCACTCCATGAGCCCGGGCTTACCGGCGTTGCCTTCGCACTTGTTGGCCACCAGGATGATGGGCGTTTTGCCCTTGCGCAGCCAGGCGGCGAAGTGGCGGTCCAGGGGCGTGATGCCGGCCCGGGCGTCCACGATGAACAGGCCGACGTCGGCCCGTTCGATCGCACGTTCCGTCTGGCGGCGCATGCGCGCCTCCAGGCTGTCGTCGAACGCCTCTTCCAGGCCGGCGGTGTCCACCACCGTCAGCTCGATGCCGGCGAGGTAGCCGTCGGCGGATCGCCAGTCCCGGGTGACGCCCGGGGTATCGTCGACAATGGCCAGCTTCTTACCGGCAAGTCGATTGAACAGAGTCGACTTGCCGACATTGGGCCGGCCGATGATAGCGACCGTCAAGCGGCGGGGACTCGCCATAACTAAAACGCCTTATCGATACGCGAAGAGATCGCCGTCGTCCGTCAGCACAAACAGGGTGTTGTTGACCACAATGGGGGCAACGCTGATCGGGTCGTCGAACTCCATCTTGTTGAGGATGTCGCCGTTGGTGGGCGACGCTTCCACAACCTGCCCCAGGCTGTTGGCCATAATCAAGCGTCCACCGGCTGCAATAGGACCAACCCAGTTAATCGGATCCTTGCGCTTCTCCGGATTCTCCCAGCGTTCCAGTTGCTTGATCCAGCGGACACGGCCGGTGTCGCGCGTCAGCGCGACCAGCTGGGCCTCGTTGTTCACGACGAACACCCAGTCGCCGACCACCGCCGGCTGGTTCTGGCCGCCCACGTCCTGTTCCCAGACGTGCTGGCCGGTGCGCTGGTCGATGGCCACCATGCGGCCGGAATAGCTGATGGCATAGACAAGCCCGCGATCCACCACGGGCAGGCCCTTGATGTCCGCCAGGTTGGCCAGGTTGGCGCCCCGGCGCGAGGACGCCAGGTTGTCGCTCCATGCCGGATGGCCGTTGTCGACACGCAGGGCGTACAGCTCACCCGAGGAATAGGGGATGATGGTGACGTCATTCTCGACCGCGGCGCTGGCACCGCCCAGCAGGGCCGCCGGCTCCGGGAAACCGGCGTGCGTCCACTGCAGCACGCGGTTGTTGGAGGCCAGGACGATGCACTGGTTGTCGATGGTCACGACGAACACACGGCCGCCGGCCACCGTGGGGCCAGAGCGGATGGGGGCGGCGATGCGCTGCCGCCACGTGACCTTGCCGTCCTTGGGATCGACCTTGATGGCCTCGCCGTAGCCGGTGGTGACGAACACCGCGCCGTCGCCAACCGCGACGCCGCCGCCCATCGCGGAGCCTTCCTGCTCCGGCCGCTTCATCTCGCTGTCCCAGATCTTCTTGCCGGTGGCCTCATCGAAGGCATGCAGCACGAAGTCGGTGTCCAACAGATAGACCTTGCCCTCGGAAACGACCGGACCGTCCAGCAGCCGGTTGTCGCTGGAGGAGCCCTCGATGCTGACCTTCCAGGCCTCTTTCAGGGTCTTGGGCAGCGTGACGTGACCCGGATTATGGGCCGCGTTGCCGCCAGGCTGGGCCCAGTCGGTGTTGGTCACCGCGTCCGGCAGGGTCACCTGCTTGGCCTGGGCCTGGCTGTCCGGCTCGATCTGCTGGTCCAACTGCAAGACCGAGATGCGATTGCCCGCCAGCTTTTCCTTCGGCTTGTTGTCATCGCCGAAACCCAGCCAATCGAACATGCCGCAGCCGGTCAGCAGCATGCAGGCAACCAGCGCGGTGCTGAGGCCGACGGCGCGGCGGACCCGCATGGGGCGGGCGGACGGCGACCGGGCGGCGGGGGCACGGGCGAAGGCCTCGGTGGAGGGCAGGCCGGTGACGGCGTTCTTGTTGGTCATTTCTGCTCGGCGTAGAGGGCGACGAGATCGGCGGCGCGGGCGCGGACGCCCTGGGGTGCGGCCGGATCGACGGACAGGGACTGGAAAATCTCCCTGGCCTTGGCCAGGTCGTTGGCACGCAGATACAGCAGGCCCGACAGCTCCTGCGCGGTGTAGCGCCACGGCCCCTTGGTCAGGCCCGAGATGCGGGACTGCAACTGCGCGGGGTTGCCGGTGTCCACCTGCTGCATCACGGCCAGGATCTGCGCCAGGTCGCGGAACAACGGATCGTTGTCGGCGCTGCCGGCAATCTGGTCATAGATGGCGATGGCGCCGGCGGCGTCGCCGCTGGCGGCCTTCAGCCCAGCCTCCTGCAGGCGGGCCAGCGTGGCCGGCGCGCCCCCCAGCTTAGGCGTCACCGCCGCCAGGGCGGCCAGCGCGTCCTTGGCGTTGCCGCTCTCAATCGCGGGGGCCACCTTCTCCGTGGCGGATATCAGGGCGCTGGTGCGCTCGATCGCCTGGCGGGTGCGGTACTGGTCCCAGGCCACATAGGCGGCCGTGCCCGCCAGGATGGCCACGGCCCCCGCCAGCAGGTAAGGGCCCACCTGGCGCCACAGTTTTTCCAGTCGTTCACGGCGAAGGTCGTCATCGACCTCGCGAAAAATATCGCTCATCAGCTCACTCTTCGACACCGAGGCCGGCACCATAACAGCAATCCGCGCCGATACCAGAGGGGCGCGTGACGGTCAAGGAAAGTCCGGGTCGAATGTCCCCCAATCCCCCTGCCCGCCGTCCCCTGAAGGCCAGTGGCGGCGCCCCGCCAATCGCGGCCGGGCGGGCAGCATAGATTAAATCAGTCGCCCTTGGCACGGGCGGAGAGGGCATTTCCTATCGGTCCGTTGTTTTTGCTTCGCGAAATAATCCGCCCCTGTGGATAAGTCTGTGGAGCGACCCACGGAAAAACGTTCCTCCCCTGCCCAAAAGAGAAAGGCCTGACGGGACGGTGCCCCAGGAATAGTGGCGGGTGGCTTGAAACGGCCACGGGTAGCGCGAGGGCGACCGGCCCGATTCCCCTGCCCGAAAGGTGGATAAGCCCCGCCCAAGGGAATAGGCGCAGCAAAGACTGGCGGTCGCCGCCGCGGCGCGGTAATGAGCCTGGGCCCCCGTCCGGGGACACCTGCCGCTGCCACCACGCCTGATTCAAAGCCGCCATGACCGATACCGCGCGCCGCATCGTCGGCCTTATCGCCACCGAACTATCCGCCCGCCCCGAACAGGTGGCAGCGGCGGTCGCCCTGCTGGACGAAGGCTCGACCGTGCCCTTCATCGCCCGCTACCGCAAGGAGGCGACCGGCGGCTTGGATGACACGCAGCTGCGCACCCTGGATGAACGTCTGCGCTACCTGCGCGAGATGGAGGAGCGGCGCGCCGCCATCCTCAAATCCATTGAGGAGCAGGGCAAGCTGACGCCCGAATTGCAGACCCAGATCGCCACCGCCGACACCAAGACGCGGCTGGAGGATCTGTATCTGCCTTACAAGCCCAAGCGCCGGACCAAGGCCATGATCGCGCGGGAAGCGGGGCTGGAGCCTTTGGCCGACCTGCTGCTGAACGACCCGACTTACGATCCGGAAACCAGCGCCGCCCCCTACGTCGATGCCGAGAAGGGCGTGGCCGACGCCAAGGCGGCCCTGGACGGCGCCCGCGCCATCCTGGTGGAGCGCATGGGCGAAAACGCCGAGCTGCTGGGCTTCCTGCGCGGCTATTGCCAGGAACACGGCCGCATCGTCTCCACCGTCGTGGAGGGCAAGGCCGAGGAGGGCGCTAAGTTCTCCGACTATTTCGACAAGGCGGAGCCCCTGGCCAACCTGCCCTCGCACCGCGCCCTGGCCCTGTTCCGCGGCCGCGCCGGCGGCATCCTGGACCTGGCCATGAAGGTAGGCGAGGATCCCGCTCCCGGCCAGCAGCACCCCTGCGAGGCGGCCATCGCCAACCGATTCGGCATCCAGGACCGGGGCCGGGCCGCCGACCGCTGGCTGCTGGACACCTGCCGCTGGGCCTGGCGCACCAAGATCGCGCTGCATCTGGAACTGGATCTGATGGGCACGGTGCGCGACCGGGCGGAGGATGAGGCCATCGCCGTCTTCGGCCGCAACCTGAAGGGCCTGCTGCTGGCGCCGCCCGCCGGCCAGCGCGCCACCCTGGGGCTGGATCCCGGAATCCGCACCGGTGTGAAGGTCGCCGTGGTGGACGCCACCGGCAAGCTGCTGGAGACCACAACCATTTACCCGCACGAGCCGCGCCGCGACTGGGCGGGCTCGGTCGCCACGCTGGCGGCCCTGGCCGGCCGGCACAATGTCGGCCTGATCGCCATCGGCAACGGCACGGCGTCGCGCGAGACGGACAAGCTGGCCGCCGACGTCATGGCCCAGTTCCCCCAGCTGAAACTGACCAAGATCATGGTGTCGGAGGCTGGTGCCTCGGTCTATTCCGCCTCGGAAGTGGCGGCCAAGGAATTCCCCAACCTGGACGTCAGCCTGCGCGGCGCCGTCTCCATCGCGCGCCGCCTGCAGGACCCGCTGGCCGAGCTGGTGAAGATCGACCCCAAGTCCATCGGCGTCGGCCAATACCAGCATGACGTCAGCCCCACCAAGCTGGCCCGCACCCTGGACGCCGTGGTCGAGGATTGCGTGAACGGCGTGGGCGTGGACCTCAACACCGCCTCGGTGCCCCTGCTGGCCCGGGTGTCGGGCCTGAGCGACAGCATCGCCCGCAACATCGTCGACTACCGTGATGCGCACGGCGCCTTCCGCAACCGCCGCCAGTTGCTGGACGTGTCGCGCCTGGGCCCCAAGGCCTTCGAACAGGCGGCCGGCTTCCTGCGCATCCGCGACGGCGACACCGCCCTGGACGGGTCTGCCGTGCACCCCGAGTCCTACGCCGTGGTGGAGCGCATCCTGGCCAAGACCGGGCGCACCCTGGCGACCCTCATCGGCGACGTGCCCTTCCTGCGCAGCCTGGACCCGGCCGATTACGCCGATGATCGTTTCGGTATCCCAACGGTTGAGGATATCCTCAAGGAACTGGAGAAGCCCGGCCGCGACCCACGCCCCGAGTTCAAGACCGCCGCCTTCAAGGACGGTGTGGAGGAACTGAAGGATCTCCAGCCCGGCATGGTGCTGGAAGGCGTGGTCACCAACGTCACCGCCTTCGGCGCCTTCGTCGATGTGGGCGTTCACCAGGACGGCCTGGTGCACATCAGCCAGCTGGCCGGCAAGTTCGTGAAGGACCCGCACGCCGTCGTCACCGCCGGCGACATCGTCAAGGTCAAGGTGCTGGAGGTGGACCTGAAGCGCCGCCGCGTCGCCCTGACCATGCGGCTGGAGGAACAGGCCGCGCGTCCGGCCAGCGGTCCCCGCCAGGACGACGGCCGACCGGGGCACCGCAATGACAACCGCGCCCCCGGCGGCAGCCGGTCCCAGAACGGTCCCAAGAATGACCGTCCCCAGGGCGGCCAAGGCGACCGCAAGCCGGGCGGCGGCCCCCGCCCCAACCAGGGCAGCGTCGGCAAGACCCAGGAATCGCGCGGCGGCAGCTTCGGCAACGCCTTCGGCGGCGCCCTGGCCGACGCCTTCGCCCGCGCCCGCAAGGACAAGTAATCAGGCAAGAACGCCTACAGCCGCATGAGGCCAATCCTCATGCGGCTGTAGGATGCGGCTGCGTCCGCCGGGCGCCCGAGCGGGCCCCGTTACCGCTTATGAATCAGCTTGGCGCGGGCCAGGGCCAGCGATTTGGTCAGGGCCTGCCCCAGCTCGCCGCCGTCGCCCTTGATGTCGTCGCGCACCACGACATGCATGGCGTCGATGTGCAGGCCCACCACCGTCAGCAGGGCATCGGTGGGGTTTTCCAGATCCACCAGGAAATGGTTCATGGAATTGGCGAAATCGGACAGCAGGTTATAGCCGAAGGTCCGGCCCAGGGTCATGATGCCGTCGGAAATCTTGTAGACCTTGCGCAAATGCTGGACGCGATGCTCCACATCGCGCTTGGCCTGTTCGAAGGCGGCCTGCAGCGTGGTCAGGTCGATGCGGGTCTGGGCCTGGTGCGCCTCCGCCATGCGGGCCACGTGGCGGCTCGCGCGATCGATGGCCGCAGGATCGATCTGCCCGGGCTTGCCCACGGCCCCGCCTACCTTGGCGCGCAGCTTGTTCGGCAACTCGATGATCTCCACCACCCGGGTGCCTTTCCCGGGCAGGCCTTTATCGGACTTGTCCGTCATACCCGTCCCTCCCATAAGGCCCGCCCCTCCTATAAGGGGTCACAACTTTCCAAAAGCCGGTCAGCCTGTCCCACCATCGGTGTTAGTCCACAGTTTCCGACGAGGGGGGAGCCGCCTCCGCCCCGACAGCCCTGCCCACCTCCTGGGCGGCCACCTCGGGCACAGCCTGGCCGACGGGCGGCAGCGCCTCATCCTCGATGGGCGCCTGGGCCCCGTCCAGCGTCACGCGGTGGCCGGTCATCACGCGGCGATCCTCCCCCGCATAGGGCAAGGTCTGCCGCCGCCGGTCAGGCCCGATATAGCCCGGCGCGCGAATGAAGGGCCGCGGCTTGTCGACGATGGCCACCAGGCGCGAGGCGACATTGGCCACCGACATGGGCTTGGCCAGGTATTCAGTGACTCCGCCGTCGCGCGCCATGCGCACGGCGTTCTCATCCGCCTCGCCACTCATCATGATGTAGGGCATGAACTTCAGCTTGTCGTGGTCGTGCTCACGCACCCACTTCAGCAACTCCAGCCCATCCACCGGCGCCATGAGATGATCGGCGAAGACGATGTCGATGTCGCTGGCCCCCTGGATTTGCGTCGACACGTCCAGGATGGCGGTCGCCTCCTCGCCATTCTCCGCCTGCAGCACGCGGCCGACGCCCAGGCCCCGCAACACCGTGACCAGAATGGTGCGCACGAAGCGGTTGTCGTCGGCCACCAGAACGCTCAAGCCGTCCAGGCGGTAGTATTTTCCGGACTTTGCTGATGCCATATCGCCTGATGCCAGCCGACCCCTGTGTGGCCGGCAGTGTAGCCCCTTCCTTTGTCTCGCGCGCGGGGTTAATGCGGCAGGAACCATACTGCGCGCCGCATCCAATCTTCACCCTATCCCCTCGCACAGTGCGGCATGCGCGTCGTTCTCGCGCAGTTAACGGTTTGGTGACGAGCGGCGGCCTATGGTTCGCTCATCCCCGGATGGATCCGCCGCACGTGGGTCCTGGTACCGGGCAGGTGTTGATAAGGAGCGCCAGTCCCATGTCCCGGCCTATCCCCCAGAACAACCTCATCGAACGCACGTCCGTCCTGACCTACACGCTGATGGAACAGCTGCACGATGTGCTGAACACCCCCAGCGCGCCGGACGACGTGACCCTGGGCATGCTGATGGGACTGTCCATGTTCCTGGATGACCAGATCGGTCCTTTTCGCATGACTCAGCTGCTGCAGGCGGCACCCGACATCATTCTGCGTACGGACGCCCACGTCACCCGCGACCAGATCGACCGCTTCCTGCCGGTTCTGCGCGCCTTCGGTGACAAGCTGGCCGCCCTGACGTCGGAAACCGTGGCCGAGCCCACGACCAGCCTGTCATGAGGCGCGGCCGCACACGCGGCCTTTTCACCAGACGGTGCCACGCTTATTTGTAGAAGAGGTCACCGCCCCCTTCGACCGCCGCCCCTGAACCCGCGGCCGCCATGGTTGAACGCACATGTTTTCGCAGTTGGACAACGCCCACCCCGCCCTGTTCCTGGTCTTCGCCTGCGCGGCCGTTCTGGCCGCTGCCGGCATGACCATCGGCTATGTCTGGCGCCGGCTGGGCCGCCTGGCCGTGCGCCAGTCGAACCTGGCCCGCACGGCCTCGGACCACCTGACGCGGCTGCAGCGCGACCTGACCGACCTGGCCGGCCAGGTCGAGCGGCTGGGCGAGTTCAACCAGCGCCTCACGGAAGAGGTGGACATGCTGCGTCACCGTCTGGCCGATGGTGGCTATGAGCCACAGGATCATTACCCCCGGGTCCTGCATTGAGCGCCGGCGGCCCTCCGGCCGCTGACCCGCATCCCGTTCGCGAACGGGAGATTCGCCGCTGGCACGACAGCGGCCAGGCGTGGGACCGCTGGGCCGACAGCATGGCGGATCCCGCCGCCCGCCTGAACCAGCCGCTGCTGGCCGCACTGGCCCTGCAGCCGCACCACACCCTTCTGGATTTGGCCAGCGGCGCCGGTGAACCGGCGATCACCGCGGCCAAGGGCATGAATCCGGCACAGGGGGGACGCGTGCTGGCCAGCGACCTCGTGCCCGCCATGCTGGCCGGTGCCCGCCGGCGTGGGGCCGGCGTCGCCACCCTTTCCTTCCTGGCGGCCGACATGACCGCCCTGCCCTTGGCCCCGGCCAGCGTGGACCGGATCAGCTGCCGCTTTGGCCTGATGTTCGTCCCGGATGCGGCCGCCGCCGTGGCCGAGATGCATCGCGTCCTGCGGCCGGGCGGCATCGCGGCCTTGCTGTGCTGGGGCCCGAAGGCCGGCAATACGCTGTTCCGCCTTCTGGATGAGGCACTGGGCGGCGTGCCGGAGTTGGCCGTGCTGTTCCGCTTCGCCGAAGAGGGCACGCTGGGCCGCCTGTTCCTGGAGGCGGGCTTCGACACCGTGTCGGAAACCGCGCTGGAGCAGTCAGCCCTGGCCGACGCCGCCAAGCCCTTCTGGCGCCCCACCCTGGACATGGCCTTCACCCCCGCCTTGGCACGGATGTCGGCCGAAGCGCGCGCGGCGGTGGAAGATCGCATCACCGCCGCGGTGGCGCTGGAAACGAAAATGGACGGGAAAATACCCGTCCATCTCCACGCCCGGCTGCTGGTGGCTCACAAGTAGGGGTTGGTCAGGGCTGCGGCGGCGTCCCGTCGGTTGGCGGCACCGGCGGTTGGCCGGCCACCGGGTTCACCACGCTTTCCGACGCCATGGCGCCCTCCGTCATCGTACCCTCCGTCATTACGCCCTCTGGCCCTTCCGGCTCCGCACCGACCAGCGATTCCGCCTGCGTCATCAGGCGTTGGTACTGGCGCACGCTGAAGGGCAGCGTGACGAGGTAGCCCACGCCCAGGATCAGCAGGGTGGTCCATGGCGCGCTGACGACACCGGCCGCCAGCAGCACCAGGCCCAGGAAAATGAAGACGACATAGCGCGGGTGGATGCGCAGCCCCTTCAGGGAAAAGGTGGGGATGGCGCTGATCATCAGCGCCGCCATGCCCACGGTCCACACCACGACGAAGGCCGGGTGGCCCACGACCGTCCTCCCCATCTCGAAACTGGCGACGATGGGCAACAGGGCCAGACCGGCGCCGGCCGGGGCCGGCACGCCGGTGAAGTAGTTGTAGGCCCACACCGGCTTCTGCGCGGCCGACCCCAGGGCGGTGTTGAAACGCGCCAGGCGCAAGGCGGCGCAGGCCCCGAACAGCAGGCAAGCGATCCAGCCGAAGCTGCGCGCCTCGTTCAGGCCCCACATGTACAGGATCATGGCCGGGGCCACGCCGAAGCTGACCACGTCGGACAGGCTGTCCAGCTCCGCCCCGAACTTGCTCTGCGCGTTCAGCAGGCGGGCGATGCGGCCGTCCAGCGCGTCCAGCACGGCCGCGACCACGATGGCGACGACCGCGTGTTCCCAGCGCTGCTCGGTGGCGAAGCGGATGCCCGTCATGCCGGCCGACAGGGCCAGCACCGTCAGCATGTTGGGCAAGAGCTTGTTGATGGTGAGGCCACCCAGGCGCGGCGGCCGGATGGCCCGGCGCCGCCGTCCCAGCGCGCCCCCGCCTGTCCTCGGGGGACGTTGCACCATCAGCGCACCACGCCCTGACGCTGCGGCTCGGCGCTGGCCAGGTCGGCCAGGATGGTTTCGCCGCCCAGGGCCTTCTGTCCCACGACCACCAGGGGCTGCACGCCATCCGGCAGGTAGACGTCGGTGCGGCTGCCGAAGCGGATCAGGCCGTAGCGCTCACCAGTGGACACGCTCTGCCCCGGCTTCAGGGTACAGATGATGCGGCGGGCCACCAGGCCGGCGATCTGCACAAAGGCGATCTCGCGCCCGTCGGGCATGGCCAGGCGGATGCTCATGCGCTCGTTCAGGTCGCTGGCCTTGTCCAGGGCGGCGTTCAGGAACTTGCCCGGGTGGTATTCAGCGCGTGTCACCGTGCCCTCGATGGGGGTGCGGTTGATGTGCACGTTGAACACGTTCAGGAAAATGCTGATGCGGGTCAGCGGCTCCGGCCCCATGCCCAGCTCCGGCGGCGGCACCGCCTTGGTGATCATCTGCACCAGGCCGTCGGCCGGGCTGACCATCAGGCCGGGGCGGGTGGGCACCACACGGTCGGGATCGCGGAAGAAGTAGGCGCACCATGCCGTCAGGATCACCCCGATCCAGCCCAGGAAGGTGGAGAGCCAGAACAGGATGAGGGTGACCACGGCGAAGGCCAGGATGAAGGGCCAACCGGCGCGGTTGATCGGCACGATGACGGTGCTGAGAGCGGACATTTGCACTTTCCAAAGGCGGCCCCGGGGATGGGTCCGAGGGATATGGGCGGGCCCCAGGGAGATGGGTAGACCGGCGCAGTGTAGACAGGGCCGGTCCGGATTTTAAGTGTCAATGCATATCGTTCGGGTTAACGGAAAAGCCGTTCCAGCTGTTCAAGGCCTTTTTTGGCCATACGCCAAGGTCGGCAGCTGCACACTGCGCTCCACCCTGTGAACTATGACAGGTTGCCTACCGGTCTCTTCCGCAAAGGCGGATACCCTTTCACATCGTTTTGCGGAAAAATGTAGTCAATCTGGGTCAGCCTCTGGCAACGGCGCGCCCTGGTGTTTCTTGCGACGTTGACAGGTTGCTGCGCTGTGCGTGCCGAACAGACAATCGATCGGGAACTGACCCAGCGGTCCTCCACGGCCCGTCATCCCCGTTATCGCATCGTGGTCGTTGAGGATGAGGCGCTGATCGCCCTCGGCCTCCAGCAAATCCTGTTGCAGCAGGGCCACGAGGTCTGCGCCGTCGCCGCGTCAGTGGAAGAGGCGGTCGAGGCGGTGGACCATCATCGTCCCGACCTGGTGCTGATGGACGTGATGCTGCGGGGGCGTGACGACGGCATTGAAGCGGCGGAGCGCATCTGGAAGCGCTTCGGCATCCGCAGCCTGTTCACCAGCGCCGTCGATGCCAACATCCTGCGCAACCGCACCCATTCCATCTCCCTGGGCTTCATCACCAAGCCCTATCGGGCGGAGGACTTCCAGCGCAGCCTGGAAGCCCTGAGCCTGGCCTGAGTTATTCGCGCCCCATGACATGCAGCGGGCTGAAACAGCCGTAGATCAGCCGCTTCGCATCGAACGGGATGTCACCAGGAATATTGAAGCGCGTATCGTCGCGCATCTTCTCCTCGGCCGCGTCCAGCGTCTCCTTGTCCGGCCACACCTGCCAGGAAAAGACAATCTTCTCCCCCGGCTGGGCCGCCACCGCCCGGCGCATGTCGGTCTGCTTGCCGTCCGGGACGTGGTCCTCCCAGGACTCGACGATTTCCAGGCAGCCAAATTCCTTGAACAGCACGGCGCTGTTTTTCGACCAGGCGCGATAGGCGTCCTTCTTGTCCCCCGGCACGGGAATGACGACCCCGACGATATACATGACCCAGCCCCCCTTTGGATGACGCGTGGGTTCGCATGATACCAGAACGCCGCCGGCGCGGATCGCCCAGAGGGGGAATCACCTTTGGCGCGACGCCGCGCACGGGCAACCTCGGCTATAGGGGTGGCAGCGGGCACGGCCGCGCGCTATGACGGCACCATGCCGCCCATCGACCAGACCGACCTTCCCATCGATGCCGTGCTGCCGGACTTGTTGCGGGTTCTGGCCGGCACGCCCAACGCCGTGCTGCAGGCCGCCCCCGGCGCCGGCAAGACCACGCGCGTGCCCCTGGCCCTGCTGGACCAGCCCTGGCTGGCTGGCCGGAAGATCATCATGCTGGAACCCCGGCGCCTGGCCGCCCGCGCCGCCGCCAAGCGCATGGCCGACACCCTGGGCGAGGCCGTGGGCGGGACGGTGGGATACCGGGTCCGCCTGGACACGCGCGTCGGGCCGGCGACCCGCATCGAAGTCGTGACGGAGGGCCTGTTCCTGCGCCAGTTGCAGGGCGACCCGTCGCTGGATGGCGTGGGTGCCGTGCTGTTCGACGAATTCCATGAACGCAGCCTGGACGCCGACCTCGCCCTGGCCTTTTGTCTGCAGGCCCAGGGCCTGTTGCGCGAGGATCTGCGCCTGCTGGTCATGTCCGCCACTCTGGATGGCGCCGCCGTAGCCAGACTGTTGGCTAACGGGGGACAGGACGCGGCCCCTATGGTGACCAGCGAGGGCCGCGCCTTTCCGGTGGAAACGCGCTGGGTGGAGCCCGCGCCCACCGACCGGCTGGAGACGGCCGTGGCCCGCGTGGTCAAGCGTGCGCTGATGGAGGAGCCGGGCAGCGCCCTGGTCTTCCTGCCCGGAACAGGCGAAATCCGGCGGACGGAAAAGGCCCTGGCCGATCTGGGCCTGCCCCGCGACGCGGTGGTCGCCCCGCTCTATGGCAACCTGGCGCTGGACCAGCAGGAGGCGGCCATCCGACCGGCGCCGGCCGGCCAGCGCAAGGTGGTGCTGGCCACCGCCATCGCTGAAACCAGCCTGACCATCGACGGCATCCGCATCGTCGTCGACGCCGGCCAGGCCCGCCTGGGCCGCTTCGATCCCGGCAGCGGCATGAACCGGCTGGAAACGGCCCGCGCCTCCCGCGCCTCCGCCGACCAGCGCCGGGGACGCGCCGGCCGCTTGCAACCGGGCGTCTGCTATCGGCTGTGGAGCGAACAGGCTGACCGTGCGCTGACGCCCTATGCCCCACCGGAAATCCTGCGGGCCGACCTGGCCCCCCTGGCGCTGGAGTTGGCGGCCTGGGGGATCGATGACGTGACCGCCCTGCCCTGGCTGGACCTGCCGCCGGCGGCCCCCCTGGCTCAGGCCCGTACGCTGCTGAGCCAGTTGGGCGCCCTGGACGACGCGGCCAGGATCACCCCCCACGGCCGACGCATGGCCACGCTGGGCATGCATCCCCGCCTGGCCCACATGGTGCTGGTGGGCATGGATCTGGGCCTGGGCGCGGCCGCCGCCCACCTGGCGGCCCTATTGGAGGAGCGCGATCCCCTGCGCGGCATTTCGCGGGATGCCGACCTGCGCCGCCGGCTGGATCTGCTGTCCGGCCAGGACGGTGGCGCCGCTGATCGCAACGCCCTGCGCCAGATCCGGGAAAGTGCCCGCCAGACCATGCGCCAGTTGCGCATCACCGACCGGTCGTTCACGGGGGAGGATGCCGGCCGCCTGCTGGCGTTGGCCTATCCCGACCGCCTGGCGCAGAAGCGCCCCGGCGGCCAGGGCCAATACCGCCTGGCCAATGGCAAGGGCGCGGTGCTGGACAGCGCCGACGCCCTGTCCCGCCAGGATTGGCTGGCGGTGGGCGACCTGGACGGCGACGCACGCGAGGCCCGCATCTACCTGGCGGCCCCCGTCACGCGGGAAGAGATCGAGGAGGTCTACGCCGACCGCATCGTGACGGAAGAGCTGGTGAGCTGGGACGGGCGCGAACAGGCGGTGCTGGCCCGCCGTCGCCGCCGCCTGTTCGGCCTGGTTCTGAAAGACGAGGCGCTGAGCCAACCCTCGGCCGAGGCCATGGCCGCCGCCATGATGGCCGGCATCCGCGAGATGGGCCTGACGGCGCTGCCATGGACCAAGGCGCTGGAGGCCTGGCGGGAGCGCGTGCGCTTCCTGCACCGCTCGGGCGGCGCCGACACTTGGCCCGACCTGTCGGACGAGGCGCTGCTGGCCACCATGGAGACCTGGCTGGCCCCCTACCTGCCGGGCATCAGCCGCGTCAGCCATTTGCCGCGCCTGGACCTGCACAGCGCGCTGACCGGCATGCTGGACTGGGCTCAGGGCCAGGAGCTGGAGCGTCAGGCGCCCACCCATATCGACGTGCCCAGCGGGTCGCGGCTGCCCATCGACTATTCCGGTGAGATCCCCACCCTGGCCGTGCGCCTGCAGGAGCTGTTCGGCCTGCCGCAGACGCCGACGGTGGCGGGCGTGCCCGTGCTGCTGCACCTGCTGTCGCCCGCCCACCGCCCCATCCAGGTCACCCGCGACCTGGCCTCCTTCTGGGCCAACACCTACCGTGACGTGAAGAAGGATCTGGCGGGCCGCTACCCCCGCCACTATTGGCCCGACAACCCGCTGGAGGCGGAGCCGACGGCCAGGGCCAAGCGACGCGGGACTTAGTTTCAGCACCCTCAAACGCCGGCCCGACCGCGCCTTCGCCGCTTACGGCTTCCAGCTTTCGACCACCGCCCGCGCCACGCTGGCGATGAAGGCATCCGCCCGCTCCCGTGGGCCTTGCACACTGGCGACGTAAACCGCCACGGCGTAACGGTGGCCATCCGGCGCCGTCATCAGGCCCACGTCGTTGTTGGCCAGGGTCACGCCTTCGACAGAAGGCCCTGCTCCCGGCTTGTGCGCCACGGTCCAGCCTGCCGCCAGGCCGGCCTTCAGACGGTTGGGCTGGGTGGTGGTGTGGTCCAGGATGTCCAGCAGGCGCCGGGTGCTGGCCGGGCTCAGCAGCTCGCCCTTGTCCAGCCGCTCAAGCAGCAGGGCCATGGTGGCCGGCTGGGCCGTGTCGCGCGGGTCGCTGAGATAGGCCTCACGCTTGGCCAGGCGGGTGGCGACTGGCACGGCGTCGGCCGCGGCCTTGAACGCCGCCGGCTCGACATAGGCGTCCTTCCAGGTCAGGCCCAGGATGTCGCTTTGCAGGTGGCGCTCATCGCGGTCCACGCGGATGCCGTCCAGCCCCCGGGCCGTCAGCGCGGCCTGCACCACCGCCGGCCCGCCGATCAGGCGCAGCACGGTGTCGGCGGCGATGTTGTCGCTGTCCGCCACCATGCGCGCCATCAGATCGTCCAGCGTGGTGGTCCAACCGGCGGGGGTAATGTTCTTGGCCAGCGGCTGCCAATAGACGGAACGGTCCCGGGGGTAGAGCGTGACCTTTTGCGCCAGGTCCATGCGGCCGTGATCCACCAGATCCAACAGCGCGATGGCCACCGTCAGCTTGAACACGCTCTGCTCGGGAAAGCGCTCCCGCGCCTTCACCCCTGCCTCGGCACCGGTGAGCCCATCGCGCACAGCGATGCCCGCCCGGCCGGGGAATTCGTGGGCCAGCCGGTCCAGGCGAGCCTGCAGCACCGGCATGTCCAGGGAACCGGCGCCGGCGGGTTCTGCGACGGCAAAGCACAGGGCGGCGGCGGCGCAGGCCGCGCGCAGCGTCGATGTCAGCATTGGAAAGGTCCCCATCCCTCTCGGGCCTGCCGAAGATCGGCGGCCACGGAGGAGTGCCCGGAAACTATGGTGGAAGCGTGGCGGCCAAGCCGACCAGCATCAGACCTTGGTGGTCAGGTCGGTCAGCTTGCTCAGCAGATAGTCCAGATCGTCGCTGGCCATTTCCTCGAACTGGGTGAGGATGCGTTCCAGCATCTTGCGGCGATGGCGCTCCAGGTCATGCTCGCCGCCGTCGAACTCCGTCTCGTTGGCGACGTCCAGCGCCACCTTGATGGCCGGGTAGATCGACTGCGGCATGCCGGTGCGATCGAACAGCGCCTTCATGCCCAGCTTGCCGGCATCGTGGATCAGCATGCGGGCGTTGGGCGTGGGGATGCGGGCCAGCTGGGCCAGCGCCACCTCGAAGAAGGCCACGTCGCCCATGCACAGCGACCGCAGCAGCAGCGACGGCGACAGGCGGCCGTTGCGGTACAGCTGTTCCACCAGCGTTTCCAGCTGGGCGTCGGTGGCGACCCCCACCAGCTCATAGGTCGCCTTTTCGCGCCCCTGCAGGACGATGTCGCTGGCGACGTCGGCCGGCAGTTCATGCCGTTCCACCAGCCGCTCGCGCAACTGTTCCGACACCATGGTCACCAGGCGCTCGGCAATGGTGACGGGCAGGCTGCCCCGCTCGATCATCGGGGCGTGGACGGCGTCGCTCTTGGGGAAGCGGTTCAGCACGCGGGTCAGCGCCGCCTCATTCACCTTGGCGGCCTCGTTGGCCATCAGGGTGGCGACGGCGGTCTCGGCGCCATTGTCCACCAGCGCGTCGGCCACGCCCTCAGACACGTCGGGACGCTTGGCCACGGCCGATTGTTTGGCTTCCGAACCGGTCTTGATCAGTTCGATCAGGTCGGCGTCGGTCAACACCGACGACAGTTCGATGAAGGGCAGCGACACCTCTTCCACGTCGCGCGCCAGTTGCAGGGCGACGTCGCGGGGAATCGCGGGGTAGGTCTTCAGGCTCTCCGACAGGGCGGAACGGACGCGCACGGCGGCGTCGCGCGCCATCAGGCGGACGATGTCCTCGGCCAAGGCCCGTTCGGAAGGGGAAAGCTGATCCGCGCCGAACTGGGCGGCAACCTTGGTGGCCATTTCGGCCCGGGTCGTGGCGGATGGATCGGCCAGAAGCCGTTGCACATCCTGATGCGTCAAGGTCTCGGACATTGGCAGGGCAACCCGCTCCCTTCGCTACCGACCGGCCACCTGGCTTTCCATCCCCACCCCTCGGCCGTCATGCGCGGCCGGACCGGGGGTACCAGGCTTCACCACCATTAAGGTTCCCGATGCACGCCGGGTAACCATTGCCCAGTAATAATACAGCCTTCCCCGTCTTGGCCAACGCCATTTGGGTGATATTCCCCGCCTATGCCCAGGGGCTGCTACGCGGGATCCGCCATAGGGGATTGCTGACGGTTGCGCCGACGCAGCGCGCGCTCCAGCTCCTGGATGCGGCCGTCCACGTCCACCAGCCGTTCCGATGTCACTTCGAGATCGCGGTCCTCATAGACGTAACTGCCGGGGCGTTCCGCCTGCCAGCGACCGACAGTTGCATCTCTTTCTTGCAAAAGCTCAATAATTTCATAGCGGTACAGATTAACGACCGCGGTGATCCAGCGGTTCAGCGGCCAGGACGGCCGGGCGTGGTCGATCTGGAAGCCTTCCAGCATCCGCACCACGTCGGCCGCCGCGTACCAGGTTTCCCCTGTCACCCAGCGGTTGGTGGTGAACAACCGTGTCACCCGGCCCATGCCGTCGATGGAAATCCCCACCAGGTGGCTGAGCGCGGCGTTGCCGTCGGAGTCGGGCTGGAGATCGGGCAAGGGCGCCGGCGCCACCCCATCCGGCATGCCCAGGGGCCTCATGAAGGTGTGAAAATGCCCCATCTCCTCACCAACCAGTTCCGACTCCGGGTGGGCGTGGAAGTAGTATTGGGCGTGGTATTCGCTGTCGTAGACATCCCCCGGCGGATGATGGTGCCAGGGGTCCAGCGGCGGCACCACGTCGCGCAAGACCTCGCTCAGCACAGTGTCGCCGGTCTTGGCCAGCACCCGCGTGCATAGGCTGACTTCGCGCGCGGCCTCCACCAGCCGGGTCAGGGTCTCGTATGGCAGGCCATCGACAACGGAACTGCCGCGCGCGGGGCCCCGGAGGAAGGGCATGGCCGTTCCCTTCCCTTAGACGCCGCCGCCGGCGCGCCGCCCGGGCTGCAAGGCCCATTCGGCCACCTGCCGGGCCAGCGTGTGGAAGGCCTCGTCATAAGCCGCCAGCACGGCGGGGAAGCCCGTGGACTTGGCCGGCACCCGGATTTCGAAGCCCTGGCTTTCCTGGATGGTGCGGCGGGGCAGCGTCACCATCTTGCACTGGACACGGACATGCACGGTGGGCACGTCCTCCACCGTCGCGTGGGGATATTCCGCCTGGAAATCGCGGATATCGGTCAGCAGGACATAGTCGGCGCGCAGGCCCGACCCCTCGCGTCCCACACCCGAGATACGGCCGGAATATTCGAAGGACTCGATCAGCAGGCCCTGCACCATCTCCGGCATCGGGTCCTGCCACTCGGCATCAAAATAACCGAAGTCCCCCTCCAGGCGGCGCAATGCGATTCGCGTGGTGTTCAGCACCGAGGTGGTGGTGGGCACGCCCACCAGCAGCTGCCAGCCCACGGGCGGGGCCGGCGAGAACTCGCGCGCGGCCGTCAGCCGCACCACGTGCGGCGGGCTGTCGAACACGGAACAGGCGGGCAGCGCCCCCAGCGCCAGGCCGCCGCCCATCACCCCCATCCCGCGCGCCAGCAGGCGGCGCCGGCTCATCGTACCCTTGTGGGCCCCCCTCATTTCACCTCCACCCCACGCTGCCGGCCACCGAACAAGAAGCCGGACGGATCGTTCTCGATACGGTTGGTCACCCGCGACAGGTTGTTGCTGAGCGTGCGCAGGTCACCGATCAGCTGGGTCAGGTCATAAAGGCCGCTGGAGGTGAAGTCGCGGATGGGCCCGCGATTCTCCTCCACCATGCCGCGCAGCTGCTCCACGGTCTGGTTCAGGTTGCGGGTCAGGACCTTCACGTCCTCCGCCGACTGGTTCAGGTTGCCGCTGATGCGCTTGGCGTCGCTGCCCACCGTGTTCACGGTGGTGCGGGTATCGACCAGCAGCGCCTCGGTCTGCTTGCTGATCTCGCGCACACTGCCGCGCAGCTCGTTCACAAGATGGCCTGCGTCCTGCACCGTGCCGTTGGCGGCCCCGGCGGTGGACGCCAGGTTGGCCAACATGGAGGCGAAGGCCTTCTGGTTGTCCGGCGTCATGAAACCCGCCAGGCTGTCAGACAGCTTGATCAGGTTTTCCAGCAGGTGGGGCGCCTCCTGCAGCAGTGAGGCGATGTTGCTGGGGCGCGAGGGGATGACGGGCACGTCGACGTCGTTCTGCGTCTCGCGCAGCAGCGGCGCCTCCTGGCTGCCGCCGGCGATCTCGACATAGACGCCGCCGGTAACGCCCACCGGCTCCAGCGAGGCCACGGCGTCGGACTTGATGGGGGTGTCCTTGGGCACCTCCACCTTCACCTCGATGCGTTCCACGTTGCCGGGATCGATGCGGATGTCGGTGACGCGGCCCACGGCCACGCCGCGATAGCGCACGGGGCTGCCCGCCACCAGGCCGGTGACGGAGCCTGAGAAATAGATGCGGTAAGGGGTCGACGCCTTGTCGAACTGGACCTTGGCCAGCCAGACGATGGCGATGAACAGGGCCGCCGTCAGTGCCAGGATGAACCCGCCGACGAGCGCGTAGCTGGCGCGCGTTTCCATGTGAATTCAGCCCCTAACTGCTCAGCTCTTCACGGCCGCGCGGCCGCGCGGTCCATGGAAGTAGTCATGGATCCAGGGATGCGTGTCCGCCAGCAACATGTCAATGGTTCCCACCCTCATCTTACGGTCGACCAGCACCGCGATGCGATCGCAAATGGCATAAAGGCTGTCCAAATCATGGGTAACCATGACGACGGTCAGGCCCAAGCTGCGCTGTAATGTCCCAATCAGCTCATCGAAAGCGGCGGCACCGATGGGGTCCAGGCCGGCCGTCGGCTCATCCAGAAACAGGATTTCCGGATCCAGCGCCAGGGCGCGGGCCAGGCCGGCGCGCTTGCGCATGCCGCCCGACAGCTGGGACGGGTATTTGGAGCAGCTGTCCGGCGGCAGGCCCACCATGGAAATCTTGATGCGGGCCAGTTCCTGGATCAGACAGTCCTCAAGATCCGTGTGCTCCTTCAGCGCCACCATGACGTTCTCCGCCACGGTCATGGAGCTGAACAGGGCGCCGTCCTGGAACAGCACGCCCCAGCGGCTCTGGATAGTGCGACGGGCGGCGCTGTCGGCCGTCCACATGTTGGTGCCCAGCACCTCCACCCGGCCGGCGGTGGGGCGCAACAGGCCGATGATCTCCTTCAGCAGCACGGACTTGCCCGTGCCGGACCCGCCGACCACGCCCATCACCTCGCCCCGGCGCACATCCAGATCTACCCCGTCATGCACCGTCTGGCGGCCGAAGCGGGTGACCAGGCCGCGCACCTGGATGACCGGCGTCATGTTGTCTCCCACCGGGTCTCCCACCAGGTTGCCCCCCTCTGAGTTGCCAAGGCTCATCGGCGTCCCTCAGATCTTGAGATAGGAGAAAAGGATGGAGAACAGCGCGTCGAGCACGATCACCAGGAAGATGGATTCGACCACCGACCGGGTGGTCAGCTTGCCCACGCTTTCGGCGCTGCCGGTCACGTTCAGGCCCTCGAAGCAGCCGACCAGCGAGATGACCATGGCGAAGACCGGCGCCTTGATCAGGCCCACCAGCATGGTGGTCGGGCTGACCGCCACCTGCAACTGCCGCAGGAACTGGCCCAGCGTGATGTCCAGCGTGCCGTAGGACATGACCGCGCCGCCGAACAGCCCCACCACGTCGGCGTAGAAGCTGACCAACGGCAGGGCCACGAACAGGGCGGCCAGGCGGGGCAGCACCAGCATCTCGATGGGGTCCAGCCCCAGCACCTGCATGGCGTCCACCTCCTGGTTCACCTTCATGGTGCCGATCTGCGCGGTGAAGGCGGAACCGGAGCGGCCGGCGACGATGATGGAGGTGATCAGCACCCCCAGTTCGCGCAGGATGCCGATGCCCAGCAGGTTGACGACAAAGATTTCGGCGCCGAATCGCCGCAGCTGATCAGCACTCTGATAGGCCAGCACCACGCCGATCAGGAAGGTCAGCAGGCCGATGATGGGCAGGGCGTTCAGGCCCACCTGTTCCAGGTGGAAGAAGAAGGCCGTCCAGCGGAAACGGCGCGGATTGCGGGCTACGCGGGCGATGGTGATGAACACCAGCCCGAAGAAGCTCAGCAACTGGAACGCGTCCTGCGCCAAGCTGAAGGCACCCTTGCCCACCCGCTCCAGCAGGTCGTGAAAGGGCCGGTGCGGCGTGGTGACCTCGGGATGGCGCACCACGGCGCGACGCACGTCGCGCAGCAGGGTGCACTGGGCCGGCGTCGCGCCGACCACGGCTACCGTTTCCCCCTCCGCCCGCAGGCGCTCGATCAGGCGGTCCAGCACCAGGGCGCCGGCGGTGTCCATGCCCGACAGGCCGGACAGGTCCAGCAGCACCTGGCCCGGCTTGCGCTCCGGCTTCAGGCGGGTCAGCGCCGTGTCCAGATGCTCCGCCCCCGCCAGATCCCAACGGCCCAGTGCGGCCAGCAACCAATGGTCGCCGTCCCATGCCGTCTTGATCACGCCGCTGCCTGCCGCCGCCATCTCGCCCCTTCGCCGTCCCCGCCCCCTCCTGACGGGGGCGCCGGGCGGCCTTGCTCGTCCTTCACTTGACAGAAAGGCCCGCTGCGGGTCAACAGCAGCGGCCGCGAGGTGTCCATTGGGCGGTTGCGGCACGGCTTGGCGCTGGCATGCCGGACCAGCCTCCCCTATGATTTCGCGCCCCGGGACCGGGGCGTTTCCGTTTCCCCCGAGGCCTTTCCCCATGGACCTGAAGAGCCACATCCGCGGCGTCCCGGACTATCCCAAGCCCGGCATCCTGTTCTACGACATCTCGCCGCTGCTGGCGCACGCCGACGCCTGGGCCGTCGCCATGGGCCGCATGGCCCGACTGATCCAGGAAACGGGCGTCGATTTCATCGTGGGCATCGAGTCCCGCGGCTTCCTGATGGCCGCCCCCCTGGCGCTGAAGTTGGGCCTGGGCTTCGCCATGGTGCGCAAGAAGGGCAAGCTGCCGGGCGACGTGGTGCGCCACTCCTATGATCTGGAGTACGGCAGCGACACGGTGGAGATCCAGGCCGACCTGGTGAAACCCGGCCAGCGCGTGGTGGTGGTGGACGACCTGCTGGCCACCGGCGGCACCATGACCGCCGCCATCAAGCTGTTGCGCGACGTCGGCGCCGACGTGCGCGCCGCCGCCTTCCTGATCGAGCTGGACTTCCTGGAAGGCCGCAAGAAGCTGGATGTGCCGGTGCTGTCGCTGCTGAACTACGACAAGTAGGTCAGCAGACCCTCAGACGCCGGGCGGGCGCATCCGCGCCCTTGGGCTTATCCTCGCGTTTCAGTCCGCTACGCTCCCCAAAACGCTCCGGCGGCCCCCCATTTACGTAAACAGGGCCGTGGCCTACCAGGGCATGAGGCTCCTCCTCATGCCCTTGGTACATCACGAGCGGCTTGCCTCGCTGTCGTGCCACCGCCGGAGCGCCAGGCGCTGCACCAGAGACAGCAGCGCGAAGATGGTGATGCCCAGCAGGGAAAGCAGCGCCAGGGCCGCGAACATGCGGGGCGTGTTCAGGCGGTTGCTGGCGTCGACGATGCGCCAGGCCAGGCCGCTGCCCGTCCCTGACCCTGCCACGAACTCCGCCACCACGGCGCCGATCAGCGCCAGGCCGCCCGAGATCTTCATGCCCGCCAGCAGGTAGGGCAAGGCCGAGGGCAGTTCCAGCCGCCACAGCACCTGCCACTTGCTGGCGCCATAGAGGCGGAACAGGTCGCGCAGACCCGCGTCGGCCGAGCGCAAGCCCAGGGTGGTGTTGCCCAGGATGGGGAAGAAGGCGACGATCCAGGCCAGGATCAGCTGCGCCAGATCCACCCGCTCATACCCCACCCAGACCAGCAGCAGGGGCGCTATGGCCATTACCGGCGTCACCTGCAGAATGACGGCGTAGGGATAGAGGGCGGAGGCCAGCAGCGGCGACCGGGTGAACAGGATGGCCAGCGCCACCCCGCCCACCACCGCCAGGGCGAAGGCCTGCAAGGTCACGGTCAGCGTGAACCAAAGCGACAGGCCCAGCGTGTTGGGATCGGCCAGCAGGGCCGCCACCACCGCGCTGGGCGGCGGCAGGACGAAGGCAGGCACGGCCAACAGGCGCACCAGTCCCTCCCAAGCCGCCAGGACGATCCCGCCCAGGATGACGGGGGCCACGCGACGCACCGTGTTCATGCCGCACTCTCCCCCGATGGCCGCCCCGGTGGCCGCATAGCCTCCGCCAGAGCCAAGGAAACCGTGCGGCACGCGGCGGCGTATCGGGCGTCGGTGCGCAGGGCCTCGTCCCGGGGATAGGGCAGATCCAGCGGGATGTCGGCATGGATGCGTCCCGGCCGGGGGGCCATGACGATGGCGCGATTGGCCAGGTACACGCCCTCATAGACGCTGTGGGTCACGAACATGGCGGTGAAGCGCTGCTCCCGCCACAGGGCGAGCAGGTCGTCGTTCAGCTTCTGCCGCGTGATCTCATCCAACGCCGCGAACGGCTCATCCATCAGCAGCAGGCGCGGCCGGGTGACCAGGGCGCGGGCGATGGAGGCGCGCATCTTCATGCCGCCCGACAGCTCACGCGGATAGGCCCGGGCGAAATCGGCCAACCCCACCTGGGCCAGCAGGGCGCTGACGCGGGCGTCGGCTTCGGCGCGCGGCACCTTGGCCAGGTCCAGCGGCAGGCGGACATTGTCCTGGATGCGGGCCCAGGGCATGAGTGTCGGCTCTTGAAAGACCATGCCTATCCCACCTGGGCCGATACCGCCGGTGGCGGCCGGCTGGGCCCAGGCGATGCGGCCGGACGTGGGTGCCACCAGGCCGGCGACATGGCGCAGGATGGTGCTCTTGCCGCAGCCGCTGGCGCCGACGATGGCCAGGAACTCCCCCGCGCCCACCGCCAGCGAGATGTCGGTCAGCGCCAGCGTCCCGTTGGGATAGCGCTTGGTCACGCCCTGCAATTCCAGGAAGGGTGCCGGCCCCTGCCCCATCATGTGATCCCGTCTCCAGCCGATGCGGCCTTAACCTTTACCGATGCCGAGAGCGGCGCGCCACCCTTGCTAGACCGGCCGGGGTAGCCGATCATGGTAAAAGCCTTCTGTCACGGGCGGGTTGAATGGGGCGGCGAATCCCGCTACCTGATAAGGGTGCGCGGATGGGCCGCCGGTCTGGCCCCCGCCTTGTTCGTTCCCAAGGAGATCCTGGTGACCCTGCCGATCCGCTTCGACGACGAAGAACCCGACGCCCCCGAGTCCGCTCCGGAAGGCGGCAAGGAGGAGAAGTCCAAAGGCGCGCCCTTCTCCCCCGTGGCCCAAAGCCTGTTCAAGAGCCGCACCATCCTGCTTTTCGGTGAGATCAACCAGAAGATCGCCGAGAGCACGGTCGCCCAGCTGCTCGCCATGGCGGCCGAGAGCGACGACCCCATCCGCCTGGTGATCAACTCCCAAGGCGGCCATGTCGAAAGCGGCGACAGCATCCACGACGTGCTGCAGTTTATCCGCCCGCGCGTCCTGGTCCTGGGCACCGGCTGGGTGGCCAGCGCCGGCGCGCACATCTTCCTGGGTGCGGCCAAGGAAAACCGCTACTGCCTGCCCAACACCCGCTTCCTGATCCACCAGCCGATGGGCGGCACCGGCGGCCAGGCCACCGACATCGCCATCGAGGCGCGCGAGATCGTGAAGATGCGCAAGCGTCTGAACAGCATCATCGCCCGTGAGACCGGCCAGCCGCTTGAGAAGATCGAGCAGGACACGGACCGTAACTTCTGGATGTCGGCGGAAGAGGCCAAGGATTACGGCATCGTCACCCACATCATCAGCAAGGCCGATGACCTGAAGTAAACCCTTGAGCTTCAGAGACCCGATGCCTTGATACGTCGATCAAAGCCGCCCGCGCCCCCGGCGCCGGCGGCTTTTTTCTTGGCCCCGATCGCCCCTTCTGGTCCGGAGTTCCGCATGCCCGACACCGCCGCCTTCCCCCTGTTCTACCCCACCTACCAGCCCTTCATGGGGGAACGGTGGGAGATGCGGCTGGCGGCCCTGGTCATCTGTCCCGGCTATTGGTCCGGGCCGCGCATGGTGGAAAACATGGCGGCGCTGATCCGCCACGACAGCGGCAACACCCGCGCCTGGATGTCGATGACGCCCATGGAAACGGAAAGCCAGGAGATCGGCTGTCAGCTGGCCAGTGGCCGTACGGTGGTGATGGGCATGGGCATGGGCTGGGCCGTGGCCAACGCCGCCCTGAACCCCGCCGTCACCGCCGTCACCGTGGTGGAGTTCGATCCGGAAGTGCTGGCGGC
Source organism: Nitrospirillum amazonense (assembly GCF_029594735.1). Classification (NCBI taxonomy): domain Bacteria; kingdom Pseudomonadati; phylum Pseudomonadota; class Alphaproteobacteria; order Rhodospirillales; family Azospirillaceae; genus Nitrospirillum; species Nitrospirillum amazonense. Next base: position 1,976,292 of record NZ_JARPAF010000002.1, read on the forward strand.
GGTGGAACAGTCCGGCATCTTCCGCCAGTTGCCGTCCGAGGCCGCCGCCAAGATCACCATCCACCAGGGCGACGCCTACACCTGGACGCCGGTGGACGGCCAGCCCTTCGACACCCTGCTGGCCGACATCTGGCTGCCACTGCACGGCCTGGGCCGTGAGGCCCAGGTGCGGACCATGGCCGCCAACACCGGCGCCACCCGGATCTATTTCTGGGGCCAGGAGATGAACATGGCCTGGCGCCTGAAGGAACTGGGCCTGCCCGTGGACGCGGCCGGCATCGCCCGCGTGGTGGCGGAATGGGGCCTGCCCCTGCTGGGTCCGGACCAGCCCGGCTATGCGGAACGGGCGGCGGCGGCGGCCGAGCGCTGGCTGCGCGCGCCCGAATAAGCGACCTTCACAAAGTTCCCAGACCGCCATCCCGTAGCGTCATGCCTCCTGCTGCAACGCAGCATGACAGCGCTTACCTATTTTCGGCGATGCTAAGGGCATCCACGATAGCGTCGCCGATTCCGGAGTGATTCCAGTGCCATTGCCCCTGCTCGCCCTCGCCATCGCCTCCTTCGGTATTGGCACGACCGAGTTTGTGATCATGGGCATGCTGCCGGATCTGGCGCAGGATCTGCGCGTCACCATCCCGCAGGCCGGCATGCTGGTCACCGCCTATGCCTTGAGCGTGGTGGTGGGCGCCCCCATCCTGGCGGTATCGACCGCGCGGCTGCCGCGCAAAAGCGCGCTGATCGGTCTGATGGGCATCTTCATCTTCGGCAACTTCTGCTGCGCGGTGGCGCCCACGTACGGGCTGCTGATGGCGGCGCGCATCGTCACCGCCCTGTCGCACGGCACCTTCTTCGGCATTGGCGCCGTGGTGGCGGCTGGCCTAGTGCCGCGGCACAAGCGGGGCCAGGCCATATCCCTGATGTTTTCCGGCCTGACGCTGGCCAACGTGCTGGGCGTGCCCCTGGGTACGGCGCTGGGGCATGAGCTGGGCTGGCGCGCCACCTTCTGGGCCGTGGTCGCCATTGGCGTCATCGCCGCCGCCGCCCTGACCCTGTGGCTGCCGCGCGGCTTGCCGGGCAGCAGCGGCGGCAGCCTGCTGGGCGAGTTCCGCGTGCTGGGCCGCCCCCAGGTCGCCATGGCCATGATGATCAGCGTCATCTCCTCCGCCAGCCTGTTCAGCGTGCTAACCTACATCACCCCGCTGCTGGAGCGTGTCACCGGCTTCACCCCCGATCAGGTCACCTACGTCCTGCTGTTGTTCGGCGTGGGGTTGACGGTGGGCAACCTGGTGGGTGGGCGCCTGGCCGACTGGAAGATGATGCCCGTGGTCATGACCACCTTCGGCATCATCACCCTGATCCTGGTGGCCTTGGTATGGACCAGCGCCACGCCCCTGGGCGTCGTGCCCACGCTGGTGCTCTGGGGCATCGCCGCCTTCTCCGTCGGCTCCCCCTTGCAGATGCGGGTGGTGGACCAGGCGCGCGGCGCGCCCAACCTCGCCTCCACCCTGAATCAGGGCGCCTTCAACATGGGCAACGCGCTCGGCGCCTGGTTCGGCGGCATCGCCATCGACCATGGCGTAGCCTACGGGAATTTGCCCTGGCTGGGCGCAGGCCTGGCCGTCTGCGCCCTCAGCCTGACCGCCATCGCCGCCGCCACGGACAAGGGCGGCACGCAGGCGGATGGCGTGCAGGACGACGACGCTTGCCCCGGCTTCGCGCATTGACGTCGCTTCAATAGAAAAAATTTCGCCCCGTCTGGAATAATCCGCCGGCGGCGGCGTCAATGGGGGGTGCGGCCCCCTTGGGGGCCCGTTTCCAAGGCCGAAAGGGACCCCGCCCATGCCTGGCTATCGAGTTCAGGATATCCTCAGCCGCCGCAGCCTGGTGTCGCTGCTGGCCATCGCCGCCGTCGCGGGCGGGGCCACCGCCGCCTTCGCCTATGCCGGCGGCTGGCTATCGCCCGGCCGGCTGCAGCCGACCCAGATCGTGAACGCGCTGGAGGGCCATGACGGCAAACATGACGGCTTCCGTCGCGCCCATGCCAAGGGGCTATGCGTGGTCGGCCATTTCGACGGCAACGGCCAGGGCCTGGCCCTCAGCAAGGCCAGCCTGTTCCGCCAGGCCACCACCCCGGTCATCGGCCGCTTCTCGCTGGCCGGCGGCGTGCCCAACGCCGGTGACGGCCGCGTCACCTTCCACAGCCTGGCACTGAAGTTCGACCTGCCGCAGGGCGAACAATGGCGCATGGCGCTGAACCACGTGCCCGTGTTCCCCGTGGCCACGCCGCAGGCATTCCTCGACTTCCAGCTGGCGACCACGCCCGACCCCGCAACGGGTAAGCCAGATCCGGCCAAGGTGCAGGCCTACATGGCGCAGCATCCGGAAACCAAGGCCTTTGCCGACTATATGGCCAAGGCGCCCCTGCCCAGCAGTTTCGCCAACGCCAACTACAACAGCGTCAACGCCTTCCGCTTCACCAACGACCGGGGCCAGACCCGGGTGGTGCGCTGGATCTTCACTCCCGAGGCGCCGTTCGAGGAGCTGGACAAGGCGACGCTGGCCGACCGGCCGCGCGACTTCCTGTTCGATGAGGTCGCGGGCCGCCTCGCCCAGGGCCCGCTGGTTTGGCATCTGTCCGTCATCCTGCCCAACGCCGGCGATCCCACCGACGACGCCACTAAGCCCTGGCCGGACGACCGGCAGCGGGTGGAGGTCGGCATGCTGACCATCGACCGCGCGGTGGCCGAGGATGACGGCCCCTGTCGCGACGTGAACTTCGACCCCACCATCCTGCCCGCCGGCGTGTCGCCCTCCGACGATCCGCTGCTGGCCGCGCGTTCCTCCGTCTACGCCGTGGGCTACACCCGCCGCACAGGTGAACCCGCGGCTGCCAGCGCGCTGGCGGCCGACAAGGCCTTCCCCGCCCCCGCTTCCAGCCAGCCCGCCGCCAAGGAGTCCGCGCAATGAAATCGACCACGTTCAGCGGCGCCGCCCGGCTGCTGCATTGGCTGATGGCCGTTCTGATCATCGCCATGCTGTTCATCGGCGTGGGCATGGTCTCCACCGTCGGGGCCAGCCACAACTGGCTGGTGCCGCTGCACAAGTCGGTGGGCGTCACCCTGCTGCTGCTGGTGCTGATCCGCCTGGCCGTGCGTGCCGCCAAGGGCACGCCGCCGCTGCCGGCGGACATGCCGGCGCCGCAGAAGGCCGTCGCCCACCTGTCACACCTGGTGCTGTACGCCTTGATGATCGCCCTGCCGCTGGTGGGCTGGTCCATGCTGTCGGCCGGCGGCTACCCCATCACCGTCTGGGGTGCTGTGCACCTCCCGCCGCTGCTGTCGCCGGACAGGGGGCTGTACGCATCCCTGCGCCACCTGCACACCTATCTGGCGTACGCTTTGTTCCTCACGGTGATCGCCCACTTGTCCGCCGCCCTGATGCATGGCCTCATTTTCAAGGATGGCGTGTTCCAGAGCATGGCGGCCTGGCGCACCCGTCGCTGACGGTGGACCCCGGACCGAGGGATGCGTGCCATGAACGACATGATGCTGCTGGTCGAGCCGCTGATTCCTCCACTGCGCCGTTATGCCCGGGCGCTGGTGAAGGATCACGCCACGGCGGACGATCTGGTGCAGGATTGTCTGGAGCGGGCCATCACCCGCTGGCACCAGCGGCGGCAGGACGGTGACGCCCGCACCTGGCTGTTCACCATCCTGCACAACCTGGCCGTCAGCCATATGCGCCAAAACCGGCGGCGCGGCAGCCATGTCACCCTGGACGACGGTGTGGACGAGGCCATGATCGCCCGGCCGGCGACGCAGGAGGACGCGCTGCACCACGCCGATGTGATGCAGGCCCTGCAAAGCCTGCCGGAGGACCAGCGCAGCGTGCTGTTGCTGGTATCGGTGGAAGACCTGACCTATGCCGAGGCCGCGCGGGTTCTGGACATCCCCATCGGCACCGTCATGTCCCGCCTGGCCCGGGCGCGGGAAAAGCTGTTGCAGAAGATGGAGGGCGCCCCCGCGCAGGAGGCTGCGAAGGGCGGCGCCACCATCCATCGCCCCGTTTTCGGCGCTGGAATTTTCAGGAGAGTGAAATGAACCCCGGCCGCCCCATCACCGAAGAAGACTTCCAGGCCTACGTCGACCACGCCCTGGACGAGCGGCGCCAAGAGGAGGTTGAGGAGTACCTGTCCACCCACCCCGACGCCGCCCGGCGGGTGGCCGCCTACGCCGCCCAGCGTCAGGCCTTGCGCGCCGCCCTGGCCCCCATCGCGGAAGAGCCGGTGCCCGACCGCCTGAACCTGGCCCGCCTGATCGAGGCGCGGCAACACCGCCAGGCGCACTCGTGGCTCTCTGCTCCGGGGGCCGGCCTCTGGCGCAACATCGCCGCCGCCGTGGCCCTGGTGCTGATCGGCGGGGCCGGCGGCTGGTCCATGCACGGCATCACCGCCGGCAAGGCGTCGATGAACCCTGAGAGCATGCTGACTCAGGAGGCCATGGACAATTACCGCGTCTACGCCGCCGACGCCGTGCGGCCGGTGGAAATGCACGCGGGCGAGCAGGAGCAGCTGCTGCGCTGGGTGTCGCAGCGGCTGGACCGCAAGGTGGCGGTGCCCGACCTGTCGGCCTCCGGCTACCGGTTCATGGGCGGGCGCCTGGTCGCCACCGCCCACGGCCCGGGCGCCATGTTCTTCTACGACGACAGCAGCGGCAACCGCATCGCCATGCTGGTGCGGCCCATGAAGCAGGACGGCGACGCCCCCATGACCGAGCACCAGAAGGACGATGTCGGCGGCGTCACCTGGTGCAACCGCGGTATGGGCTACAGCTTGGTGGCCGACGCCTCGGCCCAGGCGCTGCACCCCTTGGCGGACGAGGCGCGTCGGCAGCTGCGCACGAAGATTTGAGCTTTCGCGGGCATGGCGGCGAACCAAACGTCGTCCCCGCGCTTGTACAGATCGGTTACTGGATTAAAACGGCAACCACTAGGTTGCCGTTTTTGTTTGGGCAGGCTATAAAACGGCAACCAGGAGGTTGCGCAAAATGTCCGATCATATTCGCAAATATATCGAGTTGAAGGCCCCCATCTCCCGGGTGTGGCGCGCCCTGACCGACCATGAGGAATTCGGCACCTGGTTCAGGGTCAAGCTGGACGGGCCCTTCGTCCCGGGGCAGGACGCGACCGGCCGCATCACCCACCCGGGCTATGAGCATGTGAAGTGGCGGGCCACCGTGGTGCGGATGGAGGAACCGCACCTGTTCTCTTACACCTGGCATCCCTACGCCGTGGATCCGGAGAAGGATTATTCCAGCGAAACACCGACCCTGGTGGAATTCAAGCTGGAGGAGCGGGACGGTGGCACCCTGCTGACCATCACCGAAAGCGGCTTCGACACCCTGCCCGACCATCGCCGGGTCGAGGCGCTGCGCATGAACGAGGGCGGGTGGACAGCCCAGGCGCACAACATCCGCGCCCATATCGAGGGGCCGATGAATGACTGAGGCCGTCGCGGCCAACCCCGCCGCCAACCCCGCCACGGTCTTCGCCGCCCTGGGCGATTCCACCCGCCTGTCCCTGCTGTCCCGCCTCAGCGATGGGCACGCGCGGTCCATCGCCGCCCTGTCGGCCGACACCACCCTGACCCGCCAGGCGGTGACCAAGCATCTGCACGTGCTGCAGGATGCCGGCCTGGTGGCCTGTGTGCGGGTGGGCCGGGAAAGCCGCTTCGCCTTCCAGCCGGAACCGGTGGCGGCGGCGCGCGGCTATCTCGACACCGTATCGGCACAATGGGAAGACGCCCTTTCCCGCCTGCGCGCCTTCGTGGAAGGCTGAGTTTTCCGCCTCTCAAAAAAATTCAAAAAAATTTTCGTGCCCGGGAATAAAGCGATCTGGCCGGCGTCTTATTGGCATCCCCAGCGCGGGAAAAACAAAACCCCCTCAACGCGATGTCAAATTAAAGGAGCTTAGGCCATGAACACCCGGACTCTGTCTGCATCGATCAGGATCACCGTCGCCGCCGCCTTGACGGGCGCCGCCGCCCTCGCCGCCCCGGCATTTGCCGCCCCGGTCGCCGCCCCCGAGGCCACCACCATCCAGCACACCTGCGAACAGACCCTGGGCCTGACCGTCAACGACAGTGGCTACGCGGCCTGCGTCGCCACGCTGGCCCAGGCGCACGCCGCTGGGGTCCGCGCCGCTGGCACCCAGCCGCAGACGCCTGCCAACACCGCGTGCGCCGACGCGGGTCTGGCCCCCGGCACCGCCGACTATGGCCGCTGCGTCGCCAACCTGGATGGCGCCCTGACCCAGGCCCAGTTGTCCGCGAACTGAGCCTCCGCCCGCTCTCGAAGCGGGCATCCTTTAAAAATCCGCTCTTAAAAACCGACCTTCTCAACATGGAGTAAAGGCCATGAACACCCGGACTTTGCCGATGCTTATTAAAACCGGCGTCGTCGCCGCCCTGCTGGGTGCCAGTGTCGCCGCCCCGGCCTTCGCGGCCGCCCCGCTGACGGTCACCGTCACGGCCCCCGGCACCGCCACTGTCCAGCATGCCTGCCAGTCGACCTTGGGACTGACCGTCAACAACACCGATTATGCCGCCTGCGTCGCCACCCTGAACCAGGCCGTTGCCGCCGCCCAACCCCAGAATCATCGCCCGGCACCCACCGGCAACGCTTGCGCCGAGGTGGGGCTTACGCCTGGCACCAACGGATTCGAACGCTGCGTCGCCAACCTGGACGGCGCGTTGAACCAGGTGCTGCTGGCCCCGAACTGACCGCCCCCTTTCGGCCCCGCGCCCTGTCCCAGGGCGCGGGCCGCCGGCGATCACATCAGCACGTGGCCCTTGGGCTGCGGCAGGGATGGCAGGTCCGTCTCCCCCAGCGTCTCGCGCAAATTGATCTCCATGGTGTCGGCCAGCGCCTCGATCGGTAGGGCGTTGAGCCGGGTGCCGAACGGCTCCTCCAATTCGTCCCCCAGGGCGTCCAGGCCGAAGAAGGTGTAGGCCACCAGCCCGGTGATGAAGGGCGTGCCCCAGTGCAGGACGTCGGCGAAGCCGAAGGGCAGCAGGAAACAGAATAGATAGGCCGTGCGATGCAGCAACAGGGTGTAGCCGAAGGGCACCGGCGTGTTGCGAATGCGCTCGCACGCCGCCAGGACGGCCGACATGCGGCCCAGCGTGCTCTCCAGCACCGTGTACTGGATGTCGCTGACATAGCCGCCGGCCAGCAGCTCTGCCAGGACTTGGCCCATCTGGCGCAGCAGGAAATCCGGGCGGTTGCGGCTGGCCTCGAAGCCCGCCAGCTGGCCAGCCGACAGGAAGCGGCGCGGCTTGGTGGCGTCGCCGCCGGGCCGCAGGTGGCAGACCAAGGCGTGGCCAAAGGCCATGGCCAGGCGCAGCAGCTGGCGGCGCGCGGCCTTGGGCTCCTTCCCGCCCTGGCCCTCCCGGTCCAGCACCAGCGTCTGCCGGCCCAGGTCGCGCACGGTGTAGAGCAGCTGGCCCCAGTCCTTGCGCGCCTCCCACCAGCGGTCGTAGCAGGCGTTGTTGCGGAAGCCCAAGAACACCGACAGGGCGATGCCCAATAAGGCGAAAGGCGCGCCATTGAAGGCGGGCACCCAGCCCGGATGGGTGGCGCGCGCCCATACCACGCCCGCTGACAACACGAAGATGACCAGCACCTGGGGCAGGATGCGCAGAACGATGGAGCCGCGCAGGATGAAGAACAGCCGCAACAGGCCGGGCCGGTCCCGGACGATCATGGTGGAGCTTCCGTCTGACAAGGACCGCGGCCTTCGGGGTGATGGCGACCGGCGGCTTTTTCGGACGATGCACCCACCGTCGCCCCGAATCCAAACGCAAAATCAGGCGGCTGCCATCCGTTTCCTTAGCAGTGCGCCTTTAACTGCACCCAAACTGGTGAAAATATAAAAAGAAGGTTGAATTGTACAAATATTCATAAAAATAACATCAGTGATTGTTCCATAAACAACTGAATTGTCCAATCCAGTAGATGCCCCCACCCTTATAAAACACCCACACACCGATAGCGTGCCGGACACTTGGCACGCCGGCCCTTGAAGGAGATCATGCTATGTTGAAGTCTTCCGCCGCCGTCATCGCCACCCTATTTGCCCTGGGCGCCCAGCCGGTCCTGGCCGCCGACGCAATGCCGACCGTCACCGTGCACCCGTCGATCGACCGCGCCTGCCAGGACGCCTTGCACGTCAGCCCCGCCGACACCCAGTACGCCGCCTGCGTCGCCAGCCTGAAGGAGACGCTGTCCATGACCAAGAAGATGCATGAGCAACGCAGCAAAACCGCCTGCGCCGAAGCCGGCCTGACCGCGGGCACCGAGATCTACGACCGCTGCGTCACCAACCTGAGCGGCGCGCTGCAGCAGGCCCAGACGACGGTGAACTGATGAACGACGCCTGCCCACGCAGCAGCCGCGCCACTCTCAGGGGCGAGGCTGCTGCTGGGTGATGCAATGGATGCCGCCGCCGCCGCGCACGATGTCCAGCGCCGGGACCTGCACGATCTGGCGGTCGGGATAGAGGCGGCTGAACAGCTTGGCCGCCTCCGCATCCATGGGGTCCTCGAAGGCGGGCAGGACCACGCCGCCGTTGGCCAAGTAGAAGTTGGTGTAGGACAGGGTCAGGCGCACGCCCGCCTGTTCCTGGCGCGCCGGCGTGCGCAGGGTGACGATGTCCAGTTCCCGGCCCTGGGCGTCAGTCGCCATGGACAGCCGCTCGATATTGTCCTGGAAGGTGTCGAAGTTGGGATCGTCGGGATCGTCCGTCGTCATGGCCAACACCAGGCCCGGGCGGATGAAGCAGGCGATCTCGTCGATGTGGCCGTCGGTTTCGTCCTGCTCATACCCCCTGCCCAGCCAGATGATCTGGCGGATCCCTAAGAAGTCGCGCAAGTGCCCCTCGATCTCCCCCCGCGTCAGGCCGGGGTTGCGGTTGGGGTTCAGCAGGCATTCCTCGGTGGTGATCAGCGTGCCCTCGCCATCCACATGGAAGGAACCGCCCTCCATGATCAGCGGCGCCTTGAAGCGGGGAACATCCAGGCCCTTCAGGATTTCCGCCGCCACTTGGGTGTCGGCCTCGAAATCATCGTAGTTGCGGCCCCAGGCATTGAAGTCCCAGTCCACCCCGCCGATGCCGCCCTTGCCGTCGATGACGAAGCTGGGGCCGTTGTCGCGGATCCAGCTGTCGGACAGGGGCACGGGGATGACGCTGACCGGCGCGCCTGAGCACAGGATGGAGGAGTCGGCCACCTCCCCCGGCGGGGCCACGATGGTCACCGGCTCGAACTGCGCGATGGCCTTAGCCACGGCGGCATAGGCCCGGCGGGCGGCGTCCAGCCCGTTGGGGAAGGTCTCCGCCCGGTTGGGCCAGGCCATCCAGCAGCGGTCGTGCGGGTGCCACTCACCGGGCATGACAAAGCCCGCCGCAGCGGGGGAACCGGGGGTGTAGGTCATGGCGTCCGATCCTCCACCGCCCCGGATCGGGGCGGTTGCAAAGAATAGTATTCCGCCTGTGCTACAGGCTGGCAATCAGCGCTTTGGATGAGAGGGTTAGACCCGTCCCGCCTGGCATTCCTCACGCTCGCGGATGCGGGCGCGGCGGGCCTCCAGAAAACCCGCCAGGCCGATGCCGGTGGCGACCACCGCCACCACGATGGTGGCCAGCGCGTTGATCTCCGGCTTCAGGCCCAGACGGATGGAGGAGAAGACGATCATCGGCAGGGTGGTGGAACCCGGGCCGGAGACGAAGCTGGTGATGACCAGATCGTCCAGCGACAGGGTGAAGGCCAGCAGCCAGCCCGAAACGATGGCCGGGGCGATGATGGGCAGGGTGATGACGAAGAACACCTTGGCCGGACGCGCGCCCAGGTCCATCGCCGCCTCCTCCAGCGAGGCGTCCATGCTGACCAGGCGCGACTGGATGACCACGGCCACGAAGGACATGGTGAAGGTGATGTGCGCCAGGATGATGGTCAGCACCCCACGTCCCGCCGGCCAGCCGATCAGCTGTTCCGCGCTGACGAACAGCAGCAGCAGCGCCAGGCCCATGATGACCTCGGGCATGACCAGGGGGGCGGAGATCATGCCGGCGAACAGGGCCCGGCCGCGGAAGGCACCGAAGCGGGCCAGCATCAGGCCGGCCACCGTGCCCAGCACCACGGCCCCGCAGGCGGTGGCGAAGGCGATGCGCAGCGACAGCCACGCCGCCTCCAGCATCTGCCCGTCCTCGATCAGCTCGTGGTACCAGCGCAGCGAAGCGCCGGTCCAGACGGTCAGCGAGCGGTTGTCGTTGAAGGAATAGACCACGAGAAGCACGATGGGCAGGTACAGGAAGGCCAGGCCCACGCCCAGCAAGACCATCGGCAGGCGGGACTTTTTCATCGGGCGGCCCCCTTGTCCTGGTCGCGGCCCTGGAAGTGCTGGAAGATCATGATGGGGCCCACCAGGAAGGCCAGCAGGGCGATGGCGACGGCGGAAGCCGAGGGCCAGTCACGGCTGTTGAAGAACAGGTTCCACAGCTCACGCCCGATCATCAGCGTATCGGATCCGCCCAGCAGCGAGGGGATGACGAACTCACCCACCGCCGGGATGAACACCAGCAGCGAGCCCGCGACGATGCCCGGCAGCGACAGCGGCAGGGTGATGGTCAGGAAGGACTTCCACGGCCGGGCGCCCAGGTCCGCCGCCGCCTCCAGCAGCGTGTGGTCCATCTTCTCCAGCGTCGCGTACAGCGGCAGGATCATGAAGGGCAGGTAGGAATAGGTGATGCCGATATAAACCGCGAGGTCCGTGTACAGGATCTTCAGCGGCTCATGGATGATGCCGAGGCTGAGCAGCAGGTTGTTCAGCAGCCCCTCGTCCTTCAGGATGCTCATCCACGCGTAGACGCGGATGAGGAAGCTGGTCCAGAACGGCAGGATGATCAGCATCAGCAGCGGCCCGCGCCGTTTTTCCGGCGCCGTGGCGATGGCGTAGGCCATGGGGTAGCCGATGAAAAGGCAGCACAGCGTCGAGACGAAGGCGATCTTCAGCGAGTTCAAATAGGCCAGCAGGTACAGGTCGTCATCGAACAGCGCCTGGAAACCGCTGAAGCGGACGTGCACGTCCAGCCCGCCGTCCACCCACTCGATCAGCTTGGTGAAGGGCGGGATGCCCACCGCCGGCTCCGCCACGCTGATCTTGAGCACGATCAGGAAGGGGATGAAGAAGAACAGGACCAGCCAGGCGTAGGGGCCCAGGATCACGCCCCCCCGGCCGGTGAGGCCCAGGCGTCGGGTGACGCGCAGCACGCGGTCCTTGAGGGTGCGCGGCGCCACAGGCGGCAGGATGCCGGACGGCTGCGGTGCGGCGGAAGGCGACGGTACGGCCAAGGCGGGTCCCCTTCCCTCAGTCCGTCAGGACGACGCCGGCGAACGGGCGCCAGCTCAGCCAGACCTCATCGTCCCAGGTGATGGGCAGCTCGGTCCGCCGGGTCACGTTGGGCGCCGTCGCCCGCACGCGCTTACCGGAGGCCAGGTCGATCTGGTAAATGGAAATGTCGCCCAGATAGGCGATCTCGCGCACCACGCCGCGCGTCACGTTCCGGCCACCGTCGGCCTCCGCCGGCTTTTCCTTGGTGATGCTGACCTTCTCCGGCCGGATGGCGACCCAGCAGTGGCTGCCCGCCGCCAGATGGGCGGTGTGCGTGACATAGAGGTCGCAGCCGGCCTCCACCGAGCGGATGAGGGAGTGGTCGGGCTCCGATTCCACGATGTTGCCCTCGAACATGTTCACCGACCCGATGAACTCCGCCGTGAAGCGGCTGTTGGGGTATTCGTAGATCTCGGTGGGCGTGCCCACCTGGGCGATGGCGCCATGGTCCATGACCGCGATGCGGGTGGACATGGTCATGGCCTCCTCCTGGTCGTGGGTCACGACCACGAAGGTGACGCCCAGCTTTTCCTGGATGTTCACCAGCTCGAACTGGGTCTGCTCGCGCAGGCGCTTGTCCAGGGCGCCCAGCGGCTCATCCAGCAGCAGCAGCTTGGGCTTCTTGACCAGGGAGCGGGCCAGCGCCACGCGCTGCCGCTGGCCGCCGGACAGCTGGTGCGGCTTGCGTTTGGCAAAGGGGGTGAGCTTCACCAGTTCCAGCATCTCCGCCACGCGGGTGCGGATTTCATCCTTGGGCACGCCGTCCTGGCGCAGGCCGAAGGCCACGTTGTTCTCCACCGTCATGTGGGGGAACAGGGCGTAGGACTGGAACATCATGTTGACCGGCCGGTCGTAGGGCGGGATGCCCGCCATGTCGACGCCGTCGATGAAGATGCGGCCCTCGGTCGGCTGCTCGAACCCCGCCAGCATGCGCAGCAGCGTCGTCTTGCCCGATCCCGACCCGCCCAGCAGCGAGAAGAATTCGCCCCGGTAGATCGACAGGCTGACATTGTCCACGGCCGTGAAGTCGCCGAAGCGCTTCGTCACCTTCTCGATCCGGATGTACGGCTTGGCGGCCGGATCATGCCAGGGCTCGAACTTCACGGCCGGTGATTTGGCGGCCGGCGATTTGCCAATGGGACCGGTGGCGGCCGGCCGGGGACGAGGGTCGGGGGCGTCGGACATGAGGCGGCGGATCACGATGTTGGAAGTGGGCCCGATGGCGGACGTCCGATGGGCGCTTCCTGAATGAGGGAACCGCCTGCCCGGAATAGCGTTCCGAACCTGCTGAATGCCAGGGCGCGCCCCCGCTGTCCACAGGAACTATGGGGTCTGCGGCCCTGGGCCGCGCGTTTTTTCGCAGGTGCGATTTCGCGCAAAAATGCCAGGAATGTGGGGCGGCCAAGGCTCAAGAAAAAGGGCGCCCCGGCAGGCGGCGCCCCTGTTCCCTGACCCCAGCCGGGCGGCCTAACGGCCGGTCTTGATGCGGGTCCAGGTGCGGTTGCGCTCCTGCTCTGCCCGCTGGGCCAACTGCTTGATGGTGAACAGCTTGTCCATCACGTCCTTGGGCGGATAGATGCGCGGGTTGTCCTTGATCTCCGGCTTCAGCAGGGGCAGCGAGGCCGGCACGGCGTTGGCGTAGGAGACGGCGTTGCTGATGCCGGCCATCACCTTGGGGTCCAGCATATAGTTGATGTAGGCGTAGGCCTCGGCCACGTTCGGCGCCCCGGCCGGGATGGCCAGGGTGTCGAACCACAGCTGGGCGCCTTCCTTCGGGATGGCGTAGTCGATCTTGACCTTGCCGCCGGAGCGGGCCTGCGCCTGCAGCACGTCGCCGGAATAGCCGATGGCGACACAGGCGTCGCCGCTGGCCAGCGGGTCGATGACGGACGGGACGAAGGTCTTGATGTAGGGGCGGATGCTGGACATCAGCTCGCCCGCCTTCTTCACGTCGTCCGACTTCTCGCTGCTGGGCGGCAAGCCCAGATAGTTGAGGACGGAGGGTAGGATGTCAGCCGGGCTGTCCAGCACGACGATGCCGCAGCTGGCCAGCTTCTTGGCGCTTTCCGGATCGAACACCTGCTTCCAGCTGTCGATGGTGGCGGTGCCCAGCGCCGCCTTCACCTTGTCCGGGTTGTAGCCGATGCCGACGGTGCCCCACTGGTAGATGGCGGCGTATTCGTTGCCCGGATCCACCTCCGCCAGGCGGGCCATCAGGACGGGGTCCAGGTTCTTCAGGTTGGGGATCTTGGACTTGTCCAGCTTCTGCACCGCTTGCGCCTGGATGAACTTGCGCAGGGTGGGCTGGGCCGTGGGGACGATGACGTCGTAGCCGGAATTGCCCGTCAGCAGCTTAGCTTCCAGGGTTTCCAGGTCGGTGTAGACGTCGTACTTGGTCTGGATGCCGGTGGCCTTGGTGAAATCGGCCAGCGTGGTCTCGCCGATGTAGTCGGTCCAGTTATAGACGTGGACCGTCTTGCTCTGCGCCCAGGCGGCACCGGCCACCGCCACCACCAATCCCGCCAGCAGCGGCACCAGCTTCTTTTTCATCCACTTCCCCGTTCTTGGAAATTGGCCGGGCCCCATCGGGCATCCCGTAGCAGGCCCTGGTCGGCGGCATTTGCACCCCATGCGACAGGCCCTGTCAAGCAGCGGGGACGGCCTGTCGCCTATTTGTACTACACCCTGCGCGCAGGTCCGCGCCCTGTGGGACAAGCTGCGGAAAATACTGGCACCTTTGCCCACCCGCCCGGCATCAGGTCGGCGTGCCCCGCGCCGCGATCTCCCGCGTCTCCGGTGTGAGCGGCCGCGCCTCCTTGCCGGCCTGGAACAGGGGCATGGGCTTGGGCTCCTTGGGCCGGAACTGGTTGAAGCCGGTCAGTTTGCCGCTGGCCTGTTCCAAGGCCACACGCTCCTGATCACGCCGCCGCACCTCATCCGCCGTCTCGCGCGCCTCTTCCTCGGACAACCCCAGGAATTCCAGCGCGCCCTGGCCGAAGGCCAATGCCGATTCCAGGGTTTCGCGCACCTGCAGGTCCACGCCCGCCGCGATCAGGTGCAGGGTGTGGCGGCGGTCGTAGGCGCGCACCAGCAGGCCGGCGTGGGGGAAGCTGGACTTCACCAGATCCACGATCTTGTTGGCGGTATCCTTGCCGTCCACGCACACCGCCACCGCCCGGGCCCGCCCGGCGCCGGACGCATGCAGCACGTCCAGGTTGGTGCCGTCGCCGTAATAGATCTGGAAGCCGAAGCTGGCGGCCGCCTGGATCATCTCCACATCCGTGTCGATGATGGTGACATCCAGTCCGCGCGCCAGCAGCGTCTGGCTGACCACCTGGCCGAAACGGCCGAAGCCGATGATCAGCACCGCGCCGTCGAGGCCATCCGGCCGCGCCAGGCCGGCGGTGTCCGGCGCCGGTTCGGGCAGCAGGCTCCACACCAGGCGCACGGTCATGGGCGTCAGCACCATGGACAGGATGACGGTGGCCGTCATGACGGCGTTGACCTGCCCATCTAGCACGCCGACGCCCATGCCGGCGCCATAAAGCACGAAGGCGAACTCGCCCCCCTGGGCAAACAGGGTGGTGCGCTGGATGGACTCCCGACCATCGGCGCCGGAGATGCGGGCCACGGCATAGATGCCGGCCGCCTTGGTGACGACGCAGCCCGCCAGCACCAGCAGCACCATGCGCCACTCCGCCGCCACCACCGACAGGTCCAGCGACATGCCCACCGCCATGAAGAACAGGCCCAACAGCAGACCGCGGAAGGGCTCGATATCCGCCTCCAGCTGGTGGCGGAAGCCGGAGCCGGACAGCAGCACCCCGGCCAGGAAAGCGCCCATGGCCATGGACAGGCCGCTGCTTTCCATCAGCAGGGCCGCCCCCAGCACCACGGCCAGCGCCGCCGCCGTCATGGCCTCACGCACCCGGGACCCGGCCAGCAGGCCGAACAGCGGGTTCAGCACCCAGCGCCCGGCCACGATGACCACGGCCACGGCGGCGGCGGCCACGGCCACACCCACCCAGCTGCCGCGCAGATCGTGGCTAGCCTCCGGCGCCAGCAGCGCAACGACGGCCAGCAGGGGCACCACCGACAAATCCTCCAGCAGCAGGATGGACATCGCGCGCTGACCGAAGGGGGTCGACATCTCCCCCTTCTCCTCCAGAGTCTGGATGATGGCGGCGGTGGAGGATTGGGCGAAGCCCATGGCGGCGACGAAGGCCACGGCGGGCGGAAAGCCGGCCAGCACGCCGGCGATGGTCATGAGCGCGCCGCAGACGGCCGCCTGCGCCACGCCCAGGCCGAAGATCTGGCGCCGCAGGGTCCACAGCTTGGCCGGCCGCATCTCCAGCCCGATGAGGAACAGGAACATGACGACGCCCAGCTCGGCGAAATGCAGCACCGCCGCCGGATCGGCCAGGATGCGGAAGCCGAAGGGGCCGATGGCCAAGCCGGCGGCCAGATACCCCAGGATGGCCCCGAAACCCAGCCGCTTGAACAGCGGGGCGGCCACGACGCCGGCGCCCAGCACGGCCACGATCTGCATCAGGTCGACGCCGGACGACGTGTCGGTCACGCGGGATACCCCCAAGCTTGCCCCAATGGTCCCCGCCCGAATGGTTCGGGGCCCGATGGGCTGGACCCTAACAAGGATGCGATGACCGGAGCAAGGCGGCCCCGGCCATCGCATCCGATTAGCGGAAGTAATGCGGTAAGAAGCGTGAGGTACCGGTGATGATGGGCCCTGGATCCTCGCGCACGCACAGGCCGGCGGCCTCGTCCCCCACCACCCAGGCGCCCAGCACCACATGCCGGCCGTCATCACGGGCCAAGTCCACCGCACGCTGGTAAACCACGGGCCCCTGGCCGTAGGCGCCGGGGGTGCGCACTACCTCCCGGCCGTCCCGCACCAGGCGGATGTTGGCGCCCTCGCGCGCCTGCATGGGCTTGGCGATCCAGTCCGGCCCCACGGCCTCGGCGGTGAAGCCGGCGGGCAGCAGGTTGGGATGGTCGGGGAACAGGTCCCACAGCACGGTCAGGATGGCCTTGTGCGACAGCAGCATCTTCCACGGCGGCTCCACCACCGTCAGGTTGGCGGTCGGGAGGTGGACGCCGAAGCGCTCCGCCGCCAGCCATTCCCAGGGATAGAGCTTGAACCACAGCGCCAGCGGCCGGCCCGCCGCGTCAACGAAGCGCGTCTTGTCCTTGTCCCAGCCCACCTGGGTGATGGGCAGGTGGGCGGCGTTCAGCCCTGCCTGACGCGCCGTGTCCACCAGGTACTCCACCGTCCGCAACTCCTCCTCATAGTCGGCGTAGGAC
The DNA here is from genome assembly GCF_029594735.1 of Nitrospirillum amazonense. NCBI lineage: Bacteria > Pseudomonadati > Pseudomonadota > Alphaproteobacteria > Rhodospirillales > Azospirillaceae > Nitrospirillum > Nitrospirillum amazonense. The sequence continues at coordinate 1,993,058 of NZ_JARPAF010000002.1, forward strand.
GACAGGTGGACAAGGGCGCCGGATGGCTGGCGCCGGCCGATTTCCCGCCAGCGGGCGATCAGCCGCTCATGGATGGAATTGAACTGGTCGGCATCGGGCAGGACGTCGCGCAGCCAGAACCATTGCACCACCGCCGATTCGATCAGGGTGGTGGGCGTGTCGGCGTTGTATTCCAGCATCTTGGGTTCGGCCAGTTCCTCCCGGTCCGGGTTGAAGGCCAAATCGAAGCGGCCATAGAGGGCGGGGTCGTCCCGCCGCCAGCTGTCGATGACATAGGCACGGTAGGCCGGGCTGAGGCCGAAGCGGTCCATCAGGCGCGGCGTCGCCACCACGGCCGCCACCGCCTGCAGGCATAGCTGGTGCAGCGTGTTGGTCGCGGCCTCCAGCCTGTCGACCTCCCCGGCGGTGAAGGCGTAGGCGGCGGATTCATCCCACCACAGGCCGTCGGCCTCACTGCCGGGCGGCAGGCCCAGAGAGTGATAGGTCAGGCCCTGGGATTCGATACGGGCGATCCAGTCGGCCCGGGGGGTGAAGCGAACGCGTTCCATGATCGCGGGCCTCCCTACTCGCCACCGCCACCGCCACCGCCGCCGTGGCCGCCACCTCCCTCACCGCCACCCCCGCCGTGGGCGGCGGCGCTTTCGCCGAAACCACCGGTTTCAACGCCGCCGGACTTGGACCCGGCGACATAGCTCGCGCCCCCGCCATGGCCACCGCCGCCGGAACGGCAGTCCGCCTGCTGGTCCGCCTTGCAATCCTGATCATGCTTTGAATCACATCCGCTCAACGACAGCGTCGTCGCGGCGGCCAGGGCCGCCAACGTGATGTGGTGGCTGCGTTTCATGGATTTGGTTCCCAAAGGGTTGGCACCGGGGGTGCACCCGATCAGTCGGCTCACACTGAAAGCCCCTGCTTAACGGGGCATCCCCGCGCAGCGAAGGGTGCGCCGGCGCCGGTCCCGGCACCAATGGCACCGCGACATGTCAGGTCCTGCATAATTGTGCGAGACAGCGGTTTGGACGCGCATGCCGGGTGGTGCGCCCATCCCCCCTTGACGCCCCCCTTGACGCCGTGACGCCCATGGCGCACATGGCTTCGCCACTCCCCGTCCAACCCGGTGCCCATCCCATGCCTTGGCGTCCCATGACGGCGGCCGACCTGCCCCCCGCCTTCACCCTGGCCTGCCCCATCCATGTCGACTTCTTCGAGGCGCTGGACATCATGGCCGACAAGCTGGCGGCCTACCCCGCCGGCTGCCTGACGTTGGAGACGGCCAATGGCGGTATTTCCGGCTACGCGGTCAGCCACCCCTATGCGCGGGGCCGCGTGCCCAAGCTGAACCACCTGCTGGGCGGCCTGCCGGCGGACGCCGACATCTACTACATCCACGACATCGCCATCGACGCCGCCGCGCGCGGCAAGGGTCACGCCGAGATGGCGGTGGACTTGTTGGCGGCGCACGCGCGGAGTGCCGGCTTCCGCGAGATGCGGCTGCTGTCCGTCAATAATTCCGGGGCCTTTTGGCGGCGGCGCGGTTTCAGCCCCGCGCCGGATGAACAAGTGGACGTGTCGTCGTACGGCTCGGATGCCACTTATATGCGACGGGTTCTTTAAACCTTTCGCCCATAACGTGATGGCAACGATGTCAATATAGCAACGGTGCCTTGTCCAAGGTCCGGGTATAGCCAGCTGTTAGAGCGGCGGCGTTAAGCCGCACCCTTTTTCTGGGCCCCTTTCTGGTTGGTGGTAACCGATGTCATTCCTGAACGCGCTGCGCGGCATCAGCGGCCGCATCCTGCTCATTCCGCTGCTGGCCGTAATCGCGCTGGCGGCGCTGGGCGCCGTCACCGTCGTCACCTCCAGCCGGACCCTGATGGAGGAGCGGCAGGCGCGCGCCCGCGTGGCGGTGGAGGCGGCGATATCGCAAATCCAGACGCTGGAAGCCAAGGCGAAGGCGGGTGAAATGCCGGAGGACAAGGCCAAGGAGCTGGCCTTGGACCTGGCCCGCGCCTTCCGCTACGACGGCGACCACTACCTGATCATCCACGATGACACGGGCCTGACGCTGGCCAGCGGGCAAAGCCGCACACTGGAGGGCAAGCGCAACATGGACAGCGTCGACGCCAACGGCGTCCACTATGCCCAGGACCAGCTGCAGCGCGCCAAGGAGGGTGGCGGCTTCAGCTATTACGTTTGGCCGCCCAAGACGGGCGCGCCGCCGGCGCCCAAGGCCACCTACAACAAGCTGACCAGCGGCTGGGGCTGGGTCGTGTCCTCCGGCATCTACATCGACGACGTGGACGCGGCCGCCCGGGCCAGCGGCTATCGCACCGCCGGCACGGTGGGGCTGCTGGCGCTGGCGACCTTCGGCCTGGCCCTGTGGCTCAGCCGGGGCATCACCGGCCCCCTGCTGCGCCTGACCAATACCACCAACCGCCTGGCCGACGGCGATCTCAGCGTCACCGTGCCGGGCACCAGCCGCACGGATGAGATCGGCACCCTGGCCCAGGCGGTCAATGTGCTGCGCGACCGCTCGGCGGAGGCCGTGCACCTGCGCGAGCGCCAGGAAGGGATGAAGGAAGAGGCGGAGCGGGAGCGCAAGGCCGCCCTGGCCCGCCTGGCCGACGAGTTCGAGGGCAGCGTGAAGACGGTGGTGGACGGCATCGCCGCCGCCACGACCGAGATGGCGGCCAGCGCAGACGCCGCCACCACGGCCGCCGCCCGGGCGGAAGACCAGACCACCTCGGCCGCCGCGGCCGCGGAGCAGACCAGCGCCAACGTGGCCACCGTGGCCGCCGCGACGGATGAGCTGAGCGCCTCCATCCATGAGATCGCCCGCCAGATCACCCAGTCGTCGGAGATCGCGGCCGGCGCCGTGGCCGAAGTCGGCCGCACCAGCACCGCCATGGGCGACCTGGCGGCCTCGGCCGCGCGGGTGGGCGACATCGTGGCGCTGATCACCGGCATCGCCGGGCAGACCAACCTGCTGGCGCTGAACGCCACCATTGAGGCGGCACGGGCGGGTGAGGCCGGCAAGGGCTTCGCGGTAGTGGCGTCGGAGGTGAAGAACCTCGCGACCCAAACCGCCAAGGCGACGGAGGAGATCCAGGCCAAGGTGGCGGAAATCCAAGGTATGACGGATGCCGCCGTGGACGCCATCGCCGGCATCGGCCAGACCGTGAACCGCATGAACGAGATCACCGCCGCCGTGGCGGCGGCCGTTGAACAGCAGGGGGCCGCAACGGCGGAGATCGCCGGCAACGTCCAGCAGGCGGCCACCGGCACGCAGCAGGTCTCCGGCAACGTGACCGCCGCCCGCCAGGCGGTGACCGAAACCGGCCAGGTCGCCCACACCGTGCGCACCGCCGCCGGCGAATTGTCGGTGGAAGCCGAGCGCCTGCGCGGCCAGGTGCACGGCTTCCTGGCCAATATCCGCTAGGAAGCGAGACCAGCGGCAAGAGCGATCGCTCTTGCCGCTGTAGGCCCCGACGGGGGCCGCCGGAGATTGCCGGGGAGCGTCAGCGGACCGGACATCGAGGATGGCAAGCCGGCGGATGCCGGCGCCCGCAGGGCATCAAACATTGAGCAATAAATTCTCCCGCTCCCAACTGGAGATCACCTGCTGATAGGCGGCGTCCTCGGCTTGTTTCACCGCCGTGACGCAAGCGACGAAGCGCTCGCCGAAGATCTCCCGCAAGGGACGGCTGGCGTTCAGCTTGGCCAGGGCGTCGCCCTGGTGGCGGGGCAAGGTGAAGGCCAGGCGATGGGCGGTGCCCTTCACCGGCTCCGTGGGTTCCAATTCCTGCACCATACCCAGATAGCCGCAGGCCAGGCTGGCGGCGATGGCGAGGTAGGGGTTCGCGTCGGCGCCGGCCACGCGGTTCTCCACCCGCCGCGCCTCCGGCTGGCTCAGGGGCACGCGGAAACCGGTGGTGCGGTTGTCCCGCCCCCAATGGACGTTGATGGGCGCGTCCGACCCCTGCACCAGCCGGCGATAGCTGTTCACGTTGGGCGCCAGCAGGGGCATGGCGCTGGGCAGGTACTTCTGCAGGCCGGCGATATGGCTCATGAACAGGGGCGTGTCGCCGCCATCGGGATGGCCGAACAGGTTGCGCCCCGTTTTGGCGTCCACCAGCGACTGGTGGATGTGCATGGCGCTGCCCGGCTCATTCTGCATGGGCTTGGCCATGAAGGTGGCGTAGATGCCATGGCGGATGGCCGCCTCGCGCACCGTGCGCTTGAACAGGAAGACCTGGTCGGCCAGGCTCAGCGCGTCGCCGTGGTTGAAGTTGATCTCGATCTGGGCGGCACCGGCCTCATGGCTCATGGTATCGACGTCGATGTCCTGCTGCTCGCAGTAATCGTAGACCGCCTCGAAAATGGGATCGAACTCGTTGACCGCGTCGATGCCGAAGGCTTGGCGCCCGCTTTCCTGCCGGCCGGAGCGGCCAACCGGCGGGACCAGGGGATAGTCCGGGTCCTTGTTCACCGCCACCAGGAAGAATTCCAGCTCGGGCGCCACCAGGGGCTTCCAGCCGCGCTCGGCATAAAGCTCCAGCACGCGCTTCAGCACCCAGCGCGGGCTGATGTCCACGCTGGTGCCGTCGGCATAGACGCAATCGCAGATGACGGCGGCGGTGGGCGCCTCATACCAGGGAACGAAGCGCACGCTGCCCGGGTCAGGCAGCATGTAGACGTCGGAGTTTTCCGGGTTGGTGACGCTGTTGGGTGGCGTGTCGCCCGTCACGGTCTGGATGAACACGCTTTCGGGCAGGCGCAAACCGCGATCCCGCAGGATGCGCAGGAACTTTTCCGCCGGGACGATCTTGCCCCGGGCGATGCCCGACAGGTCGGGCACCAGGCACTCCACCTCGGTGATGCGGTTGCTGCGGATGAATTCTTCCAGGACGGCCATGGGGTCGTACACCTCGATATCGGGGATGGGACCGCCGCTCACGGGCGATCCGAACCGGACAAAATCGACAGGGACCGTCCCATCATATCGGGGCGGGAATGCGGCATGGCAGCGGCCAAAGCTGGCGGGAACCCTAGCGCTTGCGGCTTATGCCGAGGTGACAGCGCCCCCATCGGATGGTATGTGCGGACGGGTACGCCCCCTCATCCTCCCGGATCGTCCCGCCGCCATGCCGTCCCCAACCCTTCCCCGCGTCCTGAGTTTCATGGCGTTGATCGGCCTCGCGGCGTTGCTGGCCTACGCGACGGTTTCACCCACCCTGGACCTGGCCGCGGCCGGTTGGTTCTGGACGCAGCAGGCGGGCTTCGCCTGGCGGGCGGATCCGGTGGCCAACCTGCTGCACGAGGCGGTGCAGGTGGGCGCCCGGGTGATGGCCGGCGTGCTGGTTCTGGGCACCGCCTGGACCGCCTGGCGTCGCCGGCCCCTGCTGGGGGCGGACGTGCGCGCCTGGGGCTTCCTGCTGCTATCGCTGGCCATCGGGCCCGGCCTCCTGGGCAATGCCGTGCTGAAGGATCATTGGCACCGCGCCCGCCCCGTCCAGGTGGTGGAATTCGGCGGGGCCGCCCCCTATACCCCGCCGGTGCTGCCGGCGCCCAAGGCCAATTGCGGGCGCAACTGCTCTTTCGTCTCGGGGGACGCGGTGCTGGCCTTCTTCCTGCACAGCTTCGCCTATACCGCGCGGCGGCGGCAGCGCCTGTGGCTCTATGGCGGGCTGGGCGCCGGGGCCGGCGCGGGCCTGCTGCGCATTGGCATGGGCGGCCATTTCTTCAGCGACGTCCTGTACGCCGGCCTGCTGGCGGTGCTGACCAGCGCCCTGCTGCACGCCGCCCTTTACAGCCGCCGCGCCACCCTGGCGCTGTGGTGCCGCTGGCTGCCCGGCTGACATGAGCACCTGCTGGCCGGACAGCTGGTACGTCCACTCCTCTCCGCCCGGCCCCGCCGTTGCAGCGCTGGCGGGCGATACGGACTGCGACGTCTGTGTCGTCGGCGCCGGCTACACCGGCCTGTCCGCCGCCCTGACCTTGGCGGAACGCGGCTACAACGTGGTGGTGGTTGAGGCGGAGCGGGTGGGCTGGGGCGCCTCCGGCCGGAACGGCGGCCAGCTGATCAGCGGCTATAACAAATCCATCAGCGCCATCGCGCGGCTTGGCGGCGCCGACGACGCGCGGCGCCTGTGGGCCTTGGCGGAAGAAGCCAAGGCCCTGCTGGTGCGGCGGGTGGACCGGCACGGCATAGCCTGCGCCCTGCGCTGGGGCTACATCAACGCCGCCGCCAAGCCCCGCCACCGCCGGGATTTGCTGGCCCAGCTGCGCGACGCGGACGCCGTGGGCTATGACCGCCTACGCCTGGTGGAGGGCGAGGCGCTACGCGCCCTGCTGGCCAGCCCGCGCTATGATAGCGGGCTGGAGGATATGGGCAGCGGCCACCTGCACCCGCTGGCCTACGCCCAAGGCCTGGGACGCGCCGCACGGGAGGCCGGCGCGCGCCTGTACGAGAACACACCAGCCCTGGCCATCACCACGGGTGCCGCCCCGGTGGTGACCACACCCCGCGGCCGCGTGCGGTCCCGCTTCCTGGTGCTGGCCGGCAACGCCTACCTGGGCGACCTGGCGCCGCCGCTGACGCGCACCCTGGTGCCCATCGTCACCTACATGCTGGCGACGCAGCCCCTCGGCACGGAACGGGCGGCGGCCCTGCTGCCGGGCGACCACGCGGTGTCGGACACCAACGTCGGCCTGCACTACTTCCGTCGCAGCGCCGATCACCGCCTGCTGTTCGGCGGCCGCGTCAACTACGCCAACCGGGCGATGCCTGACGCCAAGCCCAAGCTGGCGCGGGACCTGGTCCACTGCTTCCCTCAGCTCAAAGACGTGGGCATTGATCATTTCTGGCACGGCAGCGTGGGCATGACCGTCAGCCGCCTGCCCCAGTTGGGCCGCCTGTCGCCCACCACCTACTACGCCCACGGCTACAGCGGCCACGGCGTCGCCCTCACCGGCATCTGCGGCCACTTGCTGGCCGAGGCCATCATGGGCCAGGCTGAGCGCTATGACGTCTTCGCCCGGCTGCCCCAGCACCCTTTCGTGCGCGGCCCTTGGCGCGTGCCCCTGCTGGTGCTGGCCGGCCTGTGGTACCGCCTGCGCGACCTGCTGTGAGAAAAGCCGGAGCGCAGCGACCAGCCCGCGGCCGCAGGCGCTGGAGATTTCTGGGAAGCCGAAGGCGGACTGGAAATCGGGGATGAGCCAAGGGCCGGACGGCCCGCCGGCGCTTGAGGAATCAGAAAAACGGCAGTTCGGCTTCCACCGGTTCCGGGACCGGCGCCCTGGGCATGTCCGACAGGGGGATGTCGAAGGTGACGACCTCGGCCGGGATGCCGATCAGCAAAAGCGGGCATGGATTGCCCACGCCCCGGTGCACCCGGTCCTCCAGCTTGCGCCAATGGGTGGTGGCCGCTCCATACTTGTCCTGGCAGAAGGAGGCGGCCCAGGCCTCGGCGAAGGACGGCGCACCGCCGGCCATGCGGCGGGCCACGTCATCCTGCTGCCGGGTGGTGGGGCGCAGGCCCAGGGCCAGCACGTCGGCGTCGCAGGTCAGGCCCCGCCCCTGGGCGAAGCGGCGCACCATGGGCACCATCTCATCCTGCAGGCTACGGCCCCGGGTGACGATGACGCCGACGGAGATGACACCCTCGGCATGCAGTCGCTTGAAGTTCTCCAGGTCCCGGTCGAAGAACGGGTCCTTATTGTTCCACTCGATCTCCAGCGCGATGACGCCGACGCCGGGCACGTCGCGCACATGGTCCACCTCGTGGCTGATGGACTCGCGCCGCTTGCCGTTCACCCGCTTCTCGATGGTGAAGTGCGCCTTCTCCCATCCATGCTCGGCCAGGGAGCGGCGAAGGCGCTGGGTGATCTTGGCCTCACCGCCGCCAGACCCGACGATTTCCGTGACGGGGATGGACAGCGCGCCGATGACGGCGTCCAGCTCGGCCATGGCGTCGGGGAAGTCGACGCCCAGGATAGCCCGGGCATGGGACAGGAACTCCACCTGGAAGCCACGCTGAAGCAAGGTAGGGAACATCTGGAGGTAACGTCCGCTGGCGAAAACCGAGGCGGGGACCCTACCCGATCCTATGGCCCTGTCGATACCGGATCCGGCACAGGCACCTCTGGCGCGTTCAATGGCCGCTAGCGGAGGCCGCTGGCCAAGGCATCAGCTATCGTCGCCGGGATACGTCGGTAGGGCATCTATCTCCATCGGCCATACGGCTTCCGGTCCCTTGCTGTCCGGGAGATGCGTAGTCGCCCGCGGCAGGGGTCGTCTAAGGTCTGCGCCGCGAAGCGGGGTCGCGCTAGCGACTCGGGGAGCCGGACCGCCGGCCCGGCCGACAGACCGTCCCTGATCGCGAGATCGAGTAGGACGCCAGGATGATCATGCCTGATCCGTTCAACCAGGAAATGACCTGAGAGGCGAGCGTGAGTGCTGAGCAAGATTTCACGACAACACTGCAACTAAACTCCGCCGGCGACATGGACAAGGCGGAAGACTGGATTCGGGCCAATATTCGGGGTCGCTGGGCCGTGGAGTTTCTGGGCATGGAAGAAAAACTCGACCCAGGCCTGAACCGCCGTTCCCAGGTCTTGCACGTGTCTTTCCGTTTTGGCCTGCGCGAGGATCTGGAGCGGTTCAAGCGTGACTACGCCGGCATAAAAACGCCAGGATCCTCCACCCCAGCCACGGCGGGCGCCAAACGGCCGAGCGGAAAAGCGCCGGCGGCGAAGCCCAAAAGCAAAGGGATTTTCGCGTGGTTGCGCTCGTGAGGACGCACCCCAGATCCATCCGCTTATCGCTTCCCTTCTAGTCGGAAAGACCTATTTTCCGCGCCGGTCGTGTCTCTAGATTCCCAATGGTTTCATGCTTCTGACCACTATCATCCGGAAGCTTTCAGGAGTACCGCTGACAAGGATTGGCCACGGATGTCCTCCTGGCCGCCGCTGGCCAATTCAGGACGTTGAAAAACGGCCTGCCTAATGGAGTAGGCATATGCCCTGCCAATCCTTTTTCGCACTTGCAGCAGAGTATCGGATAGTGTCAGGATCGCGTCAGGCGTTTAGAAATACATTCTCGGATATGCGATTTCAGTGCCCCTGTCACGCTCTGTTAATCGCCCATAAACAATCAACCGCAGGCTGGAGCCATGCGTAAATTAAAAGAAACCTTCAAGCTGCCGCTTATTTTTGATCGGCGCTTCCTTGCATATTTTCATGACATTTTGGTTGCTGGGATTTCGTTTATTGTTTCGCTGTACCTGAGGGTTGGGGATGGCATCATCCACTATACCCAAGCCCTGGTTCCCGGCGCGGCACTCTTCACCATCATCGCCGCCGCCGCCTACCGACTGTTCGGTATGAACTCGGGCGTTTGGCGCTACGCCTCGTTGCGCGATCTGATGGCCATCGCGCGCGCCGTCACCACCACCATCCTGGTCTTCCTGCTGCTGATGTTCCTGGTGACGCGGCTGGACGCCCTGCCCCGCTCCGTGCCGCTGATCAACTGGTTCGTGCTGGTGGTGCTGCTGGGCGGGCCGCGCCTGCTGTACCGCCTGGCCAAGGACCGCCGCCTGGCCGGCATTCTGGAAAGCAACGCCCGCGACCGCATTCCCGTGCTGCTGGTCGGCGCCGGTGACGAAGCCGAGATTTTCATTCGCGCCATGGCCACGGATCGCGACGCCGCCTATCGCGTCGTCGGCATCCTGGACGACAAGGGCGGCCGCATCGGCCGCGAGATCCACGGCGTGAAGGTGCTGGGCCGCCTGGCCGAGCTGTCGTCCGTGGTCGGCGACTTGGCCGCCGGAGGGCAATGCCCGCGCCGCCTGATCCTGACCCGCCCCCGCGCCCGCCTGTCGGGCACCAGGCTGGGCGCACTGGTGGAAAAGTGCGAGGCGCTGAATCTGGTTCTGGCCCGCCTGCCCGACCTCACCGACTTCCGCGACGCCGTGAACGAGGGGCCCATGACCGTGCGCCCCATCGTCATTGAGGACCTGTTGGGCCGCCCCCAGGTGGCCCTGGACAAGGGTGCCATCGACGGCCTGGTCGCCGGGCGCACCGTGCTGGTCACGGGCGCCGGCGGCACAATCGGTTCCGAACTGACCCGCCAGATCGCGCAGCTGAAGCCGCGCCGTCTGATCCTGCTGGATCATGGCGAGTTCAACCTCTACTCCATCGAGATGGAGATGCGGGAGAACTGCCCGGACCTGGATTGCCGCGCCGTGCTGGCCAACGTCCGTGACCGCAACCGCCTCATGGAGGTCTTCCATGAGGAGAAGCCGGAACTGGTGTTCCACGCCGCCGCCCTGAAGCATGTTCCCATGGTGGAGCTGAACCCGGTCGAGGGCGTGCTGACTAACGTCATGGGCACGCGCAACGTCGCCGATGCCGCCATCGCCGCCGGTGCCGCCGCGATGGTGCTGATCTCGACGGACAAGGCGGTGCGGTCCACCAACGTCATGGGCGCCACCAAGCGCATCGCCGAGTGCTATTGCCAGGCCCTGGACATCGTGGCGTCCAGTGGCGCCGGCAAGGGCTGGCAAACCCGGTTCATGACCGTGCGCTTCGGCAACGTGCTGGGCTCCACCGGATCGGTGGTGCCGCTGTTCAGCCGCCAGCTGCGCGCCGGCGGCCCGCTGACCGTCACCCACCCCGAAGTCTGCCGCTACTTCATGACCGTGCGCGAGGCGGTGGAACTGGTGCTGCAGGCCTCCGCCTACGGCATGAACGCCGGGCGCGACGACCGTGGCCGCATCTTCGTGCTGGACATGGGCCAGCCGGTGAAGATCGTCGACCTGGCCCGGCAGATGATCCGCCTGGCCGGCCTGCGCCCGGACAAGGACATCAAGATCACCTTCACCGGCCTGCGGCCCGGCGAAAAGCTGTATGAAGAGATGTTCGCCGCTGCCGAACCGCCGGAACAGACCTCGGCCGAAGGCGTGCTGGTGGCCTCGCCCCGCGCGGTGGACCTGGCTATCCTGCGCCGCTCGCTGGATGAGCTGGACGCGGCCTGCGCCACCGCCGACGCCGCTCGCCTTCAGGCCCTGCTGCACCATATCGTCCCTGACTATAGCCAGCTGGATCCGGTTCCCCTTCCCTCGGAAACCGTGCTGCCAAATCAAGCGTAGTCCTGAGGCTTGAAAAGCGAAGGCCCGGAACCGCCAAGTTCCCGGGCCTTTTGTTTCGGTTGAACACAAGTCGATGGCAGACCCTCATAGGTCCGGACCGGCACCGCCGGAGCCTGGGGGAACGACATCTCTGAGGGTCAAGGCACCCGGGCGAAACGCACCGGCGCGTCCGACCAATCCACCAGGACGATGGCGTAAGGGCTGGTCAAGCTGCCCGTGGCGGTGTTGCGCGAGGACTGGTCGAATTCGTGATATTCGACCACCAGGCGGTCGCGCATGCCATCCCGATGTTCCACGCGGGTGTTCACCACCTCCACCCCCGCGCCGGATGAGTTGCGGGACCCGAGGAAAACACCCAGCGCCATCAGCCGTTCCGGCAGAGCGCCGGGGACACGCATCCCCACCAGGTCCCACAGCGACTGCCATTCGGCGGCGTTGCGGGCCACCAGGTATGTCGTGCTTTGCGCCCGGCTCAGCCCGCCGTGCCATTCGCCGCGCCCAACAAGACTGGGGGAAACGGCGGGGGGAAGGGCGTTGTCGTCCGGCGGCGGCTCGCCCCCCAGCCACGCCAAGCTGCCGGAACAGCCTGTCAAAGCGGCGCTCATACCCAGAGCCAGCCCCAGCGCAGCCATGCGGCGCGCCGGCCGTGCACGGTGGCCACGACATCCATCTCCCGCCCGGCTGTCACAGCGGGCGGAAGCCGCGACCCGGGAACCCTCCCGGCGGATTGGCCAGGGCCGGATCATGCCGCCCGGGGCAGAACGGTTTCCACCAGGGTCGCCCAGTAGCTGGCGCCCATCGGCAGAACGTCGTCGTTGAAGTCATAGCGCGGGTTGTGCAGGGAGCAGCCCAGGGCGCTGCCGCCCTGGCCCAGCCAGACATAGGAGCCGGGGCGGGCGTTCAGCATGTAGGCGAAATCTTCCGCCCCCATGCTGGGCCCCATGTCGCCCAGCACGTTCTCCGCCCCCGCGACCTTGGCGGCCACGGCGGCGGCGATGACCGTGGGGTCGGCATGGTTGATGGTAGGCGGATAGCCCAGGTGGTAAACCAGCTCACCCGTGGCACCGAACACCGGTGGCAGGGTCCGCACCAGATTACGCAAGCCATCCTCCAGCTGCTGGCGTATCTCGGGCGTCAGCGCGCGAACGGTACCGGCCAGCTTCACCTCGTTGGGGATGATGTTGAAGGCCGTGCCGGCATGGATGCGGGTGATGCTGACCACGCCGCATTCCACGGGCGAAAGGCCGCGGCTGACCAGGGTCTGCGCGGCCACCACCAGCTGGGCCGCGACCACCACCGGGTCCACTCCCAGGTGCGGCTGGGCGGCATGGCCGCCGCGCCCCTGGATGGTGATCTCGAACCGGTCGGCGCCGGCCATGACCGGCCCGGAGCGCACACCCATCTTGCCTGGTGGCAGTTCCGGCCAATTGTGCATGCCGAAGACCATGTCGCAGGGGAACTGGTCGAACAGCCCTTCCTCCACCATGCGCTTGCCGCCACCGGCCCCTTCCTCGGCCGGCTGGAAGATGAAGTTCACGGTGCCGGAGAAGTTGCGTGTCTCGGCGAGATAGCGGGCGGCGCCCAGCAGCATGGTGGTGTGCCCGTCATGGCCACAGGCGTGCATCTTGCCCGCCACCTTGGAGGCGTGGGCGAAGGTGTTCTCCTCCTGCATGGGCAGGGCGTCCATATCGGCGCGCAGGCCGATGGTCTTGCCAGTGTCCCGGCCCTCCCCCTGCAGCACGCCCACCACGCCGGTGCCGGCCAAGCCGCGGTGCACCTCGATCCCGAACTCGCTCAGCTTCTCGGCCACGAAGGCGGAGGTTTGCGTCTCTTCAAACGCCACCTCAGGGTTTTCGTGGATGTGATGCCGCCAAGCCGTCATGTCGGCGTGGAAATCGGCGATGCGGTTCTGAATGGCCATAACGGAATCTCAAGGGCACGCGAAGGCGAGGCGCTCTGCGGAAAACGGGGCGATGGCATTTCCCAACCGGGACGGCGCCAAGCGCACGGGTTCGACCACCGCATCATAGCCACGGCCAGGGGGGAACCGCCAGGGGCTTCACCCGCCCGTCATGCGCCCCCGACCGTGTGGGCCGCCCCCAACGGCGCCCGCAGCCTGTGGGAAGACGTAACCCGCACCGGCGCCTGTGCGGTTTTATCGCGCCGCCTCCAGCGGCAGGTGCAGGATGACCTTGAGGCCGCCCTCCGCCCGGTTCTCCAGGCGGATTTCACCGCCGTGCGCACGCACCACGTCGTTGGCGACCGACAGGCCCAAGCCGGTGCCGCCGGTGTCGCGGGAGCGGGAGGCCTCCAGCCTGTAGAAAGGACGGAAGACGTTGTCCCACTCCGCCTCCGGGATGCCCGGCCCCTGGTCGGTGACGGAGACGGCCACCGTCTCACCCTGCACGGCCACGGCCACGTCGGCGCTGATACCGTATTTCAGGGCGTTTTCCACCACGTTGGTGAAGGCGCGTTTCAGCGCCGTGCGCCGTCCGACCACCCGCACCGGGCCCGGCGCCGGACTGAAGCCCACGGGCTTGCCGGCGTCCCGATAATCCTCCGCCGCACGCGACAGCAGCAGGTTGAGGTCCAGGGGCTCCAGCGTTTCCTGCGCCGCTTCGTCCCGGGCGAAGGCCAGCGTGGCGCCGATCATCGACTCCATCTCGCCCAGATCTTCCAGCATCTTCTCGCGCACGCCGTCGTCGTCCACGAACTCGGCCCGCAGGCGCATGCGGGTCAGCGGCGTGCGCAGGTCGTGCGACACGGCGGCCAGCATGCGCGTGCGATCCTCCACGAAGGCGCGCAGTCGGCGCTGCATCTTGTTGAAGGCGGCGGCGGCCAGCCGCACCTCACGCGGGCCGGTCTCATCCAGCGAGGGGGCGTTCATGTCCACGCCCAGCCGGTCGGCGGCCGCTGCGAAGCGGCGCAGGGGACGGGTGGTGAAACCCAGCACCCAGGCGGACAGCAGGATGGCCACGGCGGCGCTGCCCGCCAGCGAGGCGAGGAAACCCGGTTCCGACAGGGCGTCGGCCCCGGCCATGGGGATGTGCACGTTCAGCCAGCTGCCATCGGCCAGCTGGTGGCTGGCCATGACGTACTTGGGCTCCGGCGGGGGGGTGGTGATCGTGCCGAAGGGCGGCAGGGCGATCATGTCCGTGTGATGGGGGCCGGGTGGATTCACCTTGGGCTTCTCATACACGTCCAGCGACACGTCCTGGGTGGTGCCGGCGACGTTGACCTTGAAATTGCCGTCGCGCAGGCCTGCCAGCATCTTGTCACGGATGTCGGCCGGCTGGTGGTCCACCACGCCGGCGATGCTGGCGAGACACCCGGCCAGCTGCCCGCTCTGCGCCGCCGCCACGGCCTCCGCCCGATCGGTGCGGTAAAGCCCCAGCGCGATGGCCTGGCTCAGCAGGATGCCGCCGACCAGCACGGCGAAGATGGAATACGACATGCGGTCGGTGACGGCCCTCATGGCGTGCCGACCTCGGCGGAGAAGATATAGCCGCCGGATCGCACCGTCTTGATGATGGCGGGGTCGGCGGGGTCGGTCTCGATCTTGCGGCGCAGGCGGCTGATCTGCACGTCTATGGACCTGTCGAAGGGGCCGGCGGCGCGGCCGCGGGTGATTTCCAGCAGGTCGTCGCGCGACAGCACGCGGCGGGGCCGCTGCACCAGGGCCAGCAGCAGCTCATATTCCCCGGCCGTCAGCGCGATCTCCTCGCCCGAGGCGGCGCTGAGGCGGCGCTGGGCGGGGTCCAGCATGTAGCCGGCGAAGCTGAAGGCGCCCGCCGCCGGGCTGCCGCCCACGTTGGCCGCCTGCGACCGGCGCAGCACGGCCTTGATGCGCGCCACCAGCTCGCGCGGGTTGAAGGGTTTGGGCAGGTAGTCGTCGGCCCCAATCTCCAGGCCCAGGATGCGGTCGGCGTCCTCGCCCATGGCCGACAGCATGACCACCGGCGGGCCGGATTCCGCGCGGATGGCGCGACAGAGGGCCAGGCCGTCCTCGCCGGGCAGCATCAGGTCAAGGACGATCAGGTCGATGTTCCGGTCGGCCAGGAACTTGCGCATTTCCTGTCCGTCGCGAGCGGCGGTGACGCGGTAGCCGTGGCGGGTCAGGTAGCGGGTCAGCAGGTCGCGGATTTCCCGGTCGTCGTCGACCACCAGCAGATGAATGTTCTCAGACATCTCTCGTCCCATATGCGGGCCCGAACCCGCCCGCCGGACAACGCCTCACAAGGCGCTTCCCAAAGGGCGTATCCGAGCATGGACAACTGTACCGGCAATCTCCGTCGCGTCCGACGGGGATGTTGTAACGACACTGTAAATGCCCGCAAGGCCGGTTACGCACTGTTTCATTCGACCGGCCTGGCGGAAATCTCGGCGAAACAGGGCCATGGTCAGATGGGACCGTCAACGAAAACAGGAAAGCCTGAGGCCCCGGGGGCCAAACTTCAGCCAAACCCACCCGGCGGCCCGCTAAAAGCCCCCACCCGAGGAGAACCACCATGAACCGTTTCGCCGCCCTGATGACCGCCACCGCCCTGCTGGTGGGCGCCGCCGCCCCGGCCTTCGCCGACGACGCGATGGTCAGCAGCTCTGACGCCCGCAAGGCTGTCCAGGCTTATCTGCAGGCCCACGACAAGGCCAACCTGCGTGTCGGCAGTGCCACCCGCAAGGACGAGTACTACAACGTCCCCGTCGTCACCGCCGAGGGCATTCCGCTGAAGTCCTTCCGCGTCGACGCCACCAGCGGCAAGGTACTGGACCGCTAACCCTTCCCCTTCCGCGGAGCCCCGACGGGGAATCGTGGGCCGCCTGGCGGCCCCTCCGCACCGATGCGAGACCGGTGGTGGTGGCGCCCCTTCCCCGCCACCGGTTCGAAACGGGATGGCCTGATGGTCGTGTGGCCATCCCCGATCGCACCCGGCGGACGGCGAGCGCGTAGCGCCGTCCGCCGGCTTCCCTTCGGCCGACAGTTCCGGCCGCCCTGCTCCCCCCTCGGAGACGCCCCATGAAAAGCCGACGCGGGCCCCTGCTCACGCTGACGGACGGCGGTGAAGGCGGCTCCCTGCAACAGCGCCTGTTCGACCGCCTGCGCCATGCCATCGCCACCGGCGTGGTGGCGCCCGGCGAGCGCCTGCCCTCCACCCGCACCCTGGCCCGCGACATGGGCCTGTCGCGCAACACCGCCGTGGCGGCAATCGAGCGCCTAACGGCCGAGGGCTACCTGGAATCCCGCGTGGGATCCGGCACCTTCGTGGTGGAAAACCTGCCCCCCGACTACGCCCCGGCCGAGGTTCGGGCCCCGGCGCCGCGCGCCCAGGGCCCGGGGCCGGCGGAAACGGCCCTGCCGTCGCCCACCCTGCCTTTCCGTCCCGGCATCGCCGCCGGTGACCAGCTGGACATCGAGGCCTGGCGCCGAGTGCTCAGCCGTTCCTGGCGCAGCCTCTCGGCCCGCGCGCTGGAGCGGGACAGCGCCCCCGGCTGGCGCCCCTTGCGCGTGGCGCTGGCCAGCTTCCTGGAGGCCAGCCGTGGCCTGCGCTGCCATCCCGACCAGATCCTGATCCTGCCCGGCCGCGCCGCCGCCCTGGACCTGGCGGTGGGCCTGGCCGCCAGCCCGGGCGACCGGGTGTGGACGGAGGATCCCGGCTGCCCCCTGACGCAAGCCCTGGTGCGACGCCTGGGCATGACGCCCGTACCCGTTCCAGCCGATGCCGACGGGCTGGATCCCGCCAAAGGCGCGGCCCTGGCGCCGGATGCCCGGCTGGCCGTGGTCACCGCCAACTGCCAGATGCCGCTGGGCACGGTCATGAGCCTGGAACGCCGCCAAGCCCTGCTGGACTGGGCCGCGCGCGCCGACGCCCACGTGATCGAGGATGACGGCGACGGCGGCTTCACCTTCGAAACCCGCCCGCCGGCCACCCTCATGAGCCTTGACCGCTTGGGGGATCGCCCCGGGGCCCACCTGGGGGACCGGGCCGCCCAGCGGGGCGGCCGCGTGCTGCATGTCGGCGGGTTCGAGCGTATTCTCTACCCCGGCCTGCGCATCGCCTATCTCGTGGTGCCGGACCACCTGCTGGACCGGGCGCTGGAGATGCGCGCCCTGTTCGAGTTGCACGCCCCCGTGGTGGAGCAGAGCGCGCTGGCGGAGTTCATCGACGAAGGGCACCTTGCCTCCCACCTGCGCCGCTCTCGCCTGACCTACCAGGAACGGCGCGAGACGCTGATCGATGCCGCCCGCCGCCTGTGGGCCGGCGCGCTGACCCTGACGCCGGCGGCGGCCGGGCTGCAGATGGCGGCCAAGCTGGCCGACGGACTGGCCCTGAAGACGGTACCCGGCATTTCCCCCACCCTGGCCCCCGACATCGCCCTGCGCCAGGCGGCGCGCGCGCGGTCCATTGACGTGACGCCGCTCAGCAGCTTCCACGCCGGCCGGGGCGGCACCCAGGGCCTGGTGCTGGGCTATGCCGCCTTCCCCCCACCCCTGATCCTGAAGGCGGCGCAGCGCCTGGCCGAGACGCTGGAGGCGCATGCCAGCGGTACCGCCTGCGCCTATTGATTACCCATCATCCCGGTCCATGGAAAATATCGTTGCGCCCGCTCAAAAGGCCGTGTTCGACCAAAGACGGACCGCTTGGGCAATTTGTCCAGCGGATCCGGGCTTTTCACCCCGGGCTTTCGGGGTTAAGGTCCATTTGCCCGCCGAATTGATCAACATCAAAGCTGATGGCCCCGGTCCACTGGCATGGTACTTCTGCTCGGTCGCGGCCTGCCGGCACTTGCCAGCGGTGATTTCGCTGCCCACTATGAGGACAGTGAGCACTTGGTCGGTGATGGTTGTCGTGTCGACCGGTAGCTTGCCGCCGGTCTTCTAGGATTAGAGGACCGCTCCACGAAGGAGCCATCGGACAGATGGATTACGAAGCCTTTTTCCGCTCCCAGATCGATGGCCTTCGCCGCGAGGGCCGCTATCGCGTGTTCGCCGATCTGGAACGCCGCGTGGGTGAGTTTCCGATCGCCTCCTACTACCCTTCCCCGGATGAGCCGCCGCGCGACGTGACCGTGTGGTGCAGCAACGACTATCTGGGCCAGGGCCAGAACCCGGTGGTGCTGGCGGCCATGCGCGAGGCGCTGGCCAAGTCCGGCGCCGGCGCCGGCGGCACCCGCAACATCTCCGGCACCAACCACTACCACGTGCTGCTGGAGCGGGAGCTGGCGGACCTGCACCGCAAGGAAGCGGCGCTGCTGTTCACCTCGGGCTACATCTCCAATGAGGCGTCGCTGTCGACGCTGCCCAAGCTGTTGCCCAATTGCGTCGTCTTCTCCGACGCGCTGAACCATGCCTCGATGATCGAGGGCATCCGGCACAGTGGTGCTGAGAAGCATATTTTCCGCCACAACGACCCCGAGCATCTGGACCAGTTGCTGAGCCGATACCCGGCCGACCGCCCCAAGCTGGTGGCGTTCGAAAGCGTCTACAGCATGGACGGCGACATCGCCCCCATCGCCGAGATCTGCGACGTGGCGGACAAGCACGGCGCCATGACCTATCTGGATGAGGTCCATGCCGTGGGCATGTACGGCGCCCGGGGTGCCGGCGTGGCGGAGCGTGACGGCGTGCTGGACCGGCTGACGGTCATCGAGGGCACGCTGGGCAAGGCATTTGGCCTGATGGGCGGCTACATCACCGGTTCGGCCGCCCTGGTCGACTGCGTGCGCAGCTTCGCCTCCAGCTTCATCTTCACCACCTCCATCGCCCCGGTCATCGCCGCCGGCGCCGCCGCCTCCGTCCGCTACCTGAAGGAGCATGACGAGCTGCGCGTGCTGCATCAGGAACGGGCGGCCACGCTGAAGCGTCTGCTGACGGAGGCCGGGCTGCCGGTCATGCCATCTGTCAGCCACATCGTGCCGGTGCTGGTGGGCGATCCGCGCCTGTGCAAGCAGGCCAGCGACGATCTGCTGACCAAGCACGACATCTATGTCCAGCCCATCAATTACCCCACCGTGCCCAGGGGCACGGAACGGCTGCGCATCACGCCCACGCCCTTCCACGACGACCATCACATGGCCCGCCTGGTGGATGCCTTGCTGGACGTGTGGAGCAGGCTGGAACTGCGCAAAGCGGCCTGAGGCCGTCACCTGATGAAAGGCCGCCCACCCCGGGCGGCCTTTTTCATTGAAGCACCACCAACCGATACCAATGCACTGGAGCGCCGCGACGGTCCGCGTCTTGCGCTCCGGCGCACCCGCGGGCTAGATCCACGGGATATGTTTGAGGGGCGCCATGGTTGAGCAGACCGATTTCGACGATCTTGTTGAACAGCTCAAGGTCGAGTTCCGCGACGACGTCCATGATCGCCTGGGCGCGCTGTATGAGACGCTGAAGGCGGTGTCGCTGGGGCGCATCCCCACCGCCGACGGCCTGCTGGCCATCCGCCGCGACGCCCACAGCCTGCGTGGTTCCGGCACCTCCTTCGGCTTCCCCCTGGTCAGCCTGATCGCCCAGCGTCTGGAGGCCTACCTGACGGGCCTGAAGGATCTGACGGAAAGCCAGATCGTCGACCTGCACACGTTCGCCGATCGCATCGCCGAGGCCGCGGACCGGGACGACACGCCGGACCTGGCGGCCACCAACGCCGTCATCCGCGCCCTGCCCTCGCGCTATGAGTTCGACATTGCCGACGTGGAAGTCCACGACGTCGACATCATGCTGGTCAGTCCCAACAAGATCGTGGCCCGCCGGGTGGCGGCGGAATTGGCGGCCTGCGGCTTCAAGGTCAACACCCTGGCCGATCCCATCGAGGCGCTGGCCGTGGCCGTGCGCGTACCGCCGGACATGATCATCGCGTCCGCCGTCATGGACGGCCTCGGCGGAGTGGACCTGATCCGCGCGCTGAAGGCCATCTCCCTGACCGAAAGCGTGCCCATGGCGCTGCTGACCAGCCTGGACGCCGCCAGCCTGAAGGGCGTGCCCGGCGAGGTGGCGACCGTGCGGCTGGGCCCTAGCTTTGGCGACGACATCGCCGCCGCCATCACCCATTTCAACCTGGGCTGAGGCAGTTCCAACCCGCAGGCGGCCTGCGCCGGTGTGAAGAGGCCTTGCCACCAATCGCCTCTTCGCACCGGCCGAAGCCCGGCATGATTCATCCCCGGGTGATCATCGGCAACCTTCCTCAGCCCTTTTCAGCCGTGGCCGGTGCCGTCAAGACCTGATGAATGAGAGCAGGTCGGGGTTGAGGACATCCGCATGCGTGGTCAGCATGCCATGCGGGTAGCCCGGATAGGTCTTCAGCGACCCATTCTTGAGCAGATCGACCGCGCGCGGCACGGAGCTGGCGAAGGGGACGACTTGATCGGCCTCGCCATGCATCACCAGCACCGGCACCGTAATCTTCTTGAGGTCTTCGCTGTAATCTTCCAGCCACGTGTCGACAGTCGCGTAGTGGGCCAGCGCACCGCCGGCCATGCCCTGACGCCACCAGTTCGCGATGATCGCCTCCGAGGGCTCGGCCCCATCAAGGTTGTAGCCGTAGAACGGATTCTCTGGAACGAACCGGTAGAACTGCGATCGGTTGCCCAGCACACCCGCGCGGATCGCTTCGAACCACTCCGGCGGCTGACCGGACGGGTTGTCCTCGCTCCGATACATGTTCGGCGTCAGGGAAGCGACCAGTACCGCCTTCGCGACGCGCTCCGGGTGGCGGGCCACATAGCGAGCCACCTCACCGCCACCTGTGGAGTGCCCGATATGGACCGCATCGCGCAGCTCCAGGTGCTCGGTCAGGGCCGCGAGGTCGGCAACCCAGTGGTCCATGTCGTTGCCGGTGCTCGGCTGGTCGGACCGGCCGTGGCCACGCCGGTCGTGAGCGATCACCCGGTAGCCGTGGCGAAGGAAGAAGGTCATCTGGGCGTCCCAGTCGTCCGCCGTAAGCGGCCAGCCGTGGCTGAAAACGATCGGCTGGCCTGAACCCCAATCCTTGTAGAAGAGGGTTACGTTGTCCGTCGTGGTAATGGTCGGCATCACGTCGCTCCGTCTCAATCACAGTGCGGGTTCAGACTTCGGGGCGAGCGTAAATGGCCCTTCTGCCGCCGACAAAGACCTTGTACGTTCAAGCTATGCCTCAAAAGCATAACGAGGGGTTCGATGGAACTGCGGCATCTCCGGTATTTCGTCGCCGTTGCGGAGGAAGGCGGCCTGCTGACCGCCGCCCAACGGCGGCTGAACACCTCGCAGCCCTCTCTGAGCCGGCAAATTCGCGACCTGGAAGCGGAAGTCGGCGTGACGCTGCTGGAGCGGCAGGCCCGCGGCGTGACACTGACCCCCGCAGGGCGCGTTTTTCTTGACCACGCGCGGCTGGCGCTGCTGCAGGTCGAGGCAGCGACCGATGCCGCCCGCCGGATGGCACAGCCGGAAAGGCCGATGCTCACCATCGGCTTCATGGTGGGGCTTGAGGTCACGTGGCTCCCTCATCTGCTGCGCATCATCCGCGAGGAAGCGCCGGAGGTTGAAATCACCCTGAGCAGCCTCTCGTCCCCAGATCTCGCCCTCGCCCTGATGCGTGGCAGGCTGGACGTCGCCTTCCTCCGCCCCGAGGCCCAGAGCGTGGGCCTATCCTTCAAATTGCTGGCGAAGGAGCCTGTGATTGCCGTGCTGCCGGCGGGCCATCGCCTGGCCTCCCTTAGGAAGATTCAGCCGCAGGACCTTGCCGGTGAAATCTATGTCAGTTCGGCCAGAACCTCGCCGGTCCTGCAGTCGGTGATCCAGGACTACGCCACGAAGATTGGCATCACGCTCAAGGCGAAGTACGAAGGCGAGAACATATCGTCGGCAATGTCGCTGGTCGCGTCCACGGGCGGCATCACGCTGGTGCCGCTGTATGCGCAAAACATACTGACGCCGAACGTCGTGGCCAGGGCGCTGGAGGGCGTGCCCCCGACCGTCGACCTGACCCTGGGCTACAACCAGGCCAATCCTTCGCGCCTGCTGCGGCAGCTTCTGGCCCGTACGGACGAACTGATCGCAAGCGTCCAAAATCAGAGCATCATCCGCTACGCCGAAGCGCCGTCGTGACCCGACGCGCCCAGCGGTATCCGGCAGGCGATGTTATCCGGCGGCGCCTGTCATGGAGAGCCGGCGGCGCGCAACCAGGCCAGCGCCTTGCCTCGGTCGCCGAACACAGCCTCCGCCAGCGCCAGCGCGCCGGCCGCGCGGAAGGCCTGTTCGCTCGCCTCCATGGCCGATAGGCAGTGTGGGCGCCGCAACTTGGCCAGCAGGCGCCCCTGGCGGGCAGCGGTGGCACGAAAACGGCGTTTGGTATGATCGGTTCGTAGTGACGGCTTGGTCATGGAGAGCCCTCCACCAGGTCACGTAAGTGATGCGCGGGGGACGCCCAGACGGCTTATCGATGCCGCGTCCCCACGCGAAATGATCAGCGCGCCTCCCATTATGCAACGCGCGACCCGGCTGACCATGACTCAAATCAGCCCGTCCGGCAACCCATCCCGGCTCACCCTATCTCGTCGAGGTACTGCCGGGAGAGACGGACGTAATGCGGCGCGGTCAGGGGCAGCGTGGCCTTGTCCTGCTCCGTCAGGGGGCGCAGCAGGCGCGCCGGGCTGCCGCCCCAAAGCTCCCCCGCCTTGACCCGCTTGCCCGGGGTCACCAGGGCGCCGGCGGCGACCATGGCGCCGCTTTCCACCACGGCGCCATCCATGACGCAGGCCTTCATGCCGATGAAGGCGCCATCCTCGATGACGCAGCCGTGCAGCAGCGCCATGTGCCCGATCGTCACATTGTCGCCGATGACCGTGGTGAAGCGCTCATGCGTGCAGTGAACGGTGGTGCCGTCCTGGATGTTGGTCCGCTTGCCGATGCGGATCTGGTTCACGTCTCCGCGCACAACCACGTTGTACCAGAGGCTGGCCTCCTCCCCGATCTCCACATCGCCGATAACGATGGCATTCGCCAGGAAGGCGCTGGGGTGGATACGGGGCAGGACGCCCTTGTAGGGCAGCACCGTGGGCCGCACGGTCGTGAGGGCCTCGCTGGCATTGGTCATTTTTTCTCCCTCATGCGCCGGGCGGCCACACCCGTGGCCTTGGCTTCCTCAATTTCCGGTCCGCTACGCTCCCCGGCAATCTCCGGCGGACGCAGTCGCATCCTAACCATCATGCGACGCATGATGGTCTTGGTGTTGCGCAAGGGAAAGAGGCCCGCGCTTGACACCCGGGCCCCATACATAAGGCGGCTTCCCGATCACGGGAACCCAATCACGGAAACAGGGGCGCCTGCTCCAGGCCGCGATCCTCGGGATAGCCCATCATCAGGTTCATGTTCTGGATGGCCTGGCCCGAGGCGCCCTTCACCAGATTGTCGATGACCGACAGCAGAATGGCGCGGCCCGGCACGCGGTCGGGGAAGACGCCGATCAGGCAGTGGTTGCTGCCCTTCACGTGGCGGGTCTGCGGCGCCACGCCGGCGGGCAGCACGCGCACGAAGGTTTCGCCCTTATAGGCGTCCACCAGGGCGGCGCGCAGGTCGTCGGCCGTCTTGCCTGGCGCCAGCTTCACATAGATGCTGGCATGGATGCCGCGGCTCATGGGCATCAGATGGGGCGTGAAGTTCAGCACCACCGGCTTGCCGGCGGCCTCGCTGACGCCCTGCTCGATCTCCGGCGCGTGGCGATGGCCAGCGACGCCATAGGCGTGCACGCCTTCCGCCACCTCGCCATACAGGTTGGCCTGCTTGGCGTCGCGGCCGGCGCCGGACACACCCGACTTGGCATCGATGATGATGTCCTCGGCCTGGATCAGGCCCTGGCGCAGCAGCGGCAGCAGCGGCAGCTGCGACGCCGTCGGGTAGCAGCCGGGGTTGGCCACCAGGCGGGCGGCCTTCACCGCCGCGCGGTTGGCCTCCACCAGGCCGTAGACGGCCTCGGCCTGCAGCTCCGGCGCCTTGTGGGCGTGGCCGTACCAGGTGGCGTAGGTGTCGACATCGTGCAGGCGGAAGTCGGCGGACAGATCCACCACCTTCAACCGCGGCGGCAGGCTGGCGATGACCTCCTGCGTCGTGCCGTGCGGCAGGGCGCAGAAGACGAAATCGACGCCGTCCCAGTCCACCTGGTCGATCTTCACCAGGTCCGGCAGATCATATCCGCCCAGGTGCGGGAAGACCTCGGCCAGGGGCTTGCCGGCCTGTCGCTCCGCCGTCAGGGCCACCAGGCGGACGTCGGGATGACGGACCAGCAGGCGGACCAGTTCGGCGCCGGTGTAACCGGAGGCACCGAGGATGGCGACGCGCAGGGCGGTGGACATGGGATGTGATCTCCTGGATGCGGACGGATGGGATGGTGGTTGTGAGGCCACATAATCAATCGGGCCCGATACTGCAACCAAGGGGGACGCATGGCTAAGGCCACCTCGTCCCCTCAGCCATGCGTTATTGTCCGCCCCACCTAGTCAAAGCGTCGTCAAAGCGTCACGCCGGCCTTCTTCAGGGCCTGCTGCATCATGGTCATGCTGTCCTCGTTCATGCGGAACTGGATGCGCACGACGCCATCCACGATGCTGGCGACACGGCCGGGAATGGCGTGGTCGCCCAGGCCGCCCACCAGCAGGTCATCGCCCGGCTTGTTGGCCATCTGGCCGATACGGGCGGACAGGCCGGCGGCC
Source organism: Nitrospirillum amazonense (assembly GCF_029594735.1). Lineage (NCBI taxonomy): Bacteria > Pseudomonadati > Pseudomonadota > Alphaproteobacteria > Rhodospirillales > Azospirillaceae > Nitrospirillum > Nitrospirillum amazonense. The sequence goes on from NZ_JARPAF010000002.1 coordinate 2,017,882, forward strand.
GACAGGTCGATGGTGCGGCCCGGGTAGATGGGGCCCGGCTTGCCCGTGGCCATGCATTGCACAGTGATGGGCAGGTCCGCCGGGACGCGCTCGAACTGGCGGCGGTCGCCCGCCCGCTCCATGGCGCCCAGGAACTCCTCCACCTCCATCTGCAGCTGTTCCGCCTGGCTGGACAGCTCACCCGCCGCGGCATGCAACTGGCTGGAGGCGCTGAGCGTGAACTGGGCACTTTCCTCCACCGTGTTCATGTTGCCCGCCACCTCCGCCGTGCGGGCCGCCGCCTCCTGCACGTTGCGGCTGATCTCGGTGGTGGCCGCCCCCTGCTCGGTGACGGCCGAGGCGATGGTGGCGGAGTTGCCGCCCATCTGCTCGATGACGTCGGTGATGTAGGTGATGATGGACACGGCGTCGGCGGCGGCCGTCTGCACCGCCATGGCGCGGCTGGCGATGTCCTCCGTCGCCTTGGCCGTTTGGCCCGCCAGCGACTTGACCTCATGCGCGACCACGGCGAAGCCCTTGCCGGCCTCACCCGCCCGCGCCGCCTCGATGGTGGCGTTCAGGGCCAGCAGGTTGGTCTGCCCGGCGATGTCGTTGATCAGCTGCACCACCGTCTGCACGCCGGCCGCGACCTCCGACAGCTCCGCCATCACGGTGCTGGCCTTGCGCGCCTCCTCCACCGCGCGGGCAGTAGTGGCGGCGGTGAACTCCACCTGGCGGCCGATTTCCGAACTGGAAACCGTCAGCTCCTCCGTCGCGGCGGCCACGGTCTGGGCGTTCTGGTTGGCGGCGGTGGCGCCGGTGGCCACGGTCACCGCCAGGCCGCTGGTGATCTCCGCCTGTTCGCGCAGGCCGCCGGACGTCGCCTCCAGCTCTGTCGCGGCGGCAGCGACCGAGCGCAGCTTGCCCGCCACCATGGCCTTGAAGTCACGCACCAGGACCTCCAGCGCGTCATGCCGGCGCTGCTGCGCCTCCCGCGCCGCCGCCTGCTCCTCCTCCAGCCGGCGGTTGGCCAAGGCGTTGTCGCGGAAGACCTGCAGCGCGCGGGCCATTTCCCCCAGCTCGTTGGGCGCGTCGGTGCCCGTGATGGTGAAGGTGAGGTCGCCCTGGGCCAGGCGGCGCATGTCGCCCGTCAGCTCACCCAGGCTGCGCGACAGGCTGCGGGCGATGACGAAGGACAGCGATCCCACCAGCAGCAGGGCGATGACGCCCTCCACCACGCCGCCCACCACCAAGGCCCGGCCTTGCGCCTGCACATCGTCCAGATAGACGCCGGAACCCAGGACCCAGCCCCAGGCCGGGACCAGGGTCACATAGGACAGCTTGTCCACCGGTTCCGTCTGCCCCGGGCGCGGCCACTTGTAGGGCACGAAGCCGTGGCCCTGCGGCCCCGTCGCCATGGCGACGAAGTCGCGGAACATATAGGTCCCGGCTGGGTCCTTGAAGTCGGTCATGTCCTTGCCCTCCAGATCCGGACGGCTCGGGTTCATGACCAGGACACCCTTGGTGTCGTTCACGAAGACGTATTCACCGGCGAAGCGCACGGCCCTGAGGGCCGCCAGCGCCGCCGCCTGGGCGTCGGCCCTGGGCAGGGCGCCCTGCTTTTCCTTCTGGATATAGGCCTCGACGATGGTCTGCGCGGCCCCCACCGCGTCCTGCGCCATGTCGCGGCGATCCCCGTAAAGCTGCGTGCGCTGCTGCGCCACGCCAAGGCCGATGTAGACCAGTGCCGCCAGCACGGCGACGCCCACCAGAACCCAAAGCCGCTGATTGATCGTCCGGTCATTGAACCAGCGCATCTACCAGACCCCCCTCAATAGATGTACATCCATGCGATGCTTATTCTTGATGGAATATCCGACGCGCCACGGTTCTTCAACCTTCGGCCGGTTACGCTTTTTCTGGGGGCGCTGGCGGGCGAGCGGGCGGGCTGGGCCCCGGAAATCAACCGGCAGTCAACGGCCGGGTATTACACCGGCGCCTCAAAAGCCGTGACACATTAACCTGTCGTGAATCGAACGCCCATGCCGGAGGGCGGCCAGCACAGCCAAGTGGCGGCCCATCCTGTTCTTCCGGGTTGTCTACGAAACTAGCCTTGAGGTTAAGTTTTATCCAAATTAAAGTGGCTCCGTATATCCAGGTTGGATAAGTCGGCGTCGGATCAATACTCGCGCACCCCCGGGTGCCGGCGGCTCCAGAACGGGGCGGCCCTCCTGGGACACAAAGTACTTCCGCTGTTCCCATAAGGGGCGCGGCGGGGGGGGGTTGAAGACCCACGTGGCTGTGGGTGCGCCCAGAAGGGGCGTGGTGGTGCCGAGTGTTAAACATCTCAAAGAGATGTGATCGGAGAGGGTGATGGTTTCGTCTATCGGTACTGTACCACCATCGCAGATCGCGGCTTATTCGACAGCGGCTATTCAGGCCCTGACCACTCAGGACGTCGCGGCCCTCACCACCGCCCAGATCGCTGTTCTTTCCTCCACCCAGGTCACGGCCTTCACGGCCAGCCAGATGGTGTTCAGCGCCCAGCAGCTGCAGGCGTTCAGCGATGAGGACATCGCCGCCTTCAGCCCCGCCGATCTCGAGGCGCTGAAATCCAACCAGGTGCAGGCCCTGACCTCCAGCCAGGTGGAGGCCATCACCGTCAGCCAGCTGTCGGGCCTGTCCACCGCCGCCATCCGCGATTTCAGCCGCGCCCAGGTGGGCTACCTGTCCACAGGCCAGCTGAACGCCCTGTCCACCAGCCAGATCCAGGCCCTTAGCACGGCGCAGGTGCCCGGGTTGACGGTCGGCCAGATTTCGGGCCTCAGCACGGCCAACCTGTCGGCGCTCAGCAGCAGCCAGGTGGCGCTGTTGACCACCGCCCAGGTCCGGGCGCTGACCACCGATCAGCTGAACGCGCTGACCACGGCAGACATGCGGGAATTCTCCGGCACACAGCTGGCGGCGCTCAGCACCGACCAGATTGTGGCGCTCAGCACCCGCAACCTCTCGGCCCTTAGCGCCGGACAGATGCTGGGCCTGACCGCGGCCCAGGTCAACGTCTTCACCACCAGCCAGATGGCCGGCCTGACCACCCAGCAGTTGGCCAGCCTGAGCGCCACCCAAATGCGGGTGCTGGACACCGCCCAGCTGAACGCTCTCAGCACCGATGATTTCCGCGCCCTGACCACGGCGCAAATCGCCAACCTGACGACGGAACAGGTGGCGGGCCTAAGCGTCGCCAACCTGTCGGCGCTGAACAGCGCCCAGGTCGCCCGGCTGAGCCAGGCCCAGGTCCAGGCACTGACCACGGACCAGCTGAACGGCCTGACCACCGCCGACGTTCGGGAACTGTCCGCCACGCAGATCCTGCAGCTGTCCACCGCCCAGCTCGCCGGCCTCAGCACCGCCGGCGTGGCCGCCTTGACCACCAACCAGACCTTGCTGATGTCGGCCGCGCAGATACGGGCGCTCAGCACCGACCAACTGAACGCCCTGGCCACGGCCGACGTGCGCCTGTTCAGCGCCCAGCAGCTGGGCGCCCTGACCACCGATCAGATGGGCGCCCTGGCGACCGTCAGCCTGGCGGCGCTGAGCGCCACGCAGGTGACGCAGCTGACGACGGCGCAGGTCGGCGCCCTCAGCTCCAGCCAGGTTCAGGTGTTCTCCTCGGCGCAGCTGGCGGCCCTGAGCACCGGGCAGATCCGCGCACTGGGCGCGGATGGCTTGGCCGCCCTGGATTCGTCCCAGGTATCGCGCCTGAGTTCGGCGCAGATCCGGGCGCTCAGCACCGACCAGCTGAACTCCCTGTCCACCGCGGACATCCGGGCCCTGACCTCCGGCCAGTTGACGGCCCTGACCACGGCGCAGTTGGCCAACCTGGAAACGGGCAGCCTTGCCGCCCTGTCCACCAGCCAGGTGACGCAGTTGGCCGCTGCCCAGATCAAGGGGCTGAGCAGCGACCAGCTGAACGCCCTGGGCACCGCCGACATCCGCGCCCTGACCACGGCGCAGATCGCCGGCCTGACGACCGAGCAGGTGGGCAACCTGACCACGGACAAGGTGGCGGCGCTGTCCTCCCTCCAGGTGGCGCAGCTGACGTCCGCCCAGATCAAGGCGCTGACGACGGAGCAGCTGGGCGCCCTGCCCTCCGCCGATGTCCGCGCCTTCACCTCCGGCCAGCTGCGGGCGCTGACCACAGACCAGCTGTCGGCGTTGAGCGGCAGCGCCATTTCCGGCTTTACCACCACCCAGCTGAACGGCTTCACCTCCGACCAGCTGTCGGCGCTGACGACCGACCAGATGGCTGGCCTGACCACCCTGCAGGTGGCAGGCTTCGGCTCCGCCCAGGTGCGGGGCCTGACCAGCGACCAGCTGAACGCCTTCACCACCGCCGACATCGCGGCGCTGACCACCGCGCAGCTGTCGGCGCTGAGCACGGATCAGCTGTCCAACCTCACCACCCTGAACGTGGCGGCGCTGACCAGCGTCCAGGTTGCGCGCCTGACGACCGCGCAGCTGAAGGCACTATCCAGCGACCAGATCAACGCCTTCGACACCGCGGACGCCCGGGCGCTGACCTCCACCCAGGTGAAGGCGCTGACCACCGACCAGGTGGCGGGCCTCAGCACCGCCAACCTGTCGGCCCTGACCTCCGCCCAGATCGCGAGCCTGACGGCCGACCAGGTGGGCGCGCTCAGCACCAGCCAGGTGGCAACCCTGGCCACCAACCAGGTGACGGGCCTGTCCAGCCTGCAGCTGAAGGCGCTGAACAGCGACCAGATCAACGCGCTCAGCACCGGCGACGTGCGCGTCCTGGCCACCGCCCTGACCGCGGCCCTGACCACCGACCAGGTGGCGGGCCTGAACACCGACAGCCTGGCGGCGCTCAGCACCGCGCAGGTGGCCGCGCTGTCCAGCGGCCAGATCCGGGCGCTGGGCAGCGATCAGTTGAACGCCCTGTCCACGGCGGACATCCGCGCTCTGACCACCGCGCAGATCGGGGTGCTGACCACCGACCAGCTGTCCACCCTCAGTACCGCCACCCTATCCGCCCTCAGCAGCACGCAGATCAACCGCCTGTCGTCGGCCCAGGTGCGATCGCTGGGCAGCGACCAGCTGAATGCGCTGAACAGCGCCGATCTGCGGGAATTCACCTCCACCCAGATCGGGCAGCTGACCACCGACCAGCTGTCGGGCCTGACCACGGCCAACCTGTCCAGCCTGTCCAGCACTCAAATGCTGGGCCTCACCACGGCACAGGTGACGGCGCTGACCACCGACCAGGTGGCGGGCTTGGCCACCAGCCAGGTGGCGGGCCTGACCACGGCCCAGGTCCAGGCGCTGAACAGCGACCAGCTGAACGCCCTGTCCACCGCCGACGTCCGCGCCCTGTCCACCGCCCAGATCGGGGTGCTCAGCACTCTCCAGCTCACCAACCTGGGCACCGACGCCCTCAACGCCCTGTCGACGGCCCAGGTCACGCGCCTCACCAGCACCCAGTTACGCGCGCTCAGCAGCGACCAGTTGGGCGCGTTGTCGACCGCCGACGTGCGGGCGCTGGGCTCCCAGCAGCTGGCGGCCCTGACCACGGACCAGCTGTCGACCCTCAGCACCGCCAACCTGTCGGCGCTCAGCAGCACCCAGGTCATCGGGCTGTCCAGCGCGCAGCTGCGGTCCCTGACCAGCGATCAGCTGAACGCCCTGACCACGGCCGACGTCCGGGAATTCACCTCCGCCCAGATCGCGCAGCTGACGACCGACCAGGTGTCCGCCCTGGCGTCGGATAATCTGGCGGCGCTCAGCACCAGCCAGGTGGCCGGCCTCAGCAGCGCACAGCTGCGCTCGCTCACCAGCGACCAGTTGAACGCCCTGGGCAGCGCCGACATCCGGGAATTCAGTTCGGCCCAGCTGGCAACCCTGACAACCGACCAGATTTCCACCCTGGGCACCGCCACCGTGGCGGCGCTGTCGACCACGCAGCTGGCCGGCCTGGGCACGGCCCAAGTGGGGTCGCTGACCACAGACCAGGTGGGCGCGCTCACCACGCTGCAGGTGTCCAAGCTCAGCACGGCCCAGTTCCGGGCGCTCAGCAGCGACCAGCTGAACGCGCTGAACAGCGCCGACGTGCGCATCCTGACCACGGCGCAGGTGGGCGCGCTGACCAGCGACCAGCTGCTGTCCTTCAGCAGCGACACGATTGCCGCCCTCAGCACCGCCCAGGTGGCCAGCCTGTCGGCGGGTATCCTGAACGCGCTGACCAGCGACCAGTTGAACGCGCTGTCCACCGCCGACATCCGCGCCCTGACCACCGCCCAGGTGGCAGCCCTCAGCACCGGCCAGCTGTCCACGCTCAGCACCGACAACACCGCGGCCCTCACCACCGCACAGGTGGCCAAGCTGTCGACCACCCAGGTGGGCGCGCTGACCAGCGACCAGTTGAACGCCCTGTCCACCGCCGACGTACGGACGCTCAGCAGCGCTCAACTGCGGGCGGTTGGCACCGACCAGATCGCGGCGCTGAACTCCACCAACCTTTCGGCCCTCGGCAGCGCCCAGGTCACCGGGCTGTCCAGCACCCAGATCCGGGCGCTGACCAGCGACCAGCTGAACACCCTGACCACCGCGGACATCCGCGAATTCTCCTCGGCCCAGGTGGCGCAGCTGACCACGGACCAGGTATCGGCCCTGGCCACCACCAACCTGTCGGCGCTGACGACCCAGCAGCTGGCGGGGCTGGGCACCGATCAGCTGGTGACGCTGACCAGTGATCAGGTAGTGGGACTGACGACCCAGCAGGTGGCGGGCCTCAGCACCGGCCAAGTGCGGTCGCTGACCACTGACCAGTTGAGCGCCTTCTCCACCGCCGACGTGCGTGCGCTGACCACGGCCCAGCTGGCCGTGCTGTCGTCCGACCAGTTCGCCGCCCTCGGCACCGCCGCCGCCACCGTGCTTACCACCGCCCAGGTGGCGCAGCTCACCACGGCGCAGGTCCGCGCCCTGACCAGCGATCAGCTGAATGCCCTGTCCACCGCCGACATCCGCGCGTTGACGACGGCGCAGGTCGCGGTGTTGACCACCGACCAGCTATCGACCTTGAGCGCCACCAACCTGTCGGCGCTCAGCAGCACGCAGGTGGGCAAGCTGTCCAGCGCCCAGGTTCAGTCACTGACCAGCGACCAGCTGAACACCCTGACAACCGCCGACCTGCGGGAATTCACGTCGGCCCAGCTGGGGGTGCTGACCAGCGACCAGGTGTCCAACCTCAGTTCCACCAACCTGTCGGCCCTGACCAGCAACCAGGTGGTGGGCTTCACCAGCGCCCAGGTGCAGGCGCTGACCACCGATCAGCTGAACGGGCTGTCGAGCGCCGATATCCGCGAATTCACCTCGGCGCAGGTGGGCGTCCTGACCACCGACCAGCTGGCGGGCCTTTCCACAGCCGTGGTGACGGCCCTCAGCACCACCCAGCTGGCCGGCCTTACCACCGCGCAGCTCGGGGCGGTCACCAGCGACCAAGTGGCGGTGCTGTCCACGCTGCAGGTGGCGAATCTGGCCACCGCCCAGGTGCGGGCCCTGACCAGCGACCAGCTGGGCGCGCTCAACAGCGCCGACGTGCGCGCCCTGACCTCCGGCCAACTGGCGGCCCTCTCGACCGACCAGATCATCACCCTCGGTACCGGCACGGTCGCAGCACTCAGCACCCTGCAGGTGACCCGCCTGTCCACCACCCAGGTGCAGGCCCTGACCAGCGACCAGCTGAACGCCCTGTCGACCGCCGACGTGAGGGCACTGACCTCCGCCCAGGTCGCGGCGCTGACGACAAATCAGCTGTCCACCCTGGGTTCCGATAATCTGTCGGCGCTCGGCAGCGCCCAGATCAACAAGCTGTCCAGCAGCCAAATCCAGGCCCTGGGCTCTGATCAGCTGAACGCCCTGACCACCGCCGACATCCGGGAGTTCACGTCGGCACAATTGTCCGCCCTGACCACCGACCAGCTGGCGAACCTCAGCTCCGACAACCTTTCCGCACTGGCCAGCACCCAGGTGGTGGGCCTGACCAGCGCCCAGGTGCGGGTGCTGACCACCGACCAGCTGGGCGCGCTGACCTCCGCTGACATGCGGGAGTTCACCTCCACCCAGGTGCAGGCCCTGACGACCCTGCAAATCGCCGGGCTCAGCACAGCGGCGGTTTCGGCGCTGACGACCACGGAACTGGGTGGCCTGACATCATCCCAGCTGGCGGCGCTGACCACCGACCAGGTCGCCAGCCTGAGCACGCTGCAGGTGTCCAAGCTTTCCACGGACCAGATCCAGGCGCTGAACAGCGATCAGCTGAACGCGCTGACGCCGACCGACGTCCGGGCGCTGACCACGGCGCAGCTGTTGGCACTGACCACCCGCCAGGTGTCCGCGCTGGGCAGCGACACGGTGGCCGCCCTCAGCACCATGCAGGTGGGCAAGCTCTCCACCGACCAGGTCCAGGCGCTGAACAGCGACCAGTTGAACGCCCTGTCCACGGCCGACGTGCGCGCCCTCACCTCCACCCAGGTGGCGGTGCTGACGACGGATCAGCTGTCCACCCTCAGATCCACCAACCTGTCGGCGCTCGGCAGCGCCCAGGTGAACAAGCTGTCCAGCGCCCAGGTCCGCGCCCTGACCACCGACCAGCTGGACGCGCTGACCACCGCCGACATCCGCGAGTTCACCTCCGCCCAGCTGTCGGCCTTCACCACCGACCAGCTGTCCAACCTGACCTCCGACAATCTGGGCGCCCTGGCCAGCAACCAGATCGTGGGCCTGACCAGCGCCCAGCTGCAGGCCATCAGCAGCGACCAGCTGAACACGCTATCGACCGCCGACATGCGGGAGTTCACGTCGGCCCAGGTGTCGGCGCTCAGCACGGACCAGCTGGCCGGCCTGAGCACCACCAACTTCGCCGCCCTGTCGACAACACAGCTGGCGGGTCTGACGGGTGCGCAGATAACGGCGCTGACCACCGACCAGACCCGCGCCCTCAGCACGCTGCAGGTGGCCAAGCTCAGCACCGGGCAAACCCAGGCGCTAACCAGCGATCAGCTGAATACCCTGAACAGCGCCGACGTCCGCGCGCTGACCACGGCGCAGCTGGCGGCGCTGACCACCGACCAGCTGTCCAACCTGGGCACGGACGCGGTGGCAGCCCTCAGCAGCGCCCAGGTGTCCCGCCTGTCGACCGACCAGATCCAAATCCTGAACAGCGATCAGCTGAACGCGCTGACCACCCTGGATGTTCGCAATCTGACCACTGCCCAGGTCGCGGTCCTGTCCACCGCCCAGCTGTCGGCCCTGGGCTCGGACAATCTCTCGGCGCTCAGCAGCGCGCAGGTCAGCCGGCTGTCGAGCGACCAGCTGCGGGCCCTGACCAGCGATCAGCTGAACACCCTGACCACGGCCGACATCCGGGAGTTCACCTCCGCCCAGTTGGCGACGCTGACCACCAGCCAGCTGACAGCGCTCAACACCGGCAACTTCGCAGCACTGACCACCACTCAACTGGGCGGGCTGGCCAGCGACCAAGTGGCGGCGCTGACCACGGACCAGACGGGGGCCCTCAGCACACTGCAGGTGGCCAAGCTGACCACCACGCAGGTGCAGGCGCTGACCAGCGATCAGCTGAACACGCTCAACAGCGCCGACGTGCGCGCGCTGACCACTGCGCAGCTGGGCGCCCTCAGCACCGATCAGCTGTCCGGCTTGGGCAGCGACACCGTGGCGGCGCTGACTACCCAGCAGGTGGCGAAACTGACCACCGATCAGGTGCGGGTGCTGAACACCGACCAGTTGAACGCGTTCAATACCGCCGACATCCGCGCCCTGACCACGGCCCAGCTGCAGGCGCTCAGCACCAGCCAGCTGTCCAGCCTGAACACCGACGGCACGGCCGCGTTGACCAGCGCCCAAGTGGCCAAGCTGACCACCGACCAAGTCGCCGCGCTGACGACCAACCAGTTGAACGCGCTCAATACCGCCGACATCCGTGCCCTGACCACGGCCCAGGTCGCCGCCCTGACCACGGCGCAATTGGCCGCCCTCAGCACCGCCAACGCCAGCGCCCTGACCAGCGCCCAGGTGTCCAAGCTCGGCACCGACCAGGTGCGGGCCCTGACCAGCGACCAGCTGAACGCCCTCAGCACCATCGATATCCGTACCCTGACAACGACCCAGGTGGCGGCCCTGACCACGGCCCAGCTGGCGACGCTCGGCACCACCAACCTGGCGGCGCTCAGCACCGCCCAGCTGGGGGTGCTGACCACCGATGAAGTCCAGGCGCTGACCACCGACCAGCTGCCAGGCCTGACCACGCAGCAGGTGGCCGGCCTTAGCACCGCGCAGCTGCAGGCGCTGGGCAGCGACCAACTGAACGCGCTGACCACCACCGAGGTGCGGGCGTTGAACAGCCTGCAAGTGGCGGCGCTGACCACCGCCCAAGTGTCGACGCTCAGCACCGACAGCGTGGCGGCGCTGACCACCGCCCAGGTGATCCGCCTGACCACCGACCAGGTGCGGGCGCTGACGACCGACCAGCTGAACGCCCTGACCACGGCCGACGTGCGGTCGCTGACGACGGCCCAGATCACGGTGCTCCGCACGGCCCAGCTGTCCGCTTTGAACAGCGACAGCGTGGCCGCCTTGAGCACTGCCCAGGTGGCCAAGCTGAGCACCGACCAGGTGGGGGCGTTGACCACCGGGCAGCTGAACGCCCTGACAACGGCCGACGTGCGCGTCCTGTCGACGGCACAGCTGAACAGCCTGTCGACCGACCAGGTCGTGGCGCTGGACACCCTGCACGTGGCGGCGCTGACCAGCGCGCAGGTGTCCCAGCTGGGCACCGGGCAGATCCACGTGCTGACCAGCGACCAGCTGGTGGCCCTGCCGACGGCGGACATCCGCAGCCTGACCTCAGCCCAGATCGGGGCGCTGACCACCGATCAGTTGGCCAATCTCGGCACAGCCAACCTGGCGGCCTTCACCACCGGCCAGCTGGCGGGGCTGACCAGCGACCAGTTGAACGCACTGACCACCGACCAGCTGGGGGCGCTGACCACGGCCCAGGTGACGGGCCTGAGCACCACGCAGATCCAGACCCTGACGACGGCCCAGCTGAACGCCCTGGCCACAGCCGACGTGAGGGTGCTGACCACCGCGCAGGTGACCGCCCTGACGACGGACCAGCTGCTGGCGCTGAACAGCGACAGTGTGGCGGCGTTGACCAGCGCCCAGGTGTCCAAGCTGACCAGCGACCAGGTGCAGGTGCTGAACAGCGACCAGCTGAACGCCCTGCCCTCCGCCGACCTGCGCGCCCTGACGACGGCCCAAATCCGGGTGCTGAGCACGGCGCAGCTGGACGGACTGACCACGGACCAGGTGCAGCGGTTGTCCACCACCCAGGTGGCGGCACTGGCCACCAGCCAAGTGGCGGGCCTGACCACCGGCAACCTGTCGGCCCTGACCAGCGACCAGGTGCAGCGGCTATCCACCGCCCAGCTTCAAGCCCTGACCACCGCTCAAGTGCACGCGCTGACCACCGATGACGTACGGGAGTTCAGCACCAGCCAGGTCGCGGCCCTGACCACCGCCCAGGCCCATGCGCTGACCACCGATCAGCTGTCTACGATGGGACAGCGGCTCGCCCTGGCCGTTACCGGCGCCCAGGTCGCCGCCTTCTCCAGCGACCAGGTGAATGCCTGGATGAACAGCATCCTGGGCACCTCCGGTTAAGCCTGGCTTCAGGCGACATGGGCGTCGTTCCGATAGCGGTACGATGCCTGCTTTCCCATAACCGCCAAGTGACATCTGCCGCGCCAGGGGATAGCGCCCTGCGCCTGTTCTCACATCACGCTCAAAAAGAAACGGCCGCCCCGGGTGGGGCGGCCGTTCTTATACTCTCTGCCTTTGAAATCAGGCTCAGGCGGCCTTGCCGCTCTTCGCGATGATTTCGTCGGCCACGTTCTTCGGCACCGGGTCGTAGTGCGAGAACTCCATGGTGTAGGAGCCACGACCCGAGGTCATGCCGCGCAGCTGACCGATATAACCGAACATTTCGGACAGCGGCACGTGGGATTCGACGGCGATGTTGTGGCCACGCTCCAGCTGGCCCAGCACCGTGCCGCGACGACGGTTGATGTCGCCGATCACGTCACCCAGGTAGTCATCCGGAACGACCACTTCGACCTTCATCACCGGCTCCAGCAGGATCGGACCAGCGGTCCGGATGCCTTCGCGGAAGCAGGCCTTGGCGGCGATTTCGAACGTCAGGGCGTTCGAGTCCACTTCGTGGTACTTACCGTCCAGCAGGGTGGCTTCGAAGTCCACGGTCGGATAGCCAGCCAGGACGCCGTCTTCCTTCTGGACTTCCAGGCCCTTGCCCACCGACGGGATGTATTCGCGCGGCACCGTGCCGCCGACGACCTTGTCCACGAAGGAGAAGCCGGCGCCACGTTCCTTCGGCTCGAAGCGGACCTTCACTTCGGCGAACTGGCCCGAACCACCGGTCTGCTTCTTGTGGGTGTAGGTGTATTCGACGGTCTTGGTGATCGTCTCACGATAGGCCACCTGCGGGCGACCCATCACACCTTCCACACCGAACTCCGTGCGCATACGGTCGAGCGTCACTTCCAGGTGCAGCTCGCCCATGCCGCGCAGCAGGGTCTGGCCGGTGTCGCGGTCCGTTTCCAGACGCAGCGACGGGTCCGCGCGGACCATCTTGCCGATGGCGGCGCCGAACTTGTCCTGGTCGGCACGGTTCTTCGGCTCCACCGACACGCTGATGACGGGGTCGGGGAAGCGCATGCGCTCCAGCACCACCGGGGCGGTGGCATCGCACAGGGTATCACCGGTGTCCGTCTCGGCCAGCGAGACGAAGGCCACGATGTCGCCCGCGCGGGCTTCTTCCAGGTCGTTCGCTTCCTTGGCGAACATTTCCACGATACGGCCGATGCGCTCACGCTTGCCGCGGGTGGTGTTCAGCAGGGAGGTGCCCTTGGCGACGACGCCCGAGTAGACGCGCACGAAGGTCAGCGAACCGTACTTGTCGTTGATGACCTTGAAGGCCAGGCCAGCGAAGGGCTCGTCGTCCGACGACTTGCGCTCGCCGTTCGGGTTGCCGTCCGGGTCCACGGTCTTGATGGCCTCGACGTCCGTCGGCGACGGCAGGAAGGCGACGACCGCGTCCAGCAGCTGCTGCACGCCCTTGTTCTTGTACGAGGAACCGCACAGGACCGGGGTGAAGTCGCCCTTCAGGGTGCCGAGGCGCAGGCATTCCTTCAGCACGGCGGGGGACGGCTCTTCACCGGACTCCAGGTACTGCTCCATGGCCGCGTCGTCCTGCATCAGGCAGGTGTCGATCAGCTCGGCGCGGTACTCGCCAACCTTGCTCAGCAGCTCACGGTCATAGGCGTTGGTGATCTTCAGCTTGTCGGCCAGATCGTCGGTGACGTCCCAGATCTCCCACTGGCTGTCCTTTTCCTCGGAGAACCAGACGTAAGCCTTCATCTCGACGAGGTCGATCATGCCCTGGAAGTTGTCTTCCGAGCCCAGCGGCAGCTGGATGACGGCCGGGGTGGCGCCCAAGCGCTTGCGGATCATGTCCACGCAGCGGCTGAAGCTGGCGCCGGAACGGTCCATCTTGTTGACGTAGCACATACGCGGAACGTTGTAGTTGTCCGCCAGGCGCCAGTTGGTCTCGGTCTGGGGCTCCACACCGGCCACGCCGTCGAACACCACCACGGCACCGTCGAGCACGCGCAGGGAGCGGTTCACCTCGATGGTGAAGTCCACGTGGCCTGGGGTGTCGATCAGGTTGATCTTCTTGTCCTTCCAGAAGCAGGACACGGCAGCGGACTGAATGGTGATGCCGCGCTTCTGTTCCTGTTCCAGATAGTCGGTCGTGGTCGACGACTTCAGGTCCTTGGTGTCATGAATGTCGACGATCGTGTGCTTGCGACCCGTGTAGTACAGGATGCGCTCAGTGGTCGTCGTCTTGCCGGCATCGACGTGGGCGATGATGCCGATGTTGCGAATGTCGTCCAGCGGTGTGCTGCGGGGCATTAGAGGGCTCCGTCGTCCAACGTCCGGTGCAAAAGTATGAAGCCGGCGCGGGGGATGTTCAAAAACGAGCGCGGGCCCTGAAAGGACCCGCATGAAAAAAGGCCGGGGGGTCGACGGCACGCCGCATTACCTCCCGGGCGGGCGGATATCTAGCGCGTTCCGCCACCTTTTCCAAGGGCTCATGCGGCATGTCACCCCTGAGCAGGGGAGATTCACGCGCATGGCGGGGCCTTTCCCTGTCGCCTGCCCGATTCCGCCGGGCGGTATACCGGGAGCGGGGCCGATTGCAGCGCAATCCGGCTCCGCTCCCGGCATGGCCTAGGGCTAAAGTACCCCCCGAGTTCGCGAAATCCCGACCAAATGCACCCTTGGTGATCGTGCGCGGACAGCGTGGAATCAACGCTGTGCACCAGGCGGCCCCAACCCCCGGGGCCGCCGCTCCACTTACCCGCAATGGGTGCCCCAGAGTGGAATTGTTAACGATTGGCGGGCAAGCCTGCTTGCCAGCTCCCTGACCGGGCGCACCCCGGACGGCAAGACGAAAGCGGATAATCCTGGACCTCAACGCCCCCGCCCACGGCGGCACCGAAAGAACAAGTCCGCAGGAGAGCGCCCGGCCGTCCCCGGACGCGACCATCGCCGACGCGCACGCCGCCGGCGCCGACATCCCCATCCCCCCCGACGACACCCAGGCGCGCCCCCTTCAGGGCCTGTCCATCCCCCGCCGCCTGTTCCTGGCCTTCACCCTGCTCTTCGTCCTGGCGGCCGCAGTCTGCCTGTGGGGCATGCGCAGGATCGACGTCATCGTCAGCACCACCCGCGACAGCCAGCAGGCCCTGGCCGTCATCCAGGCGGTGGAGGCGGTGCGCACCACCATGCTGGACCAGGAGACGGGCCTGCGCGGCTATATCGTGGCGGGCGACCCCACCTTCCTGGAGCCGACCCGCCAAGCCATGCAATCGCAGGAAAGCCGCCTGGCAAGGCTGGAGGCGCTGATCCAGAGCGACATGGACCAGCGGCGGCGGGTGGACACGCTGCGCGCCGAGGTGCGTGATTGGCAGGACGGCTACGCCAACCCCACCCTGACCATGGCGACAGACCCCACGACGCGGGCCCTGGCCCGCGACCAGGCCCGGGCCCTAGGGGGCAAGCGTTCAATGGATGCGGTGCGCAGCACGCTGGACGCCATCGCGACGGCGGAACGCGAGATGCTGGACCAGGATCTGGTGCGCCAGCAGAACGCCCAGTCGGAAGGGGCGCTGGGCATCCTGGTGGGCGGCCTGATGATCGTCGCCACCGCCATCGGCATCTGGGTGCTGCTGTCGCGCAGCCTGGTGCTGCCCATCATGGCCTTGACCACGGCGCTGCGCGGCATCGCCCGGGGCGACACCAGCGTCACGGTCACCGGTGCCGGACGCAGCGATGAGCTGGGCACCATGGCACGCGCGCTGCAGTCGCTGAAGGAACAGCAGCAGGCGCGCGAGCGCCAGCGGGCGGAGCGCCAGGCCTTGGAACGCCGCATGCTGGCCACCGTGCAGGAAAGTCGTGAGCGGCTGGACAGCATCCTGAACAGCCTGGAGGACGGTGTCCTGACCATCAATGAGGCGGGCGTCATCCTGTCCGCCAACCGCGCCGGCGCCACCATGCTGGGCCGCGACGTGCGCCAATTGCTGGGCCTGCCGGTGGACGATTTCCTGACCCTGCCCAGCCTGGCCGGGGCCAGCGCCGCCGCCAGCGCCGTGCTGGAAGAGGCGGCCGGCACCCTGTGGCTGCCCCTGGCGCTGGAAGGGAACCGCCCCCGCGAGGTCGAGGTGCGCGGCGAGGAACGCCGCTTCCCAGCGGAACTGACCGTCACCACCACCCAGCTGGATGACCGCCCCCTTTACACCCTGGTGCTGCGCGACATCACGCACCGCAAGGAGGTGGAGCGCATGAAGGACGCCTTCATCTCCACCGTCAGCCATGAATTGCGCACGCCGTTGACCTCCATCCACGGGTCCATCCGCCTGGCGCTGGGCATGCCGGACGCCCTGACCGAACAGGCGCAGAACCTATTGCGCATCGCCGACCGCAACAGCGAGCGGCTGATCGCCATCGTCAACGACCTGCTGGATATCGAGCGCATTGAATCCGGCACCCTGGACCTGAAGGCGGACAAGCTGGACCTGGCGGAATTGGCGGCGGAGACGGTGGCGACGCTGCGCCCCATGGCCGAGGAACACACCATCACCCTACGCCACACTTCCGCCGGCCCCCTTCCCGTGGTGGGCGACCCGCGGCGCCTGCGGCAGGTGCTGGCCCACCTGCTGTCCAACGCCATCAAATATTCCAACCCGGGCGGCGCCGTCACCGTGCGGGGCGACATGCAGGAAGGCCGCATCCGCCTCTCGGTGCACGACAACGGCCCCGGCGTGCCCGACTGGTTCAAGCCGCGCCTGTTTCAGAAATTCGCCCAGGCGGACTCGTCGGATAGCCGGCAGAAAGGGGGGAATGGCCTGGGCCTGTCCATCGTCAAAGCCATCGTGGAGCGCCACGGCGGGCACATAACCCTGACCAGCCACCCGGGCGACACGGAATTCGTGCTGACCCTGCCATCCAGGCGTATCGGCGCCCGGTCCGACGCCCCTGCGGCCGCCGACATGCCGCAGCCCCCGTGCCCTGAGCCCCCGTGCCCTGAGCCCCCCTGCCCTCAGGCCCCCTGAACGGCATCTTGGCGGCCCGATAGCCTGTGGCCGACTGTCGCCCGAACTCCATTTGCGCCCGCTGGCCCCGGCGGCTACCCTGATGCGCACTGTAGCGCCACGGGGACGCCGGCATGTCCCGCCCAAGACCACCGCGAGGCAGCATGGCCGAGTCACTGAACCGCATCCTCTATGTCGATGACGAGCCGGACATCCGCGCCATCGTCGAACTCAGTCTGCGCCATGTCGGCGGCTTTGACGTGCAGATGGCTGAATCCGGTGCCCGCGCCTTGGAAATCCTGGACGGCTGGACGCCCCAGTTGATCCTGCTGGACGCCATGATGCCCGGCATGGACGGCCCCGCCACCCTGGCCGCCATCCGCCAGCGCCCGGCCCTGGCCGGCGTGCCCATCGCCTTCATGACCGCCAAGGTCCAACCGTCGGAAGTGGCACGGTTCAAGGAGCTGGGCGCCGTGGGCGTCGTCGCCAAGCCCTTCGACCCCATGAGCCTGCCAAACACCGTGCGCGAACTGTGGGGTGGCGCCGGCCCGACATGATCCAGGACACCCCACCCACCATGCCGACCCTGCCAGCGGACCTGCTGGCGCGGATGCAGAAAATCCGCCAGGACTTCTTGGCCGGCCTGCCGGACCGCCTGACGCAAATCCGGCAGGCGGCCGAGGCGCTGGAAGGACTGGACGGCGACGACGCCACCGCCGCCCGCGCCGACCTGTCGCGCCATGCCCATTCCCTGGCCGGCTCCGGCGCCACCTTCGGCCTGCCGGACCTGAGCGTCGCCGCCCGCGTGCTGGAGGGCGTGATCAACCGGCCGGGCGCCATCGCCCCGTCGGTGCTCCGCGCTGCTATCGATGGACTGGAGCGAACAATCGCCGGCGCCGCCCCGTTGGCCCCCGCCGTCGATACCCTACCCACCGCCCCCACCCTGTCCAGCGAGGGGCCCTACCGTTCCGTCTACCTGATGCAAGCCGATGGCGCGGGCGCCGAGGATCTGGCCGACATCCTGGCCGCCTACGGCTATAAGCTGACCGCCTTCCCCGATGGCGACGCCCTAGCCGCCGCCGTGGCCGATGCCGCACCGGAAGCGATCATTCTGGACGTCAACCCGCACGGCATGATCCCCAACGCCACGCAGATGACGGACGGAAAGGGGCGCAAGATACCGACCCTCGCGCTGTCGTCCGCCACCGGCTTCGCCGCGCGGCTGGCGGCGGCAAGGGCCGGCTGCGACGCCTATGTGGTGAAACCGCCGGACGCCAACGCCCTTGTCGATCATCTGGACCGCCTGACGGAACGCGACCCCGACCAGCCGTTGCGCATCCTGATCGTGGATGACGACGCCACGCTGGGCGCCTATTACGAGATGGCGCTACGGTCCGCCGGCATGCAGACACGGTTGGTGACCGACCCGCTGCAGGCGGTCGAGGCGCTGTATGACCACAATGCCGACCTGATGGTCACCGACCTCATCATGCCCCAGTGCACGGGCTTCGAACTGGCGTCGGTGCTGCGGCAGTATGATGGCCTGCTGGCCCTGCCCATCGTCTTCCTGACGGCGGACCTGGACGCGGAGACGCACCGCTCCGCCGTGCGCACGGGCGTTGATGCCTATCTGACCAAACCCGTCGATCTGGGGGACCTGGCCGAAACCGTGCGCGCCCGCGCCCGGCGCGCCCGCCAGTTGAAGGCGCTGATGGTGCGCGACGGCCTGACCGGCGCCTACAACCACCCCATGATCCAGGATTTGCTGGTGACCGAGGTGGCCCGCGCCCAGCGTGACGGAACGGACCTGTCCTTCGCCATGCTGGACATCGACCATTTCAAGAAGGTCAACGACCGCTACGGCCATGGCGCCGGCGACCGCGTCATCAAGGGCCTGTCACGCCTGTTGCAGCAGCGGCTGCGGCGCAGCGACATGATCGGGCGCTATGGTGGTGAGGAGTTCGCCGTGCTGATGCCTCAGACCAAGGCCCAGGACGCGGCGGAGCGGCTGAACCTGTTGCGCCAGCAGTTCAGCGAAATCCCCTATGTGCACGGCGACACCCAGTTCCAGGTGACCTTTTCCGGCGGCGTAGTGGGACTGAAGCCCGGGCTGGATGCCAAGGCCCTGAACCTGACGGCCGACGCCGCGCTCTATCGCGCGAAGAACGCCGGCCGCAACAGGATCGAGCTGGGCTGATTTCAGCGGCGCCGTGGGCCGGCCGGCTTACCGCACGGGCGCCGTCACCACCTTGGCCGTGGTGCTGACGGCCGTGCCGGCCACGTCGGCCGCCGTGCCCACGGCCGTGCCGGCGGCATCGACCACGACGCAGCCGCTGAGGGCCCCCAGCGCCAGGCCCAGCACCAGTACGCTTCTGCCCACCCGGTAAATCTTTCCCTGGAATAACGACACGCCCGACATGGTGAAACCCCTTGGCTGGCCTGGCTTCCCGTCTGATCCGGGATTCCTGGGGGTCGGCCGCCGGCCCCCTTCCCTTTATACGGAAGCAAAGGGCGGGCCAGGGTGGTCTCTGTCAGGCTATGCCGTCTGGGCGGTTTGGTCAGGCTATGCCTTCCGGGGCGGTCATGTCGAAGCCCAGGGGCGTCACCGACACCAGGCCGTGCTTGAGCGCGCCGGCGTCCGTGTCCGGGCCCAGGATGGGCATGTGGCGGCGAAAAGCCATCCAGTAATAGGTGCCGCCGCGCATGTCGGCCCGCGGTTCCACATCGATGCGATCCAAGGTGCCCCGGCTCTGCCGCGTCAGCACCACGTCGCCCACATCGGCCGCGTCCACGTCGGGGAAGTTCACGTTCAGCACGGCGTTGGTGGCGACCCGCAGGTCCAGCGCATAGTCCAGCGACCGGGCGAAGACGGCCCGCGCCGTGTCCCAGCGCACCTGTCCGCCCTTGGCGAAGGATTGGCTGAAGGCGATGGCCGGAACGCCCAGCAGGCGCGCGGTCAGGGCCGCCGCCACGGTGCCCGAATACGGCACCTCGTCGCCCACATTGGCGCCCCGATTGATGCCGGACAGCACGATATCCGGCGGATTGTCCTTCAGCAGGTGGCGCAGGCCGAAGATGGCGCAGTCGCTGGGCGTGCCGGTCAGGGCGTAGCGGCGTTCCCCCCGTTCCTCCACCCGCAGGGGCGTGGTCAGGGTGACGGCACGCGACATGCCGCTCTGGTCCTTCTCCGGCGCCACCACCCAGACCTCCTCCGCCACCCCGGCCACCAGGTCGGCCAGCAGGGCCAGGCCGGGCGCGTTGATGCCGTCGTCGTTGGTGAGCAGCACGCGGCCCAGGCGGCGGGCGGGCGGGACGGATGACGTCATGACTCTGGCCTCGAAAGCGGTGGAACCCTATAGATACGGGCGCACCTTTCCGGGCGGCGGCGCGGATGGCAAGCCGCAATGTCGCGCCCCACTCCGCTTTTACCGCTTTTCCCGTCCAATCCTTCAGGAACCCCGGGACCATGTCCGACGACCGGCTGTCCACCGCCCTTTGGGTCCAGTTGCACCTGCGCCGCTGCGCCGCCGACAGCATCCCCGTCTATGTCCTGCGCAAGGGCGAGGCGGAGAGCGGGCTGATCCTGCTGAAGGTCGTCATCCCCTTCCAGGGCGCCAAGGTCTACACGCAGAGCCGCGACATGGACGGCAAGCTGGGCTGGTTCCCCGGCCTCAGCGGCGCCCAGGTGCCGGAATCGGAGGCCGACGCCTTCATCGAGCGCGCCACCCGCCGCGATCCCGACCTGTGGGTGATCGAGGTGGAAAGCCGCGACGGGTCGCACCCGTTCGAGGGCAAGGTGATCTGAGCCCTAGGTGCCCCCTGCCCGGATCAGACAAGTTTCGACGGAATTGCACGCCGTATATTTAAATTATTATTTACAAACCGACCCGCCAACCTTGAACAAGGCATCTGAATCGCCCTAATTCCCCTTATAAAACAACCCATAAGGGAGAGCGGCATGCCAAGATCCGTGAGTGTCAGGGTTAAAATCCTGGCGGCCGTCCTTTTGCCGGTCGCCGCGATGATCATCATCGCCATCCTGAGCACGTTCCATGAGCGCACCCTGATGTTGGAAGGCCGCAAGGAACAGATGCTGCGACAGGTCGAGTCGGCAACCAGCCTCCTGGCCTATTATCACGACCTCTCGAGCAACGGAAAACTCAGCGAAGCGGAGGCGTTGGAGCGCGTGAAGACGGACATCCGCGCCATCCGCTTCGCCAACGGCAATTACATCTTCGTCTACAGCGATACCGGGATCGCCCAGGTCGTCGGTCCCCAGCCGCAGATGGAGGGCAAGGACCTGATCGACCTCAAGGATCCGAACGGCGTTCCGTTCATCCGGCTGTTCATCGAGGCGGCGCGCGCCGGCGGCGGGGACGTGGCCTACGCCTTCCCCCGCAAGCAGGGCGATGCGCCCGTGCCCAAGCTGGCCTCCATCCGCCCCTTCGCCCCGTGGAAGCTGCTGGTGGGCGCCGGTGTCTACATCGATGACATCGACACCCTGTTCCATCAGCGCCTGATGACCTACGGCACCGCCCTGGCGGTGGTGAGCCTGGCCATCCTCGGGCTGTCGCTCTACCTGGTGCGCACCATCACGCACCCGCTGGAGGCGATTACCGATGCCATGGTGCGCCTGACCGATGGTGACCGGAATATCGCCATCACTCACGCCGCGCGGGGGGACGAGATCGGCAAACTGGCGCGGGCCCTGACCGTGTTCCGCGACAGCCTGATGGAACTGGACCGGAAGGAGCAGGAACGGCGGGAGGCGGCCGGCCGCGCCGCCGCGGCGCTGAAGTCGGAGCGCGAGGCCATCGCCAACACCTTCCAGCAGAGCGTCATGGGCCTGATCCAGCGCAGCGCGGAGGCGGCCAACGAAATCCACCACACCACGGAGACGATGAGTGACGTGGCCGACCGGGCCAGCATCCAGGCCCGGGACGCCGCCACCGCCGCCGGACAGGCCAGCACCAATGTGCAGACGGTAGCGGCCGCGTCGGAGGAGCTGTACGCGTCCATCAGCGAGATCAGCCGCCAGGTGGCGGACGCGGCCCGCATCGCGGTCGAAGCGGCGGACCAGACGGGCAAGATCAACACCATGATGCTGAGCCTGTCGCAATCGGCAGGCCGGATCGGCGAGGTGGTTCAACTGGTGGCCGGGATCGCCAGCCAGACCAACCTGCTGGCCCTGAACGCCACCATCGAGGCGGCGCGCGCCGGCGAGGCGGGCAAGGGCTTCGCTGTGGTCGCCAGCGAGGTGAAGACCCTCGCCACCCAGACGGCCAAGGCGACGGAGGAGATCACGGCCCAGGTCGCCGATGTCCAGCAGGAAACGGCGCAGGCCGTCGCCGCCATCCGCACCGTCAGCGGCGTCATCGACCAGATCCGCACCATTTCGTCCGGCATCGCGGCGGCGGTCGAGGAACAGGGCGCCGCCACCCGGGAGATCGCCCGCAACGTCACCGAAGCGGCCAGCGAAACCGAGGAGATGAGCGCCAACATCGGCGGCCTGACCGAAGCGGCGGCGACCACGGGATCGGTGGCGCAGAAACTGCTGTCCGCCTCAAGCGACCTCGCCCGCAATGCCGAACGCATGCGCGGCGACGTGGACAATTTCCTGCGCGGCATCCGCGCCGCCTGACGCGCCGGAGGGCCAACGCGGCGGGGGGCCCTACTCCGCCGCGTTGGCGCGGCCGTCGGTGTTGGCGGGGACCAGGCGGCGGGCGGCGCGGCGGGCCTTGCCGCGATGCAGCTGCCGGTCGATCCAGCGGCTGAAATCCTCCATGTAGAGGTACAGCACCGGGGTGATGTAGAGCGTCAGCAGCTGCGACACCACCAGGCCGCCGACCACCGCCACGCCCAGGGGCTGGCGCAGCTCGGCGCTGGCACCGGAGGCGAGCGCTATGGGCAGCGTGCCCATGAGGGCCGCCATGGTGGTCATCATGATGGGGCGGAAGCGCAGCAGGCAGGCGCGGTAAATGGCGTCCTGCGGCGCAGCACCCTCGCGCCGGGCCTCCAGCGCGAAGTCGATCATCATGATCGCGTTCTTCTTCACGATGCCGATCAGCATCAGCACGCCGATGATGGCGATGACGCTGAGGTCGAAGCCGAACAGCATGAGCGAACCCACCGCCCCCACCGCCGCCGAGGGCAGGCCGGACAGAATGGTCAGCGGGTGGATGAAGCTTTCATACAGCACACCCAGCACGACGTAGATGACCAGCACGGCCGTCAGCAGCAGCAGGCCCTGGTTGGCCAACGCCTGCTGGAACACCTGGGCGGTGCCCTGGAAACTGCCGGATATGCTGTCCGGCATGCCGATGTCGCGCTGCACGCCCTCGATGGCCGTCACGGCGGCCCCCAGGGAGACGCCCGGCACCAGGTTGAACGACAGGGTGACGGCCGGCAGCTGCCCCTGGTGGTTCACGCTGATGGGGCCCGACGTGCGGTCGATGCGGGCCACGGCGCCCAGGGGGATCAGCTTGCCGCTGTCGGAACGGATGTAGATGCGGTTCAGCACGTCGGCCGACTTCTGCGCCTCCGGCGACAGCTCCAGGATCACCTCGTAATCGTTGGTCGGCGTGTAGATGGTGGAGATCTGGCGCGTGCCGAAGGCGCTGTAGAGGCTGGAGCGCAGGTTCTCCGCTGTCAGGCCCAGCATGTAGGCCTTGTCCAGGTCGATATGGATGGAAGCGTTCTGGCCGGACAGCTGCAGGTCGCTGGCCACGTCCTGCAACTGCGGCATCTGCGCCATCTTCTGCATCAGCCGGTCCGACCATTGGTACAGCTGCGGCTGGTCCAGGCCCTGCAGCGTATACTGGTACAGGCTCTTGGACTGGCGGCCGGAGACGTTCAGGTTCTGCACCGGCTGGAAGAAGACGTTGATGCCGGGGATGCCGGCCACGTCCCGGCGTAAACTCTGCAGCACCGCCTCCATCTTGGGGCGGTGGGCGCGGTCCTTCAGCGACATGAAGACACGGCCGGCGTTGGTGACGTTGCCGCCACCGCCGACAGAGGAGATGAAGGTCTCCACATAAGGATTCTTGGCCACCGCCGCCGCCACCTGCTGCTGCAGGACGATCATGGCGTCGAAGGAGATGTCCTGCCGGGCTTCCGTCTGGGCGAAGATCTGGCCGTTGTCCTCGGTGGGGAAGAAGCCCTTCTGCACCTGCTGGAACAGCACGACGGTGCCCACCAGGGTGGCGAAGAACACGGCCACCACCACGCGGCGGTGGGCCAGGCACCAAGTCAGCGTCCGGTCGTAGCCTTTCAGCCAGGCCTGGAACCCCGCCTCCGTCACCCGCTCGAACCGGTTGGGCTTGGCATGGTGGTCATGGTGGATGAAGCGGCTGCACAGCATGGGCGTCAGCGTCAGCGACGTGATGGCCGAGGCCGCGATGGCCAGGGTCACGGTCACGGCGAATTCATGGAACAGCCGGCCCACCACGCCGCCCATCATGAAGATGGGGATGAACACCGCCACCAGCGACAGGGTGATGGAGATGATGGTGAAGCCGATCTCCCGGCTGCCCTTCACCGCCGCCTCGAACGGGCTCATGCCCTCTTCGATGTAGCGGACGATGTTCTCCAGCATGACGATGGCGTCGTCCACCACCAGGCCCACCGACAGGGTCAGCGCCAGGAGCGAGATGTTGTCGATGGAAAAGCCGAAGGCCTTCATGGCGCCGGCGGCGCCGATGAGGGAGATGGGCACGGCGATGCCGGGGATCAGCGTGGCGCTGACCTTGCGCAGGAACAGGAAGATGACCATGACCACCAGGCCGATGGTCAGGATCAGCGTGAACTGCACATCCTCCACCGCCGCGCGGATGGACAGCGACCGGTCGATCAGCACGTTGATGTTGATGGAGGGCGGCAGGCTGGCCTTGAAGGTGGGGATGACCCGCTTCACGGCGTCCACCACCTCCACCGTGTTGGCGTCGGGCTGGCGCTGGATGGCCAGGACGATGGTGCGGGTGCCGTTGAACCAGCTGGCGGTCCGGTCGTTCTCCACCCCGTCGATGACACTGGCGACGTCGCCCAGGCGCACCGGGGCGCCGTTGCGGGTGGCGATGACCAGGTGGGAGAAGCTCTGCGCGTCGAACAGCTGGGTGTTGGTCTCCAGGATGAGCTGCTGCGCCGAGCCCGAGACCACGCCGACGGGAGAGCTGGAATTGGCGGCGACGATGGCGTTCTGCACCTCATCCACGCCGATGCCCCGGGCGGCCAGCGCCTCCGGGTTCAGGCGGATGCGCACCGCGAACTTCTGCGCCCCCCAAACCTGCACCTGCGCCACGCCGCTGAGGGTGGACAGGGCTGGGCTCAGCAGGGTTTCGGCGTATTCGTCCACCTGGCTCAGCGGCAGGGTGGCGCTGCTGAGGGCCAGCAGCAGCACCGGCTGGTCGGCCGGGTTCACCTTGCGGTAGCTGGGCGGGGTCGTCATCTCGATGGGCAGGCGGCGCTGCACCCGCGACAAGGCCGCCTGCACGTCCAGCGCGGCGCTGTCGATGTCACGGTCCAGTTCGAACTGGATGTTGACGTTGGTGCTGCCCTGCACGCTGCTGGAGGTGATGCTCTCGATGCCGGCGATGGTGGAGAACTCACGCTCCAGCTGGATGGCGACGGAGGACGCCATGGTGTCCGGGCTGGCGCCCGGCAGGCTGGCCGACACGCTGATGACGGGAAAGTCCACGCGCGGCAGGGCCGCCACGGGCAGGTATTTGTAGGCCAGCACGCCGCTGAGGATCAGCGCCGCCGTCAGCAGGACGGTCATCACCGGCCGGCGGATGCAAAGCTCGGAAATGTTCACGTGCGCGCCTTTCCGCTGGCCTGCACGGCGCCCGCGCTGGGATTGGCGCTGTCGGCCTCGACCCCGCCCCCTTGGGTGGCCGGGCGTTCCACGATCTTTGCACCGGGGACCAGGCGCAGCTGGCCTTCGGTCACCACCCGCTCACCCGCCTCGACGCCGCTCGCAATGACGGCACCCTGCTCGGCGAAGCGACCCACCGTCACCGGGCGCATGTCGACCGTGTCGTCGGCCTTGACCACGAAAACGTAAGCGCCGGCCTGGCCGCGCTGCACCGCCACCGCCGGCACGGACAGCACGTCGGCCTCCATGCCCAGGTGCAGGGTGACGTCCACGAACTGGCCCGGCCACAGGGCGCGGTCCTTGTTGTCGTACAGGCCCTTCAGCTGGATGGTGCCGGACTGGGCGTCCACGCTGTTGTCAATGAAGACCAGGCGGCCCGTGGCGGCGACCAGGCCGTCGGCGGTCTTGGCCGAAACCAGGGGCGGCCGGCCGGACCGCAAGGCCTGGCGTACCGCCGTCACATGCTTCTCCGGCACGGTGAAGGCGACGTTGATGGGCGCCACCTGCACCAGGGTGGTGAGGGTGGAGCCGCTGTCGCTGCCCTTCACCAGGTTGCCGGGACGCAATTGGATGCTGCCCACCACCCCGTCGATGGGGGAGCGGATTTCGGTGAAGGCCAGGGTCAGGCGGGCCTGGTCCACCGCCGCCTGGTCGGCCAGCACCGTGGCCTCCTGCGCCTTGGCGGTGGCCGACGCCTGCTCGTTCTGCTGCATGGAGACGGCGCCCCGCGCGAACAGGTCGGCGTTGCGCTTGGCGTCGGACCGCGCCTGGCCCAGGTTGGCCTGGTCACGGGCCAGGTTGGCCTCCGCCTGCATCAGGGCGGCCCTGGCCGGGCGCTGGTCCAGCAGGAACAGCAGGTCACCGGACTTGACCTCCTGCCCCTCCTCCACCTTCGCTTCCATCAGCTGGCTGTCGATGCGGGCGCGCACCTGCACGGTGGAGATGGGCTGCACCGTGCCCACGGCGGCCACGTCGATGGGCATGGCGCCGCGCCGCACGCGCGCCGTCACCACCGGCACCGGGCCGTTGCTGTTAGTGCCAGGGCCACGCGTGCCCGGCGGGGCCGAGGCTTCCGCTTCAGCCCCGGGCGCTTCGGACTTGGCCCCCCACACGCGGTACCCGCCGTACGCGGCGATCAGGGCAAGGACCAGCGCGGCGGCGGCCGTGCGACGATTCATCGGGACTTCTCCGGGAACGAACGGGGGCGGGCGACATCGGGACCGGTGGCATCATGGGGCAAAACGGTGACAGTTGCCTTAACGCGGTTGAAAACGACACCAGCCGCCGCCCGTCGGACGGCGGACATCACGCCCAGCCCTGTCAGCCCACGCGTCGGCATCTGCGACCCAACCCCGCGCCTCGTCCGCACAACCGCCAGCCCCCCGGGCCCCACCCCCAAGCAGGCAAAACGTCGCGGATCCCGGTTTTCGCAGTCTTATAAGATATACATCGGCCTCAGGCATTATCCTTAAAGTCTGAGGCCCCGCCAGCGCGTGAAGCGGCCTGCACGAGCGACGGGAGACGGGTACCCGGCGCCGTCCCCTTTGGCGGAACATACCGCCCATCTCCGGCCACGGCGCGTTCATGCCTTCGCAGCCTGCGATGGATAGGGTACACCGGCGCCGTTTTCCCACATTTCCGCATTCAAAGACCTGAGGAGGCTTCTGAAACGATGCGCCGTCTGCTGCTGCTGTCCACCATCCTGGCGGGTTCGCCCGTCCTCTCGGCTTCGGCCGCCCTGGCCGCAGACGTTTCGTCCTCCTATACCGCCGACCATACCGCCGATCGACATACCGACGACCCCCATACCACCGGCGGGCAGACACCCGCCTCTATGGCCCCCGCCGCCGACAGCGACTCTCCGCTGGACCAGATCATCGTCACCGCCACCCGCCGGGCCGAAGCCCTGCGCGACGTGCCCGCCAGCGTGTCCACCGTGTCGCGCGACGAGTTCGAACAGAAGGGTGTGCTGTTCATCGGCGATGAACTGACGGACCTGCCGGGCGTGCTGGTGTCCAAGAACGACATGGGCACCTACACCTCGATCACCCTGCGCGGCGTGCCCAGCAAGGTGCATAACGACACGCTGGTGGTGATGATGGACGGCATCCCCTACGTCACCGGGGATGACGAGGTCGACCTGGAACAGCTGCCCTACAGCGCGGTGGGCAGGGTGGACGTGGTCCGCGGCCCCATGTCGGCCTTGTACGGCCGGGGCGCCATCAGCGGCACCATCAACTACCTGACCCGCGAGGTTACCGGCGAGACCAAGGGCGAGGTCACCCTGCAGGCCGGCAGCGACGGCTGGCTGCACGGCGACGCCCTGCTGCAGACGCCCACCGTGAAGGGTGGCGCCCTGCTGCTGGACGTGGGGCATGAGCGGGGCGACGGCTGGCGCGACCGCACCGGCCGCAACGAGACCAACCTGTTCCTGAAGCACCAGCTGGACATGGGCGATGCCGGCCGCCTGACCGTCACCGCCACCTGGGTGGACACCCGCCAGCAGCTGGCGGGCGAGCTGCCGGTGGACAGCCGGGGTGAGCTGGTCGCCCTGCCGGGCGGCCGCGAGGCCAACTGGAACGAGGACAACGCCGGCTTCTACAAGCGCATGGCCACGGCCACGGCGACGTACGAGCGTGACCTGGCCGAGGGCCTGGTGGCCACCACCAAGCTGCATGTCCGCCAGGCTCTGACCTCCGCCCTGCAGGGCTTCGCCAACGAGTACGACCCCAGCGCCGGCTCGGTCACCTTCACCGGCTTCCGCGTGGACGGCAACACCATCACCGGTTATGGCGAGCAGCAGCTGTCCTGGACCCACGGGCCCTGGCAGGTGCTGGGCGGCGTCAGCGCGGAGCAAGTGCGCGCCCACCATACCGAGCATTGGACCGGCCAGCTGGACGACACCTACTACTACGGTGAGCAGCGCAGCATCCTGACCGGCCAGAACATCGACACGGATGAGTGGGTGACGGACACCCAGTTGAACGCCTACGGCCGCGAGCGCGCCTACGCCGCCTATCTGCAGGTGGACCGGACCTTCGGGCCCGTCACCCTGGACGTGGGCGGCCGC
This sequence comes from Nitrospirillum amazonense, assembly GCF_029594735.1. Lineage (NCBI taxonomy): Bacteria > Pseudomonadati > Pseudomonadota > Alphaproteobacteria > Rhodospirillales > Azospirillaceae > Nitrospirillum > Nitrospirillum amazonense. The sequence goes on from NZ_JARPAF010000002.1 coordinate 2,046,569, forward strand.
TATGACTACTTCGAGCGGCATGTCGTCTATGGCGACACCACCAGCGGCGGGCCCAACGGCACCATCACGCCGGGCGGCACCGCCTATGACGACAACGCCCATTTCAGCCCCAAGGCGTCGGTCACCTGGAAGGTGACGCCCGAGGTCAGCGCCTATGTCGCCTACGGCCAGGGCTTCTCCGCGGCCTTCGGGCCGCTGTGGTCCTTCCGCACCCGCCAGACCGGCCTGAACCCGGAACTGGCGGACAATGTGGAGGCCGGCGTGAAGGGCGATGCCTTCGGCGGCCTGCTGTCGGGCAGCGTCACCATCTATCGCCTGCAGCGCCACGACCTGCTGCAGGTGGTGGAGGTCAATGGCGTGCCGCAGACCTTCAACACGGGTGAGCAGCTGTCGCAGGGGGTGGAACTGGCGGGCAGCGCCCGGCTGGACAGCCTGGTGCCCCACCTGTCGGCCGACGTCACCTACGGCTATACCGAGGCCTACTGGCTGGACGACCGCTTCGTGGAAAGCGACACGCTGATCCAGCGCGACTTCACCGGCAAGCGGGTGCAGGGCGTTCCCCGGCATACGGGCAGCGTCGCCCTGAACCAGGGCATCCCGGCATTGGGCCTGTCGGCCAAGCTGTGGGTGGAGATGTTCGGCGACTATGCCTACGACAGCCAGAACAGCCGCGTCAGCGGTGGCTACGCCCTGTGGAACACCACCTGGACGTGGACGCCGCCCCATCAGGACACCGTGGATTTGAGCCTGACGGTGCGCAACCTGTTCGACCGCAAGGTGAACCTGATCGAGGCCGACGACAACGGCCCCCTGGGCGCCTTCCCCCAGCCGCCGCGCCAGGTCCTGGGCACGGTCAAGGTGCGGTTCTAGGCGGCCAAGGCCTACGGCACGTTCAAAGACCGGCGCGCGGGGGCCCTCCCGCGCGCCGTTTCTTTATCGCCATCGGCCTAACCGTGTGATCAGGCTTCCCGTCATTCCGAAAAGCCGTAGCCTGAGCATGACGCTTCCTGACGCGACGGACGGCCATGACAAGCAGCATTGCCCTGTACTTCCCCATGCTGGTCCTGTTCCTGTTCACCCTGCTGGTGGGCCTGCGGCTGTTCATCATGCGGGTGCGGGCGGTGAGGCGGGGGAATGTCCGGCTGTCCTACTTCCGCAACTTCACGGCGGGCACCCAGACGGACGGTTGCGCCACGGCCCAGCGCGCCTTCAACAACCTGCTGGAGGTGCCGCCGCTGTTCTACGTCATCTGCGTGGTGCTGATGGTGCTGCGCCAGGGCGACCATCTCTATGAGGCGCTGGCCTGGGTCTTCGTGGCGCTGCGCGTCATCCAAAGCGCCATCCACCTGACCTACAACCACGTGCTGCACCGGGCGGCGGTGTTCATCCTGTCCATGGCCGTGCTGGCGGCGATGTGGGTGCGGCTGGGCCTGACGCTGCTGACCTTTCCCGCCTGACGCTCAGCGGTTGGGCCTGACACGCCAGTAGAGGTAGGAGCGGAGGACCGAGATCAAGGCCAAGGGCAGCAGCACCGCCATCGTCAGGCGGGGCCCGCGGATCAGGGCCGGCGGCAGCCACAAGGTCAGCGCCAGCAGCAGGAAGCCGCCGGCCACAAACAGTCGGCCACCGAAGCGGTGCGTCTGGTCCCACACCCATTCGTCGTTGCGCGTCCACGGCGTGCGGATGCCCAGCAGACCGTTCTGCCGCACCTTGCCCATCACATTGCCCATCAGGACCAGGAACACGCCCATAATCAGCGCGTGGGTGCGGCCCATGTCCACCGGGTGGCCCAAAGCGCCACCCACTAGGGCGAAGTGGGTGAGCGCCAGCATGCCGGTCAGCGACAGACAGGCCGTGCGCCACGCGGTCCCTGACCGCGCCAGGGCCGCCGCGCTGGGCGAAAACCGGGCCAGCAGGACCGTGAGCGCCGCCCATCCCACGACAGTCAAGGGCAGGATCGCCAGCGCCCAAGGTGCCGGGGCAACCCCATTGACCTGACCGTTGGCGCCCCAATGGATGGGCAGGGTCGCCTCCATCCCGACCTGCGCCAGCGTATAGATGCTGACCAGCACCATGACGGCCAGGATCTGGGCCGTCATCAGCCAATAGAACCGAGCGGACATCTGCATGCTCCTCGCGGGACCGCTATTTTCCCGGTTTGACCAGACCGGGGCTATGGGCCGCCCGCTCCCCCTGCCCTATCCCCATGCTGTCCATGAGGCCCGACAGCGCCTCTTCCAGCACCGACAGGTTCAGGCGGTAGTAGATAGTGGTGCCCTGACGCTCCTGGTCCACCAGGTCGGCTTCGCGCAGCACGGCGAAATGGCCGGACAGGGTGGGCTTGGCCAGGTCGAAATGGCGGGCGATGTCGCCGGCCGACAACGGCCCCTCCCGCAGCAGCTGCAGGATGCGGCGGCGGCTGGGATCGGCCAGGGCTTTAAAGACGCGATTCATAATAACGGTATTTAGCTAATTAGCGAAATATAGTCAAGTCGCTTTGGCGGCGCCTTCCTCAGTTATTGCATTTTGCAAATTTCGCCAGCGAGGTAGCTCTTGTTGAATGCAACACTCCGCCAAGTGGCAAAATGCGTGACGCAAATGACACACTTTGCGGTGTGTAGGAAATTTTTGCCCAGCACCCCCTATTTCATTCCCTGAACGTTCCCACAATCCTGGCAAACGCGGAATCGACACTATAGACTCCGCTGTGATTTTTCGGTGACCGCCGGCCCGGGAGCGGACCTTGGAAAACCTGTTGCAGACCCTGCGTAATCTGGGGCCGGTACGGCTGGGCGCCATCGGTGGCGTCGCGCTGCTGATCCTGGCCCTGTTCGGCTTCCTGCTGTTCAACGGCTCCTCGCCCAACATGGCCCTGCTGTACAGCGACCTGTCGCCCAGCGACGGCGGCGCCATCGTGCAGCAACTGGACCAGATGCAGCCCAAGGTGCCCTACCAGGTCAGCCCGGACAGCACCCGCATCGAGGTACCCGCCGACCAGGTGGGCCGCATCCGCATGCTGATGGCCCAGCAGGGCCTGCCCACCGGCGGCAACGTCGGTTATGAGATCTTCAATCAGGCGGAAAGCCTGGGCACCACCAGCTTCATGCAATCCGTCCAGCAGCTGCGCGCGCTGGAGGGAGAGCTGTCGCGCACGGTGAACACCCTGGCCCCGGTGCAGCAGTCCCGCATCCACCTGGTATTGCCCAAGCGCGAGCTGTTCAGCCGTGAAACGCAGAAGGCCACGGCCAGCGTCGTCCTGCGCCTGCGGCCCGGCCAGCAGCTGAAGAAGGAACAGGTGGCCAGCGTCCAGCACCTGATCGCTGCGTCGGTCCCGGGACTGCAGCCCGACATGGTGTCGGTGGTGGACGACAAGGGCAACCTGCTGGCCCGGGGCATGGGCTCCGACAGCAAGGAAGCCATGATGGCGACGGCGGAAGAAAAGCGCCTCGCCTATCAGCAGCGCCTGACCGACAAGGTCGAGGAGATCGTGGGCCGCACCGTGGGCATGGGCAAGGTGCGGGCGGAGGTGACGGTCGACATGGATTTCGACCATATCACGACGAACAGCGAGATCTTCGACCCCGACAGCCAGGTCGTGCGCTCCACCGAGACCAACAACGAGAACTCGGAAGACATCAACAAGGAAGGCCAGGACCCGGTGACGGTGGCGAACAACCTGCCCTCCGCCAACGCCGAGAACACCACCAACGGCTCCTCCAGCTCCAAGACCACCAAGACCAACGAGCGCATCAATTACGAGATCAGCAAGACCGTGAAGGTCCACGAGCGCGAGGCCGGCCAGGTGCGCCGCCTGTCGGTCGCCGTGCTGGTCGACGGCAATTACGTGCCCGACGACAAGGGGGTGGCCCAGTACCAGCCGCGCTCGGATGACGAGCTGCAGAAGCTGGGGTCCCTGGTCAAATCATCCATCGGCTTCGACGGTTCGCGCGGCGACACGGTGGACGTGGTCAGCATGAAGTTCGCCACCCCCGAGGGCGAGCTGGAGGCCAAGGAAGAGACGCTGTTCGGCCTGCCCAAGCAGGATGTGTTCCGCATTGCCGAAACCATCGTGCTGGCCATCGTCGCCATCCTGGTCATCCTGCTGGTCATCCGGCCGCTGGTGGCCCGCGCCCTGGACCGCACCCCGCAGCTGGATGAGGAGCCCGACCTGCTGTCCGACCAGAGCGGCGTGCCGCAGCTGGCCGGCCCCGGCGGCGGCGCGCTGGCCCGCGAGCTGGCGCTGGAGGCCGCCCAGGCCAACGAGGAACTGGAACAGATGATCGACATCAACCGCGTCGATGGCCGCGTGCGCGCGTCCTCGCTGCGCAAGGTGGGCGAGATCGTCGAAAAGCACCCGGAAGAGGCCGTATCCATCATCCGGAACTGGCTGTACCAGGAAAATTGAGCGCGGACGTAGCCCATGACCAACATCCGCAGATTCCTGTTCGACAATTCCTTCGATCCCGAGGGCCGCCGCGTTGAGGTGGCGGAGGATTTGCCGCCCCCTGTTGTGCCAGAGCTGCCGCCGGAACCGCCGCCCCCGCCCCCACCGCCGCCGGAACCCACCTTCAGCCTGGCCGACCTGCAGCAGCAGGTGCGCATGGCGCGCGAAGCCGCCTACGCCCAGGGCCATGCCGAGGGCATGCAGGCCGGTGCCGACCAGTCGGCGCTGGCACTGGCCAACGTGCTGGCGCAACTGCAGGGCAGTGTCGGGCAGCTGATCCAGGCGGAGACACAGGGCCGGGCGCTGCGCGCCCAGAACACCGTCCGCATGGCGCTGGCCATCGTGCGCAAGCTGTTCCCCGCCATGGTCAAGCGCCATGGCCTGGTGGAAGTGGAGGCATCGGTCAACGCCTTCCTGGCGGAGCTGTCGGACGAACCGCGCCTGCTGGTGCGCGTGCATGAGAACTGGCTGGCCCCCATCAAGGAGAAGATCGAGGACATGGCGGCGCGCCAGGGCTTCGCCGGCTCCGTCGCCGTGGTGGCCGATCCTCGCGCCGGGGAACTGGACTGCAAGGCCGACTGGGGCGACGGCGGCGCCGAGCGCGACGTGGCCGCCCTGTGGGCGGAGATCGACCGCATCGCCGGCAATCTGGGACGCCCGCTGGAAGATGGCCGCGAAGCGGCGGAATGAGCGTATAGGCCGTGATAGGCCAACATGTTATGGGCCAGTGTTGTTAGGATGCGTGACCGGGCGGCGCCCCGGCGGTGAGAAACGAGGGAAACGATGAGCCTGGACGATTTCGACGGCCAAGCAGGCATGGACGCCGACGGCGCCCCTATCGTGAAGGACCTGGAGGCCGTCTACGACATCCCGGTTCAGATTTCCGCCGTGCTGGGCAAGTGCACCATGCAGGTGAGCCAACTGCTGAAGCTGGGCCGCGGCGCAGTGGTGGAACTGGACCGCAAGGTGGGCGAGGCCATCGACATCTACGTCAACAACCGCCTGGTGGCGCGCGGCGAGGTGGTGGTGGTGGAAGACCGCCTGGGCGTGACCATGACGGAAATCATCAAGTCCGAACGCACCTGATCCGTAATCGAGACCTGATCCGTAATCGAGAAAAGAGAGACCGTTGAACAGCCGCCCCCCTTCCCCGACCTTGCGCGCCGCCGGCACCGCCGCCGGACGGATGGCTGCGGCCGCGCCGGCGCCGGAGGCGGCGAACGAGACCAAGGGGCCGGCCCATCCGGTGGGGACTCAGGCGCCGGCGTCCGCCCCCCTGCCGGAGCCGGTGCGGGTGCGCCACGGGCTGGACCTGACCACGGTGCTGGGCCTGGCGGCGGGGTTCGCGCTGGTGTTCTCAGCCCTGGCCTTCGGCGGGCACGCGCGCGCCTTCATCAACGTGCCCTCGCTCATGATCGTGGTGGGCGGCACCATCGCCGTCACCATCGTGTCCTTCGCGCGCGAGGACCTGGCGGCCTGCCGCCGCCAGCTGGCCCGCGCCCTGATGCGGCCGGTGGCCGACATCGCCGATGTCTCCGGCTATGTCCTGCAGATGGCGGAGGCGGCGCGCCGCAACGGCCCGCTGACCCTGCAGCCGCTGATGAAGGACAAGGGGGTCGAGCCCCTGCAGGCCCGGGCCATCGAGCTGGTGGTGGACGGCATCGCGGCGGAGGATGTGGAGCGCATCCTGCGCACCGAGATCGAGGCGCAGCAGGCACGGTCCCGCCATGGCGCCGCCGTGCTGCGCCGCGCCTCGGAAGTGGCGCCGGCCATGGGCCTGATCGGCACCCTGGTCGGCCTGGTGCAGATGCTGGGCAACCTGCAGGACCCGGCGGCCATCGGCCCGGCCATGGCCATAGCCCTGCTGACGACCTTCTACGGCGCGCTGGTGGGCAACATGGCCCTGGCCCCGCTGGCCGGAAAGCTGGAACGCAACACCGACGCCCAGGCCATCGTGGACACGCTGTTCATGCTGGGCGCCATCTCCATCGCCCGGCAGGAGAATCCGCGCCGGCTGGAGATGATGATGAACACGGTTCTGCCGCCGGAGCTGCGGCTGAACCATTACGATTGATGGTTGGACGACGGACGCGTCCCCGGTGGGGCGTCCCGGTTTGAAAGGGTTTTGAGCGATGCGGTTGCTGATCGTAGGGACGCTGGAAGGCTACATCACGGCGGCGGGCAAGATCGCGCTCCAGAAGGGCGCGAAGGTCGCCCACACCGACAGCATCGGCGGTGCCCTCAACGCCCTGCGCGGCGGCCAGGGCGCCGACCTGGTGATGATCGACGTCAAGCTGGACGTCGCCATGCTGATCGAGGCGCTGAAGACCGAACGCATCACCGTGCCGGTGGTCGCCTGCGGTGTCGCGACCGACGCGCAAGCAGCGGTGAAGGCCATCCGCGCCGGCGCCAAGGAATACATCCCCCTGCCCCCGGACGCGCAGCTGATCGCTGCCGTGCTGGAAGCGGTGGCGGAGGAAAGCCATGCCATCGTCAGCCGCGACCCCTCCATGGGGGGCGTGCTGCGCCTGGCCGACCAGATCGCCCCCAGCGACGCCAGCGTGCTGATCACCGGCGAGTCCGGCACCGGCAAGGAATTGATGGCCCGCTACATCCACCGCAAGAGCCGCCGGGCCAACGCGGTGTTCGTCTCCGTCAACTGCGCCGCCATCCCGGAGAACTTGCTGGAATCGGAACTGTTCGGCCATGAGAAGGGCGCCTTCACCGGCGCCGTGGCGCGCCGCGTGGGCAAGTTCGAGGAGGCCAACGGCGGCACCCTGCTGCTGGACGAAATCTCCGAGATGGACATCCGCCTCCAGGCGAAGCTGCTGCGCGCCATCCAGGAACGGGAGATCGACCGGGTGGGCGGGACCCAGCCGGTGAAGGTGGACATCCGCGTACTGGCCACCAGCAACCGCTTCCTGGAGGAGGAGGTGCGGGCCGGCCGCTTCCGCGAGGACTTGTTCTTCCGCCTGAACGTGGTGAACCTGGCCCTGCCGCCCCTGCGCGAACGCCCGGCCGACATCGCCATCCTGTCACAGCACTTCGCCACCAAATATTCCGAGGCCAACGGCCTGCCGGAACGCAGGGTAAGCCCGGAAGCGCTGGCCATGCTGCAGGCCCACCGCTTCCGCGGCAACGTGCGTGAGCTGGAGAACACCATGCACCGCGCCGTGCTGCTGTCACGCGGGACGGAGATCGGCACCGACGCCATCCTGCTGACCGGTGCGGAACCGGCGGCGCCGGCGCAAGGCTACAGCGCGGTGGCCCCGGTGGCCGCCCGCGCCTCCGCCGCCGCCCAGCCCCCGGCCGCCCCGGCGGGCGAGCCCGGCGCCTCCGGCACTGCCGGCCTGGTGGGCCGCAGCGTGGCGGATGTGGAGCGTGACCTGATCATCGACACGCTCAGCCATTGCCTGGGCAACCGGACGCATGCCGCCAACATCCTGGGCATTTCCATTCGCACCCTGCGCAACAAGCTGAAGCAGTACAGCGATGAGGGCGTGGCCGTGCCGCCGCCGGCGGGTGGCGAGTTGGACCGGGCGGCGATGTAAGGCGAGGGAACGGACACCTGACAGGCACCGGGAAGAGAGACCATGGCTGACCAGACCGCGGCCTCCGGCGGCAACATGCTGCAGTCCCTGTTCGGCAACGCGCGGACCGCCGGTCCGGCGCTGCTGAAGCGGACGGAGATTCTGTTCGCGCTGGGCATCGTGACCATCCTGGTCATGCTGGTCATCCCGCTGCCGACCTTCCTGCTGGATTTCGGCCTCGCCGTTTCCTTCACCTTCTCCGTCCTCATTCTGATGACGGTGCTCAGCATCCAGAAGCCGCTGGAGATGAGTTCCTTCCCCACCATCCTGCTGGTGTCCACCATGTTGCGCCTGGCGCTGAACATGGCATCCACACGCCTGATCCTGGGCCATGGGCATGAGGGCACCCAGGCCGCCGGCCACGTCATCCAGGCGTTCGGCGGCTTCATCATGGGCGGCAACTTCATCATTGGCGTGACGGTGTTCGCCATCCTGGTGATGGTGAACTTCACCGTCATCACCAAGGGTTCCGGCCGTATCGCCGAAGTGGCGGCGCGCTTCACCCTGGACGGCATGCCCGGCAAGCAGATGGCCATCGACGCCGACCTGTCGGCCGGCCTGATCGACGAGGGCGAGGCCAAGAAGCGCCGGCGCGAACTGGAGGAGGAAAGCCAGTTCTTCGGCGCCATGGACGGCGCGTCCAAGTTCGTGCGCGGCGACGCCGTGGCCGGCATGGTCATCACCTTCATCAACGTCGTCGTCGGCATGATCATCGGCGTCGGCCAGAAGAACATGTCGTTCCTGAAGGCGGGCGCCACCTACACCCAGCTGACCATCGGCGACGGCCTGGTCAGCCAGATCCCGGCGTTGATCGTCTCGCTGGCCGCCGGCCTCATGGTGTCGAAGTCGGGCCAGACGGGGTCCGCCGACAAGGCGCTGTTCGGGCAGCTGAGCTTCTACCCCTCGGCCATGGGCCTCAGCGCCTTCCTGCTGTGCGCCCTGGCCCTGCTGCCGGGCCTGCCCTTCCTGCCCTTCGTCTCGCTGGCCATCGCCCTGTTCGCCGGTGCCTACTACTTGCCGCGCCTGCGGAAAGCACGGTCGGACCAGATGGTGGGGGCGGAAGCCGGCGGCGCGCCCGGCGCCCCCGCCGGCCCCGGCGGTGCCCCCCTGCCGGCGCCGGAGGAGCCCATCTCCTCCGCCCTGGCCATCGACCTCATCCGCCTGGAACTGGGCTATGGCCTGCTGTCGCTGATCAACACCGACGCGGGCCACCGCCTGACCGACCAGATCAAGGGCCTGCGCCGCCAGCTGGCCAGCGAGATCGGCATCATCATGCCGGCCGTGCGCATCCAGGACAATCTGCAGCTGCCGCCCAACAGCTACGTCATCCGCATCAAGGAGATCGAGGCCGGCCGCGGCGACGTGCGCCCCAACATGCTGCTCTGCATGGACCCGCGTGGCGAGCCCATCCAGCTGCCGGGCGAGGTGACGACGGAGCCGACCTTCGGCCTGCCCGCCATGTGGATCGAGCCGGCCTATCGCGAGGAGGCGCTGTTCAAGGGCTTCACCGTGGTGGATCCGCCCACCGTGCTGACCACCCACCTGACCGAGGTGGTGCGCGACAACATGGCGGACCTGCTGTCCTACGCCGAAACCCAGAAGCTGCTGGATGAGCTGAACAAGGAACAGCAGAAGCTGGTGGCCGACGTCATCCCCGGCCAGATCGGCGTGGGCGCGCTGCAACGCGTCCTGCAAAGCCTGCTGGCCGAGCGCATCTCCATCCGCGATCTGCCCGCCATCCTGGAAGGCGTGTCGGAGGCGACGGGCTACACGCGCAACATCACCCAGATCACGGAGCATGTGCGCGCCCGCCTGTCGCGCCAAATCTCCGACAGCCATACCAACGACCAGGGCTACATTCCCCTCATCACCCTATCGCCGGAGTGGGAGCAGGCCTTCGCCGAATCCGTCGTGGGCGAAGGCGACGAGCGCAACCTGGCCATGGCGCCGTCGCGCCTGCAGCAATTCATCACCGCCGTGCGCCAGACCTACGACCGCCACGCCATGATGGGGGAATCGCCGGTGCTGCTGACCAGCCCGGGCATCCGGCCCTTCGTCCGTTCCATCATCGAGCGGTTCCGGCCGGCCACCGCCGTCATGTCGCAGAATGAAATCCATCCCAAGGCCAAGATCAAGACCTTGGGACAAGTGTAAGAGCCGCAGGGGCGGCCGGGGGTATAGAAATAGCGGGGGTGGCGGCAGGACGAAGCGGTCTTCCGCCTGGATGATGTGGGGCGTCACCGAACATGGCTAACGCAAAATTAAGCAAGCGCGGTGTAAATGACACGGCGGGCCGGAAGCTGCGCCCGCACGCCCTTATCGCTGATGCAACGGTCCGAATAAGATGCCATCCTTGGGTCCTTGACGTATTTGTCCTTTTGACGGCAGACAAGCCGGGTTAATGCCCGCATACGCGCAAATGACCTGGCACAGCGCTCTTGATGGGGCGTCGTGCCAGGATGGCCGAACCGGGAAGCGTTCGGCCGCTTCGGCGCAGGGTTGAGGTTGGGGTTTCAGATGCCGTGGGCGGCGGGTGCAGCCGCGGCGGTTCCGGTGGCAGGGTCCCTCGGGGGTGGGCCCCTGTGGGGAGGTGGAGTGGATATGGCCCCTAGGGCAGGACAATCATGCGGCTGAAGTCCTTTCATGCCCCAACCATGGGTGAGGCGATGCGCCTTGTCCGGGAGGTGCTGGGGGATGACGCCATCATCGTCGCCACGCGCGAGGAAGAAGGCGTCGGCGTCCGGGTGACGGCGGCGGTGGAGGAGTCCATCCCCGTTCCGGGCATGCCCGCCCTCAACGACCGCTACCACGACCCGCTGGCCCCCGACCCCGCCGACCAGGTGACGGATATCCTGTTCCGCCACGGCCTGCCGGCCGACCTGAACCAGCGGCTGATGGACAGCATCGCCGACTTCGACGCCAAGGACGCCCAGACCCTGCTGGCCGCCGCCCTGGAGTCCGTCTTCACCTTCCAGCCCCTGCCCGAGGGCCGCTTTCCCAAGCCGCTGATGCTGGTGGGCCCGCCGGGTGCGGGCAAGACGCTGACGGTGGCCAAGCTGTGCGCCCGTGCCGCCCTGAAGGGCCGGCCGGTGGGGGTCATCTCCACCGACACGGTGCGCGCGGGCGGCATCGACCAGCTGGCCGCCTTCACCCGCGTGCTGAAGCTGCGGCTGATGACGGTGGAGGATCCGTTGGCCCTGGCCGACGCCCTGGACGTGCAGCGGGGGGCGGAGCAGGTGCTGGTCGACAGCGCCGGCCGCAATCCCTACAGCCAGGCCGACCTGAACGACCTGCGCGATTTCCTGGTGGCCGCCGACATCGAGCCGGTGCTGGTGCTGCCCGCCGGCATGGACCCGGTGGAGGCGTCGGAAATGGCCCGCGCCTTCCGCGCCCTGGGCGCCCGCCGCCTGCTGACCACCCGCCTGGACATGGCCCGGCGCCTGGGCAGCATGTTGACCGCCGCGCACGAGGCCGGCCTGGCCCTGTGCGACGCCAGCACCAGCCCGCGCGCGGCCGAAGGCCTGACGCCCCTCTCACCCACATCGCTCGCCCGCCTGATGATGCCCGGCTCTGAAACCAGCGAACGCCGCGCCAAGCAAACGGGGACCCACGCATGAACGACCTCCTCTCCCCAACCGGCGCGCCGGCGGCCCTCGCCACCGCCGACAACGTCATGCCCCTGCGGCGCCAGAACATCCTGGCCGTGGCCAGCGGCAAGGGTGGCGTGGGCAAGACCTTCTTCTCCGTCACCCTGGCGCACGCCCTGGCGCGCAGCGGCAAGCGCATCCTGCTGTTCGACGGCGACCTGGGCCTGGCCAACGTGGACATCCAGCTGGGCCTGATGCCCAAGCGCGACCTGGGCCAGGTGATCGACGGCATGGTGACCCTGCAAGGGGCGGCCCAGCGCTTCCCCGAAGGCGGCTTCGACATCATCGCCGGCCGCAGCGGTTCCGGCAGCCTGGCCAACCTGCCACCGGCGCGGCTGACCCAGCTGCGCACGGAACTGGCGGACGTGGCCAAGAGCTATGACTGGGTGGTCATCGACCTCGGCGCCGGTGTGGACCGCATGGTGCGCACCTTCTCCGGCCCGGCCGGCACCACCCTGGTGGTGACGACGGACGAGCCCACCTCCATCACCGACGCCTACGCCTTCCTGAAGCTCAGCTACCAGGCCAACCCCATGGCCGACCTGCGCGTGGTCATCAACATGGCCGACAGCAAGGCGCTGGGCGAGAAGACGTATGAGAAGCTGCTGACCGTCTGTCAGCGCTATCTGAAGATGTCGCCCAAGCTGGGCGGCATCGTCCGGCGCGACGCCAAGGTGCGCGAGGCCATCCGCAACCAGTCGCCCCTGTTCATGCGCTTTCCCACCTCCGATGCCGCCCACGACATCGAGATGGTGGCCAACCGCCTGAACCAAGGGGGCTGATCCGGCGTGGCCCCCGGCTGGACGGCGCTGATCGGACTGGGACCGCCCCCTAAGGGGTGGAGCCTCCGGCCATGAGCGGCGTCCAGACCCCCTCCATCATTACCCAGACGGCGGGCGCCGGGGCCGGCGCCGCCCCCACCGTGCTGGGGCAGGTGATGGTGACCCAGTTGCCGGACAAGCTGACCGGCCTGGCCCGGGCCCTGGCTGTCAGCGGTATGGTCACGGAACAGCAGGGCGACCAAGCCACGGTGCGCACCGCCGCCGGCGACGTGCAGGTCCGCACCGACGCCCCCCTGCCCACCGACCGCCCGGTCACCCTGCAAATCCCGGCACAGACCACGGGCGCCGCGCTGACCGCCACCGTGGTGGCGCAGGCGGCGACGCAAGGGGCGGCCCAGGGGGCAGCGCAGACGGGCGGCAGCGGCCAAGCCGCAGCGACCGCCCAACCCCAGCCGCAGCCAGCCGTCCAGCTGCCCAACCCCGCCGCCGGCCTGCCGGCCTTGCAGGTGGGCACGACGCTGGCCGCCATCCTGCTGAACCCCGCCCCCGCATCCAACAGCGCCAGCACGCAGGTGCCCAACAGCCAGGTGCCGGTATCCGACATCAACCAGGGCCAGGGGCTGGGCCTGATCGTCGGCGCCCAGGGCGACACCGGCGACCAGCCCGACCTGACGGACGACTCCCCACAGCAATCACCGAACCAATCGGCACCGAACCAATCGGCACCGAACCAGCCGGCACCCAGTCCCGCCGCAGCCAGCGGCAGCGGCGCCACGGCCCCACAGACAGGCGCCACCGCTCCGGATACGGGCACCGGCCAGCCCTCATCGACCACCCCGTCTGGGACAACCCTGTCCGGGGCAAGCCCATCCACGGCCCTGCCGGCAGCCGGCGGCCAGGCCTCTCCCACCCCCACGGGCACGCCCATTCCCGCCTCGGCCACCAGCACCCTGGCAAATCTGCTGTTCGCGCAGACGACAGTCGGTATGCCCGGCCCTGGCGCCGGCACCAACCCGCCCTCGTTGGCCGACCTGCTGCCCGGCATCGCCCCGCCCCCGACGTCTCAAGCACCGGTGCCAATCGGTGGCAGCACGCCAGCCACCGCCACGCCCACGCCCGACGGCCAGTCCGCCACGGGCCTGCCGTCGCCGGTTTCATCCCCAGCGACTCCGTCCCCCACCCGAACCACCGCCATACCGTCACCCATGGCTCCGGTGACGCCCGGCAGCGCCGCACCCGACACCGGACCGGCCGGGACGCAAGCATCCCCCACCGCCGGCGCCCCTCCTTCCACGTCAGCGCAGCAGCCCGCCCCACAAGTGCCGTCCCAACCGGCGGCCCCCGCGCCGCTCGACCGTGCCGCCACCCTGCTGGCTGCCTTGGGCGTGCCGGAGTTCCTGCCGGATCTGGGGCAGTCCGGAACAGCACGGACACAGTCCGGCACACCATCACCGGCGCCGCAATCGGGCGCTGCCCCCTCTCCCACCGTCGTGCCCCCGGTGACGGATGAGGCGTCCTTCGTCAGCGGCGGCCTGTTCCTGAATGCGGCACGCCCCAGCTTCGTTCGCACCGGCCTGCCCTCCGGCACCGCCGCCCCCTTTTCCCCCCTGCCCGCCACGACGCCACCGCAGGGGCAGCCGATCACCTCGCCCACACCGTCGGCGGCAACGCCCGTCCCAAACGACCAGGCACCACAGGCCCTAGCGCCACAGGTTGCCACCGTCGCGGCGGCCCCCCTGACGAATCTATTGGCACAGAACACACCCGCACCCTTAGGCCAAGTTGCGTCTCCGCAGATCCCGAACGGTCCCCCGGCGCTGGCCGTACCCGCCGGCCAAGCCGGGCCGTCGGCGGCCATGGGCGGCGGTATGGCGACCTCCCCCCTTGGCGTTCCATCCCAGGCGCCTGGCGCCTCACCCCCTCAGGCGGCGTTGCCCGGCACGCCCCTGCCGGCGGCGCCGGCCCCCTACATTTCCCCCCTGCGCACGCCCCCCAGTCCCAGCCCAGGGCAGACGCTCAGCTTCACCCTGCTGTCCGTACAGCGGCCGGGCATGCCCTTGGAAGCCGCCCCCGCCGGCACACCCGCTGGCACGCCCGCTGCCGGCCCCGGCATCCTGCCGCCGGAGGATGCGGCGGAGGCGCCGCTAAACCCTGCCCTGGCACGGCCGGGCGTTCTGCCGCCCCTGCCCGGCACGGTGGTGGCCCTGACCCGCACCGGCCAGCCGGTGGTGGAGACCCCCCGGGGCACCTTGCTGCTGCAGGCCCGCACCGACCTGCCCGTGGGCACCAAGGTGCAGCTGGCCACCGCCGCTGCGGCGCCGGAGCTGGACGCCGTGCCGCCGCCCATCGACCCGGCGCGGGGCCGCGACTGGCCGGCCCTGCGGGAGGCCTTGGCGGTCATTGCCGCCAGCGACCCCGCCCTGGCGCACCAGCTGATCAACAGTGTGCTGCCCCGCCCCACGCCGCAGCTGACCAAGACCCTGGTGATCTTCCTGGCGGCCCTGCGCGGCGGCGACGCCAGCGGCTGGCTGGGGTCGGAGGCGATGTCCACGCTCAGCAAGGCGGGACGCGGCCGCCTGTCCGCCCGCCTCACCGATGATTTCAACAGCATCGCCACCCAGGCGGCGGAACCCAACAAGGAAGGCTGGCGCACCTTCGCCGTGCCCTTCGGCGATGAGGTGGGGCGCCTGCAAGTCCATGTCCGCGCCATCAACGACGAAGAGGGCGAGGAAGAGGAAGGCGGCGCGCGCGGGGTTCGCAACCGCCCGCTGCGCCGCTTCCTGATCGACCTGCAGCTGTCGCAGCTGGGCCCCATGCAGCTGGACGGCCTGATCTGGACCGGCCGCTTCGACCTGGTGATCCGCACCCGCCAGCTGCTGCCCAGCAGCCTGACACGGGAACTGCACGGCATCTACAGCAACAGCCTGGCGGCCGTGGGCTACAGCGGCGCGCTGGCCTTCCAGACCGGCGCCCACGGCTGGGTCGATCATGCCGCCAGCGCCGCCGCCGGCGGCGTGGGGTCCGCCACGCGCATCTAGACCCCTTGTTTCGGTCCCCCGCCGTCCCACCTTGGTTAACGCCCTCGGCCATGAATACTCGGACGTGAACAAGCGGGACGTGCCCCATGGACAACCAGCCCACCCTCACCCTGAACGACGGTCGCGTCATGCCCCAGCTGGGCCTGGGCGTCTGGCAGACGCCGGACAGCCAGGCCGCTCCCGTGGTTGGCGCGGCCCTGGAGGCGGGGTACCGGCTCGTGGACACCGCCGCCATCTACGGCAACGAGGCCGGCGTGGGCCGGGGCCTGCGCAGCACGGGCATCACCGCCCGCAGCCTGTTCGTGACCACCAAGTTGTGGAACGACAGCCATGGGACGGAGGCGCCGGTGGCGGCACTGGACCACAGCCTGTCGCGCCTGGGCCTGCCCGCCGTGGACCTCTATCTCATCCATTGGCCGACCCCGGCCCGCGCGCGCTATGTGGAGACGTGGCGGGCGCTGATCGCCCTGCGGGAAACGGGCAAGGCCCGGTCCATCGGCGTGTCCAACTTCACCGCCCCGCAACTGGCCCAGCTGATCGAGGAGACGGGCGTGGTGCCGGCCGTGAACCAGATCGAGCTGCATCCCCGGTTCCAGCAGCGCGAGCTGCGCGCCTTCCATGAGGAACACGGCATCGTCACCCAGTCGTGGAGCCCGCTGGGCCAGGGCAAGCTGCTGGACCACCCGGTGCTGGTGGAAATCGCGCGCAAGCATGAACGGACGGCGGCGCAGATCGTCATCCGCTGGCACCTGGACCTGGGCCTGGGCGTCATCCCGAAGTCCGCCACACCGCACCGCATCCGCGAGAACATCGCCGTCTTCGACTTCCGCCTGGATGAGGCGGACAAGGCCCGCATCGCCGGCCTGGACGATCCGCGCGGCCGCCTGGGGCCGCACCCCGATGATTTCAACTGAAGGCACCCGGCACTCGAAAATCACTTCACTGCAAGTCAATTCACTCGAGTTCGTTGACTCGTCCCTGCCTTAGCTATAGAACAATGGCATGGACACGCTCTCACTCGCACGAACTGATTTGCAGAAACTGGAGGCGAAAATTAGCCGCCTTCAGGAGGATCTGCGCGGCCTCGAGAACGATCGCGTTAAATTGCTGCACTTTATCGAGATGGCAGAGCGCTACAGCAGCGCAACAACCATCCTCGGCGCCACAACGAAGCGCAGTTCCGTTGAAAATCGGGGCACGAAAGGGGCTCGCCTCGTAGAAGCCAGCCTGGAAATTATGCGAGATACAGGTCGGCCGATGAAAAACGCCGAACTAGCAAACGCCCTTATTTCAATGGGTTACGAGATCGGAGGACAGCAGCCAAGCGCTAATCTGGCAGGATTCTTGTCTCGCGATAGTCGGGTAGCCTTCACCAAGGGTTTGGGCTGGACACTTGCGCCGCAAATTGCAACGCCAACCGCCACAACACCTACGCTCGACGAGAATATACCCACCACAAGTGATGCAACATCATACAATGAGCCGACGCCTGTGAAAGGCGCTCACGACCACGAATCTGAAAAGATTGCAGAGGTCGCCTCTCATATACTCAGTGCAGCATCACCCTTCGCAAGGAGCCTGCTGTCATCTGCCAGCCCGCTTGACACAAAACAGAAAGGCCCCGGCTGGAACCCAGGGCCTTTCCAAGCATCAACCCCTAACCCAGGTCAGGGAGAAAGGAGGTAACGCGATGCGGCACATCGCCTGTTTGTTATAGGCAATACACCGGCATGGGGTGGCGAAACCACCCCATGCCGGTCCTTTTTATCAAAACTTAGGAATCTTGTCATTCCCATTGTGGAAAGGACCACATACATGGCCATCAAACAGTCAGGTACCAAGGTTTCCAGTCTCGCTGGAAAGGTTCTCGCCGGTCACAAGCCAACTGCTAAGGAAGCGAAACAGCTCGCTGGTTCTGTCCTTAGCCAGGATGAGAAAAAGAGCAAGTGAGGGTCAGGCCGCATGCAGGTCCCCTGCATGCGGCCATTCTAATTTGCACTGATGCTAGCCTAGCCAATCACAACGCGCCGCCGTTGTGATAATTCCTACTCCTCCCCCATCCCGCCCTCTTCCTGCTGGCGCAGGTGGCGTTGGGCGGCGACCTCGTCCAGCATCATGGCTTCCTTGCGGGCCAGTTCCGCCTTCTCCTTGCGGATGCGCTCCTCCTCCGCCAGTTCGAAGCGCTTCAGTTCCTGGAAGGCCTGGGCCAAGTCCTCCTCCGCCCGCTGGATGGCGATCATCAGCTGCTGGCGCGCCGTCTCCATGGCGTTGCGGCGCAGCTTGATCTGGGGAAGGTAGCTGGCGAAGGCCATCGCCATGTCGACGGAGGTGCCGGACAGCTGGCGTTCCATTTCCACCTGCGCCTCGAACTGCTGGCGCTGCAGGGTCAGCCGGTCCTCCTGGTCGCGCAGCTGCGTCAGGTGGCGGCGCTTGTCGTCCACCTGGTTCTTGTGCAGCCGGATCAGGGCCTTCAGGCTTTTCATGGGTTAGGGTGATCCCGGTTCGGCTCAGACGGGCCAACTGGCGCCGTTCAGGATGGCCTGCAGCTGGGCGTAGCCGGTGGCGAGATCGCTGCGCTCGTGCCGGCCCTGGCGCAAGAAGCCTTCGATATGGGGGTTCAGCTCGATGGCGCGGTCCACCTGCGGGTCGCTGCCGCGGCGATAGGCGCCCAGGCGGATCATCTCCTCCATATCGCTGTAGGAGGACATCAGCCGGCGGGCGGCGATGACCAGCGCGTTCTCCTCATCCGTGTTGCAGTCCGGCATGGTGCGCGAGACGCTGCGCAGGATGTTGATGGCGGGATAGCGCCCGCGCTCGCCGATGCGGCGCTCCATGACGATATGGCCGTCCAGGATGCCGCGCACGGCGTCGGCGATGGGCTCGTTATGGTCGTCGCCGTCCACCAGCACGGTGAACAGCCCGGTGATGGTGCCGTCGCCCGCCCCCGGGCCCGCCCGTTCCAGCAGGCGCGGCAGCTCGGCGAACACGGTGGGCGGATAGCCCTTGGTGGTGGGCGGCTCGCCGGCGGACAGGCCGATCTCGCGCTGGGCCATGGCGAAGCGGGTGACGCTGTCCATCATGCACAGCACATCCAGCCCCTGGTCGCGGAAATGCTCCGCCACGGCGAAGGTCATGTAGGCGGCCTGGCGGCGCATCAGCGGCGGCTCGTCGCTGGTGGCCACCACCACGACGCTGCGCGCCAGGCCTTCTTCCCCCAGATCATCCTCGATGAACTCCTGCACCTCGCGCCCGCGTTCGCCAATCAGGCCGATGACGGTGACGGAAGCGGCGGTGTAACGCGCCAGCATGGACATCAGCACCGACTTGCCCACGCCGGAGCCGGCGAAGATGCCCATGCGCTGCCCGCGGCAGCAGGACAGGAAGGTGTTGATGGAGCGCACGCCCAGGTCGATCTTCTCCCCCACCCGCTTGCGGGTGCTGGCCTGCGGGGGCGCTGCCTTGATCGGGTTGCCCACGGGGCCCAGGGGCAAGGGCCCCTTGCCGTCCAATGGCTCACCCAGGGCGTTGATCACCCGGCCCAGCCAGGCGGGCGTGGGGTGGATCTCGGGCTGGCCCTCGCTCACCTCCGCGCGGCAGCCCAGGCCGATATCCTCCAGCGTGCCATAGGGCAGCAGCAGGGCCTTGCCGTTGCGGAAGCCGACCACCTCGCACGGCACAGGCCGTCCCCCGCGCGATATGACGCGGCACCGGCCGCCGATGGACAGGCGGCGTTCGACACCGCCGACCTCCACCAGCATGCCCAGCACCGACGTGACCCGCCCGAAGATCTTGAAGGGGGCCAGCGCCTCGATCTCGGGGATCAGGAGGTTGGGATCGTACATCATTGCCCGTCTCTCACGCCCTAAATCCGGTTATATCAAGCTGTTACGGCCCCGAATCGTCCCGATCCCGCGACGGGTTCCGGAGTGGTGCCCACAACGGGTGAGATAGCTAAAGGATAGCCTTACCCGCGTAGCATAATGCCGCGGCATCTGTTAACCTAGCCGGCAGTTAACATCCCCGCTCCCTTGAGACTACACCCCTTTCAAGGAAGACGCCCATGAGAGTACTGGTCGTAGAAGACGATCCGTCGATGGCCAAGAGCATCCAATTGATGCTCAAATCCGAAGGGTTCATCGTTGACATAACCGATCTTGGCGAAGACGGCCTGGAGATCGGCAAGCTGTATGACTACGACATCATCATCCTGGACCTGATGCTGCCCGACATCGACGGGTATGAGGTGCTGCGGCGCCTGCGCTCGGCCCGGGTGACCACGCCCATCCTGATCCTCTCCGGCCTGACGGAGCTGGACGCCAAGCTGAAGGGCCTGGGCTTCGGCGCCGACGACTACCTGACCAAGCCGTTCGACAAGCGCGAGCTGCTGGCCCGCATGCAAGCCATCGTCCGCCGCAGCAAGGGCCATTCGGAAAGCGTCATCCGCACCGGCGCGCTGACTGTGAACCTGGACACGCGCTCGGTCGAGGTGTCGGGCCAGCCCCTGCACCTGACGGGCAAGGAATACGGCATCCTGGAGCTGCTGTCCCTGCGCAAGGGCACCACCCTGACCAAGGAGATGTTCCTGAACCATCTCTATGGCGGCATGGATGAGCCGGAGCTGAAGATCATCGACGTCTTCGTCTGCAAGCTGCGCAAGAAGCTGGCGCAGGCGACGGACGGCAGCAACTACATCGAAACCGTCTGGGGTCGCGGCTACGTCCTGCGCGATCCCAACGAGGCCCGGCAGCAGGCCGCCGCCAGTTAGCCTGTAGCCCCTGCTAACGTTCACAATTTCAAAAGGCCGCGTGCCGCCTGACCAGGCCACGCGGCCTTTGTTTTTTGATCGGCGGCATGAGCTTTAACTAACGCCGTAGACCGCGACCGCGGTCGCCGGAACTTTCCGGGAAGCGCAGCGGAGTGGAACGTGAGGATAGCCAAGGGCGCGGATGCGCCCGCCCGGCGCCTGAGGGCGCACTAAACACTCGGCAGCTTGTGAAAGCCGGTGGCGCCCGGATCGGTCCCTGGCGTGGCGTCCACCTCGGTCACCCGGGCATGTGTGGGCCCCCGGCGGCAGCGGGTCACCATGTCCGCCACGGCGGCGGGCGGGCCGGCGAACAGGGCCTCCACCGTGCCGTCGTGCCGGTTGCGCACCCACCCGTCCAAGCCCAGTTCCAGCGCCTGCCCCACCGTCCAGTTGCGGTAGAAGACGCCCTGGACCCGGCCGTGCAGAATGACGTGGGTGGCGACACGGTCGACGGGTTCGTCCATGGCAGGCTCCATCGGCGAAGGATCAACAGGGTCAAGCATATAACGTCCCCCAACCTCCGACGCCAACGGTCAAGGCAGCGCCCGGTTCCCGTGCGGCAACGCCGGGATGGACAAGGCCCGGGGCCCTTCGGCATCATCGCCGCCAATGGCCCGGCGGGCCTGCGACCAGGGAACGGAGGAAGGCGATGCGGCGCGCGGTACTGGAATGGGGTCGCTTCATCCTGATCTGGGGCGTCTGCGTCCTGTCGTTCCGGGCGTTCGCCTTCGGCAGCTACTACGTGCCCTCGGAAAGCATGCTGCCCACCCTGGCGGTGGGGGACCACTTCATCGCTGCCAAGTACGCCTACGGCTACAGCCGCCATTCCCCGGACATCACCCTGCCGGAGGGGTTCATCCCCACCGCCGATGGCCGCCTGCTGTCCCACCTGCCGCAGCGGGGCGACATCGTCGTGCTCAAGCCGGAGGGGGCGCCGGAGGCCCTGGTGAAACGGGTCATCGGCCTGCCCGGCGACACAGTGCAGATCACCCATGGGCGGCTGGTGCTGAACGGCCAGGTGATCGGCCGGCATGAGACGGGCGCCTACGATTATCGCGACGACCACGGCCGTACCGTGCATGTGACGGAATATGTGGAGGACCTGCCGGCCACCGACGGCAGCCTGGCCCGCCATGCCGTCCTGCAGCGCAGCGATGAAGGTCCGGCCGACAACACCGGCGTCTATACCGTGCCCGCCGGCCATGTCTTCCTGATGGGGGACAATCGCGACAACAGCCAGGACAGCCGCTTCCCCTATCCCGACCTGGGGTTCGTGCCGCTGGACCGGGTGATCGCGCGCGCGCAGTTCACCGCCTACACCAACCATTTCTGCAAGGCCGAGAGCGACCTGACCTGCCCCGGCGGCGACTGGAGCACCCGCTTCGGCCGCAGCCTGAAGCCCTGACCCTCCCCTCCTTTTAGGATCCGCCTGCCCCCATGGCCAAGCCTCCCAAGCCGCCCGCCGGCCCCACCGTCCCCGCCGAGGAACTGTTCGCCCAGGGGGTGGAGCACCAGAACCAAGGCCGCTGGGCGGAGGCGGAGGCCGTGTACCGCGAGGTCGCCCGCATGCTGCCGCGCGCCTCCGCCGTGCACTGGAACCTGGGTACGGTGCGCAAGCACCTGGGCCAGTGGAAAGAGGCGCTGGACGCCTTCCGCAAGGCCGTCAGCCTGGACCCCACCTGGCGCGGCCGCGACTTCAACATCGGCCTCTGCCACCAGAAGCTGGGCCATGCCAACGAGGCGGCGGAGAGCTTCGCCCGCGCCGTGGCGGCGGAGCCGGACGACCCCATCAACCGCTTCAACCTGGCAGCGGCCCTGCGCGACCTGGGCCGCCTGGCGGAGGCGGTGGTGCACACCGAGACGGCGCTGGAGCTGAAGCCGGACTTCATCGAGGCGGAACTGCAGCTGGCCAAGCTGCGCACCGCCCTGACGCCGCGCTGGCACGTGCCGATGATGAACGACGTGGAGCGCAACGCGGCCTATGAGGCGGCCCTCACCGCCGCCGTGCGTCCAGGCGACATCGTGCTGGAGATCGGCACCGGCTCCGGCCTGCTGGCCATGATGGCGGCGCGCGCCGGCGCCGGCCATGTCTATACCTGCGAGGCCGATCCCGTCATCGCGGAGACGGCGCGCGCCATCATCGCCGCCAACGGCTACGCCGACCGCGTCACCGTCATCGCCAAACCGTCGGGCGCGGTGACGGTGGGCAAGGACCTGCCGCGCCCGGCCGACCTGCTGGTCTCCGAAATCCTGTCCAGCGACCTGCTGTCGGAACGGGTGCTGCCGGCGGTGCGCGACGCCAAGGACCGGCTGCTGACGCCCGAGGCGCGCATCATCCCCCAGGCGGGTGGCGTGCGCGCCCTGCTGGCCGAAAGCCGGGCGATGGAGCGCACCTTCTTCGTGGATGAGGTCTGCGGCTTCGACCTTGGCGAGTTCAACCGCCTGGCCCCCCGCGCCGTCCGGCTGGACCGCATCGTGCCCTTCACGCCGCTGTCGGCCCCCTTCCAGGCCCTGACCGTGGACCTGGCCGATCCCCAGCCGGGTCAAAGCTGGCGCGGCCACCTGGCCGTGCCGGTGACCGCCGACGGCCGCTGCGTCGGCCTGTTGCAGTGGATATGGCTGAAGCTGTGGGACGGGGTGGAATTCGAGAACAGCCCCCTCACCCCCACCGAGGCGTCGGGCTGGCAGCCCGGCCTTTACCTGCCGCGCCGGCCGCTGGACCTGATGGCGGGGGAGACGGTTGAGGTCACCTCCTTCCACGACGGCCATAACGTCTGGCTCAGCCTCAAGCGCTGACGGGCGTGCTTTACCGGCCCACGGGCCCGCATCGCCTCCCCATTACGCGGCGCAGCACGCCATACGGGAAAGTCCTTCTTGTCACGGCGCCCCAGTAGTGGAAACAATCCCGAGCAACACGCGATTAAGGGGAGCGATTCACAATGGGTGCATTCGAAACGGCGACGGCACGGCGGTCCCTGCTAAAAGGGCTGGGCGCCCTGGCGGTGGGAACCAGTCTGCCAGCCAAAGCGCAGCAGTTGCTGGCAGACCCCGGCATAGAATTGCATCCCCTGCCCCGTGTGGTCAGCAAGGGGGCTTGGTCCGACCTGGCGCGGGCCATGACAGGCGACCTAGTCTTGCCCAATGACGCTTATTTCGGCAACTACTCCCAGGTTAACAACCTGTCCTATTCCCAGCGTCCGGCGGCCATCGCCCGCTGCGTGACCGACGCGGACGTGAGTGCCTGTTTGAAATGGGCACATAACACCAACACGCCCTTCGCCGTGCGGTCCGGTGGTCACAACTACGCAGGCTTTTCCACCACCTCCGGTCTGCTGATCGACATGTCGCCCATGGCCAAGATCAAGGCGGACGGCGACCGCGTCATCATTGGCGGCGGCGCCATCAACGTGGCGGTCTACCGGGCGCTGGAGCGCATGGGCCGCACCATCACCCACGGCCGGTGTGAAGGCGTGGGCGCCGCCGGTTTCCTGCTGGGCGGCGGCATCGGCTTCAACATGCGGCTCTACGGCATCGGGTCGGATCTGCTGCGCTCCACGGACCTGATGCTGGCCAGTGGCGAGAAGGTGACGGCCAGCGCCACCGAGCACGCCAAGCTGTTGTGGGCCTGCCAGGGCGGTGGCGGCGGCAATTTCGGCGTTAACACCAGCTTCACCCTCCAGACCTTCCCGGTCAGCACCGTCACGGTGTTCATCCTGACCTGGAGTAAAAACCAGGAACGGGTGTTGTACGACCTGCTGCACCGCCTGCAAGAGGCGCCTCCCGGCTTTGGCTGCAAGATCTCCGTGACGCCCCCGACGCCGCAGCAGCGGGCCCAGGGGGACGATATCGTCATCTCCGTCATGGGGCAGGCTCACCAGGGCACGCCCCCCTTGAAGGAACTGTTCGGCACCCTGCTGGAACAGGCGGATCCGAAGCGCACGATTGAAATCGACATGCCCTACTGGGAGGCGCAGGACATTTTGGCGGAAGAGGCCTTGCCCTATTTTTACCGGGAGCAGTCCGTCTTCCTGAAAACGGAGAACCTGACAGAAAAGGCGGTGGCGGATATGATCGCCAAGGCCCGGGCCATGCCCGGCACCAGCCTGCCGTCTTCCTTCAAGTTCTTCCAGGTGGGCGGGGAAGTGAATAAGCTGAAGCCCACCGACACGGCCTTCGTCCACCGCGGTTTCGACTGGCTGTTCTCCAGCGAGGTCAACTGGTGGGAGCTGCGCGATCCGCCCAGCCTGGTGTCGGACAACCTGGTCTGGCAGCAGCAATTCTATGACAAGGTGCGCCGCCTCACCCCGTCGGGGGGCGCGTACCAGAACTTCCCGGACCCGGCGCTGAAGGATTGGCAGAGCGCCTATTACGCGGAAAACTACCGGGACCTGCAGAAGGTGAAGGCGGAAGTCGACCCCGGTTCGCTGTTCACCTTCGCCCAGGCGATCAAGCCGGCCTGATCCAGGGCAAAACATCCCGGACACGGCGCCAGGGGAATGGGGTGCCCATACCCCTGGCGCCACCCGAAGGTGAAAGCACTCAATCGTCCAGCATGCCGGCCAGCTTCAAGGCCACGCCCATGTCGCCCTGGACCTTCAGCTTGCCAAAGGTGAAGGCCAGGGTGGGGCTGAGCTTGCCTTCGCTCAGCTTCACGAAGTCGGCCAGCGAGATCTTCAGGGTGGTGTTCACGTCCACCGGATCGCGCGACACGGTGGGCACCTTGGTCGCATCCAGGAACAGGGCCCCGTCGGTGCCGAAGTCGAACTTCACCTTTGCGCCCAAGCCGGTGAACTGGGAAAGCGAGGCGCGCATCTTGGCTTCAAGCTGGTCGAAGGTCATGGGGGAACGGATCCTTGATGGGCGGGGGATATGCGGGGCAAAACGGTTGTTGCACTGCATATAAGGGGGCTCCGCGCGCCCAGTTCCAATGTTTTCTGAGGGCCGTCGGCTCAGGCCTTCAGGAACTCCAGGTAACGTAAACTGGCAGCGAGGTCGGCCTTTAGCGACGTACGCCGGGCCCTGGCCTCATCATCCTCACCCCACTGCTCGATTTGGAACGACTCGTCGAGTTCGGCCAAGTCGAAGGCCTGGTCGGCGTCGATGCGGCCCTCGAACAGGGCCAGGCCCAGCACCAGCGATCCGGTCAGCGCCACGGCGTTCTGCACGCCGGTCAGCTGCCAGTCGTCCAGCGCCTCCAGCGCGCGCTTCAGCGCGTTCAAGGCTACCGGGTCCTGGGCGCGGTGCATGATGCCGGTGGTGGTCTGCAGCAGGGCGTCATAGCGCAACGCCGCCCAGTCCAGCAGCGGCTGCCAGGCGCGCGCTTGCCGTTCGGCCAGCTTCGCCGGCTCGGCGGCGCGGTAGCACAGCAGGTCGGTGCCGCCATAGGCGGCCGCCCCGTCCAGGATGGTGGCGCGCTGCGGCCCCACCCGGTCGACGCAGGTGGACGCCAGCTGCATCATGGGCATGGACTCCGGCACGACGGTGTCGCCCTGGGCGTCCCACTCCGCCGCCACCGCCCGGGCCAGCGCCTCGGTCGGCAACACCAGGTCGGCCTTGGCCGGCGACTTCAGGATACGGGCGTCCAGCTGAACCTGCCAGCCACCATGCGGGCCGGGCACCACGGCCACCGCCTTGTAAATCCGCTTCATCAGATCGTTCCCAATCTCACGCCCGACATTTCAGGCCACCACCAGGGCGGCCACCGCCGCCGGCACCTCGGCATAATCATGGCAGACGCGGGCGGCACCAGCCGCCAGCAAGCTCTGCGGCGCGTGATAGCCCCAGGCCACGCCCAAGGCGGCGGTCCCGGCATTACGCGCCATCTGCATATCGTAACTGGTGTCGCCGATGACCACGGTGGTGGCCGGGCCGGCCCCCGCCTCCGCCATCGCGCGCAGGGCCATGTCCGGCGAGGGCTTGCCCTGGGCGCGGTCGGCCGTCTGCAGGGTGATGAAACGCCCGCCCAGGCCGTGATGGTTCAACGTGGCGACCAGGCCCCGGTGCGACTTGCCAGTGGCGATGCCCAACAGGAAACCCGCCGCCTCCAGCGCGTCCAGCGCGGCCACCAGGCCCGGGTAAAGCGGTTCTTCCGCGATGCCCTTGGCCCGGTTCGCAAAGAACGCGTCCTTGTACGCCGCGACGATGCCGGCCACGGCACCCGCCCCCACCCCTTCGGGCAGCAGGCCCAGCACGGCAACCTCCAGCGACAGGCCAACCTGGCGCCGCACGGCCTCGTCGGTCGGCGGCGTCAAGCCCTGGCTGGCGAAGCCCGCGGCCATGGCGGCGATGATGGCGTGCTGGCTGTCCACCAGTGTGCCGTCACAATCGAACAGGGCCAGGCGATTGAAGGCGGACATGAGGTCAGACGTAGCTGGCGAAAGGATCGCCGTCCTTCATATCGAAGCCGAAATATTCCCAGGTCTTGGCCATGTGCGGCGGCAGGTTGGCCGTCACGTCGATGGGCTTGCCGCCGCGCGGGTTGGGGATGACGATGCGACGGGCGTGCAGGTGCAACTGGCGCGGCAGTTCGGCACCGCCAGGCAGGAAGGCCTCCTGCCCCGCGTACTTGCCATCGCCCAGGATGGGTGTGCCGATGGCCACCATGTGGGCGCGCAGCTGATGCGTGCGGCCAGTCAACGGCCATAGGGCGACGAAGGCGGCCTGCCGGTGCGCGTTCTCGATCACCTGGTACAGGGTGACGGCGCGCGCGCCCTCATCCTCGTCCACCGCCATGCGCTCGCCGCGCGTGCCCGCTTCCTTGGCCAGAGCGGCGTCGATCTTGCCCTGGTACTGCTTGGGCACACCCACGGTGACGGCCCAGTAGTACTTGCGCGCCTCCTTGCCTCGGAAGTAGCCGGCCAGGCGGGTGGCGGCGAAGCTGGTGCGGGCCAGCACCAGACAGCCGCTGGTATCCTTGTCCAGGCGGTGGACCAGCTTGGGCCGCTCCTTCCCGTCGAAGGTCAGCACGTCCAGCATGGCGTCCAAATGCTTGTTCTGGCCGGTACCGCCCTGCACCGCCAGGCCGGCGGGCTTGTTCAGCACGATGACGTCGCCGTCGCGGTACAGCACCGCGTCGCGCAGGGCCTTCACTTCCTTGTCCGACAAGACCGGCCGTTCCTTGCGCGTCACGGCGCCCGGCGCCAGGGGCGCCAGGTCGGGCATGGGGGGAATGCGCACGGACTGCCCAGCCTCCAGGCGCGTGGCGCCCTTGACGCGGCCGCCGTCCACCCGCACCTGGCCGGTGCGCAGCAGCTTTTCCAGCTGGATATGGCTCAGCGCCGGGAAATGCCGCTTGAACCAGCGGTCCAGACGCATCTCCGCCTCGTCGGCGGTCACGGTCCGCGTCTCGACCTTACGGCCACCCTCATCACTCATGACATCACCGCACGTACCAGGGCCATGCCCACAAAAAGACCGCCGACGCCGACCACCAGCGTCGCCATGAAATACAGCATCGTCACCGGCCAATCCCCTCGCGACACCAGCGTGCCGATGTCCAGCGAGAAGGAGGAGAAGGTGGTGAACCCGCCCAATACGCCCACCGCCAGGAAGGCGCGCAGCTCCGGCGAGGGATGCCACACCCGGCCCGCAGCCTCCGCCAGCACACCCATGAGCACGGAGCCCGCAACGTTCACGAACAGCGTGCCCCAGGGGAAATCCAGCCCCAGCCAGCGCCCCAGCCACACCTGCGACAGATAGCGCAGCACCGAGCCCAAGGCGCCGCCCACGGCGACGACGATAACCTGGTTCATCCCCGACCCCCGAAGGCGGCGGCCCCGCCAATGGCGATGTCGCCACCCGACATATCGCCGGTGACGCCAAAAATCCATCCTTCGCGCCGCGCCGTGCCGGTGTCCAGCCCCTTGGGCGTCCAGACATCGTCCAAAGGCGCCCAGCGCATCATGCCGGCGGCGGCGATCATGGCATCCCCCGCGTGGTCATCAAAGACCGCCGGCACCTCCGCCCCCGCATGGCAGCCAACCTTTGCCAGGGCCGCTGCCATATCCGCCCAGTCGCGAATCTTGGCCAGGCCGTGCGCGCGGCGCCGGAACAGGGTGGGATAGATCTCCGTGACCGCCGACCGGGCGGCACCCTCCGGCCCCGTCAGCGCTTCCGCCGGCCACACCGCCAGCGCATCGCCCAGGCGCCGCTTTAGATGGCGCAGCGACCGCATGCCGGCCAGCGAGGCCTTGCCCACCTGCTTGGACGCCGCCGCCAGGTTGAAGACGGAAACGGGGGTGCCCACGCCCGTACGGGCGGCCACCAGTTCCACCCTGCGGCGCTTGCCCCCGCCTTCCGCGTCGGTCCAGTGGGCCGGCCGCCGTCCCGCCAGCCAGAAGCTGGGGCCCAGGCGCGGGTCGGCCAGCGCCGGGGTGCCGCAAAAATCATCGGCGCCGATGCCGTCGCCGGCGGCCTCATCCACCAGGGCCCACAGGCCCATCATGTCGTCCACCCCGGCGGCGCGGCCATCCAGGTAGCCTACGTCCGGCACATAGGGCAGGGAAAAGCCGCAGTCGATGCCCACCAAGGCGCGGGCGCCGGCGCGGTGATGGTCCGCCAGGCGCTCGGCCACCCAGTCCATGGCCTCGCGGCGGCTCCAGTACCGGCCGGGCGGTGGCACCAGGTGAACCGCGGCCTCATCCGGCCGGACGCGGGCGATGGCGATACCCCGGGCGGGCAGGGCCCCCGTCCAGTCGATACCGATATACTCATCAAAGACCGGCACCAGCCTCTCCTTAACCCTTGGCCTTAGCCCTTGGCGTTTGCCACCCTTCGCCCGTCGCGGTACCGCGAGGCGGCGGATGGCCGCTTTTCAACCACCCCACCCCTGCCCTGTCTGCAACGGACGCGCGCACGGTCGTTGGGCAGGCAACAGTTGGCAGGACGGTCTCACGTGGTAAGCTATATGACCGTCGCTGCGGAGTTTTTCCCGTGTTCGCCCGTAACTGGCTTCTTTCCGCCCGTCCGCTGCCCGCCCTTCTGGGCACGGCGGCGCTCGCCCTGACGGTCCTCGCCGCCCCCGCCGCCCTGGCCCAGGCCCAGCAGCCTACCGCCGCGCCAGCGCCGCAGACCGACGCGCCCAAGCCCGGCCTGGACAAGAACGGCCTGCCCACCTCGGTGGTCAAGGTGGCTGCCCCGCCCGCCCCGGCCAAGGATCCCGACGCGGTCGAACCGCCCCGCACCGACGGCCCCATCGACGACATCATCATCACCGCCCCCCAGTTCGGCAACCGTGAGGAGGTCGAGGCCTTCCACAAGGCGGAGTTTGAGCGCCTGGACAAGATCTACGGCAAGCACGAGGAAAAGCGCAGCCGGGGCGACACCCTGACCAAGGCGCCCGAGTCCAACACCGGGACCACCCGCGACGGGCCGATCACCTTAGACCGGTAAAATTCCCTCAAACGCCGGGCGCCGACATCCGTCGGCTTGGCTGGTCCTCGATTTCCAGTCCACTATCGCTCCCCGGAAATGTCCGGCGACCGCGGTCGCGGCCTACGGCGGCGCGACGTGCGCCGCCGCTTGGATTGTGGGTCAGTCCAGCGCGATGTCGCTGATGTCGCGGCCCTGCACGTGGGCCAGGGCCGCCATGGCCAGCGTGTGATCCTCACGCTGCGGCAGGCCGGAAACGGTCAGCGCGCCGATGCAGCCGGCGCCCGCCACCACTAGGGGTACGGCACCGCCGTGGCTGGCGTAGTCGCGATGCGGCAAGCCGCTCTTGATCTCCAAATTCGTACCCTGCTGCGCCAGGCCCAGGCCGATGGCGTAGGAGCTGCGGGCGAAGTGCAGCGCGGTGGCCCGCTTGCGGCGAACCCAGTCGTCATGGTCCGGCGTGGCCGGTCCCACCGCCAGGCGCAGCAGCTGCTGGCGGTGCAGCGACACATCCACCACCAGCACCCCGCCACGCTCCAGCCCGGCCTGCCGCAACCACACGCCCAGGGCCCAGGCCTCCTCCTGTCCAAAGCGCTCGAACACCAGCCGCTGTTCCTGCAAGGCGATGCGGCGCAGGTCTTCTTCATGGGACATGGGGGGCCTTCCGTGGGGATGAGTGCAGGGCGTCGTGCAGGGTAGCGATACCTGGTCCCGAGCGCAGCCCTCAACGCTCGACCACGATGGTCACCCGCCGGTTCGCCGCCCGGTCGTGCACGTCCAGGGGCCTGGTGTCGGCGTAGCCCACCGCCCGCAGGCGTCCAGGCTCCACCCCGTTGGCGATCAGTTCCCGCACCACGGCGCTGGCGCGGGCGGAGGAGAGTTCCCAGTTGGTGGGAAAGCGGGCCGTGGCGATCGCGACATCATCGGTATGGCCTTCGACCGCGATGACGCCCGTCAGCACGCGCAGGCTACGGGCCACATTCGCCAGCAGCTGCCGGCCGGGCGGCGCCAAGTCTGCCTTGCCGGAGGCGAACAGGATACGGTCCTTGATGGCGATCGTCAGCTTGCGATCCGACAGGATGACGTCAAGGTCGGCCGGTTTCCCCGCCGCCTCCAACTGAGTCAGCAAGGCCTGGGCCGCCGGTGTCAGGGTGGCCCCTCCGCCGGACATGCCGTCCGCGGGCGCCGAGGCGGCCGGCTGTCGTTCGTCGGAAAATGCCTCACCCCGGGGGTTGGAAACTTCCTCCGGGGCTGAGTCGTCGTGCCGGGCCGCGACTGTGCCGGCATCCACCGGCTTGGCGGCCAGCCGTCCCTTCATGCCCAGGATCGCCACCATGCCCAGGAAGACGACCATCAGCAGCGTGACCATGTCCATGTAACTGATGACCCATTCCTCCGACTCCTCCGCCGGGGGCGGCAGCGTGGTGAACTTGGCTGGGTTCGGCCGTTTGGGCATCGGCGCGGATGCCGTACCGGTCTTCCCCAGCTCAGGACGTGCTCCTTCGGGGTGCCAGAGATCAGTCATTGTGTTCCAGTCACAGACGGCGCGTCACGGAAAGGCGCCGGCATGGCGTCGATCGTCGGCACCCGGGCAAGAGTTGATATTGCGACCGGCAATTAACACTCACCGCATCGCGCCTTCAAATGTAGCGCAGACTGCAAAAATCCAATTGATTCAAATCATCACAACAGATCTGTAAGCGGATGTACAATAACCATAGCGCCGAAATGAGGCGCAAATGGCCATATTAGCCGTAAGGAAACATATCATGGCCACAAATACGCCGGACGTACTGGCGCATGTCGCCAGTATTATACAGAATAAGCAGGAATGCCGGGCAGCATTGCTTGATCTGTCGGGGGTTGTGGATGCCTATGAACCAGTCATCCACAGAATTGTTGATGCGGAATTAAAGGCGGTCGCAGCAGCCAATGATCATACCGTTGGGATTAATACTTATGGCATAGGCTCGTATGGCTGGCTTCTTATCGGCGATGCGGACAGCGGCGAGACATTGCTGGCCGCGACCGACCGTGTCTGCACCGTGTTCGCCGATGCGCACCAGGGGAAGGTCGACGTCCATTGGTTTGATCTGCCCGGTGAGGCCAAGCCTCTGATCGCCTGCCTGCGCATCCTGATGGGCGACAAATCCCTGGCCCCGCCGTCACCCGCCACGGATGATGTGGTCGCCCTGCTGCGCATCGAACGCGGACTGCACGGGGCGGACCTGTCATCCCTGATCCGCCGCCAACCCGTTTACAGGGTTGGTGACGACGGCATCTCTCTGGAGCCGATCATGCTGGAACAGACGGTGGACCTGACCGCGCTGGAGCGGCTGTTCAACGTCACCATCATCGGCGCCCCTTGGATGCACGCCCGCGTGACCGAAATCCTGGACCGGCGCATGCTGCACCATCTGCTGCATGACGAAATGTCGCCGCGATTGCCCATCGCCATCAAGCTTCACGCCGGCAGCGTGCGTCAGGGGAGCTTCGCGGCCCTGCTGGATGAACTGCCGGCCCATTGGCATGCCCGCTTGGCGATCGAGCTTCCGTATGCCGAGTGGCTGGTGGCCCCCGACGCAGTGGAAGAGGCCTTGGCCGTTGGCCGGCGCCGTCAATGCCTGATGGTGTTGGATCACATCCCGGTGGACCGGGCGGCCGAGGCCACGTTGCCCAAGGATGTGCTGTTGCGGCTGATGCCGGCAGTTTCCGCCACAAGTGGAGAGGCGCCGGCCGCCTTGCGGCCGCACACGGTGCCGAGCGGCGCCACCTTGCGCCAGCTGGTCCGCACCTTGGGCGCCGACCGCTGCATCCTGACCCACTGCGATAGCCTGGCCCTGGTCCATCACGCACTGGACGCGGGCATCCGCATGCTGCAGGGCCAGGCGGTCGCCGACTTCGCGGAGATGCGGCAGCAGGTGGTCCCACCGGCGGAGACGACGGTCGGCCAGGGGGCGGTGGAAGACGGACCGGAGGCGGAAGCCCCTCAGGAAGAAACCGGCCCACCAGAGGGTCTATGGCCCCGCCTTATGCGCTGGTTCCGCCCGCGCCACCGGGCGATGGCCGAGGACACGCCCGCAGAAGCCCAGACCGGACCGAATGTAACCAAAGGGATGTGACCTCCGCCGCTAGCGTGCCCGCGCCCTAGGAGATATCACTAGGGTATGGCACCCGAGGCACCCAGGACCCGGAGTATGCGCACCGTCGGGGAGGTCCTGGCGGTGGCGCTGGAGCATCACCGGGCGGGCCGCCTGGCGGATGCCGGCGCGCTCTATTCCTCGTTGCTGGCGCAGGAGCCGGAGCAGCCGGACGCCCTCCACCTGCTGGGGGTCGCCACCGCCCAGGCAGGACGCGCGGCGGAGGCGGAGCCCCTGATCGCCCGGGCCATCGCGCTGCGGCCCGGCGTGGCCGACTTCCATGCCAACCACGCCCAGGTGCTGGACACGCTGGGCCGCACGGATGAGGCGCTGACCGCCTACACTCAAGCCCTGCGCCTGAACCCCAGCCATGCCGACGCCCTGCGCAACATGGCCCGCCTGCTGGCCCGGCTGGAGCGGCTGTCGGCCGCCGCCGACGCCCTGCGCGCCTGCGTGGAACGGACACCCGACGACCTGCCCACGGTGACGGAACTGGCGCGCCTGTGCGAGCGGCTGGGCCGGGGGAGCGAGGCGGAGACCTGGTACCGCCACGTCCTGGCGCGCGATCCCTTCAACATCCTGGCCCTGAACAATCTGGGGGAACTGAAACGGCGGGCCGGCGACGCGGCGGAGGCCGTCAGCCTATTGTCCCGCGCCGTGAGCGCCGCCCCCGACGCCCCCCTGCCCCGCTGCGCCCTGGCCAACACCCTGACCAGCCTGTTCCGCTTCGAGGAAGCGGAGGCCCATCTGGCGGAGGCGGCGCGCCGCCGGCCGGACGCTCTGCTGCCCCACCGCGACCTGGGCGTCCTGCTGCGCCTGCTGGGCCGGTCGGAGGAGGCGCTGGCCGCCTTCCAGGTGGCGGCCACCCTGGCGCCGCAGGATCCGGTGGCCAATTTCGGCGTGGCCCTATGCCTGTTGCGCCTGGGCCGCTACCGCGAGGGCTTCGCGCACTATCGCTGGCGCTGGCCCTCCGCCGCCAAGCCGCCCCGGCACCAGGGCCTGCCGGCCTGGTCGACCGGCGTATCCATGGGCACCCCGGCCGGCTTGCGCCTGCTGGTTTGGCATGAGCAGGGGGTGGGCGACACGCTGATGTGCCTGCGCTTCCTGCCCCAATTGACCGCGGCCGGCGCCCGCCTGACCATCGAGGTGCCGGCCGGCCTGGCCCCGCTGGTGGCGGCCCAGGGCTATGGCGCCGTGGTGGTGGACGCGCAGACGCCGGCGCCGGGTGTGGGCTCTGCGGCCCCCCTGCCCTGGGATGGACAGGTGCCCATGATGGACCTGCCCGGCCGCTTCTGCCCCGACCCTGCCGCCGTGCCCTGGACCGGCCCCTACCTTAAAGCCGACCCCGGCCGCAAGCTGCGCTGGACGCAGATGCTGGGTCCCAAGCGGGGCCTGCGCGTCGGCCTGTTCTGGCAGGGCAATCCAGACTTCCCCGACGACCACTGGCGCTCGCCCGGCCTCGCCCCCTTGCTGCCGCTGCTGGACGTGCCGGGTGTGGAGTTCGTCAGCCTGCAGATGGGCCCGGCCAAGGCCGCCCTGACCGATCCGGCCATCCCCCCTGGCCGCATCCGCGACGCCGCCGCCTCCATCCGCGACTGGGCCGACACCGCCGCCCTGGTGGCCGGGCTGGACCTGGTCATCGGGTCGGACAGCGCCTGCATCCACCTTGCGGGCGCGCTGGACATCCCCGCTTCCCTGCTGCTGTCCCCCACCACCGACTGGCGCTGGCACGACAGGGGCGACACCAGCCCCTGGTACC
This sequence comes from Nitrospirillum amazonense, assembly GCF_029594735.1. Classification (NCBI taxonomy): domain Bacteria; kingdom Pseudomonadati; phylum Pseudomonadota; class Alphaproteobacteria; order Rhodospirillales; family Azospirillaceae; genus Nitrospirillum; species Nitrospirillum amazonense. The sequence continues at coordinate 2,081,142 of NZ_JARPAF010000002.1, forward strand.
CATCCCTGCGTCTGTTCCGGCAGACGCGCCTGGGCGATTGGACGGCGCCGGTGGCGGCGGTAAAGGCGGCGCTGGAGGAGAGGGTGGCCGCGCGCTGAGGTGCCGGCTCAGGGGCCACCCCGTGGCACCTTCAGCCAGGAAGCGCCAGTCGCCCCGGCAGCAATGCCACATTGCACACACCAATGCTGCATCTGCGAACGAGTTTGAGGTACCGTTGCCCTGGTCACCCGTTCGCCTACTTGAGTTTCCATGTCCCACGCCCACACGGTGCCCACCGACCGCTCCTCCCCGCTGGCCCGGCTCGCGCGCTGGCTGCAGGCGCGGTCGTTCGCGCTGACGCCGGAGCAGATCGGCATCACCGAGGGTCTGCGCGCCGCCACGGCGGTGGCGCTGATGGTCACGCTGGCGCTGTACCTGGACCAGCCCATCCTGTCGTGGGCGGCCTTTGCCGCCTTCTGGGCCTGCCTGGCCGACCCCGGCGGGCCTTTCGGCGTACGGCTGCGGGCCATGGGCGGATTCGCCCTGATCGGCACGGCCATGGCGGGGGCCGTCAGCGCGGTGGCAGCGCTGGGGCACGGCTGGGCGGCGGCGGCCCTGTTCGTCGCCCTGTTCATCTGCTGCCTCAGCCGCGTCTACGGCCCGGCCGCCACCCAGGTGGGCGTGCTGGCCTGCTGCGTCGCCGTGGTGGCGGTGGGCTATCCCATGGCGCCCCTGGACGCCCTGCGCCTGTCCGGCGTCTTCCTGCTGGGCAGCGGCTGGGCCGTGGCCCTGTGCCTGGTGCTGTGGCGCATCCATCCCTACGCCCCCGCCCGCCGCGCCGTCGCCGCCATCTATTCCGAACTCGGTGACATGACGGCCGAACTGCTGGCCCTGCACGCCAGCGGTGCCACCCAGGACGCGCGCTGGAAGGCGCATGCTGCCGAGCATCGCCGCGCGGTGCGCGACACGATCGAGCGGGCGCGTGCCGCCGTGGGCCGCTTCTCCGCCGGGCGCGGCAACGGGCGCGACATCCGCCGCGCCCTGCTGGCCGCCATCGAGGCGGGCGAACGCATCTTCGCCGGCCTGATCGCGCTGGGCTATGACCTTGAGCCGCACGCCACCGGCACACCTACCGACGCCGACACCTTGCCGCTGCGCCAGCTGCGCGCCGCCCTGACCCGCACCAGCCGCCAGGTGATGCGGTCCGAGCCCGACCGCGCCCTGGTGGCCTATGAGGCGGAGGTGCTGGACCGCGTCGCCCGGCCAGCGCACGATCTGGTGGGCCGCGTGGCCCAGGTCTGCGCCCAGGCCCTGGCCGACCTGACCCGCGCCTGGGCGCCGCCGGTGGATGACGGCGCACTGGCCACCGTGCCCGAACAGGACGAGACGCCGCGCCGCCGCCTGACGCCCGCCCGGGCCCTGCGCCTGGCCCTGGTCCCTTCCTCCCCCATCGCGCGCCATGCCCTGCGCGTGGCCCTGGTGGTGACGGTAACCTACGCCGTCACCGCCTATCTCGACGTCGCCTATGCCTACTGGGCCACCATGGCGGCGGTTGTGGTGATGCAGCCGCAGGCCGCCACCACTTGGCCCCGCACCCTGGAACGCGTGGTGGGCAGCGTCATCGGCGGCGCCGCAGCTGCCTTCCTGGCCGTGGCCCTGCCCACGCCCCTCGCGCTGCTGGCGGCCATCTTCCCCCTGGCGGCCGCCACCATCGCCCTACGCTCCGTCAGCTACAGCCTGTTCGTCACCTTCCTGACGCCGCTGTTCGTGCTGGTGGCCGACCTGCTGCACCCCGGCCTGAACGCCCATGGCGAAGGCATCGCGCTGGCCCGCGCCTTCAACAACACGCTGGGCAGCGTCATCGGCCTGGCCGGCTGCCTGGTCCTGTGGCCGGAGCGGGAGCCCAAGGGCTTCCCCCACAAGCTGGCGGCGGCGGTGGAGGCCAACATGCGCTACGCCACCCTGGTGGTGCGGGCGGGCCAGACGCCCTATGCAGAGATCGACGCCGCCCGCCGGGCCGCCGGCCTGGCCAGCACGGCGGCCGAGGTGACGCGCCAGCGCATGGTGCTGGAGGGCCGCCGGCGCAAGGCGCACCTGGACGAGGCCGGCGCCGTTCTGGAAACGCTGCGCCGCCTGGCGGGGGCCGCCACCGTCGCTTGGCTGGACGAACGCACCATCCCCGGCCCGCCCGACGCCCGGCGCATCGGCTATTGCGAGGCGGCCACGATGCGGCTGGGCGCCCTGGTGCGCGGCGTGCCGATGGATGATAGCGCCTTGGCGCGCGAGGGCGAACCGCCGGACGACATTGCCCGCGCCGTCACCCACGTCGTGCAGGCGGCCAAGGACTACGCCCGCGCCATGGCGCCGGACAGGGCATAGCCCGGTCCTATAGCTATACTTACACGCTCTTCAGGAACGGGATCAGGTTCTTGAAGTAGAAGTCCTGGTCGTCCCACATGCACAGGTGACTGCCTTGCGGGCAGGTCACGGACCGGGCGTTGGGCATCAGCGTCGCCATGCGCTTCATATCTTCCGGATCCATCTCGTCGTGGGTGGCGCCGATGGTCAGGGTCTTCACCTTGATCTGGGATAGCTGATCCCAACGTTCCCAGTCCTTCAGGTTGCCCGTCACCTCCAGCTCACTCTTTCCCTGCATCTGGTTGTAGATGGTGAGGTTGGCGTGGCGGAAGGCGCGGGTGACAGGCTCCGGCCAGGGGTCGAGGCGGCAGATCATCTGGGGATACATCTCCTCCATCATGATCTTCTCGTACGCCGGGTCGTCATAGGCCTGCTTCGCCTCCAGCTCCCGGATCAGCTTCTGGGACTCGGGCTTCATCAGGCTGCGCAGGGCATTGACGCGCTTCAGGTAGGCCTGGATGCCGGCCGCCATGTTGGAAATGACCAGGCCCTTCAGGTGCTTCTGGTATTTCAGCGCGTAATCGATGGCCAGGATGCCGCCCCAGGAATGGCCATAGAGCACGAACTGGTCCAGGCCCAATCCCTGGCGCACCTCCTCCACCTCCTCGACGAAGCGCGGCAGGGTCCACAGGCTGGTGTCGTCCGGCTGGTCGGAATTGTTCGACCCCAACTGGTCGTAATAATACATCTCGATCCCGGCCTCGGGCAGGAAGGACTCCATCGCCTCAAGGTATTCGTGGGAAAAGCCGGGGCCACCGTGCAGCAGCAGCACCTTCACGGCGCCGCTGCCGATCTTCTTGGTCCAGACCTTGTACTTGCCCCCCGCCACCGGGATCATGCGGATGCCGGCCATGCGAATACCGGGCGGGTTGAGGGGAGCGGCGGGGGCGGCCTCGGCCAGGGAGGGCGTCATCGGGGTGGTCGCGGCGGCCAGAACGGCGGCGGCCGACAGGAACTGTCTGCGGTCCATGAAATCCTCAATAGGAAGGGGCGCGCGGCATGCCGGCGCGAGTTCCGCGATAGAGGTGCCGGAAGCCCCCCTTCTCCGCAAATAATTTCAAGGGCATAGCCCATCAGGGCAGGCGTCAGCTCTCGCCGCTCTCCTTGCCCTCCGCCGCGCGCTGGCGCAGCTTGGCCCAGTAGTCCTGGCGCTTCTTGATCTCGCGTTCAAAGCCGCGCTCCACCGGCTGATAGAACTCCCGCCGCGCCATGCCATCGGGGAAATAATTCTGGCCGGAAAAACCATCGGCCGTGTCGTGGTCGTAGTTGTAGCCCTTGCCGTAGCCCAGATCCTTCATCAGACGGGTGGGCGCGTTCAGGATGTGCATGGGCGGCATCAGGCTGCCCGTTTCCTTGGCGGCGCGCTGCGCCTGCTTGATGGCCATGTAGGCGGCATTGGATTTGGGCGCCGTGCCCAGGTAGATGACGCATTGGGCGATGGCCAGTTCCCCCTCCGGGCTGCCCAGGCGCTCATAGGCGTCCCAGGCGGCAAGGGCCATGGTCAGGGCCTGGGGATCGGCCATGCCGATATCCTCGCTGGCGAAGCGCACCAGGCGGCGGGCGATGTAGCGCGGGTCCTCGCCGCCCGCCAGCATGCGGGAATACCAGTAGAGGGCGGCGTCGGTGTCCGACCCGCGCAGCGACTTGTGCAGGGCGCTGATGAGGTTGTAGTGCCCCTCCTGCGCCTTGTCGTAGAGGGGCATGCGCCGCTGCACCGCCACGGTCAGGGCGTTGGTGTCGAGCGGGTCCTCCCCCGGACGCACCACGGCGTAAATCTCCTCCACCAAATTCAGGAAATAGCGCCCGTCGCCATCGGCCATGGCCTTCAGCGCCGCCCGCGCGTCTTCGGTCAGCGGCAGGGCGCGGCCCTCCTCCGCCTCCGCCCGGCCGATCAGCTTCTCCAGCGCCTCCTCGCCTAAGCGGTTCAGGACGAAGACCTGGGCGCGGGACAGCAAGGCGGCGTTCAGCTCGAACGACGGGTTCTCCGTCGTGGCGCCCACCAGCGTGACGGTGCCGTCCTCAACATAGGGCAGGAAGCCGTCCTGCTGGGAGCGGTTGAAGCGGTGGATCTCATCAATGAAGAGCAGGGTGCCCTGGCCCGCTTGACGGCGCTGCTTGGCCGCCTCGAACACCTTGCGCAAGTCGGCCACGCCGGAGAAGACAGCGGACAGGGGCTCGAACGCCAGGGTGGTGGCCTGCGCCAGCAGGCGGGCGATGGTGGTCTTGCCGCAGCCCGGCGGCCCCCACAGCACCATGGAGCTGAGGCGGTGGGCCGCCACCATGCGGCCGATGGGCCCCTTGGGTCCCAGCAGATGCTCCTGCCCCACCACCTGGTCCAGCGCGGTCGGCCGCAGCCGGTCGGCCAGCGGGCGCGGCGCCTCCGCCTCGAACAGGGAACCCGATCCGCTCTTCACCATCGCGCCTTACTCATGAGGATACAAACCCGGAACAGCGGGCCCCGGAACACCATGCCAGAGTAGGGCCCGCCTTGGCATCGTCCATTTCAGGGATGCCTGTCGCGGGGCCCCCATTTACACCCTCGCCGGGTTGCATAAACGTTCCCCGTATAAACCAAAGTGGGTCGCTGGTCGCCGGCCAGCCCAATGGAAACAGGGCATATCAATGAGCCACATACTGACGCGGCTGATCCTGGGCGCGGCCTTGGCAGGGGTCCCCAGCCTCCCCTGGGCGGCCGTGGCCAGCGACGCCACAACCACGTCGCCCACACCGCCGCCGGTTCAACGGATCACGCGCACCGACAGCCCTGCGGAATTGGCCCGCCACATCACGGCCCTGCACGCCGCGCCGTTCAAGGACACGGCCGGGCAGCCGTTCCGCTTCGACAGCCTGAAGGGCAAGATCGTGTGGGTGAACCAGTGGGCCCACTGGTGCGCCCCTTGCGTCGCGGAATTCCGCGTGATGCGCCAGGTGCAGGAGCAGGTGGGCGCGGACAAGCTGGAAATCGTCCTGGTCTCCCGGCTGCGCGACTGGGAAAAGGACCAGGCCTATGTGAAAGAGCATGACTTGCCCTGGCGGCAGGTGGTGCTGGACCTGCCCCCCGGCACGTCACGGGACCTGTATGCCGACGTCTCGATGAATCCGCCGGAACAGACGGCCATCGGCACCGCCTTCCCCATGAGTACCTTCCTGGGGAGGGATGGCGAAGGCTTGCGCTTCGATCGCCACCCCATTCCGGTGACGCAAGGGGGCGATCCGCAAAATTCCCATGACGTGGACATATTGGTCCGGACCTTGACCGAGTGGGCGGCCCGGGCGCCGGGCTGACGCGGCGGCAAACCGCGTCAGCCGGCGACGAAGCCCTCAGCCACCGACGCTCAGCGTCAGCACCTGATCACCCCGGCGGACAGCCAAGTCCCAGCGGCGCTGTGGCTGGTTCACCAACCGTTTCAGGTCGGCCACACGCGTGATGGGCTGGCCGTTCACCTTCACCACCACGTCGCCCGGCTGGAAGCCCAGGGCCTGGGCGGTGGTGCCCGGCTGCACCTTCAGCACGATGACGCCATCGGAGCTGCCGGCGTAGCCGACCTCCTCGGCAAGTGCCGGGTTGATGTTGGCGACGGTGGTGCCGGCGAAGGGTTGGCGGCCATCCAGCGCGGTCTCATCCCGGGGCGGGTCTTCCGGCGGGCCGATCAGCTTCACCGGCAGCTTGGTCTCGGCCCCCTTGCGGATGATGGTCAGGGTCGCGTTCCCGCCCACGGGCAGCAGCGCGATGCGGTAGCGCAGGCTTTCCGGATCATCGACCAGGTGGCCGTTCACCGACGTCACCACGTCCCCCACCTTCACGCCCGCCTGCTCAAGCGGCCCCTTGGGGTTCAACTGGTTGATCAGCACGCCCTGGGGCCGGGGCAGGCCCAGGTTGGTGGCCAGCTCCTGCGTCACCGGCTGGCCGCTGGCGCCCATCCACGGGCGCACCAGCTTGCCGCCCCCCTCCACCGCGGTGACGACGGAGCGCACCATGTCCGCCGGGATGGCGAAGCCGATGCCGACCGAGCCGCCGCTGCGCGAATAGATGGCCGAATTGATGCCGGCCAGCTTGCCGTCCATGGTGATCAGCGCGCCGCCGGAATTGCCTGGGTTGATGGCGGCATCCGTCTGGATGAAGAAGTTGAAGTCCGACACGCCCACGCCGGTGCGGGCCAACGCCGAGACGATGCCGCTGGTAACCGTCTGGCCCACGCCGAAGGGGTTGCCGATGGCCAGCACCAGGTCACCCACCTGGATGCTGTCGCTATCGCCCAGGTCCAGCGTGGGCAGCTTCTCACCCTTGGTGTCGATGCGCAGGACGGCCAGGTCCACCTTCTCGTCCGCGCTCATGACCTTGGCGGGAAACTCCCGCCGGTCCGCCAGCACCACGGTGATCTGGTCGGCGTCCTTGATGACATGGTCGTTGGTGACGATCAGGCCGTCGGGCCGGATGATGACGCCAGAGCCCAGCGAGGACTCCACCCGCTCGCGCGGAACGCCGCGGAAGGCGTCGCCGAAGAACTGCCGGAAGAACGGGTCCTCCATGAAGGGGGACACGCGCTGCTTGATGACACGGCGGCTGTAGATGTTGACCACCGCCGGCGCCGCCCGCTTCACCAGGGGGGCGTAGCTGAGCGTGATCTGCTCTCGGCTCTGCGGCACCTGCTGGGCCAGGGCCGGCGGCGTCAAGGCCAGGCCGGCGGCGACAGCCACCAGGGCGCAACGGGAGACTAGGCGGCGGAACGGCGTTTCAAGCGTCACGGGGAAGAACTCTCACGTCTGATCGAAACGAGGGGACGGGGGTGAGATAGGGTTCAGCCCGGGTCGCCGCAACGGTTCAGGCAGGATTTCAGGTCGCGCTGGCACATGCCGTTGTTCAGTTCGGGCGTATGATCGCTCTGCCCGGCCTTGGTGTCGCCGCACACCTGGCTGTCGCGGTTGCAGCGCGCCACGCAGGCCGCGTGCGTGTCCAGCTTGCCCTCGCGCTGCGACGGCAGCGCCATGCAGCCGCCCAGCCCCGCCAACAGCAGGCAGGCCACAGCCGCCTTGATTCCCAAAATACGCACCGGTTCACCCTCCTGTCCGCGCGGGTGGCGCGCCTGTCGCGCCGGCGATGGACGGGCCGCAGGATGCGCGATTTGCTGCCCGCCCGTCGAGAGTGGAAAAAGCGGCCATCCCCGCCCAGCCTCGCCTTACACGACGGGCCCCCGGCGGGCCCGCCGGTGGGATAATGAAAAAGGGCGGACCCTCACGGATCCGCCCCTTCCCTTACCATTCCGGAAGTGGAACAGCCTAGACTCAGGCCGCTTCTTCCTCGGTCTCCGTCACCTGGACCGGACCGCTGTCCTGGCCCTTGGCGGAGACGTCGCGGTCCACCAGCTCGATGACGGCCATGGCGGCCATGTCACCGTAGCGGAAGCCGGCCTTCAGGACGCGGGTGTAGCCACCCTGACGGTCCTTGTAACGCTCGGCGATAGTGGTGAACAGCTTGTCGACCATGGCGTTGTCGCGCAGTTCCGCGAACGCCAGGCGACGGTTGGCGAGGCCGCCCTTCTTGCCCAGCGTGATCAGCTTCTCCACGATCGGCCGCAGGTCCTTGGCCTTCGGCAGGGTCGTCTTGATCTGCTCGTGCTTAATCAGGGCATTGGCCATGTTGGAGAACATGGCCAGACGGTGGGTAGAGGTCTTGCTGAACTTACGCCCGGAAACGCCGTGACGCATGGTGCTTCTCCTTTCATGTCCGGGTGTCGGATGCCGACACCTATGACGATCCCCGAAACGCCCGCCTGTGCCCGTAAGGGGCGCTGGCCGGTACGGCGGGGGTGGGCCCTATGCCCTGTACTCCGCATCCGGCCGTAACCGGATGCGGAGAACCTCACATCAAGCTCAGTACGGCTCTTCCAGACGCTTGGCCAGGTCCTCGATGTTCTCGGGCGGCCAGTTCGGGATTTCCATGCCGAGGTGCAGGCCCATCTGGGACAGCACTTCCTTGATTTCGTTCAGCGACTTGCGGCCGAAGTTCGGGGTGCGGAGCATTTCCGCTTCCGTCTTCTGCACCAGGTCGCCGATGTAGACGATGTTGTCGTTCTTCAGGCAGTTGGCCGAACGGACCGACAGTTCCAGCTCGTCCACCTTGCGCAGCAGGTTCTTGTTGAACGGCACCTCGTCGGACTTCTCCGACGCGGTGACGGCCTGCGGCTCCTCGAAGTTGATGAACAGCTGCAGCTGGTCCTGCAGGATGCGGGCGGCGATGGCCACGGCATCCTCGGGCGTCACGGCGCCGTTGGTCTCGATCGACAGCGACAGCTTGTCATAGTCGGTGCGCTGGCCCAGGCGGGTATTCTCCACCTTGTACGCCACCTTGCGGATGGGGCTGTACAGGGCGTCGATCGGGATCAGGCCGATGGGGGCGTCTTCCGGACGGTTCTGGCTGGCGGGGACGTAGCCCTTGCCCTTCTCGACCGTCAGTTCCATGTTCAGGCGGGCGCCGGCGTCCAGGGTGCAGATCACCAGGTCGGGATCCATCACCTCGATGTCGCCCGTCACCTCGATCATGCCGGCGGTGACTTCCTTGGGGCCTTCGGCGCGCAGGCGCAGCCGCTTCGGGCCCTCGCCCTCCATCTTCAGACCCATGTTCTTGATGTTCAGAACGATGTCGGTCACGTCCTCACGGACGCCGGGGATGGAGGAGAATTCGTGCAGGACGCCATCGATGTGGATGGCGGTGACCGCCGCCCCCTGAAGGGACGACAGCAGGACGCGGCGCAGGGCGTTGCCCAGGGTCAGGCCAAAGCCACGCTCCAGCGGGCCAGCGACGATGGTGGCCTCACGGCGCGGATCGGCACCGACGTTCACGTCGAGCTTGCTGGGCTTTTCCAGGGTCTGCCAGTTCTTCTGAATCACGGGTAGTTGCCTCTAATGCCATCGGGAGGACACGACACCCGGTTTCACCGCTGTCGGGTGCGGATCAGGGCGCCGGTCCTGCGACCGGCGCCCTGTCCTGAACCTGACCACCTCCCCCATGCATGGGCGATCGCGATGGCATGCGAAAGCCGGTCCCGGGGCGGCGGGGAAACGCGGAAGCGTTTGGACCGGAAGCGGCCGCAAGGGCCGCCTCCGTAATCGGTAGAACGATCAGACGCGGCGCTTCTTTGGCGGGCGAACGCCGTTGTGCGGGATCGGCGTCACGTCGCGGATGGACGTGATCTGGAAGCCGACCGACTGCAGGGCGCGCAGGGCGGACTCACGGCCCGAACCCGGACCCTTCACTTCCACTTCCAGGGTGCGCATGCCGTGTTCCTGGGCCTTGCGGCCCGCGTCTTCGGCGGCCATCTGGGCGGCGTAGGGGGTCGACTTGCGCGAACCCTTGAAGCCCATCATGCCCGACGAGGACCAAGCGATGGTGTTGCCCTGCGCGTCGGTGATGGTGATCATGGTGTTGTTGAACGAGGCGTTCACATGCGCCACGCCCGAGGTGATGTTCTTGCGCTCGCGGCGACGAAGCCGGGCGGCAGAAGCGTTGGGCTTTGCCATTTCTTATCAGTCCTTCAGCTTACTTCTTCTTACCGGCGATCGGCTTGGCCGGGCCCTTGCGGGTGCGCGCGTTGGTGTGCGTGCGCTGACCGCGGACCGGCAGGCCCTTGCGGTGACGCAGGCCGCGGTAGCAGGCCATGTCCATGAGCCGCTTGATGTTCATGGCGACAGAGCGACGCAGGTCGCCTTCGACCGAGTAGTCGCTGTCGATGACTTCGCGGATACGCAGGACTTCGTCGTCGGTCAGCTGATGCACGCGGCGCTCCAGCGGAATGCCGACCTTGCCGCAGATCTCCTTCGCCATGAAGGGACCGATGCCGTGAATGTACTGAAGGGCGATTTCCACCCGCTTCGCGGTGGGAATATTAACGCCAGCGATACGCGCCACGCGCTTTCTCCATCGTTCATGCCCGCCCCGGCGTCACGCCCGGGCGATGCGATCTTCGTCCACACCCCGCCTGATCACCGGCTCCCGTGGCGGGGACATCCAATGACCTTCGGGGCATCTCATCCGAAGAAAACCTGGAAACTCCAGGATCTCCAAATGCACATACGAACCAACTCCGTCCCGCCACCCCAAAGGGGCGCCAGGGCCGAGAGCCGGTTTCATCCGGACCCGCAGGGCCACAGCCCGGAACGGATCGGATGCGGGAGTATACGCAGGCGCGACCGGATGTCAACCGCGCCCACGCGGGCGGCGCCCACGCCGGGCATGCAGCCAGGTGATAGGCCACCAAAGGAAAAGGCCGCCTCCCCCACTGGAGAAACGGCCCTTTCCCTATTCGGACAACCGCGACGCCCGAGGCTCAGGCGGCGATGATGGCTTCCAGCTGACGGGTGACCTCGTCGATCTCCGCCATGCCGTCCACCTGCTTCAGCACGCCCTTGCCCTGATAGTAAGGCAGGATGGGCGCCGTCAGCGCGTGGTATTCCGCCAGACGCTTGGTGAAGGTCTCGGCGTTGTCGTCGGCCCGGCGCTTGAACTCGGTCGAGCCGCAGATGTCGCAGACGCCCGCCACCTTGGGCTGGTGGAACTTGTCGTGATAGCCGGCGCCGCATTTGGCGCAGGTATACCGGCCGGTCACACGCTCCACCAGGGCTGCGTCGTCCACCACCATCTCGATGATGTGGTCCAGCTTCAGGTGCTTGTCCGCCAGCATGCGGTCCAGGGCCTCAGCCTGTGGAACCGTGCGGGGGAAGCCGTCGAGGATGAAGCCCTTGGCGCAATCCGGCTGGGTGATGCGGTCGGCGATCATCTCGACCATGATCGCGTCCGGCATCAGCTTGCCGGCGGCCATGATCTCCTTGGCCTGCTGACCCAGGGGGCTGCCGCTATCCTTCAGCGCCCGCAACATGTCGCCCGTCGACAACTGCACCAACCCGAACTTCCGTTCAAGCCGCTGCGCCTGCGTTCCCTTGCCGGCGCCCGGCGGCCCCAGAAGAATCAGGTTCATCCACGCCTCCCCCTCAGCTTTGCCTTCTTGATGAGGCCTTCATATTGATGCGCCAGCAGATGCGAATGGATCTGGGCGACCGTGTCCATAGTCACCGTTACCACAATTAGCAGGCTGGTGCCGCCAAAATAAAAAGGAATAGCGTTCTTGGCCATCAACAGTTCGGGCAATAGACAAACCACCACCAGGTAGCCGGCGCCCAACACCGTCAAACGGGTGAGAACAAAGTCCAGATAGTCAGCGGTGTTCTTACCCGGACGGATACCGGGGATGAAACCGCCATACTTCTTCAGATTCTCCGCCGTCTCGGTCGGGTTGAACACGACCGCGGTATAGAAAAAGCTGAAGAACACGATCAGCGCCATGTACAGCACGATATAGAGCGGCTGGCCATGGGTGACATAGCGGGCGATGGTCTGCAGGATCTCCGGACCGGTGCCGCCGGAAAAACCGGTGACGGTGGCCGGCAGCAGCAGAAGCGAGCTGGCGAAGATCGGCGGGATGACGCCCGACGTGTTCAGCTTCAGGGGCAGGTGCGAGGCTTCACCCCCATAGACCTTGTTGCCCACCTGGCGCTTCGGGTACTGCACGATCAGCCGGCGCTGGGCGCGTTCCATAAACACGATGAAGAAGATCACGCCCACGGCGATGGCCAGCAGCAGGGCCAGGATGCCGAAGCCGATGGCCCCGGTACGGCCCAGTTCCAGCAGCTGCATCAGCGCCTTGGGCAGGGCCGCCACGATGCCGGTGAAGATGATCAGCGAGGTGCCGTTGCCCACGCCCCGGGCAGTGATCTGCTCACCCAGCCACATCAGGAACATGGTGCCACCCACCATGGTGACCACGGTGCTGATGATGAAGAAGGGGCCGGGATCGATCACCGTGCCGCCCTTGGCGCCCTGCAGTGCCACGGCCAGGCCATAGGACTGGAAGATGGCCAGGATCACCGTGCCGTAGCGGGTGTACTGGTTGATCTTCTTACGACCCGCCTCGCCTTCCTTCTTCATGGCTTCGAGGCTGGGGATCACGGCCGTCAGCAGCTGCACGATGATGCTGGCGGAGATGTAAGGCATGATGTTGAGCGCGAAGATGCTCATGCGCTCAATGGCGCCACCCGCGAACATGTTGAACATGCCCAGGATGCCGCCCTTGGCCTGGTTGAAAACGTCGGCGAAGGCCTGGACGTTGATGCCCGGCAGGGGAATGTAGGTGCCCAGGCGGAAAACGATGAGCGCTCCCAGGGTGAACCAGAGCCGCTTCTTCAGTTCCGTGGCCTTGGCGAAGGAGCCGAAATTAAGATTAGCGGCGAGCTGCTCGGCGGCTGAAGCCATGGAATCCGTTCCTATCGAGGCGCCTCTCAGGGGCGCGGCACAGACGGTATCAAAAAGACAAAAGAAAAGGGACCGTCGCCGGTCCCCCTAACGGGTCCCACCCCAGATGGGGAGACCTGCGGCAGAAAGAAAGACGGCCGGCGCTCGCTTTTAACACGAACGCCGGCCGCACTTCCTTAATTACTCGGCAGCCGCTTCGACCGCGGGCACCTTGACCGAGCCACCAACGGCTTCCACGGCGGCCACGGCCGCGGCGGAGGCGCCGGCGACATCGAACGCCACCTTGGCGGTGATGCTGCCCTTGGCCAGCAGGCGCACGCCGTCGCGGGACGGGCGCACCAGACCGGCGGCGACCAGCACCTCGGCGGTGATCACGTCGGCGACGTTCAGGCGGCCTTCATCGATGGCCTTCTGGACGGTGCCCACGTTCACCACCGAATAGTCGGTGCCGAACAGGTTGTTGAAACCGCGCTTCGGCAGGCGGCGATGCAGGGGCATCTGACCGCCTTCGAAGCCGTTTATCGACACACCGGAACGCGAGGTCTGACCCTTCACGCCACGGCCGCCGGTCTTGCCCTTGCCGGAGCCGATGCCCCGACCAACCCGGGTGGGCGCCTTGCGGGCGCCCGGGTTGTCGCGAATATCCGTAAGCTTCATGACTTTATCCCTTCAAGCCGTATCGGGAAGGCCTCAGGAGGCCTTCTCGACGCGCACGAGGTGCTGCACCTTGGCGATCATACCGCGGACCGAAGGGGTATCCTCCAGCTCGCTGGTACGGTGCAGCTTGTTGAGACCAAGACCCACCAGCGTCGCCCGCTGGTCCTTCTGGCGGCCGATCGGGCTGCCGATCTGGGTCACGATGACGGTGTTCTTCTCGCTCATCACGCGCTCTCCTTCGCCTCGGCACCAGCCTCGCGGCGGCCCAGGATATCGCTGACGCGACGGCCACGGCGGGCGGCGACGGCGCGGGGGCTGACGCACTGGGACAGGGCGTCGAAGGTCGCCTTGATCATGTTGTGCGGGTTCGACGTGCCAACCGACTTGGTCACGACGTCCTGGACGCCGAGAGCCTCGAAGATCGCGCGCATCGGACCACCGGCGATGATGCCGGTACCGGCGTCGGCGGTGCGCAGCACCACCTTGCCGGCGCCGAAGTGGCCGTGCACGTCATGATGCAGCGTCCGGCCCTCGCGGAGCGGCACGCGGATCATGGAGCGCTTGGCCTGATCGGTGGCCTTGCGGATGGCCTCCGGCACTTCGCGGGCCTTGCCCGAACCAACGCCGACGCGACCCTTGGCGTCACCCACCACGACCAGGGCGGCGAAGCCGAAGCGACGGCCACCCTTCACCACCTTGGCGACGCGGTTAATACCAACGAGCTTTTCTACCAGCTCGCTTTCCTCGCGGTCCCGGGGCGTACGATCCCGGTCCCCGCCACGCTCGCGACCGCCGCTGTTGCCGCCGTCCCTCTCGTTACGTGCCATAATCGCTACCCCTTAGAACTGCAGGCCGGCTTCGCGCGCGGCGTCGGCCAGGGCCTTGACCCGGCCATGGAACAGGTACGAACCGCGATCGAACACCACTTCCGTGATGCCGGCTTCCTTGGCCCGCTCGGCGATCAGCTTGCCGACGGCCTTGGCCGCTTCGATGTCGGCGCCAGTCTTCAGCTCCGCACGCAGGGTCTTGTCGATGGACGAGGCCGCGGCCTTGGTCTGGCCGGCCACGTCGTCGATGACCTGGGCGTAGATGTGCTGGCTGGACCGGAACACGGACAGGCGCGGACGCCCCTGCCCCAGCTTCCGGACCCGCGTGCGCACCCGCTGCTTGCGGCGCGCGCTCAGAACTTTTGCATTGCTCATGATCGTGCGCCTTACTTCTTCTTGCCTTCTTTGCGGATGATGACCTCATCCGCGTACCGGATGCCCTTGCCCTTGTAGGGCTCGGGCGGACGGTACGCGCGGATCTCAGCCGCAACCTGGCCAATCTTCTGCTTGTCGAAACCGGTGATCGAGATGGAAGTGGGCTTGTCGCACTTCATCGTGATGCCGGCCGGGATCGGGAAGCGCACGTCATGGCTGAAGCCCAGGTTCAGGAGCAGTTCCTGACCCTGGACGGCGGCCTTGTAACCCACGCCCGTGATCTCGAGGTTCTTGGTGAAGCCGGTGTCGACACCCTTGACCATGTTGGCCAGCAGCGTGCGGGAGGTGGCCCAGTTCACGCGAGCCTTGCGGCTGTCGTTCGCGGGCTTCACCACCACAGCGCCGTTTTCCAGCGTGGCGGAGATGTCGTCAACCAGGGTCAGACTGAGCTGGCCCAGCTTGCCTTTCACGGTGACGTTCTGGCCGGTGACCTGAACGGTCACGCCGGCCGGAACGGGCACCGGATGCTTGCCGATACGAGACATGTGGCCAGCTCCTTAGAACACTTTGCAGAGGACCTCGCCGCCAACATTGGCGGCACGGGCCTCGCTGTCCGACATGACGCCACGGGGCGTCGACAGGATCGAGATGCCGAGGCCATTAAAGACCCGCGGCAGATCGGCGATCTTGGAGTAAATGCGGCGGCCGGGCTTCGACACGCGCTGCACCTGCTTAATGACAGGCTCGCCTTCGTGATACTTCAGCTCGATACGCACGCTATGGACGCCCGGACGAACCGTGTCCAGGGAGTAGCCACGGATGTAACCCTCGCGCTTCAGCACCTCCAGAACGTTGGTGCGCAGCTTCGAGGCCGGGCTGGTGACAGACTGCATGCGGGCCCGCTGTCCATTACGGATGCGGGTCAGCATATCGCCCAAGGGATCGCTCAACGCCATTTCCCGAACCTCCGATTACCAGCTGGACTTCGTCATGCCCGGGATCTGGCCGGTAGAGGCCAGGTCGCGCAGGGCAATACGAGACAGCTTAAACTTGCGGTAAAAAGCACGCGGACGACCGCTCAGCTCGCAGCGATTCCGAATACGGGTCGGGCTGGAGTTGCGCGGCAGCTCGGCGAGCTTGAGGCGGGCGGCGAACCGCTCCTCGGGCGGCAGGGTGCGATCGGACGCGATGGCCTTCAGAGCATTACGCTTGCCGGCGTACTGCTTCGCGAGGCGCTCGCGGCGCTTGTTCTTCTGAACAGAACTGGTCTTGGCCATGGGAAGCTCCTGCCGCTCAGTTCGCGAACGGCATCTGGAAGCCCTTCAGGAGGGCCTTGGCCTCCTTATCGGTCTTCGCCGTGGTGACGATGATGATGTCCATCCCCCGGATTTCGTCCACGCGGTCGTAGTCGATTTCCGGGAAAATGATCTGCTCCTTGAGACCCATGGCGTAGTTGCCACGACCGTCGAAGCTCGTGCCCGACACGCCACGGAAGTCGCGGACGCGCGGCAGGGCGATCGTGATCAGACGGTCCAGGAACTCGTACATGCGGTCACGGCGCAGGGTCACCTTGCAACCAATGGCCATGCCCTCGCGCAGCTTGAACTGCGCGATGGACTTGCGGGCGCGGGTCACCACCGGCTTCTGACCGGACAGGGCGGTCAGATCGGTGACGGCGGCGTTGATCTTCTTACCATCGGACGTGGCTTCGCCGACGCCCATGTTAATGATGATCTTCTCGATCCGCGGCACTTCCAGGTCGTTGGCGTAGTTGAACTCGCTCTTCAGCGAGGCGCGAACGACGGAATCGTAATGTTCTTTAAGCCTGGCAGCCATAACGCGCCTCACAGGTCGATGACTTCACCGGAAACCTTGGCAAAACGGACCTTGCGGCCGTCTTCCAGGATCCGGTAGCCGACGCGGGTCGGCTTGTTGGTCTTGGGGTCGACATGGGCGACGTTGGAGACGTCGATGAACGCCTCGAGCTCAACGATGCCACCCTGCTGGGTCGGAGTCGGACGCTGGTGCTTCTTCACCAGGTTCACGCCGCGCACCTTGACGCGGTTCTCCTTCGGCAGAACGGCGATCACCTCGCCCTGCTTGCCCTTGTCCTTGCCGGCGATGATGACGACCTTGTCGGCCTTCTTAATCTTCGACATTTACAGGACCTCCGGCGCCAGGGAGATGATCTTCATGAACTTCTTGGCGCGCAGCTCACGCGTGACCGGCCCGAAGATACGGGTCCCGATCGGCTCACCCTGCTTGTTGATGAGCACGGCCGCGTTGCGGTCGAAGCGGATGGCGGAACCGTCGGTGCGACGGATTTCCTTGGCGGTGCGAACGATGACGGCGCGGTGCACGTCACCCTTCTTCACGCGGCCCCGCGGAATGGCCTCCTTGACCGAGACGACGATGACGTCGCCAACGGCCGCGACCTTCCGCATGGAGCCGCCCAGCACCTTGATGCACTGCACCCGGCGCGCGCCGCTGTTGTCAGCGACCTCCAGGTTGGTTTGCATCTGGATCATGGTTTGGCTTCCTTAAGCAAAACAGTTAGACGGCGGCGCCCGACGGGGCGGCGCTTTCCACGACGACGGCCCACCGCTTCCGCTTGGAAATCGGACGGCACTCTTCGATCGTCACCGTGTCGCCAGCCTTATAAGCATTCTGCTCGTCATGAGCAGCATACTTCTTCGACTGCTTAATAAACTTCTTGTACACGGGGTGCATAACACGACGCTCGACCAGCACGATGACGGTCTTGTCGCCCTTGTCGCTCACAACCGTGCCCTGCAAAACACGCCGGGGCATAACGCTTCCCCCTGTCAGGACACGGGCGCAGCGGTTTCCCGCTGGCCCAGGATGGTCTTAATCCGAGCGATGTCGCGCCGAACCTGGCCGACACGCGCGGTATTCTCCAGCTGCCCGGAGGCGCGCTGGAAGCGCAAATTGAACTGCTCTTTCTTCAGCTGCAAGAGCTGGTCCTGCAACTCATCCACGCTTTTCGTGCGCAGGTCGACGGCTTTGGTCATGCCTCAGCTCCCTCACCCAGGCGGGTGATGAATCGGGTCTTAATCGGCAGCTTGGCAGCGGCCAGCTCGAAGGCGCGCTTGGCGAGGTCCGCCGGCACACCATCCAGCTCGAACATGATGCGGCCGGGGGCCACGCGGGCCGCCCAGAACTCGGGCGAACCCTTACCGGAGCCCATGCGGACTTCGGCGGGCTTGCTCGACACCGGCACGTCCGGGAAAATCCGGATCCAGACCCGGCCCTGACGCTTCATGTGACGGGTGATCGCGCGGCGGGCCGCCTCGATCTGGCGCGCGGTGATGCGCGCCGGTTCGACCGCCTTCAGGCCAAAGGCGCCGAAGTTCAGCTGGCTGCCGCCCTTGGTGGCGCCGTGGATGCGCCCCTTGTGCTGCTTGCGGTACTTAGTACGTTTCGGACTCAGCATGGCAATTGCCCTCTAGTATCCGTTCACCCTCAGCGCGCCGCGACGGGCTGCTGATCGGCGCGCTTGTCCTGGGCGAACGGATCGTGCGCCAGAATTTCGCCCTTAAACACCCACACCTTGACACCGCAGGTGCCGTAGGTGGTCTTAGCCGTGGCCGTGCCGTAATCGATCTCGGCGCGCAGCGTGTGCAGCGGCACGCGACCTTCGCGGTACCACTCCATACGAGCGATCTCAGCACCACCCAGACGGCCGCCGCAGTTGATGCGGATGCCCTGGGCGCCGAGGCGCATGGCCGACTGCACGGCGCGCTTCATGGCGCGACGGAAGGCGACACGACGCTCCAGCTGGCTGGCGATGTTCTCGGCGATCAGCCGGGCGTCGAGTTCCGGCTTGCGGATCTCGACGATGTTCAGGCTGACCTCGGAACCGGTCATGCGGCCCAGATCGGTGCGCAGCTTCTCGATGTCGGCGCCCTTCTTGCCGATCACCACACCCGGACGGGCCGTGTGGATGGTGACGCGGGCCTTCTTGGCCGGCCGCTCGATGATGATGCGCGAGGCGCCGGCCGCGGCCAGCTTGCCCTGCAGGTGCTTGCGCAGGCGCAGATCCTGGTGCAGCAGCGTGGCGTAGTCGCGGCTGGCGAACCAGCGGCTGTCCCAGGTCCGGTTGATACCGACGCGGAGCCCGATGGGGTTGACTTTCTGACCCATGTTACGCGGTCTCCCCCGTGGCTTCCTCGGCGCGCTCGCGCACCACCACGGTCAAGTTGCTGTAAGACTTCTCGACACGGGCGCCGCGACCGCGGGCCCGGGCATGGAAGCGCTTCATCACCAGGGCGCGGCCCACGGTGGCGTAAGCAACCACCAGACGGTCAACGTCCAGCTGGTGGTTGTTTTCGGCGTTGGCGATGGCCGACTGCAGAACCTTCTTCACTTCGCCGGCGATGCGGCGCTTGGAGAAGGTCAGCATGGCCAGCGCGGTGCCGGCTTCCTTGCCGCGGATCATCTGGGCGACGAGGTTCAGCTTGCGGGCACTGGACTTGATCATCCGGCCGTGCGCCGCAGCCTCGTTGTCGGCGAAAGGCCGTTCAGATTGAGGCTTGCTCATTTTACTTCCTCTTCGCCTTCTTGTCGGCCGCGTGGCCGTAGAAAGTCCGCGTCGGGGAGAACTCACCGAACTTGTGTCCGATCATGTTCTCTGTCACGAGCACCGGCAGGAACTTATGGCCGTTGTAAACGCCAAAGGTCAGACCGACGAACTGGGGCAGGATCGTGGAACGGCGCGACCAGATCTTGATGATCTCGTTGCGGCCGGACGCGCGCGCCTTCTCTGCCTTCTTCAAAAGGTAGCCGTCAATGAACGGCCCCTTCCAGACGGAACGGGTCACGGGTCCTACTCCTTACTTAGAGCGACGACGACGGATAATCAGGCCGTCCGTCTTCTTGTTGCTACGCGTCTTCTTGCCCTTGGTCGGCTTGCCCCACGGCGTGACCGGATGACGGCCACCGGAGGTACGGCCTTCACCACCACCGTGCGGGTGGTCGATCGGGTTCATGGCGACGCCACGGACGGACGGACGACGGCCCAGCCAACGGTTGCGACCGGCCTTGCCGATCACGGTGTTGGACTGGTCGGGGTTGGACACGGCACCGATGGTGGCCATGCACTCGCCCCGGACCATGCGCAGCTCACCCGAGGGCAGCTTCAGCTGGGCGTAACCCTGGTCGCGGCCCACCAGCTGCAGGAACGTACCGGCGGAACGGGCGATCTGCCCGCCCTTGCCCGCACGCAGCTCCACATTGTGGACGATGGTGCCAACCGGGATGTTCTTCAGCGGCATGGCGTTGCCGGGCTTCACATCGACCTTCTCACCAGCGACGACGACGTCGCCGGCCTTCAGGCGCTGCGGAGCCAGGATGTAGGCCAGGTCGCCGTCCTGATAGCGGATCAGAGCGATGAAGGCCGTCCGGTTCGGATCGTACTCCAGACGCTCGACCGTCGCGGGGACGTCGAACTTGTTGCGCTTGAAGTCGACCAGACGGTAACGGCGCTTGTGGCCGCCGCCCATGCGACGCGCGGTGATGCGACCGGTGTTGTTACGACCGCCGGTGCCGCTCAGGCCCTCCGTCAGACGCTTAACCGGCTTGCCCTTGTACAGCTCCGAGCGGTCGACCAGCACCAGCTGACGCAGGCTCGGGGTAATGGGACGGTAAGTCTTAAGTGCCATCGTTAATGCCCTCACACGCCGGTGGTGACGTCGATCGTGTGCCCTTCGGCGAGGGTCACGATGGCCTTCTTGAAGTCGGACCGGCGAGCCACGATGCCCCGGAAGCGCTTGGTCTTGCCCTTCGAGACGATGGTGTTCACGGCCGTCACCTTGACCTTGAACAGGCCTTCGACGGCCTGCTTGATCTCGGGCTTCGTGGCATCCAGGGGCACCCGGAAGGTGACCTGGTTATGCTCGGAGCCCAGGGTGGACTTTTCGGTGATGACGGGCGCGACGATCAGGTCGTACATGCGCTCGGCGCTCACAAACGGCTTCGCGTTCTTGCTCATTTCAGGCGAGCCTCCAACTGCTCGACCGCGTTGCGGGTCAACACCAGGGTGTCGCGCCGCAGGATGTCGTACACGTTGGCGCCCTGCTCCGGCAGCACATCCACGTGAGGAATGTTGCCGGCGGCCCGGACGAAATTCTCATCCAGGTTGGCGCCGTCGATGATCAGAACCGAGCTCAGGCCCAGGGCGCCGAACTGCTCGACCAGCGCCTTCGTCTTGTGGGTCTCGGCGCGGGCGTCGTCCAGGATGACCAGCTTGCCCTCGGCGGCCTTGACCGACAGGGCGGTCTTCAGGGCCAGCTTGCGGACCTTCTTCGTCAGGTCGTGCTCATGGCTGCGCACCACCGGACCGAAGATCACCGCACCGCCGCGGAACTGCGGCGAGCGCAGGGAGCCCTGACGGGCACGGCCGGTGCCCTTCTGCTTCCACGGCTTCTTGGTCGTGCCGGAGATCTCGGAGATCCCCTTGGTCTTGTGCGTGCCCTGACGGCGCTTGGCCAGCTGCCAGTTCACCATGCGGGCCAGCAGATCGGCACGGGCCGGCAGGCCGAACACGGCGTCGTCCAGCTCGATCTCGCCGACTTGCTCGTTCTTCAGGTTCTTAACGGTCGTCTTCATGATGCTCAGCCCTCCTGCGCGGCAGGAGCGTCCTGCGTCGGCGCACGGAAGGCGGCCGGGAAGGGAACGCCCTCCGGCAGCTTCTTCTTCACGGCGTCCTTGACCAGGATGTAACCGCCTTCGGAGCCGGGGACGGCGCCGCGGACGAGGATCAGGCCGCGCTCGACATCGACCGAGACGACCTTCAGGTTCTGGGTGGTGACCTGCTCAACGCCCAGGTGACCCGCCATCTTCTTGTTCTTGAAGGTGCGGCCGGGATCCTGGCGCTGACCGGTCGAACCGTGCGAACGGTGCGACACGGACACACCGTGCGTGGCGCGAAGGCCGCCGAAGTTCCAGCGCTTCATGCCACCGGCGAAGCCCTTACCGATGGTCGTCCCGGTGACGTCCACGAACTGGCCAGCGACGAAGTGATCGACGGTGATCTCCGCACCGACCTCGACCAGGGCGTCCGGGGTCACCCGGAACTCCACGGTCTTCTTCTTCGGCTCAACCTTCGCCTTGGCGAAGTGGCCGCGCTCAGCCTTCGTGACGTTCTTCACCTTGGCCTTGCCCACGCCGATTTCCAGGGCGGTGTACCCGTCCCGGTCTTCGGTCTTGTGGGAGACGACCTGGCAATTGTCGACTTTCAGCACAGTCACCGGCACGTGCTCACCCTCATCCGTGAAGATGCGGGTCATGCCGAGCTTCTGCGCGATCAAACCGGATCGCATTTTAGTCTCTTCTCCTAACAGGGGACATCCTCAGGGGGAGAGGTCCCACAACTCAAACTTACAGCTTAATCTCGACGTCGACGCCGGCGGCCAGGTCGAGCTTCATCAGCGCGTCCACGGTCTGCGGGGTCGGATCGACGATGTCCAGCAGGCGCTTGTGGGTACGGATCTCGAACTGCTCACGCGACTTCTTGTCGATGTGCGGGCTGCGGTTCACCGTGAACTTCTCGACCTGGGTCGGAAGGGGGATCGGACCGCGCACCCGGGCACCGGTCCGCTTGGCCGTATTCACGATCTCGCTGGTCGACTGGTCGAGCACGCGATGATCGAACGCCTTCAGGCGGATCCGGATATTCTGGCTTTCCATCGTCCTAAACCTTGGTTGGAAGCGGTGCCGAATAGCATCGGCACCGCACACCGTCAATCAAATCAGTTGGTACTTATC